>PFDV01000013.1 GCA_002772745.1 Candidatus Peregrinibacteria bacterium CG10_big_fil_rev_8_21_14_0_10_55_24 | reverse complement strand
CCCGCTCAATTCGTTGATTGCCGCATCGAGCGCCAGCAAGCGCCTGGGCTCGCATGCATGGATGCGGCAGATGTGCTCCTCATGGTTTCGCTTGGATGCCATATGCTCAAAGGGGGAACCGTATGTCCCTTCAGTACACCTCCTCTCCTTGCTCAGAGGGAGGGGCCTTTCCTGATCCCATCGTTCCATGCTCCTACCCTTGGCTTAGTTAAGCCAACAAAGACGTTCCATGAGCCTGTGGAACGGGGGGGTGGGGACCTCACCCCCGGCCCGCACTCCTCGTCGCAGGAGAGGGGAGTTGTAGGTGTACTGTTCTGTTTGTTGTCTCCTCTATTTACAAAACAACATACACAAACATTTCCCCTCTCCTTCGCAGAGGAGAGGGGTGAGGCCTGCCTGCCGGCAGGCAGGGGTGAGGTTGGAACACAAAAACACATACAAGTACTTTCTCTTCTCCATGGCCGCAGAGGAGAGGGGTAAGGTCGGAACGCAAACGGATTTGCAGTGGTCAGGTATAGTCCTTTTCTATGAGTGTTGATGTGCGAGAACGGGCACGGAAGAAGCAGAAGCTGGCATTTGCCAGGCAACTCAGGAGGAATATGACACCGGAAGAACTACTTCTCTGGCATGTGCTGCGTGATCGCAGGTGCCATGGTCTCAAGTTTAAAAGGCAGGTGAATATCGGTCCGTTCATCGCGGATTTTCTCTGTGCAGAACGCAGTGCAATCATCGAAGTTGATGGCGGTGTGCATCGCACTCGGGATCAGCGTGAACATGATGCGGGGCGCGACGTGTATCTTATGGAGAGAGGATACCGCATTTTGCGTATTTGGAATGACGACATTGCTCGGGACGTCTCTGCAGTTCTCGACCGTATTGCTCGGTTCGTTCTCCACTAAGCACCATGTACACACACAAAACATTTCCCCTCTCCTTCGCAGAGGAGAGGGGTGAGGCCTGCCTGCCGGCAGGCAGGGGTGAGGTTGGAACACAAAAACACATACAAGTACTTTCTCTTCTCCATGGCCGCAGAGGAGAGGGGTAAGGTCGGAACGCAAACGGATTTGCAGTGGTCAGGTATAGTCCTTTTCTATGAGTGTTGATGTGCGAGAACGGGCACGGAAGAAGCAGAAGCTGGCATTTGCCAGGCAACTCAGGAGGAATATGACACCGGAAGAACTACTTCTCTGGCATGTGCTGCGTGATCGCAGGTGCCATGGTCTCAAGTTTAAAAGGCAGGTGAATATCGGTCCGTTCATCGCGGATTTTCTCTGTGCAGAACGCAGTGCAATCATCGAAGTTGATGGCGGTGTGCATCGCACTCGGGATCAGCGTGAACATGATGCGGGGCGCGACGTGTATCTTATGGAGAGAGGATACCGCATTTTGCGTATTTGGAATGACGACATTGCTCGGGACGTCTCTGCAGTTCTCGACCGTATTGCTCGGTTCGTTCTCCACTAAGCACCATGTACACACACAAAACATTTCCCCTCTCCTTCGCAGAGGAGAGGGGTGAGGGGTGAGGTTGGAACACAAAAACACATACAAGTACTTTCCCTTCTCCATGGCCGCAGAGGAGAGGGGTGAGGCCTGCATGTCGGCAGACAGGGAGTCGAACCATGACGCCCACTGTGTCACCCCTCGACTCTCCTTCGGCAGGCTCCAGCCGTCGCTCAGAGAGCTATGGCTGGCAGGCAGGACAGGCTGCTCAGTGCGACATGCATGGAGCATATTTACGCTCTCGACTCCATTGCGAATGCTTTCTCGATCACCTCTGTCAGGTCTACCTCTTCCATCCGCAGCTCCTCAATGGGGAAGCTTTTGAGCATCCATTGCGTGGCTGCCGAAAGTTCGCAGCGCGGCACGGCAATGCGGTATGTGCGGGGATCAATCTGCTCCAGGTGCCGTTCTTTTACCATCTTGGCGATTTTTTCCGTCTGCTCCTTTGCCAGTTGATCCTTGCGGAAGCGGATGATACCGCAGCGCTCCGGTTCCATTTTTTCGATGAGCGATTCAAAGGGGCCGGAGAAAACCTTTTTGCCCTTATTGAGGATGATCACATCCCTGCAGAGGTTGGCGATATCGTGCACGTAGTGGGAAGTGAGGAGAATGGTTATATTTTCCTTGGTTTGGTAGGTTCCCAAAAATTCCCATAGATGCATCTGTGAAATCACGTCGAGACCGATGGTGGGTTCATCCAGGAAGAGCACCCTGGGTTTGTGGAGGAGCGAGGTGATGAGTTCGCACTTCATGCGCTCGCCCAGCGAGAGTTGGCGCACCGGAGTGGAAAGGACGTGTTCAACCCTGAGGAGTTCGGTCAATGTGGCCAGCGTTTCGTTCCACTGTGCACGGGGGATCTCGTACAGGTCGCGGTGGAGCACAAAGGTATCGGTGGGTGGCAGATCCCAGATGAGCTGGGTCTTTTGGCCCATCACAAAGCCGATTTGCTTCTTAAAGGCGCGCTTGCGTTCGTGAGGGGTAAAACCGAGGACATTGCATGTTCCCGCAGTGGGAGTAAGGATGCCCGAGAGCATTTTGAGGGTCGTCGTCTTGCCGGCGCCGTTGGGGCCCAGAAAGCCGACGAAGCTCCCTTCGGGAACGGTAAAGCTTATATCGTCCACAGCATTGACGTCGTTCCACTCACGCCACACCACACTCTTCAAGGTTGGGAACAACCCCGGTTTCTTCTCGTAGTGCCGGAACCTGCGTTGAAGGTCTTTGACGACAATGGCGTCGGCCATGGGAGTAGTCAGGAAGAGGCGGAACCGTAAGTGCGAACAAGAATCTTGAGGAGGAGGAGGGCGAGAGACCACACGCCGACAGAGATCAGGAGAAGAGTGAAAATCGACATCTTTCCCGTGATGACTTCGAGAGCGAGAGAATACTGCAAAACTCCGAAAGAAGCAAGCCATAACATAAAACTTCTACTTCGTCCAATTGGGATAGAACGGGCGCTTTCGAAGTATTCCCACAGTCCTTCGTAGGGGTCCCATCTTCCCCAACGGATGGCTGGTAGACATAAGAGAAGCACGATTCCCATTTCGATGGTGCTGGCGACCAACGCACTCAAAAAAGCCAGCGGCCAAAGATGGAAGGGGAACATGAACACTATGATGCCGCTCCCCACGATGATGTGTGGCCAGTACCATATGATTCCCAATTCTTCGGTGATGATGCGGAGTAGAAAGAGAGGGGGTTGCAACAGCCAATAATCCAGGTTTCCCTGCCATACGGCTTTGTTGAGGGTAATGATCACACCTACGATCAATGATTGCGCAATCCCCGACGCGAGTAGTGCGCCGCCGAAGAAACCGAAAACCTCGTTGCCCGAATACCCGAAGAAGTTACCTCCACTTGCGGAATACGTGACATAAATGAATACCGCATGTATGCCAAGCATGCACCAGATGGTCACTATCCAGATGAGGACATCGGCGCGGTAACGCCACCATCGGAGGAAGTGGAGCAGAATGGCTCGCCGGAAGATCAAGAAATGATAGCGCATACGTTATCCGCCGACGGCGTCGTAACGCCGTATGCCGGCACGCCAGAGGAGGGTAATAAAAAGAACCAAGGCAAGACACCATAGTGTTTGTCCAAGGAGGAGCGGTGCCAGTGCCGTGGTGTGTGGAAACAGAATTGCCTCCACTGGTCCTGCAATACCGAAGCGGAGGGGTAAAACGCGGCTGCCGTATTCCAGCCAGGAGGGCAGCATATCCAAGGGTAGGAGTCTGCCGCCAAAGAATTCCAGTACGAGCATGAGCAGTGCAAAGATGCTATCGGTTTTGATGAACCAGAAAGAGAACATGCCAACGAGCACGCTCAGTAAGCTGAAGAGGACCAAGGTCAGTGGAAGCACGGCAAGACTATTGAGGAAGGAAGAAAATGTGAGACTGGCATAAACAGAAGGGAAGAGCCAGAAGCTCAAGAGTAATGCGGTAATTCCCGGGATAAAGAGCAGCGCGATGCGAGCAAGAATGTGGCTCAGCGCGGTCTCTAGGAACGAGAGCGGTCGGATCAACCACTGGTTGAGAGTCCCCATGTGCACCATCGTGCTCATCTCGTAGTGGAATTGGATGTCGGTGAAAAGTCCGATCATGAAAACGAGAATGTAGTAAGCAACCATCTCATTCTGTGCCCACCCCGCAAGTTCGTCTGCCTGCGCGTACTCAAAGATAGAAATCCAGGCGAGCAGAGGTATGGCCAGTGGAAAAATGCGTTCCAAAAAAAGCTGCAGCCAAAACTCCCTATGCAGCAATTTCTGCTGTAGCTGTACTGCGGTGGTGGCGCAAAGAATCCGGAACACCCAAAGACTATACCGCGTTTTTTCTCTTGGTGAAGAGCTTTACAGGTCTATATGCGGTGGGCAATACACTCTTCTAATAGCCCGCAGAGTGCCCTATACGCATCGCAGTAGTGTGTTTGGCGAGGTTCTTCGCGCAGGAGGGCGGGGAGGTAGAAAATTGCGGTTTCGTGCATGAGCGCCTCGCGACGCTGGGGTGGCAGGAACTGCGCCGTTTCCAGATTATGGAGACGGTCCGCCATTTTGATGAGGAGCACGAAGGGGAGCCTTGCATTGGCCGCAACGAGCTGCGAAAGATAGGCCTCCTCGCAATCCTGAGCGCTTTCGCCCACGGACTTCGCCGGTCGGGTAAGGGCCTCCACGGCATCGGCGACATCATCACCGAAGGAGGATCGGATATCCGCAATGCTCACCGTGCCGTCTTCCGCAGTATCATGGAGGAGCGCGGCGACATACGCCGCGTGCGGCAAATCAATGCTGGCTGCAAGGAGGAGCTGCAGTACGGCGAGCGGATGAGAAACAAAAGCGCGACCGTCCAGGCGCAGCTGTCCGCGGTGCGCCCTTTGGGCGAATCCAATGGCATCGCGGAAGGCGAGGAAGCGCTGCATGGTGAGGGGGACGGCAGGAAGCAGCTTGGGGCTACGCAGGTCGATGTCACACGTCAGGAGTGCGTAGGTCTGGGGCCGGTAGTTGCATGCGTCATTGATCATTGAGCCACAGGAATGGGGCGGCATACTAGGGGTTTACAAAACCGACCTCTACCAATTTTGGTTGACCGCTTGTCAAAGCGAACAAACACGTTCCATGGGGGAGTGGAACGGGGCAGGGAAGTGGAGGGTTGGCGTTCATCGCTCCAGCAGCCGTGTCACCCCACCCTGTTCCAAATCGGTGTGGAACTTCTTTCTCCTCTTCTGCTTGCTAAAAATGGTAGCAAGCTCTTTTAGATTGTCTATGGTGACGGCCAAAAATCTGCAGAAGGGCGTTACAGTGCCAGAGCGCTGAAACCGGTCTTTTGCATCGCTGCAGAAAGGAAGGTGCTCCATGGCCGAAACGCAAGGCCGAGGCCCGTACTACGACGAGACCAGGATCGAGCGCGCTGCCAAGCATTGTTCGTAGGCTGATCACTGCCGCGTTCTCCACCACGCGGTGAGGAGCGACGCGCCCAGAAAGAGCAGCGCGAACGCGACGAAGTACGCCACGAGGTCGGGGTTGGCGATGATCGCGAGCCCGAAGAGCACACACAGGAGCCCGTTGAGCAGCAACCCGGTGCTAAACTGTGGCCGAGGTTGCTGTTGCGGGCCGAAATGGATGCCGTAGCGGAAGAGGTTGAACATACCAGGGAGTATAGTCGAATGAGAGGGAATGTGAAAAAGGAGCACAGGTGCACCGCGTACACATTTAAACAATCAACTACGCTATGTTCCCCTGAATGCGGAAGCGGCCGCCACGTATGTCGAAGTGACGATCAACGGCCGGTCGTGTACCAAACACGGAACTTCCTCTTCCCTCAATCCAGGTGTTGCGGAAACCGTGACGTGCTAAGTTCTTGTCCAATAGCGGCTTCTCCGTCTTGAGCCAGCATGTGGTTTTGCGATCAAGTGGTGTTTGATTCTGCAGGGAGTCATACACATCTTGCGACATCGGTTCCAATCCGTACGCTGTACACAACACGAGGAATTCGTAGTAGTTCAATCCTCTGGGATCTTCATCTTCGGATGGTACGTGCAAATAACTCCTTATTGCGTAGATGTCCAATTCCAGCGCTTTTACTGCCGTTTCTCGTACTGGAGTGCCTCCGAGTGTATCAAGTGCATGTATCTGTGCTGCGACATCCAGCTCTTGGGCAACATCATCAAATACGATCGTTGTGTTATTGAGTGAGGTCACCTCCATGTATCCCCCCATCTGCTCTGCGTAGTACAGACTGCGCAATAGGCGGGGGTTGCGGTTTAGAATAGCTTCCACCTTTGCATACGTGACACCCTTGGCCCTGCATGCATTGGGTCGACTCAGTCGTTTCTCAAGAGCGGTCAGCAGCATCTGTTTCTGTTCAGGAGGGAGTTCGTCATCACGTACTTCCGTTGGTACAGCTTCGTCACCATGTCCACGGCGATCATCCTCAAGGACGGCAGTGAGCAGAGAGCGCACTTCCGATATTCCCGTCGGGTACGCTATCCGAGTCCCGCTACCGGGGATGAGTTCTCTGGATTCAGTCTTCTCTCGTTCAGGCATGGAAGAGGGAGTACGTACGATAATTGTACGCTAAATGGCAAATTACGTCAATATTCGTAGGAGGAGCGAGTAGGCGCATGGGGAACGCACGCAGTCCTGTTCTTCCTCTATGATGCTCCCATGCTCACTGAGATCATCTCCGCTGTGTTCCTCTCGCCCATCGGCCCCGTGCGGGTGGAAGCCTCACTGCGCGGTATCCGCTCCGTAGCCTTCTGTAAAGGGGGAGAGGAAGGAGACCTCCTGCATCCGTGGTTGCGTGATGGCGTCAGGGAACTCAAGGAGTACTTCGCCGGTGAGAGAAAGTGCTTTACCTCCCTCGCACTCGTGATGCAGGGGACGGATTTCCAGCAGGCGGTGTGGGAGGCGGCGATGACGATTCCCTACGGAGAAACGGTGACGTACGGGGAGCTCGCGTGCTCTGTGGGGAAGAAGGACGCAGCTCGGGCGGTGGGCAGCGCACTCAAGGTAAATCCGCTCCTCCTCATTGTGCCATGTCACCGTGTCGTTCCTGCGCGTGGGGGAGTCGGGGAATACGGTGCCGGGAGCGAACGCAAGCGGTGGCTGCTTTCTTTGGAGCAATCAAGTTTCGTTGTCTAAAGACCAGGAATCCGGCTTCCATCCCTCGCCCTCCTCGTCGTTGGCCGCTTCTCCTGTGGCATCGCACCAATCTTCCTCATCAATTTCGCGAAGCTTATGAGTATATTCGTCGAAGAGCGAGGAAATTGTTTCCTGTACGGAGGCGATGTCGTCTGGTGGTACGCCGGATATCTTGAGGAAGAATTCTCTCCGCTTCGTTCCGGGCTCTGCATCCACAAGAACATCAATGCTGCCTGCATGCAGCGCACTGCGGATCATGTCTCGGAGCTCTCCGGCAATGTCATCGACATCGCCATTGGCGGCCTGATCACGAGGGAGACGGAGGGAGTAGTAGAGCGTCTCGGCGAAGGGCGTGACGCGCTCCTCACCAAGCTCCGTGATGCGCGTATCGGCGAAGAGGACGGCGATATTCCTTCGTACGTCCTCCTGCAGGTTCCGGGGAATATCGGCGATTTCCAGTACGTAGACCTCGTCTCCATCGGCCTCACTGGGGTCTTCTGGAATGCCATCATCAAGAGGCTCGATGAAAATCCCCGCGCTGGCGATGTGCATCGTGTGGAGCGTTTCTTCCACCAGGGATTCCATGACGTCGTCCGCAGTGAGATCGGTCTTGCCTTCCCATTGCCGGGCTTCCTCCTGCGAGAGAGCGATACGCCAGCGCAGAGGTACAGAGCCTTCGCAATCGTCGTCAATGTCTTCCATAGATGCGTAGTTAGTCGAGTGTCCCTTCTCCATACAGAATGTCTTCCTGCGGATGGCGGTAGAGAGGGGACTTGAGGCGCTTTTGGTCGAAGATGTGCCCCAGGATCCCCACGCTGCGTCCCAGCGCGAAGAGGCCGTTTAAGTATCCGGCTTCAAAGAAGCCATCGGCGACATCCTTGGGTAATTGCGGAAGGAGGATATCCACGAGCGACACACCGATGAGCCCGTCTACATTGAGGATGAGATTGGGCTTCTTCGTCGTTGTGATGCGCTCCACCTGCAGGGCGTAGGTCGTGAGGGGGAGATCACCAAAGTGATCCTGCGCAAAGGCGAGGAGAGTGCTAACACGGGTATCGGGGTTGTGCACCGAGCGGATTTTGTGACCGATCCCCGGGATACGTTCGCCCTGCTCCTTCATTGCGTCCACAAATTCTTGGGGCGAAAGACCGCGCGCATGGGCGTCGAAGAACGCGCGGGCGGCAGCGTCCACCGCGCCGCCGAAGCGCGGGCCGATGGTGAGCAACCCCGAACAGAGCGCACTCACCGTATCCTTGTCCGCGCTCGCCGCGACAATCGCATTGTGCGCTCCGGCGACAGCCGGTCCGTGGTCGGCAACGGCGACGAGGATCATCTCCAGGTACGTGAGCGCCTCCTGCGTGAGGTCTGTTTTCCACCACAGGCGGGCAAGGGTCTTCACCAGTGAGCCATCGTGGATGAACTGCGAGATAGGCGTGGAGCCGTAGGTCGCCTCTGCTCCCCGGTCGTCGCTGATTGTGCACTGCACATGCGCACTGCGGCGATCGGAAGGGAGTTCAGGGAGGATGGGTTCCATGGGGTCCTGCACTCTACCGCTCGCTTTGAGCGCTTCATAGGTTTTTGCGATGATTTCGGGCAATCCTTCAAACCGCTGCGGCACCAGGGCGCCTGCTTTCTTTAAGAGCTGGTTCTTGGCCTGCGCAGTCTCGGCACTGCTTGCCGCCCATGCGCCTGCGTGACCGAACTGCACGTCCTTGGGGAAGTGCTCTGCAGAGGTTCCCGCTACCCATGCAATGAGCGGTTTCGTGATCCGTTTCTCCTTGAGAGCTTTGGCGATGTCCTCCTCCTCGCGTCCGCCGATTTCCGAGGTCATGACGATCATCGCAATCGAAGGCTCCTCCTGGTAGCGCAGAATATGCGAGAGGAGCGTGCTGCCCGGGTTGCGGTCGCCGCCGATGGCGACGCCTTCCGCGATGCCCGAAGAGTGCTCTGCGATCATGCGGTAGAGTTCGTTGCTCATCCCGCCGGACTTCCCCACGTATCCCACGCACCCTGCACGGTGGAGCTTGCTGGCGATCAGGTGCTCCGTGCTCCCGCCAGTATCGCCGACACGGAACGCTCCGGCAGTCACCGCGCCGACGGTCGCAGGTCCGATCAGGGTGGTTCCGCTCCTCTGCGCTTCCACGATCCATTGCCGCGTATCGCTCTCCGGCACGCCCTCGGCGATGGTGGCGATCACGCGCACTTCCCGTGCGATTCCCTCAAGCACTACGGCACCGGCGGAGCGTTGCGAAGCGAAGTTGATGAGCACGTCGGCCTGAGGAAAGCGCTCGCGTGCTTCCTTCAACGTGCGCACCACCGGCAGAAGGAACTCCTTGGCACCGAAGAACGTTTTCTGAGGTGCGCTACTCACAGGGTCCACGATGCACGCAACGCTCGGCTTCCTCCCTGCAAGGACATCGAAGTCCAGCATCCGCTGCACGGAGACCATTTTGCGTCCGTAGACGATAGCCAGAGTTGTGGGGGAGAAGAGGAGGGACACGGGAGTGGTCAGGAGTCAGGAGTCAGGTGGAGAGCGGAGAGCGCCTCAGAGACGACGGCGGTCATGGGGAGCTCCGCTCCATGCGTAACGCAGGAAATTCTCAGGCGATTGCACGCCTCTTGCAGCGCCTTCAAGCCCCGGCGATCATTGGGACCGGCACGACGCACGAAGATCTTCAGGTTCTTGAGTTTGGGTGCATGGTCCTCAAGCGCGGCGATCACGCCGGCGAACGTGCGTGCCACGTCGGTGAAATTCGCAATCCCGCCGCCGATGATGAGTGCTTGCTCTCGGTCGTTCTTCTCGATGAGCGAAAGAATCTTGCCGGTGTACGCCTCCATTTCATCGGTACTCGGATTTCCTGACCACTCTCCGTAATTGGCCAGCTCCTTGGGGTCGACCTGCGCCGTAATCGCATCGGCGTAGATGATGCTTGCTCCTCCCCCCGCAACCATCGTCCAGATGCGGCCTTGAGGATGCAACAACACAAACTTCAGTGAGCTGCCGCTCTTTGCGTCGAGATCGGAGATGAAGAGCTCCTCGGGAGTACGCGTGCTGCCAAAACCCTCCGGGATGCTCAATAACCCCCATGTGGATCGCTGACGGAAGGCGGCGCACGTGTCGACGCGGGCGACGCAGTCGAGCAGGTACACGCCACGCGCATTGACGGCGATGGGATTGAACTCCACGGAGGGGAGATCGAGCGAACGAAAGAGGGAGAAGAGTCCGCGGATCGTCGCCGTGAGTTTCGTGTCCAGCCCTTGGAGTTGCGAAAGTTCAGGCTCAGTACCTAGAGGAACGGGGATGCGCACGATGGACGCACCCTGCTCCTCCACATCCATGCCGCCCTTCCGCGAGAAGAGGATGACGTCCTCGGTGCGTTCGCACGTGAAAGCGAGGTAGAGCTCCTCCTCATGCTCAACGAAGGGCTCCACGATGAAGTGTTCGAGCACACCACAGCGCCCGGCGACCGTCGCGGTGGTTTTTCGCAGGCCCTCCATCCAGATCTTCGTTTCTTCCCAGGTTTCGGCCACCTGTACATATCCCAACTTGCCGCGCTTGCCGAAGAGCTCATCAACCTTGGCGACCACCTTCCCCTCCGTGAGCCACGGGTGATTGTGGGGGAGAGCGAGAAGGTCGGTGCTTCCGTCGATTTCCGCAAAGCGGATTGCCGGTTTGCCTGCTGCGTACTCCTGCGGCCATTGGTCGCGGATGAGTGCTTTTGCCTGTGTTTCACGGATGGGCTTCTGTGCCACAGGGGGGCGTTAGTGTGGCAGATCTCCTCTCTATGGGGAAGCTAGAGGCTGCGTTTCTTCAGGTACTCTTGCTACACTATCTGCGCATGATTCTTCCCTGGCAGCACACCGGCGTTGCCGCCGATCGCATTGCGACACTCAAGAGTGCGCGTATGTTTCCGCGAGCGCGTTTCGACATTGCAGGGAAGCACAGGGGAGCTCAACGTCTTGTAATCGCGCTCGGGCAGATGCACCCGGTACTCACCGGACGCTTCCGACGTCTGGAAGCGCGTAGCATTGGCAAGATTCAGGCGTGGATTGCTGCGGCGTGCGAGCGGCTCCTCCAAAAGGAGGGTGTAGGAACCTTCGGACAGGAGGGGTTCTCCGGCGATGGGTACGCTCGTCTGAGCGATGTGCTCCTCATGGAGTACCGCAGTAATCTATCCACACAAGGAGCCGAACACTTTCTCCTTTCCACCGCGCAGCGGTGGCGCCGTGCGCTTAAACGTCGCGACGGTGAGGAAGCGGAGCGCGCTGCGACCGCCCTCAATGCACTTGCCGTGCTGCAGGCGCTCCACCCGCAGGTGACGATCTTCCCCATTGAGCAAATGCAGGCGCACGCCGCAGTAGGAGAAGGGATCGCCATCCTCCAGGCGGGAATACGCGATTGTGAAGCCAAGAACACCTATCGCAGCGCGCGGGCCAAGGGTGGCAAGAGGCTCACACAGGAGGAATTTGAGGCGATGCAGGAGCGCAATGCGCTCGTGAAACGGTTCAACGCTCTCCTTGCCTCCCCGCAGCGCGACCGCGCGATTTTGCGCGAAGTTCTTGAGCATGCGCAGAGTCCACTCACGGTCTTCGTCCTGGGTCAGGCGCACAAGAAGAACATGTTGCGCCTGGCACGCAAGCATCTCCCCGAAGATACGCTCCTCCTCTGGGTCACGCCGCCGCAATTCTGGTGGGCAGCTGCCTGGTCGCGGCGGGCACGGTGGGTCATCGCCGCCGCATGCGCAGGAGTGCTGTGGTACGCCTTCACCTCAGTATCCTAAGTCATGGTAGTCCGTGCGTGTATCGAAGAGCGTCTGCTGCTGGGGGCGCTCCCTTTGCGGTTGTGTGACGAGCGCGTGCACGTCCGCACGCACTTGTGCACGCAGGACCCATTCCTGCGCTGCCCTGATCCGCTCGGAAGGGAACATCTTGAGTTCACGCAAGAGAGCGCAACCTTTGCGGGAGTTGCGGTACGAGAGCCGGATAAGGTCGGGGAGCATGCCCAGCGCATGGGCGATCCCTTCGCGCGTCGTTCCCTCGATGCCCAGGAGACGTGCCAGGGTTTCAGTGCGTTCCCGTTCGTTGCCGCGGATGAGCGACTTGAGATCCGTGATGTCGATCACTGCGGAGACATCATCGGCGATCTGCTCAGGTTCGTGCTCTTCTGAGCGTCTGCGTGCGTTATGGTTAGAGGAGAGGAGGGTCACCGTAAGTTTACTGTAAAACAATTATTGTGCATTAGCAATACCTGCGCATCACCGCTCTGCTCCAGGGAGAGGAGTGAGCTCAGACTTCAGTGTGCGCAGCAGAGGTTCTCTCTGCTCCCCGCACTGCATGAGGAGTGTTCCCATATAGTCGCGTGCAGTGCGCGTGATCGTGAGAGGATCTTCGGGGTCCAGAGGTCGTGCTTCCTCTGCAAACAGCGGTTCCATCACCAGGGAACGTATGTCCTGAATCGATGCCGCAATGTCACCGTGCACGGGGCAACGGGTGAGGAGCCAGTGTAGCTCCTCGACGCGCTCCCGGAGGCATTCGTGGAGCTGTATGCCCTGCACGGCGTTGAGGGCCTCTCTCACCGCGGGGATAGCGCGATTGTTGTGGAGTTTTCCGTTGAGCAGGATGCACTCTATTGCTTCTGCCTGCTCCAGGATGCGTCTGCGGTAATCGGTAAAGGGCTTGACCCGCAGTGTGGAAAGAGGAGCGAGAACCTCGCCGAGATCCTCTCCTACGAACTGTTTCGCCGCCGCTCTGCAGGGGTAAAAGCGCGCTTGATGCGTACTGCGGAGCACGGGAATGCAACCGTGGCGTACTTCCTCGCGCAATCGTTGCAAACGCGCATCCAGTGCATCGAATGCGGCTTGCGATGCTTCAATCTCCCGCGTGAGGACCGAACAATCCCTCGTCGCTGCGTTCTTCATACTCGCGAGTGCCCGTTGCCGTTCTGCTGTGCATCCGCGTTCGCGTTCGGCATCGTACGCAGCGGCCTGGTGCGCGGTTCTGCGCCGTGCGGCATAGGCGGATGTGCATTCGTGGACACGGGCTCCGTTTCGGTAGAGGAGCGTTCCCTCATCCGGTTCCTCTCCTACCACGAAGATGCGGTTGCTCGTGCGCAGCGGCGTCACTCCTTCCGGCAGAGATCCCGTACAGCCATTGCTGAACCACATTGCGAGATCTTGCTTGAGGACGGCGGTGGGAACGGATCTGCGTTCATACGCTCCGTCTTCCCCTTCGCTCACGACGTGGAATGTTCTGGTGAGGCGCATGGTAGCGCAAGAGGATAGGACAAGTTCGCGTGCGATCCAGCACATTCTTGCGCAATTTACATCGCTACCGCGGTAGCTCCTGCAGCGAAACCGGTGTTCCTGCAAAGCGCTCAACAGTCTCGTCTCCACGGGAGAAGAGGTAGTACACCGGTTGTACACAGAGAGGAGTGCCCTCTGTGCAGGGGGATTCCCCGGTCTCGGTGAATGCCTCCTCCAACCCTGCAACGACAAATCGATGGTCATCTACCCACGCGACGTGCGTCCAGCGGCACGGGGTCCCGCAGTAGAGCACGCGCTCAACTTCTCCGTTCTGCGCGATGAGGAGAACTTCGCTGTCGGGTTCCTCACCGGCAAGGAGAACGAGTGTCTGCGTCCCATCGGGTGAGACTGATGAGGCAAATGCCCGTTGCGTCACTTCCTCAAGCGGAGAGCCAGGAGTGACGGTTCCCCGTGGCATCGCATCGATGGCGCGTGTGTTTACGAGCGTCATTGTCGTGCGGTCGAAATCGGGTGCGCTATCGCGTACGGACGATTCCCATGCGGAAAGCGCATGGTCAATCGGATCCTCCGCTACAGGAGATACGGGCTGACAACTTGCAATGAGGAGTGCAATGAGGAGGAGGCAGGATATGCGCATATTTGAAGGGAATAGGAATAGAGGTACTGTACCTCTCGCACAACAAAAACCCCCTTGCGGGGGAAACACCGAAGTGTTTGAGGAGCAGGGCAGAGCCCTGAGAAACCGACTCGTGGCAAGCCACGTACGGTGCAATGGAGAGGCATCCGCGATTACTTCTTCTTACCCTTCTTCTTTTTTGGCATTAGGGGAGAGGAAAGAGATCTTCATTATCGTTGACCATCACACGTACGCAAGATGTCGCCGGCACAATGACATTGCGAGAGAGAAGAAAACTCTGCGCACTGCGATGGTGGGCACAGAGTGCAGAGCGCGCGATCTACCCCTCGGGAGGGACAAGAATATTGCTCTCTCACGTTCCCAAAGCTATACCCTGAGGTTGCTGTTGCGTTACACAGTGTATTGCTCCAAATCCCCAAATGAGTTCTCGGCAATCAATGCCCATCGCATTGCGATCCGGGAAACACTTGCGCAGGGTTGCCAGAGCAATCTCGTCGGATTCTTGGTTGTACGTTGGCACAAGTACGATTCCATTGGCTATGTAGAAATTCGCGTAGCTTGCCGCCATGCGTCGTCCCTTCACGAAGAAGGGTCTCGGCATGGGCATTTCAATCACGGTGATGGGTTCACCTCTTTCATCGCTCATGCTTTTTAAACGCTTCAGATTTTCTGCAAGAGGGACGTAGTTGGCATCCTGAGGGTCCTTTTCCGTTACGGTAACAACCGTGTTTTGATTCACAAAGCGCGTGATGTCATCCACATGGCCCGTTGTATCATCGCCTTGGATGCCAGCGGAGAGCCAAAGGATATTTGTCACGCCAAGGAAATCTTTCAACGTGTGTTCGATCTGGGCTTTGGTCATGCCGGGGTTTCTGTCCGGCGAAAGCAGGCAGCTCTCCGTGGTGATCAGCGTTCCCGTGCCGTTCACATCAATGGAACCGCCCTCAAGAACCATTCCGGAATCAAACCGCTTCCATGCATCCAATGGCATCTTGTGAGGTGCGTCATTCCCAATGAGCAGATCCTCATACGTATTCCCATAAGCGTTATATATCCATTTCGTCCATGCGATTTCGTGCCGAGGTTTCTCTCGGGTGAGGAAAATGGGACCGTAATCACGGAACCAAGTGTCTCCCGCATCGATGTCATGGAACACAAGATGTTGGTCATTGCGTATGCTGCTCAGTTGTTGTTGAGCGCGCTGGTGTACCGCCGAATTTGCAACCAGCACGTGCACGGTTTCGTGCGGCGTGAGAGCGGAAATGATTTTGACATACGTAGCCTCGGCACCTTCGAGGTGATCTCCCCATGTGACATGGTTATGCGGCCACGAAAGCCAAGTAGCTTCATGTGGTTCCCACTCTGCCGGCATGCGGAAACCTTCGGCGGCGGGGGAACCAGGTATCAACGGAGAGAGGGACGACATCGGCGGCATGCTACCGCCTCGTTGATAATGATCAAGAGGTCTTGTGCAGAGCGTGCAAACTCTGCGGCGGGGATCTGTCATTGCATCACTTATCCCAGCAGGGCCGTTGAGTGTTGCACCTGCCTTCACGGAAGATGTCTCCGACCTGAAGGCGGAGCTGTACAAGGAGGCGACTACGTGCGCTTTTGGGTAATTTCCCCGTACGTTTCGGGTCTCCTCTCCATAAGGAATCGCCACGATTGTTGCATCTTCTTTGGATAGGAAAGGTCAACTTCGGCAAGGACGATCTGCGGAGTGTCGTCGGCTTTGATCAGGAGCCGTGCGTTGGGATCCGCAACGAATGAGCCGCCCCAAAAACGCATATTGCCCTCTGTTCCAACACGGTTGATGGCGGCTACGTAGACGTTGTTGACCGCTGCATGGCCGACCTGTGCCGCGCGCCACATCGTCTCCCAATCTTCCGGAATGGATGCATCGACAGGGGCGATATCAGGAGACGTTGCGATAGCCGTGGGATAGAAGATGATCTCTGCGCCCTGCAGCGTTGCGATGCGTGCTGCTTCCGGGAACCATTGATCGTAGCAAATCAGGACGCCGATGGTGCCGTAGGGTGTTTCAAACACACGAATGCCTGTGTCCCCCGGGGCAAAATAATCCTGCTCGTAGAAAGCAGGGTCGTGCGGAATATGTGTTTTGCGATACGTTCCAAGCATCGCCCCATCGGGGCCGAACACCGTTGCGGTGTTGTAGTACGAACCCTCAGCGGTTTTCTCGAAGAGTGATCCTCCCACGAGAACAATGCTGTACTTCTTTGCGATTTCGGCGAGTCGGTTCGTAATGGCACCGGGAATCCGTTGTGCGTAGGCGAACGCGTCGTTGTTTTTTGGGTTCTGGCAGAAATACGGGCTTGCAAACAATTCCGGCAACGCCACGATTTTTGCTCCTTTGTCCGCTGCCTCCGCAATCATCTGCTGCGCTCTTGCGAGATTCGCTGCGACATCATGGTCGCAGGCCATCTGGACAAGGCCGATGATCACCCGCTTTCCCATCACGGAGGAATCATACGGCAAATGCTGTTGAATTTTCGAGCGGAATATACGAGTATTGAAGTCTGCTTTTCGGTCTCTTTCCATATTTGCCGCATGAAAAAGAAGTTCGACCAGCTTTCTCCGTCGCTCCGTAAGCACATTGTCCCCGAATCCCGGCAACTCAGGCGCACGGGATCCATTCTTCCGTTTGTCAAAAAGAGCAAGCATCCTGTGAGCGATTTTGCCGAAGCCACACTGAAGCACTGTAATGGCGGGGCCACACTCCAAGCTGCTCTCTGGCTGAAGCAGCATATAGAGAATGGCGGCAAGCTTGTGGTGACCATTGCCGGGGCATTGAGTTCATTCCAGATCGGTGTTCTGCTGGCCGAGCTCATTCGTCAGGGCAAAGTCCATCTGGTCTCTGCAACGGCAGCCAATCACGAGGAATCCTACTACCGTTACGTCGCGCATTCCCACTACGCGTACATTCCCCGTTACACGGAACTGACGCCGGAGCAGGAGGCGGAACTCCGCGATGCGGGGCTGCGACGCATCACGGATACTTTTCTGCCGGAAGACGAGAGCGTACGCATCATGGAACCGCATCTGCTGCGTATGTGGGAACATGCCCAGAAGAAAGGGGAGAGGTTCTTTCCCCATGAGTACTTCCGGAGACTGTACGCCGAAAAACTCATCAAACCCGATCCGCTCGCCAACGAGAGCGACAGTTGGACGTATGCGGCGTATAAAAAGGACATTCCCATCGTGATTCCGGGGTTTGAGGATTCCACCATGGGCAATATCTTTGCCAGCTACACGTATGACGGCAAGTACCGCAAGAATGGCGGTCCTGTTCTGGATCCAAAGATTCTGAAGGGCGGTTTGGAGTACTTCACCTTCCTCTATGAGTGGTATGGCAAGGTTTCCCAAGATCATCCGGTTGCCTTCTTGCAGTTGGGCGGCGGCATTTCCGCGGATTTCCCCATCTGCGTCGTCCCCTCCCTCCGGCATGATTTGCGTTACCCCAAGGTGCGCGATTGGGCCGGATTCATTGAAATCGGTTCTTCGCCGATGTCGTACGGCTCCTATTCGGGTGCTGGCGGCAAGGAAAAGATCACCTGGGACAAACTTTCCACGAAGAGCTACTACCAGATTATCCAGAGCGACGTGACGGTCGCATTCCCATGGATTGCAGCTGTACTGTTGGATCTTTGATGGCACCCGGCTCCCCACCCGCATCCTGCGGAAAATTTTTTCTTGCGTCGTGGGTTTGGAGTTCTATACTCCTGCGCTGTTTATTTACAATTGCGTAGTTAAGCAATGAACGTACCTGCGGGAGGAAGCTCCTCTCACCACGCACGGCGACGCATGAGAGCTCACCGGTACATACGGGAGCGATGGAAGAAGTTTCTTGATGTGGATATTCGGGGAATGATGACCGTGGAGGGAGTGCCGGTGGATCGGATTGTTCAGAAGTACGGCACGCCGGTGTACGTAATGGTGGAAAGCGAGATTCGTGATCGATTTCGCCGTTTTAAAAAAACGTTCGGGGAAGATGTAAAACTCCAGTACGCGGTGAAGTGCAACAGCAACTTGGCAATTCTTCGTATGGCTCAGGAGGAGGGTTTTGAACTGGACTGCGCCAGTGTCGGCGAACTCATTCTGGGACTCCTTGCGGACCTCAAGCCCCGGCAGCTTTCGTTCACAAATCTCTACAAGACGGATAATGATCTTCTCTTCGCCGTCAAAATGGGAGTGCAGAGCATTACAGCGGACAGCATCGAAGATCTTTACCGCATAGGGTTGGCAGCCAAGAAATTGCGGACACAAGTGCGCACGGTACTGCGGGTGAATCCCATGTTGCAGGTGGGCAATTATTCGACGAAGGGCAACAAGTACGGCATCCCTATCCAGCAGATCCACCATGCCATCGAGGTGGCTGCCCGTACGCCATTCGTAGATTTCCGTGGTTTCCATTTTATGGGGGGATACATTCAGAACGTGAGGGTATTGAAGGCAACGGCACGCGCACTGGTGAAGATCGTTCGTTTCTGCCAGGACCGACACATACCGATAAAAACGCTCTCTTTGGGCGGGGGATTCCCCGCGGCCATCGGGGATCAGGAAGCTTTCCCGATTGAGAAAATGAAAGATTTCCCCTCGTACTTCCAACGGCTGCTGGAACGCCATGGAGTGACGATGCCCATCAAACTCATCTTTGAGCCGGGGAAAGCCATTGTGTTGAATGCGGGAATCGGTCTTATGCAAGTGGTGTCCAGTAAGCAGATATTCGGCCGCAAGCGCATGATCATCGCCGATGGGTCTACGTATAACTTCATTCCCGACGCATTGGTTCAGAAAGACGTCTGTTACGACATTCTTCCCGCATCTCGTATGTACGCGCCGCGCGTGCACAAGGTCACCGTAGGCGGAAACACCTGTGACTGTTGGGATCTCATTACGCAAGATATTGAAATGCCCAAACTGGCAGAGGGCGATATCCTGGCTGCTATGGATGTGGGTGCGTATGCCCAGGTGCTCGCAAACAACTTTAATACCATCCGTCGCGCACCGGTGGTGCTGGTCCGCCCGGATGGCAGCGTCACACAAATTCGCCGCCGAGACCGTTTTAGCGAGATGTTTGCGCCGGAGCTTGATGTGCTCAAGATGGCGGATCCCAGCGAGCTGGAGCGTTACAGCAATCTCTACCGCATCAATATCAATACGATTTGGAAAGATCAGGCGAAGGGGAAAAACGGAGCCATGACGAAGTCGCCCAAACGCGGAGAATCTCGTCGAAAGAAAGCGGCTCGGTAAGTCGTTGGTCTTCTTCTTCTTCTTCTTCTTCTTCTTCTTCTTCTTCTTCTTCTTCCTTGAGGAAGGCCTAATGATCCAGAATGACTCGGCGTGCTGGACTCGATTCAAACAAGATCTTCGTTCACACAAGAATGAAGGCAAGATACACTGTACATGCATGGATTCCTACAAGGATGTTTTCACGGCACTCAGTGATGCGGGAGTCGATTACCTCATTGTCGGAGGCGTAGCGATGAATTTACTTGGTTGCCCACGATTTACCAATGATATAGATATTTTACTGGCACTTGATGCAGAGAATATTGAACGCATGAAGACAGCAATGCACACATTAGGATATGAGCAGAAGATTCCTCTTGCGATGGAAGAGCTGGGAGATGAAAAAAAGGCAATCAAATTTGTAAAAGAGAAGAACCTGCTTGCCTACACATTTTACAATCCCAAAGAACCGCTCTATAGCGTAGATGTCATTGTGGATGCATCATTGAAGTTCAATCATTTTAAAGAGCATGTCCTGTATAAAGAGGTATGGGGCATGTCTCTCCCCGTGGTATCTATTGATGATTTGATAGGCATGAAGCAGAAAACAGATCGGGAAAAAGATGCACTGGACGTTGCTACACTGCTAGAATATAAGGGCTTATGAAGGATTACCGTTCATCCATGGATCGAGATCTTCTGCGTCGAAACAAGCACGAAACAACTGCTGAGGGGAGAATGAATTGGCTGCAGGCAGCTGCAGATCTTGTCAAAGAGAGCCGAAAAAATTGGAAGAAGCCCGTACCGGGCATTTCTGTTCAGAAATAAAGTTAGTATTGGCTCTCAGATACCCACACACTTAAAACACTCCTGTTCGACGTTCCGGAGTGCGAGAGGGTGGAGGGAGTTCTAAACCAAGTCAAAAATGCTCTACAATGTACCCATGTCAGAACAGATACGTATTGCACAGGTATCAATTGAGGATACCCTTGATGTAGTGAATCAAGTTCCTGAATTTGATATCTCAAAACCGCATCTCTCGGATGACTATCAAGCACGAATGGAAAACAAAGACCCTGTTGCCTTTGTTGGCTATCTTGATGAAAAGCCAGCAGGTTTTATAATTGCCTATGACAAATATGGTGATGGTTCCTGGTATTGCTGGCGCGCCGGTGTTATTCCAAATTTTCGACGCAAGGGTATTCACTCTGCTCTTATGAGTGAATTTGAAAAAACTGCGAAGCAGAAGGAATATCGCATGGTGAAAATCGTCACAAGAAATAATAGGAGAGAAATGCTTTCCTATCTTGTTAATAATGACTGGTGCTTCATTGAAATGTTTCCAAGAGAAACTATTGAAGACAGTCGAATGTTGTTGGTAAAACAACTCTGAAGAGACCCAAGCTCCATACTATTTAGTTGGTTTTCCTTTACAAATCTGTCAAATCCGACGCTATTAAAACAAGAATTTTCCCTTAAGAAAGTCATTTATGGTTTGAATTCAATTTGGCTCCCCGGGCTAGATTCGAACTAGCAACCAATCGGTTAACAGCCGATTGCTCTACCATTGAGCTACCGGGGAATAGGGGTGGAGAAAAAGATCAGGAGCGATACCAGCCAGGCAGTCACGCCGGTCGTAGCGCGAAGACTGGAGCCACCGGGGAACGGCAGGCATGCCGATTATAGCCAAACTCCCTTTCTACGATAGAGAAAATCAGGCTTCCTTGCTCGTGGTCTTCGGCGGCATCAAGAGCACGATCTCGCGCCCCACAAACTGGTCGCTCCTTTGGTAGAGGAGCGAGAAGTGTCGCGGTCCCAAGGGATCGGTATGCGGAGGGAGCATGGGGCGGTACTTGAGCTTCTCCACCGTTTTCCAGATGTTCTCCAGGTGCACCCAGCCGCCTTTCTGCCGCCAAGCGGGCCACGCGCAGACGATGGGGACAGAGGGGAGAGTTTTTGCCGCGTTCTCCAGAAAGGAGGCTTGGAGCTTTTCGCTCTCCGCCTTCAGCTTGCTTACGTCCTTCTGCGTGGGGCGCGCAATGAGCGAGGGGCCCAATGAGGTTTCTGTAACGATGACGTCCGGCGGAGTTTTCTTGAGATCAAACGGCTTGCCTGCGTCCTGCTTCCACACGGTGGAGGCCACGTCTTTTTTGAGGATTTTAAGCTCCTTGCGGATCCATTCGATGTTCTTGGTGCAGCCGTTTACCGCCTTCTGCGACAGATCGGAGGCGAGCACGTTCCAACCGCGCACCAGGCATTCCATGGGGATCACCCCCGTGCCGCAGAAAGGGTCGTAGACGGTGAGCGGAAGTGGCTTAGAGCGTTTCGTAGGAAGCTCGCCGCGCTGGGAGCGCACCAGGAACAAACCGAAGTTCATGAGCATCTGGGCGAGCTTGGGTGGCAGAAGGCCCACCGTGGTGTCGCGCACGGGCTTCTCCACATCGCGGTGGGTGTAGGCCACCACGTCCTGTGCGGCCACCGTGCGGCCGATCCAGAGTGTGCGCTCTTCCTCTTTCCCCAGTATGAGGATCACGAGCTCGCAGCCGCGCTTGCCTGTGAGCATGTCGTGTTGGTGCAGGAGCAGGGGGAGCGCCGGCTTTTTCTCGTTGCCCACGTAACGACTGGGGCGACCTGCATCCTTCAGACGGTCCTTGCAGCGACGGTAGAGCATACGAACGGATTTCGGCGTCAATCCCACTGTGCGCAGGCTAAAGGTCGCCTTGCCGCGCCCGGAACCCAGGGCAGAGAGCAGGATCTGCGGCACATCCTCCAGGGTAACGCTCTGCGTGTTCTCCAGGACCGAGCGAGCAATCACCATGGTGCCGCCCAGGGTCTTGAGAAATTCCTGGTCGAGCTCTCTCATCGTCTGGAACACGACGATCTGCGGGAACGAACTATCGGTAACGGTACAATCGGGGAGGAGCGCGGTGAGCTCGGCAAGACTCAGGTGGGGCTGATGTCCCAGGAATGCGGCGTAGGATGGCATACGCAGGAGTGTACAGGAAATGCTGGAGGTGCGGAAAGTGTGGAACGTGCGGAAGGTGAGACGAAGAGCGTACTGCCGTACCTTCGGTATCCCCCCCTCCCGCACCTCCTTCACCTCTCGCACTTCCATCTCCCCCCACGCCCTCCTCACCTCGTAGATTCTTTCCGCATCGCCCGCTCGAGGAGCACTGTCGCAGTCAGCACGAAGATTGGGATGATATGGATGACTCCGCGCGCGTAGCCTGTTTGCCACACGGCTTCCGTGGAGAGGAACGTGAACATGTAGAGGAAAAGCTGTCCTAAGTACACGATGGCGAGATAGGCAAGGGGAATAACGACCGCTGTCGAGAATGCTCTGCGCCATTGCCAGAGGAGGAGCGCCAGGAAGATCGGGAAGAAGAGCAGCCAGTTGCCTTCCATGAAGGTGTTGAGGAAGACGCTCCTAAGAACGCCCGGTTGCCATGCGAGTTCCAGGCCTCCTACGGCGTGAGCATTTCCAAAAGTGAGGCCGTGGAGCAGCTTGTACGAAACCCATGGTACGAGTACGAAGGAAAGGCAGAGCGCAGCGCAGAGTACAACCGATCGCGTCTGTGCCCAGGTCAGCGCATTGCGCCGTCGCAGAACCAAGGTGGTGACAGCGCCGATGAGGAGTATCACAGGGAGATGTACCAAGAGTCCTTCGTTCTTCGTAAAAGGGAGCAGCGAGGCGGAGAAGATGGCAAGGCGCAGGAAGCTGGCGCGCTCAGAGGGTTTTGCTACGGAGGTGCTCAGGAACAGAAGGCTCACTGCGGCGAAGAGATGCACCGACAAAAACACATCCGCGTACGTGTTGGTACCGTGCATCAAATACAGTGGCAAGCTGGAGAGCACGTAGGTTCCCAAGAGAGCCCAGGGGAGCGCGAGCACGCGTCGCAACGTGAAGAAGAGGAGAAGGAGAACTCCCGCGTACCATACAAAGTGCACGCTGTTCACCAAGGGCTCGCTCCATGTTCCCGCCAGGGTAGAGAGCTCGGCCTTGATCATGGAAACCGTTGGAGGATACGAGCTCACGCCGCTCGCGGACGTGCGCAGGCCCTCGGCGGGGAGCTCCAGCGTGAGTGCGTGCGTGGAGTACAGTACCTTGCCGCGCAGGTTCCAGTTGTCGATGGTGTCATCCAAGACCGAAGGGATGAGGAGGAGGAACGTCGTTCCTGCGGAGACGATTTTTACCAGAGACCACGTGCAGAGTGCGCTCAGCGTTATGGACGCCCAACGGGGCCAGGATTCCTTGTTCTTGGGGAGCTTCACGGTGGCACGTGCACAGAAGATCGGTCGTTTGGCGTACGCAAGAGCTCCAAGCACGCCAACGCTTAGCCCCTGTGTCAGAAGGTACCCCCACCACGTGAGGGGGATTCCCAGTCCCTCGTGTGCCAGGAACGTGAGGAACATGGCGAGGGTCAATCCCAGGATGCACCCCAGTACCCAGCGCTCACTCGGGCGCAGCACCGGAGTACTCCACTCCAGCATTCGCAGCGTGAGCCAACCCAAGAGGGTGGGGAGCGCAAGGCCGGGGAGGAGCCAGAAGAGCGTCATGGATTCATGCGCACAAGGTAAGAGTTCGGCGTGACAACATCCAGCAGTGTTCCCGAGGAGGAAACCACGGTGCCGTTGATGAGCAACTGATGCTCAAGAAGCTGCACGTCGTCCTTATTGAATTGCATGTAGATAAAACCTCGTCCGGGTTGGTCCGGTGACCAATCCGCGGGGCGCAGCGGCAAGCTGGGATACGTGGTATAGCGCAGGAGCGCGTAAAGATAACTGATGTTGGGGGGCCCCACATAGAGGTAGAGAGGCTGTTCTTGGAGCAGGGGAGCACTTTCCTGGATTGCGTCATAGTAGTCATCCATGGTGCGCAACCGCCGACTACCCGGCTCCTCCAGAACGTACGTGCGCCAGTCCTTGCCGACGTACGAGAGAACTTCCAGACCCATGCGCGCATCGTAGAGCACCCAGCTTACGGCGAGGAGAGTGCCGATCACAGTAATGGCGGGGAACCGCGGGTGATGCCGTGCAAAGAGGAAGCACCCTCCTCCCGCAAGGAGTAAAAATCCCAGAATCGCCCAGTTGGCAGAGCAGCCGAACGGCGGATCCATCTGGTGCATCTGCGCGAACGCCACGGGGTTGCTGTTCATCTGGGGTCCCCAGAGGAAGTTAATACTGTGCGCGTTGAATGTGTCGAAGGTGAGTGCGGTCTTCAACGCGTAGTACACGTTCTCGAACCAGTTCCAATCTTCAAAGCGGATAGATTGCAGCACGAGCATTGCTCCTGCGGGGAAGGCGATACCGAACTCGCCGGCGCGGGAATTCCAGTGAGAGGACGTGCTTACATCGATCGCAATCTCCTGCGGGCCCGACGCACTCGTCACGCTGAACGGCAACTGCACATATCCCTTGGTGGGGTCCGTGTGGGTCCAAAGGATGACGCTCTCCATCGGACGCTCCGTTTCCAGCGTCAGAACCACCGCCTCCACAGGATGGGGAACATCGAATGTCCGTGTGAGGAATCCGTCCTCTTGCGTGCTGATGACGAGTCCGTTCTCGCTGGGGGCGGCATTGGTGATGCTGTTCGCACTCCACTTTCCGGGGATTGTACTGCCGCGAAAGTCCCACTCTGTGGAACGCATCGCCCACGCTTGTGCGGGTAGCACAGCGAGAGTGAGCGCGATGAGGAGGCTCCGTGAGAATAGAGACATCGGTTGGTATTATAGGTGGCTATTCCATCAAATCTAGGAGACCTCATTACTCTGGTCACTTGTCGCTGGTCTACGTGTCACTGGTCAATTGTTCTGTGGACCAGTGACACGCAACAAGTGACCAATGCACTCATTGCTTAGGCCTCCCTTTCATGAGCAATCTCGATCTGCTCCGGCCCTCCTGCGACAGTCGCCTTGATGCGGCGTACTCCGGCCGAGGAGCTCTCCTCTTTCACCAGCGTGAAGTGCCCCAGCATTCCCGTGCGTGCCACATGCGGGCCGCCGCAAATCTCCTTGCTGAACACCGTTCCCGTCTTCTCATTGCCCACCGTGTACACCTTCACTTCGTCTCCGTACCGCTCATCAAACACGCCCATGGCTCCCTCCTCCTTCGCTTCCTCAACCGAGGTCACATGAAAGGAGATGGGGAGATCGGCTTCGATCGCCTGGTTCACGAGCCGCTCCACCTCCTTGAGCTGCTCAGGGGTCATCTTTTCAGGATGACAGAAGTCAAAGCGCAGACGTTCAGCCGTGATGTTGCTGCCTTTCTGATACACATGGTTACCCAAGATCTTGCGCAGTGCCGCACTCAGGAGGTGGGTTGCTGTGTGGAGCTTAGCGGTTTCCGATGAGTGATCGGCGAGCCCTCCGGCAAACCGCTTCTCAGCACCCGCGCGAGAGAGCTTTTGGTGCTCTGCAAACGCTTTTGCAAATCCCTTCTCATCGACCGAAAGACCTTTTTCTGCTGCCATCTCCTTGGTGAGCTCCAGCGGGAAGCCGTACGTGTCATAGAGGTGGAACGCATGCACGCCGTCGATCTGCGCCCCGGTTTCTGCGACGACTTTCTCAAACTGCTTGAGCCCTTCCTTGAGCGTTGCGCCGAACTTCTGTTCCTCGCCGCTTAGGGCATCGCGGATCTCCTTCTGTTTGGTCTTGAGGTGTCCGTAGATGTGGCCGTACTCTTCGATGACTGCGTTGGCGATCGTCGGCGCAAACGTGCCATCGTGCTCGATCCTCAACTGGCGCGCTGCACGGATCGCGCGGCGGATTAAGCGCCGCAACACGTATCCCTGGTCCACGTTCGCCGGCTCTACGCCATCGGCGATGATGAAGACAGCGGCCTTGAGGTGATCCACGATGATGCGCTCTGATCGCGTATCCTGCTGATCGGCCAGCGTTCGCACGCGGTCGAGGATCGGCCGCATGCGGTCGGTCTCGTACACCGTGGGGACGCCCTGGAGCACCGCGGCTGTCCGTTCGAGTCCCATTCCCGTATCCACATTCTGCTGTGCAAGCGGTTCGAAATTTCCTTCGGCGGTCTTGTTGTACTGCATGAAGACGTCGTTCCAGATTTCCAGCCACTGAGTTTCGTGCGTGGCAGGGTTGCCCTGCGGCTTGCCTTCCCCCACCCAGGTGAACATTTCCGTATCGGGGCCGCACGGGCCGGTTTGCCCGGCGGGACCCCACCAGTTTTTGGCCTTAGGAAGGAACCCGATGCGCTCACGGGGGATACCCATCTTTTCCCAAATAGCAGCGGATTCCTCGTCTTTTGGGGCATCACTATCTCCTTGGAAACAGGTCACCGCGAGCATGTCCATGGGGATCTCCAATACCTCGGTGAGGAATCGGAAACTCATCGTTATAGCTCCCTCCTTAAAGTAGTCGCCCAAGCTCCAGTTCCCAAGCATCTCGAACATGGTGAGGTGGCTTGCGTCACCCACTTCATCAATGTCCTGCGTGCGCACGCAGCGCTGGACGTCGGTGAGCCTTTTGCCCTGTGGATGGCGCTCTCCCAAAAGGTAGGGAACCAGCGGATGCATGCCCGCCGTGGTGAAGAGCACGGTGGGATCGTTCTCCGGGATGAGAGGTGCTCCCGGAATCACGGCGTGATCCTGCTCCTGGAAGAAACTTAGGTAGCGCTGCCGGATGTCGTCGGTGGAAAGTGGCTTCATAGCGTAGGATGCGACTTCGGGAGGATAGCAGGGGCAAGACTTCCCTGCGAGGAAACGCCGCAGGAAGATCGCCGGGATTCCTTTGTCTTTCCGTTTGCAGGATTCTGTGTCGATGAGGAGAATACTCTTCCCGAGTATGGCTCACGCCGAAGACTTCATTGACGATGATACCGGCGCAGAACGTCAGTTCGATGCGCATGGCGCCGCTGACGGGTCCCGCATCGATGACCCGGTGCGCATGTACATGATGCAGATGGGGGAGATCCCTCTCCTCACGCGGGAGGAGGAAAATGCCGCGGCATGGCAGATCCGCAGCGAGCGCCGGCGGTTCCGCCTGCTGGCGCTGGAGAGCGGCACCGTGCTTGCTGCAACGACGAAGAAGCTCTGTGCTATTCGCGATAAGAAGTGCCGCCTGGACCGGAATATCGATGTCAGCACGACGAAGGAGAACACGGTGGAGGCGGCGCGCGCGCGTCTAGAGGCAGTGCTGCCGACCGTTCAGGAACTGCGTGCGCGCAACGCTGCGACGTACAGCGAGGTTCTCACCGGCCGCAAGCGCGGACATACGCGTATCGCGGCGCACGAGCAGCAACGCCTGCAGCGCGACCGGCGCAAAGCGGCGGTCCTCGCGGAGGAAACCGGGGTGTACCTCAATCGGGATACCGTCATCGCGCAACTCGCCGCCGACCGCGACCGTATGGAGGAACTCTCGCTTCTCTTAAAGACTGGGGAGGGCAGCAAAGAGGAACGTCGCATGTGGCGCAAAGAGCTGAGCATCCTCCTTACAAGGGGCCAGGAAACGCCAGCGAGCTTGCGCAGGAGAGTCGCGGCGCTCGTTGAGACGAGAGATGCGTGCGAGGAGGGGCGCAGGATCTTAAGTTCAGGCAACCTGCGCTTGGTGGTCTCCGTTGCGAAGAGGTACCGTAACAAGGGGCTTTCCTTCCTCGATCTCATCCAGGAAGGCAATACCGGTCTCCTGCGGGCTGTGGATAAGTTCGACGTGCGCAGGGGATTCAAGTTTTCCACCTACTCTACCTGGTGGATCCGCCAGGCGATTACGAGGGCGATCGCGGATCATAGCCGCGATGTGCGGCTCCCCGTGCACCAGATTGATCAACTCGGCGGATTCCGTCAGCTCCTTAGGAATCTCACGCAGGATCTGGGACATGAGCCGACGCTTGAGGAGATCATCGGTGCTACCGAGATGAGCACGGAACAGATTCAGATCATGCTCTCTGCGGTTCGCGTTCCGGTGTCTCTCAATAAACCGATCGGTGGCAACGGAGAAACGGAATGGGGCGAATTCCTCCTCGATGAATCTGAACCTCCGCCATGGGAGACGTCGCACCAGCATCAACTGCGCGCGCGCCTCGAAGAGGTGTTACGAACGCTCCCCCAGAGAGATCGAGAGGTCATTCGGCTGCGCTACGGACTCGATGGTGCTCCCCTCACACTCCAGGAAATCGGCAAAATATTCTCCGTTTCGCGCGAGCGTGTCCGCCAGATAGAAGGCAAAAGCGTGCGGAAATTGCAGGTGGGCAACAGGAGCAAAATACTCGAGGGTTTCTTGGAAACTGACACGCCGGATGGCAATGGCCAGGAAGAATAAGATGTGGTAGAATTGTCCCTCTGCAGGTCTTTGGCAGCAGCGGCTCTCCCTTTGGGTTTCCTAAGCATTGGTTCTTTGGGCCCCTCGACTCCGCTCAGGACCCAGGCTCTTCGGCCTCACGCATTGCCCTGTGGGCTCGCGTTCGGATCGCATTTACCTGGGGATGACCCACCTTCGCTCCTCGGCAAGCTCGGAGCTACGGTGGGCGAGAGGAGTAAGTCAAAATCCTTCCAAATGTTTCTGAAAAGTTCTTTCTCTGGGGATGACAGGTTTCGACAGCGTGACTCTCCGGTTGTATTCGTCTCTGTTCGGGATGGCAACGGTTCCCGTACCCACTGTTGCACCCAATATCTGCCAACTACAAGCAGAAGTTTGCGAGTATGAAGGCGCGCTTTGCACGTCCTTCGTTTGCCTTCGCTCCGGCGATGGCGTTCGCAGCCTAAGCTCCCCATCTAGCGGGAGCACGTCGCTCCGCCGATTCTCGCTACGCGGATGCGGCGTCATTTGCGAGGCGGTATCTCTCCTGACGCAGGGAACATACCGTATTTTTGCGTCATCCCTCCCATTCCCTTCTTCGTCCTCTTCCTTAGGGTTTGGGAGAATAGAAGAGGTCATAACAGTATGGACAGTCTTCCGACACGTTGGACCCGGGTTCAATTCCCGGCATCTCCACCACTTCTAATTTATCTAGATCAGGTATGCAGCAAATGTTTATAGGAAGCGAAAAACTCGCGGTTCCAAATTTGGAGTCGCGGTCATAGGTCAATTCCTTATCAAACACGAGCCGCAGAACCAGTCTCTTTTGCGACAAATCACCCTGTTGCCACATTGCATAGGGGTTTTTGATGAAGTCGAAGACACGGTTCAAAGCAGTTTCAAAGTCGTAGTGCTTCTGATTCTTGATTTCGATCTTCTCACCAAGGCGCATACGCTTGGCTTCTGCGGCCTCGATATTCTCTTCAATCTTCTTAATCACGAGCGAATTGCTGCATCCTTTAAGAACTGACAGGTAGTCATTAATTTCTTTTTGGATCACATCTAGCTTCCTCTGCCTCTCTTTGCGTACAGCTTCTACATTGAGCATACGATCATTCCACTGCTTGAGTAGTTCAGCGCGTACAACTTTAAGAATGTTCGGACGTGGCTTAAGTTTCTTGAGTAAGCCCTCAAATGCCTCATGCATATGATCCGCTCTCACACTCTTGTTGTGCATCTCACATCCAACTGTCGTACAACGATAGAAGGGATATTTCTTATTCCTACCCTTGCTCCAACTAGCCGTATAGGGATTGCTGCATTTTGAACAGCATACAAAGCTCCTCAGTGGAAAATCATCACGAATATTATTCTGGGCTCGCATCTTTTGCTTATCAGCAAGCTTGTCTTGAATCTTCTGAAATGTTTCACCAGAAATAAGAGCCTGATGATGCCCTTTGCGGTGGGTCACGTTCCATTTGGGGTAAGAAATATAACCAGAATAGACATCTCGTGTTAGGAGCCGCTTTACCTGATCTAGATAGGTCATTTTGCCATATCCCCAATGCCTGAATCCCTTTGATTCAAGAAATGTCTGAACGTCTGTCTGTGTTGCAAATCGATTGCTAGCGAAGCCCTCAAGAGCTTCACGAATAATACTTGCCTCAGGTTCGTGAGGGATGATCGTTTTATTCCCATCATCAAGCTTCCCATTTTTGTAGCCAGGAGGAGCGTAGAAAGGCCAATAGCCAGATTCTAACCTTGCCTGCATACGGTTGCGTACCTGACGCTTGTTCTGGTTCCGCTCAAGCTCTGCAGTAGCGGCAAGAATGGACTCTAGAAAAATATCTTCTGCACCTTCTCCAAATGTATGAGAGGGGCTTTCAAGTTTAGCTTTACGAGCTGAAATAGATTTGCGAAGTGTGAAGTGTCCCGTGATATCTCGTGCGAGGCGTTTTATATCATCGATAATTACAATGTGCTCTTCCTTGTGGTGGGTATCTAGATATGCGAGAAGCTTTTGCATGCCCTCACGATCAATGACACTGCCTGAAACACCTTCATCTTTAAAGACCTTCACAACTTCATAATCGTGCTGTGCTGCATAACCTCTACAACGCTGTTCTTGGCTCTGCATACCATGCCCCTCCCTCACTTGGCGGTCTGAGGATACCCGGCAGTAGATAAGTGCTTTCTGCATACTATAGTATGAATATTACTCTTCATCGTCTGTAAATTCATCAGCAAAATAGTCATCTAGGTATTTCGAGATGAAGAGTTGCAGATCCGACTGAAACTCTGCGATTTGTTTATCGCTCATCTCCTTGCCCAGCAGCTGGCGCAATTCACTGCCCAGCATGGTTCAGGGGTAACTGCTGAGGAGGCAGTGCCTTATCTACTAAGGGTGCCACTGTTTTACTGGCACTCTTAGGAGAGGACGGAAGCTGCCAAGACCAAAATCCGTCCTTACCAAAGCCATCTTTCGTCCTTTCAATATTCAAATTCGCTTTGGCTCGCTTAAGTGTGCGTTCTGATATTCCGGCATCCTTAGCATCTGCATACAGTTCTCGAGCACGCTTTGGGCCATCTCTGAGTTCCTCTTTTAGATATTCCTCAGCCTCTTCAAGCGCCGATTTCTCTTCTTCATTTGCCGAGGGTTCAAGTAACTGATCTGCACTCACATTTACATCTCCCTTCCAATTAAATTGCCCATCTACGACTGCGTAGGCTAATGCACTAGGAAAGGCAGTCAGATTATTTTTACTGCACACGATGACACGGAGCGCCTCGTCTGTTGGATGTACTCCAACGAGAAGTACCACGCGGGCAGCAGCAGTATAGGCAATTGATCCTTGTCCACGATAAATGGCCTTATCACGAGCAGATTTAGTGAGGTGACGAATACAGATGACCGCTACATCATATTTTTCAGCTAGCCTCTTCAACGGCGTGAGCACAGTTCGGAGTGAGGCATCTCTATTCGTATCAATTTTTCCACCAAGAAAAGCATTCAGTGGATCAATGAGGATCAGTGCATATCCACCTGCACCGAGAGCAGATTCAAGCGCAGTGAGATGATCTGCCAGGCAAAGACTGTGTTCCTTTCCATCCTCGCTCTTCACTGCTTCTAGTACATGCACTCTCGATATATCGGCTCCCATCTTTTCGAGGCGGGGTCTAACCGTGTCACCTAACCCATCTTCTGCAACGAGCAGAAGGGCATCCCCAGGCATTTCTGCAAAATCCTGACCTGGGAGGGCTTTTCCAGCTGTGATCGCAGCAATTAATGCAAAGGACACCCAAGACTTACCCACGCCAGGGTCTCCTTCAATAATAGTCAGCTTTCCCCGAGGAATTCTTTGTTCCCACAGCCATGACACCTCTTCTGCTTGCACGTCCTCAAGGTGAACTAACACTGGGCTATATTGAATTTCAGAAGCACCTTTTTTACTTGTGCCATTACGCCGTGAGAGCTCCTTAGTAGCAATGCTCTCAAATGTCGTACGCAATTCTTTTTCTGAGAGTGGCGGATTATTTTTTGCATTCCATTCCTTAAGCCCTCCCCAGCCCGCCGTTTCCCAAAGAGCAGGATCGATCTCGCCCAGAATCTTTCCTATCACAGATACTGCAGTTTGATTCCGCATCCCTTCGCCAACGCCACCAATTCCCTCTCCCCAGTGCTTGGGAGACACCTTGGAAACCGTTTTTGGAGCTTGCTGCGTAAGCGCTTCGATCTTTTGAAGAAAAGAGGCACGTTTGTCTTGGAATTTAACGATCTCAACAAGCTTCCTCTCTGTGCTCTTACAGTTGAAACTGCCTGGCAAACGGGCAATGCGTGCGACATTAGTACACGCTCTATCGAATTTCATCTCTGTTGCCTGTTCCAACTTATCGATAAAAGTATTCATGCCACCCTTCCAGTTCTCTGCGCTCGTAATCTGGATTGAGTCCCCAAAATAATAGAGATGTAGCCCATTTCCGCTAAAGACGATGTAGCGCCATTGGCCCAGGACTGGATGATTTCTCAGTTGTTCCTCAATTCCATCAGCTGCTTCTTTAATCTGGCCATCTGAGATATCCACATCTGTCTTTCGGATATCGCAATCGAAGAAGAGAGAATTCTTCATCAGAATATCTGCATCTTTTGCCCGCTGTAAACCGAGGTCATTTCTTGCCCCTCCTAAAAAATATAGATCCAGTGTCGAGTGAGCTTGGAGAAACTGCTCATAATTTTCAGGAGTCACAATTTCCATAACCCTCATTGCTTGCCCAGCCTGGACAATGCAATTGGGCATTTGAACATCTTTGATGAAGGATTCGAGATGAGGATGCATACACATAGGGGAGAAATAGGATTTATTTTTTAAAGTCGTACAAAATGTGCTTTGCCCTTTTCAGGGCAGCTAAAAGCGACTGAGCGGGGCACAGGAGTTCGTCACGCCAGTATTGGTCTACGATTCCCCTTAGCTCTACGGAATCCTCAAATACAAACTCAGAGGCGCTACTGCGGCGCTCCAAGTCGATTAGTTGGCAGTTCTTGTGTAACAGGGTTGCTGCCAGTGGGAGATCGTGAGTGTGGTACGACATAACGCACCCGTTTTAACCCACAACGGTCAAAACATGGTAATCACTCCATTTCCGCTTTTGGTTTTTTGCTCTTCGGAAAGCCAAATCCTTAAAAAGGAGTTAAGGCAGTAGATCTTGGATTTGCAAACCCAAGGCTTTCGCCAGCTTTTCCATGCTCGCTAAGGCAACGCTCCTTTCACCGCGCTCGACCATGCTGATGTAGGTACGATGAAGACCGGCCTTATCAGCGAGTTCTTCCTGAGAAAAATCCTGATCCTCACGGATCTGGCGTAGCTTACGGCCAAACCTTTGCACTATTGGTGGTTGGACTTTATGCGTAGACACGCATAAAACTTATTTCTGTGTAGACTATTGTACCACAGACTATAGTCTGAAATACTAGATCTGATATGCTGAGCCAGTAAACGAATGAATATGCCACATGTCCCTTATCTCTCATTGCTATGAAAACCTACGTTTCTCTGCTCTTTGTAGGCTTGATCGCGTTGCTGCCGATTTGCACTTATGCTTCTTCGACTACACCAGCATATGCAGACGAGTGGGTTATAAAACTCCAAGCAATAGAAGAAAGGAACGATGCCATCCGCTCTCGTGCCTTTGCGGCAATCCTGCAAAAAAATCCCTGCACGACCGCAACGGACAAGAATATTGCTGAGTTGATGTTGCAGGGACAGACCGAATCGCAGGAGCTTCGTGCCTCGGATGAAGTGAGGAGTTTGCCGCCCCATATGGCGGATTATGTGGCGGCTTCGCGGGAGGCGGTATATCTGAAGCAAGTCGACATTCTTCTTATAATGCGCGAAAACCAGACATCGTGCGACACAGGGTTGAAGAATAATGTGCCCTCAAATGTATTTGAGGAAAAGTATCCGGCGTTATCTAAAAGGTTAAGAGAGTCTCAAGCTGTAAACTCTTTGGCTCCTGCAAACACCTCTGTTCCGTCTGATGTTCCGACTGGATCGTGGTTCTATACCCCTGTTCAAAATTTTGCCGAAGCCGGTTATCTTGAAAACGAACCAAGATTTAGACCCAACGATCAGGCTACTAGGGCAGAATTCATTAAAATGCTTGTCGAAATGAATGGCGGCGTTTTAACCGTGCCGCCCGAATCTGCGAGCTTTGTGGATGTCGAGGCATTTTCTTCGTATTACGGTTACTTTGAAGATGCGGCAAAGGAAGGATGGGTAACGGGAGAAGGACAGTGCTACGGCCTCTCCAAGCCCTGCTACGCACGTCCATTCAACCCTATCAACCGTGCAGAAGCGGCGGCGCTTATCATCCGCTCCTTTGGACTCCAGGCTGTGGAAAGTGCGCCATCATTCTCGGACGCTACAGTCGGCCAATGGTACGCGGATGGTATTCGTATAGCTGCCGGTCATTGCATTCTGCGGGGTGATGCCAATGCCAACACCGTGCGACCAGCGGACTACATGACTCGTGCCGAAATGGTCACGATGCTCTATCGTGTGGACAATGTGAAAAATGACTATTCAGTTAAGGCACAGAATGGCAGCTCCTCCTTTTCCAAGCATGCCAAGAGCAAACGGTCGAACATCTGATGGTGGCATCGTCGTCGGT
>PFDV01000003.1 GCA_002772745.1 Candidatus Peregrinibacteria bacterium CG10_big_fil_rev_8_21_14_0_10_55_24 | reverse complement strand
CAAACCGCTCCGTCGCTGTGGGCGCTTGGGAGCGATCAGCCTGTTATCCCTAGAGTAACTTTTATCCGTTGAGCGACACCCCACCCACGTGGAAAGAGTCATCGTAAAACGACTCAAGGTGCCGGATCACTATCACCGACTTTCGTCCCTGCTCGGCTTGTAAGCCTCACAGTCAGGCCCACGTGTGCGATTACACGACGACGCCGATTTCCATCCGGCGCTAGTGGACCATTGCGCGCCTCCGTTACGCTTTAGGAGGCAACCGCCCCAGTTAAACTACCCAGCAAGCACGGTCCTCGGTCCGCGGTTACGCAAACCGAGTGAGTGTTGTCAGAATGTGGAGGTGGTATCTCAAGGTTGGCTCCACCCGGGCTAGCGCCCGGGCTTCAAAGCCTCCCACCTATCCTGCATACACAGACCAGCAACACAATGCCAGCCTATAGTAAAGCTTCATAGGGTCTTTTCGTCCTTCCGTGATCAAGCCGGCATTTGTACCGGCACTGCAATTTCACCGGGCCTCGCGTCGAGACAGTGCCCAGACCGTTGTACCATTCGTGCGGGTCGGAACTTCACATTTCGCATGGGAAAACCTACGGTTTTCCCCTGCGGAACCCCTTTCCCTTTCAGTGGTGGCGCTCCAGAGCGGCAAAGCCACTCTTCGCGCATTATCTGATTAGCAAAGAGTTTGTTCCCGATTGTTTTTTATCAGTTACTCGATTTTGTAACCCCCCATGTCGCCATGGGGATCGGACTATATCATCATCACGGCGCAGTTCGCGGAGCGGACGGAGCCGGAGCGTGGCGTGTAGTCTCTGAGGAACCATCAACCTCTTGCCGTCACAATTTCATAATTGGCGGCCCGTAATCTCTGTGAGAGTTGGTTCATTTCCTCCACAAGTATTTCTGCATGAGGATCAAAACCTACTCTTCCTGAGATGGCAGTAAGACCTTTATCGAGGACATAAAGCTCTCGAAGTCTCGCTGCATCATTTTCCGTAAATGCCATATTATTGGAAAGGAAAGAAGTTTCCTGCTGATTGTCCGCAGGAGACACATTTTTACATTGACAACTCAATTCGTCAAGTAGTGCTCCATACTCGGATTTTCCAGCATACAGCCACGTTTTGCACTATGTATGCCATTCACGAGATTCCCTAGTGCTCACGCTTACGCGTGATTCGGGCAAGTGCTTATCGACCACCCGACAAGGAATTTCGCTACCTTAGGACCGTTATAGTTACGGCCGCCGTTCATCAGGGCTTAGATCAGGGGCATACACCCCTTCACGTGACCTTCTGACACTGGGCAGGCATCAGCCCCTATACATAGTCTTACAACTTAGCAGGGACCTGTGTTTTTGGTAAACAGTCGCCTGGGCTCTTTTGCTGCGGGCCCCGCAGATGCGGGGTCAGCCCTTATCCCGAAGTTACGGACGCTATTTTGCCGAGTTCCTTAACGCGAGATGACCCGTTCGCCTTGGTCTACTCGACCACCCCACCGGTGTTGGTTTACGGTACGGTCTCCTGAAGCTCTATGAGCGATGGTTTTCTTGGAAGCAGAAAGTGTCAGACTCGCTCCGCGAATGCGGAGTAATTGGGATATGCCGTCAGCTCTCCCGAGGGATTTGCCTCCCGGGATCAACGCTTTCGACGTTCCACATGCAGTCAATACACACGCTCTGGACTTCCCGCTCCGTCACACCGCTCCTGGAATGACAGTATCCTTTTCCGCAGACATACCGTGCACCATTCTAGACTCCAAATTGAAGTCCACAATGGTGCACAGCAGAGGCCGGCGAAACTATCAACTGGCACCCCTGGACGATCTTCAAGAGGTACAGGAATATTGACCTGTTCTCCATCGGCTACGCCTTTCGGCCTGACCTTAGGACCGACTAACCCCACGCCGATTACCGTTGCGTGGGAAACCTTGGGGATTCGGCGGGCAGGTTTTTCACCTGCCTAGTAGTTACTCATGCCAACATTCTCGCTTCCATCCGCTCCACCCTGCCTCGCGGCCGGGCTTCACTGCTGAATGGAACGCTCTTCTACTGCGCGGGATGTCGCTTCTGGATTCGGGGATGGATGGGAGCTGCTCTTCTTGAAGGGATGGAGAATTAAGAATGAGGAATTAAGAATGAGGAATGACGGGAATATAAGCATCATTCGTCCATAATTCTTTATTCATTATTCATAATTCTTCTCCACTCCAGTGCAACAACATCCACTTCAACAGAATCCACAAGTGACACCCCGCACTCACCGCTTCGGTTCACCGTTTTGCCCCGTTACATTTTCGGCGCACACATGCAATCGACCAGTGAGCTGTTACGCTTTCTTTAAAGGATGGCTGCTTCTAAGCCAACCTCCTGGTTGTCCATGCACATGAACTACCTTTTCCACTGAACGGTGATTTGGGACCTTAGCGAATGATCTGGGCTCTTTCCCTCTCGACGATGGCGCTTAGCCGTCACCGTCTCACTCCCGTCGTCAAAGGGCAGGTATTCGGAGTTTGTCAGGATTTGGTGGGTCGAGAAGACCCCCGCATCCAAACCGTAGCTCTACCCCCTGCCGTGCACGACGAGGCTGCCCCTAAAGGCATTTCGAAGAGAACCAGCTATCTCCGGGTTCGGTAGGTTTTTCGCCCCTACCCACAGGTCATCCCCCAGTCTTGCGACACTGGTTGGTTCGGGCCTCCAGACGCCTTCCGGCGCCCTTCACCCTGCCCATGGGTAGCTCACCCGGTTTCGGGTCTAGCGCCTGCGATCATATACGCCCTATTCGGACTCGCTTTCGCTCCGGCTCCGGCTGTATCTGCCTTAGCCGACCACAGACGACTAACTCGTTGGCTCATTATGCAAAAGGCACGCCGTCACCCCGCAGATGCGGGGCTCCGACTCCTTGAACGCATCACATTTCAGAGACTATTTCATCCCCCTTCCGGGGTGCTTTTCACCTTTCCCTCACGGTACTATCCGCTATAGATCTCCATACCTATTTAGCCTTGGATGGTGGTCCACCCAGATTCAGGCCGGATTACACGTGTCCGACCTTACTCAGGAAATCCCTACCGTGTATCACCCTTTCGGCGACGGGGCTCTCACCCTCTTTGGCCGCCCGTTCCAGGGTCGTTTGCCTAGAAGTGACACAATCGGATATTGGGCTCCTACAACCCTCCACACGAAAAGAGTGGAGTTTGGGCTGTTCCCCTTTCGCTCGCCACTACTCGGGGAATCTCATGTTGATTTCTCTTCCTCTGCTACTGAGATGTTTCAGTTCACAGAGTGATCTCCTGGCCTCACTTCCGGTTTCGGGGGAGGGCGGTGCAATCCTTATCCCTCCGGGCAGGAAGTACGGAATACTTTGTACTTCTCCGCTCAATCAAAACCACAAGTGAGGCCAGGTCTCGGGACATAACTCCCGAGGGGTTTCCCCATTCGGACATCCCCGGTTAATAACGCCTGCCTAGCGGCTCACCGAGGCTTATCGCAGCTGGCCACGTCCTTCGTCGAAGTATGGAGTCGAGGCATCCATGTGATGCGATGAGTAACGTTTCTTAAGCCACGTCAGATGTATCTGACGTGGCAACTGTTCACATGTCACGCACCCTTTTGTTCCGCATGTGCGGAATGGAAGAGCAAGGCGAGCAAGACGTGCTCACGCCTACCACGAACCGCAGTCCATAGAACCGACGGATCGGGGCGCAACATGGTAAATCAATTCAATTGATTATCATGTCATCGAGCCGGTGGTGCCAAGGAGCTTGGAGGCGCTCAATGGCCACCGCACCCTTCGACTTGTCCCGTTTTCACGGGCCTCGCCTGCCTGCCAACAGGCAGGCTCAGGGTTGTTTCTACATCGGCAACTCGATTCGTTCTCGGCTTCGAATCGCCTCCGCAGAAACAAAAATGCGGGTGGCGTACGCACACCCGCAGAACTCGAGGACAGCCCTCAATCAGGGCGTCGAATCCGGCGGGTAAGCGCAACCATGCATAAAGCCTGCGCATTGTACGGTCACCATAAAGGGAGTCAAGGATTTCTGCACACTTTCCCTACCAGAATATCGCTCCATGCAAAGCAGAGTCGACATACGCGGTGGCCCTCTGCTTACTGCCATACAACAACCACCTCAAACAATGTCCGTTGAAGCTTCTGGCACCTCGTGCGCCGATTCGGAGACGGCGTCTTCGCTTCCCCGTGGCCCCAGCAACACCAAATTCTCGAGCACGATTTCGGTGCGGAATATTTTCGTTCCCTCCGGGCTATCCCAGCTGCGCGTCTTTAAGTACCCCTCAACATAGAGCGGCTTACTTTTTTTGACGTTTTGTGCACAGAACTCCGCCAACCCTCCCCATGCCACCAGATTGTGATACTCGGGCAGGCTCTGCTTTTCGCCGTTCGCATCGCGCCACACACGGTTGGTTGCAAGACCAAACGTACAAACGAATTGCCCGTTTGTTGTTGTCTTCAGCTCGGGATCTCGGGTGACATTCCCGAGTAACGTCACTTTGTTCACAGACTTCATAGTATCAAGGAAAAACCGCGCGTACACTGCCATCATAAGCTGAATCCCACTTCCTGACAATGCTCGGGGAGCATCCTGCACTGCAAGGCACTGAGTGCACTATGCATTTGCGGCGTGAGTATAAATGTACAGAAGTTGGAGCTGGGGTTCGGGCACATGCACGAACCCCCAACCCGAACCCGATTACGCTGCTTCCATGGATTCTTCACTCGAAGCTTCCTCCATTTCCTCCTTCGCCGTCACACCGCTTGCGTCTACCTCTGCCCCCTCTTCAATCCCTGCTCTCACCTGCTCAGCGCCTTCTTCAGCCTGCACGGAAAGCTCGGAAATGCGATCCTCAGCGGAAAGAATTTCTTCGGCCTCTTCCTCGGCTTTCACGCGGGATTCGATCTCGACCTGTTCGACCTCTCCTTCTTCAATCGAGACACGCTCTTCCGGTGAGACTTCTTCCTTGAATTTAAGGAGATCCACTTTCAGACCCAGTGCTTGGAGCTCCTTGACGAGCACGTTGAACGACTCAGGGATGGAAGGGCGACGAATCGGCTCACCTTTGACGAGCGACTCGTAGGCTTTGCTGCGTCCGATGACATCGTCAGATTTAATCGTGAGCATCTCCTGGAGCGTGTGCGCGGCACCGTAAGCCTCCAGTGCCCACACCTCCATTTCTCCAAAACGCTGACCACCGTGCTGCGCCTTGCCTCCCAGCGGCTGCTGCGTGACCAAGGAGTACGGACCTACGCTGCGCGCATGGATCTTGTCCTCCACAAGATGCAGAAGCTTGAGCATGTACACCATGCCTACAGTCGTCTGGTGCGAGAAGGGCTGGCCCGTACGACCGTCGAAAAGCTGGACCTTTCCGGAATTGGGTAATCCTGCCTGCACCAGGAACTGTTCAATCTGTTCCGGTGAGATGCCATTGAGAGCGGGCGTTGCGACGTGGATTCCGAGCGCCTGACACGCCCATCCCAGGTGGGTTTCGAGCACCTGACCGATGTTCATACGAGAGGTGACGCCGAGGGGATTGAGAATGATATCAACCGGGGTGCCGTCCTCCAAGAACGGCATGTCCTCGATGGGAACGATGCGGGCAATGACACCTTTGTTTCCATGGCGTCCCGCCATCTTGTCCCCTACCTGGATTTTGCGCGTCTGCGCGACGAAGACTTTGATCTGCTTGATAACCCCCGTGGGCAGTTCATCCCCTTCGCTGCGATCGAAAATCTGCACATCGACCACTTTGCCTCCTGCCCCACCCGGAAGACGCAGCGAACTGTCCTTTACATCTTTGGCTTTGTCGCCAAAAATCGCCTGCAGAAGGCGCTCCTCGGGCGTGAGTTCTGTTTCGCCCTTCGGTGTGATTTTGCCTACGAGAATATCTCCTTCATGCACGGTTGCACCAATGCGGACGATGCCATCCACGTCGAGGTCTTTGAGTTTCGCCTCGCCAACGTTGGGAATATCCCGTGTCACCGTTTCGGACCCCAACTTCGTGTCACGCACATCGGTAACGTACGACTCGATGTGAATGGAGTCGAAGAGCGCATCGCTCACGACACGATTGGAGATAATGACTGCATCTTCAAAGTTATATCCCTGCCAGGAGACATATGCGACGAGCAAGTTCTGCCCGAGCGCCAGCTCCCCTCCGTCCACGGATGCCCCATCCGCCAAACTGTCACCTTTGTGCACCTTGTCGCCACTCAGCACGCGCGGACGCATACTGAAACACGTTCCCTGATTCGAACGTACGAAAGAGTGAAGTACATACGTTTGCTTGCGTCCGGACTTGTACACGACCGAAATCTCGTTGGCATCGGCATAGGTCACTTCTCCATCTTCCTCTGCAAGAATCGCATGTCCCGAAGCGCGTGCAGCAAGCCCCTCCATGCCCGTCCCCACGAGAGGTGCCATAGGTTTGAGGAGCGGCACAGCCTGACGTTGCATGTTCGTTCCCATCGATGCGCGCGTGTTGTCATCGTGCTCCAGGAACGGGATGAGTCCCGTGGCAATGGAGAGAATTTGCTTCGGCGATACGTCCACATGTGTCACATCACGCACGTGCGCAAGGATAGGTTCTCCCCCCTTGCGCGCGGAGGCACGTGTATGGAGGAACTCATGGTGTGCAGAGAGCGTGGGCTGGGCTTGCGCGATGGTGAGGTGGCGCTCCTGCTCCGCATCGACATATATCGTTTTTCCCGTCACATAGGCACGCACCGGAACACCATTCGCTTTCTCTTTCTTTTGGAAGGCAACGATCTTCTTGGCGAGTTCCTTTGTTTCGACCACCTGACCCTCCTTTGCAATAACCTTGTGCCCGTCACGCACGTCCGCATCCAAAATTCTTCCGACGAGTTTCTCCGGATCCAAGGGCACTGTGTGAACAACTTCCCGGTAGGGAGTCTCCAGAAAACCGTATTCGTTCACGCGGCTGAATGCCGCCAAGTGCACCACAAGACCGATATTCGGCCCCTCGGGCGTGGCTACGGGACATATGCGCCCGTAGTGGCTCTGGTGCACGTCACGCACATCGAAGCTTGCCCGTTCACGCGAGAGACCCCCCGGGCCCATGGCAGAGAGACGACGTTTGTGCCCAAGCTCCGAGAGCGGATTGGTCTGGTCCATAAATTGTGACAACTGCGATGATGCGAAGAACTCGCGCATGGCAGCGGTGATGGGACGGCAGTTAATGAGCTGCATCGGCGTGACTGTTTCCAAATCCATGACCGTCATGCGGTCTTTGACGATACGTTCGGTGCGCACAAGGCCCACGCGATACTTGTTCTGCACCAATTCACCGACGCTGCGAACGCGACGATTGCTGAGGTGGTCAATGTCATCCGCAATGCCCTCTCCATTGTTGAGCCGGATGAGTTCACGAAGGATCTCGATGAAATCCTTCACCTGGAATACGCGGTGTTCCTCATCGCTCGGCGTCGCGAAGCCAAATCGCCTGTTCATCTTGTAACGAGCGATATGGCCCATATCGTACTTCTTGAAGTCGAAGAAGAGTGAATCGATGAGTTGTTTGGCGTTCTCCGGTGTTGCCAGATCTCCAGGACGAACTTTGCGGTACACACTCTGGTACGCATCTTCAAGCGTACGTGCCGGGTCCTTCTCCAGAGTGGTAAGGATGTAGTCCTTCTCCTTGGTTACATCGGTGAAGAGATCGAGAATTTCACGATCTGTGGTGTACCCAAAGACTCTGAGGAGCTGTGTAATGGGGATCTTGCGTTTGCGATCAATTTTGCAGGAGATGATGCCACGGCGATCCGTCTCGATTTCCAGCCATACGCCGCGCTTAGGAATGATTTTTGCCGCGTGGTTCTTTGGGTTATCCGGCATACGAGAGAAGAACACGCCCGGAGATCGCACCAGCTGGTGCACCACGATGCGCTCGATGCCTCCGACAATGAAGGTTCCTGAATCGGTCATGAGCGGAATGGAGCCGAGGAATACGTCCTGCTCCTTGATTTCTCCCGTCTCCCTGTTGATGAGCTGGACATGCCCCTTCATCACCGCCTCGTAGCTCAAATTGCGCCGTCGGCACGTATCGGGGTCGTACTTGGGCGGGTCGAACGTGTGCCCCAAGAGCCTGAGTTCCATCTTCTTTCCGGAAAAATCTGAAATCGGGCTGATTTCTTCAAGGAGTTCTTTAAGCCCATCGGTAAGAAACCACTTGTAACTCGTCAGTTGCATCTCGACGAGGGAGGGCACGAGCGATGATGGATTCTCATCATCGACAAAGAGGAGGCGATCGTTCTCCGCGCTGCGAGGCTCGATCCCTTTGGGAAGCGCTTTCGCCGCAGCGGAGAGCCGGCCCATCGGGGGGACAACATGCGGCGTGATACGCGGGAGCACTCCCGGAGGAACATTCATCTGGTATCCGCGTTTCGCCACGTTCACTGCTTTGCGAGGCGTGACGGAGCGCACAGCGGGCGATCCTGACGCACTGACTTCCCTGGCGACTTTCTTTGGAGGAACAGCACTCTTCGCCACGAACTTCTTGCTGTGAGATACGGATTTCTTCGTTGCCTGTGCGGGCTTTTTTTCGGATGCCTTCTTTGCGACAACCTTCTTGACTGGCTTCTTCGCAGAAGATTTCTTGATAGCTTTTTTAGCAGAAGGCTTCTTCGCCACCTTCTTCCGTGCAGACGGTTTCGCGGTTTTTGCCTTCTTTGTCGCGAGCTTCTTGGATGCCATGAGCAAACGAGGGAACAGAAAATAGAATGTGTGCTCTCCCCTGCGCAACGGATTCCTCCGCATGCAGGAAAGAGACGACACAGTGCTCATAACGCAAGAAGGACTCCTGTGTGCCCCCAGTGTACGGCTCCTGCACGCGCCGTCAACGGTTTGGCGCTGTTTCTCCTGCTGCTGATAGCGAGCAACTTCACCGCACGGAACACCACAAGATCATCGTACGAACGAGGAATGCAGCAGCTTCTGCACGTGTGATGGGGTCGTCCGGCCGCACCGTAATCGCCCCATCCTCTCCTCGATTGCCGATGAGAATGCCGTACTGATTTGCCACAGCAATTGCTCCACTGGCAGGGTGCTCTGCCGGTACATCCTGGAAAATGGTCGCGGACTGCGCGGTAACGGCGAAATCGAACGCCTCCATGAGTAGATTGATGAACTCCGCTCGGGTGAGCATTTTCTGCACACTGTGTTTTTCCTGCTGGAAGAATGCGAGCGCATCTATGGAGAACTGCTCGTCTCTGAGCGCACTGCTCACCAGTTCCTTGGCATCACCAAGACGCAGAGGATCCTGCGGAAGAAACGAGCGCAGAATTACACCCGAACCGACCGCGCGTGCGCGCATCTCCTGCAATTGCAGGAGAAGATCGTAACGTTCTGCACGCAGTATTTGGTCCTGTTCCGAAGAACCCAGTAGCATCGATCCTTCCAGCCCTCGTAGCCGCAAAATAACCTGATTTCTCTCAGCAAAATCACTGGGGAGAATGCCTTGAGTACTCTGGACTCCCCACGTGATTCCCGCCCGGGCAAGTGTATCGATGGAGGGTGCATACCACTCTCCGATATGCACGTCGTCAAAGACCACGGGATCTCCTGTCGTTTCCACACGGAGATATCCCTGGAGATGATCGAGCCGCTGTGAACCATACTGAAGAACCGTACAGGCCTGCTGCTGATCCGGCGCGGCACTGTGCAACGGCTCTTGCCGGTACTCTGCGGTGAGATCTTCGCCCAGGAGAGGGGAAAGTTCCGTGCCACGATCCGTACGGTTGCGCGAGGGGAGGAGTTGCTGCGGACGATCAATGCGGCAGAAGATTCTCAGAGCCCTATCGAGCAATACCACGGCTTCCGCTCTGGTGATGGCATCGTCGGCACGCGCTGTGTAGAGATAGCGCGCATTGGCATCAACATCCCCGTAAAAGAGGCCGTACTTCGTAGCGACTTCGATAGCGGCCGCAAAGCGGTGATCCCGTGGGACGTCACTGTAGAAGGGCTGATCCACGGGCTGAGTGGGAAGTCCTATGGCGTCGACAAGTGTCTGGAGAAAAAGTCCGCGCGTGACCGTGCGTTCGGGATCAGACAGGGCAAGAGTCCTATACCCCGCCTCTTCCATGCGTGCCGCGTACGGCTCCGCCCAATGGCCGCGCACGAGCAGATTGCTCGCAGGCTTGCTCGCGGCGGGGAGCGCCATGGCCTGGCTGATGAACTTCATGAATTCCCCGCTCAACAGAGACTCCTGCGCACGGAACGTACGCACCATGACTGTCTGCCCTTCCGTTGTACCGGGGCTCCCCGTGACAATGCCTGCAGCGGTCAAGCTCGCCAGGTTGGCGGCGTACCACTCGCGGAAGCGGACATCCTCGTAGAGGACAGTCCCCATCGAATGCGTTGTGGCAACCATGAGCTTGGTATTTTCGCTCTGCAGAGAACCGGAGCGCACGCCCGCTGTACGCTCCCGGTATGTCGGGCAGAACGCCCCTTCGGGGGGGAGAACGAGTTTCGACTCCTCAGCGGGGATGGGGGTAAGAGGGGCGTATGTACCGGTGCCAGTGGAGATAATCCCCGGGCCGTCGTAGGGCTTTCCCTCTCTCATCTGCGATTCACTCACCATGATGGTGATGGTGGTATCCCCCGGATCGCTGCGATTTCCAAAGGGATCGACTGCATATGCACGAAGCGTGTAGTAGCCATTGGGAAGCGCGACACCGCCAATGGCCCACGTGCCATCGTCCGATACCGTCGTTTCTCCCAAGCGTGATCCTGCAGCTTCCGTGAGAACAATCAAACTTCCTGTTTGGGCGGTGCCGGCTACCGTGATGGAATGCGTCCTGAGGTTGGCATAGCGCAGAGGCGTGGTGATCACCGGAGCGGGGGGCGGCACCGCTGCAATGACGATGTGCTTGAGGGCACTCAGAGAGCCCGCAGAGCCCGGCTCGGGGAGCGTGAGTGCGGCGGTGCGTCCCGCTGCATCGGTAATTGTTCCTCCATTGAGGACGAGCGCACCTGTGGAAACGTACTCAAGATCCTCCGATGCATGCCCTCGTTCCACGGTATAGCGCAGAACGAGCGTAGTCGTTCCGCTACCGGACACATACTGCGCAAAGGCATCCTCCTCCCCCGTTTCGAGGAGGATCTGAGGAATACCAGTGACGAACATCGTATTTTCGAACACCACGCGGATGTCGATTTGCGACCCGAGCGGATAGACACCATCGGGCACATGAGACGTCACCGCAACCACGGGAGCAGAGAGCACTTCAAGGAATAGTGTTATGGGAAGAGAGGCTGCGCTGCGCTCTTCTCCGCGCACGCCCACGGCACGCAAAACATATTCCCCCTCCAGCCAATCCTCCTGCGGTGTGTACACCCATGTCCCTCCAGTTCCCACCGCAACCGTGGCCATGAGCATCGTTCCTGCATAGAGATCAACGTGTTCAACGGCGATGCTCTCCCCCCCGATCGTCGGCCGCAGCGTATGGAGCACGGCTCCATGCTCCGGAACGGTGATATGGGGAGCAGCGAGAGCGGAAGGATCTACCACAATATCTTTCTGTGTCTGCAGAGACCGTGCATCTGTACCCACCGGGAGTACCTTCACGACGGGATCATCGGAAAAAGCCGCGACGAAAACGGCTCCATTGGTCTCCAGCGCCTGCGCGGAATGCACGTCAAGATCGGATGTATGTTCTCCCGGCCCTACCTGATAACGGAAGGTGATGGTCTCGGTCATGCTGCCAAAAATATATGTTGCCGCAGCGTCATTCTCTCCCGTCTCAAGAAGAAGAGAAGGAGTGCCGTCCGTCGTCTCCACGAGAACCAGCTGGGAGAACCGCACGTCGATGAAGAGCATGGATCCTGTTCCGTAGATCCCGTCGTCGTTGCGAGACGTAATTTCTTCGATGACAATCTCCTGCGATGCATCCCCACCACTCTGCGCACGCAGTTCTCTGTGTACCACATTGAGGAGCGCCCCTGCACAGAGCATCACCGCCCCGAGGAGGAGCGCACTGCCGGCCCGGCGCAGCATGGGTACGTTCTGCATGTGGAGTGGATGTTCTGTGTATAATTATAACACAAAAAATACTATTTGAGAATCCCCCACTTTCCGCAGCCCCCTGGCTGTTTCCACCCCTGCGCATACAGGAATTCTACGCTGTTTTTACCTTCGCAAAGCGCTGCGCCACCTCCTGCCAATTAACCACGTTCCACCAGGCTTTGACGTACTCTGGACGACGATTCTGGTACCTCAGGTAGTACGCATGCTCCCAAACATCGATACAGAGGAGCGGCGTAAGCCCTTGTGTCACGGGTGAATCCTGATTTGCGGTCTGCGTGATTTCCAGGCGACTGTCTCCCGCAACAAGCCACGCCCACCCCGATCCGAACTGCGAGAGCGCCGCCTGAGTGAACTGCTCCTGGAACGACGCAAAATCCCCAAAGGCCGATTGTATGGCTTTACCAAGGTCTCCTTGGGGTTCTCCTCCCGCCTTGGGCCCCATCACTGTCCAGAAGATCGCATGGTTGAGGACTCCTCCTCCGTGGTTGCGCACCGCCTGTCGACGATCCTCGGGTACCTCCATAAGACGTGCCATGACATCCTCAATGGGCCTGGAAAGCCATTCCGTTCCCTCGAGCGCTGCATTGGCCTTATCCACGTACGCCTGGTGGTGTTTACCGTGGTGAATCTCCATCGTCTTGGCATCGATAGAGGGCTCCAGGGCATCGTATGCATAGGGGAGTTTTGGGAGATTAAATGGCATGAGGAGCAGGGGGAGGGGCACATGAGTATACCGTACCCGTGGAGCATGTAGAGCAGACAAAGCACACAGATATCGTCTACTGGGCGTTTGCGTGCTCGTGGACATGCGCCATACTCCCCGGGTGCGCTATGCCGTCTCTCCGTCTCCTCACGCAGCCCCGTGACCTCGCCTGGTACGCCTCCTGGCTCATAGAGCAACCGATGAGCTCGCTGTGGCAATCGCTGGCGTACCGGGAGTACGCAGAGGCGCTGGGAAAGGAAACCCGTCTTTACGCCCTTACGGAAGAGGGCGCAGAGGTCCCCATCGCCACAGCGCTCGTCATTATCGACCGCACGAGCCTCAGGCTCACGGTGTGGGAGATCCCCAGGGGGCCACTAGGGGAAGAGCGCGAAGCGCTCTTGGAACACCTGATCGCTGCCGCGCGCAGCGAGAGGGCTCTGGTAATTTTCTCTTCCCCTCCAGAGCCATTGAACATTGGTCGAGGAACCGCGTGTGCACTGCTCCACCCTTCCGGTCGCACCATCCACGGCGAAGCCACGCGTATCGTCGATCTTGCACGCTCCGAGGAAGAAATCCTCGCCCAGATGAAGCCCAAAGGCCGCTACAACATCTCCGTCGCTCAAAAGCACGGCGTGACCGTAGAGCAGTCGCAGGACATTGATGCCTTCTATGGACTTGTAAAGGAAACTACACATCGTGACAAGTTCACTGCGCCCCCCCTGGAGCACTACCGCACGTTCCTCACGCGTCTTGCGGGCAGTTTCCTACTCCTCGCATTCCCTCCACCGAGCCCGAACCCGAACCCGAACCCCATTGCAGGCCTCCTGGGCGTTTGCTGGAATCAGCAGGGCATCTACTACTACGGAGCCTCGCAGTACGCTCACAGGGCCGTTATGGCACCGTATCTGCTGCAATGGGAGGCCATACGCCTCTGTAAGCACCGGGGGTGTACTTCCTACGATCTCCTGGGCATTGCACCCGCGGGGGCGAGTGCAAACCACCCGTGGCAGGGCATTTCCTCCTTCAAGGAGAAGTTTGGCGGCACCGTGCGTACGTACCCGCCCGAGCAGGCGGCGATCCTGCGGCCGTGGACAGAGCGCATGCTCCGGTGGAAGAGGAGGATGGTGGGGTGAGGAAGGAGGAAGGAATCAATTGGTGAGTGATACGTGGTCAAGAAACCATCGGCAGAGCCGGTGGCGTATTCATCCCCGTTCTCTTCGTGGCCAAAAGAGAAAATGTTTTTCCTGTGCCTTGTCTCTCCTGACTACATATCGCTCCCTGCTTACCACAAGCCACTCATCGCTCACCACCAACCCACGCTCCCCCTTAAGGGAACATTTGACGGAATCCCTTTCTTGCCCACGCAAATCCAAAACCATTGCCATTTAAAAAAAGACCCCCGTGAGGGGGTCTTTTTTTTGACTCAAACAGCGTCGGTCTTAACCAGAGTAGCTGGTGGACTTGACTGTCGTTGTCGGGTACTCAACCCATGTGAAGCTCGTCGCAGCCGTATCGGTATCGCGCCACTGAATGTGGCTCTGCGTTGCCGCAGTACCGGCACCGAAGGCGGTGCGAGCATGACTGTTGAAGTCAACGAGTTGCACAAGGAGGGTGCTTGGGGCACCAACCGCAGAGTTGTTCGTGTCGGTAACTTCGGCCTGGAGGACGAGCGTAAGGCTCTGACCGGGCTTCACCGCCGTGTTCACGTCAGATGAGACAAGGCTGTCGCAGCTGATGAGCAACGAACCGGAAGCCGTACCCGTGGTTATGACGCGAGTGCTGTCGTTCTTAATCCACGCACAGGTACTGGTCTTTGTCGAGTCAGATTCATTGTAGACCTTCAGATCGCCAGCGGTTGCGTCAATCGAGACGTTCGTCGCGGTCACGTTGAAGAGGAGACCCGAGAGAACCGCGTCATTGAGACCGTTCTTCGAGTTTCCGTTCGCAGCGGCCGTGAACTTGAACTTCGCGATATCGCCGACTCCGGCTGGGATGGCCGTACCATCGGCATCGGAACTCGCGTTGGTGATCGAAGTGATCTTCGACATTACGGCGAGGTTCTTGTTGCCGATGATGTAGGTGTTGGCAGCCGGGGAGTCCGTACCGATGAACACCTCACCCTCGGCAGCGCTGTCGAGGTCGTTGGCAATGAGGTTGTTGCTCGAATTGGCACCACGGCCGCGGATTGCTCCGGAACCCGTGGATTCATCGGACTGGTTCGTCGGATCAATGAAGAACGCGATGATCTCGTTGGAGGTTGCTCCACCGACATCGGTCTTCATGCGCGGGCGCACAAGCACGTCCACCTCTTCGCCTTCTGCAACAATGAGCTCTTCGCTCTCAAGGTTGGCGCAGAAGGTCTGGACGGTGGCGTTGCCGTTACCCGGGCTGACGGTCTGCACGTCGTCGCTGCCGCAGCCACCGATGGTGGCGAGCGCAAACGGCGTGGACTCGCCGGACTTGTAGAGCTCCAGACGATCAACCGATGTGGCGATTGATCCGGTCGACGTGATCTGGACGTCCGTCACATCGATGGGCTCGTTCTGGGCGCGGAACTGCAGGCGCAGAACTTCCTCGCCCAGCGTGCCGCCAAGGAGCTGGCGGTTGCGCACCTGCGTGGAATCCTGGGACACATAGAGGTCTCCCTGGTTCACGAGCAGCCAGTTCTGGGCAGGCGTCGTCGTGACGATGATGTCGGCCGAGGTCACGCTGGCATGGAAGGCGCCGTTGACCTTGATGCCGGACAGGTTGCTGCCGTCATCGAGTTCTTCGGCCTCCAAGAAGGTGACTGTGGAACCCGTGTCGAACATGAGCTGGAGGTCGTTCCCCGTGATGGAGGACGAGATGTCCGCATGCACTTCGAAGACCGTCGTGGACTCGGCAGGAACAACGTATCCGCCTCCGGCAAGATCGCCGAAGGTGATTTGGCTGCTCTGGCTGGCAACACCGGTCTCGAGAATGGTGTCCACCGTGCCATCGCCGTCTGTGTCGATCCAAAGTGTGTAGTTCTGCCCATCGAGCGTGGAACCGCTTTCGGCCTTGAAGATGGCCTTGGTGAAGAGGATATCCTCCGCCTCACCGGCGCGAGCCTCAAAGCGCAGGAAGTTCACGTTCTTCGCATTCTCCACCGACGTATCCGACGTGCCGGTGTCCTTGACGGCAATCGTCAGGGTCGCGGCGGCGATGCGATGGTAGTTGCCGGCGATGTTGCCGCGTGGGCGAACGTCGCCAATCTTGTCCCCCGTGGACAACCCTTCCACCTGCATCTGGTAGGTCGTGGAGGAAGCAATGACACCACCCAAGGTGCATCCTGTCGTGTTCGCGGTCAGCGTACCGCTGGACAGAATGTGCGTGGGCTCACCGCAGATGTTCACACGGAACTTGTCGCCGCTGACCGGGTGCGCGCTTGTCCCGTTGTCGATGAAGTCGACACGGAACTCCCAGGTTTCATCGCCGCGCACGACGAAGTCGTCGAAGCGGTAGATCTGGTACGTTCCCGAGCTGGTTACGGCACCAGTGACCTGGCCCGAAGCGCCCGAGGTCGTGATGCGCACAGCGTCCACCGTGCGGCCGGTCGTCGTGTTGCGTAGTTCAACATCCTCCAGCATTTCGTGGATGTTGTCATCTGCACCTGCCGTGCCACAGGCAGGAAGACCACCGATACCACCGGCACACATGGACCAACCGGTGCTGGTCTGACCCTGGATAGCAATGTAGAGGTCCTTCACGTCGACGTCCTCGCCGCCGGTCTGGAATTGGACCTTGGCGAGCACGGCGTCGTTGTCATCGCGGGTGTAATCCTGCGTGGAAGGGCCGTCGATACCGATCGTAAATTCGCCGGCATCGATTGTTACGGTGTCAGGAAGGGAGCTCGTTTCGGTGGGCAGGGAAACCTGCGAACCGTAGAGCTGGCCGTTGACGCCGTACCCGTAGAGGGAGCCGACCGCAAAGAGGTCGGAGCTCTCCTCAAAGTGCATGATGATCGAGTCACCAGCTCCACCGACGATGTCGGCGAGGACCTCGAGGGTCACTTTGTCGCCCTCCAAAACCGTGAACGGAGGATCGAAGACGAGCGTGACGAAGTCACCTACTGTCTGCGCCACCGTATTGGTGAGGACGGTGCCATCCGTGCGGCGAATCGCGAGATTCGTAAAGTCGCCGTCGGAGGCGGAGCTGTTCTGTTCGAGCGTCATGGAGTAGAAGGTCTGATCCTCCGTAGAGTTGATCGCAACCTCCCACTTGCCGATGACGGAGCCAACGTCACCCACCTCGATCTCGTCAGGCGAGACCGTGCGGTAGGTCACGCTCACGATACCGCTTGTAACGGCGGCAATGCGGAACGTGTTGCCTCGGAGCGGGAAGTTCCCGGTAACCTCCTTGGCGTTGCCAAAAATGTCGGATGGGAGCTCCACAACAAGGTTATGCTCAGACGAAACCGTCGCGGTGGAGTTGAAGTCGGCAACGACATCGAGCGTCACGGACTCGCAGGGGTCCAGTACCAGCGGAGATGCGAAACGCAGGTCTGCTGTCTGGTCCTCGGAGTCGATGGTGCGCTTGCGGGTCACACGAGCGCCGTTGATGGCGCCGTAGACACCGTCGATATCGGACTGGCTACCGAAGCCCTCGTGGAGAACGGTAATGCTCTCGATGACCACCGAATCATCGCACGAAGCGGTGATATCGGTGGAGAGGAGCACTACGCCCACCGCGCCCCTCGGCACCGTGTCACCCACGGGCGTGGAAGCGGCAAGCGAAAGCTCAAGAACACCGTCGCCCATGACGAAGGCGGTGTAACCCAGGAAAGTCATGGCGTCATCGACGACCGTGCCATCGGCTGCCAGAAGGCCATCAACCGAGAGTGTGTACTCATGGCTGGCCAGCATGGGTTCGCCGAGGGTGAGCTCAACCGTAGAAGGGTTGAGGAGCGTCACGGAGCTCACAGGAAGCTCCGGCGATCCGGTCACCGTGTAGACTGCTACGTCCTCTGCAGACGCTGCATCGAGGGTGACGTTGAAGTCTGCCTCGAGCGTCGTGGAGGAGGTGGCAACCACGTCGACAATCATCGCCTCGCCGCCGGCACCCACACCGCAATCCACGCCGTAGGCAAGACCCTGATCGACGCGGAAGAGCATGGTTACCATTTCGGCGCGGTTCATATTGTCGCCGGGGCGTACGCGACCCGTGTCGCCGTCACCCTGCAGAACGCAGTGGTCTGCCGCCGTCTGGATGACGTTGGTGTACCACTGGCCCGACGGGTTGTCGACGAACTGGGATGCGTCGCCCGTGGCCTCCAGGCCGAATGCGCGAACGATCAGCGCCGCGGCTTCTGCGCGGTTGATGTTCGCGGCAGGACGGGCGTAGCACGGATGGCCGCCGTAGCAGTCACCGTCACCACGGACCCAGCCCTCTTTACCGGCTTCTTCAAAGTACCCGTAGTACCAGGCGCCGGTTGCTACGTCATCGAAACTCGGAACGGCCGGGGGAGTCGAGAGAATCCCGCCATTGAGCTCGACAACGAGCTTAACGAACTCCGCACGGTTGGCACTGTCGCCACCGCGGAAGCGCGTTTGGCTGGCATCGAGGTAGCCCATGTCGAGAAAAGCCTCGACTGCATCCTCGAACCAGACCCCGCTGGGTACATCCGTATAAGCAGCGAAGACGCTCGCGGCTTGCGTGAGCGAAATAGCGGCAACGGACATCCCCGCGAGAACTTTCTTCATGCGGATAAAGTCCATAGGAGTATATAAAGGAGTAAATAATACAGAAGGGTGTTTGTTGTGTTCTGTCTTTGGTTGTTCTCTGTGAGGGTCGCACAGGCACATTCGGCAATCTCCGCAGTTCTAGTGTGGGAGGATGACTCACGGGATGTCCGCGCTGAGGCGGACCGGGTGTGAGCCGATCGTCTCCTTATGAATAAAGAGGGTACACGACCACGGAGTGAATCTTTCCATGTAGAAAGCCTGTGGAACAAAAAAACACGACCACGTGAAAACGTGATGTGGAAGACTTGTCTCTTTCCCTATTAGACGTGGGGCCAAGGCAAGGTGCCGAATTGTTAAGGAACAATGACACAGACCACGCCCTCCTTTACGCGTAGAGCGCGGATCTTTAGCAGAGATCCTAGGAGAACGGGCGCAGGGAAGCAAGACTTCCAGGCTGTCCTGTGCGCCTACCAAAACGATCTGCTCCGGTGTTGCGTTACACGCGCGGACAGTGTGGTTCGGCTCTCCGCTGCGAAAATTCTCGCTTCATTCGGCGAATCTACGCACGATTCCGCATTAGAGAGCCTCTTTCGCTACAATCCGCGGAGAGAAAAAAGATGTTGCATTAAACATACAATTATTGTGTAAAACACTACAAGATCGTTGAGCAAACCTGACATTTCGTCAGGAGTTCCCCACGTTTGGACTGTTCTGGCACGCGTGTCATGGTGAGCGCCTGTCTGCCGGCAGGCAGGGAGTCGAACCATGACACACGGTATCAAGCCCCCTCAGAGTTTTCGCACCTCCTGACCGTCATCCCCGTCGCGTACCTCGTACCCGAGTGCGCGAATCTCCGAGCGCAGATGATCGGACGCGGCGAAGTCTTTGGATGCACGCGCTCCCTTGCGCTTGGCAACGAGCGCCTGGACGTCATCGGGAATATTCTCATCTCCTTCGTTGGAGTCGAAGCACCCGAACGTCGAACGTACGAGCGCAGCGAATGCTCTGCACGCCCCCTGTGCCTTTGCTGTGCGCGACCACGTCATGCAATCGAAGATTGCGGCGAGAGCCTCCGGCGTGTTGAGATCTGCGTTCATTGCGGAGCGAAATTTCTGTTCGTACTCCTTTGCTTCCTCTGCTTCTTTTTCCTCCCTTGATTCCTCAACTTCCTCCATCCACTCCACGATCTTGCGCCGCGCCTTGTGCGCATCTTCAAGTCCCTTCTGTGTGAACTTGAGCTGCGTGCGGTAGTGCACGGAGAGGAAGAGGTACCGAAGATCCAGTGGACTGAACCCCATGGCACGGATGTCATCCAACGTTTTCACGTTGCCAAGGCTCTTTGACATCTTCTCCTCCCCCATCTGGATGCGCCGTTTGTGCAGCCACAAGCGCACAAATGGCTTTTTGCCACTCACGGATTCACTCTGCGCAATCTCGCACTCATGGTGCGGGAAAATATTGTCCTCACCGCCGGTGTGGATGTCGATCTGCTCCCCGAGGAGCGAGCTGCTCATGGCGGAGCACTCGATGTGCCAGCCGGGGAACCCCTTGGGATACGTCTCGCCACCGGGGCCCTTGGGGGAATCCCACTGCAGCGCGTGGTGCTCGTTCTGCCCGACGCAGAACTTCCAGAGTGCGAAGTCCGCGGGGTGCTTCTTCTTCTCATCCACACCAACACGAGCACCGGCTTCCAGGTTCTCCAGAGTGTTTCCTGAGAGCGTGCCGTACGGCGTGGGAGTAGAGCTATGCACGTCGAAGTAGACGCCGTCCTCCATCACATATGCGTTGCCGCTCTTGAGGAGTGCCTCGACCATCGCCTTCATCTCTTCGATGTACTGCGTCGCGCGCGGACGCTCTTCCGGCTCAACGAGGTTGAGCGCTCTCTCATCCTCCAAGTACATCGCTTCGTACTTGCGCGCGATGGCGATGACCGAGTCGTGCGTCACCTCGCCGTGCTCCTCGCGCGCCTGCTTCTCCACCTTGTCCTCCCCTGTGTCTGCATCGGCAACCAGGTGCCCCACGTCCGTTATGTTCTTCACGTGCGTGACCTTGTACCCCAACCCATACTGCAACCAGCGCCGCAGCAAGTCCGCCATCAGGAAGGAGGAATAGTTGCCCACGTGCGGCCGGCCGTAGACCGTGGGACCGCAGGTGTACAGGCGCACCTTGCCCTCTTCGAGAGGACGGAATTCCTCCTCGCGTTTGGTGAGCGTGTTGTAGAGCGTGAAGGGCACGGGAGGGAGGATACGCAAAGTTGGCCCTGGGGGCGAGTGCTCCACTCAAGGAAAATAAGACCCCCACTCCCTCCGCAGAAGGTGTGGGGGCCTAGGGTGTGTTTCGGGGTCCTTCCCCGAATCCCACCATCACGGTCGCGGCGACTCATCGGTCGCCGCGCCGGGCGCTGCCCTGTCTTGAGCAGCTTGTTGGTCTGCCGCCTTCCTGGCGGCGTCTCTGGCCGCCTCAGCGGCCTCGTTCCGGCGGATGGCGTCGAACACCTCCCGCCGATGGACGGGGACGTCCTTGGGGGCTTCCACCCCCAAACGAACCTTGTCCCCGCGGATTTCAACGACGACGATCGTGATGTCGTCGTTGATCACAATGCTCTCGTTCTTTTTCCTGCTAAGAACGAGCATGTGGCACCTCCTTTCAATGGAGGCAAAAGGAACTACCCACGATGCCACCGTGGTCATCGAGGGGGCCGTAGATTGGTGCCAAGTGGGCACGGGGTCAACTAAAAAAACCGACCGGCATGGACTTCCTTGTCTCAAGGCATCCATGCCGGTCTTTATTGGTTCGCGGGGGAGTATTACTCCCGGGAGAATTGGACCTCGCGCGGGGCGGTGATCCCGACCCGGGCTTTGCCCTTCACGACCGTGATCGTGAAGCGCAGATCTTCTCCCTTCTCTGCGAGAGACCTAAGGCTCTCAGCAGAGACAGTTACGACGAGGGTTTCACTCCCCTCGCCACCCTTCTTCAGGGTTTGAACCAACATGATTCCCTCCTTCCCGACTCAGCCGGGATTGTTTGGAACCGGTTCTGCCCAAGCAGCCCTGCCTGGGTTCGTCAGAACTAAGAAGAGGATAGAAGATTCCCTAAGTATAATCAAGATATATTTTAGTATTATGTCAAATACTACGTGGGGCGAACTGGAACCTAAAACGCATAAGAATTCTGTAGGTACGGTAGAAAGGCACACGCTTCCTCGGGATCAATGCCTCGTTCCCTCTCCTTACCCGCCCCCAAGGAGGAGAGGAAAATATATAAAACTTCCGTTCCGTTGTTGTGCTTCGTTCCCTCTCCCGGCGGGAGAGGGACAGGGAGAGGGGCTCTGGAGCATACGGATTCCACCCTTCGGCGCAGCATGTTCGCTCCCCGCAGGCTCAGAGACGAGTGTGCCTGACAGTTCTGTCTCCTAGGCTCGTTCGTTGATATGGTCGAAAAATTTCCCCCCAGCCGCACCCATCGTGGGTGTAGTGGCTGGGGGGTACCGACCTCTCAGTCGGTGCTAGCGGGCCGCCTCCGCCGGGGTGGGGCAGAAGAGAGCGGCGACTGCAGGTTGCACGAATGCTTCCTGCAGAATTTGCGCTGAGGCAGGCGGACGCGCCTGCAACAGATCGTACGCCCTCCTCATGGCATCAGTCTCCGGTCCCGCTGTCGCGGAACCCAGAGCGCGAGCAAGGCGCATGAGCACCTTCTCGCCACTGATACCAGTTTCGCCCACCCCGGGGGGCAAGACGAGCACACCGTCACCCTCGACAACGAAACGACCCGCGAATGAACAACAGACCACGGGAACCTCCTTAATCTGTGGTCTGCTTTCGGACCGTCGCCACACACACCATGTGTGTAGCTAACCGAAAGTTCGCCAAGTCTATGCATATGGCGGAAAACCGCAATCCCTGTCGCCTGTTTTTTTCTACAGAGGCGGTGGTTTTCCATCGCGATGAATGTAAAAAAATACGCAAGCAAACCGCTATTCTGCCAAAATTTTTCCAACCTGGATGGAGACGTGCGCCCATGCTACTGTGACGGCGTCACTCACCCCCTCTCTCCATGCAATTCTCCGATATCAAGGCACTCCTGGGCAGCGAAGCGGATGATCTTCTCTCGCACACGTGCACAACGATAAGGAAGGACCGTCTGCACCTCCCCAGCCCCACGCAGGCCCGTGATGTGTTCGGCCTTTCCGATCGTGGAGCAAAGGTGATCCGCAATTTGGAATCAGTCATGAACCACGGCCGCTTAAGCGGTACCGGATACCTCTCCGTTCTGCCTGTGGATCAGGGGATCGAGCACTCCGCGGGGGCATCGTTCGCCAAGAACCCGGACTACTTCGATCCGCTCAACATCGTGGAACTCGCCCTTGAGGGCGGGTGCAATGCGGTGGCCTCCACATTCGGAGTCTTGGGGATGGTGAGCAAGAAGTACGCGCACAAGATCCCCTTTATTGTGAAGATCAACCACAACGAGCTCCTCACGTACCCGAACACGTACGACCAGATAATGTTCGGCACGGTGGAGGAGGCGCACCGCATGGGAGCGCTGGGCGTTGGCGCCACGATCTACTTTGGCTCGGCACAGTCGGCCCGCCAGATCACAGAGGTGAGCCAGGCCTTTGTTCGCGCGCACGAATTGGGAATGTTCACGGTGCTATGGTGCTATCTGAGGAACTCGGCCTTTAAGAAGGACCCCTCGGCTGCGCTCGGGGCAGGCAAGGACTACCACACCGCGGCCGATCTCACCGGCCAGGCCAATCATCTGGGCGTCACGATCGAGGCAGACCTGATCAAGCAGAAACAACCGGAGTGTAACGGGGGCTTTAAAGCTATGGCGCAGGAGAGCAGTTACGGCAAGATCGATGAACGCATGTATACGGAGCTTAGTAGTGATCATCCCATTGATCTCACGCGTTACCAGGTAGCCAACTGCTACATGGGCCGCATCGGCCTCATCAACTCCGGTGGCGCAAGCGGCAAAGACGATCTGGCCCAGGCCGTGCGCACGGCGGTCATTAACAAACGCGCCGGCGGCATGGGACTGATCTCCGGCCGCAAGGCCTTCCAGAAACCGCGTGAGGAGGGCGTCGCACTCCTCAATGCGATCCAGGATGTCTACCTCTGCGACGAGGTGACCATCGCCTAATGCGTGTCATGGTGAGCGCAGTCGAACCATGACACTTTCTTTTTCCCCCCTCATCCATGACCACTCTCTTTGCAGATATCGATGCGAAGCACGGCGGCGGCGAGCCCCAGCGTGAGCAAATGCGTGAGCTTGTGGAACAAGCCCTTTCCTGCGACGGCATTACCGGAGCGAGAGTCGACATCATTGCCAACGACATGAACGGCCGCATTCAGGTAGTGTTCTCCAATCCCGCGCAGGAGGAGGCTGCTCGTGCACTCCTTGGGCGCGTGCAAGGCCTTGAACGCGTACAAGGTGCAGGTGAGAACGGCGAGGGAGAGGATGTAGGAGCGATCCACTTCCAAGGAATAGCCGACGCTCCTCCCGAGGAAGCTCAGGCAACAGAAACTCAGGAGTAGAGCGGCTCCCCGTCCCCGTGTATATACATTGTATATACACGTAAGCCGCATCCGCGAAGGGGTGCGACTGATCAAGCCGCTTGCCATGGCACGGTGCTTCTGCCTCCCTGTCCCGACCCCTGACCTCTAACTCCTGATTCCTGCTCACACGAGCTCCTTGCGGTTCACCACCACCTGCTGCCCAATGGCAAAGAGCGTGGAAACCCCCCAGTAGAGGCTGACGGCTGCGGGGAACTGCAGCGCGAAAAAGCCGATCATGATCGGCAATCCGTAGAGCATCATCTTCTGCTGCATCTGTTGCGCGCTTGCCTGCGGGGTCTTCTCCTCTGCAGCCTCAGGAGTCTCCTCCTTCTTGCGCGCCTTCTTACGTTTTGCGATTGCAAAGGAAAGCTTCATCTGCAGGAACTGGAGGATGACGAGCAGCGGCGGAAGCACGATCTTGTTGGGGGAGAGAAGATCAAGCCCCAAAAACTGCGTGCCAAAGGACCACGAGAGATTGTCGTAGAAGGGGTAGATCAGATGCCGCGAGAGCGCGAGCACCGAACCGTCGCGGATCACGTAGAAGAGCCCGATGAGGATGGGGAACTGAATGAGGATGGGCAGACACGATTGGAAGGGATTGATCTTGTACTCTTTCCAGATCTTGAGAGTTTCTTCCTGAATTTTCTGGGGATTGCCCGTGTACTTCTTCTTGATCGCATCCAGTTTTGGTTGCACGGCCTGCAGCTTGCGCTGGCCGTGGAGCCCGTGCTGCGTGGGCACGAAGAGCACGATCTTCACGATGAACGTGAGGAGAATAATTGCCAGTCCCAGGTTGTACCCCGGCATCCACGAAGCCACAAAGATGAGGAGATTGAGGAGCGGCTTCGTGACAAACGCACGAAATGCAACGGTGGCAGAACCCGCCTGGTGCATCGTGAATGTCGTCACCACAGCTCCGCTGCTCGAAACTCCTTCAGGCAGGGAGAGCCGATATTCGCCCACTGCGTCGAAGAGCGCGTACTTCCACGGCGAGAGATCCACCGTGGCGCGGTCACCCGGTTCCACCGATGAAAGTGCCGTGCAGGGGAGCACCGTTCCGGTGGCTGTGAGCACGGCAAAGTTCTCCTCTCCATCGCCTCGGTACGCCACATCGAGCGGCGGCTGCGGGCAGCGATCGGGGAGCACGAGGGGCTCTTGAGTGTAATTAGCCAAATACGCCACGGGATGATGCCCGCCCTTCACCGTTGCATCCTGCATTGTGAGCACGATACCGGAGCGTTCCGTGCCGTTCTTCCCTCCAAACTGCTCTGGGAAGAAGCGTTGGAGCGCGAACTGCGTAAGGAAGTAGAGCAACGCAAAGAGCACCAGGAATTCCAGGAGGTCGCGCGCTTTACTTTTTGGAGCCATGAGAGACAACGGAAAGGAAACGGCGGACATCGGCTTGGATATCCGCGAAGTCGCAGGTGAGACTACGCGATCTGGGGAAGAGCAACAACTGCATCGTGGAAATATCCTGAAGGAGTCGAAGTTCGGTACGCAGCGCTTCGCGACAGCGCCTGCGCATGCGGTTCCTCTTCACTGCGGATTTGTGGAGCTTAGAGGAAGCCAACGTGCCCGCATACACCGCACGCTCCTGCGGATCGGCGGCAGGATGATGCGGCGGCCCGGGGAGCCAGCGAATCACGAACGTGGCGCCCTTCCACACGGCACCCTTGTGCTGCACGCGGTCACAGATCTTGCGCCCACGAAGACGAGAGAGCTTCATACGGATAGCCTCGGGAATCGTAAGCGCGCGGTCAATGGGATTGCGACGAGGAATGTGGAATTAGGAGACGGCGATGAGTGGGCAGAAAAGACGTGGCACGTCTTCCTGCCACTCATTGCGCCTTGTTCCTTCTGACCACTGACTTCTGGTTTCTGGCTCCTACGCAGTGGCACGCGTATCGGGTTTCCCCTATCCTCGCAGCGAACATGGCCCTGAGCCCCACTGATGTCCGGCATATCGCCAAGCTTGCGCGCCTGACGCTCTCCGATGCACAGGTCACGAAGTTTGCGAAGGAGCTCACCTCCATCCTCGATTACGTGGATGTCCTCAAGGAGGTGGATACCTCCGCTGTGGAGCCCACGGCGCAGGTGACTGGCGCCTGTAACGTGCTGCGCGAGGACGCGGTGGAACCGAGCAGTGCAGAGCGTGCGGCTCTGCTCTCCACAAGTCCCCTCCCCATTGTTGATAATCAGATTGAAACGCCCTCTGCCCACGGCTAATTCTCCATTCTGCATTCATAATTCTGCATTCTGCATTCCCTTGCTCTCCTCCCTTACCATCGCACAGGCCCATACGAAGCTCTCCAAGAAGGAAATCTCCTGCGAGGAACTCACGCGCGCCTGCATTGAACGGATTGAATCCGTGGATACTGCGCTCAACTCCGTCGTGCACAGGAATTTTGAAAGAGCCCTAGAGGAAGCAAAAAACATTGATTCGAATGGGGAGTTTCCCCACCCCCTTACGGGCATCCCGTACCTCACAAAGGACGTCTACTGCGAGGAAGGCATCCCCACTACTGCCTGCTCGAATATCCTGCGCAACAAGGACTACGTGCCCCCCTTCGACTCAACGACAACAGAGCGCCTGAAAGCGGTGGGCGCCGTGAGCCTGGGCAAGACCAACACCGACGAGTTCACAATGGGCGCAAGTACCGAATCCTCGTGCTACGGTGTCACGCGCTGCCCATGGGATACCACGCGTGTAGCAGGAGGATCATCGGGGGGGAGTGCAGCCGCCGTGGCTGCCGATGCGTGCTTGTTTGCTCTGGGAACCGACACCGGAGGCTCCATCCGCCAGCCCGCAGGGTTCTGCGGATGTACGGGATTGCGCGTGACCTACGGACGTACCAGCCGCTACGGCGTGATGAGTATGGCAAGCTCACTGGATACCATCGGGCCGCTTGGGAAGACTGTGGAGGACGTAGCCATGATCCTTGGCACCATCGCAGGTAAGGACCCCAAGGATGTCACAACAGGATCTCTACCGGTCCCCGATTACCGCAAAGCGCTCACGAAGGACGTGAAGGGTCTTAGGATCGGCGTTCCCAAGGAGTACTTCATTGAGGGGATCGACCCACAGGTGGAAGAACACGTGCGTAGCGCGATCGCCGTGTTCGAGAAGCTCGGCGCGGTGACGCGCGAGATAACACTCCCCCACACAAAGTACGCGGTCGCCGCATATTACATCATCGTCCCGAGTGAAGTGAGCTCCAATATGGCGCGCTACGACGGCATTCGCTTCGGCCACAGCGAGAAGGCCGCTGATCTCGTCGACTATTACCACGCCGTTCGATCAGCAGGTTTCGGCGACGAGGTGAAGCGCCGCATCATGATCGGCACGTACGCGCTCTCTGCCGGGTACTATGACGCCTACTACCGCCACGCGCAGAAGGTACGTACGCTCATCCGGCGGGATTTTGAAGAGGCGTTTAAGGAGGTTGACGTGATCCTCGCCCCCGTTTCCCCCACACCGGCCTTCCTGGTGGGAGCCCATACCGATGACCCCGTGGCCATGTACCTGGAAGATGTGTTTACGATCAGCCAACCCCTTGCTGGTATCACCGCGCTTTCCATCCCCTGCGGCATGAGCAAGGAGAACCTCCCCATCGGCCTGCAGATCATGGGGAACCAGTGGGGGGAAGAGACAGTGCTGCGCGCCGGCCACGCCTATGAGCAGGCAACCGAGTGGCACACGCTCACCCCGCAGCTCTAGCCTCCAGGTGGAGAACCTCTGTGCCCAAGACAATTCGTTGGACAGTCTTTTCGATTTCCCGCATGGTCAGCATGAGTCCCTCACTGTGAGAGTGATGCCAGATCCTCTGTTGAGCAGCTTTGATAACCTGTTCTTCTTCCCCGGTTGTGAGCCGTTGTTCCTCTGGGATACCGACACGCGCGACATAGCGCCGCACAGCACCGGCAACGAGGACGGGGATATGAACGAGCGCCGGGTTGAGCAACGACTCCTCTGTTGCATGCGTCTCTTCCGAAAACACCCGTAAGGTGCGCGACTCGGGAAGGTCGGCAGCAGGCGTAGGTAAAGGAGATGCGGTTTCCATACGAGCAGAGGGGGAAGTTTGGTCAGGCATTGTTCTCGCTCACCCATGGGGGGTCAATACTTCTCCGAGAGATTGTGGAGAAACAGATGCTTCGGAGGCATGTAAGATTTGGTAGACGTTTAGTAAAGTTTTCTTTCCGTTTCCCGGTGCATCAGGAGAGCACTGCTACCAGCACCTGTCATAGAGTTGTGCGGTTGGCAGAGGAAAACGACAGACGAACACTATCCCTTTTATACAGAAACCGCAGTATACCGTGCGCCTGGCAACCCCTGGGGGAGAACTCCGCGCATGTTGAATCCATTGCCACCAACACCTACAGCACCGCACACTGATTGGTGGCTATGGAAAAACTCCCTCCAATTTTTCTTGCGGGTTGTGTTCCAAAGAGTAGCGTTCCGCCCTACGTATGGCACCAAATTGCCCCGATATACCTTCGAGCATCAACAACGACGATCAGGATGTTCCGATGGTCGACGCCATTGAGGGCATCGCAGCCGTGGAGCAATCACCGGACGGCAAGGTGCTCTACCTCCATGATCTCGCTCTGCCACGGTACGATTGCCCACCCAATTTGCGGCATCTTGTTCCTCGTGCCGACCCCAACTTCACCTACGATCCTTCGGCATTGGAAGTGCTCTATGCCGTAGCTCTCGCAGAGCAACATGCCCACCCCTTGCTCATTGATGGCTACCCAGGAACGACGAAAACCTCCGGGGTGCTTGAGCTGTACCGGTTACTGAACCGCCCTCTCTTCCGGTTGAATTGCAGGAGTAAATCGGACACAACGGACTTCGTCGGACACTTTGTTCCCAATGATCAAGACCTGCGCAAACGCCTGGAAATCGTCCTCGCACAAGCAAAAAGTACGACTGGCTCCCCAGGCAAGCTCCCTGACGAAGCATCGCAGCTCATCCACTCCATGCAGCAAGGTAGGGTACTCTCCCTGCAGGAAATGCAACGCCTGGCCGAGCTCTGCGGTATGGAATCGCAAGCCGGAGACTGGCGCTGGAAGGACGGTGCCGTACCATTCTGCATGACAGAGGGGGTGGTGCTCTTGCTCGACGAAGCAGATTTGGCACCGCAGGAAGTGTTGCAGAGTGCAACCAACAGCGTCTTGGAGATTCCCCCATCCCTCACCATACCCGAGCACGAGAACGAGGTGATTCGGCGTTGTGTTCCTGATGAGGAAATCAGCAATCGGTCTGTCCGGCCGCTCCATCCGCTCTTCCGCATGTACGCCACCAGAAACCCCATGGATGATGCGCGCCTGCCCTTCGGTCTTCCGTACAAAGACCGCTGGATCCGACGCCTGGTGGTAGGAGAGCCGAATGCCCAGCACTACTTCGATCGCCTGGACCGACGGGTCTTTGGAAGGCAACCGGGCATCTCCTTCCGCGATTGCAGATATGCGTCGCACGATTGTGTCCACCCGCCACGCAGGGAGTACGCGCAAACCGAAGCACTCTCCAGAGAACATACAGTACTCGCACAGATCGGGAATGTCCGTTCGTTCTTGAACAGGCTCTCTGCATTTCAGGAGTCTGCAGCCAGAGCTGCCCACAGCAAAGAAATCGGCCGTTCGGGCCTCGATACGCAGGAGGGGTTGCTCTTCACGCAACGGAGTCTGGAGGCATCTATGGCATTTCTCGAACGGCACAGAACATTCGACCGCGGGCAGAATCGCGTGCGTTCCACGGCAGATGATCCTATCGAAAGCATACAACTTGCCCTCCGTCTCTATTATCTCGACCGTTGCGCAGATCCCGGCGATAGAAGGAAGCTTCAAGATATGCTCCACGCACTCGAGCTCACGCGGGAGAATTGGGGCGTGCACTTCACCGAGGGCTACGAAGAGCTTCCCGGCAGGCAACCGGAAATCTTCCTCAGTGAGGTGTGGGGCTTCCTGCAAGCCAATGGTCTGGCGAAACCTGAGCACCAATGGAGCTGGCACAGCTGGCCGACCAGCGGCACGCGTGACGGCAAGTGGATTTCGATGGAGTTTCCTCACGCGGCTCAAATCCCTCCGGAGCTCATCGACACGACTGCTGACCACGAACGCATCTGGAAAGACGGCCGCAGTACAGGGTATCGCGTACACATCCACGGAGAACCCCCTCATGAACTGCATCCGGGACATGCGCTGGAAGGATTTCCCGATATGCTGAAGTACATCGGCGATCGCAAGGTGCGCTCGCTTGTGTGTCCGGGATACCAGGGCACTCCTTCGGAGTGGTACCTGCGGTGTATCGGCGATGTTCCTCCGCATGCCGTCTACGAAGAATCCTGATAGGAGAGGGAACTAGCTGCCACGCACAACGACGGGGATCACAAGACCTATGTATCAACCCATCGAGTACGATCCGGCATCCACCACCACACAAGCGCCCGTGGTCAGCCCGTGCCATTCCCCGCAAGAAGAGCAGGAGAGAGCGCGTCGGCTCCTCGACCGCCTGACGACTATCATCCGCACGATCGGTGGCAAGCCAGACCTCACCGTGACCACGGAGGTTGACCCCGAGGCTGCCGCGCATATTGCACTGCAGGGGAAAGACGCCGACCAGGAATGGTTCCGGTACTCCACATGGACAAAAGAGGGGGAGCTTGTACGGGAATTCGTCCATGTTCCGCCCACGGATTTAGCGGACGACATCGCGGCCATGGGCCACAGCGCGCATGAGGCTTCCCACGTACGCATCGAACGCATGGCGCAGTTCGTCCCAAGGAGTGTTCTGCAGGACACAGGCGTACTTGCGACGCTCAAGGCGGCAGAGGAGCGTGCTACCGATCAGTTTGTTTACCGGGAATACCCGGGAGCGGGTGAGTGGCTGCGTTACCGCGCCGCACAGGTCGTTCTCCAGGCTGCCGAGGAGCCCGATGAATTTGTTCAGCACCGCAGGGAAGCAATCCCCCGTTTTCTGCAGTGGTGCGAACTTACGAAGTTCGCCCCACACTTTAGCCGCGACCTCATTGAGCGGTGTTATCACCCCTCCGTCATTGATCTCTACAGAGAGCTGCACCCTATCATTCTGCGCGTGGCGAACGCAGTGCCGAGCCGCGACGCCTCCGAGGCGGAGACAGTGGAAGCGGCGAAAGAACGGTATCGCATTTCCTACAACGAACTGTGGCCGAGAATACGCGCATTGATCGAAGAGGACACCGAACGCCGTGCTCGGCAGATGCTTGCTGAGAATGCCAATCCTCAGGATGCCCCTCCTTCACTCGATGATCTGCTGCCAGAGGAACGCGTGGAGCTCCTCGCACAGGCACGCGAGGCGTTAGGCTGTGATGAGGAAAAATTTGTGGAAAGCACCCTGGGCGGACATCTGGTGCCCACGGTGACCATAGGCAGTGTGTGTCCCCCATCGGATATCGTCTCCCCGTATTCCCCGCCGGAAGCCCACAGACTCACAAAGGAACATGTGGCACCCACGCTGGAAAAAACACCCTACCAAGAGGCATACGATGAGGTGCGCCACCTGGCAGACAGGCTCTACGGCCGCTTGCTCCCCGTCCTGCGTCCCAGGCTTACAGAGGGAGGAATGCACCTCAAAACCACCGGGACGCTCGTGAACATGCGCGCAGCCTTCCGTCGCGCGGCGGCAATTGCCGCAGGAGCGCGGTCTGTGGACCACCGTGTATTCGCACATCCGGGCACAAGAATGGAACGGGATGACACGTTTACCCTGCTGGTGGATCTCTCGGGATCCATGCGCAGTGACGAGAAGATTCAACAGACATTCCGCGGGGTGGTCATGACGGCGGAGGATCTCCACCGCCTGCGTGCGCCGTTTGAGATCCTCGGTTTCCAGGATGACATCATTGTCTTCAAGACGTTCGTGGAGGAGTTCACCGACAGCGTGCGCGCCAGGATGGCGGGCATGCTCCTGGAGCCCCATGGCATCAACCCCGGCGGACACAACTGGCCGGGCAATACCGATTTGGGCCCATGCCTCTTACGGGCATCCAGGCGCCTCGCAAGAGAACGGGCCCGCCGCAGCTACCTGCTTGCCTTCTCCGATGGCATGCCGTGGGGACGGCACAGCACGATACAGGACGTTCACACCGTAGTCCGCGCCATTCGCAAACGCGGCGAACAGGCGCTCGTCGGCATCGGTGTCGGACCCGGCACAAGGCACGTTGAGACGTTTTTCCCGCATGCATTGCCCAACGTCCCCATCGAGGAACTACCCGAGCGCATGGGCGATTTGCTCGTGGATATCGCCTGCCATCCGGAGAAGTACGAGTTGAAGGTGTAGAGAGGCATAACCCATGCGCTACGGGGAGACCTCTCGATCATACAAATGACTGCGAATTGCAATCACTATCACGGCTCATCGCTCATACCTTCAGTTTCCAGGATGGGCTTGAGATCCCGTATGGGATTTGCGCGTAGGAGGACGCGGTTGAGGAGGTAGAAGAGGAGCGTAAAGCTCCCTACGGCAACGTTGAGATCCCAGAAGATGGTGAGAAGTGTCGTTCCTGCGATCATGAGTATTTCCCTATTCGTGACAAAGATGCGCTCGTCATCGTGACGGGAGAAGAGTTTGTGAGCCACCTGATGCCAGTCGCGCATGAGCTCCTTGAGGTACAAACGCAGCGGCAGCCAATCGAAGACATCATACCCCACTTTGAAGAGTACACCCGAGAACACCGCCTGCGGGATCAGGTTGATTGCGTCCTGCAAAAGCACCATCTCCACAAGGGCGAAGATTCCCACCATGACGCCTGCAAGCCTGAGTGTCGCCTTCTCCTTGATGATGAGCACGGAGCGGATAGTTGCCTGTGCACCGGGGATGCCGCCCAGCGCAGCGACAGCTGCGGCAGAGAGCCCCTGGGCCATGAGCTCCTTATTCTGCTGCGTACGCTCGCGCGTCATCTTGTCGACGACGAGTGACGTAAGGAGTGTGTCGAGGTACGCCAACACAGCCAGCTGGAGCGCGAAGGGGAGTGCTGCGAGTAGAACGGGCACGGACCACTCCGTCGGCCATTGCGCGCGCAGGAGCGCCGAAAGGTCGCCCAGAGATTTAATGCTTCCCGTGAGCTCAACATGCTCAATGGGTAGGCGGAAGAGGCTGGCCACAACCGTCATGATGACAATGGCAAGGAGTGTTCCTGAAAGCAAGCCTGCGAACTTCGGCATGACCTTGCGGAGGAAGTAGGGAAGCGTAAACACGAGAACCGCCGTGATAATCGCAACGATCACATTCGTGCCGACGGGTCCCGTAAATGCCGCCTTACCCCCCAAACCGAAGAGTTTCTTGCATTGGTCTAACCAAATGATTACGGCAATGCCGTCCATGAAACCGGAAATCACGACATTCGGAACGAGCGTGATAAACCGCCCGAGCCTGAGAAGGGCCGCAAGGAGGAGTGTCGCAGCGGTGAGGAAGAGCACGATGTTGAGAAAGTGATCGCTGCTGATGCCACCGAGTTCGGCTGCAAGGTGATCATGTGCCGCGGCAACAACGACCGCGGTCACCGTCGTCATCGGTCCCGTGGGGCCGGAGCATTGCACTCTGGTGCCGCCAAAAAGCGACGTTACAAGCGCGATGACTGCGGCGGAGAGCATGCCGGCGAACGCTCCCCTGCCCGAGAGGATACCAAACGCGGCACCAAGGCTGAGGGCGACGAAGCTCACTGTGAGCCCGGCGACAAGATTCTGGAGGAATTCCTGTGCAGAGAATATGCGGCGTGCCATAGGGAACACATTGGAAAAAACTCCGCGCGGTGGCGCGCGGTGGCCCACGGTGTAGCAGAGAAGGATCCGCCAAGCAACGGTCCTTAGGAGCACTTTGAAATGGCATTGGCGGCTTACCCAAGCAGGCCGGTTGACAATACGACAAGCGCGACGAACACTATCCCTCCTATGCAGCAACCAGAATATGAGGTTCGTCTGGCAACCCCCGATGATATCTCCGCCATTACCACACTCATCCTGGCACAGGGGCCTAACCCCTGGAATCATCTGCCCGAGGAAGAGGTCCGCGCGCATGTTGAATCCATTGCCACCGGCACAGTTTCCGCAGTCGTCGCCGATACTTACGGCGCAATCATCGGTGTTGTCACCTACGAAATCGGTCACCGTTATCCTGATGATCAACCGCTGGAACGCGCGGCGGAGCTGCACGGCTATGCAGCGGAAGCTGTCGTGCATTCCGGCTACGCCGGACGCGGCATCGGCACGGAGCTGTTGAAGGCAGCCATAGAAAGGCTTACCCGAGCAGATCTACAGGAGATTTACGCCATGCGTCACGAGGAGAACATTCCTTCTCGCCGCATGATGGAGAAATGCGGCATGGAGGAGGTGCGTACCTTTGATGATCCCAAGATTCGTCCCACGGGTTCGCGGCGCACCACCGTGATGCGCATCATCGTGGAGAGTAAGAAACTCTAGAAGAGCTCCTTCTTAAAGAGAGCTCGCTCGAGGCTCGCCTTGCCTGCGCCAAAGGTGAAGAGGACCAGGAACGTCGCGACGTAGAGCAGCGCAAGTTCTCCTTTATTTGCGATGGGCAAAAGTCCGCCCTTCATGTGCACCGTCGTGTAGGCGCCGATGAGGAGGATGGTGCCCAGGACCGCCACGAGCCGCGTGAAGACGCCCAAGATGAGCGCGATGCCGCCGGCGAGTTCACAGAGCCCAATAAAGCCCATGAAGCCCTCCATGGCAAAACCGCCTTCGAGGATGCCAAGCTTCTGCGCTCCATGCTGGAGGAAGAGGAACCCAACGAGGATGCGGAAGAGGAGGTAGAGATTGTCGTGCATTCGGTGTGCGATACCGGCGAAGAGTGGCATCCGCATAGAGGAGGAGGGGAAAGGAAGTGAGGAGAATACTACGGAACAACTCCGCGGGAGAACAGCGCTCCCGCTTGAGCAAACCGCACACTTCTTGGCCTGTGAGCTATCCCCTGATTTCCGTTGCGCCATTCGCAGGGCTCAGGTACCGTTTTGCAGCCTAATAAGGGGTTGCCCGCCCGATCCGTACCGGATCGGCCAGCCCGACAGGTCTGGCGGGTACGGGCGGGTAGCTCAATTGGCCCAGCCGCGAAGCGGCGTAATAAAAAGGGCACAGCGGAGTCACCACTCTTGTATCATTCACATCACGGGGTTGTAGCTCAATTGGTTAGAGCGTCCGCCTGTCACGCGGAAGGTCGCGGGTTCAAGTCCCGTCAACCCCGCCAGAATTCTCTGCGTCAAACAGTGTCTTGAAATCAAGAGTGACATCTTGACCCTGAGCATAGTCGAAGGGTCAACCCCGCCATCGATTCGTGAAAGAAACTTGCGATTCTTTCTGATGAGCTCTTTCGCTCCCAATACACAGAACCATTCCAGCAATAACTGGTTTTCGCTTTACATGTTTTTGCCTTTCCCAAGCTGTAGTTGACACCGAAGATTAGCACTCTATAATGTGGAGTGCTAAACGAGGATGAGTCGTACTTGAGGCGGAGAAATCTCCAGACCAATAGCACCGACCGACCAGCCCCGTAACCACCTACCAATCGTTCTTCATGGTCAACTACTACGTCACTAAACGCGGCCCGCAGTGGGCGGCTCTCCGAGAGAGAGCGGTTCGTGCCCGTCTATTCGACAAGCAATCCGATGCTGAGGCGGCGGCGAAAGAGTCGTGCAAGAACACCGGAGGCGGCGAAGTACGCATTCAGGGCCGTGATTGTCTCTTCCGCGACTCCGACACGATGCCTCCCAGCAATGATCCCTGTCCCCCGCGAGACACCAAGCATTAATCCTTTCCCCCAATTAATTATGGGTTTACCCCGAACGTTTGTCGGATTCAGCAGTGCCGACATTAAGTACTACCGCTTAATGCAAGCATGGAAAACCAACGAGCATATCGATTTTAGCTTCACAGACTGTCAGCTTCCGGACGTAGTTAATTCAGAAAATGAGGACTACGTTAAACGGAAATGCAGAGAACGTATCAACATGGCTGGGAAATTTATTCAGCTGATCGGAGAAAATACCCGATTCAAGCGGAAGTACGTCAGATGGGAAGCAGAAGCCGCAATAGAAAAAGGGTGCACCATGATCGGAGTAAATCTGAATGGGTCACGAGAACACGATGCACTATGTCCTTCTTGGCTTGAAGGTATCGGTGCAATTTTTATACCTTTTTCCCCGGCAATCGTGAAGTATTCGCTGGAAAACTACAAAATGTTTGAAGACGGTAACTACCACTATAAGGACAGTGTTTACACACAGTTAGGATACCCTTCCCTCACCAAACGATGAGTGAGTATTTACAGAACAGACTGGAGCCGGAAATAAAATGGTACGAACGTAAAAGTGCTTTTAATAAATGTATGCTGTACGCGTTTCGAATAGTTACCATCTTCTGTTCCGCACTGTTAATTTTTCTCGGCTATTTTGAACACCTGCCCCACTGGACTGTTGGCCTGATCGGGACCTGTATTATCTTAATAGAAGCGCTGGATGGTTTTCTGAAACCACAGGAGAACTGGATAAACTACCGGACCACAGCCGAAACGTTAAAGCATGAAAAAGAGTTATTCCTCTCTAAGGCAGGAGACTACACGAGTGGAAATGCCCAGCTGCTAGCTGAAAAATGTGAACTGCTTATATCGCGAGAGCATTCGATCTGGCTAACACATAGTAAGAAGAAGCATCAGGACTAGGTTAGGCAACCAATAACTTCCTGCCCGTACGTTCGAACAGCGTTCAGCACGGCCCGCCATCCAATGTCATCTTTGGGACGAAGTTCGGTGGCAGTATTGAGCATCCAATGGTGAACACACTGTAGTTGACATATCTAATATTATAGGTATTTTACCATTTGTATGGACGCATCTCCAAAACCGTACGGCGGCATTGTCGATCCTCTTGTAGAGAATCCGCTATTCAATGTGAACGGACCGGCACAGCCAGAGGCACATCCTCCAAAAGGACGTAGTTGCCTCGCGTTCTCGGAAGCCGAAGACGCCGCGTTCGCATTCATCGAACAAGACATGCGAGAACAGCTCACCACCATGGGACTGAGAGAGGGTATGGATTTTGCCATCGACACCGATGCAGTCGGGAATCTCTTCGTTACGTACTTCGGGCAGGATGCGCAGAGCACCGTTCTCTACCATTCACACATTGATTCCGTACCCGACGGAGGGCCGCTCGACGGCGTATGGGGCGTGAACATCGCGCGTGACATGCTCCTTAAGCTCGCACAGTTCCGCAGAGAGACTGGCGCGCAAACGAGGCATAGCCTGACTATGGCCGTATGGCGCGCGGAGGAATCCAGTATGACCGGTCGTGCATGTGTCGGCAGTGCGGTGGCCACAGGAGAACTGACACCAGCAAAACTCAACGCCATGCAGTACGGAAAGAATGGTGACGAGAGCACGCTCCAACATCACTGGAGTCGCTACACGCAACCGGGCAGGACGTGGAACGACGTCCTCGACGAAGCGCAGAACCCCATCATTCGAGATGATGGCACGGGAATGCTCCAAATCACGTTGACGAGCGGAGTACGCAACATCGTCACAGCGGAAGAAGGACATATCGCACAGGCAAAGTTGCTGCAGACAACGGGTAACGACGTCCATATTGCATCAGGCGGTATCGGAGGCTCTATCAGGGAAGACTTGGTCATGTCCCCTGAAACCGTTAACGCCCGGAATCATGAAATCGCTGAAGGACAGTACTCCATCATTGACGTGGAAGTCATCGGCGAAGAAGCACACACCGCAGGCACGATTCACAATAGGGACGAAACGATGACGGAGGGCGGACCGTGGTTTCGCAACGATGCTCTGGTTGGAACGTACATCCTCAGTAAGGTGCTCTTTGGTAAGGGGGACCGAAACAGGGGTGTGCATGTGTTGAGCGTGGAGCCCGATGCACTAACCGGGTACACGAAAGTGCCACGGAGGCAGCGCATCCGACTCCTCATACGATCGGCGGATGCCGATGGTTTCGCACGCGATGCACTTGCAGTATGTCAAACGACGCTGCGTGACACGCGCAATTTGGATATGCGCTGGACTCTGTCGCCGGCACCTGCCGGAACATATAGGTCTCTTCCCAAGGAACACACCATCGGTCTGCTCTCCATCCCCGCCCGCATGGAAGGAGCACCACGAAAAACCGATGTGCACGCTGCCGATGGCCACCGCGTAATCTACGACGTCACGTGCACCGGAACGGATTTTGTCTTAAGCCCAGAACATGGCTTTTCGATGAAGCTCGATTTTCGATTCACGGATACAGAGCATCTTACGCGTCTGAGAGAATGCTTCGCACAACAAGTGCAGAAGCATGTATTCGACCGATGGTTCGCAGGTGAAGAATTCGCAGCGTTCCGCACCGAGCGTTCGCGCACTGCATCAGGAACCGTGAGTGCGATGATTGCAGAACGGAAGGCGGCAATCGCCGCTTGTCTTGGGTACTCGGTGATCAAGGCCTCGGTTCTCCCCGGGCACGACAGCAATACCCTGGCGAAAGCGAAGGAGAGTCCTGCGGAGGGAACACAGGTGAGTATGACCATTGCCGCAGATAACGGCCTGAGCCACAACCCTCACGAAGCCGCTACAATCACATCTCTTCGAAAGGCGCAGCTCGTCTCTCAGATGAGCGTGGCGTGCGCACTGGAACTACTGGGAGACGATTCCGAGGAGCGTTTCCTTGGGCGGCTGCAGCAGCGACAGGAGCACATCGTGCCAATAGGGAAGTAGTGGAATTGGCAGGCAATATGGGACATGTTGTCTCCCCACGAGAGGAACGCTATGCTCTATTGCGTGCCTATCAGAGAATTCATCGCACAGATCGTTGCAAGGCCCGCTGCAGCCGTGAAGGTGTTCTTCACCGCGCTGGCAGCAGTCATCGTGGTGGTATTTGCCATACGGCTTGTGGGATCCACCGTTGAACCACTACTGAGGAACACGGGCACGATGCTCAATGAGCAAGCGGCCAAGTTTTCCGAGGAGATGGGGTACTATGAAAGCAATGATGCTCAGATGGACATGGGCATGGCCGCTACGCGCGGCTCCGTTCCCAGCCCAAGCTCCGTTCCCATACCGCAGGATGAGGGATCTGTAGGCCCCGATGCGGAAGAGTACGAGGTGACGGAGTACAACGGCACCATCAAGACGCGGGATCTGGAGGACACCTGCGGCGAGATTGAGGCATTGAAGACCAGAGGAGAGGTCATTTTTGAGAATGCCAATCGCTACGAGCGCGGGTGCTACTACGCGTTCAAGGTGGAAAAAGCGTTCACGGAAGAATTACTGGCCATCATCGAAGGTCTCAATCCCGATACGCTTTCTGCGAACACGTACACCATCAAGCGGTTGGTGGAGGATTACACCAGTGAACTGGAAATTCTGGAACAGAAGATGGCTGCAATAGACGAGACTTTTGAGAGTGCGAAGGAGGCCTACGCGGAGATCGAGGCATTGGCAAGGAACACGCGTGATGCCGAGAGTCTTGCAACGGTCATCGACAGCAAGGTACAGATGATCGAGCGCCTCACACAGCAGCGCATCTCCGTGAGCGAGCAACTGGATCGCATGCAACGCGCGATGGCGGATCAGATCGATCGCCTGGACTACACGCGGTTCTCCATTTCTGTGGAAGAGGACAAATTTGTGGACGGCAAGGACATCAGAGACTCGTGGAAAGCCGCAGTAAAAGGGTTTGTCCGTGACCTCAATACTGTCGTGCAAGATGTCTCCATCAACCTGATCACTACCGTCCTTGTGATCCTGCAGTACGTTCTGTACTTCTTCATCCTGCTTATTGTGGCGAAGTACGCGTGGAGGGGCGCTCGTGCTGTGTGGCGGAGGTAAACGGATATTGGGAGTGGCGGATGTCCCATGCGCGAAAGCATCGTGTATCTGCGTCAACCTCTGCTTTCCGCGCACTCACGTTCCTTCCGGCTGTACCTGAATGTAGAGCCTGTCCTCCGGCAAGCACAGTGCATGACGCTCTTCCCCTTCGACAATGCACGGAGAGAGTTCAATCACTGCCCACGACTGCGCGTCCTGCGCTACGGTCCCGGCGATTTCCCAGACATACGTGCCATCCTGGTAACGCGCACAGGATGTAATGCATGGCTCTGAAAGACCTCCTTCCTGCGGCCGAATGAGGTGTACACCGTCGCGATTCCCCTCCTGTGCATTACATTCGATACGCGTATCTGCCTGCGGCGGCCGATTGCAGGCAATGCGCAGAATGAATGTCCCTCCCTGTTTGACGTACTGCCCTTGACCCGGGCGCATGGAGAGTGCGAGAACCTGCAAGCTCCCTGGGCTGAGGATTTCGCGCGTTTCCCTGCGCGTTTCCTCTATTACATGTCGCGTCATCGCGAAGACTTCTGGAAGATCGCCGCGCTCCAGGCGAGAAAGCAACTGCCAGAACTGCGGATGTTCCAGACCGGGGGAATTCTCGTCGCGATCATCTGCAACGACGCTGTTCCCCGCACTCTGCAGCGTTGTCACCGCGATGTGTGCGCGGGATCGCATCAACCAGCGTAACACTGCTTCGGTGTCGTGGCGCTCGCCCTGCACCACATGCCGATGGAATCGCTCATCCGTATGCTCTTGACCGTAAATCTCTCCGATGTAGTGCCGTCTATTCTCCCGGCTCAACTGCAAGAACCACACCTCGAACGCGCGCAGGTCGGCGTTATCATCCAGCACGACGGCGGACGGAGGAGCCTCCTTGGGAGAGCGGTACAGGGGATCGAGGCTACCGTTGTGTCCCGGGGCCCATTTGAACGATTTGAACGGCCCGAGCCCCAGCCACTGCTGTGTCCGAAGGACGTCACCGTCCGTGTAACCGACATCTTCAATAATCCAGTACACATCAGGGAAACGCTCACGCAGACGATTGAAGATCTTCTCCTTGAGAGCATGAAAGTACTCCCCTTCGCTCGCATTTTTCTCCCACGGAACGCGGTAGTACTTCCAAATCCACGCAAGCGCATGATCAACGCGGCGGATATCGATGCGTCCTTCGTCCTGCGCGATGGTTTCGACAATGTAGTCAATGACCCCGTCGGGGTTCTCTATGAATCTCGGGACAACGTGCCCCCATTTCTGCGGACCGTACGGATCTCCCGCCACGTTGACGCCAGTGGAGTAGGTGGGCTGGCGATCGGGGCCAATATGGAAGACGCCCTGCTTTCCCTCCATGTGCTGTTCGCGCCAATCGCGCCAAACTTCGGGGGTACGGCGGGAAACGGAGTAAGCGCGATCCTCAATCATATGACCTCCGACGGCACGCACTGCTGTAGAGCAATCACTCCACTGTTCTTGCAAAACCCACTGCACATAGAGCAGATAACGAGCATCTTCCGCGAGCGATGCATCCTCCTGCAGCAGCTCTATCGGTTTCTTGCATGCGATTTCCTCGGGCCACTCGAACCACGACGCCTGGAATCGCTCCTCCAATACCATGGTTACTGCACAGTCGAGGAGTCTGTCACTGTCCCGGGCGTGTTTCTCCCAGAACGTTTCGAATTCCGCGTTCATTCCATCCTCCATCATGCGATCGTACGCGATGCGCAGAGCGGCGAGCTTGAACGCACGTAGGTGTGCGTGATGGTACTGGTGATGTTCGCACATCCTCTTCTCGTCCCGGCGCATCTGCTTGCCGCGCGCGTTGACGAGCTCAATAAACACGCTCGGGAATTCTCGGAGTGCAGCCACGCCAAGGAGATCTACATCTTTGGGATCCTTGCCGAACATGCCGGAAAGATACGGGCATGCTGAGGTCTGCCTTGGCCCGGAATCGGTATTGGGCAGCGTTTGAATCCCAACGAATCCGCCCTCCGTGATTGCGCTGCGTGCAACTTCCTGCATGTCCGTAATGGACCCTGCGCCAAATGTACGTCGTAGCGCGTACTCTCCGTCGCTTGTCAGTCCCCGCGCACGGAGCTCTTCCACTTCCTCTTCCGTACAGCGCAGTTGCGCCGGGACATACGTGGGTTCATAGACATCGAGTACCGCGACCCGATCACCATCCGGGGCACCAGGACGCGGCGCGCCAACTTTCGTCCAGAAGGGAGCGGACGTCTCGACCTCGTCAGGAGAAGAAGATGATTGTTGTTCCATACAGACAGGAGGAGGAGCTTACGCCGTCCTTTGCAGAGAACAACCTTTTCAAGTATTTCTCATACCGCAGAGAAAAAACGCTCTTACTGAATGTAGAGCAACGGGTTCTTCTTCATGCCTTGCAGGCGCACTTCAAAGTGTACGTGGATTCCCGTTTTACCATATACGAGACCGGTGTTCCCCATCCACGCGATTTCCTGGCCGCGATACACGGTGTCGCCCACTTCCACGTAGAGCTCCTTGTTGTGTCCGTACAGCGTCACAAGATCATTGCCATGATCAATCTCGATGACGTTGCCGAATCCTCCGTTCCAACCGTATTCGGCGCGAGTCACCGTCCCCGCTTCGGCGGCGTAGATCGGACCGCCTCCGCGCTCCTGCAAATCCAATGCATAGTGACCCGAATGGTAGTACTGCGTGATAAAGCACTCGGCGGAACACGGCTTTTGGAGCACCCCACTGGTGGGGGTATCGGTAAATGTCGTCGGTTCCTGGGCTGCGGGAGGAGGTTCTGCGGCAGGTTGCGGTTTCGCGGTGGGTGGCTGGCCAGATGTTGGGGGCGACTGCGGAGGAGGCTCAGCAGAGGCGATGACAGTCGGTTCACCCGTGATGGGCGTTCCCCCGGGGATGATGAGTTCCTGTCCCGCAAGCAGGAATCCACCCTGCACCTTGTTCTGCGCAGCAATTTCCTCTGCAGGGATATCGTAGAGTTCGGCAATTTGCGTCAGGTTTTGGCCACGTTTCACGGTGTGGAGAATCCCATCCACGGGGAGGATAAGGAGTTCATCACCCGGCTGAATGGCTGCCTGTTCCTTAAGATTATTCGCCCACCGAATGGTGTCCACGACGACGCCGTAACGATTGGCAAGACGCTCCAGACTCTCTCCCTCCTTGACGGTGTGGATGATCCCCTCCGCGTAGGCGCGACGAGACCCCTGACGCGTCAGGGAAGACGACTTCATCAGAAATCCGTCCTCAACAAGGAGAAATTGCGGCGTTGTGACTGCAAGTTCCGGCGATGCCAACGCCGATTCGGGAACGTAGGGCGGAAGGAGCGATGCAACGACCAAGAATCCAAGGCACGTGAGGCGCACCCGCACAGAGAGCCAACGAATGGTCGTATTCGTTACCATTGCAGAATCTTAGAGGAGCGCAGTTGCGGTTTCGGATGCCCGCTGCTCAATGGCAGAAAGAATCTTGAGCATATCCTTGTAACGTTCCAAAGAGTGGAGCAACACCACCACATATTCGTGTCCGCCAGCATCCACCACGGAAAGGAGGCACTCTTTCGCTCCCATCGTCGTTCCCGTTTTGCCGGCAACGACCTCGCTCTCTGTTCCAAGGAGCGCGTGCGTGTGTGTCAGGGGAATGGTGCTTCCCTGCCGACTGATGATGCGCGTGCCACGCTTGCCCATGCGCTCGCGAATCTCAGGCTTACGCAGAACAAAGCTCGCAAGCCATGTCAGATCCTGCGGGGTGGACCACTGCAGGGAACTGTCAAGACCGGAGGGATTGGCATACTGCGTATCTTTAAGCCCCAGGGCACCTGCACGGGCATTCATCTCCTCTACAAATGCAGAAACCGATCCGCTGTGGTAGATCGCCAGTACTTCCGCCGCATCATTTGCGGAGGCAATGAGGAGCGCAGAAAGGAGATTACCCACGGTAAACTGCTCCCCGGGCGGCAGGTAAATTTTATTCCCTTCAACGCGCCCCGTAGCTACGGGAACCGTTACCCACTCATCCATCGTGTGGTGCTCCACAATCAGAAGCGCCGTCATGAGCTTGGTCAGACTCGCCATGGGCCGGCGGACATCGGCTTGCTTGCGGTACAGAGATTGCCCCCCTGCAACATCGGCGATGATTACTCCGGACGCGGACAGGCGTTCCTCTACGTCAATCGCTTCCGATGGAGGCGAAATACTCACCTGCAGAAAACCTGCAAGAGAATCTGAATCAAGGGGCACTGTGGATGCAGGCAGCATGCCTAAGAGCAAGGCTGCAAGGAGTGGTCGAACCATCCCATGCAGGATACGCAGAACCCCCCCAAAGGGAAAGGCTGGTCAACCATTTTACAGGGAATGCACGACCCCGCGGTCAAGCACTTCTACTTGTATATCACGCGATCCGTGAGCCTAAGATCGACATATGTCTGCACGGAATCGAGAGGCACATTGCGCAGAAATGTACGATAGCGAAGGAGTTGCTTATCCATGGTGCTCGCGGTGTCGAACCAGAGTTCTCTGCCCTGGTCGATCTGCAGGTGATACTCCTGTGCACGCAGATACACGGTCGTCGCCTGCACGTGATGACCGAATTGCTGGAGGAGTGCTCGTTCCGTCTGCGCGATGCGATCGAGAAACTCCGGGATGAGAAGTTCGGTGCCAGGCTCCGGCCGTACGCCCCAGTCCACCAGATTGATTGTTGGAATTTCGACGGGAACTTCCAACATAGGAGCCACAATGTAGATACCTCGCTCTGTGAGGAAATCAATTCCGGCTCCGGATCCCGTGTAATCCTGAGGATCGGCAGCATCTTCCGGACTAAGAATACGCAAGCGCGCGACGATGGGGTCCAAGGCAATGCGCACATGCAGAAGAGACGGATACCTCTTGGATACCTCCACTTCCTGCAGATCCGATAACGCATCCTTCAGCAGATTCGTCACTTCGTACTCAGGGAGAAAAAAGAGATGCCTGCCGAAGAGAGGAGCAAGTATGTGTTGCACTTCCTCGATATCCAAACGCGCATTCGTGCGTACCACGCGAATTTCTCGAATCCGCACAATAGGGGAAAATGCGAAGAGCCCACCCATGAGAAGTACGAGTCCCACACCAACGAGAATCAACCACTGCATGAACGACTTGCGCACGGCAATCAGCAACCGTCCTCCTCTGCGCTGGATCTTGCGCACGCGATCCGTGACCCGTCGCGTTGTACGGTTTCGGCGCTTAACCAGGAGTTTGGTCTCGCGTGTGACAGGCCTGTTGAAACGGCGCGGCAAACGCCGGGCAGGTCGCAGGGACATGGGGACATGATAGCGTAAGAGGCTTGGGAGGTTTTGGGAGGTTTCGTCAGGTCAGGACAGTTGTACAAACCCCCTGATTCTCCTGACCTGCCAAACCCCGCACTAGAGCATCCTCTCTTCTTCCTGCATACTGCCTCCGTGCGCATTGCCCTTGTCGCCGACTGGCTCCCTATTTATGCCGGAGCTGAGCATGTGATTGCGGAATTCCACGAACTGTGGCCCGATGCGCCGATCTTCACCACCGTAGCAAATATTGGAGCATTGGGTCCGCTCGACCATGCAGACATTCGCGTCACGAAGCTGCAACGGTGGTACCGCCTGCTTGGCAAACGCCACCGTTTGCTGCTTCCGTGGATGCCACGAGCACTGGAGGGAATTGATCTTTCCGCATACGACATCATCTTGAGTTCATCGCATGCCGTGGGAAAAGGCATTATCCCACCCAGTACCGCCGTACATGTCTGTTATTGCCACACTCCCATGCGTTATGCCTGGGAGATGGAGAATGAGTACCTGCGGCGTTCGCGTTTCCCTCGTATCCTTCATCGCCGCCTGAAGCGTGCGCTCACATCACTACGACGCTGGGATCTGACTACGGAGAAACGCGTGGACTGCTTCCTGGCCAATTCTACCGAGACACAGAATCGAATCCGTTCCGTGTACGGTCGCGAGAGTACGGTGATTTACCCGCCTGTGCAGGACCGGTTTTTCCAATTTCCCTTAAGCAGCGACGCACGTGGCAATGCCGCACCATACCTCGCCATTGGACGGTTGGTCCCCTACAAACGTTTTGATCTTCTCATTGCCTGTGCAAACACGCATAACGTTTCGCTGCGTATTGCCGGCACGGGCCCCGAAGAGGCGCGACTGAAGCAAATGGCAGGACCCACCGTGGAGTTCCTGGGCTATGTCCCCGAAGAAGATCTTCCTGCGCTCTACTCCGAATCCCGTGCTCTCTTCCTCCCTCAACATGAGGATGCGGGCATCGTGCCCTTGGAGGCTCAGGCCTGCGGCACTCCGGTGATCGCATACGCGAGGGGTGGTGCGCTTGATACTGTAGAAGCAGAGAAAACTGGTATCTTCTTTCACGAGCAAACAGTAGAAGCGCTCTACGAGGCCATGAGGGTCTTTACGCAGCACACTTTCGATCCAAGGGTCATTCGTGCACACGCGCAGCGATTCTCCTCCTCACGGTTTCGCAGACAAGTAGCAGATGTTGTCGCGGAGATATACAAACACCATGGTTCCTGTTATCCCCAACTCGTAGGAAAGTAGGAAAGGAGGTATGATATATACATGCAACGTTCCACAGATTCGCACAAAGGAGAAAACGGGAAGGTGGCCATCGTCGGTGGATCGCGCACGATGCACGGCGCTCCGATTTTTTCCGCGCTCGCCGCAGAGGCGACAGGGGTGGATCTTCTCTACCTCGCATTGCCTGCGTGCCACGAGGATGCAGCCAAGAACGCATCGTTGAATGTACAAGTTCACCCATTTGCAGGGGAAAATTTGGGCCGACATGACGTGGAGCCGATCCTCGAGCTCCTCGCCACCATGGATTGCGCAGTCCTTGGGCCAGGCATCGACCACGGGAACGAGGAAAGTGTGCGAGCACTGATGGAAATCATCGAAGGTGCCAGTTGCACGCTGGTGTTGGATGCCACTGCATTACAACCAAAAACGCTCTCACTCCTCAGGGGTAAGGCGAGCGTGCTCACACCGCACCTGGGAGAATTGGAACGCATGGAACTTCTGCCCAAGCAGATTGCTCAACAGGCGGAGCAATTCGGGGCGGTGATACTCCTCAAAGGACAAACCGATCACATTGTCTCTCCTGCAGGGCAGCATGAAGATGTTGCTGGCGGCAACGCAGGCCTGACCGTCGGCGGAACCGGCGATGCGCTCGCCGGCATGATTGCAGGACTCATCGCGTTGCATCTCACACCATTTGAGGCGAGTGTGCTTTCGTCGCGTACCATCAAGCGTGCCGCTGAGGAACTCTTCCCAGAGAAAGGGTACGCCTTCACCGCGCATGATGTCATCGAGAGGATCCCCGGGCTTCTGCGTACACTCGGTGCATGATTGCACAGCCGTTTCGTCTCTTCCGTGCGTTCCCCGAATTGACGACCGCACTCTTTGTGAAAGCGGATGCCATTCAGAATGATCGGATGATTGCCGATCGTATGAGCATGGAGAACATTGCCGGGCTGGAGCAGGTGCATGGCAACACAACCATCCGAGTAGAGGGACCCATTGCCCGTACGCAGCAGGCCGATGGTGTGATCACGAATCAGTGCAATCTCGTGCTCACCGTGCGCACAGCCGACTGCCAATCTTTTGTTGCGTACGCCCCCATGCGCGGTGTCATCGGCGTGCTCCATGTAGGGTGGCGCGGACTGATCGCCGGCGCCATACCTGCTTTCTTCGCTCAGCTGCACAAGGAATGGGGTATCACGCCGCAGGAAGTCCTGATGGCTGCCGGGCCGTCACTCTGTACGCATTGCGCAGAATTCACCGATCCCATTGCCGAACTCCCCGCCATGGACCCCGTATACTTCCACGGGAGACACGTTGACCTGCGATCCGCAGCGGATCATCAGATCCTTGCGCTGGGGGTTAAACCACAGCACCTGGAACGGCAAGCGGAGTGCACATGCTGTCAGCACAACCAGTACTGGACGTACCGGGGTGGGGATCGCTCTGCGGTCAAGTCAGGTTTCGCCAATGTACTCGCATGTGCCATTGCAGAGCGGTAGCATTTCTCTTGTCTCAACGACGCGTTAGAGCAGTCGTTTCTCCTCAACGCTCGTCAAGGGAGGCCAAATCTCTGCGGATTGCGGTCCGCGGATGCGGCCACCCACCTGGAACGCCAGGAGACAAGCGCCCCTGCTCGACGGTCGTTTGGACGTGGGTAAAGACAAAATGCGTACGAGCATGAAATTACTTCCAGTTCTCGCCCGCCGTAGCGTTGGCGAAGGCGGGTCGTTCCTGCCCGGCGAAGCACAGCGGAGTCGGGTGGACGTGGGAATGACATCCATTCAGTCAATTTCTCCTATCCCCAATTCTGCGAGGAATCTCTTGTAATCCCCACGTCCCACACATCCCTCGGGGATTTCCGCACTCACGTAGGTCCTGTCATCGAGCTGCCTTGATCCGGGGACAACGAGCTTCTTCACTGCCTGCGATTGTGCGATCTGCCGAGCAAGAACATGATCACCGCGCCTGAAGAGAACTCTGCAATACTCAAGGATGGTTTTGGCACAGTTGTGCGAAAGGTTGCCGCGGACCCATTGCTCAATATCGTGGACCTTTCTGGCCTCCATGAACACATTTTCAAATGAATAACAGGGTTCTCTTTTCATAATGAAATAGTAGTAAGGTTGGCTACTGAGTCCTCGCAAGGTATGCGTCAACGCAAAAACATTCTAAAATGGTGTGCCGCCATGCTCTCGCTCTCCGACCGTCTCCAGAAGGCCAACGCACTCCTTGCCCCCTATGCGGTGCCTCACGATGGTGTGCTAGGACGCGAGCACGGAGAACCTCAAGACGAGACGCGCTTTCCTTTCCAGCGTGATCGCGATCGTATCATTCATACGCAGGCGTTCCGGCGCTTAAAGGGGAAAACGCAGGTCTTCGTGGAGGGGTCCGGCGACCATGTGCGTACGCGACTGACCCACACGATGGAGGTTGCGCAGATCAGCCGGGATATCGCACGGGCTTTAGGGCTCAACGAGGATCTCACGGAATGCATCGCACTCGCCCACGATTTGGGACATCCGCCCTTCGGACATGCGGGCGAAGCGGCGCTTAATGGATGGATGGAGCGTTTTGGGCTCCACTTTGAGCACAACGAGCAATCCCATCGCATCGTGACGCTCTTAGAAGAACATTCAGCGCTCTACCCAGGGCTCAACTTAAATCGCGAGATCTTGGATGGTCTTCTCAAGCATACGACACCGTACGACATACCCCCGAGTCCTAGTATGCACAGCCCAACGCTGGAAGCGCAGGTCGTGAACATTGCGGACGAAATCGCCTACACCGGTCACGATTGCGAGGATGGTGTGCGCGCAGAACTCTTCCCAGAAGAGAAGCTCCTCGCGATACCTCTGGCCCTCGATGCCGATCGTCAGCGCAGTGCGCGGGGCACATCGCTGCGCGGGGCACTCATCCACCTGCTCGTCTGCGATCTCTACCGAGCTACAGAAGAGGAGCTCACGTCACAGTGTAGTACCACACTTGATACCGTCCTCCACACAGACGTCCCCCTCATCCGTTTCTCAAAGAGCATGCGTCTCGCACTCGATACCCTGCGCGACTTTCTCCAGGAACGAATGTACGCGCATCCGCGCATCCTAGAACGCAACCGCAGGGGCGTAGAGTGCATCTCAACACTCTGTCATGCCTATCACACGCAACCGAATCCCAAGGTGCTCGCCCTCCAGAAAAAAACGGGCGGAGCCCTAGAGGAAGCCATAAAGGACTATGTTTCCGGGATGACGGATGCATATGCGCTGCAACAAGAGCGAGTGCTGCCAACATAGAGCTAAACCAATGTCATTGGTTACAAACAGTTCTTGTCCGCTGCATATGCCTGAGCGCAAAGCAGAACATCGGTACGCTCGCTGTTAGCGCTCGAATGCCAAGTTGCGAAGCAATCTTGGCTGAGAGCGCGCACAGGTTTGTACGAAAGAAAGATGGCTTTGCGCGAGTCTGCAGCGGACAGAGGCTTTTTGGTTCTTTTTGGCCACAAAAAGAACGGCGAGCGCCGAAACGTATGCTGCAGTGGAGGCACCGGGAAAGAAATTGTTTCTGTGTAACGAATGATATTGGTTGAGCTATAGCAGACGAGATTGCTGCGCACCGAGCATGAGATTCTTTTACTTTTCGAGTATTCCTTCTGGCAAATACCCCAGAGGATCAACATGCGTGCCATCCTCAAAGACCTCAAAGTGCAGGTGCGGCCCCGTGGAGAGCGGCCCGGCACCGGGTGTGCCCGGCATGCCGCCAGAGATCGCAATGCCCGATCCTTCGCGTACTTGATCTCCTTCGTGCACCAAAAATCCGCTCACGTGTCCGTAGAGTGTGGCACCACCTTCGTGACGCAGGACAATGTAGCTAAATCCCATGCCATTGTCCGCAACGGTTTCCACAACACCATCGGCTGCCGCACGGATGATGGAACGCTGCTCCACGGGAATATCAATACCCCAGTGAGGAAGGCCAAATGTCTCCTCGTACGTGGGATCAAGGTAGGTCGCAGAAAGCCCCTCTTTGGGATCCACAGGCCACGAGAGTGCGGCAAGTGATGCGCTTGTTGTCCTCCCTGCCTGCATCAGGGCCCCCTGGGATTCCCAGATTTCGTAGAGCGCCGCGCGAATGCGTTCTTCGGCCGCCTGACGATCCTGAAGCAACGCCAAGAAATCCGCGTGGACGCGCTCCCATTCCTCCTGTTCCTCTTGAGACCATACGCCGCCTTCCTGATCGGCCCTGCGCTCCAGAAGGAGGAGTTGGTAGCGTAGAATTTCTTCGCGCTTATTGAGTACCGCCTGCTCAATGCGCTGTCGGCGAATTTCTTCTTCGTTTTCTCGCAGGCGGTCCTGCGTGATCTGTCCCCCCGTCGCGTTCGCACTGAGTGCGGTGTGCACCGCAGTATTCACAAGCATCTGCACTCCGAAAAAGAGCCCTGCAATTGCGCAGAGCATGGCGAGAATCACACCTGGCCGTTCCACGATAACCTCAACCTTAAGCATCAGGATATGATAGCAGATTTTGGGCTACAGAGCCACCTGGAAGAGGGGGCCCGAGGGGGAATCCATGTACTCTTCGCCTGTGTTCCTTGCCTATGCCCGGAAGGTTTCCACGAACTGCGCAATGAGTTTTTTTATAATCTCGTGGAACTCCTCTACACGCGCGGGAATGGGATCGAAGGAATTGGCTTTAACGTAGAGCCCCTGATTGATCTCGATCTGAATACCTGGCACAAGAAAGGGGGGAATTCTGCGTCGGTGACAGTGGTGACCAAGAATGTATTTCCCCACATAGGGAAAATTGATGGCCACTGAATATCCGCGATCCGTGAAGAAGTCGCGAAAGAACAACGTCTGTTTCCGTGAGCAGGAGGAGTAGTTCACGTTCCCCAAGTTGATATCCGGCCGTTCTTTGCCACTGTCGCCACGCAACTTTGGTCCTACGGGGAGAAAGGAGTGTCCATCAATGAGGAACTTTGCCTGGGGGATAAGTTCGTCGATCTTTTCGTGGTACGGATCGTGGTACTTACGGATGAGCGTGTCGATCTGATCCTGTGTTGGATCTTTGGTGTAGACTTTTTTGCCGTCCCAGGTCGTGTGGACCGTCACGCCCTCCGCGGCAAGCTCGTACTCTTTGGAGATATCATCGGGCGCACGGTTGACATCGACGATCACGCGGGAGACAGGGCTCTGCACCGCAGATGTCCCGGGAACGAGAAAAATTTGATCGGTGTAGAGATCGGTGTAACCCAAAAGCTCCTGAGACGTAAGAGCTACGCAGTCTTTTACCTCCTCCGGAATCGTGGAGGAAGCATGGGGAATGGAAACCAGAATGGGATGGCGTTCTACATTGTTGCCCATAGATTACGACAGGATTGTGTAGGTGTGTTTGAAGAATGTTGTTGCCGGAATCACCGTCTCACCTTGTGCCGTCTCCAGCACAACGCCGCCAAAGAGAAACCCTTTCACGCGGCCGGTTTGCTCTGCAATCGCAACGCGCTGCCCCACAGAAATCTGGCGCTTGAGTTGCTGGCAGGCAACAGCGTTCTCGAGAATGGCGCGCGCCCCAAGGACAACGCTTACCCCAACGATGAGAAGAATTGCAGCAATGAAAATGAGCATGTTCGTTGTCACGAACGATAGATCAAACCCCAGTTGGTCGACTGCGGCCAAGAAGACGAAGACGAGGACAATGGTTTGCACCCCTTTACCTACGGACCGTTCGTAACCGAATCCTGTGCGCGAGAATGACTGCGTGACGACCGTCTGCAAGAACCGCGCAAGGAGCATACCGAAAACGATGATGAGGAACGCCGCGATCACCTGCGGGATATAGCGCGTAACAGTCTCCAACGCGTGAGAGAGTTGCTCGAGATGGAGAATCTCGGAAGCGAAGACTAACGTGACGAGAATGGTGAGCCAGAAGAAGAGGAGCGCCAAAATCTCCGACGCACTCTTGTCGACCCCCATTCCCTTGAGCATGCGATCGAGCGGAGTTTTGGCCACCAGCTTGTCGATTGCAAAGAATGCCAGAACCCGCACGCACAGAGCATAGATGAGCGAGGCAATAATCCAACCACCGATCACAATGAGAATGGCGAGGAGTGCCTGGGGAAGTATCGCCATCATCTTCTCGTACGCCTGAGACCAGGCTTCATTGAAGAGACGTTGCATGCGCTCAAAAATTGCTTCCATACCAAATATTGTACCACAAAATCCTGCGGAATGCGCGAAACGAACACCATGACGTGAAAACGCACCTAGAGAAACAGATACGGCACATGGGCCGCCGAAACGACGATCAGGAAGGAGACCAAGAAGGCGAGGCCGACGTTGCGCGTATCGCGAGACATGTGCACCTCTCAATACGATTGAAGGCACCATTCTGTTACAGAATTTGCAGACATTTTGTGCACAAGGGGGTTGGGGTTCGGGCTGGGGTTCGATCCGGCCCAACCCCAACCCAAACCCGAATCCCAGCACATCAATCCTCTTTGGGATACGATGGCACAGATGGAAGACCAAAGCGCCCTTACGCTGGCTGTACTAAGCCGTCGGATGCTCGTTACGGGCATCGTGCTATTCTTCGTTCTCACTGTGACCGTGTACGGTCGATCGCTCGGGAATGAGTTCGTACACTTTGACGACAACATCCTCATTTTTGAAAATCCCGCCGTGCAAACGCTGACTCCGGCAAGCGTGCACTGGGTCTTTTCGCACTTCGATCCTGAACTCTACATTCCGCTCACGTTCGTGAGTTACCAAATCGATCATGTGATTGGGGGGCTTCATCCCCTGGTGTACCACCTCCACAATCTGATTCTCCATACACTCAATGCGCTGCTTGTTGTTGCCATCGGCGCCATACTCACCAAACGGTGGCGCGTGGGTCTCCTCTGCGGGCTCCTCTTCGCGCTGCATCCTCTTCATACAGAAGCAGTTGTATGGGCCGCGGCGCGCAAAGATGTACTCTCGTCGTTCTTTGCCCTGGCAACACTCGTCACGTATCTCCTCTATCGCCAAGCAGGACGTAGCGCGTGGTACATCGCAAGCGTGCTCCTGTTCCTCCTGGCACTGCTCTCCAAGGTGTCCGTCCTGCTCTTGCCCGTCTTCCTTGTGATTATCGATTGGTACCAGGGTCGTCCCCTAAAAAAACGCGTGTGTACGGAGAAACTTCCGTATGTATTTTTCGCACTTATTCTTGGATTGGTTGCTATACTGGGCAAGCAATCGGTGCTCGCAGATTCGCCGCTCCTGTCCTCTGTGCTCATGGCAGGGAAGAGCACGGTGTTCTACCTTCAGAAACTCTTCGCGCCGCTCAAGCTCTCCGTGATCTACCCCTATCAGGAAGAGATCACGATCCTTGCGCCAGATTTTTGGATCCCGCTCGTGATTCTCTCAATATTCGGGGTATTCGTTCTGCTCTCACTGCGGCACACGAAAACTGTCGTGCTCAGCACGGCATTCTTCCTCCTGTTCCTCGCCCCCAGCTTCACTAACTACGCCAAAGCGGGAGACATTTTCTTCGCATCGGACCGCTACGCGTACCTGCCCAGTATCGGCGTCTTTCTCCTCTTCGCTCTGACGGCAGACTGGGCTCTACGCCGGACCAGAGGCTTCGCGCGCTCAATGCTGACCGCGTGCATCGTCGCAATTCTTGGAATATTCGGGTTCCTCAGTGCACGGCAATCTCTTGTGTGGCACGACACGTTCTCGCTCTTCCGGAATGTCGTGGCGCTCTACGACTACTCGTACCTTGCACAGAACAAGGTGGGAGCGAAACTCTGGGAACAGGGAGAGCATGAGGAAGCCATGGAACACCTGCTTCGTTCCATTGCGCTCAAGCCAAACTACCGCGCGTACTACAACGTGGGACTCGTGCATCTTTCGCTGGGAGAAGAGGATCTTGCACTCTCCGCCAACCTCAACGCCATTACACTCAATCCTGCGTACGCTCCCGCACACGTCAATCTGGGATACCTCTTCTGGCGGAAAGGGGACCTGGAGCAGGCGCGAGAACATTTGGAACGCGCTGTGGAGCTTGACCCACGTGATCTCGATGCCCTCACGAACCTCGCAGGGTTGGAGATTGCACAGGGAAACCTGAATCGGGCGCGCGAACTCCTCAATCGCACTCTTGCGTTGGATCCAGAGCATCCTGACGCCACTGCACTCATGGAACGGCTCTAGCGTGCTACGCTAGAAGCATGCACAGCCGCTCGCTCCCACGATGGATACCATGGCTCCTTCCTCCGCTCTTGGCAGTCGCCGCGTTCGGCATCACCGTAACCCACGGGTTTGCTCCGGCGGATGACAGCTTTCTTGTGGTGGAAAATTTGGCCATACGCGGTATCACGTGGCCTCACCTTGTGCGCGTGTTCACAAGCTACGACCCGGAGCTCTACATTCCACTCACGTTCATAAGCTACCAAGTGGACTACCTCATTGGCGGGCTTCACCCGTGGATATTCCACGCGACGAACGTACTCCTCCATGCACTCAACGCCCTCTGCGCCGGCGGGCTCCTGCTGCTTTGTACGCGCAACCGGTGGATGGCCGTGGCGGGAGCTGCACTCTTTGCCGTGCATCCGCTCCATACCGAGGCTGTCGCGTGGATCGCGGGGCGCAAGGACCTGCTCTCTGCGTTTTTCTTTCTCCTCGCATTCATCACCTACGCGCGCACACGCGGATGGAAGGGTTATACGCTGAGCCTGCTTCTGTTCCTCTGTGCGCTCCTCTCCAAAGTCATGGCGCTCACGCTGCCCGCCATCCTTGTTCTCTACGACGTACTCCTGCGCGAGGAACGGTGGGGGAGGAGTCTGAAGCGCACCGTTCCCTTCGCCCTCCTCTCGATCGTCTTCTTCGCGATCGCACTGAGCGGCAAGGAGCGCATCGTGGAAACAACGGGAATGTTGCCCACGATCCTCATGGCGGGGAAGAGCACCGTTTTCTACGTGGAGAAGTTTCTGCTCCCCACGGGGCTCGGGATGCTCTATCCCTTTCGCTCAGCGATTACAGTGATGTCACCGACATTCTTCGTGCCGCTCCTCCTCGTCCTCCTTACACTCATGCTGGCATGGAGGAATCGCAGGAGCCATCCTTGGCTTACGTTCGGCATTCTCTTCACACTCATGACGCTTGCCCCCACGTTCCTCAATTACCACAAGGGTGGACTCTTCTTCTTCGCATCGGACCGCTACGCGTATCTGCCGTCCATCGGGGTGCTCCTCATCCTCGTAGAGGCAGTCGGACGGATGCGCATTTCCCGTGCGGTAATTACAGGAACAACATCCGTTGTTATTGCTTTCCTCCTTACACTCTCATTGTGGCAGACCACTTTGTGGCAGGATCCGGAGAAGCACTTGAGGTCGGTGCTCACGCACTATCCCGAATCGATCTCAGCACGCGTATCGCTGGCAAAAATCGAGCGAGAGCGCAATAACCTGCAGGCGGCATTCGACGTCTTGAGGGAAGGGCTCCCCTACGGCGATCACCTCAAGCTGCGCGTTGCCGCCGCGCTCGTATATGCCAAAGCGGGACAGACGACCGAGGCTGCGTCCATGCTCCGGGGAGCTATGGAACTGGATCCCATGAATCCGGAACCCTACTATTTTTTGGGATCGCTTGAGGAGCAGCTTGGCAACAGGAGCACACCCGAGGAACACTACAGGAAGGCAGTGGAACTCGATCCCTCCTACGTCGTTGCGCGCACCCGCCTGGGAGCATTACTTTTGGAACATGGGGATCTGGAAGGTGCACTCGTGCAAGCGAGTGAGGCGCTGCGGTGGAACCCGAACGACGCCGATGCACATTTGCTCATGGCCAGCATTCTGGAGGCTCTGGGACGCACAGAAGAAGCACAGGTACACCGAGATCTCGCTGCAGAGATTCGGGGGTGATACAGTGCAACGGTGCTCGATATTGCTCTCCTGCGCTGCCCTGCTTGCTCCGCGCCACTGCGTGAGGAGGAAGCCATACTAACCTGCACGCAGTGCAAGGCACGGTATCCGGTGGAAAACGGCGTGCCACGTTTTGTAGAGGAACTCTCGCAGCATACCGTTGCCGCACACACGACAAGGAAGACGCCCCTGAGGATCATGGCACGCTGGCTGAGACCGCCGCACCACTCCGTCTACTTCGATACGATGACATCCTCGGTAGGCGAGGGGAAGAGACTCAAGCAGCTTCTCCGGGAGCACCCCGATGCAATAGTCCTCAATATCGGATCACTCTCCAAAGATCTTAAGGACATGCATCGGCGTATGCTCAACCTCGATCTCGTCGCCTATCCGAATGTTGACGTTGTGGCCGATGCGCACCGTCTCCCTTTTGTCGATGAGAGCATGGATATCGTTCTTTTTAAGAATGTTCTTGAGCACGTTCGCGATCCCCTGACCGTGATGGAGGAGATTCAACGTGTCCTGAAACCTGGAGGCCTCCTCTTCATCAAACTCCCCTTCCTGCAGCCGTTCCATGCCGTTCCCGATGACTACCAGCGCTACTCCGTGAGCGGGATCAAAGAGCTCCTTAAAGACTATGAAGAACTCTCGTTCTCCATCGCCGTGGGACCCGGCTCCATGCTTTCGTGGATATTGAGGGAATGGTTCGCCGTTCTCACGTCATTTGGGAACGTCATGCTCTACAATGTCGGCCTCATCGTCTGGGGATGGCTGACCTTCTGGTTGAAGTACACCGACCTCCTCTTCCAAAGAAACTGCTTGAGTGAACGCGTTGCGTCGGCGTTCCAGGGTGTGTACAGGAAGAAATTACCTGGAGAAGAGCGACCGTAGTTTTTGCATGAAGCCTGCACGCTTCTCTGTAGGCGCGTCGGTCTTCGGGCGGAGATCCACCCTGTAGCAATGGGGTTCGGGCTTGCTGTCGGTGACGATGTACACCGCTCCACCGGGTCCGCGGAAGATATCAAGAATCCGGCTGGTGTTCGCTGTCTCGCGCACTTCGGCTCGTTGCTCCGGGGACAGGTACGCGATGCGCGTGACGTCACAGAGCAATACCGGGTGCCCCTTGCGCATGTCCTCGATCAAACATCCGGTGAGGATGTTCCCTCCGGGGATTGCGCGTACGGGGTCTGCGAGATCAACCTGCACCAGGTTCAACGCTCCGGGGAGCTCTGCCATCCCTAGTACATCGAAGTGCTCGACTTCCGCTGGAGGGGAGGGGAGGAACGAAGATTCTTGATGAGATGAGTCTGCCATATAAAATGATTATAACACTTTACCATGGTAAAATCAAGAATAGAACACCCGACTTCGGCGCTTGAGGGCGTGAAATGAGATGAGCAAGCCATAACCATGCACCGCATGACATTATCCAACGTTCTCCCAGAAACACTTCTGGCAGTAGATCGCATACGGAGCATCCGGAGCGTAGGTTGTGAGCATGCTATCGCCGCACTTCCCGCAAGAACGCTTGTAGAGGGCTCGCTCATTGCGTAACGCCATCCTCCGCTTATGGCGGCAACTGGGGCACTGATCTGGGAGCGGTAATTTTTTCTCGGCGTAGATTGCCATCTCCTGCGGAATCACAAGGAATTCCTTGGAGCATTCTTTACACGTGAACTTCGTTTGCTTTGGCGTCATGGCGAGAGGGGCTAGAGGGAGGGAACAGTGTTGACGATTACAGGGTCGGTTTCTGTTTGTAAGCGTTTGCGCTCGTAGTCGGAAACGAAGAAAAGATTGAGGTTGTGCATCTTGGCCGCATGGAGTTCTTTCCTGAGTTCTGTCACTGTCTCTTCGTACTTCTCCGGCGGCACCGGCACATTGAGAATGTGGTACTCCTGCCGATCTAGATTCGCACAGCCGAAACAGTACTTGCATCCCCGGAGGTACGCGGAAAACGCGCAATCGTTGGATTGGTCGGTGAATATGATGTGGTCGCAGTTATGGTTCATCGTTGATTGCACGCAGTGCGCGCACAACTCATTCTCAAAACATACGGTGAGATCGACGCAATCTTTGTTGCCGTTCGTCTCGATGCAATAGGCACAATCTTCGTTGTTAAAGCTGTCAAAGCATTGGTGACTCCCTTTGCACTGCGTCAGATGATCACCGATACAGCTCTCGGTCATAAACTGGTGGATGGCGAGGTTCGGCGTCTTCTTGCGAAGGACTCTCACTCGCTCCTCGACCAGACTGCGGTGGGCAAACTCCTGCAAATTGAGTTGCCCCATCCGCTTCTCGTACTCCTCTTTCGAAAGTTTCTCATTAAACAGGTGATACTCCTTTTGGTGTAACCCCGCGCAACCGAAGCAGTTGCGGCAGCCGAAACAATCCTTGCAAAAGGAGCAATCGGAGCAGTTCTGACAATCCTGGCAGTAGTGACTGTTGTAGCAGCGTTGGCAGTCCACGCACTCTGTGCACCATTCGCACTCCACACAGAACGTGATGCCGTTGCAGCTCACGCATTTACGCGAGTACCTGGCGTAGTACACGTCCTCGCAGTAGAAGACACAGAAGCTGTAGTAGCAATTCTTTGACTTGAGAACGGTGTCTGCGTAATCACTGTTTTCCGCCATCACATGCTTCACGTTGAAGCGAGGAGAGGCGAGGAGGAGCCGTTGGAAATTGGTGACGAAAGACATCTGTAAGAACAGTGTAGCAAGAAAAGAACCGAGAGTATGACACATCACATGTGACCCCCACTTCGCACGTCATATTTCCTGTCCACAATCAACTCGAGCTTGATCCAATGAAACAAGTTGCCCCGAAGACAAGCTCCGCTTGTCTGGAGGGGCACCGCAAAGGGAAAAGAGAGCTCATGAGAGAGAAACCTACGGTTTCTTTCTCATGTAATGGCAGGCGCGGCTCTTCGGCTGCGCTCAGAGCCTATCGCAGATCATGAGAGTAATTGATCGGTTGCTTGGTTTAAGATCTGGCAGAGCGGACTGGACGTGATGATTGGACTTTGAATCCTGGAGCGCGTTTTCGATGGGGTGAGACTGACTGGACTTGAGAGCAGACAGGTCGGGGTGGCTTGAGACTAGATAGCGACAGCGCTCCCTGCAATTTTTTATTCATGTGCAATACGTTTTAGCACCGCGATTCTCTTCGCATATTCTTTCCATGCCAGATTTCCAGGCGCACCAAGACTCACCTTTGAAGCAATATTCTTCCTGAAGTCCACCTTGTAGGGTTCCATGTGCTTCGCAGAAAGTTGATATGCCTCTCTGAAGGGAATTCCTTTTTCCCTCGAGAGAGACACAGCCACATCGGCCATGAAGATGTCCTTCGTAATCTTCTTTTCAATTGATGCTTGCTTCGGCGCGATGTTCGTAAGATACAGCCGAGCTACCTCGATGCTCTGCAACACAATATCCGTGCCATGGATGATGGGGCGCTTGAGGAGCTGGAGATCGCGGTTATAGCCAGAGGGCAGATTCTTTGCGATATCTTTTGCCATTTGTTGATACCCCATCATGACGCTCACGTTGCCTCTCAAGACTTCCAGCCCGTCGAGATTCTTCTTCTGCGGCATGATGCTCGATCCTGTGACGAGCGCTTGATCTACGGCGAAGAAATCGAATTCTTGTGTCGTAAAGAGCAGGAGGTCATTCGCGAATCTCCCGAGGGTCATCATGATTTGCGCAAGCCCCTCAAGAAACAAGCTTTCGAATTTTCCCCGACTGTTTTGGCAGTAGAGCGAATTAATTTGTATTCGGCCGAATCCTAATTCTTGCGTGATGCCCGATCGATCGAGAGGCAAAGCGACGCCATATCCCGCAGCGCTTCCCAGAGGATTGGCATCGATGTGATTCCGAATGGAGTCGATCAAGGCGATATCGTCTAAGAGGCTCTCGACGAAGCTGCACCCGTAGTGCCCGATGCTCCCGAGCATGGCCTGCTGCATATGGGAGTACCCGGGAAGCGCAACATCCTCATACTCTTTTGCAAAGGACAGAAATGTTTCCGCAAGATCCAGCGTCCTCATGCATATTTCTTTCAGCCGATCTTTCATGAGAAGCCGCAGTGCGACCAGCACTTGGTCATTTCTGCTTCGACCCGTGTGAATCTTTTTCCCGGTGTCTCCGAGTTTCGCAGTAAGCATATTTTCTATGACCGTATGGCAATCTTCGTCCTCCACTGCGATCCGGATTTTGCCCTTGTGGAAGTCCTTCTCCAGTTCCTTGAGTGCGGACAAGAGCTCCTTGAGCTCTTGTCCGCTGAGAATGCCGATTTTTCTCAATCCTTTTACATGGGCATTACTTGCCTTGATATCGAATGGGAACAAAGACATGTCCAACACAGGGTCTTCACCGACGGTGTACCTCTCGATGGTCGGGTGAAGTTTTGCCGATGATTTTTTCCAGAGCTTATTCATGATGGAGGGAGTAGAACGTCTTTTGGGGGAGATTATAGATCTCGATGAATCCGGCTGATGCATTCTGATTGAACGCTGCATTCTTGTTAAATGTCGCGAGGTTTGTGTTGAAGAGCGAATACGGTGACTCTAAAGCAACGACGGTCGCTGCGCCTTTGTAGAGTCGCATTTTCACCGTACCAGTCACTCTTTCGTTTGTGGAGTCTTGGAATGCATGAATGGCTGCCATGGTTGGCTCGAACCACTTGGCACCGTAGCAGAAGTACGCCCACTTTTGATCGATCAATTGTTTGAGTTCGTTTACGTCTCTCGTGGAAACGAGTTTTTCAAGATTGAAGTGCGCTGTGACCAGGATTTCAGCGCCAGGAGCTTCGTAGATCCCTCTGACTTTCAATCCGACGAGGCGGTCTTCGATGAGATGTGTGATGCCGACACCGTGCCTTGCGCCAACCTCATTGCATTTTTGTACCAATGCAGAGATCGAGAGCTTTTTATCATTCAGGCAAACAGGAACGCCTTTTTCAAATGTCACTGCGACAATCTCCGATTCATCGGGAGCATCCTTCGGGTGCGTGCAGACTTCGAGGATGTTCTCGAGCGGCGGAACAAGTTTTGGATCCTCGATCTCGCCGCCTTCGCCAGTGGACCCCCACATATTGTCGTCGTATGAATAGGGTTTGGCGCTGGTCTGAGTAATCGGAATGCCGTGTTTCTCGGCGTATGCGATCTCCTCGTCCCTGCCCATTGCCCACTCTCGAACAGGGGCGATAATTTTCAGGTCGGGTGCGAGGGTCGTGATGTAGCCCTCAAAACGCACTTGGTCGTTGCCCTTGCCGGTTGCGCCATGCGCAATTACGGTTGCACCGCATTTCTGCGCCTGTTCGACGGCAATTTGAGAGAGAATGACTCTCCCGAGGGGAGTGGAGAGGCGGTAGCCACCCTGATAATCGGCGTTCGCCTTGATGGCGCGCGTCAACATCTGCTCCGCGAAGCGGTCTTTGGCGTCGATGATAATGGCTTCCTTCGCACCGAGCTTGAGCGCCTTCTGTCTCGCGATTTCAAGATCTTCGTGAATCTGGCCTACATCTATGGTGAGTGCAATGATCTCTGCCTGATATTCGTCTTGAATCCACTTGAGCATGACAGAGGTATCGAGCCCGCCAGAATAGAGGAGGAGGCACGTTTTGAATTCGCCTTTCTTGGCCTCATGAGAGGAAATTTTTTGATAGGTCGTAGTGGTTTGCATGGGAAAAGGGGGAAGGGGAAGTATCAAGTGAGGGAAAGAAATACCTCTCTCGCCTGTTCAAGAATTGCGATTGCTTTTGCATCCAGTCCAAATTGGTGCAGTTGATTCAATTGCATAAGCGGAAGCTGCTTCCGCATCAAATCCCTTTCGACGGGATCTAAAGGCGGATGCTGCAAGAGCTTAAAGAGCTCCGATGCCTCGCCGATCATGTACCAGGTGATAACTTCCTGCGGATGATGGACGGGAATCTGTTGCGTGAGGCAATGAAATGCTCCACCGGATTTGGCACACTCCGGCATGGGAGAACATTGATGCTCAATACCGAGTTCTTTCAATCTGTCCTCAATGCCGGGTGTCTGGAATGATCCATTGCCGAGGAGAACTCCTGGCAAGGGCATGCAGTTCACGGCGTATTGGCCATCGGAATAGTGTTGCTCACCACTCCCGATGGAATCGATGGGGGCAATATCGAGAAGCTCCGCACTGTTTCGTGCAGCGAAGGCATTCAAGATATCCCAACTGGCGCGTTCAATTGCCTGTCTGCAGGCAATGATCGCTTTGAGCTTTCCACGAACGTCCAGTGCGGGGACGAGGACAGTATCCACATGGAAGCCTTCCGTTTTCAAGAGAGCTACGTCAGTGACATCGCTCTGTTCGATCACCGCCTGGTGCCCCCGTTCGTTGGCTCTAAACAATCCGCCGATGTACAGGTGATCGTAAGGTGTGTAGTGCGCATCGCCCCCTTCGAGTTTTTGCTCGGATTCAAGCGTGATTGTCCGGATGCTCTGAAGTTTCATGAATCGCTCCAGGCTTTCCGCTTCAGGTTGTCGGAAGTGGGCAGAGAAATTGCTTTTGAATGCCAACGGCGAACCGCTCTTTCCTTGGGTTGTCACCATGGCATCAGTGCAGAATACACCATCGTGTCTGTACAACGCGTCCAAGATTGGAGAGAACGGCTTCAGGAGATAACGGACACCCGACTCTTCGTAGAGCGTTCTGCATGCCGCCAATTCCTGTTCGAGTTTGTCGTTGTCGGGCCTCTTGTTGGCGTTGAGTTCCATGGCATGGTTTCCCTCCATGGGAATCATGCCGTGTCCCCACCAGGGAGTCTGGGGAGGTTCAGAAATGATGTAGGTACAGTGGTTTTTCATGATTTATAAATGGGGGGAGTTACAGACGCAGCATCTGATTTCTTTGTCTCCACGGAGGCGATGCTGCAGGCGCCACAGCCTGTGGCGCCGGCACCTCCGTGGAGGTGGTACGGCAACGATGGAGAACGACGGAGGGGAAGAGTTCAAGCATGGAATCGAAATTGCAAAAAATATAAAAATCCCCTTTTGGGGATTCTGGCTTCTCCACAGGGGCGGCGGCTATTTTCCAGACATCAGCTTTACGCCACTACCCCTGAGGAGGCGCGACGACGACGAACAATAGGCTGATAGGATGAGATCACGATTGAGATCTTACTTGTATCTCACTTCATGTCAAGTTTGAGCTCGGGTTCCGAACAGGACGGGCTCCAAACATCGCCTTGACCGGAATTCATGGCGTCTAGGGCAACCCAGTCATGTGCCCAATGTGGCAGGCTCCGCCTGAGAATAAAAAATACCGCGAAGCGTGGGTCTTTCGGGTCCCGCGCTGGAGCAGCACCACTGAGGGAAAGGACGGCTCATGGAAGGAAAACTGTAGGTTTGTCTTCCATGTATGTTTTGGCAGGCGCGGCCCTCCTTCGCCAAGGCTACGGATGGGCCGTTCGCAGATGCAAGGTCCTTCCAAATATTTTTGGGAGTTATTACTCTGGCAGGCGCGGCAGGGATCGAACCTGCGACCCCAGGTTTTGGAGACCTGTGCTCTACCAACTGAGCTACGCGCCTATGGAGATGAATGAACAAACTGTACCTGCGCGAAGCTGTTATGGCGAAGTTGGTCCAACTGCCTGCCGGCCGTCATCCCGAGCGAAGCGAGAGATGAAGGCTGGAGCTACGCGCCTAGGGGAATGAATGAACATTTGGAAGCTGCCTGCCAACTGCAGTCCGCCGAAGAGAGAATGGAACGAAGGCTGGAGCTACCCGCCCGAACGTACCGACGTTCGGTACGGGCGGGCGCTCCTACGGGGAAAAAGAGCTGCTAAACATATTTTAGCGGTTTTACTGCGAAGAGAGGAGCGAAATCCTGTGGGAAGTCGTGTGCTCTTACTTCTTCCTCTTCCACATCCTCTTGGGCGCATGGCGCTTCTTCTCCAGGAGTTCCGCCGCCGTGGGCAAATCAATGGTACTGGGGTCAAAGCGTTTGGGAATCGAGACGTTCGTCGTGCCATCCGTAACGTAGGGACCGTAACGCCCTTCCTTCACGGAGATCTCGGCCTTGGTGTTGGGATCATCCCCCAGAACACGCAGGGGCTCCGCTGCTTTTTTGCGGTTCTGTTTTGCCTGGGTGATGAGCTCCATCGCCTGATCGAGTGAAAGGAGAGCAGGATCGTTCTCCTTGGGGAGCGTCACGGTCACCTTTCCCCATCGGATGTAGGGGCCGTAACGCCCCAGATTCACAGTGACGACTTCGCCATCGCGTGTGCCGAGTTCCTTGGGAAAACTGAGGAGTGAAAGTGCTTGCTCCATCGTGACCTCGTCCTTGGTGAGATGTTTGGGGAGCGACGCCGAACGCGGCTTCTCCTTGCGATCTTCAGCCCGACCGAGTTGCACGTATGGCCCAAACCGTCCCGTACGTATGAGGACTTCCAAACCGGAATTGGGGTCTTTCCCCAGTACACGCTCTTTAAGAACGTCTTCCTTTTTCACCTCCTGCCCCTTGCTCTTGATACGCTCAGAAAAAGGCCCGTAGAACGCCCGAAGGAATTTGACGCGCTCTTTTTTGCCTTCGGCAATGTCATCGAGCTCCTGTTCCATCTTGGCGGTAAAGGTGAGATCGACGATGTCCGGAAAGTGCTGCGTGAGCAGATCCGTGACGGTGAAAGCGATCTCCTCGGGAATGAGCTGCTTACCCTCTTTGCGGATGTACCCACGTTGCTGAATAGTACTGATAGTGGGTGCGTAGGTGCTGGGACGTCCGATGCCTTCCTCCTCGAGCTTCTTTACCAGACTTGCTTCGGTATAGCGCGGTGGCGGTTTGGTGAAGTGCTGCTCAGGCACAAGTTCGTTGCATGCAAGAAGATCACCATCATGCAGAGTGGGCAGAAGAGCTTCGCGATCTTCATTCTCTGTGTTACGACGATCGGCATCGTTGGATTCGTCCCTGCCTTCCGCGTACACACGCAGGTAACCGTCGAATGCCACGGTCTGCCCGGTGGCACGGAATGTGTAGGAACCTGCCGTAATATCCACGCCTACGCGCTTGAGTTGTGCCTCGGACATCTGGGTCGCCACCGTGCGATTCCAGATGAGGGTGTAGAGCTTGAGTTGCTGGTGATCGAGTACGTCTTTGAGCGACTCGGGAATCTGCGCCATCTCCGTGGGACGGATCGCCTCGTGTGCCTCCTGCGCGCCTTTGCTCTTGGTGCGGTACCGACGGGGAGTGGAGAGGATGTACTCGCGTCCGTACTTTTGCTCAATAACAGCTTTCGCATCGGTGAGTGCTTTGTCGCTCAAATTCACGGAGTCCGTACGCATGTAGGTAATGAGGCCGGCGCTTCCCTGCCCCTTGCCCAAACTCACTCCCTCGTAGAGCTGTTGCGCCACCACCATCGTCTGTTTTACGGAGAACCCCAGCTTGCGACCTGCCTCCTGCTGCAGCGTGGAGGTCGTGAACGGTGGCGGGGGAGTCTTCTTGAGTTCTTTTTCTTCGACACAGGCCACTTGGTACTGAGCACCCGAAAGATCACTGAGTACTTGCTGCGCTTGCTCCTCATTCACCGGAACGTACTTCTTGCCTTCCTTTTCTTTGAGTTCCGCGGAGAAGGATGCATGCTCTGCGTTCTCCAGTGCAGCGGTGATGGTCCAGTACTCCTGGGGATTGAATGCTTGGATATCGCGTTCGCGGTCGACGAGGATGCGTACGGCAACGGACTGCACGCGCCCGGCGGAGAGCCCGCGGTACACCTTGGCCCACAGAAACGGAGAGAGAGTGTATCCCACCAGGCGATCGAGAATGCGTCGCGCCTGCTGCGCATCCACGAGTTTCACATCAATGCTTCGCGGATGGGCGGCAGCTGCGTGGATGGCCTCCTCGGTAATCTCATGGAAAACGATGCGCTTGATAGCCTGGTCGTTCTTCCTCTTGAGCACCTCGGTGAGGTGCCAGCCAATCGCCTCTCCTTCGCGATCCTCATCTGTGGCGATCCATAGCTCATCTGCGGCATTGAGCTCTTTCTGAAGCATTTTCACCACGGACTGCTTCTCCTTGGGGATCAGGTACTTTGCCTCGAATTCCGATTCGGTATCCACGCCCAACGTCGTACTGGGCAGGTCACGGACATGCCCCATGCTCGCATGCACGGAAAAATCCTTCCCCAGAAAGCGCTTAATGGTCTTGGCCTTTGTCGGGCTCTCGACGATGACAAGGTGCGTAGGCACGAGTGAGAACAATGGGAATGCCACGTGCAAGATGCGCATGCATTTGCAGCGGTGCTGGGCGCGAGCGTAGTGAGAGGAGTGCCACGTTGTCAAAAGGATCACGCAGAGAAACCTCTTCGAACGGGCACATTTCCGCATACAATGTGTTGTTCCCGCGTAACAGGGATTCATAAACTTCTGTTACGGATGTTTACGAACATTTGCTCCAAACACGCTAATATTGCATGAATATGCGGTCGAAACCCTCTCTCCTGAGTACCTTTCGTGTTCGGTGTTTTTGGCTATCGAATGCTCAAAGCCCTATCCCAAGCCAAAATTCATACTTCGAGCTGCTGTTCTTGGCTTGCTCAAGCCCTTTGCCAAGGTAGACTTGCACTGTCGTATTTTTTACCCCCCTCGCCCATGTCCAAGCAGGACATTATCAATGCCATTGCGGATGCTGCGGGTATCACCAAGCGCGCGGCAAGTCAGGCGCTCGATGCGCTCACTACCCTCGTCACCAAGGAGCTCAAGAAGGGCAACAATGTGACGATCACCGGCTTCGGCACGTTCCGCGTGTCACGCCGCGCAGCCCGCACGGGTGTGAACCCCAGGAATCCCAGTCAGCGCATTTCCATCCCGGCGATGAAGGTTCCCTCCTTCAAGGCTGGTAAGACCCTCAAGGATGCCGTGCGTTAATTGACTCTTTCCTTGTTTTTCAAAGAAGCCTCCGTAAACCGGAGGCTTCTTTCGTATTCTTCTCAGTGCTATCGTCAATGCACAGTCTGGTTCCCATTTCACTCACCTTGGAGGTCTTATGGCCAAGAAAAAGTCCCTACGAGTGGTGAGCCAGCGGCGGCGTAAGGCCGCCGCTCCTCGACGTCGAAGTGCGCCGAGGAAACGGTGCCCCCACTGTGGGCACCTGCTGTAACCGCCGGCATGAGCAATCGTGCCGACACCGACGGGGCGCCCCCAGCGCGCCCCGTCTTTCCTTAGAAAGGGATTCCACATCTTCTGCGAGCAACTCCTGGCATCCTCGCTGGTGCTGCGCTATCCTCCCCCCAACCTATGAAGACGGCCATCGAAGAAACGCTGCGCACTCTGTTTACTTTCCTCGATCTCTCCTGCGATCGCATTGATGTGGGGGAGGAGGAAGATTTTATTCGTGTCGACATCGTCGCAAGCGATCCCAGCCGTATCATCGGTTGGCACGGCGAAACACTAAACGCGCTCCAACACCTGGTGAAGTCCATCGTTCGGTCACAGAAAAAACTGGAGCGCAGCCCCTTTATCGTGCTCGACGTGGATGGGTACCGCCGCGCTCAGGAGGACAAAGTCCGTCGCATCGCGGAGCAAAAGGCAGACTTTGTTCGTCGAACGGGAAACCGTGTCGCTCTCGCTCCGATGAGTCCCTATTTCCGCCGTGTGGTGCACCTGCACGTGGCCAATACGCCGGCACTTTCCGATCTCTCCACCGAGAGCGTGGGCGAGGGGGATTACCGCCAGATCGTGCTCAAACTCAAAGAGGAAAAGAAGGGGGCCCACGATGGCGAAGAGCTCTCACCGGTGATCGAAGAGAAAGATGACGGATTGGAGAATTTGGATATTTAGCGGTGGGTAGGGCTCGGGTTAGGATTGACCATGGTTAGCCGAGCCCGAACCCCAACCCGAACTCTGTTATCTTAAGTGTTTCCATTCCTCCAAAAGTTCCTTCTCCTTCTTCGAGAGCTTGGAGGGTATCTCTACGCGGACGGTGACATAGAGGTTGCCTTGGCGCGACGTCCCCAGAACAGGCATACCCTTGCCCTTGAGACGTAGTACCTGGCTGGGTTGCGTCCCTGCGGGGATTTTGAGTTCCACCGATCCATGCGGTGTGGGGACGGAAACTTCGGCCCCCAGGATCGCATCGAGCACCGAAACAGTCACCTGCGTCGCAACATCATCGCCGTCACGGCGGAACCGTGGATCTTCCTCCACGGCAATGAGGACGTAGAGATCCCCCGCAGGGGCACCCTGACGCCCGGCGTCTCCCTGACCGTTTAAGCGCAGTGTCTGGCCATTGTGAATGCCGGCAGGAACCTCAACCGTGATGGTTTCTTTTGTTCTGTGTCGCCCTTCTCCTGAGCAGGATGCACAGGGACGTTCGGGGATGGAACCGGACCCGCCGCATCGTCGGCACAGGACACTCTGTTGGATCGAGCCAAAGAACGACTGCGTTGTCCGTGTCACCTGTCCTGTTCCGGAACAATCGGGACACGCGACGGTCTTGGACCCTTTTTCTATGCCGCTCCCGCCGCAAACATTGCAGGAAACCTCTCTTTCAAAAGCTATGCTCTTCTTCGCGCCATGCACTGCCTCATCAAAAGCAATGCGCATGCGCACCTCGCGGTCACGACCCTGGTTGGAACGCTGTGCACGTGTTGCACCTCCACCAAACACGGATTCGAAAATATCAGACAAACCTCCTCCGAATCCCGAGAAATCAAATCCGCCAGTGTCGCCAAAACCGGAAAAACCCTGAGCACCTGCGGCCCCGAACTGATCGTAACGTTGCCGTTTAGCCGGATCACGTAAGACTTCGTACGCCTCGTTCACTTCTTTAAAGCGTTGTTCGGCAGTGGCGTCTCCTTTGTTCTTATCCGGATGCAACTCCTTGCTCAAACGTCGGTACGCCTTCTTGATGTCCTCAACAGAGGCATCTCGGGAAACATTCAGAATCTGGTAGTAATCGCGCGGCATGTGGGTTGCATGCTAGCAAAACCGCGTGTGGAAACGAAGGAGGAAGTGTGGTATACTATCTTGATGTCCTCGAATCGACCTCCTCGTCTTGAATACGCCATGCGTTGGACCACGATTGGTCTGGGAACCCTGTGCGTGGTCATGCTTGGATATGCGCTCGTTGGTTACCAGGAAAAGAACTTGGAAGGGCGACTGCTCCCCGCGTACATGCGGGGAGTCACTCCGTGGCAAACGATTACCGAAGAGGAGATTATTCAGGGCATTTCCATACAACCGAATACGAACACGATCATTCACATACCCACACAGGTGGAATCCATCGCCCGCAAGGTGCTCTTCGGCAACAAGGGCGTCGACGTACGCTATTGGGGCTACTGTTTCCCGGATAACTATTCCGTCGCACTCAAGACACCGAACAGCGGATTGCCCGGACGTGTATTTCTCTCGGAGGCCGAGCGCGCCGCGCGACGTGAGGAGGAACGACTGCGTCGGCGCGGGAGTTTTTCCGCACTCAGGAACCTCAACGAAATCGCCCTCAATGAGCTCGATCTCACGCGCGGGCGTATCCGGCACCAGATTGAAATTTTCCGGGGCGGCCAGTCCTGTTACGTGATGACTGAGTCCCCTTTGCCTGTTGGCATTGATGTTGACGGGGATGGTGTGAACTCTCTCGTTGAGAAAGAGTGGGGATCAGATTCCGAGGTGGTGGATACCGATAGAGACGGGCTAGACGACGGCACCGAGATCTTTGGATTAGGCACCGATCCCAAGCAGCGGGACAGCGATGGCGATGGCATCATTGATGGGCTGGAGGATGCCAACCGTAACGGTCGTATTGATATGGGTGAAACCGACCCCATGAAGATTGATTCGGACCGCGACGGCCTGTGCGACGGGCTCTGTCGTGTCGGGCGTAACGGATTGGAACTGAGGGGTGAGGATGTTAACCTCAACGGGCAGGTAGATAGCGGCGAGCCTGACCCGCGCAAGTCCGATTCGGACGGTGACGGCATCCTGGATGAACAGGAGTACTTCAACTGCATGCTCGAATCCCAGGTGGATTGCAAATATCCCGTTTTTCCGCTACAATAGAACGATGCGAAACACACACACGTCCTTTGCACTCCTGGCTCTCTTGGCACTCTTCGCCCCCGTGAGCGCGTCTGCATACCTGCTTCCGGAGGAGGTGCTTCTCAATGACGATTTCTATGTTCCCCCTGCGGCGCGTGATACGCGTGAACGCGTGGATCAGCAATCGGAATTGAGTGCTATTCGACGCCAACAAGAACAAGATGCTGCGTTTGCCCTGCAACACCCTGCCGCCCCCGAAGAGGAGAACACGGTAGTGGAGACAGAGGAGGGGACATCCCGCACCCTGACAGAAGGCGACTTGGAACTCCTGCGTACCATCCGCTTGCTTGAGCGCGTCGATGCGCGCCAGGAGGTCTTGAGCTTGCTACCCCAGCTCCATGCAGGAGCACCTGTCATGCCCAATCCTCTGGCGCCTTCCGGCCCCGGAGGAGTGTTGGCCGTCATGACTATGCTCGGTGCCGTTGGATGGACGCTCAAGCGGGCAGGGAGAAAGACGGGGTGGACGGCGCGTATGACGCGCTAAGGGGGGCTGTTCCATGAGCGAGGAGAACTCCCCGGAGGCTTTTGTGTAGGCCAAATGACAGCGACACAAAAAAGAAGGGTTGAGACCGCAATACACTGAGCGGGGAAACCTGATACGCTCGGAGCATCGCTCTTCCCCTCTCCCTCACCGGAAAATATTGGCAACTGGTCGATAGCGCCCCTCTTGCGGGAACGCCTGCACAAATCGCCCACGCCATCGCAACAGCTAGAGGCATCGACCTGCGCTCCAACCCCCTGCCGGCAACGGATCTCCTGAGTGATACCGCACGTGCCGCTCAGAGAATTCGATCCGCTCTTGCTCGCAATGAACACATCGGAATTTTCGGCGACTACGACTGTGACGGCGTGACGGCGACGGCGCTTCTGGTACGCTTTTTCCGGCGCAACAACGTAGAACCTTTCGTACGCCTGCCACATCGCGTACGGGACGGTTACGGGCTCAAGCGACACATCATCAAGGAGATGCGCACGCAGGGCGTCACGCTCCTCATCACGGTCGATGCGGGAATCTCCTCCATCGAAGAGGTGCATGAAGCGCAGGAATCCGGCATGGACACCATCATTACCGACCACCACCACCCACATGCGCAAATTCCGCCAGCGTACGCCATTGTGCATCCTGCGCTTTCGCCCAGGTATCCACGACCGCATCCATCCGGCTCCGGCGTGGCTTTTGCGCTTGTACGCGCCCTAGAGGGGACAGAGGAGTGGGAAGGACATAAAGAGGATCTCTGCCTGGCAATGCTGGGCACCGTTGCCGATGTGATGGAACTTACGGGTGCGAATCGCACACTGGTTACAGCGGGACTCACGGCGCTCAAACACCTTCCTGCACATGCACCCATTGCAAAACTTTGCGCACAAGCTGGAGTGGACCGCAGTCGTGTTACCGCACGTGACATTGCGTATCGCATAGCTCCACGTATCAACGCCGCCGGTCGCCTGGAGGACCCCGGCATTGCCCTGCAAGCATTACTTTCCGGAGAGAGCGCCCTCGCGCACCTTGGAGTCCTCAATGCTCAACGCCAAGATCTGACTGCCAGTCTCCTCGCAGACGTACTCTCCTCACTGCATCTGAGCACAGAGAACTCTCCACAGAACGTGCCGCCTCTGCTCGCCGCTGCAAGTGTACAGTATCCGGAAGGCATTGTTGGACTGCTCGCTGGCAAGCTCACAGAGGGCTATGGCAAGCCAAGTATCGTCGCCTGCATCCGCGGCGATGCGTGCATTGCTTCACTCAGAAGCGTTCCTGCATACCACGTCACTGAGGGGCTTGAGCGCGTAGAAGGTCTGCTCACGACGTACGGCGGACACGCGCAGGCCGCCGGGTGCACGTTCCCCACCAAGAATTATCCGGAACTCATCGCCCGACTGCTCGACGACATCAGCGCACGCGTCCGTCCACAAGATCTGGTGCCCACACTCCCCGTGGATGCCGTTCTCTCCCCGCAGAACATCACGCGGGAGTTGGCGCAGGCGCTGGGACACTTGGAGCCTTTTGGGGAAGGGAACCCCGAGCCTCTCTTTTTCCTCCCCAATGTTTCGCTTTCCGCTGTACGCACTGTGGGAAACGACAGCAGACACCTCCAGTGCAGCATAGGAACCACCAAGGCGGTTGGATTCCAACATGGGCACCTGCGCTCTCGATTGAATGAGCCCCTGGATCTTCTCTGTCGCATCGGGCTCAACCGCTGGAATGGACGAACCGATGTCCAGCTCTTCATTGAAGATATGCGGCATACGGAATGCAGCAAGCGAAATGCAGCAAGCGAAATGCAGAATGCACAACGCATTCTCCATTCATAATTCTCCGTTCAATATTCTCCGTTCACACCGGCACCAAGCTCCCCTCCATCCAAAATACTTCGGTAATCTGCGCATTGAGAGCGGCAGTGATTTTGAGAGAGAGTAGGACTGAGGGATTTGTTTGCCCCCGTTCGATGCTCATGATGGTCTGGCGGCTGACCCCCGTGCGCAACGCCAGCTCCTCCTGCGTCATATTACGTTCAAAACGCAGGCGGCGGATGGCATTCTTGAGAACAGCGGTAGCCATAGGTTTTGGGAGTGGAAACGGGAAGAGTGTGGAGGCATTCTACTGATCGCGGCGCCGTGATCAAGATAAAAACCTAGCAAGCATTCACAGGAATGCAATTGTAGTTATACCTGCGGGAATAAGGTAGAGAGCAAACCATGTAAAACTATGTGCACGTACCCATCGACGCAGAAAGAGGATCGCAATAATGCTGGAGACGAGTGATGCACAGAACCCCGCAGCGAGCACGGGGAACGTGAGCATATCGGCCTGTGCACCGATGTCGGGGAGCGCGAGTATGACTGCTCCGGCGATGATCGGTGCTGCAAGGAGAAAGGAGAAGTCGAGCGCTTCGCTGCGCGAAAGTCCGGTGCAGCGCCCCATGCTGATGGTGAGCCCCGAGCGCGAGAGACCGGGAACGAGCGCGCAGGCCTGTGCACAACCAACGAGAAATGCCTTTGAGCCGGGGAGTGCAGCCACAGACTGCTTTTTGCCACAGCGCTCTCCCATGATGAGAATGAGAGCCGTCGCGAGGAAGGATAGCCCTACGCTCACAGATGAACGCAGCGCGTCGGCGATGATATCTTCCAGAAAAACGCCGGCTGCTGCAGCCGGAAGCGTGGCAATAAGGAGAGCGGCAAGCACTCTGCGACGCCCACGATCACCGGTCCACACACTGGAGAGGAGTCCCCACCACGTGCGCGCATAACAGGCGAGGAGCGCGACCATCGTCGCAGCGTGCAACAGCACGTCAAAGCTCAGGAGGGTGTGCGCGGAGAGAGGTATGCGAAGCAATGATTCTGCAAGCACCAAATGACCCGAACTCGATACGGGCAGGAACTCCGTGAGTCCCTGGAGCGTGCCGAGGAGCAGTGCATGGAAGAACGTCATGCCATACGTATTTTAGCGCTTCCGCAACTTCGCGTATGCGACAACGAGCGCAACACACGCAAGGAGAACCCAGAAGAGCACTCGCTGACTCCATGCGTGCACAAGCGCCTCGTTCTCTCCGACAAAGTAACCGATGAGCGTAAGAATCGTCACCCAGATCCCGGCACCGAGCGCGGTGAAGAGAGAGAAACGCGCAAGGTTCATCCGCACAAGACCTGCAGGAAAGGAAATGTACTGTCGCACAACAGGAATTAAGCGGCCGATAAGGGTGCCGATTTCCCCGTGGCGCCGAAAGTACGCTTCGACGCGTGCGAATTTTTCCGGAGGCAGGAAAATCCACTTGCCCCACGTGAGGAGCGCCTTGCGCCCCACACTCACCGCGATGGCGTAGTTCACCCACGCGCCAAGGAGTGATCCGATGACGCCCAAGACAATGACCAGGAGAAGATTCATTTGTCCCTGCTGCGCCAGATACCCTGCGGGAATCATCACGACTTCGCTGGGGAAGGGGAAGAACGAACTCTCCAATGCCATAAGGAAAACAATGCCGGGGTACCCGATGGCACCGACAGTATCTACGAGCCATGTTACGAGCATCTCGAACATCCGACGCATGGTAGGGGAAGAGTGCTCCATTGGGAACCGAGAATGCAGAGTTCCGCTCTGGAGTATTACGAAACCTCAACTCCAAATCGCGCTCATGCAAGCGATGAATTTTGCATTGAACGCAACAGATCGTGTACGATTGCTGGAAATGAATCCCTCTCCGTTCCACGGCATCTTCGGAGCATTCGACCAGGAGCACAGCCTGCAGGGTGTCGTGCCGGCCTCATCCACCGTACACGTGCAAGAACATGAATCCCCAGCGCCGCACCCGCAGCGAGGACAAATCGCCGTCGATATCTTCGAACAGGATAATTACTACATTATCCGTGCTCCCATCGCAGGCGTGAAACTCTCTGACCTCGATATCGAAGTGGATGACAAGGTGCTTACCATCCGCGGAACGCGTGCCTTAAGCGACGAGATTCCCGATCATCAGTACTACGTGAAGGAATGCTATTGGGGAGAGTTCAGTCGTTCCGTTACGTTGCCGTGCTCCATTGACCCCAAGCGCGTGAAGGCGACCTTCAGTAAAGACAGTATTCTTAAAATTCTCATTCCCAAAGAAGAGAAGGTGAAAATAGTACGCATCAATGAAGGATGACGTATGAATGGTGAATGGTGAATAGTGAAGAATGAAAAATGGACGATGCCCATCATTCATTATTCGTCGTTCAATATTCATTGTTCATCGGCCTCTTCGCTTCTTCACGGGCGTACGTTGCTTCTCCATCTTGGCTCGCAATTTTCGATCTGCTTCCAAGCCCATTTGTTCCAAAGTTTGGTATACATCCTCGCCACCCATGTAGCGCCAGTCGACCTCCCTGAGAAGTTTGGAGAATTCCTTGAGCTGCTTACGCGCCTCTTGGAATTGCGCATCGCTGCGCACTCGCCCATCGAGGATCTTCCAGAGATCCATCTGCATCACGTAGAGCGCGTGGACTTTGTCGAGTTCTGTCTGAATACCCATGGGTGTTTGTGAGGAAAATTTCTCCCCATTGTAGAGGAAATTGGGTGGAAGGTCAATGTGTAGACCGTGGCGTTTGGCAGGTTTATAAGGTTTGGAAGGTCAGGTATGTACCCAAACCTCCCAAACGATTTCTTCCTGGTTCTCTTTCCTCTCCCCCCGCCACCGCCCTACACTGCACAGGCGCATGAAGATTACCAAAGCCATTCTCCCCGTTGCAGGACTTGGCACCCGTTTCCTTCCGTGGACGAAGGTCGTCCCCAAGGAGCTCCTGCCTATCGGGAATCGTCCGATCATCGCACACCTTGTCGATGAATGCCTGGATGCTGGCATTTCCGATATCTGCTTCGTGATCAGCCGGGGGAAAGAGGCGATCCCCCAGTACTTTGCCCATGATACGAAGCTCGCAGCGGAACTTGACCGACGCGGGAAGCTGCACCACTTGGAGGAGCTCAAGCGCTACGACTCTGTACGCTTCACCACTGTGTACCAGGATGAACAGCTCGGCGATGGACACGCAATTCTCCAAGCCGCTTCCTGGGTGGGGAATGCCCCCATTGCGGTGCTCTTCGGCGATGACCTCTTCTTGGGCAAAGACCCTGGGCTGACACAGCTTTTACAGGCATACGAATACGCCGAGAACGGCGCCGTGATCGCCCTGGAGAACGTCCCAAAGGAAGATGTCGAGCGCTACGGCATCGTGGAAGTGGAGAGTGAACACCCTAAGAATCCTCGTCTGAAAAAACTGAAGAGTCTGATGGAGAAACCGTCCCCGGAGGAGGCTCCCTCCACGCTGGGCATCGTTGGTCGCTATATTCTTCCCCGTAAGATTTTTGACCAGCTCGTCGAGCTTAACCAAGACAGCGGAGTTCTTCGCCAAAAAATGAACGTTCTCACTGTTAATCCTGACTGGACTACTGAAAAGTTTTTTGAGGGAAAAACGGAACCTATCCAGGATAATCAGTTGTGGACAACCGGGACTGAAATCCGCATTATTGACGCTCTCATCCGCGCACTGCCCACCACTCCCATCCACGGACTGGAGTGCGAGGGTACGCGTCTGGATACGGGAACACCGCAGGGGTATGCCAAAGCGGTGCAGGCATGGCATGAACGTCAGTAACGTCAGTATTGAGTATCTTGTATCAAGTATATGGGGAACAATAACCCTCCATACTTAATACTCCATACTTGATACTCACACTCACCCCTAGTTCCGGCCTTCGCACGTATAGGCGTACGGAGGTACGCGGTAGTTGGGACGCTCGTAGCTAAAGTTGTCGCACGGCGAATCGGCGGGCTGTGGAACGTAGGCATTCCAGGAGGTGTAGCGGTCCTCGGTACGGTACCGTCCGATGAATCGCGCATAGTTTGGATCCACGGGCGGTGCGTAGTAGTTCGTTCGGAAGACCGGATGGAGCGCGTGGGTCACACTGCGATCGGGGTGCGTCAGGTAGTACCACTCGGTACGGACATAGGGACTTACGCTGTCATCGTAAAGGCGTTCACGTGCCACCCACGGGTGCACGCCGAAGTTCACACTGTCTTCAACGGGGATGTACGGAAACACGTTCGCGGCGAGCGCAGGGGTCGCGGAAGCGAAGAGGAGTCCTGCGGTGAGGAGGGAGAGGGGGAGACGAGCCATAGTGATATATGTTCCCATATGTTTTAGATATAGTCAAGCGCTCTACACCCCTTTTACGAAGCTGTGTTTTTCTCCATCCTCTGCAACAAACGCTCAACGAGCCGCTCGAAGAAGGGGGTGAGATGAGGGTGGGTTTGAAGTCTCTGGTTGATGCGTTCGGAGAGGCGGGTGAGGAGGCGCTGGTGGAAAGGAGAGAGGGGTGGCGAGGGAGGTACTGAGGGTGCTGGAGATTCTTCCTCCTGTCCTGTCTCGATGAGGAGCGAGGGCAGGAGTGCTCCTGTCATTGTGGAGCCGGACCCAGTGGAGTGGTTGTGGGGGGTGGAAGCGGGGGTAGGGTTGGGAGTCGGGTTGAGAGGAGCAGAGGGGTGGCGGGTGGCGTTGCTCTTCGCCCAGTTGGCGCGCATGCGCTCTGCGCGCAGTTGGCGGTAGGTGGAGGAGCCTCCTCCTGTAGAGGAGGAGGACGCTGCGGCTGTGGTGAAGCTCCAGACAGTGGAGTCAGTGATGCCGGCGTAGCTGATGTCTTCTTCATCGTAGAAGGCCATGGCATCGATGAGGATGTAGTACTGCGTGGAAGCAGAGAGGGTTACCGTGGGAGTGACGGTGATGGTGTCCGTCCCCGAGCCTGTAACAGAACCCGTCGCCGTATTGATCTGTTCAATGACAGAGTCGTCGGAAGTCTTGTAGATGGTGAGGTAGCCCGTACCGGTCTTGGAGACAGTTTCTGAGAAGGTGAGGGTGAGGGTGGGAGAGACGGAGACGTCGGTGGCATTGTCGATGGGCACAGTGGAAGAGAGCGTGGGAACGCTGTTCCCCGTGAGGGTGTTACCGGCATCGGTGTCTGTGCCTAGGGAATCAGCGGTTACGGTGCCTGAGAGGCCAGAGTCGTTTTGGGCTGTAAGGGTGATTTCACCGAGGGCCGAGGCTGTGCCTTGTGCGACGAGCTGGGTTTTGGCGGAGTCGGAGTAGAGGGAGAGGGTGAGGGAAGTATCATAAGAAGCCGTGCCCGTAATCGTATTTCCTGCGTCGGTGTCCTGAACGGAAGGTGGCCATATTAAATCAACGCTTCCAGAAAGCCCGGAACTTTCAGCTTCTGATATGGTCTTTCCTGCGCCAGCCGAAACCCATCCGGTTGTAGCAACATCCGTGTGAAGCGTATGGACTCCAGTTGTCCATAATCTAAAAAGTACCTCCGTGTATTCTGTATCTCTATTAAGAGTCCAGTATAGTTGACCGGAATTTGTGTTTGTATCATCAGCCCCATTGATAACAAGGTTTGAAACCAGATTCCCATCATCTCCCGTTTCTGTCCACGGCGCTCCATACGCCCCTGTCGGCGTACTTGTCCCCGTGTATTCCCAATACAGTACCCCCTCATCAGTATTCTCCGACGTCGCGCCCGAGATGCTCCACCCACTCACAAGGTCTCCTGCATCTCCTGCTTCTGTCCATGGTGAGATGTAGGTAGCGGCAAGAGCTTGGTGCAGCGCAACAGAGAGGAGCGTTACGAAGAGGAGTATGCCAACGCTGCGCCGGTAGTGTCGTTGCCTGCTCACTGTGGAGGGCATGGTACAGGAGATCAGGCACAATTCTAATGCCGTCCTCCAACCGAGACATTGGCAGTATGGTGAACACCTTCGTAAGGAGCGTGCCGTTGCCGGATTCTACTTCCCTCGTCGCAAAAGCTCGATTTCGTCGCGTAAATCGGCAGCTTTCTCGAATTCCAGGTTCTCTGCAGCTAATTCCATCTGCTCCTCAAGTTCTGTCAGGAGCCGCTTCTTCTCGTCTGCAGGGATCTTGTCGTGGGAGCGCCGCGGGCGCTTGAGTTCTGCAGCTCTCTGCTCCTCGGTAATGTCGTGGATCGCCTTCTCGATCGACTTGGGCGTGATGCCGTGCTTCTTGTTATACGCATCCTGGATGGAGCGGCGGCGATTGGTTTCATCGAGTGCTCCGCGCATGGCATCGGTCATGGTATCGGCGTAGAGCGTCACATGTCCGTGGACGTTGCGCGCACAGCGCCCGATGGTTTGGATGAGGGCATCGCGAGAACGCAGGAACCCCTGCTTATTCGCATCGAGGATAGCGATAAAACTCACTTCAGGAAGATCGAGCCCTTCTCTGAGCAGGTTGATCCCCACAACAACATCGATCTCACCGGTCCTCAGTTGCCTCAGAATTTCGATGCGTTCGAATGTTTCGATGTCGCTGTGGAGGTAGCGCACCTTCACATCGTTATCCTGCAAGTACTGCGTAAACTTCTCCGACATTTTCTTGGTAAGGGTGGTGATGAGTACGCGCTCCTTGCGTTCTATCGCAGCGCTGATCTCCTCCATGATGTCATCAATCTGATTCTTGGTGGATTTGACCTCCACCACGGGATCTAGGAGCCCCGTGGGACGGATGATCTGCTCCACGATGCGTTTCTTCTCTGTATGTTCATACTCGTACTTGCCGGGCGTAGCCGAAACATACACCGCCTGGCTTACGCGCTTTTCGAATTCGCGGAACATGAGCGGTCGGTTATCGTGCGAGCTCGGGAGACGGAAACCGTAGTCAATGAGCGTTTGCTTTCGGCTGCGGTTACCCTCGTGCATGCCACCGACCTGCGGGATGGTCATGTGCGATTCATCAACGAAGAGGAGGAAATCTTTGGGGAAGTAGTCGAGAAGCGTGGAGGGAGGAGAGCCGGGCTCATTGCCCTCCAGGTAACGCACGTAGTTCTCGATGCCCGTGCAGTACCCAGTCTCTTTGAGCATTTCGATGTCGTACTCGGTGCGCTGGCGAATGCGCTCCGCCTTGGCGATTTCCCCCGCCACAAGGAGTTCTTTTTCCCGGATATCGAGATCGGCAAGGATGCCCGTGACCGCTCGGTCGATCTTCTCCTTGGTCGTCACTGTGTGTACGGCGGGGAAGATGGTGGCTTCCTGCAAATCATGGATGAGCTCTCCTGTGAAGCTGTCCACCTCCTGGATCGTCTCCACTTCGTCAAACGGCATCTCAATGCGGATCACCGTGTCGCCGGCAGGCGGGAAGATCTCCACGGTGTCGCCTAAGACATGGACCATCCCCTGCTTGAACTCGATGCCACTGCGCTTGTACTGGATATCCGTGAGGCGCCTCAAGAGCCTGTCGCGCTGCAGTGCTTCGCCGCGCTTGATGGTCACAGCCAGCGCTTCGTAGTCGGAGACACTCCCCAACCCATAGATGCACGAGACCGAAGCGACGATGAGGACATCGCGCCGCGTGAGCAGGTTGTAGGTCGCCGCATGGCGGAACTTCTCGATCTCCTCATTGATACTCGCATCTTTTTCGATGTACGTATCCGTCGCGGGCAGGTACGCCTCCGGCTGGTAGTAGTCGTAGTACGACACGAAGTAGCTGACTGCGTTATCGGGGAAGAAGGATTGGAACTCACTCGCAAGCTGCGCTGTGAGGGTCTTGTTGTGCGCCAGCACCAGCGTAGGACGGTTGAGTTCTGCGACGATGTTGGCCATGGTAAAAGTCTTCCCCGTGCCCGTGGCACCCAGGAGAATCTGATGCCGCTCATCCTTATTGATACCATCGAGAAGCTCTGCAATCGCCTTGGGCTGGTCGCCCGTTGGCTGAAAGTCGGAGACGAGCCGGAATGGATGCGATTGGGGCATAGCTGGGAAAAAGATTGTCGGGTTATTGTACACGTAGCCCCCCGGGCATACCATCCTTTTCTCTGTCTGAGGCCTTTCCGCCAACGGCGCACATCGAAGCTTCTGGTGCATTTACAGAGGCACGCGAGCTCTTCGCCCAACAAGTGAGGAAGGCCGCCATGCAGGGGTGCTTCGACTACAGCGCAGACTTGCACCAGAGCTTGCTGCTGCGCCACGCGCGCGGGAATCACATCAGCCTGTCGCTGGGGATAGCAGAAGCCGACATTCGACGCGGCAATGTCTGGGCTAATGTTGAGGGCTACGTTCGCCGGCCACTCTCTGTGATGGAAAAAATACGACGCAAGTTTCTCCATGCACACAGCATTCCCGCCGCACGGAAAACCTGTGCATCTGTACGGCCACACGATAACGAAAACTTCTTAGGAGATCTTCCCAGAGACAGTGCGAAGCTCCTCTTACTCCACATGTACGCTGCCCGACGCGAAGAGGAGTCTGCCAAGCTCAATAGAGATGATCTTCCGTACGAAGAACGCGTGAGTGTCCATCGGATTCTCGATGCAGTGGAGGGTTATTACCGCGAGGTAGTCGTGCGAGTACTGGGGGCAGGAACATAGCAGGCAAACATTAGCGACAGCAGTGTAGGTTCCGCGCTCTATAGTCGTATCGCGCAGCAAGAATCATCTGTGCGGCACTCCACTCGCAGCTACATCCTTATCCCTATCGGAAGATGGAGGCTCATCTTCCGTAATCTCCTCTGCGGGTTCTCCGTACTCTTCAATGCGGTTGGTTACGCCAGCGAATCGCCCGCCAAACTGCTCAGCAATCTGTTCCAATGTTCTTTGGACGACCTCTTGTGCTCGCTCTAGCTGATCTCTCTCTACACTCAACCTTGCAGTAAGCATGATCGTTTCTGTCATGACAGTTTAGTGGGAAGAAACCCTCTCAGTATCGTCGCACCGAGGGGAATGGACAAGCACGCTATCGCCCTCTTCCTACGCAGTCGGATCCGCACCGAAACGAACCCATGGGTGACCCGCAGAAATATGGATAGCAATTCGGCATAGTTTTGCCAAAATAGGTCTACAATTCTCTTACGCCATGATTGACCTGAGTGATCTCAAAAAACGGCCCAAGGCCTACGCGAAGGCCGCCAAGGACAAGGGAATCGCCGTGGATATTGATGCGTTCCTTAAACTCGACGAAGAGCGCCGCGTGCTCATCGCAGAGGTAGAGGGGGCACGTGCAGAGAAGAATGTGGTGAGTAAGAAGGTGCCCACGCTCAAGGGGAAGGAGAAGGAGGAAACGATTGCCGCAATGCAGAAGCTGAGTGGTGCACTCAAGGAGAAAGAGGAGGCGCTGCAGGGCGTCGAGGAACGCTGGCGCGAGACACAACTTCTCTTCCCCACGATCCCGCATGAGAGTGTCCCCGTAGGGAAAACCGACAAGGAAAATGTAGAGGCTTCCCGCCACGGCAAGGTACCGACGTTCGCATTTGAACCAAAGGACCACGTAACGCTGGGCGAAGCGCTCGACATCATCGATATTCCACGAGGAGTGAAGCTGGCCGGAGCACGCAGCTACTTCCTGAAGGGCGATGGAGCGCGGCTCCACCGTGCCGTGCTGCAACTGGCGCTCGACCACCTGACCACCAAGGGGTGGGTGCACTTCACTCCGCCCTACCTTGCCAGTTACGACTGTCTGATGGGCACGGGGTTCTTCCCCGGAGCAGAAGAGCAGACCTACGCCGTGGGCGCGCAGGAGAAGAGGGGAGATGCCATTACGCCAGATGACCTCTACCTCATCGGCACGTCGGAAGTGTCGGTAGCCAGCTACCACAAGGATGAAGTACTCAAGGAGAGCGAGCTTCCCAAGCGCTACGCCGGGTACTCCCCGTGCTTCCGACGCGAGGCCGGTACCTACGGGAAGGACACCAAAGGGCTCTATCGCATCCACCAGTTCGATAAGGTAGAGCAGGTAGTGCTCTGCAGGGCCGACGAGGAGGAGGGGATGGCACTCTTCGAGGAGATCCGCACGAATGCCGAGGAGGTGTTGCAGCAATTGGAGCTCCCCTACCGAGTAATGACGGTGTGCACCGGCGACATGGGCAAGGGCAAAGTCTTCATGCAGGACATCGAAACCTACATGCCCAGCCGCTCTGGGTACGGGGAGACGCACAGCTGCAGCTACCTGGGGGATTTCCAGGCGCGGCGACTCAACATCAAGTACCAAACGGAAAGCGGTGAAAAGCTCTTTGTCCACACGCTCAATAACACGTGCATCGCAAGTCCGCGCATCCTGATTCCGATCCTGGAGATCTACCAGAATAAGGACAGCACGGTGACGGTTCCGGAGATATTACGACCGTACATGGGTGGGCAAGATTTGATTGTTCCCCGGTAGTCACCCTGAGTGTGTCGAGGGGTGACGGTTCCCGAGGCATTGAAACCATAGGTGGGAAGGAGAGGATTGAGTGATGCACATGCAAATACTGCATGATTACCTAGAGCTCCCTTATACTTTGCGATACGTTGTGCAGCCATTCTCATGAAAGAGGGCCCGACTCACGCTGGCACTGCATCATCAACTTCTCATCCCGATGAGCAAGTTGACTCTTTGGAACAGGAAATCCGCGCCGGTGGTTCCGCCGAAGAGATCGGGCACCGACTCAGTACGATACAAGGAACGTCGCGGCGGGGCATGTTCGCCATCCTCAAAACGCTTGCGCAACGCTTTGGAGATCAGCCGGAAATCGTACATGGCCTCGTCGCGGGTTGCCGTGCTCAGTGGGAGTCAACAAGCTACATCCTCGCCAAAGAATTTCTGGCTGCAGGGAAACAGGAATTAGCCCGGCAATTGTATGAGGACGCGCAAGATCATGCTCCTCGGGACACATCCGACCCCATCATGCTCTACGAGATGACGACGACTGGGTTACAGTTTGGTGACGATGAGAATGTCGATGCAAGTAGAGAGAAACTCCTCTCTCTGCTGAACCAGGGTCTGCCAATAGCCTTCGACAAAGGATGCGCCCTCACATACACCTATGTGGAAGCCGGTCGCCCGCAGGAGGCGTGCGATCTCTGGAAACGCTTACTATCCGCGAATCCTCATAATGAGAGAGTGCGCAGCGCATACAGCAGGTTTTTGAAAGCGCATTGCCAATCCCCTGTCTTTGAACTCGCCCGCCGGCAGATTTCTGCGGAGGTAACTCTTGACCCGCATCATGCAACTGCAAAAGAGCTCCTACGGACAGGGCAAACTGCACAGGTGCCGGACCTCTGCGAAAAAAGTATTTCCGCTTGTAACGATAGAGGGGCAACCTTTTCACGTTGGGTTAATCTCGCAGTCGACACCGCTCAGGTCGGCTATGTGCTGACCGCCAATCGTATTTGGGCGGTAATTCTGCAATACGCACCAGATCAGGTGCGCGCGTTCCTGCGGTTCTCTCGTAGGTTCAACACACAGAAGTTCCATCCGGAAATTGACGCGCTTATCAGGCATGCTCACGCTCTACTCCATACCATCAAAAACCCAACCGACAAACAGAAGGGGGGACATGGAAGCTCTATTCCACCGACGACGCTGGATGTATCCATCTCCATCGGGACTACATCGCAGACAATTGATCGGTGGCTCGCGCAAGCAGGTCAATTGGTTACCGAGGGAGACTGCGCAGGTGCATTCCGGATCTGGATTCCACTACTGCAGTATGACCCCCGACTGATACCTCTTATTGCAAGAGAATGCGTTCGTATCGCACAGCACCTTTCACCTCAACAGAAAGTGTCCGAAGAGATGCATATTGAAGAGGTGCTTTCTGCAGCCCCGAATACGGTAACCCTCTACCAGTCCACCGCAACGAGTATGTGGAAAAAGAAACCCGACGTAGCGAGGCAAATTTTCTCCACTCTCCAAAGGCTGCAGCCACAGAACCCTGGTAACTACGCCGCGTTTGCCTGGTGCCTCATCCAAAGAAGAAAATTTAGAGAAGCCGCACAGCTCTGGTTGCCGCTTCAAGCAGGTTGCGCGACTTCCTGTGCAATCTGCGCTGCTGAACTCAAACGCCAGCATCAGCACTCCCTCGCGACGATGCTCTTTAGAGAAGTTGCGCAGCTCTCCCCAGAAACGCTGTTGAGAATCGGATACGAGCATTGTCTGGACCCGCATTTGGGCAAGTCCATCCTTGAGTACATCATGCCAATCCTGCCGAAGGGAGGTGAGATCACCCTCGAACGACATCAGTTGTTGGCCTTACGACTCTTCTCGCGTCACTGCGTGCAGCCGGAACAGGTAAGAGACCTTGTGGAGCAACTGGTGGAATCGCGAGCTCTTTCTCGATGCCAAGCACAAAAGCTTCTCAAGAATACTACAACGGCGCGAACACGCGAGGTGCAGCAGATGCGCGATGAGGAAATCGAGCGCTACCTCGAACAACGCATACCGGACCTGCGAGGGGGAAAGTTCTTCAAAGAGATCTCCGAAAGGCGACCAGAATTGACTAAACCCGGCGATAGAACGGATCGCACGGCCCGGGCAGTAGTGAATGACCCCGAACGACTTTCTAATACGCCTACACACGGACCGACTCCTTGGAGTCGGCGCCGACGGTAGCATTGGTCAACGCGTTTCCTGTCTCTTTTGATAAAACATCAATTTATCTGTATAATACTCTTATGGAAGACCACCCTTCGGAAGAGGAACGCATCGCTATGATGGGAGCCGCCATCGATGCCGTACGCAAAGTGCAGGAACGCATACGCAGAGAACAGGAACATTCTGATGCACCCCAGAGACAAACAGGGCTCCCAAATGAGTCGTTGGCACAGCCGGATGAGACTGTCCGTATGCCACTTCCCGATCCCATGGCACAGGCAGCAGCGCTGTGCAGACGCTACCCCGACATGTACAAGGGAATTCTCCGTGCGGCAACGCGCAATTTGGAGAAAGATCACGCCACGCGCCACAAGATCTACGAGTTGCTTCACTGCGAACCGGAACAGTGAAATCGCCAACGAGCAGCGTGCTAGTATTGGCGCATGCGGAAAAAGCGCGCCGGCTTTACGCTCATCGAACTCCTTCTGGTGATCGCCATCATCTCGATCCTGGTGATGCGCATCACGACGGCGATCAATCCCAGCAAGCAACTGGCCGATACGCGCAATGCACAGCGCCGTATGGACGTGCAGACAGTCCTCAATACCGTGCACCAGTACGCCGTGGACCATAACCTCTACCCTGCGGATATCCCTGCGCTCACCCCCAAGGAAATCTGCATTAAAAATGCACCGAGTTGTGTGAACGGTGTGGATTTGGACATACTCATCGGCCTCTACGCCGTGGACATCCCCAGCGACCCCAAAGCAACGGGGACAGGAACCCTGTACACTATCGTACAGGAAGAGAACGGACGTATTACGGTTGACTCCTTGGGAGCGGAGCGCGGAGAAACGATTCGCATTTCACGATAGTGTTATGGCCTTCCTCATTCTGGCACTGGCCCTTCTCCCCTTCCTTGCCAAGGGCGCTACGCTCTGGTTGGGAGTAAGCGGCTATCTGCTCCAATCCCTGTATAAAATCCTGCAACTTGCGATCCCCGCGATCTGGCGCTGGCGCAGCGGAAAGCATACATGGAATATTCTCTGGCCGTTTTCTCAAGGAGCTGCCTGCAGAGAAACCCGCCTCTTGGCTATCGTCAGTGGTCTTGGAATTGGAGGAACGGCTATCGCCGCCGTGAAACTTGCAAGTCCTCTCCTGCACGTTGACCCTGCGATCATCCGCGCAGGATTGGATGCCCGGTTTGTCGCGACTCCCGCCACGGCACTGGGCATTGTTCTCTTTCTGTCACTCCTCAACGCGTGGGTGGAGGAACTGCACTTCCGCGTGTGGCTGGATCGGGAATTGAGCAAACGATGGGGAAATACGGCCGGCATCGTTTTCTCTGCCACCGCGTTCGGTACGATGCATGTCTTGATCTTCTGGGGACTCCCGGGATTCACGCCCGTACTCCTCATGCTCATTGCACTGGGACTTGCCGCTGCCGGTGTGGTCTGGAGCTTCCTCGTGCGGTTACGGCGGGGCGGGGCAGTTGCCGCGGCTTTAAGCCACATCGTTGCCGATGCGCTCTTCCTCTCGTGGGGACTTCTGTGGCTGGGGTACTTCTAAGAAAATGCTACACTGCATGCGTGAAGCCTTTCTTCCTCATCGCCGACGATAGCGATGCTAAAGCTGCGATGCTGGAGGGGATGGTGCGACACGCGTGGGGGAAGCGCGTGGAGATCCTGCGTGCCCACACTACCGAAGAAGCGTTGGCACTCATCACAAAACGTCCGCAGATCGCATTCGCTTTCGTGGACTACGAGATCCCTACGGCAGAAGGTCCGGCGGTGATCGCCGCTCTGCAACACGCAAATCCCTCTGCGCGCATCGCGTGTGTAAGTGCGAGCAATTTGGAGCGCTATCAGAAGAATGCGGCAGAGACCGGTGCGGAGGCCTATATCTGTACATCGCTCGATAGCGACACTGTTGAGCAGTCCATTTCTTCGCTCCTTATGGAGTGGGATCCTCACGGGGACCACTGTCATCGTGTACAACACCGAGAAATGCCTGCATGATGTCGCGACGGATTTGCTGGACTTGCTCCGGAGGAAAGGTGGAGAGCTCCGAGACGAGACGCGTCTGCATCTGATCCCCCTCATATTGTCGAAGGATACGACGAATAGACTCCGGCAATCGATCAAATGCTCCACGATTCTTGATGGAGCGCTCGAAGTCAGGATCCGGGTCAGGCAGCCGCTGATCTCCTGTCCAGTGCTTCGCCATGGAAGCGGTAGTGTACAGATGCACGCACCGCGTACAATGGTTTTGTGAAAATTCTCTTTACCCGGTTTCCGTTGGAGAGCGCCCCGGGCGGCGCAGAATCGCAGACTCTTACGCTCATGGAGGGATTCCTCGCACACGGTCATGCCGTAGCGTTCCTTGGGAGCTGCCCTGTTCTTCTTAAAGAATGTAAGGAGCGCGGCATTCCTTGCGCAGAGCTTGAAATCGGCCCCCCTCCCGTCACAAAGTGGGGTGCCGTGAGTTTTCTCTGGCGACGTGCGCGTATGCGCAGAGCGCTTGAGGCGCTCTTTAGAGAATTCCGTGACATTGATGCTGTTTTCATGCTGAGCCTTTCGGAAAAACTTCTCCTCACGCCGCTGCTTACTGGTGAATGTATATACAATGTATATACACGCCCTATCCCTGTTTTCTGGATGGAGCATGACCGCGTGGGCCGATGGCTCACACAGAACCCCTGGCTTCCTGCGCTGCGACGTTTGAGCAACCATGCGACGACAGTCGTCGTCTCGGGCTTGAGTAAGAAGATGTATGTAGATCTTGGTTGGGACCCTTTGAAGGTGGTTACCATCCCCAACGGGGTTCCGGCCCCCTCTCCCACTCCACAGAAGAAACACTCGGAAACCCTGCGCATCGGATGCGTTGCGCGGCTGACGCCCGACAAGGGTGTCGACCTCCTCGTTGAGGCTGTAGAGCATGTTCCTCATGCGCATCTGACAATTGTGGGCAAAGGGCGGGGGAGCAAGCGTATCGATCGGATGCTCTCGCCCCTGGGGAGTCGTGTGGTGCGCAAGGAATGGGTGGAGGACCTCTCTGGTTTCTACGCAGACATTGATCTTTTTGTGCTCCCCTCCCGTGAGCATGATCCCTTTGGGCTGGTCGTTGCCGAAGCGATGCTCCGGGGTGTTCCTGTGCTCGTTACCAATGTCTGTGGCATTGCCGAGTACCTGACGAGCGGCATGGACGGCATCGTCGTTCCTGCCGGAGAGAGCCGTGCAATCGAGAAGGAGATTCTCAAGTGTCTTTCCTTCCCGAAGAAACTAAAGGGAATGGGAGAGCTCGGCCGCAGGACGGCTCAGAATCTCTTTACCGCAGAGCGTATGGTTGATACATACGAAAAACTTCTCTCATCGCATAACAAATCCTAAGCCGCTATACTGCCCCCACATGCGGCGCCTGACCCTCGCTACAGTGCTCTGCGCTGTTCTCCTTCTCTCTGGGGGAGAGCTCTCCATACGCACCCATCATTTTCCTGAACCCGTTGATGCGTTGAGCCTCGGTCTCATTACGCAGGAGGCATCTGCTGCAGTGCAGGGGCGCATCGCTTCTGGTTGGACTTCGTGGCATACGCTTGCCACGGAAGCAGATGCCGCTCCCGGATCGCGTGAGACAGGACTCCTGGTCTTTGGGTCCGCAGTGGAGCGCGTACGTATTGAGAGTCGTTCTCCTTATGTGCTCCATCCTCTCACGATTTCCGATGAGCCGGCACACTACACCGTTGCCGCTGTGACCCCCATAACCAAGCCGCGCATCCTCTCACGGGAACAGTGGGGCGCAGATGAGGAGATTCTCATTGGCGAGGAACCGGCGAGCGACCCCGATGCCATCGGCGTAGGGGAGACCGGTGATGTTTCCCGGCGCGTAGCAGATTGCATCCAGACACAGCGCACGTATCCCGACGAATTCAAAGTCGCACGCACCGTGACTACCGATACCGATGGTAAGGAATTGCGTTGGCCGCAGAGTTACGCCCAAAAGGTGCGCCTCTTCATCGTGCACCATACCGCTCTCACCGTGGCCGGAGACGAGCGTAACGGTGTGGAGCGCATGCGGGCGCTCTACCAGTACCATGCAGGAACGCTGGGGTGGGGAGACATCGGTTACCACTACGTCGTCGACGAGAAGGGCGCGATCTACCAGGGACGCGAAGGAGAGGATGACCGCGTCGTGGGCGGTCATGCATATTGCGCGAACGTCGGCACTGTGGGGGTTGCGCTGATGGGGAACTTTGAGATCGAGAAGCCCACGCAAGCACAGTGGCGCAGTCTGAAGTGGCTTTTGAGTTACCTTGCGCAGGAGAACAACATGAACCTGAATGAGCGCGTGGTCTTCCACGGCGAGTCGTTGCCCGCGATTGTCGGTCACCAAGATGTCGGCAGCACGCTCTGCCCTGGGTACTACGTGGATGAGGTTATGGCGCAACTGCGGTCACACATTCTGGCGGGTCGCTTGGGCTCCGCCATTATCCCGCCCGAACGCAAGGAGTACCAAGATCGAAGCGTTGAGCGCCGCACAGAGCGGCTCGCGCGCGAGACCCGGACAACTGAACCGCTCCTGGAAGCCGTTGGTGAAACTGAGTACACCACGCTCCCCGGCGGGCAGGTGACCTTCTTGGTGCGTTATCGCGCCGGGGATGCCGCTGTCCCCAAGCGTGCGCGCTTGGCGGAAGTCGTGCGATCCAATGATCGCGTCGGCTTATGGCAGGAACTTGGCGGGCGGGAAGTACGCGTGCGCAAAGAGCTCCTGTCGCCCAACACACTCAAGAGTGGTGAGACACAGATCATCCGCATCCGTGCCCTCCTCCCCCCGCAGTCAAACACGTACACCGTACGCATCGGCAACATCGTCTTTACGTTGCGCGGTGAAGGACGACGGCTTCGCTCCCTTACGGGAGACTCTTCTCCTTCGGTTACCACCGAGAGTCCCGCGCAGCCGCAGCGCCCCAGCGAAGTATTGGAGGAACTCACCACCCCACTCAATGTGAATCCGGAACGTTCCATCCGTATCCGTCTCTCTTCTCACCAAGGGGACACCGCCACCGTGACCACGGGCCGCTACGTCACCGTGAACGGCCGCATGTATCCGGAGACTTCGGTGTTCCTGGAGCGAGAGGGCGAGAGCTGCGCGTACCGCGTAGGTATGTTGCGTCTCTCTTCGGGCGTGGTGCGCATTGAGCCTCAGAGCGGGCTGTTCGCCCTCACCAGCCTGCGTGCGACGGACAACGCGTTCCACGGGATACTGGAGTGCCGTGTGCTCAACAGGGAACTTGTCCTCATCAACGAAGTTCCTCTGGAAAAGTACATGGAAGGACTCGCGGAAGAACCCGACACGGAGCCTTACGAAAAACAGCGTGCGTTCGCCATCGCCGCGCGCAGCTACGCCGCGTACTACATGGATCCGCTCCATCGCAAATTCCCGGGCATGCCCTACGATGGCGATGATTCCCCTGCCCGTTTTCAGGCGTACCGAGGAGCCAATTTCGCGCAGCGCAATCCCCGGTGGATCGCCGCGGTAGAGAGCACCACGCTCCAGGTGATCACCAAGGACGGCCAAGTGGTAAAGACCCCGTACTTTTCTTCGGATGACGGTCGCACGCGTTCCCCCGAGGAAGTGGGGTGGAAGCATTTCCCCTTTTCCGAGGTGTTCCAGAGCAAGGAAGACCCCTGGTGCAAGAGCTTCCCCATGAACGGACACGGCGTGGGGATGTCCGGCTGCGGCGCGGAGGCACAGGCGGAGGAAGGACGCACGGGCGAGGAGATCCTGCGCTACTACTACCCCCTCACGCAGATCAAGACGCTGCCGTGATGCGGGTTCGGGTTCGGGTTGGGGTTGGGAGGAGAATTTGTCCAACCCGAACCCCAACCCTTGCTCACTCTGTCATCCTACTGCCTGCAACAGGGAATCGACTCGCGGTGTCTCTTCCCATTTAACCCCAAGGTCCTCCCGTCCCATGTGTCCGTAGGCGGCGAGCGCCCTGTACTGCGGACGCAGGAGATCGAGGTCCGCGATGATCGCCGCAGGCCTCAAGTCAAAGACCTTCTGCACCGCCTGTTCGATTGCGCGGTCATCCTTTGTTCCCGTACCAAAGGTTTCCACGTGCACCGAAACCGGTTGCGCTATGCCGATGGCGTAGGCGATTTGCACTTCGCAACGTCGTGCGAGCCCCGCTCGCACGACATGCTTGGCGATCCAGCGCGCCGCATACGCGGCGGAGCGATCCACCTTGCTCGGATCCTTTCCCGAGAAGCACCCACCGCCGTGGCGCCCGATGCCTCCGTAGGTATCCACGATGATCTTGCGTCCGGTGAGTCCGCAGTCGCCCGGAGGGCCTCCGATCACGAACCGTCCCGTGGGATTGATGTGGAATTTGGTCCGGTCGTCCAAGAGATCGCCGCATACGGGTTCGATGACATGCTTGATGACGTCCTTACGAATTTGTGCATGCTCCACGTTTTCGCTGTGCTGCGTGGAGACCACCACACATTCCAAGCGCTTGGGCACCCCCTCATCGCTGTACTCGACCGTCACCTGGCTCTTGCCATCGGGACGGAGGTATTTTAGGCCATTCCCCCTGCGCACTTGTGCCAACCGTTTGGTCAGTCGATGCGCAAGCGAGATGGGTAGCGGCATGAGCTCGGGAGTCTCGTCGCAGGCAAATCCGAACATGAGTCCCTGATCACCAGCTCCTTGTTCGTGGCCGATCGCTGTATCCACTCCCTGGGCAATGTCCGGACTCTGCTCGTCAATACTCACCATGACGGCACAGGCCTTGTAATCAAATCCATAGGTGGCGTCGTCGTAACCGATTTCCCGAATGGTCTCGCGGGTAACCCCTGCGATATCCACATACCCGTTGGTTCGCATCTCTCCCGCGACCACGACAAGCCCTGTGGTCGCCAGACACTCGCAGGCAACGTGTGCTTGCGGGTCCTGTTTCAGCGCGTTGTCGAGGATGGCATCGGAGATCTGGTCGCAGATCTTATCCGGGTGCCCCTCGGTGACCGATTCGGAGGTGAAGTAGTAGGACATGAGAGTGTGAAGGTAAGAGTGAAAAGATAATGATTGCGATGAAGCGCTCTGCCCCGCGAGGGAGAAGAGTGCTTGGATGCAGTTCTATCTCTCCCCATGGGGGGCCGGATGTCCCACTTACTTCGACAGAAGTCGTAAGAGTTGGGGGGCGCATCACGGGGCCGGTTCCCTCCGCGCCACTCTGGATAGAGCGATGATGTGGGGCGAGCCTACCGGGCAACGCTCACGCTTGCAAGAGTTCCTCCGATGATTCCTGCACAGGTTGAGATTGTCGTGCCCGGCACACTCTGGTGCAGCGTTGTCGGCTGCCAGAGTCCAGTAGACATTGCGCACATTGATCCCGAGTATCACGTTCCAGGTGCATGCAGGAAATATCTACTCTGTTGTCCTCACGGAATTGATGTTGCAAGTATGCCAATTCTCGGTCATGGACCTCGAGATTGTCTGCTCGCCCACTCTGCAGCATCTGACTGAGGTATATTTCGCGTTGGAGGTGCAGCAATTCCCGTAAATCCCAGAACTCGCAGGGTTTCAGGTCGTACACAGCGCGTGCGCCCTCCAGCTGACGCAGAAGTTCGGGGTACCTCTGCAGTGGATCCGACCCCTCTGTGAGCACCTGAGCGGAAAATACTGATAGGATTGCCTCTCTGTGTTCCTCCGTGGGAGGTGCACAACGAGAATAATCTTCGAATGCCGCGCGGAATGGAGATTTCGGAGAAGATACTTCCATCGCTCTCGTACGATACGTTCAGAATATGCCAAGTTCAACATACCCGATTTTTCGGCTCTACAAAGAGCAGAATCGAAAACATGTTTAGGACACTTGACTCAAACAGGTCAAGAACGGTACACACGCATGGCCCCCTACACACGCCGCGCGAGTGTGTTGTAGAGGAGTGCAAGGAGCCACCCGCCGACTCCGGCGTCAAAGAATCCCCACACCGCACCGATGATGGCACCGGGAACCGTGGGGGCGTAGCCCTTGTACACGGTCGCGAGGATCATGGCGAACTCGGTTCCGTAGTTGAACCAGGTAGACGTTGCCGCAAACACAAGCACGCAGAGTGCCCATAGAATGCCGCACGCGAGTCCAAAGGCCTTGGCATTGAGCATAGGTGAGGGGGAAATGCCCGCCAATACTACACCGAACCAACAGATTGAGCACCTCGTGCTTTTGGCGCGGGTGACATTCTCGTACAATCACTCCATGGATATTTTCAGTGCACCATTGCCCTTCAGTCTGATTCTCTTTGGAGCCTCCGGTCATTTGGCACGCATTAAGCTCTTTCCCGCACTCTACGTCCTTGCACTAAAAAAGAGATTGCCCAAGGAGTATGCGATTGTGGGATTTTCCCGCACGGAGATGGAGACCACAGCATTTCGCATGTTTGTGGAAAAGGCCGTGCGCGAACACATGCTGGAAGTGAACGAGAGTGTACTTGGGGAATTCCTTTCCCACGTGTACTACTGCACTGGGCAGTACACGAACCTCGCTAGTTTTTCTTCGCTTAAGGAACAACTCCTACAAATCGAAAAGGGATGGAAAAACCAGGTGCGCTTAGCATATTACTCCGTACCGCCGAATCTTTTTTCGTCCATCGCACACAACCTCTGCGAGAGCGGCATACGCAGTGAAACATCCCCCGTGCGTTCAATTGTGGAGAAACCTGTGGGGCACGACCGCGAGAGCTTTGAGGAGATTCGAGAAAAGTTTTTGAGCTGTTCTCGCGAGGAAGACCTCTACCTTTTGGACCACTACCTGGGGAAGGAGGCTGTACGCAACATCTTCTACCTGCGTTACGCCAATCCCATCGTGGAGCGGATTTTTAAGAACACACTCATCCACCATGTGGAGATCACCGCCTTTGAGGAGAAGGGCCTCGAGGGACGTGCAGGATACTTTGAGCATACGGGAACATTGCGCGATATGTTTCAGAGTCATCTCCTGATGATCGGATCACTCCTCACCATGCGCCTCACAGAGAAGGATGAATCCGTGGTGCACAACCGAGCCAAGGCACTCGAGCAATTCTATCTTCCGTCAACGGCAAAATTGGGTGAGATCGTGCTCCAGGGGCAGTACACCGCCGGCACCGTGCACGGGGAGAGCGTTTTGGGATACCGCGAAGAGGAGGGCATCTCTGCCACCTCCCGCACCAACACGTTCGCGTGTCTCAAGCTGATGACCCGTTCGTCGCGTTGGGATGGCGTGCCCTTTTACCTGCGTTCCGGCAAGCGCCTGGCAAAGAAGGAGACACGCATTTCTATTGTCTTCCAAGAACCTCATCCGATCGGCAAGGGTGCAGAGCCCAATCGTTTAGAATTCATTCTCCAGGGCGAAGCCGGCATGCGCATCACTCTGCAGACGAAGCTCGGCGGAACAGTGCCTGCGTTTCGGCCTCTGATTCTCACTGACCCATTGGTCTGCGTGGGCGACTGTCTTCCTGAGCACAGCCTGCTCCTCTTGGAAGCCATTCACGGCAAACGCCAGTGGTTTTTGACCTTTGAGGAAGTGCGCTGCGCCTGGCGCTTGATGGACCCGCTACAGGCGTATCTGTCCGCTCCCGATACGCCGCTCTATACGTATCCTGCAGGGAGCAGGGGCCCCGAGGAGGCCGACGCATGGATCGAACGGGATTCGATTGCATGGATTTCTTCATGAGATGACCCAGAGATTTTATTTTTCATGAGTTACCGCATCATCCCCACATCGGCTGCGGACTTTGCCCCTTGTACCCTCGAGCTTCTTGAAGAATCTCTTACTCGTACCACGAGAGAACGGGGTGCTTGCACGGTAGGACTCTCCGGCGGTTCCACTCCACGACCGATCTACGCCGCACTCGGTGCGATGTCTCTCGATTGGTCGAAGGTCTCGGTCTTCCTCGTGGACGAGCGCTACGTTCCACCCGACAATCCCGAGAGCAACCAGCACATGGTGCGCGAAACGCTTCTCACACACGCAGCTATCCCTCCAACACAGGTGATGTTCCCCGACACGCTGCTTCCTATGGAGGAGTGCGTCAGCACGTACGCGGATACCCTGCGCGCGCTTTTCTCTGATGCCCTCCCCGACCTTGTGATCCTGGGTATGGGAGACGACGGGCACATCGCGTCACTCTTTCCTCCACTTTCGCCCGAAGCCCTGGGAGATCAGCATTTCACTCTTCACACTGTCACAGATCGGTTTGCCGTTCACGATCGCATCTCGCTGGCACTCAACGCGATCGCCGCGGCACAGGAGCACGTGCTCCTGCTGCGGGGAGAGGAGAAGCGACGCACATGGGAGACGATGCTCGCAAGTGATGAGGATGAAGAGCGCTGGCCCCTCAAACGTATCTTGGAAACGGGGAATGTCACTGTTCTTGCCGACTGGAAGTGACGGACTTGCCGGCATCACTCACAAATTTCTGCAATCTCTTTGATGTGTTCCACGACTCTGCCAGCGGCAACACAGAGGAGGTCGATGCGGTAACTGCCTTCGTATGCGTGATCTGCCACCCACGCTCGGGCGGAGCGTCGTAGACACGCGCACTTCGCGGGAGTGAGGTTGAGTTGTGGGGGGAAGTCCTGGTCGAAGGAGGCGCGCGTTTTGACCTCAGCAAAAATGAGGGACTTTTCCGCGGGGTCGAAGGCAATGATGTCGATTTCGTCGTGCGCGACTCTCTCATTCATTGCGCGAACCGCATACCCGAGAGAACGCAGGTATCGCAGAGCAACCTCCTCCCCGTATGCACCCACGCGCGCTGTGGAGTGAGGGGAACACTGTGTCATCTTTGGTGCACGTGGCTCCATCATGGGATGAGTGTGCCATAGGGGTGTACGATCGTCCAGTCCAAGTAGTTGAAAAAGAGGTGTACGTAAGTACACTCCCAGCACTTCATGCTCGCAAAACTCACGTCGTTTGCCACCATCGGCCTGAAGAGTGAGTGCATCACTGTAGAGGTGGGTGCCACGCGCGGGGAACCTGCCATGTACATCGTAGGACTGGGTGATACCGCCGTGCAGGAGAGTAAACAGCGTGTAAAGATGGCTTTGCGCAGCAGCGGGTATCGCTTCCCCACGGGGAGGACAATCACCGTTAATCTGGCACCAGCGGATCTCAAGAAGGTTGGTCCCCGTTACGATCTAGCAATCGCCCTGGGGCTTCTTATCGTCAACGGGTCACTCGTGATTGAAGAGGAGCGACTCGCTCAAAGTGCATTCTTAGGCGAGCTTGCGCTCGACGGATCGTTGCGTCATGTGAGTGGCATCCTTCCTGCAGCCATCGCCTGCAGGGAGCGGGGATTTTCCACGATCGTCGTCCCCGCAGTTAATGCACCCGAGGCGGCGCTCATCCCGGGGCTCAAGGTGATCGGCGCACGTAACCTCATCGAACTCATTGCCATCCTCACCGGCACGCAGGAGCCCGAGCCCATTGCCTCCCCTGCCTGCAGTCCCGTGAGTGACACGACGAACGGAGTGGACTTTGCCGATGTCCGCGGCCAGGAGCACGCCAAGCGTGCGCTGGAGATCGCTGCAGCCGGCGGGCACAATGTGCTCCTCTCTGGCGTGCCTGGTGCAGGCAAGACACTCCTGGCAAGGGCGTTTCGTACCATTCTCCCTCCGCTCACGCGGGAAGAATCCATTGAGGTCACACAGATCTACTCCGTAGCGAATTTACTACCGCCGGATACCCCGCTTTTACACCACCGTCCGTTTCGCATGGTGCATCACACGGCTAGCGGTGTAAGCATTGTCGGAGGCGGACAGGTTCCCGGCCCAGGCGAGATCAGCCTGGCGCACAAAGGCGTGCTCTTCTTGGACGAACTGGCGGAGTTCCCGCCACCCGTACTCGAAGTGCTGCGTCAACCATTGGAAGATCGCCAAATTACGATCACACGCGCACAGGGGTCGGTGACGTTCCCGGCGGACTTCATCATGGTGGCAGCCATGAACCCACCGCAGTACGGCAGCGGGTCACTCAGGCGGATACAGCGGCGTATTTCTGCACCGCTCCTCGACCGCATTGATCTTACGATCGCCGTGCAGGCGGTTCCCATTGAGAAGTTGCAGCAGCCCCCGGGGAAAGGCACCGAAACAAGCGCCGCAATACTCCAACGCGTGATTTCGGCCCGCAGCGCACAGGAGCGGCGTTTTATCGATCTCCCTATCCGCACGAACAAGGAAATGACTGTAAAGCACATCGACACGCTCTGCCCTCTGGACACCGCTTCACAGGCACTGCTCAAGCAGGCCGTGAACCGCCTGGGACTCTCCGCCAGGAGCTACCACCGCATGATCAAGGTGGCTCGCACGATTGCGGATCTCGCAGGAGCACAGGAGATCGCCACCGAGCACATTGCCGAGGCGCTGCAGTACCGGCAGCAGGTGGGAGTGGAAGAATGACACAGCATCATGCCATACAACGCGGCACCTTCCATGTCACCACGAACACGCGGGAGGGCATTCCCTGGTGCACGCTGCCGGAAATACCACAGCTCCTTATGGATAACCTTGTGATGACGAAGAATATTCAGTGTGCACAGGTATTCGCGTTTTGTGTTCTCCCCAACCATATCCATATCTTGCTGGAACCAGGTGAGAGAGGACTCAGCGCATTTATGCATTCGTTCAAACGGAATAGCTCATGGCACATACGGCAGATTTATTCCTCCATAGCAGACAACATAAAGATCATTCCCGTAGCTGGGGTTCATGAACCCCAGCTACGGGATGTCGTTCTCAAAAAATCATGGGCCCCAGTTGCGAATACTGGAGACATCCGTTGGCAAAATGGCTTCCATGATGAGCGTATTCGCGATACAGAGCAGCTCTCCAATGCTCTTTCCTACGTCCAATACAACGCTTGGCACCACCATTTGACCGAAGAGCCCGAAGGGTGGCCATGGTCCTCTCTGTGGTACGAACAGTTTCTTGATCCGATGGAAATCTGGTTGGACTAGCCTCATGTCTATGACCGAACCCCAACCCCAGTCATAAACCACTGCTTACATACACAAACCTCGTGTATCATCGTCCCGATGCACTTCGCCGATGCGCTCACCGCAGCGAGCAAAACCAAGTCCCCCGTCTGTGTGGGGCTGGACCCCAATGTTGGGAAACTCCCTGAGGGAATCGAGCGCACTCCGGCGGGGGTGCTCACCTTCTGCAAAGGAATCGTAGACGCCGTGAAAGAAGTCGCGTGTTGCGTGAAACCGCAGATGGCGTACTTCGAACTTTTGGGATGGGAGGGGATGAAGGTCTTCTGGGAAGTTTGCACCTATGCCAAGGAGCAGGGACTTCTCGTCATCGCCGACGGAAAGCGCAACGACATCGGCTCGACGTGCGAAGCGTACGCGGATGCGTACCTGAGCGCAGCGAGCCCCATTGATGCTCTCACCGTAAGCCCCTACTTGGGGTCGGATGGCGTGCAACCGTTCATCGAGCGTGCAACGCAGAACAACAAAGGCGTCTTTGTTCTTGTGAAGACCTCCAATTCCAGCTCCGGCGAGCTGCAGGATCTGCCCACGGGTGACGAGGTTGTGCACGAGCACATGGCACAACTGGTGGAGAGTTGGGGGAGCGCACACCTGGGGAAGGAGACGATCTTTTCCTGTGTGGGTTCTGTTGTCGGAGCTACGTATCCGGAGGAACTTAAATACCTGCGCACCCTTATGCCGCACGCTGTGATCCTGATCCCCGGTTACGGTGCGCAGGGCGGAGGGGCGGCGGATTGCAAACCTGGTTTCCTGCCCGATGGCACTGGAGCCATCGTCAACTCTGCGCGGGGCATCATCTTTGCGAGCAAAGGAAAAGATTGGCAGGAGGCTGCGAAGAATGCGGCGAAGCAGATGGCAGAGGATCTACGAGAAGTCCTGAAGAGCTCAGCAGTATGAGTGCGTCAATTACGCGAGCTTGCGCCTCACTGCTTCCACAAGTTCTGGAAACGTCTCGTCAAAAAAGTGCCCCCTCTCTGTGTATTCACAGTACTGCGTCTGTAGCTTTTCACTCACAAGTCGCGGCTCTTCGATGGAGAAGAATGGATCATCTACGGAAGCAAACTGGATAATCCACCGTTGATTCTTCCTGATGGCGGACCAATCCCACTCCTCGTCGAAATACCCGCTCATGCGCTCAATTGCATCCCCCGTATCCGTGTAGTACGCACCGACAAGTACCGATCCAAGAATTTTGTTTTTTTCTGCATAGCGCATGGCGGCTATCGCGCCGGAGCTGTGCCCGATCAGGATGGAGTATTCGTTGGCGCCGCATGCATCTTTAAGAAACGGAAGCCATATGTTCATCCGGGCGATCCTTGGATCTGGAAAATCCAGTGCCGTGACCTGGAGTCCCAGATTTTCAAATTCCTGCTTTGCATAGGGGAACCAGTAATCGCTTGCCTTCCCTCCATCGCCCTTTCCGCCGTTATTGCCATGGAGGAAGATGATGTTCGCCTGTTCTGTTGTCATACTCTCATGGTAGAGATTGGTACTCCTGGCAGGAATTGATGACTCACTTGTACCCATCGAAGAGCAATGCGCTCTGCCATGCTAATTCAAATATAACTTTCTGTGTGTTAACGACATCCCTGCTTTCAATGAGTAAAGCGAAGTCCTCATCGAAGGAAAAAATGACCATCTTCTTGTCGTCATAAAGATAGATTTCGTTTGTAAAATGGAGAGCCTTGCCATTGATGATCTTATTCTCACGGATGATTTTTGGGGTACGCTTCAAAAAATCGCGCATGAACTCCGAGTCGGGGGAAATGCCCCGAACGGCAACCTTGCGCCGCAGGCGCTCTGCGAGGAAATATTTTTGCACCCACTCTTCAGTGAAGTATTCGAATACTTTCTCCGGCAGAAAGTAATTAAGCACCTCTGTTTTGCTCTCAAGGACACCGAGATAGAGGCGCTTGAGGTCCTCTTTCCCTTCGTAAAAGGAGATGTGCGGCTTCTGGGCGATGCTGTAGGAAATAGCCATCATCTTCGGCACGGCCTCCTCGAGTTGATCAATGACCCTTTGGTATTTATCAAGGAGCTGCTTCGGTGGAAGAACGGAATAGAAACGCGTGTTCTTCCGCATGTAAAATTCTGCGATGCCCTTCTGCGAAAGTTTCTTGAGGATTTCTAAAGTTGTCGGGCGCTTAAGGCTTGCCCGTTTGGCAATAACACTCACGGGTGCAATCCCTAATTCCAGTGCGGCAAGATACGCGCGAGATTCCCGCGTTGAGTAGCCCAATTGAGTGAGAATTCCAGAGATATCTATATTGCTGACAGATTTATCGTCATTTTTCATATGAATATATTAGCTTAAGTAAAGGATATATTGAATATCATTATTTTAGTGACAATCATTTTATTGATACTTTACAATATAATTATATTATGTTCATAACATATTATTTGCTCATGCAAAATGTAGGAATTTTCGCCGGCAATCCGAAAGTGGAGATCTATCGCAATGAGGTTATTGTGGAAGATGCGCAGATTATTGCCTTTCAGAAAGCGATAGAACTCGCTGCATCTTTTCGGGATCGGGTTCGGCGTGTTGCAGTGGCATTCGATCATGCAAAAAAATTTGGCGATCAGTTTCTCGATCCTGCGCAATCCATCCCCAAACGAAAATGGAAGAGGTTGACGTTGTCCCAATTGCATCCTGTAATCCGGAATGAGTACAAGGAGGTGCTCTCCGGGCATGGCATGCATCCGGAGAACATCTCTGTCTTCACCGAAGATTATTTACGTTTGGCGATCCTGGAAAATACCGACAATCGACAGGTTGTCAGACCTGCGATGTCTTGTTTTGATGGCATGTGCGACGAACAGAAAGAGCGATATCGGACTTATAGAAAGCCTAAAGTGAGCTGCAGGGGTGTGACGGCTGCAATTATCGAAAAGGTGACGCGGGATTGCGATGAGGCATATACCTTTTGGGAACATGATCCTGTGAGAGTGAGAGAAGAGGTGATCGACGAAGGAACGCAACTGGCGTACGAGATCTTCAGTATACGAAGCAGAATCGTGAGTACCATGTTCTTCAACCAAAGCCTGAAACGGATTGAGTATGCATTCGATGCGCAGAACAAGAGCATGTCACGGAACGAGGGGAGACATGAATTGTTGCAATGATGCGCAAGAATGGAATATGTGGTACTCCTGGCAGGAATCGAACCTACATTCACCGCTTAGGACGCGGTTGTTCTATCCATTGAACTACAGGAGCGACACTTGCGAACGGGGACCAAAGCCCAAGAGCACTCTACTGCAGAGCACACGGATGGGGAATGCCGGTAGGAAAGATCTCACTCTTTCCTTGATGTAAGAATGACGACTTCGCGCCCCTCCATGGGGAGGGAAGCCTTGCTCTTGAGCTTGTAATCATCCTGAGATTCCTTGCCTTGCGCTCCACACACACGTAAGAGCTCGCTGAATGTGTCCTCATTTTTGGTGGGGAGGGGAATGAGAACGCGCGGGTCCACCTCGTCAATGATCTTCTGTGCAAGCTTCACATCATCCGCAGGAATACAGAGTACATCAACATCCCCCAAAAGCTCGAGCTCGTGGTCCGACCAATCGTGCAGAGGAGAAGAGAGGAACGCGCAACGCACACCTTCCACCTCCACTGAATAGGAGACTTTCTTTCCCTCATCATGCCCGATGCCGCGAATAGCCACCTGATCGAGGTCATACTCCCCCGGCCAGGAAATCACGCCCTCCTGCGGGGTTTCCTCCGGCACGGAAAGCAGGTTGATGTCCTTTCCGCTCGGTTTGCTCGGAAAAGCGAGAATCGCTTTACCGCCATCTATACATCGTACCGCGCCTCCGCCAAGGGATGTAAATGTCAGCATCCCCCAGAGGATAATGAAATCCCCGCGACGTGCAAGGCGGTGCTCCAAGAAAAACTCTAGCTTTCCACCCGTTCGATCTTTGCCCCCAGGCTACGGAGTTTTTCGTCAAATCGGTCGTAACCCCGTTCAATGTACCGGATATCGGTCACGGTCGTTTCTCCTTCCGCACACAAACCCGCAAGCACCATGGCGGCCCCTGCACGAATGTCGTTACTCGCCACCGTACGTCCGCGCAGAGGGGTGGGCCCGATGATGAGCGCCTGGTGTGAATTGAGCACTTCGATATGCGCACCCATCTTCTCCAGCTCATAGAGGTATGCCATACGCCCCTCGAAGAGACACTCAAAAATTCGGCTCACGTCATTGGCCTGGGTCATGGCCACTCCAACAAGGGGTAGGAGATCCGTGGGGAAGCCCGGGAAGATATTGCTTTGTACTTTTGTCGAGCGCAGAGAGGAAATCTCGCCGTCAACAAAAAGGAGTTTTTCCTGAGGATCGAACCGCCACTCCACTCCCATGCGCGAGAGGACGGACAGGAAGGAGAGGAGATGGTCGCGCTCAACGCCATGGAGACGCACCTTGCCTCCGGTGACCACCGCAGCCATGGCAAGTGCACCTGCTTCCAAGTAATCGGAGGTAAGCGTGTGCGTAACACACCGCAAATCTCCACGTCCATGAATCGTGACCGTATGGGTGCCGATGCCCTCAATTTGGGCACCCATTGCCCGTACAAAGCGGCAAACCTCCTGCACATGCGGCTCCGCTGCGGCAAGATCAATGCGTGTTTCTCCGGGAATCAGGGCCGCTGCGAGAATGGCATTCTCCGTCGCTGTAACGGAGAATTCCGGGAGGACCACATGTGCCGCAGAGAGTGTGCCTTGAAAGTGCAGTTCATCGTCATGACTCGTATTCTCCGCCCCGAGCTGTTCAAAGACCGACGCGTGAGCATCCACGGGGCGTTTGCCCAGCACACATCCTCCTGGATACGCCATGGACGCAACGCCAAACCGAGCGAGGAGTGGCCCCAGAAGGACGATGGACCCCCGCAGTTTGCCGACGTACTCCGCAGGAATGGGCTTACTCTGCAGTTTATGGGTACGGATACGTACCGTGCCTTCTTGGAACGAAGTTTCCGCCCCCAAATACTCAAGAATCTCAAGAAGTGCACGCACGTCCCGCAGATCCGGCACATTCTCAATAACGGTTTCCCCGCTGCAGAGCACACTGCCAGCGATCAATGGAAGCGCTGCGTTCTTGGAGCCGCTGATCGTTGCATCGCCACGCAGCGCTGTGCCTCCGACAATGCGGTACAGGGTGTCCATGAGAAGAGAGGGGCCATTGTAGCGGACTTCCCGCATACGGGAAGCACGGTTGGCAGCTTTGTCACTCGGCCCTGCCGCGCCAGCGTTCGATGAGAAGCTCGAGGAGTAACAGTCCTACGCCAATAGTGATGCAACTGTCTGCAAGATTGAAGATTGGAAAACTCCCTACCTGGAAGAAATCCGTGACCAATCCATCCGGCAAACGGTCAATGACGTTGGCCGCACCTCCGCCCAAGACAAGCCCGAAAGCGACTTGAGCAATTCTCGTTTGTGCATTGCGCCAGGCGAACCAGGAGAGAAAAATGAGCGCAACGAGGATGAGGATCGGCTGCACCACAGGGGGAAGGCGCACTCCCCAGGCAATGCCAGGATTCGTAGAATGCTGCAATCCGACCGCATCTCCTATGAGTGCAATACGGGTATCGAGCCAGACATTCGCGCTGTGCGCGGCAAGGACGCCAACACCGGCACTGAGCACAGCGGTAAGCCAGAGGAACCGCATAGGGGCAATGGTAGCAGAAGAGAGAAAAATCATTGCAGGATTTACAGACAAACGGTAGAATGAGCGTGGTAAGGATACGTACACACTGTTCTCTCATCAGAACGGTGATTTCTTTCTACCCCTGTCCTCATGCGAGCATCATTCATTGCGGCCATCAATCAGATCTGTTCAGAGAAGAACGTCAATCCTTCACAGGTTCTGGAGGCCGTCAAGCAGGCCATCGCCACAGCGTACCGCAAGGACTACGGCAATAAGGAGCAGGAAATCCGCGTAGAGCTGGAGGAGGGCCGCGATATGCCGACAATCCTCCTGATAAAGGAAGTGGTGGAGGATGTGGAGAACGAGAATTTCGAGATTGGTATAAAAGAGGCAAAGAAGATCAAGCCCGATATCGGCGTGGGCGATGAGATCGAGATTGATGTGACTCCTATGGAATATGGCCGCATTGCAGCTCAGGCAGCCAAACAGGTGATCCTCCAAAAAATCCAGGAAGCGGAAAAACAGAGCCTCTACGAGATGTTCAAAGATCGTGAGGAGGAGCTCCTGACAGCCACAGTCACCAAAGTGGAACCCAACTGGGTGACCCTCGAAATCGAGGGAATGACGGTTTCCCTCCCTTGGCGCGAGCAGATTCCCGGCGAGCACTACTACACGGGCAAACGCATCCGCGTGTACCTGGATAAAGTAGAACTCACCGGCAAAGGTCCGCAATTGAGGATCTCACGCACGCACTCGAATTTGGTGAAGAAACTCCTCGAACTCGAAATCCCCGAGGTGCGCAATGGCGATGTGATCATCCGAGCCATTGCCCGTGATGCGGGTTTCCGCAGCAAGGTTGCTGTGCAGAGCAATGATCCTCGCATTGATCCTATTGGCGCATGCGTCGGGCAGAAGGGCGTACGCATCCAGGCCGTGATGGAGGAACTCAATGGTGAGCGTGTGGACATGATCGAATGGTCCGATGATCCCATTAAACTCATTTCTACGGCCCTGCAACCCGCAGCAATCTCCGCTGTTATCATCGTGAATAACACCGAACATCTGGATGAAGAGGGTCGTCGCATCAAGAAGCGCGCTGCCGTTTTCGTGGAGGAAGCCCAGCGTCCCATGGCGATCGGTAAGAAGGGGCAGAACATTCGCCTTGCCACCGAGCTCACCGGTTTTGAACTGGACATGTACAACTATGAGGAACTCCCCGCCTTCAAAGCCAAACTCGCAGAACTGCGCGGTGAGGCCGTTGATATTGTTGTGGAAGGGGACGCGGGGATTTCCGTTCCGGCTGCAGAGGCTGCGAAGAAGGATGAAGAGACGCAGGTAGTAGAACAGCAGCCTGCCGATGAACCGCAAGCTCCGGAAGAACATGAAGAGGCACCGGCACCAAAGCAGGTGGAAGACGAGAAAAAGGACGTATTAGAAGTGGTGCAAGAGGAACCCTCAGAAGGGAAGACTGCGTAGTTTCACGGTGTCCACCATTTGAGAATATGCAGTGCGTACTGCTGGCCGCTTGCTGGTAATCGCTCTAGTATTCTCGTGTGAAGCTGCCCAGTATCCCGCTCGTCGTCCTGGATACCGAGACAACGGGGTTCGTCCCACGGGCGAACCGCGTCATTGAATTTGCCTCGATACGCGTGGAGGATTCGGAGATTGTGGACACGTACGAACAGCTTTTCGCTATTCCTACGGCTATCCCTGAGCCCGTGCAGGTGCTCACACACATTCGCCCAACGGATTTAGAGGGAAAACCCGGCATCGAAGACCTGCGCGAGGAAATACTCGCGCACATAGGAACGAAAGGTCTTATTGTCGGACAGAATGTCTCCTTTGACCTCAAAATGCTCAAAGGGGAAGGGATCGATCTTACTGAGCGTCCCTGGATTGACACGTCCATGCTCGCTTCGCTCGTTTTCCCCGAGCTTGCGAGTTACTCCCTGGGATACGTGAGCGCTGTTCTTAAGCTCAACCATGAACCCGTGCACCGCGCCCTGGGAGATGTTCGCGCAACGCTCGAACTCCTGGAACGTTGCTGGGAACGACTCACCGAGCTCCCCCCCGAACTCCATGAGATCACGCGTCGTGTCATGGAAGCCTCATCGCCAGGGTACCGAGCGCTCTTCTCCGTTTTGCCCACTCCAAGCGCAACGGAACCGCCTCGGTGGCTCTCCATGCCGCAAGTAAAAACTCCAGCACAGCAAACGCGGTATGACCTTGTCCCCGCTGTATTCGAAAAACCGGAGCGTGGAGCTGTGCGGCTTGTCGAAGAACCTCTGGACCCTTCCTCCTTACAGCAAATTCTGGACCACGCCGTAGAGGATTCTTCCACCGTACACTGGATTGCAGTGAAGAACCTCGATGCGACTATAAGCCGCTTGCGTATCCCCGACGGAGTACGCGTCATTGTCTCTCCATCGCGTCTCCTGGACTTCGATGCCGCAAAGCAGTTTGCTCAGCAGGAGCAGTACACTGCTGATGAGGGAACGCTGGCGCTCAAGTTGGCGTGGTACGAACCGCGGTCCAGGCGCGAGCTCCCGCTCCATGGCGAGGAGGATGCCGTGTGGAACGGCAGGTTGGCATGTACGGCGGATTCGCCCCGGTATCGGGAGCAATTCCTCGACCTGCCGAGCGTCGTGCTGTTGGATCACTGGCAACTCCTCTCGTTCCTCCAGGATCCTCAACACGTCGCCAATGAACATCTCGACGATCGCGCGCATATCATCATTGATGATGCCTCCATGCTGGAAGACACCGCGACCAAAGCGTACGGCTGGCATTGCACACTCGACAACCTACGAGCCGCCGCAGAGGGGGACGACCGCCTTATGGCTATCGTGGATTTGGTACAACTGTGGATAGAGAAAACACGTGCGGGGCAGGATGTCCACTTTCTCGATGCCAGTCATCTGCAAACGGGCGAAACCCGCAATCTGCGCTCGCATTTAGAAGAGGCTCTCTTGGATGCTCTTCCCACTCTCGTCTCTCAGTCCTTCACACACCTTTGCGAAATCCTGCGCCCCGAGGCAGCTCGCGGTCGCATCGTATGGATTGAGGAGCGCACGGATGGAACACAATCTGTGCATTCGGTTCCCGAGCGCATTGATCGTTTGCTCTCCTCTCTTCTGTACAACCAGCATCCCACCACCCTCCTCATACCGCACGGCAGCGCCAGGACGCTGAAAGCAATTCTCCCTGAGGAACTTGCCACGACGACATATACTCTCCCGCCACACGCTGATATTGATCTCCCCATATCCATCGACCCGCAACGAACAGCGGAGAGTATTTTGGAACATCCTCCTGAGGGAAAAACCATCGTGCTCTTGCCAAGCCGCAGACTCATCGAGGGCTTCTTTGTCACCGCCACGGAAAAACTGGAAAAGAAAGGGGTCAGCCTTATTTGCCAGAACCTGAGTGGAGGATTGCAGCGGCTTCAAGCCGAGTTTCTTGCAGCCAAATCCCCCTGTGTGTGGCTGCTGACACCGTGGACATACGAAGGAATTTCTCTGCCCCCTGACACCGTCGACGCGCTCTTCGTCGCGAGTATGCCTTTTGACATTCCCTCTGCTCCGGCATTTGCCCGTCGTTCGGAGCGTTTTGCCAATGCATTCGAGGAGTATGCCCTGCCACGACTGGAACACAGGCTCTTTAGGCTTTTAAGAACGTTCTGTCGCCACAGAACATCTGTTGGAATAGTGTCCTTCCTTGATGAGCGTCTTGTGAAGAAGTCCTATGGCGATCGGTTGCGCGCCTATGTGGAGAGCTTCTCCGCAGAAACTCCGCCCGCACCAAAACCCGCCAGCACGCCTGCAACCACAAAACCGCACAAGAAGCGCTCACCTGCAATAAAGAAGGAGCGTCCTCGCGCCACAACAGCGAAACCCGACAATCAGTTGTCGCTCTTTTCATGACGATCCCCTTGGACGCTGTACGATGCAGTATGCATGTTTCATCCGTTCTCTTTTCCCCAAAATACCACAAAGAGTGTCCTCCAGAGAATCCAGAGATCAAGCGCGAGGGACCATTCTTCAATGTATTGAAGATCGAAACGCACTTCTTCGTCGAACTTGAGCGTACTGCGCCCAGAGACCTGTGCTAGCCCCGTCACGCCGGGCTTAATGGCAAAAACCCGCCGTTGGAACTCCGAGTATCGGCTGACCTCATCAGGAAGATGCGGACGTGGACCCACCAGGGACATCTGTCCCCAAAGCACGTTGAAAAGTTGCGGGAGTTCATCAAGATCAAAACGCCGCAGCACACGCCCGACGCGCGTTACACGGGGGTCGGCGCGGATCTTGAAGAGCGGACCGTCGTTGCGTTCGTTCTGTTGTAAAAGCTCCTGCTTGCGCTCATCGGCTCCACGAATCATGGAGCGGAATTTCCATACATCGATGGGTATTTCCCCATACTCACCGATGCGTCGGGAGCGGTAAAGCACTGGAAATCCGGATTCCAAAACTATGGCAACAGCAATCAGGAGGAGCAACGGCGAGAGAATGAGGAGGAGAAGTACGCTCATGCTGAGATCAAAGAGCCGTTTGAGCACGCGTCCCCAGCCATCGAGCGGCGTAGGGAAAAACTGCAACATGGGGACAAGCCCCAGACGCTCAACGCGCAGGAGATGCGGGACATCGGCGAAGACGGGAGGAAGGAACGCATACCCCAGGTGATGACTCCTGCAGTACTCAATGAGTGTGAGCGTGCTCTTCCCGCTGGGATCGGGGTCGGTTTGCACGACCAAATCAGGACGGCATGTACTGCAGAGCGATTGCAGCCTCGAAAGATCGGAGAGGTGTCCAAGGTATTTGTAGTGCGCGTCGTGTAAAAGTGCGGTGTGTGCGGTGTGGGCAATGGGGTGCGTGCCAATGGAAACGACGAGCCGGACACCGATGCCCGTCCGCAGGCAGGCGCGCTGCAAGAGGATAATGGTCGCCCGGGCGACCATGACGAAAAGGATGATGAAGAGTGTCGAGTGGGCAAGGAGAATGCGTGAGTAGAAAAGCTCCTTGGCAATCAGGAAGTACCACGCCATCACGAGAACAGTCCACACAAAACCGGCGATGATAATCTTACCTATCTCGTTCCACGCGCTCCCCGTGGAACGCAGGACATAGAGCCCTAAGAGCGCCGCAACACAGAGGAACACAGCTGCTCCAGGCAGCGCAAATGACCAGAGATACTCATGAATTGAGGGAAGCGTGGGCGATGGGTCTAAGAGTTGTACCCGTGGAATGAGGTCGATTTGCGCCTCGCGAAGCCTGTGGCTCAAGAGGAGCGCTGCAAGAACCGCGAGCACATCCATGGGAATCCTGAGTACCCCGAAGAGGATTTCGGACCGTTTCACGTGGTCAAGTATAGAGTCTGCGGTTGCTTGTCGGTAGGCGAGTAGAGTGCTGATTCGATTCCGCAGTGGAATGGAACAAAAGCGACGTGTGGATGGAGCCGCCTTAAGGGACTTGAACCCCGGACCTACGCATTCCAAGTGCATTGCTCGCTGCTGCGAGCAGGCCTTGCTTATCACACACACCCCACAGAGCGGGGCTGGGCACCGAAGCGAAGGCGACGTGTCGATGGAGCCGCCTCGGGGACTTGAACCCCGGACCTACGCATTACAAGTGCGTTGCTCTACCACTGAGCTAAGGCGGCACTGAGGGAAAGTATAGAGCGTCCTTGCCGGCAGAAGAACTAAGAAACCGACCTCCTGCGTGCGGTGCCGCATACCGAAGCCAAATTTTCTTCTGCCGCATTGCACCGTTCAATGCCCCGTGCGATACTTGCTATCTGCTCTTTTGGGCGATCGCCCCCGGCTTACGCCGCGGGAGGAACGTCCGGGCACCAACGGAACGCTGAGTGGGTAACACCCATCTGCCCGTCATATACCTAAAAGACGGGTACGGACCAGTGCCACAGAGACGAGCTCCGCATTCGCGGGGTGTGAAACGCCTCGGAAACCGAGGACCCTAAGCGCAAGCTTTGGGTTGGTAAACTTCTCGGTGGTGCAAGGAGGAATTGGGCCAACGGAAATTCGCGGTGGTTCCGCCGCGCCGCAGGCCCCTCCGCATTGAGGTTGTGAGGCAACTCCAACCCCAGAGAGATGATCGTCATCCCACGAAAGTGGGACACAGAACCCGGCGTACAGAGAGAGCAGACCCTCAAGAGCCCCTTGGGCTCTTGGGCGTACCACGAGGACGGCGCGGTAGGACCACGGTGAATTGAGCACCCCTGCCCTCCTCACTCTCGAAGGAAATTTTTCCTCCAAGCGTTTCCAGAATCATCCTGGATATGTAGAGCCCCAAACCGCTCCCATCGGTATCAACCTTTGTGGCATTCCGGGCGCGGAAGAGTCTCTCAAAAATACGCGGCTGATCCTCTTTAGGAATCCCGATTCCCGTATCTTGTACTGTGATGGTGATCATTTGTTTGTTTACAGAACACCGCAGATTAACGTTCCCACCCTCCTTGGAATACTTCAGCACATTACTGAAGATGTTCTGGAATACCACATGGAGCAGGATGGGATCCGTGTCGAGCGCAAGAGACTGCGAAGGCATTTCTCCACTGAAAGAGAGTTTTCTCTCCTTCGCCAAGGATTGCAGTTCTTCGGCAAGATCGCGCAGGAACTGCGTAACATTGACACGTTGAATCTTCGGCGTGATATCCCCGCCTTCTAACCGTGACGCATGAAGGAGAGTCTCCACCAGGTTCGCCATGCGTTGTACTGCTCGTTGCATTTCGCTCAAGGATTCCTTTTGAATCGAAGTGAGATTGATGTGCTTCTCACTGGTAAGAAGCTCCAAGTACCACTGCAACGAGGAGAGTGGCGTACGCAACTGATGTGAGGCCAGAGAGATGAACTCTGACTTTATGTAGTCGATGCGACGCTCTTCTGTCATATCTTGGAATACCGCAACCGCACCCCAGAGCTTTCGCCCAGAGATAAGGGGGGTAATCACGATGTTGATGGGCAGAAGTGTCCCATCATTGCGTACAATACTCAGATGATCGCGCGTATCCGCCCGGTACGCCCTGCGTGCGCGAAGCGCCTGACGGATAGGATGCACCTGATACTTCTTTTTGTTCTTCTTCCCCAGAAATTGCAAGACGTCCGTGTTTTGCGCGCCACGTAGGTGTTCCTGTGTATCACTGAGCATACGCATGGCAGCTTCATTGATGTCTGTGATACACCCACGACGATCCACTGCGATAATCCCGTGCTCGACGCTGTCCAAGATCGCTCGATCCTTTGCGTACTGTTCCCGGAGTTCTTCGGTACGTGCCGCCACCTCATCCTCCAGATGCTCGTAAGTACGCTTGAGCCGGCTGGCAAGATCCGCTGCTGTCCGGTCGAGCACTTCCACTTCGTCGCCCGTACGCACCGTGGAGCGGAATCCCCAATGGCCTGGACGCAGCTGCGAAACTTTTTTGCTTACATGAATAACTGGAGCTGTGAGCCTCTGCGCTAAGATGTAAGCGATAACTGAAGCGGCAAGCGCAAGAAATACCCCTGCAGCGGCCAAGAATGATGCAAGCGTCGCTGTTCCCTGCAGGGCCTCGGCACGATCCACTTTGACCGCCAAGCCCCAGGGGACCGAGGAAAGTGATCGATACGCCACGTACACGTCGTGCCCCTGATAATCCTCCGCCCTGCGTAAGCCCTCCTCCCCGTGGAGCGCCTGCGCAATAGGAGATCCAAATGCGTACTGTTCCTCGACAGTACCAACCAAGAGCGGCGACACTGTCCCGAGCGGCGACCGGTGCACGAAGAGAGCGAGTACGTGGTCTTCTTCTCTCCCCAAAAGTACTTCTCCTGTTTCCCCTAAAGAAGACACCGAGCGCAGTGCGGCGAGAAGAGGCGACTCATCGTAACGAACACCGATAGTCCCCACCCATTCTCCGGCAGAAGATCGGATAGGAGAAAGCACGAGGTATCCGTTCCATCCGCGCAAGGTGAATTGTGGAATGACGGTAGATCGCGGTACAAATACCGTCGGAACTTCTCCGGGATCTCCCACGGAAGCCGCAAGCACACCCGCACGGTTCCAAACCGCTATACCCTCCGCAGGAATGTTCTCCTCATGTAACTGAACAAGGACATGCTGGAGCGTTGCCTGAGAAGAAATCCCCAGAAGGACTTGCTGCATCTCACTACGAGAAGCAAGGAGAGCAGTCCGCTCGCGATCATCACGGAATACTTGCTCAATGAGGTCTTCCTTCGCTGCAACAATCGAAGAAAGTTGAGCAAGCACCCGTTGCTCCAAAGCCGCACGCGCAATTAGGAACGCTATGACAGAGAGTGTGCACACAATGCACGTTGCAAAAATGACCTGTTGCCAGACTGCCTTGGTCAGGATGGACCTGCGCACAGAAACCTGCGGAGTGGGGTGGTGCAATTGCGCCGGCATGCGGTATGGATCTTTATTACTATTATAACAAATAATTTGATTTTAGTCTACAAAAGGGCCCCGGACTCCGGGGCCCAATATTCCAAGAGAAACCGTGTTTTAGCGGGTAACGGAGATGTCGGCTGCCTGTTCCGGTGTTGCCTCAACCGTAATGCGCCCGTTGGCATCCTTCACGATGGTGTACCCCGTGACCGTCGCACTCGTGTTCTGCGGATCGGCCGGAATACTCACAACGTAGTCTCCGAGAAGAGCAGAGAGATCCACGCCTACAGCTGTCGTGGTGCAATCCGTACCGGTGACCGTGCCGAGACAAATCGGCTTTGCGGTACCTGTAGGAATATCTCCGGGTAGTGTTCCATCGAAATCAATGGAGTACTGGTACACCGCGTTGAGAATGGTGTTGACGTCACTGCGGCGTTGCGCGTCGCGGGCGTCTCCCAGCTGTTTGGTCGGGTTGATCGCCACGATCACGATGGAGGCAAGAATGGCGATAATTCCGATGACGAGCAGAAGCTCGATGAGTGTAAAACCTTTTTTCATGGGAAGGGGAAAGAGGAATGGAATAAAAACGGCGTTAGCGTGTGACACTAATCGTAGCAGTTTGTTCGGCTTCAGGCGCCGTGACAGTCACGCGGCCTGCAGCAGTGCGTGCAATGTTGTACCCCGTGTACTCCACGGACGTACCGGGTGTGCCCTGGGGGTCTACCGGAATGCTGACGAGGTAGGAACCTGTCAGTACGTCGAGATTGCATCCCGTTGCAGGTCCACCGCTATCACCAGCGGCATATGCCGCACAGTCGGAACCGGAGGTACATACGCCCTTTTCCTCCGTGTCGATACACGAGGGGAGGTTACCGTTGTGATCAATCGCATACTGGTACACCGCATTGAGAACGGTGTTGACGTCACTGCGGCGTTGCGCGTCGCGGGCGTCTCCCAGCTGTTTGGTCGGGTTGATCGCCACGATCACGATGGAGGCAAGAATGGCGATAATTCCGATGACGAGCAGAAGCTCAATGAGCGTAAAACCTTTTTTCATGGGGAGGAGAGTGGAAAGAGAGTAAGAAGGAGGTCTCGATTACGAAGCCTTCCTTTCAGGTCATTGTAACAAATTGCCTATACTGAGTGCATCTTTTCGTTGACTGAATACTTCGACGAGGATGTAATCACTTATTCTCGAGAATTCGGCATTCATCCTTCTTCTCCATCAAAATCTTATTCGCACACAAGTGTCGTTGTTGCATCCTGACAGGCTTCAAGGATGCAAACTTGCCATTGATACACTCCTCCAATGCATTGGGGCGTTACACAGGCACAATCATCACCTGACCAATCGTTATCCGGAAAGAGCGCAATGGAAAGAGCAAATGGCTGCCGGTAGAGAGGGAACCCGGGGAGCGGTATGGTGCGCTGGGCAACGAAGGAGATGCGTGCGCTCTGCCGCTCTGCATCTACAGAGGTATTTGCAAATCGCAGATCTATAATTTGGAGACCTGAAGGGCTAATGGACCGTAGTGTATCTCCCTCAACAACTACAACTGTGCCGCTTCCTTGCGCAAGGATGGTGGGGTTGAGATCTTCATGCCCCATTTGCATGGCAATGAGGGAACCGGAAGATCCTGCTGGTGGGTCCAGAATATTTTCGGCATTGCGCACGCGCCGCGCAAGCATCTGGAGCAGTTGCACACCTTCTTGCTCCACAGCAGTGATGGTTTGTTGGCGTACGCGTTGCTCCTGAGAAAACACCAGAACGGTAATGAGTACGCCACAGCACATTGCAAAGACGCCAAGAAAGAGCAGAAGTTCTACAAAGGTCACACCTGGCCGATGGCGTAGGAGGAGATTGCGCATCAGTTGTACGTACAGAAGGTGAACATGTCGACTTCCTGCCAGGAGAGAATGCGGATGGACGGGAGCACTCTCTGTACGACGATTTCGAGACGCCGTGTCACTCCACCCTTCGTTCCTTCCACGCAAAGAGTGCGGTTTTCATTCCCTGCCCCGCCGACAGGAAGAATATCGCATACCCCTTCTCCGATGGAAAACTCTTCGTACCCGCCGTACCCGCCGTCTTCGAAGAGCGAGAGGAGTCCCCGTTCTGCACATGTCATTGCCAGTTCAAATGCCTGAGTGGAGCTTTCTATGGTCGCGCTTGTGCGCATGGTAAGCCATCCCAGGAGGACCATGGTCCCCGTCACCGTCATGGCGATGGCCCCCACGAAGAGCACACTGAGGAGAAAGGTGTAGCCGTTGCGGAACTGCGTGCGCTTCATGGACCTGGAGCATAGAGGAGTACTGCACCGTTCGTTGTGAGGAACACTCTGTCCCGGAACGCATCATACGTGACCGAACGACCATTCCCCGTCGTGGTATCCACCGAGGCAACGCGTGGAAACTGATCGGTTTGGAAACGATTGATATCAATCACCTGCAGTTCCTGATCGCCATCATCCGTGGCAAGGAAGGCATAGGTTCCCGTTGGTTCCCAGGCAAGACCATTCACATTGGCATCAACACCGTAGTACTTAGGCTGCGGAGGCGGCGCCGGAGCAGGGCCTTCGGCAATGGAGAAGAGCACGAGCTCTTGGATAAAGTCCCCGATGGACCGCCCGAGGAGGACAATGCCATTGAATGCGCCTACGGCCTGACCATCGGGAACATCGGTGAGGTTGCATCCCCCGCACTCCATAACCACCATGTCCTGCGGATCAAAGACATCAATAACGACCAGTTCCCCCACATCCTGCGTACTGCCGAGGTAGGCATATCCTTCGTAGAGAGCGACATCCAGTACTCCTCCTTCGATATCCAAAAATCCCATGAGAGAGATCTGTGCCGGCGCGGAGACGTCGAGCGCGTAGAACTCCGCCCCGGTTGTGCTTTCCTGCGCACCCACATACAGCGTAGTGCCAAAGAGCGCCAGTGAGCGCGCTCGGCCAACGCCAGGAATATTATACGTGCCTAATAGCTGATCGGAGGAAAGGAGATTAGGATCAGAGATGTTGTACGCACGCACTTCATTCGCGTCGTCTCCCGTAAGAACAAAAAGTACGTTCCCCGATACGATCAGTTCGTATCCGGAAACTCCTAAGGAAAAACCGTCGGACACACGTATGGGGAGAGCGGGGTTTGAAATGTCGAGCACATACAAACCCGCACCGCCCGAGGAAATTTCACTCGTTACAAACGCGTATTCTCCCATTATCGTCACCGCATTGAAGAGAGGGTTGCTCGTATCGACAAATGCACCGTCAAGCACAGGAGCCGCCCAGTTGCCAATTTCCTTTTCCTTCCGCCAATTTGCCAGATGGGCCGTGAGTATGACGCTGCCAAACCGAGCGGTATCAAAGGTCCAGGTTGTTGTGGCGGTGAGTTCGAATTGGTCATCATCCAGCGCCTGAAGTTGTACCGACGTGACAAAGCCATCTTCAGAAAGCGAGCCCGTTCCCGTCAATTGCCACGTACCATCCGTACCGATACTCACTCCATACTGCCCCTCGGCAAGATTCCCAAAGTCGGCATCACGCACGCTTCGGACTGCTTCGATCGCCTGCTCCGAAAGCATGGAAGCGCGCACGCGATCGCCGCTGCGAATCGCTGTCTGCTGACTTAAGAGCAATGAAAACCCTGCAATCCCGACAAAGAATGCGAATACCGTAATCCCCACGAGAGCATCGAGCAGGAGGAATCCCGATCGGAAAGAGTGATGACGCATCGTTATGCCATACACGGCACCAGCCATCCTAGCAGGATTCTTTGCTCAAGCCGAAGGAACCTCTTTTGGGAGGTGCCTTCGGCTAAATGTATTCTTTAGAGTTCTCGCTCCACCATACGAATAATAGCTTCGCTGCACCCGTATTTTCGTGCTCCTATGGTGAAGAAGGGGAACAAGTTGCGCATTGCCCGTTGGAGACGGGGGAACTGATCGAAGTAGTAGAAGCGCATCCCCTCGGCTACATCAATAAGCTGCTCACAACTGCACCCCTTGGTATGTGCCAGAGTGTATTGACCAACCTTCTTGCGAGGACCATGACGGAAGATCGTGCCTGCCTCCGTAAGAGCATAGCGATCGAAGAGCATGAATTCTTCCGGTACAGATTCCGGCGTTGCGGTGTTGAGACAGAGGTCGTCGGCATTGGGAACGCCATCTCCATCTTGGTCATCCTCGCATGCACCTCGACGGTCGCCAATGGCTTGATGTGCTGGCCAGGCAGCCTCATCGATTTCGATCGTTTCAGGATTCTGGCGATTGCCCGGAGGGAAATGACAAATGGTTATTTTCAATCCCGTGGGAACTACTTCCTCTTCTGGAACAGTTTCTCCCGTATCTCCGTCATCAGCGGTACCGGCATCGTCGTCGCCATCGTCAGTCGTAGCGCCACAGATGCCTCCGCTCTGAGGCTTTTCAATATAAATCTGAACCACTGCATCCTGATAGTCGGCGGCAACACCCACGTCTGTGAGTTCTGCAATGAGAAGCACACTGCGCTTGTCTGCAACAACATGACCCGAACGCACCTGGTCACGCAGGAATTTCTTGAGCGTTAGTGGGCTGGAGAAGGGGGTTGTTGCCGGTACCGGATCACCACGCCGCAGTATCCGCAAGTTTTCTGATGCCCCGCCCGACTGCACTCGGCGACGGAAGAGCCAGCCGTAGCGCCCCTCTACCTTGACGTGAATTTCACTCCCCGAAGGCACATCGGCAAGTGTTTGCGTTTCGTTGCCATCTACGTCGCGGTTGTTGAAGAGTGATTGCCAGGTGGCTCCACCGTTGACGCTCGCCTGCAGGCTTACTTGGATTTCCGGCCCACGGCGCCCGTAATGAGAGGATGACCCCAGCACTTTGAATGTGACATCCGCGAGTTCTTGCAGAACAATGTTTCCGTTGCTGAGGGAAAAAGCGGCCGCACATGGATCACTCTCTTCTTCGGTTGGCACTTGGTCATCCGTTTCGTCCTCAAGATCCTGACCATCGGGGATTCCGTCATCGTCACTATCGGTATCCTTGTAATCGGCAGTGCCGTCATCGTCGGAATCGTCAGCCCCTTCGTCATTATCGCTGATATTGTCATTGTCGCTATCGGTGTCGAGATAATCGGCAAGGCCGTCGCCATCAGTATCACCATATCCTTCTTCGTTATCGGTGATTCCATCGCCATCGGTATCTTGATTCGCACCGGAACGCGCCCAGTGGATGAGAAGTGCGTCGTCCTCAATTGTCACCCGCGTTTGGAATAACACTTCGCGAGCTCCCGTTATTTGAGTAGCTTCGTCTCCACCGGCGCCATCATTCACTATTGCATCAAATGGAGATTCGCAGGCATCCTGCCCCGTGGCATTCTCGAGACTTGTTATGACGGCGTTGTCGAAGACGACACGCGCATCGACGATCTCCTTGGAAAGACCGGCATGTGAACCATGGAGAAGCACTTTGACGACTCCACTCTGACGATCCACGGCAAGGCCGGGTACATTTTCCACCAGACCGGAATCGGTTGCTGCAACGCCCGCCACCTGGAGCGGTATCCACTGTGCCTCGCCATAGTGGATGGCTGATTCGCCCACATAGACAGATCGCGCTGCATCCCCACTGCCCACATTCTCTGTGCGTTCGAAAAGTACCTTAAAGCGCGGGTCTGTTGCCAGGGCACAACTCTGAGGCTTCTGTGTGAACTGCAACAGAATCACGGCATCCTGGAAATCGGATGACGATGTTTCCAGTGTCCCAAGCTCCACGAGCAAAACGGCATCGTAAGCACCGATGCTGATGCGCCCTTGTTCATCCAGAATGTTGCGGACAAAACTCGCAAGGGAAGACTGGTTTCCGTATGCCTGGTACTGAGGAGGCGTATCACCATTCCTCAAAACCTGAATGTGGCCGGACTGATCGTTGGAAGCATAGGTCTTGTTGAAGAGCCACCCGTGTCGCCCGTTCACTCGCAGGAGCACCTGCGTTCCGGAGGGCAAATTTTCGATGAATTCCGTTTCGCCGCCATCGATATCTCTGCCAAGGAAAAGTTCGGACCACGTTGCTCCTCCATCCAAACTTATATCGGCACGTACGGGAATGTTCGGCCCGTTCTCTCCGTAGGTAATTGCCGATCCCAGCGCCTTCACCGTAAGATCAACAGAACCGGTGGTTTGAATCGCACCGTTCTCATCTACGACAAAACGCTCCTCGCACGGCTCCGTCGGGTTTTCCTGAGGATCTTGGTAGTCAGGGATACCGTCGCCATCGGTATCACCACCGCCCTCTTCTTCATCGGGAATGCCGTCATTGTCGCTATCGGGATCCAGGTAATCGGGGGTGCCGTCGCCATCGGTATCCTCATCTCCCTCTTGGACATCGGGGATACCGTCTCCGTCGACGTCATCGTCACCCATGTCACCCCCGTCATCAAAGAAGCCTTCGGGGAGAGATTGAATCCCGCTTGTTTGCAGGAGGCCATCGTCTCCGATGACGATGGTACGTCTATCGCCATTAATGGCCTCAAGGATGATTTCCCCCGTTTCGCTCGGAACTCCATCGATCCTTGAGTAGACCACCTCCGAAAGACCAGAGACATTAATAGACGGTGGAATGGGGAATACCTGATCTTCGTCCGGATCTCTGAGTGCGTACATGTCCCCTTTGAAGAGGATTCCTTCTTGGGTATACACGCCCCACTGCGCATCCTGCGTTCCAGATTGGGAGTGTATTTGCGCCGCACGCAACGCCTGGATGAGCTGCTCTGTCGCAAGATCCAGATCGTTTCGGATCTGGTAGTCGTTGTACAGAGGAATAGTGATACCTGCCGTCACGGCAATAATGCCGAGCGCGAGTAGGGTCTCAACGGCAGTAAAGGCTTTGCGTGCCATGGGAGAAAGGGGGAAGAGTGGAGAGGAGAGGAGCGGACATCATGCATTGCCGACGTTGCCGACAACGCTGTAGATAGGAACAATGATAGCAAGTGCTATGAACGCGACGAGTCCTCCGATGATGAGGAGGAGCATAGGTTCAAGAATCACAGGGAGGACTTGTGCGGTTTCCGATGCTCGTTTTTCGTAAATGGAAGCCACTTTTAAGAGGCTTTCCGCCAGGGAACCGGATCGTTCTCCGGTGACCACCAATTGCTGGACAGAGACCGGAAGGAGTTTCCTGCTTTGTTTGAGTTCCTCGAAACCCTTGCTGAAAGAGTCGCCTACTCGCACATGTTCCAAAAGTTTTGCGTAGAATTTCTTGTACGCAACGGTCGGCGTTACCTCCACGAGAGACTCCAGAGCTACGACAAAGGGGACGCCCGCCTGGAGGAGGCCACCGAGGATAACCCCGAAGCGTGCGATGGTTGCTTCGCGTGCCAATTTCCCCACACCTGGGATGTGGAAAACCATCCATTGCCCCACAACACGCAAAGGCGTGAATTTCATAAGAAGGAAGAACAACGCAAAGAATACGAGAAGGAGCGGCACGAACACCTTGCCGTGCAGGCTGAACATTTGAGAAATCCAGATGACTATCTTTGTGGTAATGGGAAGTTCCGCATTGAGTGCAAAGAGCACCTGCACGAGATTCGGGAGTACGAAGAGACCCAATCCCATAATGACGATGAACATCATCACGAGAACCACCGTGGGATAAATCATTGCCATCTTCACCTTCTGTTTCAGCTGGCGATCCTTTTCCTTCTGTTCGGCGAGGTACGTCATGTTTCTCGCGAGATTCCCCGCCTCTTCGCCGATATGCACCATGGCAATGTCGTATGGCGAAAAGAGGCGCCGATTCTCCATTGCCTGCCAGAACGGGGTGCCATTCTCAACCTCTTCGATCATCTGCTGGATGATCTTACGCATGGACCGTCCTCGTGTTTCCATCTGGAAAATCTTGAGTGTTTCTATGAGAGGAAGTCCCGCCTCGAGCATGGTTGCCGCACTCTGCACAAAAATGTGTGCATTCTTGCCCATACCGATGTTGTTGACGGAGGCAAAGAACACTGCAATCGCATTGCTCTTTGCTTTGTGTGAGGAAACATCCTCCTGTGTACGACGACCAAAGAGACGCATGCGCTTAGCCTTTGTATCCGCAGACACTCTTGGTTCCGGAGTTTCCTCTTGCTGCTGCACTGATGCGACAGAGGGATTTCCCGTGTTCTTCTGGCCTTGCGCCTTTTGCTCTCGCTCAGCGGAGGCGGGAAGGTGCCGTGGTGTTGTGGGGGACTTACGCTTTCTTGCCATGGGACTTCTGGAGAACATCGGGTGGAGCGGCGACACGAAGGAGTTCTTCCACGGTCGTCATTCCTGTTTTTACTTTTTCAAACCCGTCTTCAAACATCAATTTCATACCTTGTTTGCACGCAAGACGGTTGAGTTCTGTACTTGTTGCACGCGCAATGATGAGTTCTTCGATGTCCTCATTCATCTGAATCAGTTCGTAGATACCCACGCGTCCGCGGTATCCGGTTTGGCCACAGGTTTCGCAGCCCTTTCCATGATAGAGCGTGACAGGTCCGCCCCCCGTAAAGAATTTTTCCGCACCAGGGAAGAGCGTTTTTTTCTCCGCGCCGGAAACAGTGTAACTTGTCCGGCAATTGGGGCAGATCCGCCTGACCAGGCGCTGACCCATCACTACCTCCAGAGTGGAGGCGAGGAGGAATGGTTCTACGCCCATTTCCAGTAAACGCGGTATCGCCGTTGCGGCATCGTTTGCGTGGAGTGTGGAAAAGAGGAGATGCCCCGTGAGTGCCGCGTTGACGGAGATATCTGCGGTCTCGCCATCGCGGATTTCGCCCACCAGAATAATGTCCGGGTCCTGGCGCACGAGTGAGCGTAAGCCCGTTGCAAAGGTAAGATTGGCCTTGGAATTCACCTGAATGTGGTTGATCCCTGCAATCTTGTACTCCACGGGATCCTCGATGGTCGAAATGTTCACATCGGGAGAATTCCTGAGTTTCATCAGTGCGTAGAGTGTCGTTGATTTTCCTGACCCCGTCGGTCCGGTGGTAAGGATCATGCCGAACGGTTTATGTGCAGCGGAACGGAGAATTGCTTGATTCTCTTCGGTAAATCCCAGATCACCGAGCGTGAGGTGCCGCACATACTCGGAAAGCAGGCGCATCACCACTTTCTCTCCGTCCACCAATGGAACGATGGAAACGCGGATGTCGAGCGCGCTACCTGTTGGAAGCGGATGACGAATAGCGCCGTCCTGCGCAGCGAAGTGTTCGTCTATACGCATGGTGGCGTCGATCTTGATGCGATTGAGTACGCCGTCGTAATGCTCTTTGGGAATGCGTCCTGCCTCGTGCATGACTCCGTCCACACGGAAACGCACGATGACGATTTTTTCCTGCGGTTCAAAGTGAATGTCGGATGCGCGCAGTTGAATGGCATCGTTGATAATCTCCTCCAGAATTTCTGGGGCAACTTTTTTCTGTGTTTCGATGATCTGCTGAAAGCGGGTGGCAAGCGGTTTCTTGTAGTGCGAAAGCAGGGCATCAATCACCGACTGCGGCGCATAGAAGAGATCCACCTTCCCAGCGAATCGTTCCGGTTCCGCCTTCTTCTTCCCGCCAAAAGTGAACCCGCTCTTCTTTTGCGGAGCTTTCTTCTTGGACTTCTTGCCTTTGCCAGCAGGCTCTTCTTTTGGCAACGGTTCGGGCATGATTGCTTCTTTCTTGCCAAGATTAAGACGAACCGCTTCTTCCAAAAGCTCATTCCCCGGGTCTGCAGTTGCAACGGCCACGCTCTTCGCTTCTCTCTTCACGACAACCGCACAGAACGCCCGGGCAATTTCCTCCGGGAGCGCCATGATGACTTCGGGAGACGGGGGAGTAGTCTGGGTATCGAAAAATTTGAGATGGAAGTGCTCTGCAAGCGCATTCTCGTAGAGTTGCTGCGTGAGGAGACCCTGATCCGTGAGGAGACTTTTAAGGTTGAGTTTGAGCTTTTTTGCCTGCTCCTGGGAACGTTGTAATTCTTCTGGCGATATGTAACTCTGCTCGAGGAGGATCTGGCCCAATTGTTCGTCGGTGAGTGGCATGGAGGAGGAGGGTTATAGAGCAGCTTTGATCGCTTTGACGATCTCCGCGATGGGAGTATTGGATTTTACGAAGTATCCTTCGGCACCCAGTTTCTTTGCGCGTTCGATATCTTCGTCCTGCCCTAGGTTCGAGAGAATAATGACGGGGATTTTGGTCTTGCGCTTCTTAAGCTCCTCAAGAAAGGCGAAGCCATCAAGTTTTGGCATGATGAGATCGAGGAGAACAGCCGCAAACTTCTCTGCCTTGAGAAGATCAAGTGCCTGCTGACCATCGCCTGCGATGTGCGTTTCAAATCCCTCGTGTGCGAATTTAAGCTCCAATGCATGTGCCAACGGACGTTCATCCTCGGCAATGAGGACTTTCTTTTTCTTGGTTGTGCTCGTTTTGGTATCTGGGGATTTCTCGGGCATGGGAGCCAAAATAATCCTCTAATTGTAGCAGAAAACATGCATTGAGGCAACGGCGAGAGCACAGTAGAATGGTTCCGCCTCTCCGCAGGGGAGCGCAGACATTCCCATGGCCAAGCGCGCCCTTCTCTCCGTCTCCGACAAGTCCGGCATCGCCGATTTAGCCCGCGTTCTCTGGGAAAATGGCTACGAAATCCTCTCGACAGGAGGAACCAAAAAAGCACTAGAAGAAGCCAAAATCCCTGTAATTTCCGTCGAGGAGGTTACGCGGGTTCCCGCGTGTTTTTCCGGTCGCGTAAAAACCTTGCATCCGCTCATTGCTGGCGCAATCCTCTACCGTAGAGGAGATCCCTCTCATGAAAAAGAAGCGCAAGAATTGGGTATCAAGCCCATTGATTTTGTTGTTGTCAACCTCTACCCGTTTGCCGAGACGGCAAAGAAGCCTGGCATCACACGCCTCGAGCTGATCGAACAGATCGATATCGGCGGCCCTACCCTCTTGAGGAGCGCAGCGAAGAACGCCGAGAGTGTCACTGTTCTCTGCGATCCTTCGGATTACGAGCGTGTGATGGCGGAACTCAAGACCGGAGGGGAAACATCGCAAGAATTGCGACGTGAACTTGCGGAGAAGGTCTTCCTGCACACCGCTGCCTATGATCTTATGATCACGCAAACGCTTTCTGAAGGGGACACTTCCGGCATGCTCCTCATCCATAAGATGCCGCTGCGGTACGGAGAAAACCCTCATCAATGGGGAGCATTCTACGAGCTTCATGGTGATCCTCCGGGTTGGACCGTGGTGCAGCAGGCCGAAGGAAAACCCATGAGTTACCTCAACATTCTGGATGCTGACGGCGCGTGGAATTTGGTCTGCGAATTCTCTGAGCCGACCGCCGCCTGCATCAAGCATGCGAATCCTTCTGGTGTTGCCGTACATGAGGATATCGCCGAGGCGTTCCAGCGCAGCTACGATGCGGACCGCCTGAGTGCATTCGGGGTTATTATCGCGCTCAACCGCCCGTGCCCGGGGGCAGTGATGGAGAAGATTATTGAGCAGAAGATTTTTGCCGAGCTTCTCATTGCACCGGGGTTCACTCCCGAAGCCCTCGCTCTCCTCAAGGAACGTCCAAAATTGCGCGTTATTGAGTATCGCTGCCCGGAGAATTCAGATATTCCCAGTTTCCGTTCGGCACTCGGCGGCATGCTCGTGCAGAACCTGGATACACGCATCGTTCGCGAAGCAGATCTCACGGTTTCCACGGACGCCAAGCCGACGGCAAAGCAAATTGAAGACCTTCTCTTTGCATGGAGTGTGGTGAAGCATGCCAAATCCAACGCAATCGTCTTCGCCAAAGACCACACAACCGTCGGCATCGGCGCAGGACAAACCAGCAGGGTTGATTCCACGATTATTGCAGCGCGCAGGGCTGGAGAGAAAGCCAAGGGGGCCGTGATGGCCAGCGATGCATTTTTCCCATTCCCGGATTCCGTGGAGGAAGCTGCAAAGCACGGCATCAGCGCGATCATTCAGCCGGGCGGTTCGATTCGGGATGAAGAAGTGATCGCCAAAGCCAACGAGCTCAAGATTCCGATGGTGTTTACCGGAGTGAGGGGTTTTAGACATTAGGTGCGTGTATATACATTGTATATACACGCCTACTTCGCATTCTTCTCCGGCAGGAAGTAGAGGAACCACACAAACCAGAGCACCCAAACCGCTTCCGGCCAGTCTTGATTGACAATCCCTACAATACCGCGAATTCCCATGAGTCCGAGGAAGCCGAGAAATTGTTCTGGGCGGCGCATCACGGGCACTCTAGCACGATCTCTTTATGGCAGCGAACGACGTCCGGCGAGTGCTTCCTTGAGAGTGACCTGGTCTGCAAACTCGATGTCCGCGCCCATGGGGAGCCCGTGTGCAAGGCGCGTGATCACAGGAACAACACCACTGAGCTTATCAGCGATATAGCTCGCCGTTGCCTCCCCCTCTACATCCGGATTCATTGCAAGGATCACTTCGCTCACTCCTTTGGATTGGCAACGCCGAATGAGTTCGGCAAGTTTGAGTTGTTCGGGGCCCATGCCGTCAATGGGCGAGAGGACGCCATGAAGTACATGGTACACACCTCGGTACGACGTGCGCTCAAAAGCAACGACATCGAGAGGGCTCTCAACAACAAGGATCATTGCATGATCGCGATTGGCATCTGTACAAATTGAACACTCCTCTTGGAGAGTAACCATAGCGCAATTGTGGCAATACTTCAGTTCTGTTTTGAGTTGTGAAAGCGCTTTTCCTAACCCCTCCGGAGATGCCTTGGAGCTCCGCAGAAGGTGGAAGGTGAGTCGTTCAGCCGACTTGGGGCCGATTCCTGGGAGTTTAGAGAACTCCTCAATGGCCTTGGTGATTTGCGGAGGAAGAAGAGGCATGACGGGAACCTATACTAGATACTCCATACGAAATACTCCATTAGTACTCTTGCCCTTTCTTGAGCTTCTTCTCCTGCTCACGTTCGCGGATGCGTTGGCGCTTGTCGTGGCGTTTGACGCCACGACCTAGCCCCAAGAGCACCTTGATATACTTACCGGCACGCACTTCCATTGGGATGACCGTTACCCCTTTCTCCTGCACCGCGGCAAGCAGATGAGCTGTCTGCGCCTTGGAGAGGAGGAGTTTTCGATCACGGCCCGGATCGTAGTCTTTCAGCCCTGATGCAAAGGCGTAGGGAGCGATTTTCATCCCTTTGAGGAATGGTGTATTTGAGACAAAAGAAACGTATGCTGCATGCACATGCACATGACCGCCACGGCAGGACTTGGCTTCTTGTCCTGTGAGAATGAGCCCTGCCTCCATGGTATCGTCGATGGCATAGTCATACCGGGCTCGGCGGTTCTGTGCGACGGGCTTCATGTGATCAGTATGCCCTGCTGCGTAGTGGGCGACCATAGCACTCCACTCAACACTCTTGCAGTGCTCCGTGAAGCGCCGCGAGAACAGCGTCGCGCTGTGCGCATATCCAAGTATTTTCCTCTACAGGAAATTGCTCGCTGTACTGTGTAACCACCGTAATGCAGCCGAGAAGATCGTTCCTGCCGAGTGCCTGCTTTTCCAATCCTTGCATGTAGGTGGCAAGTTCTGCGCGCACAAGCCGCCCAAATGCCTGTGCCGTGTCCTGTGTAACAACGGAGCTTGCTGCTTCTGCGCAGCCACATCGATGGAGAAGATCGTCACGATCTACCATGATTTTGATTGTAAAACTAAAATCTTATATTGTCAATTCCTTACAAATTCTTTGACGAATCCGCCCATAGAGATGCCTACTTATTGACACAGCCCCGGAAAAGCGTACAATTCTTCTTAGCCAGCAAAGCCTTCCTCCCCTTTGGGGAGCGACAGCGGGTAATCCCGATCTGTATGGCGGTGCCGGTGTCAATACAGGGCTTGCTCTCGATATTATTTTCTGGGCGCGAGCCCTTATTGTATTTAAGAATTATCCCAAGAGAACTCCAAGCATTACATCCCCCCACAGAAGCGTGAGAAGTGTTCCTAACGCGAGGAAGGGAGCAAAGGCCAAGTGATCTGTTCGTTTCGAGCGCCCAGAGAGAAGCAGTACCGTTGCCACACCGGCACCGAGGATGTAAGAGCATGCCAACATGAGAAGTGCATGCCCGACCGTGGGGAGAAGGAGGCCGATCCCTGTGCCGAGGATGATGTCGCCGCTGCCCGTCCATCGACCTCGGCTCACGGCCCACTGAAAGAAGAAGAACCCTCCTGTGAGAAGCGGAGGAAAGAGCTCCGGCGTTCCTACTACAAAGGCGTAGGCACCCGCCACAATGAGAAGAGTGAAATTGAGGACATCAGGAATCCCCTGCACCTGCGCGTCGATAATCGCAATGAGAAGGAGAAGCCACAGAGAGAGTGCGAGCAGCGCAGCCGCCTCCACCCCCGGCGCCAGGGAGAGTGCGAGGAGAAAAAGCCCGGCACTACTTACCTCAACCATCGGATACCGCCATGCAATGCGTCCATGGCATGTAGAGCAACGACCTCGCAGCAACATAAAACTGACCACTGGAATGAGTTCCCATGCCCGAAGCACACGGGAACAGTGCGGACAATGCGAACGACCGCCAATGGATTCCCCGCGCGGCAAACGCAATGTAAGAACATTCCCAAAACTCCCCAGAAGGGCACCAACGAGAACGAACAGGACAACGGAAAAGGAATCCTGCATGGCAGAATGGTACGCTCTCTACGAGCACATGCCCAGCATTGCTACAAGCCTTCGGCGGCGCGTGATCGCCGTGGCAATAAGCGCAACGAACACTCCTGCCCCCGCTCCGATACCAGAACCGGGAAGCTCATCAGAACCAACGTATACATCGTGTTCTGGCTCTTCCCACTGCACTTGAGCCTCTATGGGAACAACTGGCATTGGTGTTGGTTCGGGTGGAGATTGCGGCTGAAACACAGGCTCTGGGGGGGGTATTGTTCCTCCTTCGAGCTCGGCATTGATCCTTGCCTCTTCCTCCGGCGTCACTGTTTGCTCAAACTCTTCCACGCGCTGGCGAATTCGCTCTATGACCTCTGGTGCGATTGGTTCGACAGGAGCGGCGAAGTGTTCGGCGATTTCCTGATTCCTTTGTTCACGGCGCTCCAGTGCTCTGTTATCGTCACCCAGATCCGTTTCGGAAAGTCGCGCTCTCTCACTGGAGTATGTGTGAGGTACACGGAGCACTGCGGTGAGGCGAGGAGCCACCGCGTGATAGATGCCGTAAAGCAGGAGAGCAAGCGTGGCACCGATTGCTGCGCCAAGAAGTTGCTTGAGAAGGGATGGTCTCTCGCTTAAGGCCATGAGAAGTGTGGTATGGGTTTCGTATCATTGTATCACAAATACCCTACACACACCACTGCCATCAGGTTTTTAAACTGCTTTTGTGTTTGTGCGGCTCAAATGCCTCCAAGCGTTCTGTGGGGCAGAGGAGATCTGCATTCTTGACACCAGGAGGTAATTCTTGATCGTACCCGAGCACGATGAGTTCGGGGGCAATGCGACGAACGGGAAGTAGGTAGTTCTCGCTCTCACCTAAAAGAACATGGGCGGAAGGGTATGCCTGTTCCACCGCCGCTTTACGTTCCCGTTGATTGAAACGCGGCATCCTGCCCTTGATGCGTTGCACTGTCTCATCGAGAGCGACGACGATGAAAAGTTCTCCGCGCTTGAGAGCCGCATCAAGGTAAAAGCGGTGTCCTGGGTGCAACCCGTCAAAAGTGCCGAAGGCAAGAACGCGCATGGCAAGAGAGTACCTGACTGCTTTGTAATCCACAGGAAGAAACCTGGCGGTCTTTTTGTATGAAGTATTGCATATCAATACATGGATGCATCTAAGACTGCATTCTGGATACAGAATACCGAGGTTTATCGCGTACCCAAGTCGATGGAATACACACGCTTGGCGTCGAGTACGTAGAGGCGTAGTTCCTCCGGATCCACGTAGAAATCCACAAGTTCGCCAACCTGATCGCCTTCCAGAATGTACTGCTTCACGTAGGAGGACTCTCCACTCGCCGCGCCATCCGTCACAATGACCACGCGAGAGAGAGATGGTACGAGGAAGTAGAGATTCCCTTCTTGAACTTTGAAGATCTTCGTTGCTTTTTCCAGCACTCCTTCGGGGAGATGCCGAATGGAGAAGGGGCGCATCTCTCCTCGGAAGAGTTTGACGACTTGGCCGCCTTCTTTGAGTACAAACACGTTACCATCAATCGCAAAATCAAGTGCCCCGGACAGGTCGCCGTTGATGTTGTACTCGGCGGGAGGAGCGTAACGGTTTGAGAGCCGTTCGTACTTGTAGATCTGATTATTCTCCGGAGAGAGGACATAGAGGAACCGCAGGTATGTTGTCAGGGCTTTTCCCGTGATCCATCCGGCCGGATCTTCGGTTTTTATGTCTGTGGGCTGATCGGCGATGACTTCGATGATGCTGTTCCCCGTCGTCTGGAAAAGGAGTGTCTGCATCCGCTCGAAGTACGTCCCATCCAGAATGAGCTCCTCTTCGGTGAGCCGATCGGGATCATCCACTGAATTGAGGAGAACGCGGTAGAGATCCTGTCGATCGTACGCCACGAGTTCTCCGTCACCGACGCCCACCACGCCCATAGCGGCAATGTCCGGACTCTTCGCGGCGAGATTCACGACAACACGCGGCGAGAGCCTGGTGATGTTGTTCATTTCCTCGCCCTTCATGCGAATGCGCTCAAGGAGATCAAGTGCTTCGGTACGGTAGAGCCCGTTCTCATTGTTGATTACTTGTTTGGCCCGCTCTTCCGCCCTCTGCAAAATGGCATTTGCGGAGTCCAGATCACCCGTAAGATGCCGGTTCTCCGCTGTACGAATTTCGGTGTCAATCTGCTCCATGAGCTCTTTAAGTTCCGTACGAGTCTGACTGCGCTGGCTGGAAGTCGTTAAGTTCGTCACCGCCCATACCAGGAGAAATACCACAACGGCAGAGGCAAGAATGAGCAGGTGCGCTCTGCGTCTGTGTTGAGGATTCTTAAGATCTTTTAATAGGCGCTCCGGAATCGCGCGCAGACGACCGAACCAATCAATGGAAATCGTGAATCGGCGCAGGGGCTCGATGAGTGCGGAGAGCGCCGCTGTGATTTTAGAGGAGATTCCTTTTGCGGATTGGCGGCGGCGGGACGAGCGTTCGGGAAGTGGCTTGGAAGCCTTTGTTGTCGCCCTTCCCTCCATGCGCAGGACTGCGAGAGCTGCTTTCTCTTTTTCTCCTTCCAATGCCATGGTCAGCTCATCCATCAACTGATCATTGCGTTGCGCAAATTGCGCGAGTTGTGCCGGGGTGACGGTACGCAACAATCGCTGCGTACTGAAGACCAATGTATCGCGCGGTTCCAGCGCGCCGCTGGCGATGTGAACGAACGCTGGAGTGGGCTTTCCCTTGGTATATTCGGTAATTTGGCTCGTTCCTCCTGCGCGCACGATGTAGGCTTCCGCGCGGCCTGCATGAGAAACATGCAGAACCCCGTGCTGATCAACGATACCTAGAATCGCGTGAATATCTTCAATGGATTGCGACACAAGGAGCCCCTTGAGAAGTCCGTTGATTTCCTTAAGTGTGCCATCCAACCGTTCTGCGGCATCCCCCTCCGTCTCCAAAAGAGCGTGCTTGATAATCGCCATGCATTCCTTCTCCAATACCTTGGCATCCTGCGATGCAGCGTAAATCTGAAGCAATACAACAACATCTTCCTCCAATCCGGATTGGAAGTTCTCCGCAACCAGCGAAAGTCCGCTGGCGGATTTCGTGTGGCCCGTCTGCACGGTCACGCTCATAACGGTAGTAAAGGCTACCGTTCGTCTGTAGAGAGGGCAAGATGAGTTTTCTGAGATTGGCACGGTAAACCCCGGAGCTTTCCCTGAGTTACTTCTTCGATAAATTCAATTTTTATATATATATTTTTTGTTGTGTGTAAGCCAAATTACTCGATTTATCAACAAGATTTGCTTGCATATTTTCCCTTCTGCGCATACACTGGGGATGTCAACGTCGATACAACGAAGACACTTTTATTCATTCAAAAAAACTTATCTATGAAATCTGTATCGGAATGGCTGCAGAAGAATACTGCAGCACAAGGAGAGCGGACTACATCGCCGCAACCAATTCCTTCTGCGCATCACCGAAGACATCGGCGTCCTCGCCATCGCAGAAACGGACCACCACATACACAGCAGAGTCCCCAAGTAGCTGCAGTGAATACCGAGCGTGGATTCCCTCTCCGCATTTATCCATTAGGCGGTTTTGAACAGGTCGGCCGCAATTGTACTGTCATTGAGGTGGATGGAGACATCTACCTGATTGACCTGGGTCTTCAATTCCCCGACGAGGGGATGCTGGGGATTGACTACCTTATCCCAGATATCTCCTGTTTGCGGGGTCGTGAGAACCGCATTAAGGGGGTTCTCTTCACGCACGGCCACCTAGACCACATTGGAGCCGCGCAACACCTGTTGCCGCAGCTGCATTTTCCTCCGTGTTATGGCACCAAGCTCACTATGGCTTTTGTCCGCAAGCGCCTGGATGAGGAGAAGCTCACTGCAAAAGTCCCTATCAATGTTGTTCCTTTGGGTGGGCGCGTACGTCTGGGGAAAGTCGAAGCAGAGTTCCTCAAGGTAACCCACAGTATTCCCGACTCCGCGGCTATCGCTCTGCACACCCCTTACGGGACAATCCTGCACACAGGAGATTTTAAGTTTGACCTCACGCCGACCAATGAGTCCCCCGCGGATTTCCAGCGGTTGGCGGAATTAGGAAAACAAGGAGTACTCGCAATCATCGCAGATTCAACGAACGCGACGAAACCCGGACACAGTAAGAGTGAAGCGGACATCAGCGAGACGCTCCGCCAACTCATCCGGGATGTTGATGGCCGTGTGATCATTTCCACGTTCAGCTCGCTTTTGACTCGCGTCCAACAAATCCTGGATCATGCAAAGGAATTCAACCGAAAAGTCTTTGTCTCCGGCCGAAGTATGGAGACGAATATCGAGATCGCTCAAAACTTGGGATATCTCAAGGCTCCGCGCGGTCTTGTCCGCAAAGCGGCTCCGGGTATGGAGAAACTCCCCGACAAGGAGGTGCTCATCATTACCACAGGGAGCCAAGGTGAAGAGATGGCTGGTCTCGCGCGCATCGGCCTAGGAACCCACCGGCACATCTCCGTGAAGCCGGGTGATACGGTCATCCTGAGCTCGAATCCCATTATCGGAAACGAGCGTGCCGTTGCCAAAGTAATCAACAATCTGCACATGCAGGGGGCAACGGTGAAGACGAGTACCGAACTGGCGATTCATACAACCGGCCACGGCCACAGCGGTGACCTGATGCTCATGCATCGTTTGGTACGTGCGCGTCACATTATCCCCGAGCACGGCGAACCGTATATGCGCGCCGCACATGGAGATATTGCCCGTAAATTGGGCTATCCAGAGAACCAGATCCATCAGCTCAACAACGGAGAAACGCTGGAGTTCTCCCCTCAGGGTCATGCGCGACGCAGCAAGCAAAAGATCCCGACGCAGGATGTCATTATCGATGGTTACGGTTCGGCGGGGGAAGGACGCCGCGTGATTGATGATCGTAAAATCATGAGTGAGAACGGGGCCATTGTTGTCGTATTGCGAGCCTACACGGATAGCAAGCGGCTTGTGGGCGACCCGGATATTCTTTCCCGCGGACTCATCTACGGTTCGGAACAGACGACGATTACCGGCGAAGCAATTAAGATCGCCCGTAAGGCCTACGAGGAATCACTGGGCCGTGGCGAAACCGATCGCAAGGATCTCAAACGCGCTGTAAATGGCGCGCTCTTCCGATTCTTCGACCGCAAGGTAAATCGTAAACCGATGATCATGCCTATCATCGTCGAAGTATGACAACGGTGAACGCTGTCATCTTCGACCTTGATGAAACACTCGTACGAACCGCTTCTCTCTACGAAGAGGCGGTTCTTGCGACATTCGCTGGATTTGGGGCTCCTCTCTCTTCCGAGGATTTCCGTGAGATTTACCACGAGAATGTTCACGTGGTAGAAATGTTGGGCCGCCTGGGGCTCGGCGAACAGGAGTCCGCATTCCGCGCCGAGCGTGATCAGCGCTACATTGGATTGCTCAAGGAGCATGCTGCCTGGTATCCGGATGCCATTGCTTGCCTCGCGGGGCTCCCTGAACACCTCTCGAGGGGAATACTGACGGGATCGTGGCGTACGTATGTCGACGCTATCGACGAGAAATTAAACTTGTATTCGCGTATCCCGGCTGTTTCCACCGCAGATAATTTCCGCCATTGCGGCGGAAAGCCCAACCCGTACGGACTGGAACAGCTCGCAAAGCACATGCAGGTACAACCTAAACGCTGCGTGTACGTCGGTGATCAAGATTACGACATGCGCGCTGCGCGCAACGCGGGGATGATTGCCTGTCTCATCCGCCGTTCGTACACGCCGCAGTGTGCCGAGGGGAATGCGGATATGATCCTCGACGACCTGCAGGAGCTCCCCGAGAAGCTCGCCCCCTAGAAAACTCGCGTGACCTTCCCCTGCACGCGCCATCCTTCGTAGGGTGTCCAACCACACTTAGGACGGAGCATGTCTGCGTTGGGGGGTAATTGGCCAGAGGATTGCCCATGGTAATACAAAGGATTTTTATGGTGTTGTTTGGGGCCATTAGTTATAGTACCGACCAAATGGTCGAACATATTAATAACTTGCCTCGAGAGGTCCGAAAGAACCGGGATCTTAGTGTTTTTGACGTGGTCTCAATTGATGACTTGTCGAACGACGATATCCATTTGATCTTTGATGTCGCAAAAAAATTCAAGGAGCTCGGAAATGAGAAGTTTTCTCTCCTCAAAGGCATGACTGTATTTTGTGTTTTTTTTGAAGGCTCAACTCGCACCCGTGCTTCATTTGAACTCGCTGGGAAAAAACTCGGCGCAGATACAATTAACATCACGTCGAATGGCACATCTATTAGTAAGGGTGAAACGCTCCATGATACAGCTCAAACGCTCAATGCCATGCGGGCAAATATTATCGTTGTTAGAACAGAGTACTCTGGAATTCCTCAGTTCCTTGCAAAGCATGTCGGTGCCGCTGTCATTAATGCGGGTGATGGCATGCATGAACACCCTTCGCAGGGATTGTTGGACGCTTTCACAATGATTGAGCACTACGGGGACATTGCCGGCAAAACCGTACTTGTTGTAGGCGATATTTCTCACTCGCGAGTTTTTGGGTCACTTGTCCGCATCCTTCCTCGCCTTAGAGCATCAATGCGCGTTGCGGCTCCGAAGACTTTTGTAAGAAACGGCTTTAGAGAGGCGTTCCCCCATGTGCAGGTATTCCAAAATGTTGAAGAGGCGCTGTTGGGAACGGACATCGTTATAGCCTTACGCGTGCAGGAGGAACGTGGAGGAGGAAAGGGGTTGCCAACGCTTCGGGAATTTTCGAAAACGTTTGGCATCAACGAACGACGTTTCGCACTGGCAAACGTTGGTGCGATTTTTATGCACCCAGGCCCGGTAATGCGTGACATTGAAGTGCACAATGCTCTTATGACGAAGGGGACGACAAAGATTCTCAACCAAGTCGAAAACGGACTTGCGGTCCGTACCGCCCTTGAGTGGTTGGTTGCCGATCGTACAGACAAGAAAGTTAAGCTTTATGACTCAATTTAATACAATGGTATCTTATCTCATTACGAACGGCCACGTCATCGACCCAGTATCCGGGTATAACGGAAAGATGGATGTACTCATTGAAAATGGCGTGATTGCAAAAGTTGGAAATGAACTGAAAAAAACTCGCGCCCAGATAATTAGCGCGAAAGGAAAAATTGTAACGCCCGGACTCTTTGACATGCATGTACACCTTAGAGAACCTGGGAGGGAAGACAAGGAAACACTGGAAACAGGTCTGCGTGCGGCATTGCGCGGCGGGGTTACAAGTGTCTTATCCATGCCAAATACGGTACCATCTGCAGATAATCAGACTGTTATTCGTTTTCAACTTTCAAAGGCGAGAGAGTTAAATTTCGCAAGGTTATTTGCAGCTGGAAAGATTACGAAAAATGGAGAAAAAATCTCCGAAATGTGGGAACTAAAAAATGCTGGGGCCGTGGCAATAACGGATGACGGAGAGGATGTCGATGACGCAGCTTTGCTCTTGCACTGTATGGAATGGGCACACACTTTTGACATCCCGCTCCTGATACACGCAGAGATTCCCTCTTTAACAAGAGAAGAAGATGCCGTTATGCACGAGGGGAAAATTTCACAGCTACTGGGAATTAGTGGACAACCGAGAGCGGCGGAAGTTTTGGCTATCGAGCGAAGTATCCTTTTGGCAGAAGAATCGGGGGCAAAGGTGCACATTGCGCATGTCTCAACCGCAGGCGGAGTAGAGGCAATCCGCAGGGCGAGGAGCGCCAGTCTCCCCGTCAGTGGAGAGGCCACTCCTCATCACTTTGCATTGACCCATGAAGAATGTCTTGGTTGGAATACAAATGCAAAAATGTATCCCCCGCTCCGGGAAGAAGTAGATTGCAAAGCGGTGCGCGCTGGAATTGCAGACGGAACACTCTCGGTGATTGCTACAGATCATGCGCCGCACCTTGTCTCTGAAAAGTACTTACCTTTCCAGATTGCTCCTGTCGGTACCGTCGGGTTAGAAACACTTTTCGCTGCCGTTAATACTTACCTTGTTCGCCCCAGAATTGTAACAATGGCAACAGCAATCGAACGGCTAACTGTTGGCCCCGCATTGGTACTTGGCCTCCCCCCAGCAAGCATCTCCGAAGGAGCCATTGCCGATGTGAGTATTTTTGATACGAATACGGAGTGGGTGGTTGATCCATCAAAGTTTGAAAGTAAAGGGCGCAATACCGCATTTGAAGGAAAAACTTTATTTGGAAGAGCAACACATGTATTTGTGGATGGTATTCTTAAGGTGGCTGATGGAATCATTCTTTGACCAGCGGTTGCTTTGGGTCTTTTTGTCCGGGATTCCGGTTGGTATTTTCGCAATTGTCCTGGGAGGGACAATGTTCCTTTCGCTTCCAATATTCCAATTGTTTTTCCCAGAACTTTCATTGGGAGCTCTTGTGGGAAATATCAAAGTTGGAAGTGCAATCCGAAATGCTTTTGCAATTTGGCCTCTTCGAAGGCGGCTGCGGATCAGAGAAATATTTCACATTCTCGTTGCTCTGTTAGCGGGTGGCTTCATCGGAGCATTTGGCATTACAAACGTATCTCAATCGTTTGTGTTACCAGTTATTGTTCTTGCTATTCTTGTCACAGAAGCTGCCCCGTGGATTAGTGGCCGTATTTCCAAGAGTACATACATTGTTGTTGCAGTCTTGGCTGGGGTATTTGGGGGTATTATTGGAGCAGGCATATCTTTGATTATTTTGTCTCTCTTGCGTATCCAGATACCAGATAATGACCGCATCGTTGAGGTGAGAGCAGATGCCATTCTCCTAGAATTGATAAACACTCTGGCGGCAATTGTCGTCTTCATGTTCTTCGGAAAGCTTATTTTCCCACTGTGGGTAAGTTGGGCATTGGGCTCCATCATAGGTGGCTATATTGGCGGTCATATTGTCGAACGAACGGGAAGGTTTCCGCCAGCAATTCAAAGGTACTTGCTGAGAGCTGTTTTTGGTTTCGCTCTTGCCGTTGCTGGGTACAAACTCATTTCCTAATAGAGCGTACTCCCCCCATTTTCAGATAGGACACCTTGGGGAAAAAGCATTCTCCATCTTCCGCGCAACGGAAAGAATGCTGTCCGTATCCTCCCGAGAGAGTTGTTTGGTTGAGGTGAGGTGCCTAAAGGAGAGCGGCATCGTAGGGCATAGTAGGGAAGTGTTTGGATGCTGTCGATACTCTTCCGAAGAAATGTCCCGTGGGGCTTGGAGATTTTTTTGCAGGAGTGCCTGAAAATCTCCGGGATACCCCTTGACGCGAAAACAACTGATTCTACTATCATATTTAGTTGCTATGCACTGCGCAGGGATGCAGTGGCTTTGGAAGCCCTTCCCTGTTGGGAGCAGTCATAGTAACGACCCTCTCTTCGAGAGGCGAAGGACATACGTGAGCACTTCCTCTATGGAACAGAAGAGGCGCTCGCACCGGCAGCCGTTGCTGCTATCCTTCGCCCGAGGAAGAGAGGGCTTTTTTTCTTCGCGTCCTTGCACCACAATCCCTGCGATGTCGACACGCCAAATCGCCACTTCAACACTTTGGCAGCTCGCGAGCCAAGTCATGATGGCGGCGCTCTCCATTCTGACGGTGAAGTTTGTGGCGCTGGGCTTAAGCAAAGAACTCGTCGGAAACTACAACTCTGTCTACGGCATTCTCCAACTGGCCGGGATCATCGCAGATTTTGGACTCTATGCTGTTGCCTTAAAAGAGCTCAGCCGCACGGAGAGGAAACAGGAGGTGCTTGGCGCTCTCATCGTTCTTCGGTTACTCACGCTCTCTTGCGCAGTAGGGGGGACGCTTCTTTTTGTATGGTTGCTCCCTTTATGGAAAGGAACTCCGTTGCCCCTTGGGGTCACTATCGCCTCGCTTGTTCCTATTTTCACCTTGCTCGCCGGTATTATTCGGTCGGTGTTCCAGGTCAATTACCGGCTTCATTACGTCTTTATTGCGGAGGTGCTTCAACGCATTATCACGGTTTCTCTCATCGGTCTTTTTATTGTTGCGGGAATCCGCGGGAGTCATGACCTGCATATTTATCATCTGTTTCTTTTTATCGGAGGAATAGGCGCTTTTGTGCTCTTCCTTGTTTCTCTCGCCGCTGCCGACCGTATGGTGCGTGTACGACCGCATTGGAACGGCATGCTTGTCCGTGAGCTTTTGCGGAAGGCTGCTCCGTACGGTATTGCCTTCTTCTGCATGGCATTCTACCGGCAGTGGGATGTGGCGCTTATTGCCCTGTTGCGTTCGGATTACGAATTACAGAATGCGTACTACGGATTTGTGGCGCGCATGGCTGACATGGGATTCATTATCCCTACGTTCCTTCTCAATTCCACATTACCCATTTTGAGTGAACGCGACGCGCGCGGGGAGGATATGAACTCGCTCCTCAGTAAAACACTCCTCATGCTCCTCTCCTTAGGATCCATTTCTCTTCTCTTCTGTGTACTGTGGAGCCGTCCCCTCATCCTCCTTCTCACCACCCCCGCATATCTTTCTACGCCCTTGCGAGCGGGATCGGATACCGCCCTGGAACTTATTGGTTTCCCGATATTTCTCAACGGATTGGTACTCTTTGGTTTTTACACGCTCCTCACGCGCGGCGTATGGAAGCGACTTGTTCTAAGCCTGCTCCTGGGGGTTGCGCTTTCTCTCGCATTGAATCTCTGGCTTATCCCGCTCTATGGATTTGTCGGCGCTGCATGGACTTCCATTGCCGTCCATGTGCTGCTCGCCGTTCTCCTCACTGCCGAAGCGTGGAGGGTTTTGCCTTTCCGTTTGCCCATGTCATACATGCTACGGTGGTTTTTCTTCTCCGTGTTCCTAGGAATAAGCCTTTGGTGGAGTGCGCCGTTGCTCACAACGGAAATCCGCACAGTGGTTGGTCTCGCTCTATCCGGCATATTTCTCCTCTTTCTTGCTTGGGGCACCGGACTCATTCGCGCTGTGTGGATACGCAATACATAGCATTACCACTTGGAGCTCTCTCTTTGGGTGCACGATAAGGATTTTGCCACTTGGCCCGTACACGATTCTGTGGTACAATGATGTGAAATACACAGCAACTCCATGCGTATTCTCTCTCGAACCTGCATCACAATGATTGCACTTCTCTGTGCATCCGTTGCCCTGGCAACGCCGCCTGCATACGTCACGGGACTGCGTGCAGAACTCCAGGAGGATGGTAGCGTGAAAGTAGAATGGAATGCGCAGCCTGGGGAAGATGTGGCGTATTACCGTGTGTACTACAGCTTTGAATCTATTCTGGAAAACGGTGGACTCTACGATGATTTTGAGCAGACCGACGGGGTGCAAACGGAGTTTGTTTTTGCGGATCCTCCTGATGTGGGTACGCTCTTCATCGCCGTGATCGGCGTGAGCCCTGCGGGAGAGGACATTAACTTGTTTGTGGAGGAAGTCGCCGTAAATCTCACGGAAACGGTGAGCCCTCCTATGGAAGAGGAAGAGGAACAGCCTCAATCTGAAGAGGAAGAGCCGCAGACAATGGAGATCCGCGAGGAAACAGTTACACTGCCCATAGAGGAACAGGAGCAGCCTACGATACCGACGGAGGCCGGTGTTGATTTCCCCAGCGAGCCTACAAGTGTACAGCTGACCTCTGCGGTAGCGCTTTCACCGACTGAGGTGGAAATTACGCTCAACACGCCCGTAACTGTGGAACCCGAGCAGGCTCCTCTGGCGTTCCGTATTGTTGATGCTGTTGGGACGTCTTTGCGCATTGCACGGATGATCATCCAGGGAACAACCATGCGCGTGACAACAGCGCAACAGGAACAGGGTCGTATCTATGAATTCTCCATGCGTTCTCCTGTACGTAGCCCGCAGGGGCTCCCTCTCGATGTTGTCCAAAACCGTGTGTACTTTGAAGGACACCCTCAGGGGAGTGCGCCTACCGGCCCCCAGCCCCAGCCTGCAGATTGGGAACAGGCGCGTGCGCAGGGTGGAGTGCCTACGGAAACTACACCTACGGAAGTACAGCAGAATAGCACTGCACAACTTACCAATTTCCGGCTTGCCGCTCTGGCACAGGGGAACGGTCTCTACACCGTAACTGCCGTATGGGATGTCATTGGAAATATTGATTCTTTGGCGTACTTGCTTACGAATCAATCTCGTGACGGGGGGAAAACATTCGGCGCTTCGCAAATGGTGAACCCTGGTGTCGGTGGCGCACAGATCCCCGATGTCTCCCCTGGAATGTTTGGCCTTTCCGTTGCGCTCGTCCAGAGAGATGGGGGAATCCTCCCCGGTGGATTCCAGAACATCGTCTTAGGGACTTCGGCAGTCGCCGGTACCCCGACCGCGCAAATAACTTCATCCCATGGTGGACTGAGTTCATCTGGCGCCCCGGCAGCGCTGCTCGCATTCGCAGTAGCAGGAGGTGTTGCTGGTTGGAGAAAAATGCGCAAACGCGTACAGGCGTAAGTCGTAGTGTGCTTTGGTGGAGGAGCGTACACTGTGCCCCTTTGTCATGAGACAGGCGCGCTACACCCTTTGGCTTGGTTCTGCCGCAGTACTTGTACTGCTGCTTTCCTGGCACGAGATTTCTCGTTTACCTGATGGGAAATTCCATGCCTACATCTTTGATGTAGGTCAGGGAGATTCTGTGCTTCTTGTCACCCCCACAGGGCGGCAAATTCTTGTAGACGGGGGACCCGATTTTTCTGCATTGGAACGCTTGGGAGAATACATGCCATTCTTTGACCGAAGTATTGATCTTTTGGTGCTCACCCATCCCCATGAAGATCATCTCGCTGCTTTCCCTGCAATCCTAGAACGCTACCGGATACACGGCATTCTGACGGCGGAGGATTGTGCTCCTCACACGGGCCGTTTGCGGGCGCTCTTTGATCTTGCTGCACGGTTTACTGTTCCTCTCCATATCGTCTCAGTGGGTACACGTATTCACTTGAATGATGGAACATCTTTGAAGGTTCTTTGGCCCCCCCACGAACAAAGAGATGCCTTAACGGCCAATGATCGGTCTGTTGTTCTTTCTGCGCGATCGGGAAGCGGCAGTATTCTCCTCACTGGAGACATTTCCCAACAGAGCGAGAAATCTCTCCTCGCCTCCGGTACAAACATGCGTGCCGATGTCCTCAAGGTGCCGCACCATGGCAGCACCACATCTTCTTGCACAGGATTTCTCCTCGCTGTCTCTCCGCAGCTTGCTATTGTCTCTTCGGGAGAAGGCAATTCATTTGGGCATCCGAATCCTGCAACTGTCGCGCGGTATGAAGCCCTGCATATCCCTCTCCTGAATACCCAAGATTCCGGTACGATTCCTGTGATGTTTTATGGCACTCCTGACCGGTAATACCCTACTTTCCGCTACCACTGGCTTGTCCATCACGGTAGGCTTCCCCTGTGAAAACTCTGCTCCTGGTTGCCGGCAGATCGCAGCGGTTTTGGCCGCTCTCTGAGAAAACGCTCTTCCCTCTCTGCGGTACCAATCTGCTCGCTCTTACTCTTCAGCGTCTTGCGGCAGCCGGCGTGCGTGATGTGACTGTGGTTGGAGGGACGCACAATCTTGATCTCGTCCGACCGCTCTTTCCCCATCTCCCCACCATCGAGCAGGAGGACTTGGACTTGGGAATGCGCGGCGCGCTTCTTAGCGCACTGCCCTCCTGCAATGAGGAACCCACGCTCGTCGTCTGCGCCAATGATATCATCGAATCTAAGGGATACTCAGCTCTCCTTGCTGCGGGAATACAAAAGGGGGTGAGCGGCGCTCTCTTAGCGCAACGGGTAGAGCGGTATTTCCCTGGTGGATACCTGCAGCAAGATGCCAATGGGCGACTAACGGGGATTGTGGAAAAGCCCGGTCCGGGGAAGGAACCGAGCAACCTTATGAATATTGTCGTGCACATCCACAACCATCCTGAAAAGCTCTTCGTAGCACTCCAACAGACCAAGGGAAAGGCGGATGGGGCCTACGAGCGAGCCATAGGATCGCTACTTAAAGATCATGTATATCGTGCTGTTCCTTACGAAGGAACCTGGCAAGCGGTGAAGTATCCCTGGCACCTTCTTGATCTCCTCCCTGCGCTCCTCTCTGAAATTAAAACCCCCGTCATCCACCCCACAGTACAAGTCCACCCCACCGCCGTTCTTGATGGCCCCATTGTGCTTGGCGAGGGGGTTCGTGTTTTTCCTCATGCCACTGTGCGCGGCCCCTGTGTTATTGGAGCTCAGAGTGTTATCGCGAATAATGCGCTTGTCCGCGGGAGTAGCATTGGCGAGCATTGTGTTGTTGGCTTTGGCAGCGAGGTGAAATCCAGTGTTCTCGCTCAGTATGTCTGGACCCATATGAGCTATGTAGGAGACAGTGTGATCGGGAGCAACGTTTCCTTTGGGGGAGGAAGTATGACTGGCAATCTTCGTCTTGATGAGATGGAGATTTCCTCTGCGATCCAAGGGAAACCGGTTGCCACCGGGCACACGAAATTCGGTACTGTTATTGGGGACCATTGCCGCTTGGGGATCCACACCAGCATAAATCCTGGGTGCAAAATCGGGGCTGGGAGTTTTATTGGCAGCCACTCACTGATTTCTCAGGACATACCTGATGGGAGTTTTGTCACTACGAGGGGAGGAGAACTCGTTATCCGACCGAACAAAACCCCTCCGCTGGAACCCGGTGGAAGGGCAGCGTACCGGTCTGAGGCTCTTGGATAAGCAATGAGCTCTCTCCACATTCCTGTGGATAAGCGTAGATCTCGTTCCCCACTCTTCACTTGGTTTTATGCACAACAATTGTTGTTTTTGGCTATGATGAGCCATGGAATAGAGATTGGCTCTTTAAAGGATTTCTTTGGTGGTTTTCCACGGGTTTTCCACACCCCCCCCACACACAAATAGTGAACATACACAGGTGCTCTTATTCTCCAAATGAACCTTTCAGGGAAAATTCTTCTGTTTCTTAGGCAAAATTTTAGCAGAGAGAAGAATATATCCACAGGAACAGGCTGGAGAAAATCCTTCTTGAAAAGATGTTCCTACTATGACGATTTAAGTATAATACTTATCCAATTATCCTCTTCATATAGAACCATGAAATTTTCCTGCCAGACAACAGACCTTCTCCGCGCTCTTCATCTTGTTACACGCGCAATTAGTAATCAGCAAGCATTACCCATTCTTGGGAACGTTCTTTTAGAAGTCGAAGGGAAGCGTTGTACAATAAGTGCTACAGATTTAGAGTTGAGTATTGTCACACAGTTTGAAGCGAACATCGAAAATGAAGGAGTTATTACTATTCCAGCCAAAGCAATTCTTAACTTTGCGCAGTACAATTCTGATGCCGAAGTACTCCTGGAAACCAGTGAGGGGACACAACTCAAATGCACCTCAAAACATGCAAAAACATTAATTGCAGGAGAATCTGCTTCCGAGTATCCGACAATTGCGGCAACCAAAAAAGAAGAAAACTTCACCCTCGATGCCACTCCACTTCTCGATGCACTCCACATGGTGACGTTTGCGTCCGCCCGCTCTTCTTTGCGGCCGGTGCTCTCCGGAGTTTACCTGCGCGCGGAAAAAGGAAATCTCATTTTTGTTGCCACTGATAGTTACCGGCTCTCTGAATATCGTATCCCACTCAACAGCGGCAATGGGGATATTTCCTGCATCATTCCCACAAAAGTACTCGAAGAATTGAAAACAATTCTTGGGTCATACAAAGAAGAGGGCGGAGGAAAGGAAGAGAAGAGTGGCGGGGACAAAGGGAAAAAGAAACAAGCAGCAAACGAGTCTGTTGGCGTGGCCCTTAGTAACCAACAAATTGAGGTGAGTGTGGGGGATACTCGTCTCCTTTCTCGTCTTATTGAAGGGAAATTCCCGGACTACCAGCAAATTATCCCCAAAGAAGCAAAAACCATAGTGGCGCTCTCCACAAAAGAGCTTCTTACAGTGGTGAAGCGCATGCATTACTTTGCGAAGGAGACAAATAATAATCTCACATTCCAATTCTCCGATAACAAAGTGCATATCATCACTCCTCAGACCCAAATCGGCCGCGATGAGGCAACACTCGAAACTACCCTGGAAGGAGAGCAAAATAAGATTGCGTTAAGCTCGTCTTACCTCCTAGACTTTCTCAGTCACGTTGACGATGAACAAGTGCAAGCTCACGTCACCGATAGCATGCATCCTGCTGTATTTCGGGTTCCTTCCAATAAGCAGCTTCTCCACCTGGTTATGCCTCTGCGGCTCCAGGAGGGGTGAGCACCGCCCGCGCGGTTCGCAAGTGTTTTCTGCGCCGGTTTTCATAGGTATTTTTCTTTGTCTCACATGCGACCATCTCTCCTCCTTGGGAGTGAGACGCACAAAAACCTGGCGGATCTTCTTAAAACCAAACGACGTTTGGTGGTTTCCGGTGCTTCAAACGAAACAGCCAAAGCCCTGATTCTCAGTACCGTTCTTTCCCATCACCCCCAACGCACGATTGTTATTACAGAGAAGGATCTCCAATGCGATACCCTGCAGCACTGGCTCAACTTTTTTGGCCAAACCTCACATCATTTGGTACCGGTGGAGAATGGCGATGAAGAGATTATTCCAGAAGCACTCCAACATTTTCTTTCCTTCATGCAGGGCACCAATAATGATATATACGTCTGTAGTCAAGCCACATGGCAACAGCAATTTCCCCTTTTCACAGAGCTGGAAGAACGTAAGATTCTCTTAAGAAAAGGGGAACGTATAAACTTCACCGCGTTCGTTGAAGCACTCATTGCCATTGGATATCAGCATGGTGAGGATTTGTATCTCCAGCCTGGGGAGTACAGGAGAATAGGAGATGTGTTTGATATATTTCCCATACAAGAAGACCACCCCTATCGAATATCGCTCGACTTTGAAACCGTGGGAGCAATTCTTTCCGTTGACCGTGACGATCTTTCCAAAGCTCAACCCATAAGCGGTAGCCTGGCGATTTTTCCTGTTGTGTATGAACGTATGGAGTCTATCGGCACGCAGCTTGGTTCTCACATTCTCATTGCGCTCGATGATCAGGATGATGTAGAGCCCCCCCTCAAGCACGCCTTTCTTCGGTTTACCCCGTTTCCCACCGGAGATGATAATCACGTGCACTTGCGGTATCTCTCTGTACTCAAATTCTACACACTCTCAGATTTTCTTAACGATGTCCGAGACAAACTCCAGCAAGGTTGGTCGCTTTTTGTCGTTACCAAACGTACGGAAGAGCTGAAGCAAATCCTTACAGAAGAGCACATTGCCTTTACAACACAGCAGGAGGAAAAAACCGGCGCGCTCACGTTAATCCATGCAGGAGAAGACGACCTCCTCCCACATTCCATTCAAAACCCCGATCTTCAGTTCGCTCTCCTCACCGATCGTGAGATTTTTACCCTAAAAAAAGCAGCAAAACAGCGCAGCATTCAAAAACTCGCTCTGGACTTTATCACCTCGCTTGTTCCGGGGGATTACGTCGTACACATGGAGCATGGCATCGGGCACTTTGAAGGTATGACCCAGAAGGAGGTCGATAATACATTACGAGAATATTTGGAGCTTACGTACGCGGAAGGAGACAAACTCTTCGTTCCTGTGGATCAGGCCGACAAACTGAGCAAGTTCGTGTACGAGGAGGGAAACGCTCCGGTTCTTACCCGCCTTGGAACGCAAGAATGGAAGCGCATCACCGAAAAGACGAAGAAAGAAACTCAGAAGATCGCCAAGGAGCTTTTGGAGCTCTATGCAAAACGTGCAAAGTCCAAAGGGTTCGCTTACGAAGATGACACCGGGGATCAACATGCTTTTGAAAAGGGGTTCCCCTACCAAGAAACTCCGGGGCAATTAAAAGCCATAGAGGACGTGAAACATGATATGGAGAGCGAGTACCCCATGGATCGGCTCGTTTGCGGAGATGTGGGATTTGGGAAAACGGAAGTTGCCATGCGCGCGGCATTCAAAGCCGTACAAGATGGTAAGCAAGTGGCGCTCCTCGCTCCCATTACCATTCTCGCCGACCAGCATTACTGCACGTTCCGTGAACGCATGAAAGACTTCCCCGTTCGTGTTGAAATGCTCAGCCGGTTCCGTACCCCCTCTCAACAGCGCGCCATTCTGCAGAGGCTGAGGAAAGGGGATATCGACATTATTATCGGCACACACCGTCTACTGCAGGATGATGTGCAATTCCTCAATTTACGGCTTGTAATTATTGACGAAGAACAGCGGTTTGGTGTGAAGCAGAAAGAAAAATTCAAGGAAATGCGTGCGAACGTGGACATTCTCACGCTCACGGCAACCCCCATCCCGCGTACGCTCAATTTGGGTCTCCATAAACTGCGTGATATCACAACGATCACCACACCGCCCCCCGGGAGACTCCCCATCATTACCGAGGTGCGCAAGTACTCCGACGCCCTCATTCGCCAGGCGATTCTCACGGAGATTGAGCGTGAGGGGCAAGTGTACATGCTGCACAATCGCGTAGAGACCATCGATGCATTTGCCGATAAGCTCCGGGAACTCATACCCGAAGCGACCTTTGTTGTAGGGCACGGACAACTAAAGCCCAGCGCGCTTGAAGAGCGCATTCTCGCCTTCAAGGAGGGGCGCTTTAACGTCCTTGTGAGTTCCACCATCGTGGAAAACGGCATTGACCTGCCTCGTGCCAACACCCTGATTGTGAACGGCGCGGAAAACTTCGGTCTTTCGCAGCTCTATCAACTTCGCGGTCGTGTAGGCCGCAGCAAGGTCCAGGCGTATGCGTACTTCCTCTACCATGGCCAGAAGCTTCAGGAAGACGCTAAAAAACGTCTGCGTGCCATTGTAGAGGCGTGCGAGTTGGGAAGCGGGTTCCAGGTGGCCATGCGGGATTTGGAGATCAGAGGAGCAGGGGAAATCCTCGGGGCCAGCCAATCAGGCGCCATGCAGACCGTTGGTGTCAGCCACTACTTGCGCATGCTCAAGGCCGCCATGGATGAGTTGAAGCTGGGTGGCAAGGAGGCGAGAGAAGAAGATGTGAACGTGGAAATTTTGCTCCCGGTAGAAGCGATGATCCCATCTTTCTACGTTACCGATGAGCAGGAGAAAATCTCGGTGTACCAGAAGCTTGCAGGGAGCGAGGATGAAAATATTCTCGCAGAATTTGAGGAAGATCTCCTTGAGGAATATGGGGCGCCGCCGGTTCCGGTACGGAATCTCTTTGCTGTGCTCAAGCTCAAGATGGCATGCCGCAGAGCCGGTGTTCAACGCGTGAAGGAGGAGAACGTAGGCAAAGGGGAGGACGAAGTAGTCCTAACGCTCGTGCGTTGGGTGACAGCCAAGGAAATCATGCAATTACTCTCCAAGAACCCCCAATGGCGCATCAGCGGCTCCACGCTGCGTATTCGTAAGGAAGAGCTCCTGCGACGCGGAAACACCGTCATGGAGTGGCTAGGGGCCTTAACACGCGATATTGAGGCACTGCAGCGCAAGAAGGCCAAGGCAAAGGAAAAGGACACAGAGCCACCGCAAGAGGCATAACACCCATGTCCCGGATATTGCTGAAAATTGCTATTTGTGATACAATAATTGTTGAACACACATTCATTTTCATGGCGGATTCCTCTGTCCCTTTGCCGGTCATGCCGACACCCCGTGAGCTCTACGATGCGCTCATGGGGGAAATTGAACCTGAGCTCACCACAGCACAACTCCCACTCTTACGCGAGAAGTATAAAACCGAATCCAGCGAGGATTCCCAGATACGCCGTGAGCGATACCGCAAGGCGTTTACGCATTACGATGAGCGCTTCCGTGAATATGTGAATGACCTTACATCTCAAGTGAATGTTTATCGCAAGAGCGTGCTCACTGCTCGGGAAAACCGTGACAAGGAAAACGAACAGGCAGTACTCAGCGAGATTGAATCCGCACTTTCTACCCTTTAATTATCATGGCACCTCCAGGACAAGAAGCCGCAAAGTCACCATCAACACCAGAAGTCCCTGGTGCAGCGCCGGAAAGGGGAACAGAAGTTCTTAAGCCCAACGTCGAAGCTGCAAAGGGAGCAGATGAACGCCTGGCACAAGCGGGAGACAAACTTAAAGAACTTGGGGATCGTATGAAGGACGTTACGCAATTTGCAGAAACGCAGGGCGTTGGTGATCCCGTAGAGCGCACGAAGGCTGAATTGGAACAGGCTAAGCAAACGCTGTCGGCGAAGCAGGAAGGACTTGGAACGAAGCTCCAAGAGAACCAAGAAGAGTACGCTCAAGTGCAGGCGCAACTCAGGGAAGATCCCCAGAATCCCGAATTACAGGCAAAGGAGAAGGCCCTTGCCCGCGAGGTGCGTGATACGCAAAAGGAACTCTACGGACTTCAGGATAGCGTGAAGAACGGCGAACGGAAACTTGAGGATCTCACCGATCCTCCACAGAACGCCCAAGAGGCATACATGCGCGACATGAACCGCGCTGCGGAAGACATGCGCGATGCCAGGAGCTTTGGCGAGGTTATCGCCAACGTCTTCAAGATCATTCAAACGTTTTACGCACTAGTCGAGGGACGTCCGTATCCGCAGAAAGACGCGCGTCAAGAGATGAGAAATAACCAAGAAACACGGGCGAGGCTTCAGGCCGAAATGACAGGCGAACCACCCCAAGCAGAGAGCTTGGTGACAAAGAAAACGAAGGAAATAGAAACTCTCACCACGGAGAAAGGTCGTGCGCAAGCGAGTGGAATTCAGGTGGAACAGGCGAAACAGGAACTTGGCAACACGCAAACACAACTCGATGTGATACAAAAGCTTATCAGCAATTTGGACAAGGTTGATCCAGATGTCGCAACAGGGAAATTGAAGCTTAAGGCAGGTGCAACAATAGAGGGAATCGACCCGGTGAATCTCGATAAAATTTCTCTGCCCGGCAGCGGAAGTCTTAAGCAGAAACTTGAGACACTCCAAGGTGAACTCACGACGAAAGTCGAAGAATTGCAGAAGAAGATTGCCGTACGAACACCCCAGCAAATTGATGCTGAGATTACAAGGCTTTCTGGTGAAATCGCCACACTCAATCAATGGCGGGGAGAAGCACAACAATGCGTCTCCGCAATGAATAAGTGCATCACCGAGGCTCTGGCGCAGGTCATGGGGAAGAAGATTCCGTACCTTGCCCTTATCAAAGCGTCAGTTGGTTCGGATGGAGTTACACCTCGGCTCGAAGCAGCAGATAACGCGGCCATGGTCCAGCTGGCGCAGGCTCTGGAGAAACAATTTGGCGGGATCCGGGCGGTCGGGCTGGAGAAAAGCGGTGATACCTACACGGTGAAGGATCCTAAGAAACTCACCTCCGCGATTAAGCAGTTAGTCGCAGGCGCTCTGAGGGCCGAGTTGCAGAAGGAGCAAGCAGCAGAAGGAGTCGCAGAAGCTCCATCTGGGGCACCGGAGGGCACTGAGCCGCCTGCGGAAGCACCTGCTCCTACGACCGAGGCGGCAGCTACTCCCGCAGCAGAAGTCCCAACAGAAGAATCTCCAGCCCGACCGCCCGATGCGGCGCCTGGCGAACCAGCAGCTGCTCCTGCCGCCGAGGGAGAAACTTCCGAAATTCCGGAAGGAAATGCAGATCTCCGGGGGCTAAACTCCGAGCAAATTCGCGATAAGTTCGTCGTACGAGGGGAAGCGCGGGAGAGCGCTCTTCCCGAAGGAGCAACCTACTCCATTGATACCGCAGCGAGAACGGTAACGGTCACTGTCGGCGATAAGCAGCAGATAGAATCCTGGGTGCCAGATTTCGGGGAGATTGCATCTGTAAATGAGCGGGATGAATTCATCGCGCTCGCGTTCGAGCTCGCTCTTGGTGAGATTCAGAAGAACCAAGAGTAATTCTTTCTCCAGGACGACGCGTCGGTTTCTCTTTAGGACTCTCCGACTTCGCTGCTCTGCTCGGGGTCATTCGACTCGCTTGCAAGTTGGACTCGTGGTTTACCATGAGCGAGCAGTGAGCGAAACGAATTGTGAGTCGAATGGTGCACAAACTCAACGAAGTTAGAACCAGCGGCGCCACGTAGGCGCGCCGTTGAAGCCACGTAAAGCGGCTTCGCCGCCACGTGGCACGTAAAGGCGCGCAGCGCCTTTACGTGGTGCCCAGGAGAGGACTCGAACCTCTACACCCTTGCGGGTACCAGCTCCTAAGGCTGGTGCGTCTGCCAATTCCGCCACCTGGGCACGGTATGCAGTCTAGGATTCTCGCCGCCATCTGCCTAGGAGAGGGGGCTATTTCTCATCTACATCTTCTCCTTTAAGGATTTTCCCCTGGATTTCCTTCGTCTTTTCGTAGCGTGCTTTGAGTTCCCGATCCGCTTGGCGTTTGCGTTCCTGCGCCTCACGGTGGGCCTCCTCCTTCTGCTCGCGCTCCTCCACCGTGAGCTGCTCACGTTTGCGCTGTGCGCGAGAAGAAATATCGAATTGATCCTTACGGGCTTCTACTTGGATGTCTGTCTTTACCTTGGTAGTTTCTGCGGTCATGTCGGCGAGTGCGCCGCGTTCCTGTCGTTCAAGATCAGCGAGAGTGCGTAGGCGCAGAGCGCGGTCCTCAATCCGCTCGGCCTGAGCGCGCTTCTGCCGGAACTCAAATTGAATATCCATTTGCCTTTTGCGGTCGATGTTATCGAGCTTGGTTTTCTTCACTTTTGCCTCCTCTTCCTCCGCAAGGATTTTGCGTCGTTCCTCTTCATCTGTCTGCCCTCGCTTCTTACCCGCCTCAATTTCAATTTTGCGCTGTTTCTGGTGCGCATCGGAGTCTGCCTGGCGCTTCTGCCGCTCTGCGGCTTGTTCGGCCTCCTTACGCAAGCGCAAACCTGTCTGCTCAGCTTTCACCTTGCGATGCTCCTTTTCAATCGCAAACGCATTGAGTTCCTCTAAGTGCGCCATGTACTCACGTTGTGCCTCCAAATCCTTGCGTTTGCGCTCCCGTTCCTCTTCCAGGCGCCTGTGCTCTTCCTCCTGCTTCTTCTTCATCTCTTCCAATTCCGCTTCGCGGCGCTTCTTCTGCTCAGCGAACCGCTTCGCCGCTTCGCGGCGAGCTTCCTCCTGTGCCGCCTCTTGTCCGAGTTTGCGCTGGGCGTCTGCCATTATCTCTGTTTGCTCCGTCCGATGTGCCTCGCGGATTTCCTGCTCGTGTTCACGTTGCTCCTGAGCGCGTTTCTGAGCCTGAGCAAACTGCTGTTCCAGGAACTCTTTTCCCTGTGCCGTGGGGTCCATGCCGCCAGAAGGTCCAGATGTCATCTGGCTATTATAGCAAAAAACGCGCTACAAAGCCATTCCTGTGCGAAAAGCGCTAATCCTCAACGACACGGATATGGAGCTCGGAAAGCTGCTTCTCGGGGATCATCGTGGGGGCGCCCAGCATGAGGTCCTTCGCTTTCTGATCCTTGGGGAAAGCGATGACTTCACGGATGCTTGTTTCCTCGGCAAAGAGCATCACCAGACGATCCAAACCCCAGGCGATCCCGCCGTGCGGAGGAGCTCCGTACTGGAATGCTTCCAACATATGGCCGAAACGGCGCTCGGCGTCTTTATCCGTGATTTTGAGTGCGTCAAAAATCTGCTTTTGCAGGGCTTCCTCATGGATACGGATGGAACCGCCGGCAATTTCATTACCATTGAGAGCCAGGTCATACGCTTCCGCTTTCACCTCGAGAGGATCCGATGCGATCTTCTCAATGTGCTCGTTTTTAGGGCGGGTAAACGGGTGGTGCATAGCGGCCAATTCCCCTGTCTCTTTCTCTATCTCAAACATGGGGAAATCCGTGATCCAACAGTAGGCAAAGACATTCTGCGGGATGAGATTCAAGCGCTTTGCTACGTCGATGCGCACCGCGCCCAGGCTGGTGCAGGCAATGCCAAAGGTGTCTGCGGTGAAGAGAAGGAGATCCCCCTGTTCTGCCTTGGCGGCCTTTGCAAGCTGCTTCGTTGTCTCCTCGCCTAGCTTTGCCACAGGGACCCCCTCAAATTTCCCCTCCAAGCACTTTATCCACGCCAACCCTTTTGCACCGTAGACTTTTGCCGTTTCCGTGAGTCCATCGATTTCCTTGCGGGAGAATATTGCCCCACCAGGGACGCGCAACACTTTTACCACGCCGCCATTTTTCACGGCGTCGGCAAAAATGCCGAAGCCACATCCCTTGCAAAGATCAGTGACATCCACAAGCTCCAGTGCGTAGCGGATATCCGGTTTATCCGATCCAAAACGGTTCATAGCCTCTTCCCAAGTGAAGCGCGGGAATGGAGACTCAAGGATCTTCACGTCGGGCCGCAGTTTCTTCGTAATGGAAGTCAGCGCCTCTTCATTGATCTGCATGACGTCCTCTGCGGTTACAAAAGACATCTCCAGGTCCAACTGTGTAAATTCCGGTTGCCTGTCTCCACGCAGGTCCTCGTCCCGGAAACAGCGTGCAATCTGTGCGTAGCGGTCCAAACCGCCGATTTGAGTGAGCTGTTTGAGCTGCTGAGGAGATTGCGGCAACACATAGAATTGTCCACCATGGAGACGGGAAGGTACGAGGTACTCACGTGCTCCTTCCGGTGTGCCCTTGATGAGGATAGGAGTTTCGATCTCGATAAAATCCCGCTGCGCAAAGAATTCTCTGGTGAGGCGTAGAAATTCATGGCGGAGCAGGAGGTTTTTTCTCAATCGTTCCCTGCGCATATCGAGATACCGGTACTTCAGCCGCACTTCCTCGTTGACGTCCTTCTCCTGATCAATTTCAAATGGAGGAGTTTTCGCCTGGTTGAGGATTTCTATATGCTCCACAACCACTTCGATTTCCCCTGTGGGGTTCTCTTTCCTCTCTGCGCCTTCCAGGCGTTTGCGTACGGCGCCGGTAATGCGCAACACCCATTCCGGACGTACGGTTTCTGCGGTGGAGAACACCTGTTTCTTCTCCGGGTCAAAAACAATCTGTGTAAATCCGTAGCGATCTCGTAAATCCACAAAGATCAAACCGCCGTGATCGCGACGTCGGTGCACCCATCCGCAGAGGGTAACGGTTTTGCCGGCGTTCTTCGAGCTCAGCTCGCCGCAGGTATGGGTTCTAAGCATAGGGAAAGAGTAGAGGGGAGTTCTCGTGCAGTATAGGGAAGACGACAGAAAAAGTGGCCAGGAAAATAGGTCAAAACTCTCACGTAAAGAGCTTCCCTACTTCCTCCTTAAATTCTTCCAGATCCTTGAATTCACGATGCACGGAGGCAAAGCGGATGTAGGCAACCTGATCCAGAGACTTGAGCGCTTTCATAACATCCGTGCCGATGGTTGAGGAACTCACCTCTTTCTTATTCGCCGCCCATTTTTCCTCTAGTTTTGTGAGGAGATCATCCACTTGTTCCTGTGTGATCGGGCGTTTGGTACAGGCAAGCCAAATTCCGCGTTCCAGCTTGGAGCGGCTGTAAGGCTCACGCATGCCATCACGCTTGATGACAATGAGTGAAGAGAGCTCTTGACGCTCGAATGTCGTGAAGCGATGTGCGCATTTTACGCACTCCCGTCGCCGCCGCACGGCACGGCCGTCTTCTGCAAGGCGTGAATCGACAACCGAAGTTTCCTGAGATTTGCAACGAGGGCAGTGCATCGGGCTGAAGTGCTTGAGTACTTGGGGCTTGGGTTAGGGTTCGAGTTCGAGACAGACAGAGCCCTGTCGGACGATTTCCATCGTACCACGCTCGAACGTCACAATGGTGGAAGGAGGCTGGAACTCAAGGATGCCCGAATCAATACAGAGATCCGGTTGGGCTTTTCGTCCTGCAAACTGTTCCAGGATTTCCGCCACGCTGTAGCCTTCTGCAAGGCTTGTACGGTTCGCCGATGTCGTGGAAATTGGCTTCGGGTAGCGCTTACTGAGTTCCATGGCTATGGGATGCGGAGAAATGCGGATACCGAGCATAGGGCTAGGGCTCGGGCTAGGGCTTGGAAAGATACTTCCGGCTCTCTGTGGCCGCAGGGGGAGAATGATGGTGAGAGGGCCGGGCAAATGCGCCGCTGCAAGGGCGCGGGCTTCCTCTGTCCACTCCACCCACTCTTCCGTTGCTTCAACAGAGTGGAACAGTGCATTCACGGGGGAAGTGTATGGGCGTTCTTTGACAGTGAAGATGCGTTCTACCGCGCGCACGTTCGTAAGATCGCACGCTAGACCGTAGCACGTCTCGGTTGCATGGGCGACAATGCCGCCACTTTGCAGTACAGCGAGCGCTTCATCGATAGCCTGCGATGAAGCAGGAATACTGCGCATGGTTTATGGCACAGGAGAAGAGTATCGCTCCAGCGTTTCGGAAATCTTCTGCTCGAGAATCGTCGAAAAACTTACCGTAAGTGGAAGCGGTATGATTTGCTCCCCTATTTTCAGTTGTACTTTTTCCTTTCCCGGAAAGGTTTCCAAAATTTTCTTCAGATCAAGGAGGAGCTTTTTCGGTGCCCGCTTAGGGAGCGAAATCGTGTGGATGGAAATACGCGTGGGATTCGGCTCGCCCCCTTCCGCTGATGGCGGTGTATCTTTTGCAGAAGGGGAATCCTTTGAGTTAGCAATATCTTCCTGCAGGATTTGCAGGGCTTTTTTAGGATTTGCCCCGTCCATTAACCATCGTCCGAGTGGGCCGAGGAATTCTTCCGTTGCTTCTTCGGTAATGCTTACCGTTTCTCCTGCGACGACGTTGCCCTCCTCATCAACTAACTCAATTTTCTCTTCTTCCGCAGGATGTGGCCGTATGAATGAAAGTCCTTTGCGTGCCTCTTCTTCGTCGAAAAATCCCTCTTCTTTTGCACGGGCAATCATAGTGGAGAGCGAGGCTTTTTTTACAGCACTAGCGCGGATCTGCAGTTGGCCGGCACGCAGATCAACCGTTCCGCCTACGACAATGACCACATCAGATGCCTCCAGGAATCCGGCGGCCTCTGCAAATGTTCTGGGGAACAAGGTGGCCTCGATTTTTCCTGTTGGGTCTTCTAGGACAACAGCAGCCATTGTTTCCCCTTTCTTCGTCGTAATCTTCTTCACACTTTCCACGATACCGGCAATTGTCACTTTCTTTCCCGCATCCTGCGCTGTCAAACTCGCAATGAGCTGCGCCTTTTTCCCGATGTACTTCTTCAAACCCGCCAAAGGATGGCTGGAAACATAGAGGCCCAACGTTTCCTTTTCCCATTGCAACTGCTGTTGGAGAGGGATGTCTTCTGTTGGTGGGAATTCGATTGTTGGAGGTTCGGTTTCAGTGTCCATATGGGAAAAAAGGTCTGTTTGTGCGCTGCTTATATCCCCGCAGGATTTTGCGAACTCGATAATGGTTCCGTAGTGTGCGACGAGAACATGGCGCTTTTCTAACGAATCAAATGCCCCCGATTTCGCCAGGGACTCCAGGAGCTTCTTATTGAGAATTTTCGTCGGTATGCGGCGAGCAAAATCTTCGATGCTTGTGAACTTTCCCCCCTCTTCGCGGATGGCAATCAGGTTTTGTACCGTACTATCACCTATTCCTTTGATTGCGGTCAGTCCAAAGCGGATGGTCTCCTCTCTCTTTTTCGTACCGGGAACCACAGTGAAATGACGGAGTGATTCGTTGATGTCCGGAGGCAGAACCTCGATGCCCATTGCACGGCATTCCTCAATCTCGATCATGACGCGATCAGTACGCTGGGCATCACTCGAAAGAAGCGCTGCCATAAACTCTGCAGGATAGTTTGCCTTCAGATAAGCCGTTTCATAGGCGATGCGTGCATAGCCAGCTGCATGAGCCTTGGGGAAGCCATATCCCGCAAATGGCATGATGACATCATCAAAGATTTGCTCAGCGAGTTTTCTCTCGTACTTCTTTGCGACAGCTCCCGCGATGAACTTATCTCGCTGCGCATCAAGTTCTTTCTTAATTTTCTTTCCGATAGCACGACGCAGGAGATCAGCTTCTCCCAATGAGTAACCGGCAAATAGCCGGGCGAGTTGAAGAATTTGCTCCTGGTACACTCCAATGCCATACGTTTCACGAAAAATAGGTTCTACATCGGGATGGAGGAATTTTACCTCTTCTTTTCCATGTTTTCGTTTGATGAAACTTGGAATCCAGTCCATGGGCCCGGGGCGGTAAAGAGCCGCCATCGCGGTGATGTCATTGAACGTCGTAGGAACAAGCTGTTTTAAGTACCGCCGCATACCTGCGGATTCCAATTGGAATACACCAGTCGTATCTCCTTGTTGGAGGAGCGCAAAAGCCTTTTTATCGTTCAGTGGAATGGAGGCGATATCAACTTTTTCTCCTCGGGTTCGTTCGATGATTTCCAGTGCCGTTTGGATTACCGTGAGGTTTGTAAGTCCCAGAAAGTCCATTTTCAAGAGCCCCAGGGCTTCCAAGGGTTTCGCTGATGCTTGGGTGATGATGATATGCTCGTCCTTGGAGGCTCGTTGGAGAGCAGTGTATTGGACAGTCGGTTCTTCTGTAATAATGACACCGCAAGCGTGAACAGAAACATGGCGAGCTTTTCCTTCAAGCTTGAGTGCGGTATCAATGATCGTCCTGTACGTTTCGTTGCTTTCGTAAGCTGCTTTGAGTTCACTCGTTTCCAGCGCTTCTCTCAGGAGTGTTCCTGGGCGTTCAGGAATGAGCTTTGCCAGCGCATTCATTTCCATAAAAGGAATGCCATATGCTCGTCCAACATCCTTCACTGCGGCACGCGCAGCGAGCGTTCCAAATGTACAAATTTGCACAACACGATCTTCACCGTATTTTTCACGCACATATTCAAGAATTTCGTCCCTGCGCGTGTCCGCAAAGTCCATGTCAATATCTGGCATGGTGATGCGTTCTGGGTTGAGAAAGCGCTCAAAAAGCAGTCCATGTTCCAGCGGGTCAAGCGTTGTAATGTTTAGACAGTAGGAAACAATAGAACCAGCTGCAGATCCGCGACCGGGTCCTACCGCGATGCCACGACGTTTTGCTTCGTTGACGAAGTCGGCGACAATGAGAAAGTAGCCAGCGAATCCCATATTCTTAATAACAGAGATCTCATGTTCAAGACGGTCTTTCTGCGCTTGTGTAGGTTGAGGATAACGCTTGGAAAGCCCCTCATTGGCGAGGCGAACAAGCTCGGATTCTTCTGTTGTGCCCTTTGGCACCGGAAACCGTGGGATGTGGTACGTGCCGAACTCCAAGACAACTGAACACCGGTCAGTGATCACCCGCGTATTTTCGAGAGCTTCTGGAACATGATCGAAAATCTTCGCGAGTTCTTCGTACGGACGCATTGAGAAATCAGAATCGCGCATGGAAAATCTACTGGGGTCATCCACACGCGTGTTCTTCTGGATGCAAAGAAGCACGTCGTGGGCTTCGGCGTCCTGTGCCCGGCAGTAGTGGCTGTTGCAGGTGACCACGAGGGGGACAGAGAGTTCCTTACCCCAATGGATGAGCTGTTGGTTCACTTCTGCTTGTCCTGTGACATTGGGGAGATCCATTAATTCGAAGTACAGGTTGTCCTTGCCGAAGTACGACCGATATTCCTCCACCAACTTGCGGATTTGTTCGGCGTCTTCCGCGAGAGCGGCCTGGGGGATTGCGCCCGATAGCGGTCCTGTGAGGGCGATGAGCCCCTTACCGTATTTTGCGAGAAGCTCGCGATCGACACGCGGTTTGTAATACATACCCTCCACCGCTGCGAGTGTTGCAAGGCACAGGAGGTTTTCATATCCCTCCTGAGTTTCTGCAAAAAGGACCAAGGGGAACCGCTTCGTGTCGATGCCGCTCTCCTTATCATGTCGTGAGCGAGCTGCGACATAGGTCTCCAAGCCAAGAATCGGTTTGACCCCCCGTTCCGCCGCCATCTTGTAGAATTCCACCAGACCGTACGTGTACCCCTTATCGGCGAGGCCCACGGCGTTGTGTCCCAACTCCTGAGCCCTTTCCACAATCTCTTCTGTACTAGGAAGCCCCTCCAAGAGCGAATACGTGGAGTGGCAGTGCAGATGGACAAAATCCTCGGGTTTCATAGGGGAATGCAGTGTACCAGAGGAGGATTGTAGCAGGTGCGTCTCTGCGGGGTTTCTCTGTGGTTTTTTCGCAGGTGAGAGGCGTTAAAGCTCCGCCGCCTCCTCGCAGGTTTTGTGGACGTTTGTGTCACCTACATACTGTCCATCTGTGTAGGGGAAACAATCATCCTGGAAGACGATTTTCAGGATGCGTTCCAGGCGCTCATTGCATGGACGATTCAGACAAGAGCGTCGTAGGAAGTACGCGAATCCTTTTGCGAAGTTTCGCACCCCCTCATCCAGGGAGTTGCCCATCTGCGAAAATTCACTGGTTGCTGCACGCAGAGGAGTGAACATCGCGGCGAAATGACGGGGGCTATCCAGGGCTTTGCCAGCAATCAAGCTATCGAATGTCGCCTGCTTGATGTGCTCGTCTCTAAAGAATCGCCGTCCATAATCGTACTGCAATGTTCGTGTGATGAGATTGACATACTGGAAATCATTGCGTGCCTGTTCTTGGAGAGCCGGGGGGAATTCCTCCGGAAATTTATACTGGTCGGGGTAGGGACGCTCCTCTGCGAGCCGCAAGTGCCAGTCCTGGTAACTGCGCATCAATTTGAGCACGCGTTCATCTACAGAGAACGGGCCGCGTTTCTCCTGTGCTGCCATACCCTCTGGCCAATCCGGGGGCCAGCGTTCCTCTGGGGCTTCCGGCAGATCGGTGGAGTAGCCGTCTTGTTCGCTGCAGCCCAGGCGAGCTCGGTGCTCGCGTACCTGCTCCGTTTCTGCGTCGTCTCCGGTACCTTTCTTCTTCGTTTCCCTGGTCCAGCCGAAGTATTGCAGCGCTTGGTTTGGCGGGCGTCCCAACCAGGAGTCAATATTCTGCGCGTTCTCCTTCATCTCCATGGCATCTTCAATGAAATCGTCACGTTCCCTGATCAATGCATCAAGCGCTACGTACTCACTGCGAAGCGCCTCGTCGAAGTCCGTTCCATCCAGGTAGAGTCCACGATAGCGCGAGAGGACGGTGAGATCGCAGCCATATCCTACTGGTACTGGTTCGTCGAAGTACTCCACGTTGTTTGGCGGGTCTTTGGATGGATCCAAGGCGTACCATTGGACGATGATGGTTGGCGGTAGGTAATCCGAATCGAAGGGGCACATCTTGTAGTCGGTGGGTTTCTGGTTTTCTCTGGTAATACATTGGCTTTGACCGATGCACGCATCCTCCGTGAGGTACTGCGCATCGTTTGGGCATGACTTTTCGCGTACGGCGCAGGTATCACCCGCTCTGTAGCAGCAATACGTGTCGCTGTAGGCAACGTTACTGAGCCACGTTGCCCCCTGAGGTTTATCGAACGTGTGTTCGTTCCACCAGCGCAGATCTTCGTACGTGTTATCCCGTGCCCCTTTGAGGAGTGCAGCATAGCGATCGTTGAGGAAGAAGAGCACTTCGCGCAGTATTGCCACCGCACTGTTATTTCGTCCTGTGAAAGCCTGTTCAATGGAGCAGCGCGTCTTCTCCATCATGGTTTGTATCAAAAAGAGATCAATGCGCAGGCAGGATGTTGTTCCTTCCAAATCTTTTACAGATGGAAGCGTATGCAGCTCTTCGTCGGCAACTTGGCTCATGCTGCGGTAGGCTTCGTTCAGCCAAAAAAGAAACGCATTGTCGTCAAATCCTCCCTGCAGTCCCATGGCAAAATCGATGCCCTCCTGAGCACGGGCGAGCACTTGCGCTGTGTACTGTTGGGATACTGGTTGTAAGTTTTGGAGGATGCCATCTACAGCCTGGCAATTCCCTGCGGCTTGCGTTGGTTGGGAAGAGAGGAAGGCCAGGCCACATCCCACACAAAGAAGTATGGTTTTCGTCCGGCCGAGAAGAGCGGGGAATTTACTCACGGTAGCGGGCGCACATCGTATCGGGGAATTCTATGTCGGCGATACCGCCGACAATTTGGTTAAGATCAGTGATAAGTTCCCAGAATGTTCTCCCCGAGCGGTCCAAGTATTGCGCAAAAAGGTTCGTCCCCAGACGCGCACCCATGCCCTGTGCCAGACCCTGGAGACCAAGTGCGGCACGCTCTTGCTCTTCAAATTGCCGCATCCAGCTGGAACCCGTGAGGGCTGCATTTGGCAACTGGAAGGAAACGCCACGCAAAAGATCATAACTGCATTCATGAGGAGGATTTTGTATGGGATAGCCGTTTGCCTGGCAGAGAGCGAGTTCCAGATCTTTCACCACACGCTCCGGTTCGTAGGTCGGGAAGCGCGTGAGAGGGACGGGGGGAACAGGGAGAAGCGATCCAATGAGAGGGTCTTCCGGAGTAGTGGAATCCCACGGGTACGATTCGCCCTCACTCACGTACGTTATGCGACCGGGGAGCAGGCGCTCGGTTTCCAGCGTTTGCTCCGTGCACTGTGCGATGTAACAGGCGTTGTTCCCTATGGTGTTGTTGTACTGCGCTGGACAATCGGGCTTGCAGGCGAGCTGAAGAGAATTGATTTGTTGGCGAGCACGTATGTCCATGGAGTTCACAACCTGATCGCAGCTTTCCGCAGCAGAGGCGCCATTTTTTACAATGGCGTCTCCAATCTTTCCATTCCACATCTCCAACTCAGCCTTATCATCCATGTCCGTGCACGCGATGATGCGGGTTTTGTCGTCTACTTTCTCTTCCTTCCAATATTTCTTACAACTGTAATTGGAAAGAACACTCGAGCAAAGATCCATGGTGATATCCGTTCCATCGAAAATGCCGTCATTGGCCATGGCGTTGCATAATATGAGGTATGCATCGTGTTCAATTGAGCAGCACTCTTTCAGGTTTTCTGCAATAGAAACCGATTGTTGATTGCACCTTTGTTGTGCGTGGACAAGCTCATGCATGAGGAGGTACTTCAAGGCCGCAGAGCTTTCCTTGTTGGAGAGGCAAATAGGGATAACGCCCAATTCGTTTTTTGGGAACGTCCCTCCTCCCAACCCCTCCGGACAATCACCACAGTAGATGTCTACAGAACAATTGCCACAATCAAAGGCCAGGGGGAAATCCTTATCAGGAGGAATCTTTGCATCCTTAAGGTCCTCTGCATCCAAGTCCTTCTCTGGTGAATCCTCAAACGGTTCTCCGTTGATGGTCGGCTCATCCAGCCGCCATCCGCCTACTTCGCAGGCATTAGGCCCGGAGAGCGTTTGCCTGGTGAGCTCTTTCATGTTCCGTGGATAGCATCGCGTGAGCAGAATTCCTCCTGTGTCCGTTTTCGGCTGCTGTGACGGGCTATTTGGTTGTTCCTCTTCCTCAATACTCATCGGGCATTCTCCCAGATCGAGCGGTCGGCAAAGATATCCCTGGGAAGAGAAGGGGTGGCTGCAGAGCTTGGCTCCGATTCCAGGTTCTTGCGGCGGTTCCGGATAGATGCCGCCGATAATTATATTGTCCTTGCAGGAAACAGTACCAGCTCCCTTTGGAGATGATTGCGAGCAATCGAGCGAAGGGAGGACCGGCTCTATCGGGAATTCCCACTCCAATCCAATGTCTCCGATACTAGGATCAATCATAATTGTCGGGTCCTCTCCGTCTTCTTCGTCATCTTCTCCATCGTCGACGATGGGTGGTGTGAAGTTTGTGCGCACCCACACGAGGATACCAAGCTCTTTAAAGAGCCATGTGGGAAAGATTGCCACTTCGCCATACTCAAGCGGCGGATCATACGTTGTGTTTTTTATGATGTACACAAGAAGATACTCCAGGGCATCCTCCAGCGCGCACCAGCGCGCACGCACGTACTGAAGCTCTGTTCCATCTCCTGCCTCAAGATTCTCACAAGATGTACCACCCTCTTCGTTCTGCACCTGCCGTAATCCGTGGCGATACCGCCATACTGCGGCAGAGAGAACATTGTCTCCGCCCTCACTCTGTTGTTGCAGCTCATACAGTGCAGATTCCACACTCGATATGTCTTCCTCTATACCGTCTGGGTATCCGACCGTGCGTACCTTCCGCTCTACGACCGGTGTGGTGGCCCAGTCGTTACTGGATTGCCAGACGGTAATGATGCTGCGGAAGCGTGGAGGGATAGAGACCATCTTCCCCGGGTAATCGCCGATGGGCATTTCGTACCCCGAAGCAATGAGCTGGAGATCTCTGCCCAGGGTGCGTATGCGTTCTTCTTGGCGTGCCAATGCGGAGATTCTCTTCTGCAGAGCAACGCAACTGGTTTGATCCAGTGGATTATCGTCAACTTTTTTCTCTGTGCAGGGACCCATCTCTCCTCGCAGGAGGGCGTTCACTTCGTCCTCGCTGAGTTGCGGGTCTACTTTCACCAAAGTTCGGATGAACGCGTTGATTGCCGGTTCCATTTCCTCTTGCATAAACTGGTGCTCGGTAAACTTCTTTATCTGTTCATAGAGGGTATCCGCAGCACTTGCCCGAAGAGGGGCAAGCAAGACGAGGCCGATGAAGAACAACAATCGTTTTACCATTGATCGTCGGGGTTTTTGTAATCACGGAGAGGGTCTTTTGCATTCCATACTCTTGGCAGGCACGAACTTGCGTCTGCGGCGAGCGCAAATCCATTGCGGATATCAAGCGATGCTTGCTGGATGCAGGTGAGTTCTGCATCGATGAGCTTGAGGCGGTTGATCCCTGCGAGGAGCGTGAGGGTCCGATGAACGCTTACGCGCGCGATATCCAGGTCGTACCAAGAATCTCTCCGCTGCTCAATGACTTTTTGGGCGAGCTCTCCTGCGTGCAGAACCACTCGAAACGCCTGGATGAAGCCAAAAGCCTCCAATGCTTCCAGCCTGCGCCATTCTTCCGAGGAGGTATCGACGATTTGTCCTAAGTGTCGTTCGATATGGGCGCACTCGTACATGCGCAAGTACTCCATGAGCACGGCAGGCATATCAAGCTGCGTCAGGTTCTGACTGTTGATACCCCGGGCGGCGATTGTACGCTCGTCCCAAGGGTAGTCGTCTCCTCTGTACCAAAGAGGCAATTGGCTCGCGAGGCCCTGGAGAGTACCGCGGGGTTTATAGAACCCTTTGTAATCATTTGCCGTGCATTGGAGTGGAGGATCGGGCTGGCGCAGAGCGCTGTGTTCTCCTCCTGTGCGTCTTCCTATATCCTCTTCTACAAGCCCGTCCACAGTGCCGTGGAACTGATCGCGCCACGCAGAAAGCTCTGTTGCAGAGAGAATGATCTCCTCATTCGGGCCGAACGCCATGAAATCGAGACTCTCGAAGACGGGGAACTCATAACGGCTGCAGGCAGAGAGTGCAGGGAACTTAGGTTTGGGAGGGGCAGATGCGGCGATGGCAATTCCCACTTCAGCCATCAACAGACAGAGGAGAAAGAGGCTCCAATGCCTTCTCGTACACACGCCCATAATGAGAAGGTTCTCTGTCATGAGCTGGGAGAACTTTGGGAACTGATATTCGTATTCAGCTCTTCCGGGCGGTCTTCGCGGAGCAGTTGGGGTGGATACTCGTCGCAGCTGGAGGTAAAACAGGGAATTCGATGCAACCAACCAATAATGGAAGCGGCCTGGCGGATATTACCGACAACGGTCCAGCGCAGGTCTTCCAGGAACGTATCAAAGAATCCGGCAAATTGCAGGAGAGAACGGTACGATGCATCGTATTCAAAAAGGAGCTTCAAAAGAGCGATTTCCCGTTCAATCAGCTGTTCCCCCACGTCTTCGCAATGTGTGAATGCAAGAGCGTTATCTACCTGGTTTTTTGTCAGTGCGAATTGGCACTCCATCATGGAGGACATTTCTCTCTCCAGGCACCCGTCTGCAGTGCCGGTGACGGGTATGGCGCCATCTGTACTCGAAAGCTGCATCATGGCGCGTACTGCCGCGCAGAGCGTATTCACGCGGCATTGCAGGGAGCGCGTGCCCTGTTCGACATGAGGAATGAGGTCGGAGGTAAGCACGCGCTTCGTGTCAAAAAACCCGGGGCGGGGGAAATTCATGCCTCCTTTGTCCGTGGGAATAGTGTCGATCTCCGCCTGCTTTTCCATGGTGATGTTGGTCCATTCGAGGCCGGGGTGGGTCAGGGAAACCCATTTGTTCTTTGCCGCTTTGTACCAGGCGATGCCCTCGGTATCGAACCACACCTCTCCGATACCAGCATCTTCAGCTTTGGATCTGCCGAAGAGTGCGTAACGGTACAGGCGTTGCTCCCGGGCGAGCTCATGGTCAATGCGTGCCTTGCAGGTGGCTTCGTTGGGGACAGGGGGTTCCTCAGCTTTTACTTTCGCGAAGGAAGCAAACCCCAGGAGGAAGATGGCCGATAGAAGAAGAAAGCGTTTCATGAGTGGGAATTATGGAGAGGAAGAAGATCGTGTTTCTTCCTTGGGATCAGGGATAAGTTCTTCCCCGCTGGGGACTGCGAATGAGGGTGTGATGGATTCGCTCCCTCCTTCGTAGGGGAACCGCTGATCATAGAGAGATTCCTCGAAGAGGCACGTCCGCAATTGGTCGATTGCTTCGCCGTTGCCAGATCCGCAGGCAATGGCAGGCTTTTGTGTTTTCTCTTCGCGTTCGTCATCCCACAAGATTTGCCATCCCCGCGTTGGATAGAATTCCCGGCCGCGCAAGAGCTGACAGGCCCAGTCTTCCGGCGGACAGGAATCCATGCGGAAGTTCACTGTTGTGCCATCCTCCTTCTTACTTCCAGGAGTGGGACGGAAGTCGCCTCGCGCTTTGAAGTCTTCCCACAGGAGGATCGCGGGTCTCGATCCGATTCTCTGCAGACGTTCGCGCAGATCCATCTCGGCATGGACGCAGGTGTCTCTTCCCTGGCGGTAGCAATCTTGCTCCGTAAGTTTGGGGAAGTCCTCCTTGCCGCTGCCGACACCGTAGATGAGGAGAGCGAGAGTGCTATCCCAGAATCGTTTGTACTCCGTACGGATGCCACGAATGGTCGTACGGATTTTTCCAAGTGTTTCGGCGATGCTTCCTACGCCACCGGGCATGGAAAAACCGATTTCTGGCTCATTTTTTACAACAATAGGAGGAAAGAGCGCTTCGTTGCTCTGTCCATCAAAGAGATCGGCAAGACTGGGGACAGGCGGGAGTGAGGGAAGTACAGGCACCTCTGGAGCCGTAACGGATTTGAGCAGGTCCGGCGGCTGGAGGATATCAGCTTCGATGCGTACCTGAATCGGTTGCAGGACAGGGAAAATTAGAGGATTTTCCGGGAGTTTGAGACCGGTGAAGTCCAAGGAGAAATCACCGTAATCATCTAATGAAAGTCGTGGGAGCAAACCGCCATCGAGCCACTCTCTGGGTTCCGGGTTTCCTCCAGTTCCCTCCATCCACGGGTCAAGGAGTGAGTAAATCGGCGTGGTAAAGCGGTCGTTGTGGCACCACGGCATGCTGTTCTGGTCATGCATTTCCCGATACGTTTTCTGAATGCTCTTCCACTGGCCCTGATCTTGGAGCATGGTTTCGCGCAGCGAGCGGTACTGTGTGTACACGCCCATAACATCTTCGGTAATCCACTCCCCAATTTCATCGTAGAGCGTACGCTGGCGGTCGAAGAGTTTACCGGCGAACCAGGCAATTTCTCCTCGCAGTGCACGGTAACGATCAAGATTGTTTGCGTACTCCTCCAGTCTGGTGATGAGTGTATCCACTTCCGCAGGGACCGATCCTCCCTGGAATTCCTGGCGTACTTTCCACCCCTTCCACGCCTCTGCCGCCATACGCAAATCTGCTGCAGATCCCAAGGGGATGACGACGGGAATAGGTTCGGGTTGAATCGAGAGAAGCATGTTCTGCAGGAAAACCTGAATGTCTCCAAGGAGATCATCGTCGGCATGCACTGGTACATCCAGTACCTGCATCTGTGGATCAGATTGAGAAGCATTAGGAGCAGTTTGCACCTGAGGGACGAAGAGCGGTTGAAGCGGCTCAAGGCCCATGGACCAGCTTGGAGGAAGGAGAATATGAGCAATGGGCGGTGTGAGGAGCCAATGTGCCACGGTTTCCTGCTCCTGCCACCACTCGGCGACGGCACGTTTGTCCCCCGCTTGTGCGTGTACCGTGTCATCAAAGGCGCGCAAAAGCGCTCCATGGGACAGGAGCTGATCGGGGAGTTCATCTTCTTCTAACTTTCCATCGTCATCTTCCGTTCCTCGTCTCAGTTGGATCGAAGCCTGCAACTGAGCGACATCCGCGTTGGAAACCAGCGCCATATTGATGTCACTATTGAATTCCTCCTTGAATACTTCCCCATCGGTCAGTGCGAAAGCATTGCCCAAGAGGTACCATAGGTCTCCTTCTTCCTCTTCACGCAGCATCGCCACAGCCGTATCGGGGAGCGTGGAAGCAAACGACCCCTTGCCGGCTTGCGACTGGCGCATCTTCTTGAAGTTGCGGAACTCTTCCGGGTAGTAGAACGCCATCACGCAGTGCTTCTGGTTGCGCGGGACGGTTTTCTCAAACGGGTCGAATTCCACGTAGAGCCGGTAACAGGAAACAGGAATATCCCATTTCTCATGGTCGTCCTTCTTCACGTACTTCTCCGCGACAGGTTTACGCGTATAGCCTGCTGTGTAATGACGGTAATATGAACGGTAGCGCTTTCCACGCAGGCTGGGTCCTCTGCTCACGTAACAGGAGACGTCGTTCTCTTCGAAGAATTTGTTGCATGCTCTCACCTCGCTGCGCCAGGGGGGGTAGTACTGTCTGCGTGGGGGATCAGGTTCAACATCGCAGTCTCCGACCCACGCATCGAGCGTTCCATTGCCATCGGTGTCCACCGATGGCATGCAGTAGCGGCACTCGGAACCGTGGCAATCGATACAGTTCTCCATGAGTACCGAGGTATCGCCGGGGAGATCCCCACGACCGTCAGGCCCATAAATGTCACCGGAAAGTCCGTCGGGACCGGAAATTCCCTGATGCGTGCAGCAGTAGCGGATCTGCGCGAGCGAGTAACCAGCGCCGTAGGCAGGTGGAATTTTATCTGCTGTTTCTACTTGGCAGGGTCGGTTTTGGTAACGGGTGATTGTGCAATATTCCCCATCATCAGGAGGAGACGAACGCTCAACGCAGTCGAGACCGATGTAGAAGGTCTTTTCATAGTATCCCTCCAGCCAGTGAGTGTTCATGTAATCGCAGAGCCCGTTAGGTTCTGTTTCTAATACAGGACAGACGTGCCCGTCTCCCGGCATGGTTCCTCCTCCGCAGGAGAATTCCACCATTCCTCCGCGGTCGTTGGGAACGGTGTCCGGATGATCAGGGTCGATACCGCCCAATGGCCGTTGGCAGGGGAGAGGTCCTTTGTAGAAAGGGGGGTTCCCCGGGCGGCAGGAACTGCGAAACCCGCAGACGGGAACATCACCGGGGGCGATGAAATTGTACTCTCGATCTGCCATACCGGATTTGATATTTCCCAAGGGGGAGCTGTTGCGACCGGGGAGACCGGTCACGGTGGCAATCTTGTCGACAACAGTCCACTCACCTAAGTCTTTGGGGTCGAAATCCGATTCCATGATTTCCTCCGGCCACCCGCCACATTGAGCTTTTCTGAGGTCGGTGGGAATATTCTCATCGCCGCTTCCGGGGTATACAACTTTCTTGATATCGTCAAAACTTCCCGGATTGAGGTCTACTTCCAGAGGGTAAGCTGCACTCATCTGAGGCAATGCAAGCCATCCTAGGGGGAAGAGTACTCCCATAAGGAGCATCTTCACCGTGCTAATGGCGCATCCGCGAGAGCAAAGCATCGCGGCGTATACTAGCGTGGATTCTCCTTCGCAGAGGTTACCAACCATTGACGCATCCCCCGGCATTTTGTCGAACAGCATTTGCGATGTACGAGAAACTACGATAGTTCTTCTTGCAAGTCCGAAGTGTTGCTCCGATGATTTCATAGGTGTACAACCGTTCACGTCACACCATCGCACGCAGCAGATCGTGACCTCCTCTACTCCCATTCCCCCCTCGAGATGTTCTCTCTCAATCGCGTGCAGCCGTCGATTCGTTCGGGCTTTTTTCTCACTCAGGCCGTATTCGCCTGTCGGTGATTTTATCAATTTTTTCTTTTTCACATCATGTTTTCCCTGAACAGAGTTCACATCATCGGCTACCAAACACAACCCATTACCCTGCGTCAGACTCCCAATGGGGCGAGCGTTACCGACCTCAACATCGTTGTGCCCTATACGTTCCGATCGGAAAATGGGCAAACGCTGGAAGGTAAGGGATTTCACACGGTGACCGTGTGGGGGCCTATGGCGGACGTCGCAAACCAGTACGTGCGCCCTGGCTCACAGCTCTTTATAGCAGGACGCTTGCAGACGGATTCCTGGGAGGATGAAAAAACCAAGGAAAAACGTTCCAAAACCAAGATCGTTGCTCTGGATATGATCCTTCTTGATCCCAAAGACGGTCAGTCCGCACCTCCCGAGGGTGCACGCTCAACGCTCTCCTGCGTCAATCGTGCAGATGTTGTCGGTAACGTCACTCGTGATCCGGAATTGCGTACCACAACCAGCGGGCAAAAAGTGCTCACGATCGGCGTGGCAACCAATGAGCGCTGGCGCGATAAGGCCAGTGGCGAAGATCGCGAACGCACGGAATTCCACAACGTTGTTGTGTGGGGTGAGCTTGCCGATGAGGTCAGCCATACCGTACGCAAGGGGCAGCGCCTGTACGTTTCTGGCCGCGTACAACACCGCAGTTGGCAGACACAGCAGGGTTCCAAGCGCATCACGACGGAAATCATCGCCGATGCTGTCAGTCTTCTGGGCGTGCGCAATCCTGTCGCACTAGAATCGGTGCAAGCTGACGCTGTTGGTGCGCCTGCGGCGCATCGTCAGGAGGAAGTGGCGCCTTCTGGAGATGTCCCCGCGGTGGAGTATGCCTCCGAAATTAAAGCGGAGGATCTGCCGTTCTAAATTGCCGTCGTATGGGTGGGGGGGTCTCGCGTGAGCGGCCTCCCCCTATCGGGGTATTCGTTTCCGTTATTCAAAACAGGGGTTTCCCATCTGTTCCAATGAAGCGCATTTCCACGTTTCCCTGGAGTTCGGGGATTTTTCCTTGGACGGTGCGTACTGCAGTGACGGCATTGAGGAAACTTGCAGCATTGGTATTGGTAAGGAAATTCGCGTGCTTCTCGCTCACAGTGATTCCGCCTACGCAGAGTCCGCGCAACCCGGCACGTTCGATGAGTTTCCAGGCAGGAGTGCCATCGGAGAGAGCCTTAAAGCAGGACCCTGCGGTCTTGAGGTGTGGTTGTGTCTCCATGCGCCGTTCCAATAATTTTTTCACCTGCTGCTCTACATGCTGGGGTTCCCCCTGTGGTACGACAAGCTCTGCGCTCCATACGATGCAGGAAGCGTGTTTGAATCTACTTTCTCGGTATGCAAATACACACTCCTGTTTGGCGTAGGTTTTCCACGTACCTTCCTCGAAACATGTAATTTTCTCTACAAAGGTATCTATCCATATCCCGTCTGGTCCTTGTCCTGCGTTCCCCACGATGGCTCCCCCCAGTGTGCCGGGGATACCCGCGAGGGGAGAGAGATCACGGCCCCGTTTTGCCAGTTCAGCAATCAGCATGGCGAGATTCTTTCCCGCTTCGACAGTGATGCGCTCCCCCTTACCATGCATCGCAGCAGCTGTAACACGCACCACCACTGCCTCGATGGTTCCCTCTGCGAAAATCGTGTTTGATCCTGACCCCAGGACAACGAGAGGAAGATGGTGATCCTCTGCGAATTGTTGCGCATCTTCCACATCTTTCTGCGTCTGGAGTTCTGCAAAGTACCGCGCGTTCCCTCCAATGCGCATTGTGGTCTTGGGCTTGAGTGACTCGTACTCGCGAATCTGCATGTGCGGTTATTTTGACAGCAGTGATGTCAGCTTTTCCATCTTGTCCGCGATTTTTTGTGCACGATTACCACGTTGGATTTTGGTGAGCACTGTCGCAAGAAGGGCGAGACCCACCAAAATACCGGCAATAATGAGCAATTGCTGTTGTCCCAGAACGATGCCAAGGCTCAGGAGGCCGATCTGCGTTACAGCGAGGAAGAACACGCCCACAAGGATTCCTACGCCGATGGTTACCAGTATCAGACGCGTACGGTCTTCCTGGGAGTCCTGCGGAGAGCTGGCGATCGCTGTAAGCAATTCGCTGGTCACGATCACATGATCCTTCCCCCACTCTTTAAAAAGAGGAATGATTTTTCTTTGGAGAATCAGGGAGACAAGGGTTTGGAAGGACACGGCCGTCTTCCCCTCAATGACGGCTCGGGTATTCTCCGTTCTCACTTTTACTTCCACGTCGGAGGTTTTGAGGGTCGTCATGGTTGCGATTGTATGGGGTCCTATCCTGTGTGACTAGAGTGATTGCATTGCCATCTCTATGCGGGCGAGTGTTGTATCCCTTCCCAGAGCGGCGGCCACCTCAAATGCACCGGGACTAAAGGGGAGCCCCGTGAGGGCGGCGCGCAAAGGCCAGAGCACCTGGCCATGCTTGTATCCCTTGAGTTTTGCCGCAGAAAGCAGCTTTTCCTTGAGCACGTCCTGTGTCCATTCATCAGCCAGTACTGTTTCGAGTGTTTCCTGAAGGAAGATAAGAATGTCGGGGAGCATGGTCTCAGTGATTTTTTGTTTTGCATTCGCCAATAAATCATTCTTCACAATCGGGTCCTCATAGAAGTATTGGAGCATGGAAGGTGCCTCTTTGAGGAAGGTAATTCGTTCTTGGATAAGATGCGCTCTCTGTTCAAACAGGGGATCGTACTCAGCTTTTGGGAACTGGTTCGTGACGAGAGGGAGGATCGCCCGTGAAAATTCCTCGGTCGACAATTGGCGTACCCATTGACCCTGCAGCCAATCGAGCTTCTCCGTATCGAAGACCGCACCGCCCTTTTGGACTCGATCAAGACTGAATGCCTCTATGAGCATTGGCAAAGAGAATATCTCTTGTTCTGTTCCAGGGTTCCACCCCAAAAGCGCGATGAAGTTGAGAAAAGCTTCAGGCATGTAGCCTTTCTCTCTAAATTCTTCGACAGCAACGGAACTCTGACGCTTGCTCAACTTTGACCGATCTGTATTCAGGAGCAGCGGTACATGCGCATAGCGCGGAGGTCGCCAGCCAAAAGCCTCGAAGAGCAGAACATGCTTAGGAAGCGACGGAAGCCACTCCTCGCCACGAATCACTATGCCAATATCCATAAGGTGGTCATCCACGACATGCGCCAAGTGATACGTGGGGAACCCATCGGATTTCAGGAGCACCTGGTCGTCGAGTTCACGTGTGTTAAAGCTCACGACCCCCCGGATGTCATCCTCAAAAGAAACCTGAGTTTCTGCGGGCATCTTCATGCGGATGACATAGGGCTCCGCGCCGGCAAGTTTCTCCTGGACTTCCTGTGCACTCATTGTCAGTGCATTGCGCATGTTCATGCGCACGGATGCATCGTACTTAGGAGAGGCTACTCCTGCTTGCGCCTGCCGCGTGCGCATGCGGTCAATTTCCTCCTTCGTATCGAAGGCGATGTACGCATGACCGTCAGCAAGAAGTTTTTCGGCATATGAACGATAGAGCTCCAATCGCTGAGACTGTATGTACGGACCTTTTCCGCCCTCTTGGGCGATGCCTCCTTTCCGCAGTATGACACCCTCATCCGGTTCGAGTCCTGCCCAGTGGAGTGTATGGAGGATATTCTTCAATGCTCCCTCCACCGAACGTTCCTGATCGGTATCCTCAATGCGTACCAGGAACTCCCCGCCGGTTTGTTTGGCGACGAGGTAGGAAAAGAGCGCAGTTCGCAGTCCTCCCACATGGAGGAAGCCGGTTGGAGATGGTGCAAAACGGGTGCGCATGCATGCGTATTGTAGAGACGCACTGTCCGTGAGTCTCTACAAACAAGCACCATTATTACAGAATTTCTACCGAGAACGTCACCGGAGTGAGAGGTTGGTCGTTGGCACCTCTCTCTACATTGGCAATGGCATCTACAACATCCATACCCTCCACTACCACACCGAAGACTGTGTGCCTTCCTTCAAGCCATGGGGTTCCTCCCTCGCGCTGGATGATGAAGAACTGACTCCCGTTGGTGTTGGGTCCACTATTGGCCATGGCAAGGGCGCCCCGATCCATGGGGAGAGATTTCAGGTCATCACGGTAACGGTACCCTTGGAGCTCGTAGTATTCCTGCAATGTCATTTCTTGAAGTTCTGCAGGCAGCTCATCCTCCGAAACGTCCTTAAGCTTCTGCGTATCGAGCGTGTAACTCTTGGCGCTGATTTCGTCTTCAAAATCCACGCCGAAAATACTCTCACCACCCGTTCCGTTGCCCTCAGGGTCGCCGCCCTGAATCATGAAATCAGGAATGACGCGATGGAATGTGAGTCCGTTGTAGTATCCGGTTTGCGCGAGAGCCACAAAGTTCGTCACTGTTTTCGGTGCGGCATCCGCATCGAGTTTCAGGGTGATGTCCCCCAGGGAAGTTTTAAGCACAACACGGTGTGAACCGTGGAGCAGCTGGCCGGCAAAAGCATCGGTTGTTTCCGGCTCCGCAGGGGATTGCTGTGGTGTGCAGCCCATTACCAAGAGTGCGAGGGCGAAGAGGGGGATCAGGAGTTTGTACATGCGACCCGCAGAGGGTAGTGAGATTGAGGATGTCATGCAAGTGACTCCATAATAATATGTGCAATTTGTACAGCCGCGTCTGGTACCCACAAATGCCGGCTACTTTCAATGAGTGCACGCCGGCGGGGCAGATTGTCCCACAGATGCGTGAGAATGGAGAAAAGTTGCGCATCGGCATCGCTCTCTTCCACCACAATGCACCCACCCATTGTCTCTATCGCGCGCGCGTTCTTCTCCTGGTGATCATGCGCCACGCCCCGTAACGGCATGAGCACAGTGGGAATCTTGTTGGCCGCGAGTTCAGTGATGGTATTCATGCCTGCGCGACTCAGGGCGATATCTGCCGTTGCATAGAGGTGAGGCATTTCCTTCTGCGCGAATGGTGTGGGCCAGTACCCGTCCGGCTTTGGCTCGATGCCCGTTTTACCCTGCCCCGTTACATGGAGAATGTCGAAGACGGAAAGAAGCTCTGCGGCGTGTTCTGCCACATAGCGGTTGAGAGCCAGAGAGCCCTGGCTCCCTCCCATCACGAGCAATACCGGCCTGCTGCGATTCGTGAATTTCGCCAACCGCAGCCCTTCCTCGGTACTCCCCTGCGTGACTGCCGGGCGCAGGGGATTTCCTGTGAATGTTCTTCGGGCATCCCCACGGGTTGCCATAGGAAAACCCAGGCACACGTGGTGTGCCCATCGAGCCACAAGCCGATTGGCGTAGCCGTTCACCACGTCGGATTCATGCAGAACGATGGGGATTCTCCTTCGATGAGCAGCAAGGCAAAGGGGCACACTGATGTATCCCCCTTTACTGAAGATACCGTCAGGCTTCAGCTCTTTAAGAAGCCGATGTGCTTGCAAGTACACCCGTGGAAAGCGCAGGGGGAAACTGCAGGAAAATCGCGGTGCATGCAGGATATGCGGTTCCCATCCTTCTGCGGAGAGAAATTGCTTCTCCTCCTCCCGCGGTCCGCAAACGAATAGTACCCGTGTATCAGGAGCGATGCGCTTAAGGGCATGTGCCACTGCAACAGACGGTGCGATGTGCCCGATGGATCCGCCGCCGACGAAGAGGATCCTTGCCATGGATTATGCGGTTGGCTTGGGTGGGTGGATATGCCTGAGAAGTGAGCGGCTCTGTACTTTTCTGCGTGTGCGTCTTGCGGCAATGGATTCCTGGGTGGAGTACGTAGAAATGTTCAAGAGTATTCCTACGGCTGCCAGAAGAGACAGGAGTGAAGTTCCTCCGTAACTGATAAAAGGGAGTGTGATTCCCGTGAGAGGAAAGAGGGCGACATTCACAGCAATATTCACAATGGTTTGAAACGCAACCCACGTGGTAATCCCCGTTGCAACAAGTGCTCCGAAACGGTCAGGAGCTTCCTGAGCGATACGATATCCGCGCCAGACAAAGATGCCGTACATTCCCAGAATAATAAGAAGACGCAGGAAGCCGAGTTCTTCGGCCATTGCGGCGAAGATTGTATCGGCTTGCACCTCAGGCAGGTACCCGAATTTCTGCACGGACTTGCCGTACCCCACACCGAAAACTCCTCCACTCCCAATAGCGATGAGTGCTTGTTTGATCTGGAAACCAATCGTTTCGGCGATGGCGGCATTCTCCGGCTGCAGGAACGCTCGGAAGCGGTTACGCACATACTCCTGACTCAAGATGACCGGAAGCCCCATGACCGCTGCAATGGCTCCGCCCAGAAGCACATGAAAGATGTTTCCTCCGGCGACGAAGAACATGAAGACTGCAATACCTGAGAGCACCAGGAATGATCCCAAGTCCGGCTGTAGTGCCACGAACATCGTGCTCAAGGTGAGTAGAATCGCAAAGGGGATGAAACCTTCCTTAAACGTGGAGATAAGCTGCTCGCGCTTTTGCAGCCACACGGCCAAATAAAATATGAGTGTGAGTTTGAGTAACTCCGATGGCTGAAGAGAGAAGAAGCCGACGCGTAACCAGCTATGTGCCGTACCGTACTCTGCGCGAATGCCAGGAATGAATACCCCCAAAAGAAGGAGGAGCGAAAGGAGGAACAGTGGGAAAGCCATCCGTTCCCACGTGCGGTACGGCATCATCATGGTGAATCCCATCGCTGCAAGCCCAATGATGACATGACGGAAACTGCGCCAAAGATAAAAAGAATTGCTGGGTATATCACGCAGTCCCTGACTCACCATTCGTTCGGTGATCTGATAGCTTTCAAACACACTCACGCTCGCGATCATGGCGAGCCCAAAGAGTGTGAGCACGATTGTAATGCCGAGGAGGAGCAAATCCATCCGGCGGAACATGGGTCATGAGTATAGTGTGCGGATCGTGGCCAGGGCCAGAAGGCGATCACGCTTTCCTGTGCAAACCACGGAGAAATGTCTTGCGATGCCTTCCTCCCATGGTTGGCAGGAGCGCCATCACTCTGTAGGCGAGGAGCTTCCATCCTTGGGGCAAGCGATCCATCTGAGGAGAAATCGCATGGGCATGGGTGATGGATTCCCCAAGTATTTCCATGCGCTTGAGTGATTCCTCGAGTGATAGATGGTGGTGATGGAGCCCCTTTGCATCAGGTTCGTAGAAGAGCCGCACTCCGGATTGCCGAAGACGCATACCCCATTCGATATCTTCCCAACCGTAGAGAGTCATTTCTCTGCTGAACGGGTGATTTTTCGCGATATGCGTGGGAAGACTCACATGACTGGTGTATGTAAAGCGGGCTTGAAGCTTTTGGGGGAGGAATTCATGGGCATGCCGTTCAATGAACCGGTAACCGAATTGCCAGCCCGAGTGATCCAACCAACGCATCACGGGTGTAATGCCCACAGCAGGGTCCCAGGAGGTAGAACCGAGGACGGCGATCGGAAACCGGGGATTTTTGGCTTGGGAATGGGCTTCGAGATGTTTTTGGCAAGCCTCAGGATCCAGGAAAATGTCATCGCCAATAAAAAGAACGAGAGGAGATGTCGCCTTCTGCACACCGTGGTTGCGCGCAACGCCCTGTTGACATTTCTCCACTTCCACCAGGCGGATGACGGGGGTTCCATCAGAAGATTGCGCTTGGGCAACCACTTCTCGCGTTTTCGGATCATGCTCATCACTCACGACGAGGATTTCCAGTGCGCTGCGGACGGTTTGTTCTCTGAGGTGTGCAAGGCACTTCTTGAGGATCTCTGGCCGCCCATGCGTTGGAATGACGACGGAGAGCGCTGGCATGGTTTCATTGTAGAGACGCGTCACCAGTGCGTCTCTACAAATGGTACGATTATGGCATGCGCTGTCTCTTTCTTAATATCGCCAGCCATGACGGAGTCGTTGCCTGTGTAGATGATCATGCAGTGCTTTCTCTCCAGGATCTTTCTACGCGCGTTCGCGATCATGAGCTCCTTGCGCTCACTGAGCAGTGTCTTGAGAGCGCAGGATGGGACTATGAGAATCTCACTGCAGTTGCATGTGCCATTGGCCCAGGTGGATTCACCAGTCTGCGTATTGTCGTTGCCTACGCCAATACACTCGTCCATCAGTTGAGGATTTTGGGTGTTGGTATTCATCTGAGCGATCTCTACCGGGCTCGATTGGAGGTCTCGGATGCCGTTTGGCTCCATGCGACAAAACGCGATGCGCTGTTTGTGCGTGGATTCGGTGCACTCGCCGCTTTGTGGCCGCAGCCTGTTCTCCTCTCCATTGAAGAAACGATGCACAGCATTCCCCAGGGCACGCAGTGGGCAGGTGAACTCCTTGAACAGCAACAGGAAGTTCTCTCTTCTCTTGCCCTGCGGAAGGCGCCGCTCCTTCCTCTCCCGAATGTGCTGCCGACGTTTCTCAATACTTTGCCAATGCGTACAGAACTCCTCCAGCCGTGGTATGGACGCACCTGGTAACTTACAAGTCTTTGCACTGTTGCGAGCCGCTCTCGCAGTCTATTGTTGTACGGCATGTCTGTGATGGATACGCTCAACCGGCTTCTTGGGGATCCTAACGAACGGGAGCTCAAGAAGCTCTGGCCCCTTGTGCACCGCGTGCGCGCGTCTGCTGAATCTGACGCAATGCGTGCGCTGCAGCTTGATGATATTCCAAAGAAAACGGAGGAATTTCGCGAGAGAATTCGCGGGGGGGCAAGCACGGAAGATCTCCTTGTTGAAGCATTTGCAGTCGTTATCCGCACATGCGAGCTCATCCAAGGGAAGACCGCGAGTCTCGGGAAACAGACGTTTATCTGGGATATGGTGCCCTTCGATGTACAAATTCTCGGCGGCATTGTGCTTCACCAGGGCAATATTGCGGAAATGAAAACCGGGGAAGGCAAGACGCTCGTCTGCACGATGCCGGTGTATCTCAATGCTCTTGCGGGCAAAGGGGTTCATGTGGTGACGGTCAACGATTACCTCGCCAAACGCGATGCACTGTGGATGGGGATGCTCTACGAAGCGCTTGGCCTCACGGTTGGGTCGATTCTCCATGAGAAGACCACCGAAGAGAGACACAAAGCCTATGCCTGTGATGTGACGTATGGCACGAATAACGAGTTCGGGTTTGACTACCTGCGCGACAACATGGCCAGCTCCCTTGCGCGACAAGTACAGCGCGAGCTCCACTATGCCATTGTCGATGAGGTCGACAGCATCCTCATTGATGAAGCGCGCACGCCTCTCATCATCAGCCAACCTGCTGACGAATCCACACAGAAGTATCTGCAATATACGCATCTTGTGCATGCTCTCAGTGAAAATACGCACTACAATAAAGATGAGAAGCAGCGCCTGGCTACTTTGACTGAGGAAGGGGTGAAGAAGATGGAAGAACTCCTTGGCGTAGAGAATATCTACACGGAGAAGGGTTTTGAGGAGGTACATCACATCGAACAAGCGCTCCGTGCGCATGCCATCTATCAACGTGATGTCGACTACGTTGTGAAGGACGGAGAAATCATCATTGTGGATGAATTTACGGGGCGTCTGATGCCCGGCCGACGCTACAGTCATGGTCTCCACCAGGCCATTGAGGCCAAGGAAGGCGTTCCCGTTCAACGTGAATCAAAAACACTCGCCACCATTACGTTCCAGAATTACTTCCGTCTCTACAGCAAACTTGCCGGCATGACAGGAACTGCGAAGACCGAGGAAGAGGAATTTGAATCCATCTACAAACTTCGCACCATTGTTGTCCCTACAAATAAAACCTGCGTTCGCGATGATAAACCCGATGCCATCTATCGTACTGTAGAAGCAAAGTTTAAAGCAGTTGCCCAGATTGCCAAGGAGAAGCACGAAAAGGGCCAACCGGTACTCATCGGAACGACATCCATCGAAAAATCAGAAGCTCTTGCACTCCTTTTGCAGGGAGAGGCGGTTCCCCATCAGGTGCTCAATGCGAAACACCACGAGAAGGAAGCAGAGATCGTGATGCAGGCCGGGCAACCCGGCGCCATTACGATTGCCACGAACATGGCTGGACGTGGTACGGACATCAAACTGGGTGAAGGAGTGAGAGAACTCGGCGGGCTTTGTATTCTCGGTACGGAGCGGCATGAGGCTCGTCGCATCGACAACCAGTTGCGTGGTCGCTCCGGTCGCCAAGGAGATCCGGGCGAGAGCCGGTTCTTTGTTTCCATGGAGGACGATCTCATGCGGCTTTTTGGAGGGGATCGCCTGAAGACCATGATGGAACGTCTCCATGTTCCGGATGATGTTCCCCTGGAAAACCACATGGTTTCGCGGTCCATAGAGAGTGCCCAAAAGAAGGTGGAGGGGCGCAATTTCGATATACGGCGTCATGTTGTGCAGTACGACGACGTGATGAATAAGCATCGTGAGATTATTTACACGCGTCGGCAGAAGATACTGGTCAAACTCGCCGAAACCGAGCGAGAAGAATCACGCGATGGAAAGGGTGAAGCCGACTCCGCCAATGGAGAAGTCCGTCCGTTGCACGAGGATATCCTGCAGGTACTGCGAGGAGAAGCGCAGACCATGGCGCATGTCCATGCACAGTCGGTGGATCCTGATGAGTGGAATGCAAAAGAGATTCACGAGATTCTTGTGGCTCTCCATCCTCAAGTGGCTCTCCCCGAAGAACGGGTTCGCGCCTTCGGCGGGACCGATGAGCTTGTTCAGGGGCTCCAGGATCTGCTCACTTCTTTCTATGAGGAAAAATGCAGAGCATTTGATGTTCAGGTCGTGGCTCAGGCGGAACGTGTGGTTACGCTCCGTGCGATTGATACGCACTGGATGGATCATATCGACGATATGGCGCATCTTCGGGAGCAGGTGGCTTTCTCGGGATACGCGCAGCGTGATCCTCTTATTGAGTACAAGGATCAGGGGTTCCGCAGGTTTCGCCAGCTTCTCACTACTATCGATAGTTCCATCGTGCGCACGTTGCTCCAGATCGACTTTGCGCAGTTTGCACCGCGCGCACTCCTTGAGCAGGCACAGGAAGAACTCGAAAATCTTCAGACGAATGAGGATGCCATTTCCTCTGAGCTTACCCAGACTGGCGTGCAAGGTGGGCAGGTTCAAGAGGGACAGAATGCCCTTGTCATGCGTAGACCAAATGCAAGCAAGGCCACTGGTGCCAGCAACCAGGCCCCTCGACACATTGCACATGTTGGACGCAATGATCCCTGTCCGTGTGGAAGCGGCAAGAAATACAAGAAGTGTCACGGGAGATAATCGGGGTTCGGGTTCGGGTTGGGGTTGGTCCGAATTCCGACCCTGGCTCCAGCATCCCTGCGGCTCATTGAGTTGCAGCGTGGCGGATTTCACGGGAGAATGGTTCCTCCATGGCCGCTAAAGCGCAAGAAATCGTCGGGCACACGGTACAACGCGAAGAACTTTCCAGAGACCTCTCTCTGGGAAACGTCTCGCATGCATATCTCTTCTGCGGCAAGAGGCATCTCGGCAAAATGGCGATTGCCCGCTGGTTTGCTCTGGAGATTCTCCTGCAAGGGGTTCCACCTGAGGAGCGTGCACGTGCTCAAGGCCAGATTGAACGTCTGGTCCACCCCGATCTCCTCATCCTCGATCAACTGTGGATCGAAGATCTCTGCGAAGATTGGGAGCTCATCAGTAAATTCTCGAACGTATCCCAACAACACCGCGCAAAAAAGCCCGCTGCAAAAACGGATACCATCAGCATTGATGACATTCGTATGCTCCAGGAGCGTCTCTACGAGACAGGAACAGGCTTGTGGCGTTGCTGCATCATCCGTTCCATCGAGCGCATGCAGGATCCTGCAGCCAATGCATTCCTCAAGATTCTGGAAGAGCCTCCCCCGGGCCTTGTCTTTCTCCTTACAACGCAGGCACTGGGGGCCCTCCTTCCTACCGTTGTTTCTCGCACGCGAAAAGTGATGCTCCGCCCACTCCCGCGCCCCGAGATGCTGCCGCTCCTCACCGATATTTCTCCAGACGATGCGCAGTTTATTCTCCATGTTGCCCAGGGCGCCCCCGGCTGGGCTGTTCGTTTGCGTGATGACTCCGATGCTCTGCGTGAGCAACGTCTGATGCATGCTCAGGCCCAGGCATTCTGGCAATCGCATTCTCCACGTGAACGTCTGCAAATCCTCGCGCCACTCCATAAGCGTGACGAATATGCTGAACAATTTCTCACCCATCTCGCCCTCACGCTTCGAGAGCACATGCCTCAGGCTCCCCTGGAGCAAGTGCATGCTCTTTCTGCCCTTGCAGACGGGCTCAAGACGAATGCGCACCGGCAAATTCTCGCGCAGCAATTTGCTCTGGCTATTGGGTCGTAAAGTAAAAGCGATACTGTCCGAATTGGCGCAGCGTATCGCATGGTTGGCTCCAGTGCTTCACCATGAGCGGTGCCGAGGGATTTTCCTCTCATTGGCGCAGCCGTGATCCGGTGGATCTGTCGAATGGTAAAGTACGGTTTACCCTTGTCAACTTTGGCAGGCGGTGATAGTTTGCAGCGCCGTTGATTTACGTCCTTGTCCTTTTCGGGTCACTCGTGGTGATCTGCGCCATTCTCGGTGCGCGTGTCCTCATGAGGAACCGCGCGTTGCGCAAATTTGTGCGCAATGTGCGTCAGAGAGTGCACCAAGCAGAGGAACGAGGTGTCGTCTTTACCGAAGAAACTGTCATTGAACGTCGCCGAAAAGATCCTCGAACATCGGCCATTGAGATGCAGCAAGTCCGCTCTCTTGTTCGCCAAGCGGAAAAGGTGATTGCGCAGAACAGATATGGCGAGGCCGAAGCGCTCTTCATCCAGGCGCTCACTATCAATCCCCAAGCGTACGACGTACAAGCGCAGCTGGCGAAGCTCTACCTGATGACTGATCGGGAAGCAAAAGCAGAAGCCCTCTACCGTGAGCTTTTGCATCATTGCGAGGACGTGTCTTTCTTTGCGAATTTGGGGCTTGCCTACTACCGCCAGGGCAAGTACGTCGATGCTTGTAAGATGTACCAAGAGGCGCTCAATCGCGATCCTAAAAACCCAGAACGCTGTGCCTCACTCGGAAAGGCGTGTATTGCAGCTCATCGATACGAGGAAGCGGTTGCCCTCCTCGAAAAGGCGCTCCAACGCCTCGCACGTGATATTGAACTTCTCCATCTTCTTGCCGAGAGTTACCTGCAACTGGGGCAAGCTGCAAAAGCGGAGGAAGCATACCGACGCATCAACAGGCTGGAGCCATATGACGAAGCCGTGAAAGCGAAACTCACGGAGCTTGCGCATGTCTAGTGGTGATTGGGGATTTGAGTACTTGAATACGAGGGATTTGATGTTATTGGAGCTTACCAGGATTCCAGCATTCCAATCCACCAGTTCCCGGCGAAGCTGTATCAGTCCTCTGTGACCTCCACCTCCACGTCGCCCAGAATCTTCGCCTGGCACCCCAGGCGATCGGGATCGGCGGTGACACCCATCATTTGCTCCCGATCGTTGCGAGGACTGAGGTTCTCCGCTCCCTTGTGCACTTTGCATCGGCACGTTGTGCAGAAGCCATTCCCCCCACAGGCGTGCTCCATGGGAATGCCGTGTTCCAGGGCAGCTTCCAAAACCGTTTGCCCCTCGGCGGCGTCACATATCTGCTCTTTACCGCCGATGACGAAGGTGATTTTTGGCATAGGGCACTACCTTAGCGTATTGATGAGGGAACATTCCACAGGGGAAAGGAATTTAGTGTAGAGTACGTTCTCTCTTTGTCTTCTTCGTGTCTTCTTTCCTCTCCATCAACGATCTCCACATTACCGTGGAGCGCACGGAAGTTGTGCGGGGATTCTCGCTTACGATGGAACGGGGAGAAGTCCACGCGCTCATGGGCCCCAATGGGTCGGGGAAATCCTCGCTCGTCTCTGCGCTCGCCGGTCACCCGTCCTATACGATCACTAAAGGGGAAGTACGGTTTCTTGGCGAAGATCTCCTCGCGCTCCCTCCCGATGAGCGGGCGAAGAGAGGACTCTTCCTTGCGTTCCAGTATCCGCGCGAAATCGCCGGCGTGAGCCTGCGAAACTTCCTCTACAGCGCATACTGTGCCCAGTGGGAAGCGCGGCATCCCAAAGAGAAACGTCTGACACGTCTGCAATTCCAACAGCGTCTGGAACAGGTTTTGCAGGATCTGCACATGGATCTTGCCTTTGCAGAGCGCTCCGTGAATCAGGGGTTCTCTGGTGGAGAGAAGAAGAAAGCCGAGGTGCTCCAGCTCACGATCCTCGAGCCCATCCTCGCGCTGCTCGACGAAACAGATTCGGGTTTGGATATCGACGCACTCAAGATCGTTGCGCAGGGGGTAGAAGCACTTCGTTCATCAGAGCGTTCCTTCCTCATCGTCACGCACTACGCGCGCATCCTCGAGTACATCACTCCCGATCATGTGCACGTGATGGTACGGGGAAAGATCGTCGAGAGTGGAGGAGCGCAGCTGGCAGGGCAGCTTGAAGAGGAGGGGTATCGAGCTTTTGGCGGCTAAGTTGTCTTTGTCTTTGGTACGCGCATTCCTACTCCAAGGGCAGCCAGGTCGTTCGTTGCAGTTTCCGGCTCCCGGCCGAATTGCTCAACCGGTAGGAACGATTGATCAATGGTCACGTCGACGAACTTGCCATTTACTGTATTGATCACTGAAAGAGATTGAACGTTGTCGCTCGGAGGCAATATCTTCACCAAGCTATCCCCGATAGTTTCCAAAGGAACACCATCGATGCTCGTTGTTTTCTCCAATGCAAACTCGCGGCGCTGGCCGTCTCTGTAAAGAACGCTCAGCGTATGGTTCTCTTTGGGGAACACGATGTCCCGCAGTTCTATTGCCTGTTCCATCCACACTCCCCATTTTCCATCGCGCCACACTTGCGGCTTGATTGGACCGCGGCCTTTCACTCGTCCTCCGGTCCAGTACAGGCTCCCATCGGGGCGGGGGAAGAATTTACCTTCCCACCCAGAACGTTCATACGATCCATCTGGTTGTTTTCTCAATCCAAACATCCGGATCATTCGTGCATCGCGTTGCTCGATGTGGACGAGAACCGCCTCATTGCCTGGGCTTGTAAGCTGGATGGAACGCACGGCTTGTGGATTGCGGATAACAATCTTTAATCCTTTATCCTCCGGCTTATTCGGTAATCCGTTTTTTAATTCAGAACCGGCGAATTCTCGTACGGTGCGCGGGAGGACTGAGAGGTACTCGTAGAGTTCTCCAAGGGATTCTTCTGTTCCTTCGATTACGCGGCCATCGGCAAGCGTGAGCTTGATTGCGGCTTTCCACGAAGGCCAGAGGAGTACAGATTGTCTCTCGGAGAGTTGCACGCTGGTGCCGTTTGGTACTTTCTCAGGAATTGATACTTGCCTTCGAAGTTTCTCGAGTGACCGTATGTCGGGCGATGCAGCGATATCAATCGTACGTGTTGCACCTTGAAGTTTAGAGATTTCATCTCTTCCTGTGGGGGTTAACTGAAGTGTACGAATTTTCGTCGGTTCGAGTATCTGGAACCTCCACGCGACCTTCCCACTGTCGACTGTCCACACATAAGCGGATGGCTTACCACGCTTTGCAACCAGTGATCCAAAGTGCGGTGAATCGGTGAGACGTGTCATTTTCACATACGGCAGCAACTGCTTGCCTGCATTCGTATCAGCGGCACTTGCCCCGAAGGGTTTGGGCACCCTCACACGCTTCGTTGTGCCGTCAGTTAGCACAAGCTCGGCGACAAATTCATCATTCTTGTCGATGATGAAGTCCTGACCTGGCGGAATTATTTCCATCTTCTGCGGCGGTGTTTCCAACTGCACCCATGAACCCGGCTGCTCAATACCGTACTGATTTTTCTCGTATGCGTAGAAGCGGGTTTTTTGTTTTCCACACACATTCCATGAGTATGAAGAGGCCGATTCTCTCTCGCAAGTTACCGTGCCGATTTCGGGCAGCAGGAATTCCTGTACTCCTTTTTTCTGCGTGAACGCGAGTGGTATTTCTTTCGACTCTTTCCCTTCTCCCACCACAACAACGAGGCTGGGAGTGTTTGTTGTTGTGATGTATTCGTCGTATCCAACCGTTTCGGTGTAGGTTGCCATTTGTTCCCGATGAGGCGGTGAAATGCGATAACGCATTGCCTCCCAGTAGGTGATATTCTTCTCGAGTTCCGAGAACACCTGGCGGAATGCATCGGTACGTTTTTCCAAATAAGGATCGCCCGGGTAGGCGTCACTCTCCCAGCCAAAGGAACGCAAGTGCGCAATGCTCTTCGCAAGTTTTCCATCGGGGTCGAATGCCTTCGCACGTTCCAGGAAAAGTCCGAAGTCCTCAACAATACGTTTGTGCTCGTGATGCGCATACCAGCTTCCCTTGCCGAAAGTACCCACGTCGCGCAACAACATATTTCCGAATTCCAATTCGTAGAGCTTTTTGGCCTTGGCGAGGTATTGCTCGTATGTGAAGGGTATTACAGGAAGCTGTTCTTGGTTTTCGAAAGCGAGAAGGTGCAAGTAATTCAGATCTACTGATCGTTGCGTACGCTGAGGAGCCAATCCTTCGGGGAGTGAGAGGCGGAAGAGGCTTACTCCACCCAACTCCTCTCGACTTGCCGTGAAGTCCTCTATGGCAGGATGGCGGACGAACTGTTTCTCTCTACCATGGCTTTTCGCCACCGTAATTTCATATGCTCTCATCGCTGTACTGTATTTATCATCAATTACTTGTGCTGTTTTCCTTTCGAGCGTACGCGTCAACTCGTTTACCAAGGCAGAGGCCTGTGTTTCTCCCGGCTCACGTGCCGGGAGCATTCGCATATCTGTCCCGAAGATGCGCCCAGGGTTCTCCTCCAATGCACGGAGCCGATCAACCTCTGCCTGTGCTTTTGCTTTTCTGCGGAGAGCGTCATTGGAATCAACGTTTGGCAGTGCATCAACTTTCGCCTGCGCTGCAGTAAGAGATTCGCGGATGTTTCGATAGGAGAGCTCCTTGCGATGCATTGCATAGAGAAGCAGTGATTCACGCACAGCAGTGCGAAGGTCTTGCTGGGTGACGTTCTCCCAGTCGAACGCACCCTCGTCGGTTTTGAGCTCACGGAATTCATCCCATTTAACTCCTCCGTCGTTGGACATTTCAAAGAGACGGGCAGCGAGGAACGGTCTGAAGAAGGCATCGAAATCCTTCTTGTACACGCGCCCCTCCTCTGAGAAGAACAGCAGCGGATCTTCATCACCCACAATTTCCATGAAGAGCTCTGGTTGCATGGTCGAAAGACTCACCAATTCTCCGTATGCGATGGCAAGGAATGCTTTTTTTCGAGCAAGTACTTTATCCCCCTCGATGTTGATACCGCGCCATGTTTCCAGCCAGGAGTCCGAAACCATCCAGTTGGAGTTGTCGGCAATGACATCGGCTTCGGTTTTCCCAAGGAGTTGCCCTGTACCCAAAAGAGCGAGCACGGGCATCGGTATGGTGCGCATCATCGCCCGGTACTCCGTTTGGTTCCATATCTCAATCGCTGTCTGTACAGTCACCTGAACACCGATGAGTGCGATGCCCCACGGACCGGCGAGTACCGTTGGCGCAATACAGAGTGTTCCTGCAGCGATCCCTGCAGAAAGGGCATCTACGCCAACACGTGTCCATGCGGGGTTATCCATTCCCTCGAGCGTTTCTTTGAAGAGAGATACTTTCAGCTCTGCACCGCTTGCCGCATGACGCCATACGTCACCGTTCTGCCGGAATCCTGCTGTATACAATTGCTTTTCCAGTGTTTGTTTGAGGTGCTCGATACGCGCGTCTGTTTCAATTGCCTCTGAAAGTGAAAGTGTAAGTGCGACAAATTCCAGTGCCACACCTGCACGTGTGATGACGCGGCCGGCCTTGGACATGCCGCCCCACTTAGCGAGCTTGTCGATGGTCTTCGCGATTGCCAGAGGATTCCGGGCGAGACGCACATCTTTTGCAATTGTTGCGAGCGTTCCGATATCGTCGATACCTGAGCGCGCAACAGAGGTAAGCACCTTCACATCTGTTGCCGCACTGGTACCCTGTACAGCTTCAATGAAGGAGGCGACACGTCTCAACTGAGCCGCATTTGCGAGATCTGCCCCGGTTGCCTGGAGTTCTCGCAGGACACCAGCTGAAGTTTCCGCTTTGCTGAGCCAACGCACCGTGGGTGCATGCTCAAGTAGCCTCGCCGCGTCGTCGGCATTGACACCTGCTTCCGCAAGGCGGTTTGCAGCCCGGCCAAACGCTGCTCGGGCTTCTCCGCTGTACATCTCTGATACCGCCTTTACGGCGTTGTTTGCGCGGAAGGCTTCGGGAACGTCGTCGAGCAGGCGAGCTGCCCCCAGCGTTTCGGTGGCAAGACTCCCCTGTGGTCCAAGGAAAGAACCAGTTTGTCCCATGAGTGCATCGATCTCTGCGACACTATCAAACCCACAAACGCCGTTACTCACTAAGCGATTGGCAATGCGGCGATGGACGAAATCGGGCAGATCAGGAAGCTGTTTCTTGAGGAGCCCCTGCACGAATGTTTTCTTCTCCACGATGGTGAAGTCCCGCATTTTCTTTGCATGCTCGAGTGTTCCTCTGGCTGTTTGCAACTCCGCGGAAAGATCATCTGTCACCTGGCTGAGTCGTGTTACCTCTGTGCTTGCGCCGCTTGCTTCCCTCAGCGTCCCTTCCGTGCCTTCGCCAATGGCTTGCGCAATGGATTGCTCCCGTGCGGTAGCGAGTGCCTGCTGAGCAGAGGCGAGCCGTCCTTCGAGCGATGCAATGTTCTGCTCTGTTTCTCTGATGAGTTGTGTGTAGCCGTTGAATTCCACCTGCCTGAACGCATGCCCCTGTCGCACAACATCATCGACGACATTGTCGGTGAGATTGGCTGTTTCTCCTGGGATTCTTCCGGCTGCGGTTTCCTCTTTCCACACGTCACCAGCCAGACGTCTGCCTCGTTCCATTCGTGCGTTTTCAATGGGATCTACAGCTTCTGCTGCCTGAGTCGTCATGGGTGGTTTTGCCTCAATTGTTGGCGGCTTCGCGCCGCCGGTCGGTTGCTCCGGTGGGGCCACAGGGCCTTTGGGTCCGCCGGGGGGCGGGGAGGAGGGTGGGGGTTCGGGGGAGGGGGAGGCTGCACCCGGACCACCTCCACCGCGGCGCAATAGTCTGCCTGCAGTGTTACGCCAGAGGGCACGAGGTGCATGCCTCAATGCAACGTCTCTCCCCACAATGATGGGTTGCCATGGAGCTGTCCAAGCTCGTGCAGTCCAGGACATTCCTTTGCCTCCTCTGATGATGTGATATAGGCCGCTTCCTCTAAATCCAACGCGTATCGGCAATAGCGATTTCTTAAACTGTAGGGACCATATCAACGAAGATGGTAATACGTAGTTAAGTATGCCAGCACAAACTTGATCCCAAAAATCTGCTTCTGCCGAGAGTCTCGCGTTGCCCATGAAAGCATGATTGACAATGTTTTCTTCCACTGCTGCATTTCGGCTGCGTTCCAGTGAGAGGAAGAGGAGAGAGAGTTGCCGCTCTCTTGTCTGCAGTCTTTCGTATACCCATTTTGCCTCTGCAAGCATCTGACGGAGCAACAGCTCTTGCTGTGGCGTTGGCTCCACTCCCGGTTTCCAGGTGAGTTCACCCTCGGGGCTCCGTGCAATCTTCCCTCGCAACTCTGCATAACGTGGGTCAGTGGTTTGCTCAGCGCTCATGAGTGCGATGAGCGGCTGATTCTTAGCCGAATCATTAGCTCCTTCTCCGGAGTTACGTATGCCTGCAGCAACATCCCACTCTTCGATTCTCTTTACGAGAGCGAAGTAGACGGGGAGCATTTGCTCCAGCCGCTCTTTCGCTGTTGGTGCTGCTGCTGCCGTACGTACCATTTGCAGAACTTCCTCGTCGGAGATGCGGTTCCCCGAGAGTAGGTCTGGAGCCTTCTTCTTGAGTTCTTCTACCTCTTCGCCAGTTTCAAACTGGCGGAAAATATCGGAGTTTCCATCGTTTGCACGTACAATTGCATCCAATACTTTCTGCGTTAGTTCAATGTCCTGCCTCTCGGTTTCCGGCCACCAAGAGGGTCGTTGTAGTGTGAAGATATGAGCGACATCGCGAGGACGAATTGTAGTTTCAAATCCTTTTCTCTCCACGGTTTCGTCTTCAATTATTTCCCCGTTCTCTGTCCGCAGACCTCCCTCTTCACACAGGGAACTCAGGAGGTCAATGTTCCTTCGTTGTGCGTGGAGAATCGGATTTGTGCCGATCTTCAGCTGAGCGAGTGTACGGACGATACTCCTGATTTTTGGCGATTGCTTGCAACGCTCTGCGCGTTCCTCCTCGGTCATATCCAGATACCATTTTACGACAACCCCATGCTCGTCTTTGATGTCCAATCCCAACTCATCAATGAGTGGTTGCATGGCTTTCTGAGTTTTCTCTCCTCCGAGCCAATCTTTGATATTCCAGGTTCTTTTGTCAGTAAACGGGATATCAACGCCATATGTGAACCAATGGTACGGAGACCAGTATTTTGTTCCAATTGGTAATTGGTAGTACCCGGGAACCCTGAATCCCGTCCAATAGGTAATACCAGGAATTGAGATGCCATTCCAGATTCCTCGGGAGGCGACTTCCATTGCTTCGATGCGCTCATCGAGCAGAGTCGCCGTTGTCTGATATTCACGTTCAAACGTCGCGCGGTCAGACAGGTGGGCGAGGAGATTTTCCAGTGTGATTTTTCCACCAAGCACATCGGATTCGTACTTCTCCCAGAACGTATCGGCGTACTTGAGTGTGTCACGTCTGCTCTGCGCGAGCAGTGCCAACTGCTTCTGATCCATGCGTTGTAGTTCTATTCGAGACGGTTCTTCTACCAGAATGAGCGTCGGCTGATCAACACGGACATCAATCGTAAGCATCTTCTTTGTGCCGCGCAGTCTGTTGTTGAGCTCATCAATGAAGTTGTAGAGCTCCTCTTCCTCCAATGTTCGTGCGTATTCATTGATGTTCACTAGGAGCGGTTTAGCCTTTTCCGTATCGAGGGTAGCTGCCTGGCTGCGAAGTGTTTGAATATCCCGCGCCAATACGAATGGTACGGCATCCAGGAACTCTGCACGATGGTGTGTTTCCAGCCCTCCTGCAAGGTTTCTCGTCACTAGTACGTTCGTACCTGCCATTTCTATGTTCAGTGCCAAAATACATTGATCGCGCTGCTCGTCGCTGGGTAGCTTTCGCAGAAATTCTTCTGCATTTGCCATTCGCGGGGGCGTTGCCGTGAGGTCGTCGCGATACGCTCCTACACCCTCCAGGAATTGGTTGATTTCCGGTGTCCATCCATGGAGTTCAATGGAGCCGCCCTCTTGGTACGTGACGTACTGGTTTGGGGCGAGATAGTTATTGATGTCGTAGAGGAGTGCGGCGCGTTCTGCAGATTGCAGCAGGCGCAAGTAGCGGCTTACGACTTCAGCAGCTTGCTGCCTACTCATTGTCTCTGGTTGTGCTGCCACCATGCCGGTCAAGGCAAGGGTGCCAGAGAGTGTTGCGAATAATGGAGCACCCATCCCCGTGCCAGCTTCTTTTGGCGCAGTGAGAATGTTTAGCGCCTTTTTCATGTGTTCCGGCAGGTCACACACGCGTGGAAGGAAGGGTTCTGTGTGTGCTTCCAGTGCCAGAATACGTGTGATGTTTGCCCTGCGGTCGAAGAGTGTTACATAGTGACGCATCAGGAGCTGTGCATAGTCGCTGCGTGCCGCGAGCGCCTCGCGCATGTTCTGCATGCGAGTGGTTTCTGGGGTGTTGCGGAGATCAGCGAGCTTTTTTGCAGCTTCCTTGATCTTTTCCTCCGGGATTTTCCCTTCGCGCAATTGTTTGGCTTGTTCAGTTAATCCACTCTTCTCTAACTCATCAGCCATTGCACTCTTCAAATCTTCCAGGCTCAGCGATCCAATGTTGCTGCGGATCTTGTTGACTGCAGCCCAGTTGAGCATGTGGAGCATTTGCTCCGTAAGGTGTGCCGGGCGCAAGACCGGCGCATGGCGCATTCCGGCTTTCTCTCCCGGCACAAAAATGGATTTCGCCCAATCGCCCAATGTTTCTGCTAGGTCATCAAGGCTTTTGGTATCCATAATGTTTTTGATCTCTTCCTCCGGACCGATCCAGAGTTTCTTGTTCACTTTTTGCGCGAGGGAGAGGTCGTATGCTTGGATTTCTTCTATAAACGCTTTATCTCCATAAACGGGAATAAGTTTGGGATAGCATTCGATGAGTAATTTATTCGCCTCTTTTGGGGAAAGTGTTTTCCCATTCCATTGAATTGGCGTTTGTGATTCTGCCGCCTTTTTCCAGGCAGATATGAGTTCAAAATATTGATCTGCCGTCATGTTTTGCAGAGCCTTTCCTATGCGTTCCTTAAGGTGTTCGGTCCATTTTTTGTCTGCAGTTTTGCAAATGATGGAGAGCTCATAGGAAAGTACAATCACATCGTTTGTTCTTTCAAGGAGATTAAGTTTCTGTTTATCGAGTTCCGCTAGTTTTTTGCTGAGTATTGTTGCTCTTCCAACTCGCAATCTCTCTTCAAGTATTTTTGCAATTTCATTGAGAGTTTCTCGCTGTTCATCTATGAGCTTCTGAACCTCCGGAGGGATTTCCTGCCCCTTAAAATACTCATTGAACTTGGCAAGAATTTCTTCCTGCAACGAGAGCATGTCTTCCCATAGTGCGATTCCTTCGTTGTGTGCTAATTCCACTGCGGTATAGCGATCAACGTTTTGTGCCGCAGTGAGTTCACCTTCCTCTATCAGGCGTGTGCGTTCATCCATGTATCCGCTGAGGAGGTGTTCAAGCAAGGCTTCGTTTCCACTCGTTGGTCTTTTGTCTCCCCATTTACTTGCTATGCCTCCAAGGAGCAATTCCAACAAAGAAATTGTGTATGCGTATTTGTTGAAGTCAGGACGCTGACCATCGTCAGCGCTTACGACTACTTCCTTGGCTGCTTTATTATAGGTAATCCGTTTTCTGCTTGGCTTCAGTGCTGCAGCGAATCGGTGGTCTAAATAAACTGCTAGAGCTTGTTGTTGTTCCTCTGGAGTGCGTTGCGATGCCTGCTTAAGAACGTATTGTATTGATTCAAGTTTTTGTGTGTCGAGAGTTCCTGCAAGGTAGTTTTGAAGAGAATCAACAACGTTACGATATTGAACGACATCCGGTTGCTCCGGTGCAGGTCCATCTAGAAGAACGATGTTCTTGCTCTGTGAATCAATGGCCAAGTGTTTTCCAGTTCCTTGGAGTAGAGTTCCCAGCTGTACGTTTACGTAGAGGATGAATTCCTGTCTCTCATTCTCAGGGACGAGAGCGTTTACACCTTTGAGCATGTCTTTGATGCCATAACTCTCCCACAGAGTACGTTTTTCCAGTGAGACTTGATTTCCAGGATTGAGCGGTCCCAAAGAGGGATGACTTTCAGCTAGCTTCCAGATCAGAGCAATTTGATGTTGCAAGCACGCTAGATGAAGTGGGCGAGATTGTGATTGCAGAGCCTCGTAGGTGCTGAGGTGTTCTGGTGACAGCCCGGTAATCTGCGTGAGCATTTCTTGTTCGTGCTTGAGCTCTTCAGTTCTTGAAGCGGCATCGGGTGCAGAATGTGGTTTTTCTGTGGACATATTGGTGTTTGTTTTTGTAGGATCGAGACAGGATTATCACTGAGGCGAAGGAGGACTCCCGAAAATATTTTCAAGAGCCTGCATGCCAGTCTCTGGGTCAATAGGCGTCGAAGCAGGTGGAGTAGGTAAGTAGTCAGGGATAGAACCAGTTGGTGCAGCGCTGCTTGGGAACGATCTCACAACATCAGGCATGTTTGCCATCTCTCCACCGCCCGTGCTGGTAATGAGATGAGAAGAAATATCTTGGTTGGCCGCTCCTGCGCCGATGCCTTCGCCTTCCAGTGCCGCGCCCAGCTGGGGCCCCCAGATATTCCAGAAGTAGTTGTACGCAAGTACTGCCGCAAGGACTACAACACCTGTCCTCACCGGATGCTCCGTGACCTGGTTCCACCCCCACTGCGCCACGTCACACGCCTGCTTGATCACCGGAGTGTTGCGGACCGTGGTGAGCCAGCTTTCCTTCTGCTCTGCGACCTCGGCGGCTTCCTGCTGCACGTCCCGCAGTCCGGGGTACTTATCGAGCTCGCCGTTAAGGTTCGCACGACCCGTGATCACCTGATGCAGCCATTCCGTACGTTGCTGCTCGTACTCGGCGGGATCCGTTGTTTCGGGATCGGGAAGTACTTCCATCCTGCGACCAAGTTCCTCGGCATCCGCGCGAATGCGCTCGATCTCGAGTGCGGGGCCGTTGTTGCGCATGCCAATTGCCATAAAGAGAGTGGGAAATTACTTCTTCTTTGCAGGTTTTGCCTGGGTTACCAGGATGGAGTGGCGGATGAGAGAAAGTGCCGCGACTTGCTTCACCATCCCATCGTCTTTCGTGATCTTGAGGTACTCCTCCAGCATATGTCCCATGAGCACGGGGCCCATGGCAAAGAGGATTTCCTGGATATCGTGCGTATCTACCGTGGAGAAGTCCACATCGCGCAACGCTGCCACTGCATCCTTTTCCGTCTTGGCATTCTTGATCTTCCCCTGGAACTCCTTGAACCGCGGATCCACCAAGTGCATGAGCGCAACGCGGATGGAGAACTTGCGCATCGTATCGTCGATGGGGAGCGTTTCCTCCTCTGTCACCCAGCCTTCACGCAGGCCTTTGGAGAGCTTCAAAAAGAGCGTAATTTCGTCTTTAGTGAGGATGAGGGGGTGACTCGCCATATATCGCAATAGTATAGCATTTTCAGCCCCTTGTGTATAGGGTTTGGCCTCTTTTTAGTCACCCTTACAAGCCGGACTTGTAACCTTTGGGTCGCTCCTTCGTAGAATAGGGTGTCTCTCTTCCCCATTTCACTCCTATGGATTCCATCGTACGTTCCGGATGGCTCATGGTTCTTGCGGCGCTCGTTCTCGGCGGCATGTATGTCGTTGGTAACTATGTTTCTGAGCAAGATTACCTACCGGTCGTCATCTCCGTTGACGGGCAGGGCCGGGTATTCGCCTCTCCCGATATCGCCCAAATCTCCTTTGGCGTGGAGACCGGTCGGCAGAAGACCGCGGAGGGGGCTATGGATGTACTCTCGGAGAAGATGAATGCGATTGTCGCTGCCGTGAAAGCGCAGGGAGTGGAGGAGAAGGATATTGCCACGGAATCCTTCTACTTGAGCCCTGCGTACGACTGGAACGAGGGGGAGCGCATCGATCGTGGGTTTGAGGCTCGCCAGAGCCTCACCGTGAAGGTTCGAGCCTTAGGCTCAGTGGGTGATATTGTCTCTGCAGTCACCTCTGCGGGTGCCAATCAGGTGGGAGGAGTGAGTTTCACCATCGACGACCCCGAAGAGCTGCGTGCCCAGGCACGCGCCAAGGCCGTGGAGCAGGCGAAAGATAAGGCAGAAGTGATGGCGCAGTCCTTGGGGATGCAGCTTGGGAAGCTCAAGGGCTTTAACGAGGGATATGGCGGATACGTCGAGAACTACCGCAAGATGGATATGGCAACGGCCGAAGGTATGGGTGGGGCCGGTCCGGTTTCGCCCCCCATGCCCGCAGGAGAGGAGGAAATTTCCGTCACGGTATCGTTGAGCTACGAGCTCAAATAACTTCTCTCCACAGCAACGCCGTCGTGTTTGAACCCGCAAGGGATTCAGGACGACGGCGTTCTTCGTATGGATCAGTGACGTGCGTTCTCAGGCATCTGCAAGAGTCATGCAACCTCCCAGCTGGGTGCAGACATCGTGGACCACTTCGTTGACGTCTTTGGTGCGCAAGGATCTACGGAGCGAAAAAGCCAACCACCCCGTAGAGAGCATCCCGGCGATGACGAACATCGCTTTCCACTCTGCGGGGCTTAACCACAGCGCGCTCTTAAAATCCGAGGTGATGAGCGCGATGAGAATAGTCGAAACCGTGGAGAGAGGAGCGATCCATTCGTGTCTTCCCAGATGTACAAGGTTGCGGCGCAGACAGAGCAGGATCTTATCCTGTGAGACAATAATCAGACGCTGGTCGGTGTTTTTTTTAATCTCGATGACCTGTGCTTCCAAGTCTTGAAGCGAGTGTGTGGAAGGCGAATGTTCCACGCCTTCCCGAGCCAGTGCGCCCAGGAGAAGCTGATGCTTACTCGCCGGAGTATCGGCTAAAGAAGCCGTGATATTACTGAGTGTTTTGAGAATGGTGGAAGAAGAGGATGCAGACATAGGAGGCCTATCCTGCCGGACTGGTTTTCCATATCAAATTGCCAATTCTCCACAAAGTAGGCATATTTGCATTTATTCCCATTTTTTTGCCTTATGTAAGCGAAAGTACTCCTGCAATTCTGCTCAGCTGCCGCGGAGATTGATGTCTGCGGAGTGGGGAAAGCCCACCTGATCTCCTTGTGCGCGCTCTACTCTTCTTCTTGCTTGAGATCTTCCGTCGCGCAGGTGCACTCATTGCCGGGGCAACCGCAGCCGCCGCACTTGGAGCACATGTTCTGTCCACACATGTCGCACTGCATGGGGAGAGGGGGTAGGAGGCGGTCATATTTTCTCCTATTGTGGCAGGTGAGAGCAAGGGGGGTATAGCGGGTTTGGGAGGTCAAGAAGATAAGGGAAGTTTGGCAGGCTTGCCCGGCGACTCGTCCCCCGTAGTCGAGCAGGGCGAGACGGAGGGGGAAGCGTCAGCGGAGTCGAGTGCGGAATGTGCAGGAAGTGTCGTTCTATTCGTATCCCAGGGCCTGGATCGGTGTGAGTTGCGCCGCTTTACGGGCGGGGAAGATGCCGAATGCAAGTCCGATGCCGATGGACGTTGCCAGAGAGGCGACGACAGCCCAGAGCGAAAGTGTGTAGTGAATGGTTCCGAGAAATTTGGCGGCAACGAGGACCAGCACGAATCCAAGAACCACTCCGCCCATGAGGCCGATGATTCCCCCCAGGAGTGTGAGACATACGGCCTCAAAGAGAAACTGCAACAAGATGTCCCTTCCGCGTGCTCCCACAGCTTTCCTCAGGCCGATTTCCCGAGTTCGCTCCGTCACCGAAACGAGCATGATGTTCATAATACCCACGCCGCCTACCAACAGCGAAATGCTTGCGATAAGTCCTAAGAAGAGCGTGATACTCATGGTGACCGTGCCGATGATCTCCGTTGCCTGTGCAAACGAACGCGCGATGAAATCATCCTTATCCGGATCGTTATCAGGGTTCTCAATATTATGGCGCTGTCGTAAGAGCGTTGTGATATCAAGCTCTGTCATCTCATTGTCTCCTGTGGATTGCAGGGAAATGTAATCGACATAGGCTGTTCTTCCCATCATTGCTTTGGCAACCGTAAACGGGACGTACACGATACTTTCCAATTGGCTTGCCAAAGGTGAGCCGATCTCCTCAAGAATGCCGACAACTGTGAACTTGCGTGAGCCGATAGTGATGCGCTTGCCCAATGGGTTTTGGTTCTCAAAGAGATCCTCCGCCGCCTGAGGTCCCAATACAGCAACACTCGCGGCTCCTTTAACATCGGCATCAGTGAGCAGTCGGCCTTCTCCAATCTTCATTGACCAGTTCGCAAAGAGCTCTTTTGTGGTGCCGAAAATATATGGAGCAATCTGCTTGGTGCCGTACTGTACGCGCTCAGTTACGAAGATTGCCGGTGCGATGTTCTTTACAGTAGAGAGGTTACGGATTGCTTCCACATCACCGAACGTAATGGTGTTAATGTCCTTACCCACTTGTTCCATGCCTTTTGCATTCACCTCAAACGTATCTCCAGAAAATGTTTCCACCTGGTCTAAGATATAGCGCTGGAAACTGGTGCCGATGGACACCATAAGCACCACGGAACCGACGCCGATGATGATGCCCAATGTCGTAAGGAGCGATCGCATGCGATTGCGCTTGAGTCCTTCCAGGGCCGTATGCAGCGTATCGGAGAAGAGCATAATTACTCGTATTGCAGTGCTTCAATAGGATTTAAGTCTGCTGCCTTGCGTGCGGGATATATGCCAAACGCAATGCCGGTTGCCGCTGCCATAGCGAGTGCAAGAACAATGGCGCCGATGCTTACTTCGAATGTGTAGTTATCCAAGTATTTTCCCACTGCTGTTGCGAGAACGTAATCGAGCCCTAATCCGATACCGACACCGATTACTCCGCCGATAAACGTAAGAAAGACCGACTCAATCAGGAATTGCAGCAGAATGTCACGACGGCGTGCTCCCACAGCTTTCCTCAGGCCGATTTCCCGCGTTCGCTCTGTAACCGAAACGAGCATGATGTTCATGATGCCGATACCGCCGACGATGAGCGAAATTCCCGCGATCATCGTTATGAAGAGCGTGAGCCCCAGCGAGACGGTTCCCAGAATCTCCTGCGCCTGTGCGGCTGATCGGATGAGAAAATCATCATTCTCGGTTCCTCCGTCCATGGGCGGAATAATGCCGTGACGTTGGCGTAAGAGTGACGTCACATCTGCCAGGACGAGATCCAAATCCCCCTGCGCCTTGAGGACGATCATGTCCGCGTACGTTCTGTGCGTGACAGCGATAGCCGTAGAGAAGGGTATGATAATGCGCTCATCTGCGTTCTGGAAGAACTGTGTTCCCACCGGTTTGAGTACCCCAATCACCGTGTACTTTTTGTTGGCGATCTCAATACGTTTATCTAAGGGGCTCTGATTGAGGAAGAGGTCCTCGGCGATATCAGAACCGATAACGACAACAGAACGCGCTGTTCGTTCGTCGCTCTCATCATGCAGGCGTCCCAGGGCTGCTTCCACTGTCTGGTTCTCGTAGTACCCCGGAAGTGACCCGACAATCCGAGGATCCGATTCTTCCGTGCCATAGCGTGCGTTTCCCGAGACAAATACGACTGGGGCAACGTCTGTTACAGTGTCCAACTGTGCGAGGGTATCCGCGTCCGCAAAGGTGAGGCTGTCAAAGTCCGGTCGCAGGGCAGAATTTCCTCCCTCTGGTCCTTGGTTTCCGGGGAATACAGCGACGGTATCGGGTCCCAAGACGGAAATTTGTCCCAGGATGACGCCCTCCATACTCCTGCCGACGCTCGTCATAAGTACCACAGCGCCGACACCGATGATGATACCGAGCATGGTCAAGAGCGACCGGCCTCGGTTGACGGTCACCCCCTTGGAAGCCGTTTGGAGGAGATCGCGCATCAACATGGTTACTTTTCGATGGTAATGCCGTCCTTTGCGTGGCGCCGCTTAAACGAACGCAGGTCATCTGTGATCTTTCCATCGTAGATCTTCAGGATGCGCTCAGCGTGTTCAGCCGTGGATTGCTCATGCGTGACCAAAATGATCGTATGCCCCGCTCGGTGCAGCGCCTGCAGCGCCGCCATCACGTGCGTTCCCGATGCCGAGTCTAAGTTTCCAGTTGGTTCATCGGCAAAGATGACCTCAGGTTGGGTGACCAGTGCCCTGGCAATCGCAACACGCTGCTTCTGCCCGCCGGAAAGCTGGTTCGACAAGTACGTGCTGCGCTCCGAAAGTCCCACGGCTTCGATGGCTCTCTGAACACGCCCTTCACGCTCTGCAGCGGGAATTGTTGGATGGTAGAGCAGAGGCAGCAAAACGTTTTGGAAGACGGTCGTGCGCGGCAAGAGGTTGAAGGCCTGGAAAACGAAACTCACGCGCGTTGCACGGATTTTTGCGAGCGTGTCCTCGTCCATCTTCGTCGCGGGTTCCCCCTGGAACAGGAATTGCCCCTTCGTATGGTGATCAAGGAACCCAAGGATGTGCATGAGCGTGGATTTCCCCGAGCCAGAAGGCCCCATAATGGCGACGAATTCCCCCCGTTCGATCACGAGATCGATATCAAAGAGCACAGGGGTTTCCAAATCGTCATTGAAGTACGATTTGCAAAGCTTCTTCGTTTCGATGAGTGGTATGTGCTTGGGCGTGGACATGACTAATTCTTTATGAGAATGACAACGGTTTCTCCCTCTTCTATCCCGCTCACCACTTCCACTTCTCCGTCGGCACCATCAATGCCCGTGACAACCGGGCGCTCCTCAATTTCTCCTGTTGGCATGAGGATGCGTACCATTTCCCTGCCATCTTCCCCATGCAATACCGCTCGTCCGGGGATCATGACGACATCCTCTCGGCGGTCCGTGTAGATCTCTCCATCGCCTGACATACCGATGCGCAGATTTTCCTGCAGGGAGAGGAAATCGAGGGTGACCAAGTACTTAGCAACGCCGTCGCGTTCTGTTGCACCGGGGTCAATCTGACTGACGCGCAACGGAATCTTTTTCCCTTGGAATGCATCGAGCTCAATGGAGCCCGACTGGCTCAACTGCACTTTGGGAATGTCAATCTCCGCAACGTACATCTCGACGCGGTACGGCGATGCGCCGAGCATGCTGATGGAATAGGTATAGTTGTCGAAATCTCCCGTGAATTCTCCGGCTTTCATATCCACGCGCGTGATTGTTCCTTCGAACGGGGCGCGGAGAATAGAGTCTTCCAGTTTTGCCTTCGCTCGGTTGAGCTGAGCGTACGCCTGGCTGACTTGTGCAGCTGCCGCGTCAATTTCCGTTTGCCGGGCTCCCGTACGTTTTCGTTGGAGTTCCACTTCCTTGGTTTGCAAGGAGGTTTCGTAGTAGAGGATATCGGCGAGAGACGTCTCTTTGGTGCTCTTTGCTGCAGCGAGCGTATTCTCCTCTGTAGCAATCTTCGTATCGAAGTTCGCTGCGGCATCCTGGAGGTTCTTCATTGCGGTATCGAGCGAAGAAAGCGCACTTTGAACACTCTTCTTCTCGGTCGTGAGTGTTGCTTTATGCGTCTCTCGATCACTGACGTCGAACGTGCCACCGACCAGATCAAGATCGGCGATGAATGCATAAGCTTCGTCGAGGACATTCGCAACAGCAAGGAGCGCCCCGCGGACCTGCTGCATGCTTGCAATGGCTTCGCGGTAATCGTCGAACCCCGTTGTTACGGTGTTTCTCACATCTTCGGCTGCGCGCTCAGCAGTCTGCTTCTGTCGCAGCAAAATATTGTAGGATGCTGGTTGGTTCTGGTTGACGACCCGATCGATTTCGTTGGACTGGAATACGTCGTCGAAAATTCTCAGGCTCGTACGCGCAGTGGTAAGTTGCTGTGAGGCAGTACTCTGTGATGTGGTGACGTATCCGGCAAGACTGGTTGCCGCCTCTCTGAGGAGGGATGCAAGTTTCTCCTCTCCTGTTTCAAGCTTTTCTTCCGCGCCGCGTAATGATGCTTGGGCAGAAGCGAGGGAGGCGCGAGCTTTTTCCACCTCAATCTCTGCGATGCGGATGTCCTCAGGACGGGTACCTTCCTTCAGCTCCCGCAACGCGGCGCTCTCTGCAGCCAACTGCGCACTAGCGCTCTGTACGTCTGCGGTAAGGGCGTCGTTCTTCAACCGAGCGAGTTCCTGGTTGGTTTTCACCTCGTCTCCTTCGGAAATGTACACCTCAGCTACAACCCCCGTGACAGGGAATTTGAGTGTCAGGTCGCGTTCAGAAGCAACGGTTCCGACTGCCTCGACGGTCTGGACCAGGTCTCCGCGCGTTGCTGTCTCGGTAATGATCTCCGGTTGCTGTGGTGCAAAGAGCCACACACCAAATGCCAGTACCGGTACGCCAATGAGCGTGAGGATCAGGAGGAGTTTCCAGCGTCGACGTGCGAAGGTTAGCAGTGTTTTTGGTCGCAGAATTTGCACGCGGTTCAGGAATCCCGTCATGCGGTTTATCATGGTCTGTGCCCTTGGTTCGTTCGGGGATTGCAACGTCATGAGGAATGCCCCATTCTAAGGGGTCTTTCTTTTATTATAAAACAAAAAGTAGATATTTTCAATACCCGTTTTTAGCTCTCCAATACAGTGAAAACTTCGGTATATATGCCTGATTTTGGCCTTAAATCCCTCCTCTTCCTCTTTCCCAGTAGAGGGGTGCTGTAGGATAGCAGTTCTCATGCCTCCTTCTCAGACAATCTTTGGGTCCCAACGGGAATTTCTCGATGAGGCGGACCCTGCGCTCTATGCGCAGCGGTGTACGCGAGGGCTTACAAGGAATCTGATTGAGGAAATCAGTGCTGCCAAGGATGAGCCATCCTGGATGCGTGCGCGTCGGTTGGATGCATACGAGACCTACCTCCATTCACAGTCCCCGCGCTTTGGTCCCGATCTTTCTCGTCTCGATCTTACGGATATCCTCTACTTTGCGCAGCCTGGTATTGGGGAAGCTGAGACATGGGAAGCACTTCCAAAACACATTCGCCGGGTCTACGACCGGTTAGGCATTCCCGAGGCAGAACGCCGGGTTCTTGCCGGCGTTGGAGCTCAGTACGAGAGCGATGTCATCTACCATCGTCTCAAGGAGCGTTGGGGTGAGCAGGGAGTGCTTTTCCTCTCCATGGACGATGCGGTGCGCGAGTATCCGGATTTGGTGCAGGAGTACTTCATGCGCTGTATTCCAGCAACGGATCACAGGTTTGCCGCGCTCCACGGAGCCGTGTGGTCCGGCGGAACCTTCCTCTACGTTCCTGCGGGGGTGACGGTCACAGAGCCCCTCCAGGCGTATTTTCGTATGAATGCGCCCGGGATGGGGCAATTCGAGCACACGCTCATCATTGTTGAGGAGGGTGCCAACGTCCACTACATCGAAGGGTGCTCTGCACCAAAGTACGGACGCAATGGGCTCCACGCTGGATGTGTGGAAATTTTCGCCAAGCCAGGCTCACGCGTGCGCTACTCGTCAGTGGAGAACTGGAGTCGCGATACGTACAACCTGAATACGAAGCGCGCAATTGTGGAACAGGATGCGACAATGGAGTGGATAGGGAGCAACATGGGATCGGGTGTTACCATGCTCTACCCCTGTTCGCTTCTGGTGGGGGAAGGGGCACGATGCGACCATTTGGGGCTTGCTGTTGCGACTGCCGGCCAGTGGCAAGATACGGGAGCAAAGGTACTCCATCTTGCTCCCCATACCACCAGTACGGTTGCCTCCAAATCCGTAAGCATGGGCGGCGGAGTTTGCACCTATCGTGGGCTTCTGCATGTCGCGGAAAACGCTCATGGTTGCACCTCGCGCGTCGAGTGCGACGCACTGCTTTTGGATGAGACCAGTCGTGCAGATACCATTCCCACCATTCGTATCCACAACGACGATGTCACCGTTGCGCACGAGGCGAGCGTGGGGAAGCTTTCCCCCGAACAGGTCTTCTATCTCACTGCGCGCGGTATTGGCGAAGAAGAGGCCAAGGCCATGATTGTGAACGGGTTTATTGAGCCCATTATCAAAGAACTCCCCCTTGAGTACGCACTGGAAATGAACCGGCTGATCACGCTCGAGATGGAGGGGAGCGTGGGGTAATTGATACATTCGGATTCCCAATCTCTTCCTTTCGCACAAGTCCTGCGTCGAGAGGAACTTGAGAATGACCGCAATATCCTTGGTGTACAACCAGAGGACGTAGAAGATCAGCTCGAAATGTTTAGGAGGTATGGGGGACACGATGCCGTGCAAAAGGTTGAGAACGCATTTCGTGCATTGCTTCGACTCCGCTTATCGCAAGACCCCCGTGGCATTGTCGATGTGCAGCAGGCGAGTGGCATACAAGAAGCGTTGCGTGGCATCAAGATTGGCTAGGTCCCTATCTTCCTTTCAGGTATTTCTTCAGCCAACGTTCGGTCGGTTTTTCTTCGAATGCAGCAGTCTCGGCACGACACCGTGTGTGCTGTTCAGCGAGGAGTTTGAGTCGCAATCGTGCGTGGAGGTATTGATCCAACATCTGTGGAGCAACAATCGTCGAGAGCAGTTCGTTGTTGGGGTGACGATAGAGACTCGAATGCCCCTTGCCAAAAAATGAGAGAAGAGAGCTATGCGCGTGCGGATCGCAATGCACCGTTGTTGGAGGCACGTACGGCCGATCAGCATGTGGAGGATCTTGCTCCTGCCGCAGGACGTGCAATGCTAAATCCAGGGTACGTTCCAGACAAAGTGCTGGGTTGAGTGCTCCGGAAAGTTTCTGATCAATGGCCATGGATGTATTGACAATGATAATGAGCGCATTGCGCTCCACCTGTGGCCACTCCTCATCAATTTGTACCAACTCTGTGCGCTTGCGCATAGGTTCCGTAAGCACGTCGAGCAGTTCCTGGTCTCCGATGACGTAGATACGTTTTTCCATGTCTATGAGTATAGCGGTGCACGCTGAGCGCGCTTGCGCTAGGATTTCCCTCTGCGCATGGCAAACAATCTGGCGATACAGGCCCTTCCTCATGGTGTCACGCTCTTTTCCGTTGGAGATTCTCCATCTCCCATGGGTGATCTGCTTGCTCCTGAACATGAGGGGGCTCATTGGCTCCTAACATGCGCGCGTGATACGTGTTCTCCTCGCCCCATTACACTTTCCGGCTTCCCCAGCCATGCGCACCTTACGATTGTTTTGGAAGAGCGTGCACAGGCACATGTTCACGTTGTCCTTGAACAGAGTGCCGTATTTTCCAACGAAGTTTTTCTGCGTTCCGGTGCCATGCTCTCCTTCCTTACCAGCGGAATGGCCGAGCGTGTTCGACAGAAGGGTAGCGTAGAGAGCGATGCCTCTCTCCATTGGCAGATCGTTACCGATAGTGCCTCTATCGTTGATCATGATGTGGAGAGTACGGTGCGGGGAGTGGGCGGTGAGCACTCCATTACCTGGGCGTTTCTTTCCTCGGCAGCCCATCGTCTTGCTGCACGCATGGTGTTTGCAGCTCCGAATGGGCACGGTGCAATAACGATGCGCGGAGTGGCTATGGGGCAAGCAAGGGTGGAATGCAATGGCAGTATCGTTATCGAGGAAAACGCAAAGGGGACAGAAACGAAGCTTCAGGAACATGCATTGCTCCTGGATGCCACTGCGCATGTCGATGCCGTTCCTGCATTGGAAGTACGTACCAATGATGTAAAAGCCGGTCACAGCGCCTCGTTGCATCGTATAGGTCCCGAGGAAATCTTCTCCTTTTCGGCGCGCGGTATCGACGTAGCGACGGCGCGTTCGATGTGCATCGAAGGATTTCTCCGCTCCGTTGCGCAGGGCAAAGACGCCGCTACGATGCGTGCCTCCATCCAAAGAGCGATTGCGCGTCTGCGTCCATAACCAGAGATTCAGGATTCCGCGACTTCGATGGAATTTCCATTGAAACGGAAGATGGACGGGCTTAAGGGGTATTCAGGTTCTTCGGTGAACTGCAGACGCACTTCTTCTACAAATTGGTCTTGCAGAGAGAAGTCCTCATTCCAGAAAATGAGAAAATCGCGCATCGGAAATGCTGCGATGAAAGGATCCCCCAAAACCTGGCGTACGCGTTCCCGAACTGAGGGGAGCAGGATACGTGCTGCATCGTAGCCGTCACCAGTTTCAATGAGCATGTATATTCCGCCGTCCTTATCCGGCCCGAATGTCTGCAGTTCGATGTCCTGCGATACTTCTTCCAAATTCTTCCCTGCGGCTTCCTCCAGCGTTTCCTGGTTGATGTCCCAATCTGCAATCTGCGATTTTTGGATGAAAGTGTACTGCGTTTCATGGTCAATGACATAGGCCAGGTACACATCCGGGAACAGTGGACGATGCACGAAGGCCTGGCGGTCGTCTAAAGTCATGCGTGTGAGTTGCAAACGGACGTGGTTCTTCACTCCGTTCCACGTTGTCGTATCGATTTCCTTAGGGGTGAGGATTGCGGTCATGATCCACGCAACGACGAGTGTGAGGACCAGTATTCCTACGATGCCAATGACGACGGGTTTGCGGCGCATGAGAAGGGTGGGGCACTTCAGTTTATTTCATCCCCCGTTCCTTGTGGAAGTGGCGTGCAAGTGAATGAAGCGGGAATACCTATCGCAGTAATCTCTTTTGCAAGTGCAGCCATTCTCTGCATGAGATCACTATCACCGCGGATAGAGCATGAAACTTCTGTAGGGAGAGGTTGGGTCGGCTTGGTACTTTCGTGAGGATTCTCATCCATAGAATAGAGAGAGAAGTAGCGGATTGGGAGTATCGTGCGCTTCTACGAGCTCGATGCAAATTTTTCACACACGAAATTCACCTGCCTTCGTCCGATGGTGGAGCTTCAGTTGCATTACATCCGTACAGAAAGCATGGTACGGCTTTTTCCCACGCGTCTTGGACGTTGCAGTAACTGCATAAATATGATATTATATTGTCATGGGGAAACCGCTCACTCAGAGAGAAGCCGCTGCACAGGAGGAAGCACTGGATCGCAGGATTCAAGAGTCTGCCGCCGAGTTTGAGGTGATCGTTGCTCAAGCTGACCAGGAAGCACTCGATGCGTTGAGCGTGCCGAATTACGAGGCTGTGCTTTCATTCATAAGAACGCTCAAGCGGCAGGTAACGAGTGAAGGGGGAGACTGGCACCGGTGGTACGCAGTGCACAGGGGAGTCGCCGAGCGAGCACGCCAAGCCAAGGAGTTACTGAAGCTCCTTGATGCGGTTGCAGGGCCGAGCAGAGCTGCCGAACGTCTTCAAGGGATTGGACGGAGGTTTCGCCAGTTGCTCTACGACAATTTCGTACCTGTGGGGTTTAAGAAGGATAGATAGGCGCTGGTTTCTTTGGGGGTTTTGCGGTGTATGAGAGCACTGTAACCTTCTTTCTTTGTCAGGACGACAAAGAAAGAAGCAAAGAAAGCGCTCCCGCCGCCAGTCCCCCTCCACTATCGCCTCCGTGGCGGCGGGGGATTCCGGAGATTTTGTTCCTGTATTTTTCTATGTCAATTCACAATTTAGTATTTACTATCTAAGCTTTTTCTAGATCATTCAGACAGCTAAAAGCACCCTTGAGTCACAGTCGGACTTTCGATTGAATCTTGCGTTCAATCCCTTGCAAGGTCATATGGGGGTACTTTCGCTCCTGACCAGTGAACTGTTCAGGCCACGATGACCAATGGTCACCATGGCCTATTCAGTGAGTTCTTGGCAAAGAAAGATCAAAGTACATTTTACCAGATCAAAACTCAGAATTTGTGAATATCCTTGATAGAGCCTGTTTTTGTTGCGATCTCTGAGGAAATGATTAGGAGGGAATGTGGAAAACGATGTACTCGAGAACCTTTTTTATTCGAGCAGTCAAAAAGCCGGTCTTTCCCCCTATTCTGTTTCTTTTGGTAAGCAAGCCAAAAAAACATCCATGTGCATCGCAGAAATAGTGTTCTTTCGTAAGAACATAGAATGTCAAGCTATGTTTTACTCGTTCACCCCATTGCAGAGTAGAGAAGGTCCCGGCCCCCAATCCCCTAAGGGATGGAAGGGGTGCTCTCCGGGCAATCAGTTCACATGATGGCGCCCTTGCGGGCCTAAAGAGCACGAGCCAGAGCATGTGACAGAGAATGTATTCCCTGGTAAGGAAGTGTTCCATCCGCAGGTTCTCCTACGGATACCTTGTTACGACTTACTCCCAATCAGCAGTTTCACCGTGGTACCCCCCCTTGCGGGTAAGGGTGCTTCGGGCGCCCCTGCCTTTCATGAGTTGACGGGCGGTGAGTACAAGACCCAGGAACGTATTCACCGTGACGTAGCTGATTCACGGTTACTAGCGATTCCAGCTTCATGCAGTCGAGTTGCAGACTGCAATCCGAACTGAGACCGGTTTTTTGGGATTTGCTAGCCCTCGCGGGTTTGCTCCCCTTTGTACCGGCCATTGTAGCACGGGTGTTGCCCCAGGCATAAAGGACACGCAGATCTGACGTCATCCCCACCTTCCTCCGCCTTGGAGGCGGCAGTCTCCTATGAAAAAACAACATAGGATGAGGGTTGCGCTCGTTTGCTGACTTAACAGTACACCTCAAGGCACGAGCTGACGACGACCGTGCATCACCTGTCACCGGGTTCCTTGCGGCACCCCCGCGTTTCCGCGGGGTTCCCGGGATGTCAAACCTGGGTGAGGTGCTCCGCTTATCATCGAATTAAACCCCATGCTCCACCGCTTGTGTGGGTCCCCGTCTATTCCTTTGAGTTTTAGCCTTGCGGCCGTACTTCCCAGGCGGCGTGCTTACCGCGTTAGCTTAAGGCACGGGGCTTGATTGAAAGCCCCACACCGAGCACGCATCGTTTAGGGCGTGGACTACCGGGGTATCTAATCCCGTTCGCTCCCCACGCTTTCGTCCATGAGTGTCAGTACACCCCCAGCATCCTGCTTTCGCTTTCGGCATTCTACCGTGGATCAACGGATTTTACCCCTACACACGGCATTCCAGATGCCTCTGAGTGACTCTACCACATCAGTTTCCGTCACGTACAACGGGGTTGAGCCCCGTGCTTTTACAACAGACTTGATATGGAACCTGCGGACGCTTTACGCCCAGTAATTCCGAGTAACGCTTGCACCTTCCGTCTTACCGCGGCTGCTGGCACGGAATTAGCCGGTGCT
>PFDV01000009.1 GCA_002772745.1 Candidatus Peregrinibacteria bacterium CG10_big_fil_rev_8_21_14_0_10_55_24 | reverse complement strand
GCACATAGCTATCTTTTCTCTATGCTACCCAAGAGACGGGGCGTAGCTCAGTTGGCTAGAGTGCCTGCTTTGGGAGCAGGAGGTCGCGCGTTCGAGTCGCGCCGCCCCGACCATCCTTCGCACAGCGAAGGATGCCGACCGTAGCTCCTGGACTGTGATCACAACACTGCTTTCGAAAGCGCTGCGCTACGGATAGCAAGCCCACCAGGAGCGGAGGTTGGCTATTCAAAGTGAGCCCATAGAGCGAAGCTCGAAAGGCCTAAGAGTTGCCGCTCGCTCATGGCAAGCCGCATCAACTAGTGAATGCCAGTGAAAAGCCACAGGAGTGAGGATGACTTTTTGTGTTTGAGCGCCTCCACCTCTCGCTGCGTTGCCCCTTTTTCCTTTGAAGCGCATCATAGGCATCCATGGCCAAAACGCACTGTACGGTTCTCACCGCGTCGCGCTCCCCAGGCATTGCCGAGGGGCTGACCTACGACACAGGAGCACTCAACCTGGCTTTGGGAAGCCACGTGCACGTTCCTTTGAGAAATCGCACGGTGGAAGGGATCGTTGTAGAAATCGAAGAGGCTCACAAGGCCAAAGCGTACGAGCTCAAAGCAGTAGAGAAACTCCTGGGTGACGCTCCACTCCTCACTCAGGCGCAAATCTCCACCCTTCGGTGGATGGCCAAGCACTACGCGTGCTCGCTGCGGCAGGCACTCAAGGTCTGGCTCCCCTCCCCCCCGTGGAGCGCGCTCGTGCCCGATATACGCACGGTCTACCGACTGCAAGAATCGAATGCACCCTTACGCGGCAGTAAACAACAAGCCATTGTCGAAGAACTTGCACACAGAGGTGATCTGACACGAGAAGAGATTCGGGAGGCAACCGGTGCAAGCAGCGCAACGATCAAGGCACTTGCCGAACGCGGGATACTTTCCGTCATGCAGGAAGAAGCCGAAGGGGAGAGACAACCTCTTTTGCACATCGACATTGAAGCCCCGAAATTAACGCCCACACAGCAACAAGTTACTCAGGCGATGCACAAGGACAAGCGCCCTTCGCTCCTCTTCGGCATCACTTCGAGTGGCAAAACGGAGGTGTATGCGCAGCTGATTGCACAGTGCGTCGGTTCCGGAAAGCAGGCCATGCTTCTGGTCCCGGAGATCCTGCTCACCGAACACTGCATCGAGCGTTTTCGTTCGCTCTTGCCTCCTGAACGTATCGCCATCGTCCACAGCAGACTGACTCCCAAGGAGCGGCGCGCGACGTGGGTGCGCATCCATCGCGGCGGAATCGCACTCGTCATCGGTTCCAGGAGCGCTCTCTTCTCCCCGCTGAAACACCTGGGGCTCCTCATCATTGATGAGGAACACGAGTGGACGTACAAGAATGAACAGACCCCGCACTACCATGCGCGTGAAACCGCTCAGGAGCTCTGCCGTCAGACTGGTGCAAAGCTGGTGCTGGGTACCGCAACGCCATCGCTGGAATCCTGGGCACGAGCAAAAAGCGCAGAGTACCACCTCGTTCGCCTTGAGGAACGTTACGGAAGCCATCCGCTCCCACACGTACAAATAGTAGATTTGGCTCAAGTGAAGTTTGGTTCCCTCTACCCCTTTTCCCCTCCCCTGCTCGAAGCCATTGAGGAGCGACTGAAGCGGGAGGAGCAATCCGTGCTCTTCCTCAACCGTCGCGGAATAGCGAGCGCGCTCTTGTGTTTGGATTGTCGCCGGAGAGTCGTATCGCCTTCTTCAAATCTTCCCTTTACCCTCCACCGCGGCGCAGGTGGTACACCGTACCTACTGGACCACACCTCGGGCATGCAGGCGGATGTCCCTGCGCAGTGCCCGGCGTGCGGCTCTGTGCGGCTCCATGCCGTGGGCGCGGGAACGCAGCGCATCGAAGAGATCCTCGCACGACGATTCCCCATGGCACGGCTGCTGCGCGCCGACAGCGATACGCTGACACACCCCGAACAAATGCGCCTTCTCCTCAAGACCATGCGCGAAAGGAGAGCAGATATTCTCTTGGGTACGCAATCGGTGGTCAAAGGACTGGACCTTCCTCAGGTCACGCTCGCAGCCGTGCTTATTGCAGACATCGGGTTATCACTACCGCACTTCCGCGCTGGTGAGCGCATCTTCGATCTCCTCACCCAACTCACGGGGAGGAGCGGCCGCGCCAAACCCGGAGACGTCATCATCCAAACCTTCCGTCCGCAGGCACCGGAGGTCCGCTATGCAGCACAGCACCGCACGGAGGAATTCCTTAACGAGGAACTCAAGCTGCGCATGCAATTCGGGTATCCGCCATCGACACAAATGATTCGATTGATCCTGCGAAGGGATGCGCTGCACCGCGCCCGTATCCTGCATGTGCAAGCAGAGACCGCAGCACACGAACATAGACAAACAGTGAGCGTCACTTCGGCACCCGTGCTCGCCAGCGCCGGCGTCGCATGGCATGTGCTTCTCAAGGGTGACAATCCTTCTGCACTCCTCCCCTATCTTGATCTCAGCGATGTTGTCGTCGATGTCGATCCTATGGAGTGCATATAGCGTAGCACTGCATTGGATGTATCACACTTGTGCTATACTCGTTCGCGACCTTCTTCCCCTTTCTGTATGAAGCGCTTTCCTTCCGTGATCCTCCTCAGCACGCTCCTCACTGTTCTTCCACTTGCATCGCAGGCTGCAATGTTTCGCGTAGCGAAGGACGATAACGAGCTCTTTTCCATCAACATCCCCGTCCAAGATGATCTCTACATCGCCGGTGGTGTTATACAAATCAAGGAGCGCATTGCGGGGGATCTGGTTGCCGCGGGCGGAGATCTGACGATCTCCGATGAAATTGAGCAGGATTTGATCGTTGCAGGAGGCACGGTGATCGTTGAGGGAAACATTGGCGACGATGCGCGTATTGCAGGCGGGGAAGTATCCATCCGAGGAAGGATTGAAGGCGATTTGATCGTGTTTGGTGGAACCGTACGCCTCGCGCCTACGGCGCAAGTGATGGGCGATGCCATCGTCTACGGCGGTTTGCTTGTCGTCGACGGAGCGGTGGAAACCCTGCGCAGCGCAGGAGGAAGCATCATTCTTTCGGGACTTGTTCGTCAGAACGCTGACGTGCGTGGCGACAGCCTGCAACTCTCGGGAACCATCAAGGGTGATGCCGTGATCGTCTGTAAGGAAGCCAACGTTCTGGAGGGCGCCTCGATTGAAGGAAATCTCCAGTACTGGCTCAGCGATCAAACCAATCCTTTTGAAGGCATTGTCGGAGGCGAGAGCGTGTTCAATGCCGACCTCGCAGGAGGACCCAAGGGCGAGGTCATCGAGGCGACAGTTTTCGGCGCTCTAACCCTTGCGGCGATCGCGTTCTTTGGATACTCGCTCCTCTCCGCTGCACTCGTCATCCTCATTCTGGTGCTTTCGACAAAGACCTTCTTTCCCACTGCGGTGAAAAAACTCACCAGGTCTCCGTGGGGCTGCATGCTCACAGGGTTGCTCTACTTTGTCGTCGTGCCTGCCGTGGGCCTGCTCTTCCTGATCAGCATCATCGGCATCCCCATCGCGATGGCGCTCTTCTTCGCATTCGGTCTCTCCCTGTTCTTCGCCAAGCCTATCGCCGCGATTGTGCTGGCCCAGTGGTTGCTCCTGCACTGGAAGAAACCCTGGGGCAAGATTGGCCTCTTCTTCGTCGCACTTGCCGTGTATGTGGTCCTCAAACTCTTCTGTTTTGTGCCCGTTATCGGATGGATCGCCATAGCACTTGCGATCTTCCTCACGTTCGGTGCGCTCTTAAGGACCAAAGCACAACTGTGGAAGAAGTTCGCGTAATGCCTACGCCGTGCGCAGGTGATAGAGCGCTATGCCGGCGGCAACCGCGACATTGAGTGATTCCTTCGCTCCGAGCATCCGTATCTCCACGCACGCATCGCAGAGTGCGAGAATCTTTCGATCAACGCCGGTCACCTCGTGCCCGACGATCAGGCAGAGACGCTCTGGCGGATGGAACTCCTCCAACGCAACGGACCTCTGCGTCTGTTCCAGAGCAACGATGCCGTAGCCTTCCTTTCGTAGACGATTCATTGCTTCGATGGGATCTGTCATGTGCTCCCAAGGAACTGTTTTCTCCGCTCCCAGCGCGGTTTTACTGATCTCACGACGCGGAGGAAGAGCCGTGTAGCCGCTGAGTAAGAGCTTCTCCACTCCAAAAGCATCACTTGTTCGGAAGAGCGATCCCACGTTCCAGAGGGAACGGATGTTGTAGGCAAGAAGGACGATATGCCGTTCCATGGCTTATGGCATCTTGAGGAGTTGGCTCGCGTGCGGATTCGCAAAGACTTCGAGTACTTCTCTTGTATACAATTTTTGTTCATCTATGTTGCTGCACACATAGCAGACACCTGTCACACTCCCCTCCCCCAGTTGCCGAGCACCGGTATCCGGCTCATCGATACGCAGGAGCACCGACCCCTCAAGCAGGTTCCCCGTATAGGATTCCTCGCGTTTTACATCAGGATTCCATCGCAGGAGTTTTCCTTCTCTGCGGATGTAGGCGATTTCTTTATTAGGATTGAAGAGGGAAAGGTGCGTAAGAACACTGTCCACTGCATCTTTCCCCGGTGCAAAGTACTTGAGCTGTTTTAAGGAAATCGTGGAGGCGATGCGTCGCGCTGCCTGCTCCACGGTGCGCTCCTCATTGTTCGTGATGATGGTGTCAATGAAGATTTCGCACGAACGCTTCGGTGCAACCGCTACGGGGTATTCCTCGGAAAGAGTACGAGGAACAGGGGGAAGGAGCTTCTTCCTGCGCTCAATCCATTTCCTTATGGAAAGGAAATAGCGCAATCCTTCTTGTGTCCGTTCTGGATGAGGCATGAGCGCAACGACATTCCCAGCAGGATTGCAGATTCCTGCAATTCCCAGGAGCGAACCATTGGGACACAGCGGCGGCTTATCCGACACCCGACGAGATGCATCACAGTACGAAAACGCCAATTGGTCGTTCTTTTTAAGCTCCTCAATGAGATCCGTATCCTTGGTCACAAAACGCCCCTCCCCGTGCGCGATGGGGAGATGCATCACCCCTTCCCAATCAGACGTGGCACAACGATCGCGCGCGCAGGTCCGTGTAATCCACACCCACTCGTTGAGGAACCCCACCGCTTCTCCGTCGACAGCATTGCGCGCCAAGCTCATTGCAAGCCCCCGGTCGAGTGGGATGAGCCCGCTCTCGACTAAAACCTGCGCACCATTGCAGTTACCAATCACCACTTTCCCCTGCGCGGCTTGCTCGATGATGTGGGCCATCATGGGATCGCGTGCAGGGACCATGCCCGCTCTCCCGCGATCTTCGTAACTAAATCCCCCGGGGAGGAAGAACCCGTCGACGGATTCCAGGGAATCAACGGGATCGTTCCATTTGACGAACACGACCTCCATACCACTCTGCTTCACAGCACGGATCGATTCGACCTCGCAGTTATTACCGGGGAAAGATACGACGGCGATACGCGGCTTCTCCATGGCACAATGCTACCCGAACCCGAACCCAAGCCCCAAATCTTTTACACCGTCATCACCTCCTTCTCCTTCTTCTCCTTTATCTCCTCGATCTTCTCGTTCGCCGCTTTAACGGCCTTTTCGAGCTGGTCGAGTCCCGTGTAGCGCGCGTCCTCATCGGACTCTCCTTCCTTGATAAGATCATGGATTTTCTGGCGCTGCTGACGCACGGAAATACGGGCTTCCTCGGCAAGCTGACCTACTGTCTTCACCATCTGCGTGCGGCGCTCCTCGGTCATGGGAGGAAGATTGATCCTCAATACCTGACCGTCATTAACCGGATTGACCCCTAAATTTGCTGACTGCAATGCCTTCTCCACATTCTGAAGAACGGAACGATCCCAAGGCTGCACCACAATAGAGCGCGCACCGTCAATGGTAATGCCCGCAATGGTCTTGAGCGGCTGTTTCTGCCCGTAGGCCTCTACTTCGACATGCTCCACGAGTGATGCGCTGGCGCGTCCTGTCTGGAGCTTACCGTACTCACCGTGAAGAAATTCAATGATTTTACTCATCTCTTGATCGAATGCGCTAAGGCGTGGATCTGCCATACCGAATGCAGTGGGGAAAAGGACCCTTGCATTGTACGTGGATACGCCTCACCCGAGCAAATCACCCGTGCACCAGGGTCCCGATCTCTTCCCCTAGGGCAGCTTTGAGCAGGTTAGCTCTCTCTGTGTAATTGAAGACACGGATGGGGAGATGCTGGTCCTGGCAAAGGCTAAAGGCCGCCTGGTCCATGATATTGAGGTGCTTTTCGATCGCCTCCTGGTACGAAAGTTCTTTGTAGAGTTTGGCATCTTTGTGCTCATCGGGATCCTTGTCGTACACCCCGTCAACATTGGTCGCCTTCAGGAGCACTTCGCAACCGAGCTCCAATGCTCGCAGAGCTGCTGCGGAATCGGTGGTGAAGTACGGGTTGCCCGTGCCGCCGGCACAGATCACCACTCTCCCCTTCTCTAAGTGCCGAAGCACCCTGCGCCTGAGGTACGGCTCTGCAAGTTGCGGAACGTCGATGGCGCTGCATACACGCGTGTGTTTTCCCATTTTCTCGAGCGCAGACTGGAGTGCGACGCTGTTCATGATCGTTGCCAACATGCCCATGGCATCGCTTGCAGAACGCTCAATGCCGCTGTCCGTGGTATCACGGTAGCGCCAAATGTTCCCACCGCCAACGACAACAACAACCTGAATTCCCTTGTCTGCCACTTCCTGGATGCTCTTGGCAACATCCATGAGCACGGCATGGTTGAGTCCCGCTCCCCCGCTCTTGGCAAGTGCCTCACCCGAGAGCTTGAGCATGATGCGCTGGTACTTCATCTGTACCAGTATAGCATTCTGCTCACGCTAAAGCCATATTTCATGTATAATAAACGCTATGCCCCGGTAGCTCAGTTGGATAGAGCGAGAGCCTTCTAAGCTCTAGGTCACAGGTTCGATTCCTGTCCGGGGTACCATTCGGCTCGCTACGCTCGCTCATAGTCCTCGGCTGCGGCCTCGGGCCACCTTTTACTTTAGGCGAGTCGAATGACAGTGAGCGAAGCCGCAGCGAAGTCGAACTGCCCCATCATCAGAGTATTTCGATTGCTAGCGTTCGATTTTTGGTGTTTACATTTCGATTGCACAATCATTTACCTATAGACTTCAGACATGGCTGTTTACTTAATCGGAGGACCACCAAAATGCGGAAAAACGACACTGGCAAAAACACTGAGCAAGAAGCTGCAAACTCCTTGGATTTCCTCTGACACACTGCAAAATATTGCTCGGGCTTACACGCCTGAGGAACAACACCCTGCTCTATTCCCACACAGTCACCTGCGCAGAGGAAGTAATGATGAATTCTATTCACAGTATACTACTGAAGAAATTGTCCAGAGGTATGCAGAGCAATCAAAGACGACATATGATGCGATATACGCGGTGGCGGAAACATACTTCACGGACGATGATAATTTGATTGTGGAGGGCTACCAAGTTACCCCGGAGATTGCCAGCCGTATTCTAAAAAAATTCGGTAATGAACACATTAAATCTGTATTTCTTCTGAAGAAGAACGAAGAACAATTGTTAAAGGACTTCCATAAATCCACCACACCGAATGATTGGATTCTTAGAAAAACGAAAGATGGAACCACCTTCATTAAGATTGCCCATATGATTGCCGTCTATTCAGATCACATTGAACAAGAGGCAAAGAAATATGCTTTGCCTCTATTTGAAATGGATTCTGACTTTAATGCCTCTCTTGAAAAGGCGATACAATACTTAGTAAACGAATGATTTTTGGTCTTGATACAACAAAAGTAGAGCAAATAAACTTCCATAGGAAGTATCACTATGAGAGGGCCTTTCTGCGCCTGCGTATCCAACCCAAACCTGCGGCCGCACCCATGGTCACAAGGAGAAGCGCACCCGGTCCGGTTTGCGCCATATCCTCTGTCCCGCTCGATGCGGTAAAGACTGGAATTTCTCCACTAACGAGAGGCACTCGATCCTCTTGCACCGCAGGCTCCTGAGCAGATGCTGCAGGACGCTCCATCTGCGTCGTTCCAACGTGATCACCCATCTCTTCCTCAACAATGGTAAAACGTTGCGTTACCTGCGTTCCGCTCTCAGGAGAAATTGTGAAGAGCGTGAGTTCGGAGACATCTTCGCCAACCTGCGTTTCCACGTCCACGGAAAGCGTGTACTCGTGATCGTAGGAAAGCGACTCTGCAAGGACGAGCTCCACAGTGTATTGATCAATGACGCGAATGTGCGCGATGGGAATTTGCGGTGATCCGTGCACGGAGTAATTGCGGACATCCGCGGCTTTCTGAGGATCAACGGGATTGCGGAACTGTAAGCGAATCACCGTTGGTGCCGTGAGGATCACCTGATCAATCTGCGCTTCCCCTGGAGAAACCGGACGCGGAGGTTCCTCGATTCTGCAACGGCTGCTGCATCCGTCACCGCTCAATGTATTGCCGTCATCACACTGCTCATTCGCTTCACGCTGCGCATTACCACACACAGCCTGCGGACGTACGAGTTCCATGTAACAGCTCCAGGAGCAGCCGTCGCCATCCATGCGATTGCCGTCATCGCACTGTTCAGATGAATCCCGCACACCGTCCCCGCAGTATGGAAGCGTGCAGCGTACTCTGCAACGATCTGGAAGGATGTCCGAATTCTGTGTGCCTGCATCGCAGGCTTCCCCTGTCTGGAGGATGCCGTCACCACACTGAGCACCCTGGAGGAGGATGGGTCGCTCAGGAGCGCTGGGCAGTGTTCCCCGCCATTCATCATCCTGGCGTTCTCCCGGAACTTCCCGCTGACACACGTTGCTACAGCCATCTTGGGAGAATGTATTTCCGTCGTCACACTGCTCAGCGACCTCCTGCAATCCGTTCCCGCAGAAGGAAGTGGAAATGACAAGGTCCGGCAACGTGGGAACTCTCGATCCCAATTCCAACCGACAGGAAGATGAACAACCGTCGCCAGCGAAAGCATTTGCGTCGTCGCACTGCTCACCTGCTTGCAGCACACCATCGCCACACCCACGGATTATCATCTGTTCTCGATCAGCAATCTCCTGCACCAGCACAGGTTCCGCTTCTAAGGGTGGAGTGAATGAGAACTCCAGTTTGCAGACCGCGTTGCACCCATCGCCACCCGACGTATTGCCGTCATCACACTGTTCACCAGGCTCAAGGAGTGCGTTGCCGCAGCCGTGTTCGGTCATGACCGCTATGGTCTTCGAAATCGGAGTCGAGAACACTGCAGCCGTGCTACCTGTTTGCGTTGACAATCCCGTACGGAAACACAGGTGTGAACAGGAATCCGTATCGTCGCTATTGGCATCATCACATTGCTCTCCGATATGCGGAGATACTATCCCGTCACCGCAGTAGAGCAACGTACACTGCAACGTGCAGGAACCCATTCCGTTGAACTCACCGTGATCACACTGCTCGCCGGAATCCAAGAACCCGTTTCCGCAGGTCTCAGGAATAATGATGAGCCCTCCTGTTCCTACCACGATTCTCGCCGGGGCTGCAGAGCTGATGTGCTGCGAAGAGGAAGACGAACTGCTGCTCTTAGTCGGCTTCTTCGTTGATCCGCCACCCGTTTCTCCATCACTGGATGACGGGATAAATTGGCATTTGTCGTCACAGAAGCCGGTTTTTCCTGCAAGAACAGGATCGGGTACCTGAGAGAGCGGCGGCTCGCACTGCTCTTTGCCAAAGCTCACATACCCATCTCCGCACCAAGCCTTTTCGCATGTAGTTAAGCATCCATCCGTATTAATGGTGTTGCCATCGTCACATGCTTCTCCTGCGTCGATTTTTCCGTTTCCGCACCTACGTTCCTTGCCCGGAGGGTTGTCATCATCATCGTCATCATCGGCGGACAATCTGGTTGTGTGTCGTACAATCATGCCGATGGAAGCACTCGAAAGCGAAGTACCCTTCTGAACGGTAATGGAACACTTTTCCCCGCTCAGGAGTTCCACTTCCTCTTCCGAAAGCTGACGGGTAATCCCTGACCAAATTTTTGGTCCTCCCTCAAACTCAAGTATGGAAAGACCTTCACCTGTTAGGTTCGCGGTTGCATTCGGTACAGTTTGTCCGAGGGTAAAACTGTACTCGAGTGTACGGTTTTCTGTGAGACGCAGAATGCCCGACCCTTTTACGGATTGCCCAGCCCATTGGACAAACTCAACTCGGTAGAGATCTGACGCAAGAGGACACTCGTCGAGGTCATTCGCGAACGTCGAACACAGTGCAGTGCACATACTGGGTTCACCCTGGCAGACAAATCCCCACTCCGGTATGCACGTGTCACTGCAGCCGTCGTCATGCTGGGCATTGCCGTCATCACAGACCTCAGAACCCCGCAAAATGCCATCGCCGCAAACAGGAGCACACGCACTCGGCTCACCGATACATGTGAATCCTTCCTCACGCGTACACAGTGCCGAACAACCATCCCCGTTCTCTGCATTCCCGTCATCGCAAATCTCCAAACCCATAAGTTTTCCGTCGCCACAAATCGGCGCACATGCGCTTGGTTGACCTGTGCAGGTAAAACCTGTTTCAGGCAGACACTGTGCCGTGCATCCGTCGCCCGACTGCACATTTCCGTCATCACACACCTCCTGCCCACGCACTGCTCCGTCTCCGCATACGGACTGACACAGAGACGGCGTGCCCGTGCAGACATAGCCGTCTTCTGCCATGCACTGTTGCGAACATCCATCACCGGGTTCCGTGTTAGCGTCATCGCAGATCTCTCCTCCGGCAAGAAGACCGTCGCCGCAACGTGCGGTACAGACACTCGGCGCACCCGTGCAAACATATCCGGGTTCCACCGTACAGGTCTCCGAGCAGCCATCCTGCTGCCAAGAAAATGAAATGTTTCCATCATCACATCCTTCGCCGGTCTCAACGACCCCGTTGCCACAGTCGACAGTGGAAACTGAGCACGTGGGAAACTCGAATTGCCAATTGGTATTGTTCCCACGATCAACGCATTCCTCCGTACAGATAAGCAGTGCTCCACCGACATTATTGACATCACGTACATCCAGAGAGCGCATCTGCGCTTCCCCACGTACATCGATAGACCACTCCGCATCCGTCGTTGTTGAGCGAACACGCAGGAAGTTGCAATCGCTCCCCATCAGCGTCAGAGAGTTTAGAATGACCTGCGCTGTTTGACCTTCGACAACGAGAGATTCTGGGGACAGTCCTGCGGAACTCGTCACGGTCTTCTTCACGTTGTAGAAGGTATTGTTTCCTGCAATGGATTGCTGCGTTCCCGTAAAAATCACCGTGCTCTGTCCTGGAACGAATTCTCCTCCTTCATTCATCCAGTTACCCGCCAATGATATTTCTTGCTCGTCATCGGCAATGAACTCTCCGGCACGCATTACTACATCACCAGTCAGTTTGAGTCCTTCCTTCGGTACAGAGAAGGAAGCCTTCTCTCCTGCACTGAGGATAATCGTATGATACGGAAGATCCGGAAGAACAAGATCCCCCCGTGAACGAGAGAAGGAAATCGTTCCGCCTTCAACGATCGTTGGTGCATCCCATTGCTCGTCTCCGGAAATGTGCAGTATGCCTTTCTCGCCAATGGTGAACGCCGCTTTCTTTTCTGTAACGGAAAGGTTATTGCCGTTAAAGGAGAACACCCCCTCTTCGATCGTAAGATGTTGTCCTGAGCGCTTGAGATCGAGATCAGACTCGAGGACCACTTCACTGCTCGTATGCACAATGATGTCGTCACCCAAACTATCCGGAGATTCCAATGAGAGATGCTGAAGCCCAGCACCATTCATAAGGATGAGTGCGCTTTCTCCGTCATACGTCTTGCTGACAGTGACATCTCCCCTGCATTCGACAATCCCTCCGTCTATGAATCCATCCACAAACATGGCATTCCCCTCTACGACAATGGAGCGTTGCTCGAGGACTGCGCTCTCCTTATTCTGTTTCTCAAAAATTAAATTGAAGAAGTGCAATCTGTCGGCAGCAATCGTCCGTTTGAGCCCCGTCAAGCGTACGGTGCCTCCATTGTGGAGGAACACGCCATCACTCTGGGAAATATCGCCGGAGATGATGAGTGTGCCGCTCGGCGCGGTGAACGATCCTCCTCCAAGCGTTAGCGTATTGAAAACGGCCATATCGGCAGTTCCTCCAGTGAATGTGCCTCCATTCAGCGTGAAGAAGGAATTTGCCGTGACCTTCGCAGCGTCTACAAAAACATCTCCATCATGCAGGACAAAAAGAGAGTTGAGCTCAAGCGAGCCAGCTTGTGCGCGGATCTCTCCTCCATGAACATTCCATGCGCCGTTCACTGAGAGTTGTCCATTGTTGAGGAATACGGTTCCGCCATTCATGGTCACCGTGGACCCAAGCAGAACGGTGCCATTCAAGATGACCATGTCCCCTCCATCCAAAGAGACAGGCGATTCAATGGTCAGGTGGCCGGCACTGGTGCGAATGGAACCCGCAGAGAGTGAGACTGGTGCTTGTGCAGTGAAGAGAAGATCGCCACCCTCAACAGTCAGCGTACCTCCATCAATGCGCATCGCTCCTTCCACGTATACGATTTCCCCTGCTTGAGAAGGACCGTGCAGAGTAACATTCGGTGCATCGAGTGCAACCCGCGGCAAGCTGGCGCCACCGGGAATCCAGATGTCTCCCGACATATCTTCTCCAATGAGCAGGAGTGCCGTACCGCCGTCAAACGACGGACTGATTTCCATGTCCCCCTGAGGAACGAGCGTTCCCCCATCGACCTCTCCGTCCTCCAGCTTGAGCATATGCTGGATGATGAGAACGTCATCCTCGGAAATATCCAGATCGGTTCCGTTCTCCTTCTCAATCACTACATCGTACAGGAGAACCGCCTGAGGTACGTCCACTGCATGGGTTGTTCCCCGAAACACCACTGTTCCTTCACCAGGATCAAACGTGCCGTTTGTCTGCTTCCAATCCCCTTGCATATGCAACATCTTGGGAGCTTGAAACGTCCCACCCAGAAGATTGAACGTCCCCACAAGGTCGTTCGCAATCTCCATGGTTGCCTGCCCACCAACGAAGAGCCCATCTTCAAGGGTAAAGTTCCCTGTGAATTGCACGGTGCCTTCCCGCGCTTCAAATCTCCCTCCGACCTGAGCATACTCTCCGCGAATAACGGTATCTTCATCCTGAAGCACAGTGCCTTCTACAACAAATCCTCCCAAGTCCATTGGCACATCAATGGAGAATGTTGCATTTTCGGGGACACGCAGAGACAGCGAAGCATCCATCGTAAAGACACCCTTTGTGTCCTTGAGTAACGGAGCGCCGGTTCCGGTTGTCTGATGTGCAGATGGCGCACTTACAATCTGACGGAGCTCTGAAGCAAAATACTCCGCGGACGACTCTGGCGCATGAAGTCCGATTTCATTCAAACGAAGGATTACTGCGCCAATGTCCTCGCTCCCAAATCGCACGATGCCAAGCGCGTGTTTGCCATTGCTCTCTGCGAGAAGTACACCTATCCCGCTCTCCGAGGAATGAACGGAGACCTCAAATGCTCCCTGCGCATCGGTCAATGCGAAACTTTCCTGCCCTGCCCCATACATTTGCCGCACCGTAGCACCGGCAACAGGCTTATCTTCTTCGTCGACGAGCGTTCCCGAGAGAACAATTTTCAATTCTTGCTCCTCTGATACTTCTGACTTGAGCTCCTCCAAAGCACCTGTGGACACTTGCACATCGGTATCGTCTTTTCCATGCACTGGCGATTGCATGTTTTCTTCCGTAGACCTCGTCGAAAATCCTGAGCACACACCATCCTCCAGCCAAACGGTACCACCGCAAATTTTGCGACATTCTCTCTCATTCGTTGCACACCCCGGGTAGAGTTCGCCAAGACATTGCCTGGTCTCACTCCACGTGCATCCCTCTGCTTCACATGCCGCTTGATTCGGCAGCATCTGGCAAAGATTTGTCTGCACTGCTTGTCCCCAAAGATGCGTTTCGACCATGCCACTCGCAAGGATGTGTGTTAGAGAAATGGCGAGCGTAAGCAGGAACCACTGGCCGGAAATAACGGGAATTTTACGCATCAAAATCAGTGCGGAAATGCTTTATGGAGACAAACGATAAAGCACACGCCAGCGCAATAAGCGCAATGACTGCAGCTCTATCTCGTTCATCGGCGATGACCGCGCGACCATGATCCTCAACGACACGAGCGGTGAGCCAGTGTGTAGCGCTGCTCGATCCGCACTTGTTACGGTAGAGAAGATTGATGTTCTGAATAAGACTTTCACATCCTTGAGCGGATGTCTCTGTAAACACAACACCGTCGATGATTCCGCCATCGATCGCGGTTGTAAATGCTTCTGCAGGCAAATCCCCCAAATACGCTCCATAGCCATCGACAACAATGCCACTCACGCGGATGCTCTCATCAAAACCCCGTAAATAGGTTCGCTTATCCGTAATCACCGATACCACCGGAGGAGCAAAGCCCATCCGTTCCTCTGGATTGACATCGGAGAGTAGTACCGGAGTCTCATGTATAGGCTGGGTTTCGGCACGCGGTACCAGTGTGGAAGAAACGATGAAGTGTGTTTCTGCAATATCTACTGCTCCACAGTCATTGCGTACAAGGAGCTTCAAGGTATGTTCACCATCTCGTAATCCTTCCATGGGGATGGATGCAACGTAGAGCCCACGACAGAGTTGGCATCCATCTGTGCACGCAGAAGTCTTCCAGAAGTTGTAGGTGCATGTAGCATCTTCTCCACAGTCGGCATCGGACCGGCATATTGTATCGATTGCATTGGAACAGACACTTGCGTTATCACACTGTTCGCCGGGTTGGAGTACGCCATCCCCGCAATACTCGAGCAAGCACGTATCGCTGCACCCATCTCCGGACCGTGCAACGCTCTCTCCTCCTCCATTTCTACAGAGAATAGCGCCAATGCGCCCTTCCCAAACGGCATTGTGGTACTTTCCATTCAAACAGATGCCGCCAGCGTCACATTCTTCCTCTCCGTTTACACGACCATCGCCACAGTACGGTTGTTTTTCAAATGGAGCAACCGGGACTTCCTCCTCAATACAGAGAGGAATCTCCCTGAGGAGACAACCACCATCGGAATCATCAGGAGGTGTGCAGTAGAGATCCGTTGGATCTGTTGTACACTCTGCCATCTCCTCGTAGATACGTTCTCCTTCCGAAGTTAAGACAAAATCAGGCTCGCATTCTTCGCCGCGGAGAACGGAGAGTACCCCGTCACCGCAGGCCAGCGCTTTGCACTGTTTGGTGCAATCGCTCGTTGACAGACCGTTTCTGTATCCCGCATCGCATTCTTCGCCTGCATCCACTTTGCCGTTACCACAGAAGACGATCGTGTCGATACTCACCTTCGGCACCGTAGGTCCAGTGGGAACATCCTCTCCTTCGTCACCACCCTTCGTTCCTCCACTGGTACGGTACAAACAATTATTGGCGCAGGTTTCCGTTCCCGGAGGCTCGCACTCCTCTCCATCCTGCACAATCCTGTCACCACAATAGCCTTCTTCCTCCGGAATCTCATCGATAATAATGATGGTGCACGTACTGGGTTCACCCAAGCAGGTATACCCGCTATCCACCAAGCAATTTGTGCAGCCATCGCTGCCGGTACCGTTACCATCGTCACACTCTTCGCCTGAGGCAGCTTCGATTGTACCGTTTCCGCAGAACTCGACAGTCGTCTGCGGATAGGCACTGTATGTATCCAGCGTTGCTGTTGCCGCAGTGTCGTAGAGGCGGAAGCAGTACGTTACACTTGTTGAAGCAGATGTGCTCGGTGTGATGCTGTACTCAAGTTCGGTGTAGGTGCCCACGTCCATGGGACCGATCGAACCTGTTGTATTGCCTGTATCATGACCCTCGCCAGCAGTGAAACTATAGCTCTCGGCGTTTGTAAGGAGTGCAGAGGTAGCTTCACCGTTCGTGATGTACGATGAGTCGCTCACCGTAAATGCATTCCCTGCATCAACGTCCGTCCATGAGCCAATGGCAGAGCACGTCGTCGACTTTTCACCGTACTGGATCTTGTACGTACGTGCTGCGGATTCCTGAGCTTCCCCCGTGTTCGCTACCTCCATGCGGATACGATACGTATCACCCTCAAGAGCGTCAGTAATCGCCGTATCTTCTGCCGCCAGCCACCCGCCGTCGGTGTTGAGCGCGCTCGTGTCGTCGCGCCAGCGGTAGTGGAGTTGATCCGTGGTTGGGCTACCGACAGTCAAACTGGGGTACTGCGAGTAGGTATCGAGCGTTCCCCCTGCCGTCGTATCGTAGAGACGGAAGCAGTAGGTCGTACTGGCCGATGCCGAGGTTGTCGGCGTGATGCTGTACTCAATTTCTGTGTAGGTACTGTTGCTCATTGGTCCGATGGAAGCGGTGGTGTTCCCTGTGTCTTGACCCGTACCTGCGGTGAAAGTGTAGCTCTCGGAGTTCGAGAGGAGAGCGGACGTACTTTCACCGTTCGTGATGTACGACGAGTCACTCACGGTGAATGCATTCCCCACATCAACGTCCGTCCACGAACCGATGGCGGAGCAGGTCGTCGACTTCTCGCCGAACTGGAGCTTGTATGTACGCGCTGCAGATTCCTGCGCTTGCCCTGTGTTCGCCACTGCAACACGCAGGCGATACGTATCACTTTGGACTGCATCGGCAATGGCAATATCCTCCACAGCAAGCCATCCGCCGTCGGTGTTGAGCGTGGTGGTATCGTCACGCCAACGGAAGTGGAGCTGGTCAGTTGTAGGGTTGCCGATTGTCAACTGCGGATAGGCGTCGTAGGAATCCAGGACTTGCGAATTGACGAAGTCATAAATGCGGAAACAGTACGAAGTACTCGCCGATGCAGAAGTGTTCGCCGTGATGCTGTATTCCATTTCTCTGTACGCATTGGGGCTGAGGGCGGTAAATGGCCCCATGGTATCGGTCGTATCCGCACCTTGTCCTGCTGCGAACGTGTATCCCTCGCCATTGGCCATGAGAGCGGTGGTTGCCGCACCATTGACGAACTGCGCGGTATCGGACATGTCGAATGCTCCGCCTCCTTCCCCAACGTTCGTCCATGAACCAATTGCGGAGCAAGTCGTGCTCCTTTCACCGAACTGGAGCTGGTAAGAGCGCGGGTCTTCCACAGCGCCTCCGGCATTGGCAATGGAGAGACGGACACGGTACGTTTCCCCCTGAGTGACATCGGCAATTGCGGTGTCCTGTGCCGCCAGCCAACCACTGTCGGCATTGAGAGCTGCCGTATCGTCGCGCCAGCGGAAGTGGAGTTGCTTCGTGAGAGGATCGCCTATGGTGAGCTCGGGGTACTGCGTGTAGGTATCGAGAGCGCTCCCCCCGCTCAAATCGTAGAGGCGCAGGCAGTACGTCGTCCCCGCCGCAGTATCTGTTGTAGGCGTGAAGCTATACTCAATCTCCATGAACGAAGAAGCATTCAAAGCCGTCAAAACATCCGGCGGATGGTCGGATTCAGAGAGACCATAGCCTGTTACAAAGGTGTACTCTTCGCTGTTTGCAAAGAGCTGCGTCGTTGTATCCAGATGCGTAAACATTGCTGATGCAACCATGCCGAACTCATCGGAAGCATCTTCGAGCGCTGTCCACGTACCAATGGCGGAGCAGGTCGTGGATTTTTCTCCGTACTGGATCTGGTAGTTCTTCCCCACGGATTGCGCCGCTTCTCCGGTATTCGCAACCTCGATGCGGATACGGTAGGTATCACCCTGGACGACACCGGTGATTGCGGTGTCCTCCACGGCAAGCCATCCATTATCATCGTTGAGTCCGGCGGTGTCATCGCGCCAGCGGAAGTGGAGTTGGTTGGTGTTCGCAGATCCGATCGTCAGGCTGGGGTACTCTGTGTACGTATCGAGTGCGGCGCCTGCTGTTGTGTCGTAGAGACGGAAACAGTAGGTAGCCTCCGCACTCGCATTCGTTGTGGGTTCGATGCTGTACTCAAGCTCGGTGGTGTACTCGGAGCCCAGTGGCCCGATAGAGCCGCTCGTATTCGATGTATCTTGCGCTGCACCTACGGTGAAGGTGTATCCCTGTGCATTGCTGAGTAAAGCGGATGTTGCCTCTCCGTTCGTGATGAGCATGGATCCTGTCATGATGAATGCATTCCCCGTATTCACATCCGTCCACGAGCCGATGGCACCGCACGTCGTTGCCCTCTGGCCGTACTGAATCTTGTACGTGCGGGCCGCGCTCTCCTGTCCATTACCAGTGTTCGCCACTCGTATGCGGATGCGACGCGTGGCATCTTGGCGCACGTCGGCAATGGCCGTGTCCTCCGCAGCCAGCCAGCCTCCGTCCGTGTTGAGCGCTGTACTATCATCACGCCACCGGTAGCTGAGTTGCACGGTGACGGGCGTCGGCACGGCGGGGCTATCCGTCGTGAGTTCGGGGTACTGCGAATACGCATCGAGCGCGCTCCCTGCCGTGGTGTCGTAGAGACGGAAGCAGTACGTGGTGCTACTACCGACGCTATCCGAAGGAGAGATGCTATACTCGAACTCGGTGTACTGAGATGTCTCCAGTGGTCCGATGGCACTGGATGTGTTACTCGTGTCCAAACCTTCACCTGCTGTAAAGGTGTAGCTCTCCGAGTTCGCAAGCAACGCCGTTGTCGCATCGCCATGTGTAAAGTTTGCAGAATCAGAGAGTTCGAAGGCATTGCTCGCATCCACGTCTGTCCACGAGCCGATGGCACTGCACGTCGTTGATTTTTCCCCGAACTGGAGTTTGTACGTGCGCGAATCCTCCTCCACTGCATCTCCTCTATTCGCCACTTCTACGCGCAGACGATAGGTGCTTGTGGTCACAGCTTCACCAATTGCCGTGTCCTCCGCCGCCAGCCATCCGCTACTCACGTTGAGAGCAGCCGTATCGTCGCGCCAACGGTAGTGGAGCTGATCGTTGGTGGGAGCACCGATCGTCAGGCTGGGGTACTGCGTGTAGGTATCCAGCGTTGCTCCAGCCGTCGTATCGTAGAGGCGGAAACAGTAGGTCGTATTGGGGAACGACATCGCCGTCGGCTTGATGCTGTACTCGATCTCCGTGTACGTGCTCGCATTCATCGGTCCGATGGAAGCGGTGGTGTTTCCTGTGTCTTGGCCTGTACCTGCGGTGAAGGTGTAACTCTCGGAGTTCGCGAGGAGCGCCGTCGTTGCCGCACCGTTGGTGATCTGTGTGGAATCGTTCATCGTGAATGCATTCCCGGCATCCACATCCGTCCAGGTGCCGATGGCACCACAGGTCGTGGACCGCTCTCCGAACTGGATCTTGTAGGTACGAACAGCAGCTTCCGCTGCTTCCCCGGTATTAGCCACCTCCACCCTGATACGGTACGTATCTCCCTGGGTGACATCAGTAATTGCGGTGTCTGCTGCAGCTAACCACCCTCCATCGGTGTTGAGGGCAATCGTGTCGTCGCGGAAGCGGAAATGCAGCTGCGTGGTGTCGGGAGCCCCAACGGTGAATGTGGGGTACGACGTGTACGCATCGAGTGCCCCGCCACCCATGACGTTTATGAGGCGAAGGCAGTACGTCGTAGAGGCAGGCGCACTCGCTGTCGGCTTGATGCTGAATTCCAACTCCGTGTACTGCTGCACCGTGAGGGGTCCGATGGCATCGGACTGGTCCTGGAGCTCAAGCCCCTGACCAGCGACGAAGCCGTATCCTTCACTATTGGCGAGCACGGCCGTTGTGGCATCGAGGTTAACGAACTGAGACGTCTCAACCATATCAATGGCATCCGATGATGCCGAGACATTCGTCCAAGATCCGATGGCGGCACAGGTAGTGCTGAGGACACCATACTGAAGTTGATAAGCTTTCGCTGAAGATTCACGTGCCTCTCCGGTATTCGCCACCTCCATGCGAATGCGGTAGGTGTCACCCTGAATCACATCACTCACTGCGGTATCCGCCGCTGCGAGCCATCGATTCGCGTCCGTGCTGTTCAAGACATAACTATCATTGCTCCAGCGGTAGTGGAGCTGATTCGTTTCGGGATTGCCGATTGTGAGGCTGGGGTACTGGGAGTACGTATCCAGCACAGCACCATCAGTCGTGTCATAGAGACGGAAGCAGTAAGCAGTGTTAGCTGTTGTCGAAGTTGTTGGCGTGATGCCGTACTCGATCTCCGTGTAGGCGCTCGGATTCATGGGGCCGATCGCCGCGGTGGTGTTGCCCGTGTCCTGGCCTTTCCCTGCGGTGAAGGTGTAGCTCTCCGAGTTTGTGAGGAGAGCAGTTGTCGCTCCACCGTTCGTGATTTGCCCAGAGTCACTCATCGTGAATGCATTCCCCGTATCCACGTCTGTCCATGATCCGATTGCCGCACAGGTCGTGGCTTTCACTCCATACTGAACTTTATACGTTCGCGCAGCAGCTTCGATGGCCTCCCCGGTATTCGCCACCTCCATGCGGATGCGGTAGGTATCTCCCTGCACAGCATCGGTGATTGCCGTATCCTCCGCAGCCAACCACCCACCGTCGGTGTTGAGGGCGGTCGTGTCGTCACGCCAGCGGAAGTGGAGCTGGTCGGTGGTCGGGGCGCCGATTATCAGACTGGGATACTGCGTGTAGGTGTCTAGTGCGCTTCCCGCCGTCGTATCGTAGAGGCGGAAACAATAGGAGGTATTCGCAGAGGTGGAAGTTGTAGGTGTAACGCTGTACTCGATTTCGGTGTAGGTATCCGCATTCATCGGACCGATGGAAGCCGTAGTGTTGCTCGTGTCCTGGCCTTTCCCTGCGATGAAGGTATAGCTCTCTGAGTTTGTGAGGAGCGCCGTTGTTGCCGCACCGTTGGTGATCTCGGCAGAATCGCTCATCTCGAATGCGTTACTCGTATCCACATCGGTCCAGGAACCGATTGCAGAGCACGTTGTGGATTTTTCTCCGTACTGGATCTTGTACGTACGTGCGGCGGATTCCGCGGAACCGCCCGCATTGGCCACCTCCATGCGGATGCGGTACGTATCCCCCTGCACAGCATCTGTGATTGCAGAATCCTGTGCGGCGAGCCAGCCGCCGTCGGTATTGAGCGCGGTCGTGTCGTCGCGCCAGCGGAAGTGGAGCTGGTCGGTATCGGATTCAAGGATAGTCATCTCCGGATACACCGTGTACGTATCCAGCGTGCTGGCTACGAAGTCGTACAGCCGGAAACAGTACGTCATCCCTCCAACGGCGCTTGTCGTCGCCTGAATGCTGTACTCCATCTCCGTATACACACTTGCGTTCATCGGTCCGACGGGACCAGATGCATCGTTGGTATCCAGTCCTTCTCCCGCTGTGAATGTGTATCCTTCTGAGTTTGAGAAGAGAGCTGTCGTTGCCTGCCCACTGGAGAAATTCGAAGAATCCACCAGCTCGAAAGCATCGCCTACCTCGTTAAGAGCGGCCCAAGAACCGATGGCCGCGCACGTCGTCGATTTCTCGCCGAATTGAATCTGATACGAACGTGCTCCCGCCTCAGCAGCATCACCGGTGTTCGCAACATCAAAGCGCAGACGGTACGTCGTACCTTCCACTCCATCGGCTATGTGTGCATCCTCTGCTGCAAGCCAACCCCCATCCGTGTTGAGCGCGGTCGTGTCGTCGCGCCAGCGGAAGTGGAGCTGGTCGGTATTGGCAGCGCACGTCTGCTCCCACCACACAAGATCGTCTGCGGCGTCGTCCGTTCCCAGAATGTCTGCATCCCCATCGCCATCCATATCAATGGTAAAGATGTCTGCCGCGCTGAATGACGCATCAACCGTGCTGCCTGCGAAGTTTTCCGAACCGTCATTCTCCCACCAAGAAACACCGTCGTAGACGGAGCCTCCTATGACATCGACATCCCCATCACCATCAACGTCGGTTGCCTGGACTCCACGTGCACCGTTGAATGCAGCATCAATGGTGTGCTCGGTAAAGTTCTCCGAGCCGTCGTTCTCCCACCAGGTAATTTCACTGAGATTGGTGGATGTCCCCAACACGTCGATATCGCCATCCCCATCCACATCGCTTCCATCGACATCTTCCGTGCCATCGTACCCTGACTGAATAACGCGTTTGGTGAAATTCTCGAAGCCGTCGTTCTCCCACCAAGTGATTTCGCTGGCAAAGAACGTGGCTCCCAAAATATCAATGTCCGAATCACCATCAACATCAATGGCATGAACGTCTTCTCCGCCGTAGAAACTAGTGTCGATGGTGTGTTCGGTGAAATTCTCCGAGCCATCGTTCTCCCACCAGGTGATCTCGCCGCTAAACAAGGTCCCGAATGCCGCCCCGAGGATGTCGATGTCGGCATCGCCATCGACGTCAATGGCATGAACTCCCTGCGCCCCGTCAAAGTTGGAATCGATGATGTGCTCACTGAAGTTCTCGGAACCGTCGTTCTCCCACCAGCCAATTTGATCGCCTACGAATCCTGCCCCGATAACATCAATATCACCATCAGCATCGACATCAATCGCATGAACATCATGTGCTCCGGAAAATGAACCTGCAATCGTATATTCAGTGAATGTCTCGGATCCGTCGTTCTCCCACCACGTGACATCATTTTGGGAAAATGCCGTGCTCACGATATCCATGTCCAGGTCTCCATCGATATCCGTTGCATACATTCCCTGTGCAGTATCGTAGGTTCCAGAGATTACATGCTTTGTCCATGCCGGACTGGCACAGCTTGCCTGAGCCCTCTCAAGGTAATGCAGCTGCCAGTTCTGGAAGAATATCCCCGTTCCTGCGCCGATCACCACGATGAGTGAACCCAATAGAAGCCGTCGGAGTGGATTGTGTGTTTTTAGCATGTCAATCTCAAAATTATAGCATATTTTCCCTTTTCCCTCTCCTCCTTGAATTTTACATAAATGCAGTTATATGTTATAATTGATCTATAGAGCTGACCGCTCTATGAAGACAAAAACCTGCTACACTCCCCTAGCGATGCGGCTCACAAAAATCGTGTGTACCATCGGACCTGCATGCAGAAGCGCACAAACCCTCAAAGCGCTCTGTGACGCTGGCATGACGGTCGCAAGGCTCAACCTCTCACATGGAACGCAAGATGATTGCAAGACAATCATCGAGGATATTCGCAAGATCAATCAGGATTACGGCTATGCCGTCGCCATCATGTTCGATACGAAAGGGGCGGAAATTCGCACCGGAGTCGTCCAGTACCCAATAGAGATTACCAAAGGGCAAGAGGTCGTTTTCTCCCCGCACCCGCTCGACAACGAGGAGCGCACCGTCATCACCGTGAACTATGATCGCTTTTACGCGGATGTTCCGGAAACCGATCGCATCCTCATCGACAATGGAGAAATGGCGCTCGACATCGTCGATATCCGCGCAGACGGATCGGTGGTCGCGCGGTCCCAAGACGATGGTTCTATCGGGAGTCGTCGTCACATCAATTTGCCCGGCGCAGACATTGATCTGCCGTCCATCACCGAAAAAGATTGGGAGGACATTGCCTTTACCTGCGAACAAAAAGCAGATTTTGTTGCGCTTTCATTCATCCGTAACGCAGGTGAGGTACAGAGCGTGCGCACTTTTCTGGAGGAACGCGGCTCTCCAATGCAAATCATTACGAAGGTGGAAACACGCCAGGCGGTGGAGAACATTGCAGAGATTATTGATGTATCGGATGCCATCATGGTCGCACGCGGAGACCTGGGTGCAGATCTCCCCTTTGAGGAACTCCCCATCATCCAAGATGATATCGTTTTGCGGTGCCGTGACCGCGGCACACCGGTCATTGTTGCCACACATATGCTCGAGAGCATGACGGAACACCCCATGCCCACGAGAGCGGAGGTCACGGATGTCGCCTATGCCGTCATGACCGGAGCGGACGCCACCATGCTTTCCGGCGAAACGGCAAGCGGAAAATTCCCCATCCGAGCAGTGGAGGCTATGGCGCGAATCCAGCAGAGAACCGAGGAACATATCGCACGCTTCTCACGACGTGCAGAACCTGTACATGACGAGCGGGAAGGCCGAAGCGAAGCAGCAGTCAGCCTTGCACAGGCATCGAAAGCAGTTGCCATTGTCGCATTCACCAAAACTGGCCGGACGGTTCTGGAGATCAGCAAGTTCCGACCCTCTCTGCCTATTATCGCCTGTACCAATACTCCTGAGCGTCAGCGATCACTCCAACTCGCTTACGGCGTCCTACCGCTTTGCGTTCCTTTCGCAGATCCCGAGACAACGGTACAGAATGGCTTTTCCTGCGCAAAGGAACGTGGCTTTCTCCATGATGGAGACAGCGTTGTAATCCTCTCCGACATCCCGATTTCCGATTCCGGATTCGCCCCCAGCGTGCAGGTGCGAACGCTATAGTCTGTTACAGATTAGGTTTTATCCCAACGGTGCCACGGCATTTCGAGTTCATCCAGAGGAATATCGTCCAGTGAAACTGCTCCAACAGAACCGCCGAATGATTTTTTTAACGCAGGTAAGACACTGGAAAGGAAAAGCCGTATACCCAGAATGAGGAAAAGTAGCCCACCTGCGATCCCTCCCGCCGCGGTGGTCTTTCCTGCCCCTGTCGAGAGGAAAGCAATGATTGTACATTCGGGAGTGCACTCTTCTCCACCGTCGCACTCTTCCCCTTCTTCGATGATTCCGTTTCCACAGACAGACTCGCTCAAGCATACGGAGGAACAACCGTCTCCATCTGCTGTGTTCCCGTCATCGCATTCCTCACCTGCTTCCATAATCTTGTTCCCGCACACCGGTAACCGGCAGTAATTTGGACAGGAATCATCATCGATGAGATTTCCATCGTCACACTGCTCACGCCCCTCACGTACGCCATCACCACACACTGGGAGTTCGCAATCATTGGGGCATTCGTCAAAGTTACTCTTGTTTCCGTCGTCACATTCTTCCTTCCCTTCCCAGACGCCGTCGCCACAGACCGAGAGTAAGCAATCTGCGGGACACTCGTCGAAAGCATTCTTGTTCCCATCATCGCATTCTTCGCCTACTTGAACATAGCGGTCTCCGCACGATGCCCTCCTGCAGAAGTTGGTACATGCATCGGTATTGATGGCATTACCGTCATCACACTCTTCTCCCGTTTGAACAAATCCGTCTCCGCATTGCGAACGCAAGCACTCATTCGTGCAAGAGTCATTGTTGATCTTGTTTCCATCATCGCATTCCTCACCTACTTGGATAATGCCGTCCCCGCAACGAACGACTCGACAATCATTCGTACAACCGTCCGTGTCAACGGCGTTCCCGTCATCACACTCCTCTTGTCCTTCACGAATTCCGTCTCCGCAAATCGCAAACGAGCAATCGTTTGGACACGAGTCAAAATTGTTCTTGTTCCCATCATCGCATTCTTCTCTCCCTTCACGCACACCGTCTCCGCAGAATGTGAGCTTGCAAGAATTTGGACATTCATCGGTGTTGATGCGATTCCCATCATCACACTGTTCTGTCCCTTCGCGAACGCCATCGCCGCAGACAGCCAATCGACAATCGTTGGGGCATTCGTCGAAGTTGTTCTGATTACCATCGTCACATTCCTCTTTTTCTTCGCGAACACTGTTTCCGCATTCCGGCCTCTTACATTGGTTCGAGCAAGAATCCGTATTCACGGCGTTCCCATCATCACATTCCTCACCGAGTTCACGAATGCCGTTTCCGCACACACCGGATGTTGTCGTCTGTTGTGTGAGTGTTTGGGCAGCTGCATGTTGAGAATCCTGCGTAGTCGTTGGCGCGAGCACACTCGATTGAGATGCGCCATCCTCAAAAGAAATACCCGGAATGGCTCCCTGTGAGGACGCGTTGTCATTGATAACCGCTTCCTGTACGGATGGCAAAGCGGCAACGGTATCGCCCGTGACAACTGGACATGCAGGAAGGAACGCAATCTTGCAGCCCCCAATACATTCTCCGTCATCATTGCACAAAGGTGCTTCGCAAATTGTTCCACACTCCCGCACAATGAACTGCACCTCCGTGGTCAACTGGCCTGTGGAAGGATCAATCACATAGATTTCCTGAGTTTCCGGTTCGCATTCCTCGCCGATAAATGCCGTCACTCTGCCATCCCCGCAGTAAAGGAGCGTACACATCGTGGTGCAGTTACTGACACCGTTAAACCTCCCTTGATCGCATTCCTCGTCTTCGTTGATGACGCCGTCTCCACAGTGCGCCGGAATGAGCGCGGTTGCAGCACTCGATGTCGTGCTCGACATCTTGAGCGGGCAGCCTGGAGAACCATAGGGTTTGCCAACGCAGCTCAGCTGTGCATGCCACTGAGGCACGGCATTTGGAATAACCGCAATGACCCATGCCAAGACGCACAGTGTTCCGATTACGCCCACCAAGCGCTTTGCGGATTTGGTATGCATTTCCCAAAAGTATAGCACAATACGCTCTTCCCCGCCCTGGGTTACACTTGCTTAAATATTTATAGTATTTTGCAATATTCTACGAGTCGTCCCCGCTGTCTGCCACGGTTGCATCGCCCTGCGTGTAGCGCGGATCCTTGAGCGGCATCATCGTTTGGATTTGCGATTCCTCTTCCAGGCTCTTGAGCGCCTGAGCTCCCGCCACCTGCATCTTGAGCACCTCTTCCTCTAGGAGCAATTGTGAACGCTCCCGTTCCAGGTTTCTCAGCAAATATCCCTTGGTTGCATTGGAGTTCTGATGGAAAAGAATCAGAAGCGCGAGTGTGAGGATAATGGCACCGATGGAGAACATGAGGAGCACCGTGCTCTGGTTTACCATATGGCCGAGTGTCGTCCTCTGAGCGAGTGCCGGTAATGAGGTAGGCGTTTGACGCACAATCAAAGGGAAGTGTATCAGATGGGAGAACTCATGTGCAGCGCATCCAGGGGGCGACGGCGAACGGCACGGAGTTTTGCACTACGTGCCCTGGGATTACGTGCAATCTCACGGGCTGTGGGAACGATGGGTTTCTTGGTAAGAAGTTCGTATGCAGCTTCCTCGACAGGGGCACCCGTTTGCACATCTTTACACGCAGTTGCAAGAGCTCGGAACGTCTGTTTCACCATGCGATCTTCCAGGGAATGATAACTGATGACCGCCATCCTCCCACCGGGAGCAAGCAAAGTCGGCCCAACGGCAAGCAAAACCTCCAGAGCATCCAGTTCACTGTTCACTGCGATGCGTAATGCCTGGAACACCTGCGCAATCACTGCAGGCGCACGGAAGCCGCACACATGACCGATACATGTCTTGAGTGCACCGGTCGTACGCATATCCGGCGCATCTTTGACACACTTTGCGATGGTTTGCGCCTGTTTCACCTCTCCAAAGGTACGCAGAATATCGGTGAGTTCCTGCGGAGTAGACATGGCGATGAGCTGTTCTGCAGAAATCCCCGCGCTGCGATCAAAGCGCAGATCCAAAGGTCCATCCAGGCGGTGACTGAAACCACGGGAAGGGTCGTCCACATGTGGTGAACTTAAACCTAAGTCGGCAAAGATGATGTTGACCTGTTTCGGGCAAAACTGCGCGATGTCGCGAAAATTTCCGTGATGGAACTGCACATTCTCATAGGCAGACAGAAGATCACGCGCAGCAGAGAGATTCTCACCGTCAGCATCCAAAGCAACCAGTTTCCCCTTGAGACCGACGGCGTCGAGCAGCCCCCTTGCATGTCCAGCGAGCCCGAGTGTCGCATCGAACACCGTCTCTCCCGCGTGTGGGTCAAGAACATGAAGAACCTCGTTGAAGAGCACCGGCACATGCTTCATAGGATGAAGCGTACCCTGCGATACCTCTGCAGCAAGCAGAAGGGCTTGCTGCAATTGGTCACTTTCGTCCTGTATACAAATTTTATTCAATGAATTCTCTGAGGGAAAGCCCGTCTCAAGAATTGACATTAATAAATTTCATTCTATAATGACCAACTTTGCGATACCGAATCACCAGCGCAATCCTCACAGGTTTCCTGTGGATTCCGGCATTCTGGCTCGTGCCTGCTGGCACGGCAGCAAGCGTACCACCGCTCGCTGAGCGCGTCGGCTTTCGAGAATGGCAGGCATCCGTAGGTGACAAGCTCCTAGTGGATACCCAGAATAATATGGGGTACTTAGTCCACACTGATGGACGCTACTTCCGCTTCCCTGTCGTTACGGGGCAGCGCAAGTTTGTTTGCTACATCGGGCGTTGCTACAACGCAGCAACACCGAACTGGAGTTGGGAAGCGCTCTCAAAAGAGGTCAAGGGTGATCGCATCACCTTCGGACCCAGCGGAAGGTTCCTCCGTCTTTTCAAGGACGGAAGCGAGCACACTGCCTACGGCATCCATGAGTACAAGTACGAGGACAAAATCTTTAGCGAGAACAATCGCTTTGGTTCCATGGGATGCATAATTGTACGCAAACCGATCATGGATTTGATGGAACGCACCTTCGACCTGAATGAGGGGGCACTGCCTGTACTCACGCAGCACGGTGTCGACTCAATGCTCTTTGCATTGCAGGAAATTGCCCAACCCAATCCGTAAGGCACGAGGTTCTAGAGGAATGTCCTAGCTACTGCAGTGCGACTTTCCTATACTCTCCTTTGCCACGGAGAGGTGGCTGAGTGGTCGAAAGCGCCGCACTGCTAATGCGGTATACGGGCCTCAATCCGTATCGCGGGTTCGAATCCCGCCCTCTCCGCCACGTCGTTCGCGAACGACGTGGCTTCGCCATTCGGCAAGCTCATGGTTGATACATGACTCTCCTGCCCCGAAATTGTCGAAAAGATTCGAATCCCGTCTTCTCTTCCAGATATCATCCTTGAGTAAAATCAGCACGGATGAAGCAATTGATGGAATTCTGGGCAAATCTTCTATGTAAAATTTCGGATAAATAATTGGACTCGGTCATGAAATTTGAAGTGTATAATTAAGTTATCATGAGTTTATTACGGACTCTGAGAAGGCCTTTTCTTCCAATAGAGTTAAAAGTTGCTCTTGCTTATTTAGATGAAGCCGAAATGCTGCTCGGATCAGATTCCTCCGAAATTCTTCTATCAGTAAATGAACAGATATTTAATCTCTCAATAGAATTTATGAAAGCAGAAAGCCCAACTGAAATTAGAGCAATGGTCTACAACGAGATTGCAACTACGGCAGAGTTTTTTGTAACAAGCGGCTATTACCACATCTATCGTGGGACCCTCAATTTGAATGGTATAAGTATTCTGCGGGCCTTTGAAGGAGCTGTAAACGAAATAAAAAAATGTGGGGCTCTGAAAGAGAAAGAGGCCAGTAATTGGCAAACTGAAGTCAGGAAAAAGATTGAGAAATGGGGTTAAATTCTTTGCAGGTTCAATATCTCGCAACAAACTTAATGTCTACAGATGCGCTGCGGCACTAATTTGAGAAGCTCCAAGCACAGGAAGCCTCCACAGGCAAACAAGAGAATGCCCATCCACTCCTGTACTCCTAACGCGGTCAGGTGGAACAACCCGGCGAGTGGCGAGGAGAGAAGGAGAACGTGAAGGAGGAACGGGAACGCGATCGCTCCGAGCATCCAGGGATTTGCCGATAGAGAAACGGACCAGAACGGTTTCCCCGAACGCGCGTTGAGGGCAAGGAGCAACTCGAAACACACCGCAAAGGTCAGAGTGAGTGTACGAGCTTTTTCCAAAGCCACTCCTCGATCCAAAAGGAACGTGAAAAGTGCGAAGGCCATCGCAAATGCAAGGAGCGCAACCAGTACCAATCTCACCCATTGACCCGAGAGGATGTGTTCCTTGGGTGGGCGCGGTGGGCGTTCCATAATGTCACGCTCCGCCGGCTCCAGACCCAGAGCAAGCGCAGGTAAGCCGTCCGTCATCAGATTGATCCAGAGGATATGGAGCGGGAGGTACGGAAGGGGTAACCCCAAAAGCAACGTTACGAGAATGAGGAGCATTTCATCGAAGTTTGCCCGCAGCAAGTACAGAACGAATTTGCGAATATTGTCATAGATTCTCCTCCCTTCCCGCACTGCAGCAACAATCGTCGCAAAGTGATCATCGGCAAGTACAACACTCGCCGCTTCCCGCGCAACATCGGTACCAACTTTCCCCATTGCCACTCCCACGTTCGCCCCCTTGAGCGCAGGGGCATCGTTTACTCCATCACCAGACATCGCAACAATCTCTCCCATGTCCTGCAGTGCAACAAGAATCATCACCTTGTGTACCGGAGCGACGCGCGCGAACACCGAAACATTGCGCAGTGCCTCCATGAGTTGCTGCTTGGTCAGGGTATCGATATCTTCGCCGCGCAAAACGTCTCCATGAATGCCAACCTGCTTTGCGATTGCCAAGGCTGTATCGGGATTATCCCCCGTGATCATAATCGTGCGGATACCTGCGGTGCGTGCTGTGCATATAGCCTGTTCCACGCCCCGACGCGGTGGATCCTGAAGCCCTACGAGCCCCACAAAACGCGTCGTCTCTCCTCCATGTTCGGCACATGCAATCACTCTCAATCCACGCAGAGCGAACTCCGCGGTCTTCTTGAGAACATCTTCACGGTCAACAGATGAGCATAACTGCACGATCTTCTCCGGAGCACCCTTGAGGAAGGAAACCTGTCTCCCCTCGCGCTCATGGCGCGTTCGCATGTACTTCTCCTCGGAACTGAAGGGCACTTCTTCCTCAAGCATCTCCAAACGTTTCACCTTGCGATCCTGTGCAAAGCGCAAGAGGGCGATTTCGGTCGGGTCGCCAATGTTCGGCAACTTCGCACGATTGCATGCAGCTGCAATCTGCGCGAGGAGATTCAGGGAAACGTCGGTCCCTTCCGGCGTCCAAGTCTCCTCGACTGCCATGCGGTTCTCCGTGATCGTCCCTGTTTTGTCCGCGCAGATGACCGTGACGCTACCCAGGGTCTCCAGAGCATCCAGTCGTCGTACCAGAGCGTGTTTACCCACCATGCGCTTGACCCCCATCGCCAAGCAAACGGTGACCACTGCAGGAAGACCCTCAGGAACCGCGGAGACCGCCAAGCTCACACCAATGAGAACAACATCCCACAGGGGACGCCCACTCATGATGCCTGCCACAACGATGATCGCGCACAGGCCCACAACGGTCCCGCCAATAGCACGTGCCAATTGTGCCATGCGCCGCTGCAACGGAGTAGAGGGCAACTCTGTCTCCGCGACGAGTTTTGCGATCTTCCCGATCTGTGTCCGTACCCCTGTATCGGTCACGACGTACTCCGCGGAACCGCGCGTGACCAGTGTCCCGGCGAACACCATATTGTGCATATCAGCAAGAACTGTCGTCTCCTCTATGGGCTCCTCAATTTTATGCACCATTGCAGATTCGCCTGTCAGGCTCGACTCATTCACCTCAAGAAAAGAACAGAGGAGTATACGGCCGTCAGCCGCAATCCGGTCGCCTGCTTCTAAGAGGACGATGTCACCCGGAACAAGGTCGCGGGAAGGAATCATCCTCTCCTGTCCAAAGCGCCGCACGAGTGAGTGAGGAGATGTGAGCTTTTCTAGCTCGGCAACGGCCCGCTCCGCCTTGAATTCCTGGAGGAATCCAAGGAGCGCATTGAGGAGCAAGATCGCGCCGATCACCAGCGCGTCGAGATACTTCTCCAAGCCGATCCCTCCTCCGTTTTCCAAAAAAGGAAGGAGCAGCGAGAGCACGAGCGCCACGAGCAAGATCCACACGAGCACGCTGTTGAACTGCCGGAAGAAGAGCACCCAGAGCGAGCGCTTGGTCTGCGGCAATTCATTGAAGCCTGTTTCCCGTCGACGTTCCAAAATTTCATTATTCGTCATTCCCTGACGCCTGCTGGCAAGGCGTGAAAGAACTTCGTCTGCGACTGCACTCTGGTACATGTCTGCCATCATACCAATTCTTGGCCAAAGATCCTCGCGCAGGTGCCCCGAGGAAAAATGATTACGCTGTTTCGGTAACTGAACATAAGCCTGATTTGCCGCGTATCTGCCTTCCGGCAGGTAGCCACGCGAAAGTGTGGCGAAGGCTGGTGACCTGGCGCAGAGACCACTGTAGAGTAACCGCGTATGTCCTCGGTCATCGGGATCGACCTCGGCGGAACCAAGATTGCTGCTGCACGCTACGATGCCAAGACATGGAACGTACAAGCTGATGCGCGATACGACACGCCAAAGGGGAAGGAATTTATTGCAGTGTTCCAGGCGATTGTCGATGCGATCATGGCACTCCGCACAGAGGATACGGAAGCGGTTGGCGTCGGTGTTCCCGGCCTCATCCGTCAACCGGAGGGGAGCATTGTCACGCTCCCTAATATTCCCCGGGCGGAAGGATTCTCGCTACGGGAAAAACTCGCATCTGCGCTGAAGCTTGCTGTGTCCGTTGGGAATGATGCAAATTGCTTCGCGCTGGCAGAGGCACTCCACGGTGTGGGAAAAGGGCGCGACATCGTCGTGGGAATCACTATGGGCACCGGCGTGGGCGGCGGCATCGTGGTGAACGGCAAGCTCCTCCAGGGGAGCCATGGCTTTGCAAACGAGATCGGCCACATGCTGCTCAAGCCCGGAGAGCCGCCGTACCCGACTGAGGACAAGCGCGGAGACGTGGAGCAATTTCTTTCGGGAACCGCCATGGGTAAACGTTGCGAAGCCGCAAAGAGGCCGGAGGACTACCTCAAAGGGGAAGTTTGCGCCTTCCTGCAACCGGAAGTGCTGCGCGAAACCGCATGGATGTGCGCGTCGCTTGCACACCTGATCGACCCTTCGATGATCATCTTCGGCGGCAGCACTGGTCGCGCTCTCGCACCACACCTCTCTGCCATTCAAAAAGAACTGCCCCAATGGATGTTGCCGGGAATCCCCCCGCCGGATCTCGCAATTGCTCAACTCACGAATGCAGCGACACTGGGGGCTGCGCTCCTTACGCAGGAGTGACGTCCCCCCACTGTGTGTGGAATTGTCCTTCCGTACCTCTGCGCTCGTACCCGTGCGCTCCAAAGAAATCTCTCTGCGCCTGGATCAGGTTCTGCGGTAGACGATCTGCCCGTAGAGCGTCGACGTACGCAAGGGAGGCACTCAACGCCGGGACAGGGACTCCCCTGCTCTGTGCATGCGTCACCGCGCGGCGCCAATCAAGCTGCGCCGTGCCACTCAACTTGGCGAGGATCGATTCCTTGGCCGCCTTCGCAGAGCGTTGGTCTTCGCCAAGCGCTGCCTGGAAGAGCTCCAGGAGCGGCGAACGGATGATGCACCCTCCACACCAGATACGGGCAACCTGCCCCATAGCCAGGTTCCATTGCTCCTCCTCACTTGCACGTGCGAGGAGACGAAATCCCTGTATGTATGTCACAAGCTGAGAGAGCCCGAGTGCATGACGCACGATGGAGCGCAGTTTCTCCGGTGGCGGCACGGGGTCCTGCTCATCGAGCGCCGCAGGGAAATACTTACCACTCGCCCGTTCTTCCTGCGATCCAGAGAGGATACGAGCATCAACGGCGGCATTGATCGTCGGGATCGCCACGCCGTAGTCGTGCGCGGCCTGTGTCGTCCACTTACCCGTCCCCTTCTGTCCCGCTCGGTCGACGATCGTATCGATGAGATCGCCGCCGGACTTCTCGTCCTTCTGAGTGAAGATCTCCGCCGTGATCTCCATGAGGAATCCTCCGACATCCTCAGCGGTACTCCACGTGCGATATGTCTCGGCGAGCTGCGCATTCGTCCAGCCCCCTACGCGGCGGAAGATGTCATAGCTCTCTGCAATGAGCTGCATCAATCCATACTCGATCCCATTGTGCACCATTTTCACAAAGTGCCCGCTGCCCTCAGGGCCAAGATACGCAACGCATTTTCCTCCCACCCCATCCTGAGCCGCCATCGCTGTAAGAAGCGGCTCGACCATCCGATACGCGCGCTCGTCGCCGCCAGGCATGAGACTCGGCCCTTTGAGCGCTCCCTCCTCACCTCCACTCACACCAAGACCCAAGGTGGCAATGCCGTGTTCCTTGAGCGCTGCTGTACGTCGCTCTGTATCCCTGTAATGACTATTGCCTCCATCGATGAGGAGATCTCCTTTTTGGAGGAGAGGTACGAGTTCCTCAATGACTGCATCGACTGCCTCTCCCGCTTTGACCATGAGAAGAATCGCCCGGGGTGGCCGGATCAGTTGAACAAATTCTTTGTACGACTTTGAGCCCTGTATCTTGGCCTCTTTCGGAAATGACTGCAAAAATTCATCAGTGGTTTTTTGCGTGCGGTTGAAGACGGAAACCTCTGCACCATGCGCAAGAGCATTGCGGACAAGATTCGCCCCCATCGTGCCCAGTCCTATAACACCCAGTTGCATGCGAGGAGTATACAGGAAGAGGACGGTTTGTCTGCTTCGTTCGTCACGCGCCAATGTGGTACAAACCGATCACACAAGCAGCGCAGCCCTTCGCGGCTGCGATGCTTAAGAATACGTGCATCAGCGATGCCTAAACACCGCGGCCACGTGGTTCGACCAAAGCTCACCATAAAAAGGGCCGCTACCTGGAAATATGTTGCATGGAACAACACCCCTTCGCAGGTACAGGTACCGTGCAACTACTTCTTCACGTTCTCCCAGTCCTCCATGAACTTCTTGAGCCCCGAATCCGTGAGCGGGTGATGCGGGAGCCTTTTAAATACCTCGTAGGGAATCGTCGAGATGTGCGCACCCAGCTCCGCAGCTTCCACGATGTGGCGCGGATGCCGCGTGGAGGCAACCAGCACTTCGGTATCAAAGTCGTAGTAACTCCAAATCTGCATGATCTCTGCGATGAGCGCCATGCCGTCCTGACCCGCATCATCCAAGCGTCCGATGAAGGGGCTGATGATGGAGGCACCCGCCTTGGCGGCGAGGAGCGCTTGGTTTGCGGAGAACACCAGCGTGCAGTTGGTGCGGATTTTCTTCTCCCTGCAGTAGTGCAGGGTCTTGAGGCCCTCGATGGTCATCGGGACTTTCACCACCACGTGCTTGTGCCAGCCGTGGTATTCCTCGGCCTGCTTCTTCATCCCCTCGAATTCCGTGGCAGTTACCTGCGCACTCACGCAGGGGACGAGTTCGCACATCTTCATGACCGTCTCTTTGAAGTCCTTCCCCTCCTTGGCAACGAGCGAAGGGTTCGTCGTGACTCCATCGAGCACGCCCCACGCGGCGATCTCTGCGACCTGATCAACGTTAGCGGTATCGAGGAAGAGCTTCATAAGAAAACAATGGAGTACGAGGAAAGTATGGCATGATTTTCTGCAAATTTCCAAAACAAAACGGCGTACGTAAAGTATGATGATCATCATGCGCTTTCGTACTCTCACTCTCGGTATTCTCGTCCCACTGCTCAGCGGGTGCGCTTCCTCCCTGCAGGATGACATCGTGACGACGGAAGGAGTCATTCTCCCCCCAAGCGTGGAGATTTCCGTACCCTTCTCTCCCCAGGCACCCTTCGCCAACTGGGATGATCCCTACCAGGAAGCCTGCGAGGAGATGAGCCTGATTATGGTGCACCATTATCGCATGGGCACTCCCCTCTCGCGGGAAAATGCGGAAAGCGAGCTCCTTGCGCTCATAGCCTGGGAACAGGAGCACGGCTACCCCCAGGATGTCACACTGCGCGAGCTTATGGAGATTGCACGGGAATACTATGGATACCAAGGAGCCCGCATCCTCCCTCACCCAACCGCTGAGGAACTCATGGTGGAACTGGCGGCGGGGAACCCCGTCATCGTGCCTGCTGCCGGGAGAATGCTCAAAAACCCCTACTTTTCGGGGGAAGGACCCTGGTACCACATGCTCGTTCTCACAGGGTATGACTCCAAGCGCTTCGTAACAAACGACCCGGGCACCCGGAGGGGCGAAGGGTACACGTACACGCACACGACACTCCTCAATGCCGTCCACGATTGGACGGGAGTAAAGGAGGACATTGCTCAGGGTGCCTCTGCCGCTCTGGTGGTCCGGTGAGGTTCTACCGGAACGAGAGCATGATCAGGCTCAAGAGCACAATCGCCGATATGTTGAGACTGACAAGTGATACCTTCGAGGATTTACTCGTTGTTCGCATAGGCAAGAATTCGGTGAACCGGTGCACCCTACGCAAGACCCCACGATAGGGTCAACGATCTGTGCTTGCACAAGCTCAAAATTCCACCATCGTTGTTCCGTCACCCCCTGCAAAGCGCCAGGCCATGCGCCAATGCAAGAACAACTCCTTTACCCGACCGGGTCTGGCGCCTTACACTCACCATCAATGAAGCACCGTCCTGCGGTCTCCGCCCTCTCACAAGCCCCCCACTCGTGCCAACGAGTGCTTTCCTCCGTTGAGGAGGGGGAATTTCTCTGGATTGACGCAGATGACGGTGTACCCCTAAGGAAAGAGGAGGCGAAAGCCTATGCGCTCGCCCACAACATCCTCAAACACCTCATCATTGAGGCCCCGCTCCGACACAAGTCGGGGCACCCGGGTGGGCCGCTCTCCGCGTTCACCGCGTGCTACTGGATCCTGAAGCGCCGCAATCCCGCTCGTGACCAACCGCTCAGGATGAGCGCGGGACATCTCACACTCCTCGCATACGGACTCCAATGGCTTTTTGGTCGCGCGGATAACGATCCGCGTCTTACAAGCCCACAGGCAATCATTGAGAATTTCCGCACTCCCAAGGGGCTTCCCGGACATATCGAAGCCGGCATCGGCGATATTCCCTTCGGCACTGGCCCGCTGGGCAAGGGTGTGAGCCACGCACTGGGAACGGCCTTCGGCCTTCAGTATTTGAGACAACAAGGCATCGTGGATGTTCTCCTTGCCGATGGAGACTCGCAGGAGGGCCAAGTGATGGAGGCCGTGCGTTTAGCTTCGCACCTCAAACTCGATAACCTGATCGTCCACGGAGACTTTAATGACGTGCAACTCTCCGATCTCCCCTCCCGCACGGTTGCCGCAGACTTCGCCTCTATTGTCCACGCAGCAGGATGGCACGTGATCGAAGTGGAGAACGGGAACGATCCTGCACAAGTGAAGGCGGCCCTTGATCGCGCGGATGCGCTTCTTGGCAAAGGCAAACCGATCTTCGTCTGCTACTACACCACCATGGGGTACGGCATCGACTTCATGGAAGAGGGATCCAATACGGGCAACAAGAACTACCACGGCGCTCCGCTCTCCAAGGAAGAGGCAGAGCGTGCGCTCAAAACGATTCCTCCGCTCGAGAAGCTCGTGGAGGAGTACGCACCGTTCAGGAAAGAGGAAACTGCGCGCATTGCCAAGGCTCCTCGTGTCGCAACCGATCTGGAGCTCGCGTGGGCACCCAAGAAGTACGAGCGCACGGTGATGGAGGAGAAGGGCGCCGCGCGCAAGGAGATCGGCGCGCTGCATATCAAGAACTTGATGAAGGTCGATGAGCGCATCGTCGTCCTCCATGCGGACCTCGCCGGTTCCGGAGGGTTCGATGCGGTGGAAAAGGAGTTCCCGCAGCGCGTCATCAATGTGGGCGTTGCGGAGGCCAACATGTACATGATGGCGGCGGGCATGCGCCAGACGGGGCTCCTCCCCGTTACCTACACCTTCGCCGCTTTTGGAACGAATGAGGCGCGGGCCAACGCGCGCCTCATCGACATCAACTGCGGTCACACGCGCTGCGGCATCCTCAACGATTGCACGCACACCGGACTCTCTGTGGGCGAGGATGGCGAGACGCACCAGGAGCTCAACTACATGAACATTCCCTTCTTCCACACGCAGGTGTGGATGCCCGCGGACAGCAATCAGGCCGGCGCCATGGTGGAGCGGGCCTTCGCTCTCATCACCGAGGGGCATCAGTGTGTTTACCTCTTCTCGCCACGCAGCGGGCATGCGCAATTGCAGAACAAAGACGGCAAGCTCTTCTTTGGCCCAAAGTACGTGTTCGATGGCTCTGCAGATCTGGTGCGCGGTAAGGGCGACACCACCGACCAGGTGACGGTGATTGCCTCGGGTATCTGTCTGCATAACGCCATCGCCGCGGCCGATGCGCTCGCCAACGCCGAGCAAGCGATTTCCGTGCGCGTGCTTAACATCGGATGTTTACGACCGATTGATGCCGCTGCAGTCATGCAAGCCGCAATGGAAACAAAGCACCTGATTGTCGTCGAGGATCACAACAGCGAAGGAGGTCTCGCCAGCCAGGTGGCCGACATCATCGCCGATTTCGCACTGCCCTGCACGTTGCGTCGTCTGGGGCTGAGTCACTACTTTCCTTCCGCGACTGCAGAGGATCTCTACCTCTTTGCGGGACTCGATCCGGAGAGTATTGAGAATACGATCCTTGATGAAGTGAGAGTGGAAGTTCGCTCGAGCGAGGAAGCCTTCGTCACCGCAATCTACGAACTCATCACCAACATGAAACACAGTCGTTTTTGTGTACAGGCTCACCCCTTCGTAGAGAAGTTGCGCACTGAGCAGGGCTACATGGATTTGCTACGCAAAACACATGGTGTACGATCGTCCTCACCCACGGTGTTACCGACCAATGAGATACTGCTTAAAAGGCTTGAGGAAGCCACATTTCAGGAATAGCATGAAAGAGCGCTCCTACACCGCTCCTGAAGTCGCTCGCATAGAAGAGTACGCCATCGAAGAGCTTAAAATTGACGTGCTCCAACTGATGGAAGTTGCCGGCTTTCGCAGTGCAGAAGTCATGCGTGATCATGTGCAATCGAGTGCGAACATCACCGTACTTGCCGGGTCGGGAGGCAACGGAGGTGACGCACTGGTATGTGCGAAGTGGTTACACCTCTGGGGGTACCATCCGATCGTCATCCTCGCGAGCGGGAGGAGTCACCTCAAGCCCGTGACGCGTCACCAACTCTCTGTGTGGGAACACCTTGGAGGTGACGTGACGCTGACTCCCCCACGCAAGACGAATGCGATCGTCGACGGCCTCATCGGGTTCTCTCTTGAGGGAGCACCCCGAGGCAAGGCTGCAGAACTCATAGAGTGGACAAACTCACAGAAAACATTTGTATTATCACTTGATATCCCCTCGGGACTCGATGCCTCGACCGGAAAGATCTCTACCCCCTGCGTACGAGCTACAAGAACCGTGGTCTTTAGCCTCATGAAGCAGGGACTACTCTCCAAGGAAGCCCTGCCGTACATAGGAATAGTCAAAATGGTCGATATTGGCTTACCAAAGACATTTCCCAAGGATCTTCTCGATCCTGTACAATAGCGCCGGAGGGATGGCCGAGTGGTCGATGGCGACGGTCTTGAAAACCGTTAGGCCCTCATAGGGTCTCGTGGGTTCGAATCCCACTCCCTCCGCCATTCGGCTCCGCTGCGCTACGCCGTAATGGCTCCTACATATTGGGCTCGGCGTAGCCCAAAGGGCTAAGACGGCCCACTCCCTCCGCCAGCCTACGCGCAGCGTAGGCTGCCCATCGTAGCCCCGTGGAATTCGAAATCTTCAATGGAATTGAATCCGCTGCGACTTCGGCTGGCAAGCCAACCACGGGCATAGGTGGGCCCCAATTTCGATATTGGACCTCACTTTCAAGCGTATTTGAGCAGCGCTACACCCCATTGACGATGTAGCGCTACAGATTTCTCAGAACCACCGATTGCGCTGTAGCCCAATGGGGCTTCCAAAAATCGTGGTTTTTTGCTATAATGGAGAGATTTCGTTCTGGACATAGTGCGCGACACCAACCGCAACACCCATGACCGACCGTAACGTCACCACCGAAGTGCTCCTCATGGAACTCCAGAAGGCAATCGCTCAGGAGTACCCGCCCGAGGTGGTTGAGAGACTCCAGTGGTTCCTGCACTTCCTCCAGCACGGCTCCGTGAGCGCGACGTGCCGGCACTTCGGCATTGCGCGGACGACGTTCTACCGTTGGTGGAAGCGCTACGACCCACAGAATCTCAGTACACTCATGGATCTGCCTACAACAGAGAGAGCGCAGGAAGCCGCACAGAACAAAACGCTCTTCCTCCTGCCTCCACTCACAGAACATCGAACACCCGTGTGGTTACGCAAGCTGCGCTTCTTCCTGATTGTGGTCTTCCTGATCAATGCAGGAGTCTTCCTGGCAATTCTCCCCGCGTCTGCGGCAAGTTCATGGAACCCCACACTCCTGGTGAATACCGAAGCGTTCCAGGTGATCGACGATGCCGACACGGCATCCGATGTGTACATCCAGTTCGGTGAAACGCTACAGAAAACCATCACCTACGAGAGAACTTCCGGTCGATTCAACTTCAACGATGACGTGAACATCCAGGGAACCGCATCGGGAACGCATCTTCACTCCGAGGACATGCTCAGTGCATCAGGCAGTGTCAAGATTCAGCCTGCAGCAGATTCAACGACAGCCGTGCTCGTTCTTGACGCAGACGGAGGCGATCCTGTCCTCAATATCGATACGACAAACGAGCGCGTAGGAATCGGCACAGGGAGCATAGCCGCAACACTGGATGTCGACGGCAGCATTTACTTCACTGGGGGATCGGGTGACGTGAACGGTGATGGAGATATACTCACTGATGATGTTCTTCTTTTGAGAAATTACATCAATGGATCAACCACGCTGACCAAAGAACAATATGCAAGGGCAGACGTTACGGGAGACGGCATAGTAAACTACAGCGATTTCGCCGTTATCTATGCTTCTCAGTTTGGTACGGTCACCAATGCCAAACGTTCTGAAGCGGAAACTGTTTTCGGCGTATCCAGCTTGGGTGTCGCAGGTACGTACGGTGATGAACAATCGTACCTCCGTGGCAAGCTCGGCATCGCCACAGCTTCCCCCGGCAGTCCTCTCTCTGTTTCCGGATCGGTGGTCATCGGCGAGAATGTTGGCTCAAAAACCGCAGATGCTGGCCTGCTCCTGGAAGTACACGGAGCTGCTTCCGGCCGCGTGCTGCACGCACAGGATCTCCTGACAACATCAGGTGCACTCATTGTTGAGGAAGGAAAGAAAACATGGTTCAACGGCATCGACTACCTCTACCCCTACGTGGAGGGTGCTTCGGGCACTGTGCTCAAGACCGATGGGAACGGCGTTCTCACGTGGAGTACGGATGGAGGTGGTGGCTTAACCGAGGAGAGTGCAGACGACCGCTACGTCCGGGTTGCGGGTGATACCATGACAGGGGCACTGCTCATCACCGAAGGAGGAGAGGATACCTGGGCACCAGAGACGACGCTCGAAGTGAAAGGAACGATGTCCGGAGGTCGACTGAGTGTGACGACATCGGAAGTCGTTGGAACAGGAGCGGTCTACATTAACAACGATGGAGCCGGAACCGGCATCCTCCTGGATTCCGAGTCCCTGGCACACCCCGGTGAGGCCATCGATATGGTCGAAATGCAGTACGATGGAGGAAACCGTGCGTTGAACCCCCACCTGCTCTTCGGGTACAACGGGACGTTTGATGTGAACCTGTACAGGAAGAGCGCGCATCTGCTCTACACGGATGACTCCTTCTATGTACGTCAGACGTTGTCCGGAGCGTACGTGAACGCTTCCTCGACCTTCGAGGGTGCAGGGCTTACGAACTGTGACCCGGTCACAAGCAAGCTCGTGTGGAACTCCTCGACGAAGCGGTTCAGCTGCGTCACGGATCAGACGAGCGCCGGGGAATCCACCACTACGCTCCAGCAGGCCTACGACAATGATGCCAACGGCGGTGATGCCACCATCGCCACGAACTCTACGGATGACTCCGTGCGCATTGATAATCCCTCAAGCAACGGCACGGACAGCGACTACGTGTTCGAGGTAGAGAACGACGCAGCGGCGAAGATTGCAATCCTGCTTGACCAGAACGGCACCGGCACCGGCATGCTCCTGGATTCCGAGTCCCTGGCACACCCCGGTGAGGCCATCGATATGCCGGTGATCACGTACGGCAACGGCAAGGCGTTGAATCCGCACCTGCTCTTTGGGTACAACGGAATATTCGATGTGAACCTGTACCGGAGTGCGGCCGATTACCTCAAGACCGATGACAACCTGATTGTGGGCGGGGCGGGGAATACGATTACGCTCAATACGGTGGAGTACACGTTCCCCGCAGTGGACGGATCGTCGGGAACCGTACTCAAGACCGATGGGAACGGCGTTCTCACGTGGAGTACGGATGGAGGTGGTGGC
>PFDV01000011.1 GCA_002772745.1 Candidatus Peregrinibacteria bacterium CG10_big_fil_rev_8_21_14_0_10_55_24 | reverse complement strand
CCTACCCCTGTGAGGAAGGCCAGATCTGCCCGGAAGTCTGCACGGGCTTCTGTGTCTTCCCGCAGCCCACGTGCGGCAACGCCCGCACAGAAGCTGGCGAAGCCTGTGACGACGGCAACACCGCTTCCGACGACGGCTGCTCAACGCTCTGCACCGTAGAGTTCCCCTGGCAGTGCACAACAACGCCCATCGGCGTGAGCGTCTGCACCCTGCTCATACCGGAGTTGCCGTAAATGCTCTCGTATAGTGTGTTTTTAGTCCTCCTTCGTCCGCCGGGGCGGACTTCGGAGGACACAGTATCTGTGGCTTCGCACTTCGCTCCGCATATGCGGAGCTCGTGCTCAGCTCACATTCAACTGTGGAGCCACCCATGGGACTCGAACCCACGACCTGCTCATTACGAGTGAGCTGCTCTACCACTGAGCTAGGGTGGCACGGAATCAAAATTGATACTTGAGAACTGAAAAAGAACCACAAGTTCACCTAATGCCTTCTCTTGGTGGATTCTCAATTATCAGTTGTCCATTGTCAATTTCTCGCAGAGGAAAGTGCTACAATGCACCGCCTGTGACTGCACAGACCGCCCTCACTTGGTCCTGGCTCAATATCCTCACGAAGCGCCGCTACGAGGCGCTCCTTGCGCACTATGCGGATCTGGACACGGCGCTGGATCATCTCAATGAGGAGGTACTGCGCGCTCTTGGCTGCAGAGAGGAGACGGTGTTGAAGACTCTCAATCGTTTGGAAGCGTTTGATCCAGAAGCCTATGGGGCAGAACTCGCGCGAAGATCGGTGACATTTGTGACCATAGAGGGCGAGGACTATCCGCGATTACTCAAAGAACTCCCGGATGCGCCGGTATTTCTGTATGCCTGGGGCGACCTCGAAATCCTTTCGGAGCCCTGTATCGCTCTGGTGGGCACTCGCGCCATGACATCATATGGCAAGCGCGTGACGGAAGAATTCGTCCCCACCTTGGTGCGCGCAGGGCTGATCACCATCAGCGGCCTTGCCCAGGGGGTGGATACGCAAGTGGCACGTTCGACACTGGATTCTTCCGGGAGGACGGTAGCAGTACTGGGATACGGTCTGGCACGCATTCAGCCGCAGGCGAGTGCCAGACTCGCCCAAGAGATCGTGAAGAATGGCGGGTTGATCCTCAGTGAATTCCCACTTGATACGACGCCGGATAAATACACCTTCCCCGCGCGCAATCGGATTATTGCAGGCTTGAGCCGCGGAACAGTGGTCCTGGAAGCCGGGGAGGGGAGTGGTGCCCTCATCACGGCGGATCTCGCCCTCGACTACGGCCGCGAGGTCTTTGCGGTGCCGGGGGACATCTTCAGTGAGCACGCTGCCGGATGCCACGATTTTATAGCTCAGGGAAGGGCTAAACTCGTTTCACAACCGCAGCAGGTTCTGCGGGATATTGGGGTTGTGGCTCCGCAGACTACGCAGAGAGTCTTCAAGCCCGATACCGATGCGGAGGCTGCGGTCTTTCGGGTGCTCGCTCCACTTCCACAATCCGTGGAAGATCTGGTAGCTAAGAGTGGCATGCAAACTGCTTCGGTCAATGCCACACTGACGATGCTAGAACTCAAAGGAGCGGCGCGCAGTGTGGGAGCGGGTCAATGGGTTCGGTGCTAGCAGTTGTCTCCTCGGTCGCCAGTGCGTAGAGTGATGCCCATATGACACCCTTCTTCAATCTCCTGCGCGACGCATGGGCACTCTGCCGCGAGCGCCGCGTATCCCTCCTCATCGGCGCAATTATCTTCGGTGCGCTCCTCGTGATCGTTCAGTCGCTCACGGTGGAGTTCGCCAGTTTCCAAACACGGCGAGCGATTCTCAATCTCCAGGTCGGTGCAGATATTGTTCAGGAGATCGAAGAAGGTGATGACGCGATGGCTCCAGAGCGCATGGTGGATGCGCTACGCAGTGCCCAGCAAGCCATGGAGAATATGGACCCTGCTGCACAGGAAGAATACATGCGTACGGTCCAGGGGCAGCTCCTTCAGCGCAACCTGCCACTTGCCCTTGGATTTGGGATCTTCACGCTCATTTTTCTCCTCTGGAGCGGAGGATATTACCTCCTCCTTGCAACCACACCGGAACGTGACATCCTCAAACTCCTGCAGAAGTCCGGTCGTCTTCTCATCCCCCTTTTCCTCCTCTCCCTGAGGATTTTTCTCTGGTCATTTGCCTGGTTGGCGCTCCTGCTGATCAATGCAGTGGGCATGTGGATTGTGCGTTTGCCCTTGGGAATGCTCACCAAGAGTGCGCCGGTGATTCTCCTTATTCCTTCGTTCCTTGCACTCATTCTTTCGGTGCTGCTCATGGCTCCGTACGCGATTGCGCCGCTGCGACTTTTGGAGGGGCATGGAGTTGTGCAGAGCATGCGTGAGAGTGCACAGAGCGTGCGCGGTCGACAATTGCACGTTGGAGCGATGTTCTGCGCACTTCTTGTGCTGCTCTGGGTTGTTTCGCTCCTCACGCAAACTGTCGCTCAAATTCTCCCACTGATCGGAGCACTCCTCGTTGGGGTTGTTGGACAGTTGGAATTGGCTTTTGCGGCGTGCTTCCTGGTTGTTCTTGCAGGAAGCCTCCAGAGGACGGACTCAACGAGTGCTCAGGCGTAGAGCTGTTTCCACAATCGCGCGAAAATCTTCCGGTTTGAGCGATGCGCCGCCAATGAGCCCTCCGTCGATATCCGGTTGGCTCAAGAGCTCCTGAGCATTCTCCAGCTTCATGGAACCGCCGTAGAGGATTCTTGTGGATTCTCGGCGATCGGCAGGCAGGAGTGATCGGATGTACGCGTGCATGTCCTGTGCTTGCTTGGGGGTAGCCGTCTTCCCCGTGCCGATGGCCCACACGGGTTCGTAGGCGATGGTGATATCGGATTCCTTCGGTAGGGGGGCAAGCTGTGCCTTCACCACCGCTTTCTCCTTGCCGGCGGAGCGCTGGCTTGCCGTCTCCCCAATGCAAATCACAGGGTGGATGCCCGCTTCCAACGCGGCAATGGCCTGTGTGGCAACATCTTCGTTCGTCTCCCCGTGGCCCTGCCTGCGTTCGCTGTGCCCGCAGAGAACGGCTCTACAACCGGCATCCGCAAGCATGCGCACGCTCACGTCGCCCGTGTGAGCGCCGCTAGGTTCACTCTGGCCGCACTGGCCGCCGCTCACGAGCTCCGCCGCAATGCAATCCTTGAGGTCCAGGAACGTGGGGAACACCCAAACGTCGACGGAACTGTGCGTGCGATAGGGCGAATCCGGCGCGTATGCCCCCTCAGGAGCTGCATTCATCTTCCAATTCGCTGCAATGAGGAACGTGCGTGACATGGGGAAAGTGTAGCACGGAGGAGTGCGAGAGAAACTGATGGTGCTGGGGTCGATGCGAATACGGCAAGAAGCAAGGTGTGGAAGGTGCAGAATGTGCGGGAGGTGATGAGGAAGAAACTCTCATCAGAGACGAGGTGCGCACTTCCCGCACCTTCTCCACTTCCTCCACCTTCCGCACTTCCGCACCTCCCTCAACCTCCCAAACCTCCTTGACCTCACAAAACCTCCCAAACGCCGTTGCTCCCATCTGCTATCATCGTGCCATGCAGCTTCCTCCACGCGTCATTCTCGCTGCCGATCATGCGGGGTTCCCCCTCAAGGAAACACTCAAGGCATTCCTGATAGAGCAGGGGGTCGACGTGATGGATATCGGCACCTTTTCGCAGGATCCTGTGGATTACCCCCAGATCGTGCGCCAGGGGTGCGCAGCGGTACTGGAGGAGGGTGTGCCCGGCATTGTGTTGGGGGGAAGCGGGAACGGAGAAGCCATGACGGCCAACAAGGTGCGTGGAATCCGTTGTGCGCTCGTCTACAGCGATGAAACGGCTCAACTTGCCCGTGCACACAACAATGCGAACGTGATGAGTCTTGGCGGCAGACTCACCAAACCTGAGGATGCCAAGCGCTTTACCCAGATCTTCCTCACCACCGATTTTGAAGGAGGGCGTCATGAGAAGCGCGTGGACGATCTGGAATGAGGCCTGATTTTTGGATTTCGCAAATCCCGCGCGTGCGATACCATTTTTCCCATGACGGATCACACCCTGGTAACTCCATCCATTCTCTCGGCGAATCTGGGGGATCTCCAACGCGAAGTGGAGAGCGTCGAAGCCCACGCTGATTGGCTGCAGGTGGATGTGATGGATGGACATTTTGTTCCCAACCTCAGCTTTGGTGCACCTGTAGTGCGCTGGCTCAAGACGTCACTCCCCCTCGATGCGCATCTTATGGTGACCAATCCTGCAGATCGTATTCAGGAATTCCTCGATGTTGGTGTGAAGCACATCACGTTCCATGCAGAGGTAGTTGAGGGCACTGCCGAGCGCCGCGTGCTTATGGAGAGCATCCGCGCAGGAGGGGCCACCGTCGGCATTGCCGTGAATCCGGCAACCCCGCTCTCTGCCGTAGACGATGTCCTCAGCGAGGTTGATCTCTTCCTGGTGATGTCGGTACAGCCGGGATTTGGAGGCCAGGCATTCCTCCCCGCGGTTCTCTCCAAAGTTGAGGAAGCGCACAAGGCGTTCCCCAAACTCATGATCCAGATGGACGGCGGTATTGACGATCAGACAGCGTCCCTGTGTCGCAAGGCGGGAGCGAATAATCTGGTTGCGGGGAGTTACATCTTCTCTGCACAAAATCGCAGTGCCGCCATCGCTTCCCTGCGAGGATGAAGAGGTGCGTTCTCCTCCTTGGCGTTCTCCTCCTTGTTTCCTGTACGGCACAAGATGCCAGCGTTATCCAGGAGCCGGAGGGGAATACGGTCCTCCTGAGTGGCCCCCAAGAACAGAATATTGCCGTCACCGTGGAGATAGCCGCCGATGCAGTGGAGCACGCGAAGGGACTTATGGGGCGCAGAGAACTCACGGATGATCATGGCATGCTCTTCCTCTTTTCGGAGGAACGCATACGTTCCTTCTGGATGAAGGACACGCTCATACCCCTTGATATTCTCTTCTTCGATGCACAGGGCCGGTTTGTGTCCTGGCATACCATGGTGCCATGCACACAGGATCCCTGCTTGCACTATCAGTCTGCGGGGCCGGCGAATGCAGCGCTTGAAGTTCCTGCAGGATTCGTCGAAGAATACGGGATTGGTGCGGGGTGGGTGGTCTCACTGCCGCGGTAGTCCTGTCAGATCGCGTACGGCTGGAGATTCCGTTCGATGCGCTCGATGACACGGGGGTCCGTTGGGAATGTGAATGGTGAGCCCGTCATGCGTTCAAAGAGATCAATGTACTTTACCGCAAGCATTAAGCGTACTTCGTCGGTGATCACAGGCCAGGTGTTCTTGTCACCGTACTCAAACCCCTGGGCGCGCATCCAGAGGCGGAAGAACTCCTTGTCCAGGCTCTCAGGCTCTTCACCCCGGTCGAAACGTTCCTGGTAGCTCTCCTGCACCCAGTAGCGCGAGGAATCGGGCGTATGTACTTCATCGGCAATGGTGAGCATGCCATCCGCATCGAATCCCATCTCATACTTCGTATCCACCAGGATCAACCCCCGCTTTGCGGCGATCTTCTGTCCACGGGCGAAGAGGGCGAACGCCTTCTCCACGATCTGTTCCCATTGTTCAGCCGTTGCTAATCCCTTTGCAATAATTCCCTGCGGATCAATGAGTTCGTCGTCCTCTCCTTTGGTTGTGGGAGTCACGATCGGTGCGGCAAATGGCTGATTTTTTACCATGCCTTCGGGGAGCGAATTGCCGCAGAAGTCTCGCACGCCGTTTGCGTAATTCACCCATGCCGATGTCTTCGTCGATCCTGTGAGGTAAGCGCGCACGACAATTTCCACCTTCAGGATTTCCAAGTCCTTTCCCACGGTAACGTTAGGATCCGGAACCGCCAGGACATGGGTAGGCATGATGTCCTTCACCTGGGTGAACCACCAGGCGCTCAACTGGCTCAAAACCTGTCCTTTAAGAGGAATGGTGCACCAGTTGATGTCGAAGGCGGATTGCCGGTCGGTGGCAATGAGGATACGACGCTTGTGCTGCGGTTGCAGGTACACGTCACGGACTTTGCCGGTGTACTTCTCACCCAAGAACGAAAAGTCCGTATGGTCGAGAGCGGTTGTGAGGAAGGGGCGTACGGTTTCTGCTTTGATCATGGCGGCATCATAGCATGGTTCATGTGCGTCTCCTTGCCCCCTACGGGGGATTCCGGTACGCTGGAAAACGTTCTATCGGGCTTCAGTTCCCGATGTGTTCCTCTTTCCCCCCATTCTCATGGAGACCATGGAAAGCTCTCAACCCGCATCTGGCATGCGCAAGCAGAGCAAAAAACTCCTCATTGTGGTTATTATCGCCCTCATCGTTCTCATCGGTGTTTTGGAGGTGAAGAGAAGGCTGGTCGAGCAGCAATTGCAACAACTCACCGTGCGTTTGGAACAACTGCAGACCGGAAACACTCGGGAAAATCGTGAGCAGGCCGAGCGCATCATTCGCAAGGTGAAGCGTCACATGGTGGTGGAAGAGGCCGTGGAACCGACAGTGGCGACGATCGTTGATGTAGAAGCACTGCGTTTGCGCAATCCCTTCTACAACAAGGCGGAGAATGGAGATTTCCTCATTGTGACACCCGAAAGGGCGATTCTCTACAATGAGCAGCGGGACGTGATTCTCGATGTAGTCCCTGTACAGATCCAGGCGGCACCGCCTGCCGCAGCACCTGCTGCCCCGGAAGGTGGGGAATGAGAATACATGTATTGTGTGCAATCAGGGCCCTGAAAACAGGGCCCTTTTTGGTTACAACATGTGTGAGTGGCATGTTCGCATCTATTGAATGTATTGTGGTACATTCCTATTTACATGCAGATTGGGAGGTTGCTCATTGGCGTTCTCCTCATTCTAGGAGTGGTCGTTGTTGTGCAACGCTCAGTGCAGCAACAAGATCCTCTGCAATTGGAGGGTCTTCTCGCGCAGACCAGTACAACGTCATCATCATGGTCATCGTCGTCATGGTCATCATCATCTCCTGGCTTGCAGTGTTCCGGGGCATGTGAATGGCAGTGGTGGAATGGTATCTGGATGTCAGGCCCAAATGACTGTACGTCTGCATCCGATTGCTCAGAACCATCGTTTGACGGGTCATTTAACGGGCAGCTAGAAACTACGAACTGTTTTGCTCTCGACGGAATACACTGCGAACCCTCCACATGTGGCGATGGCACGGTGGATCACCCAAATGACGATGGATTGGATGAACAATGTGATGAAGGGAAACACTGCGAAAACGGAGATTCCTGCAGCGGTTCATCGGATTGCACCGATGGGTCCTCCTGTGAGATGCGCAATCATTCAACTGATAACGGACTTATTTGTACGAGCAGTTGTCAGTGGGACGGATGTGGCGATGGAGAGACAGATGCTGGTGAAGAGTGTGACTACGGAAAAACCGGTGCGGTGGGCATGTGCACGGGTCCAGGGAATCGCTGTAACGAAGGGGGATCATCCGGGCCTTATGATGTGTGTTGGTGCTCATCGACATGCAAACTCCCCGCGTGTTGTAACGGAATAAACGACAATCCTCCTCCTCCCCCGGGCGACACAGTTATGGACGATGATGATGGTGGTTGCTATCCCGATAATGACTGTATCCCGTGGACTATTGCGGCAGAGAAGGCCAACCCAGGCAGTACGCAGTGCGACCTTTCCACGTATCAACCCGGTTACCCGATAGAGGGGTGTCACTGTACGATGCCTCCCATGCAAGATGATGAGGGAGCTCCGGCCGGAGACGACGATGATAGTACGGTGTAAAGCTTCTGTTCCATGAAGAATCTCTTTCCTGTTACGCCGGAGGGAGTAAACTTCTCTGTCCTATGCGACTGCCCTCTCTTATGCGACTGCGTTCTTTGCAAGAACACTTTCCTCTTTTGGCGTTGGGTATTGTGCTCATTCTCGGTGGCTACCTTGTTGGACGAATGACGACAGGGCTCTGGTGGCTGTTGAGCGGTTCTGATGTGCTCTCTATCACTACCACAGGGGCTGCCCAGGAGGAAGACGGTGTGCCCGTCGTGCACATAGAAGAAGTACGAGGGGGGAGAGTAGTCGGTTCCCTGCAGGGGCCTGTCCGGCTGTTTTTGGGAGATACTCTGGTCACACCAACCGAAGACGGCTCATTCGCCCAATCCTCGCAGGTGTTTGCGGAGAATGTCATCGAAGTGCTTGTGCCACAGGGCATGCACTTTGTTGCAAGTGAAAGGGGAACACGGTACTACCCGATAGGTTCTTCCCAAGGCGAACGCATTGCCGTACAGAATCGCGTCTACTTTGCGACGGCGAAGGAGGCAGAGGGGGCAGGTTACCAAGGGCCGTAATCACGGACTGTGGATTTCGCTTAAGGGGCACCAGAATGCCCCGCGTTCGCATTGGGCACAGTGCACATCCCACCAGGGGAAGAGATTACGCGCTGTGACTTGCTTGTCTGTCAGTGGTTCGTAGTACGTGAGCGGACGGAAAAATTGATAGGACAGCACAATGCAGCTTGCGATGAACATGAAGGCAAGGATCAGCGTGTGATCGCTCAAACGGCGTTTCTTTCGTTCGATGTATTCGTTGAGAAGGAGCGCGGCGATGAAGAAACTCACGATGAGCGGCAGGAAGTACGTTGGCAGGAAGAGCACGCGCGTCATCAGGGAGAGGTGCCCCATGAATGCGAAAATGATGAGCAAGAACAGTGCAATGAAGAGCCGATTCGCGCGAGGTTTGCGCCTTCGCACAACGGCGGAGAACATCGTCACGATGGTGAAGACCGATCCAATGATTATTGTGACGAGACTGATGAACCACACGGCGACGTTCGGCACCAGCGTCAGGTACTGGTAGTGCACATTGTCATTCGTTGCCCAGCGGTAGTTGATGCATTTCCCCCCCAGCGGCCACCACCACACAGGGCTGCCGTTCTCATCCCATTTGCACATATCGAGGTCCGGAATGCCCTGGTTGTACTGGGGAATGAACTTGAGCGCTGCGGTGAGCATGACGGGGAATGCCGCCAAGGAGCGGTTTCTGCCTTCCTGGAGGATAGTTTTGTACTCCTGCGATGCGCGGTAGTACCCCTCGTTGCTGAGCTCGGGGTTGATGGTGCTGCCCAGAGAGAAGTGGATCTGCCACACGGCGACGAAGATCACGAGGAAACCGAGGCTCGAAGCGCAAAAGAGCGTGAGGAGCCTGCGCCAATCCTTTACGAACCGTAACGCCGCCGCTGGGAAGAGGAGGAACAAATATGCCCCTTGCATCTTGGTGGTGATGACGAGCGCAAAAGCACAGCCGAAAGCCGCGGAGAGCAGGGCAAGCGCCCAGAGGCGTTTCCACCGCCGCGTAACAATGATGATACAGAGGAGAATCGTGAGAATCGCAAACGTCAACATCGGAGCATCCAGCATGGCACCGCGGCTGTGCACGATGAGAGCGTTGTCAAAGATGTAGAGGAAGCTCAAGAAGAGCGCGAGCAGGTGTTTGCGTGTGAGCAGGAAGAACGTCAAGAAGAGCAAGGGGGCGGAGAGCCATCCCAGGAATACGGGGAAAAATCGGTAGCCGGCAAAAGAAAAGTTTTCAGGGAAATCCTTACCGTGATCCGTTCCCAAAAACTGATCATCATACTCGTTGGCGTCGATGAGCATTTCACCCAGCCCGATGAGGAGCTTGCCCAACGGTGGATGAAATTGCATGTAAAAGACCCCATTGAGCTCTTTTTGTGCATCGGCAATATAGTAGTTTTCATCCCAGTACGCACCATTGGGCTGGGCATAGCCATGCAGATACGTAAAGTAGGCAAGGAGGCACACCATACCGAGGTACAACCATCCCTCTCTGCCGAATCGGATGGCAGATAGAGTGCGTTCTTTCGCTCTGCGAGGCATGCGCTGCAGTGTACGCTTTCGGATGTCCGTGACCAATGCTGGACTGCAGAACAAACTCCGTTCGCATCAACCTGGCTTGTTGTGGTACATTCCCCTCAATATGAAGGTTGGGAAACTACTCACCGGTTTTCTTCTCGTAATGGGGATTGCAATTGTTGTGCAACAGTCGACTCGGATAAGGTCGAATACACTGACGGCGCAGGTTGAGCCAGATCTGGTTCCCGGTTGTACTTGGCAGGAGATGCCGGACGATTTTACGAGCAACGGTTCCGATCTGAAATGTGCGTATGAGTGTGGCCCCAATCCACGGTGGCACTCTGCATGTATCGCGACAGCCAGGGTGCCGTTCTGTATGCGTGAACCGGGCAATCAAACCATCGCAGGAGTCACTGAACTCGATTGGATCACTGATCGCGGATACAGCCCGGAGAATGCGTGTTACGGATACTGCACTCCCCCTGATGCCACGATTCCTCCCTGTAACTTAGAAACACCGGCATACTACGGTTCGTACTGGCAGCCTAGGTTTCATAATGGCTTGTACCAAGAATGGTATGGGGGAGGTTCGGCAATTTGTCCCGATGACGTACGCAAAAGGCAGTGTGCCACTGATCCGCAGGGTGGTGCACCGTACTCCTTCATCCCCGATGGGAACTACTGCGATAGTGACGATCAGTGCTACCACTTAAATCAGCCCATAACTACATGCTCGGGTGATACGTGTACGACAGCGTATGACCGCCCGTATCCGTCTCTATGCATAGAAACGGTAATTATGGAGTGGGAGGGCGGAGAAACCACGGGAGTACAGGGCGTGTGTACACCAGTGTCTCAGTGGTGCGGCGATGGCATACCACAGTCGTTGGAGGAAAAGACGAATGACCCTTCCCCGGACGATGAGGTCGATGAGGAGTGTGATGAGAACTACTGTGCTGACGGCGAAACGTCGTGCAGTACCATCTCCGATTGCCTTGCGGCGGGATTCCCCGAGGCGAACTCCGCGTGTGTGCACAGGGCCACTGAGACATGCGCACTCAATTGCAGGGTTCCCGTGCCACCTTGTGGGAACGGCATTTTCGATGGAGGTGAGGAGTGTGACTACGGGAAGAGTGGTGTAGTCGATGAGTGCACCGGTCCTGATGGGCGATGCAATGAATCCGGGACAACGGGGCCTCTCAATACATGTTGGTGTTCCTCGGAGTGCAAGTTGCCAGTATGTTGCAATGGTAGGAACGACAATCCCCCGCCTCCGCCGGGGGACACGGTAATGGATGATGAGGACGGAGGATGCTACTCGGACAAGGATTGCCTTCCATGGGCGATTGCCGCTGAGAAATTTGCACCGGGGAGCACGGACTGCGACCTGAGCACATACGAGCCCGGATACCCGCAGGAAGGATGCCACTGTGCAATGCCTCCGACTGAGGAGGATACGCAGCCGTCCACTGGCGGTGATGACGACAGCACAGTCTCAGTACCCTTGGACGGACTATGGGATCGTATTGCCCAGTTCTTTGCGCGTGGCAATTCCTTTTACAGGCCGTCAAAGGATGAACATGACTGGCTAAGTTCATTGAATAGTGTTTGGGGCAACACTACCGCAGTATTGCTTGCAGAGGATGACGGCCCAACAAGTTGCGACAGGCCGGAGGGGGCCAGGGCAGGGAGATACAATTGTCCTTCTGATCAAATTTGCAGAGGAGGATCGTATCCTTACACATGTTCAATCTGTGCAGCAGATAATCATGCCTGCACGACGGCAGGATCGTGCTGCAGCAACTATGATATAACGGGAGAGCTGGAAGATCCGCTGGGGACGCGCTGTACCTATACGGGGAACAGTGCAACCGGCACCTGCGGCGATTGTGGAACCACTCCCGGTGACTGTGGACGCGATAAGGGGGAGTGTGCCGGTGTCCCGGGTAATCCCTGGGGGTGCAACTATGCGCAGATGATGACGAGCGGCTGTCAGCTCAATCCGCTCAATTGCGGCGGTGTTGACCCTTGCGGTGCCTGGTACTGCATCCCGGACCTTCTCAACTGCACGTCATACTGCCAACTTCTGCCATTCTGCAACATTCCGGGGCAGTGTAGCCAAAACTACGAGGATATTCCGGGAGTTTTTGGCGGTTCGGGTCCCATTTGTCCTTCGGCAGATGATTGTGGCAATGGAAGCAGTGATAGCGGGGAGCTCTGCGGTGAACCCGGACTTTCTTGCGGGGAAGGCGAATCCTGCGAGGGGTGCACCTGTACTCCCGATGAGCAGTGCGAGGCTTCCGGATGTGATGACGGAGATTCCTGTACGACGGACGGATGTTTTGAGGTGGACGGAAACGGTAACGCCTCCTGCGGCACCGTCTTCAATGATTCGCTGCCGGGCTGCAGTCTCTGCACTACCGACGCGGATTGCGATGACGCCGATATTTGCACGCAGGATGACTGCGATGCGGACGGAAGATGCTCTTACGAAGAGATCGAAGAATGCTGCATCACCGATGCGGACTGCAACGACGCCGACGAATGCACGCAAGATTCCTGCGATACCTCGACGAACCGGTGCGTCTACGAGGAGATCGT
>PFDV01000007.1 GCA_002772745.1 Candidatus Peregrinibacteria bacterium CG10_big_fil_rev_8_21_14_0_10_55_24 | reverse complement strand
GTTGCAATCGCCCTGGGAGGTGGAGCAGCGCAGATCGGGGTCGAAGGGGGTGCACTGCGCGTCGGAGGTGCAGAAACCTACTCTGAGGCCCTCCTGCGGGGTGAAGAAGAAGGTACCGCGGTCGGAGAGGAGCTGGTGGAAGCTGTGGGCGGGGAAGGAGGTGATGGGGGGGCGGTTAGAGAGGGCGGTGAGGGTGTCCTCAGGGAGTTCGTTCATGAGGAGGAGGGAGGCATGGTAGGGCCCTGTCCCACGGAAGAACTGGGTTTCCTCTGGGAGGAAGCGGTAGAGCCAGTAGGCGGAGGAGAGTTCCTCGTAGGAAGCGGTGGAGAAGGGGGCGGAGGAGGGGCAGCGCCAGTAGTGACGTAATGGGAGAGAGTGGATGGGAGTGCGGGCGAACATGGTGAGGCCCTGGCTACACTCCTCCTCGGTGTGGATGGAGATCGTGAATTCGTTCGTGGAGGTAGGACAGTTGTTGTCTGTGTCCGTGTCCTCGTTGGAGCAGGAACGGGCAGTGATGGTGCAGAAGCGCTGGGAACCGTCGGCGAAGGTGAGGACGTAATCCGTAAGCATGATGTGCTGGAGAGCCGTGGGGTTAAGACCTCCAAGACCCAGAGTGACGGGAGTGGAGAGAGCCCCTTGAGGGAAAGCGAAGGGTTGAATGAAGGTGTCCTCACCGCAGGTAGCCTCAAGGAAGCCTCCCTCTGTAACAGAGGCAGGAGAGAAGCCGATGGAACTTGAGGTGAGGGAGAGCTCTGTAATCGCAAAGGAGCGGTCTACGGTGCCCGTGACCTGGGCGAGGAACCGGAGGAGGGAGGACCAGAGGGAGGAGGAAGCGGTGGAGGAGGAGACGGAGGCGGAGAGGGCAGAAGAATCTGCTGGTACTTCATCCCACTCCTTCTTCTTACAGGTACATGTTCCTGTCCCCGGCGTGTTGTCACAGTACTCGCCTGAAGGGCAGTGGACAGCTCCTATACCTATCCCGCACTCCGCACCTTGCACACCATCGCAGTAAAGCTCGCACTTGTTTTCAACACATATCCAACTGGATTCCCCTTTCTTCGCCTGACAGAACGCGTCCCCGTTCACGTCGGGGCATTCCTTGCACGTGCAATCCCCGTATTCCGGTTCGCTGTCACAGTACTCATCAGGAGTAAGGCATTGATCATCCGAGGCACATTCATAATTTTCCTGTCGTTCACACCACGTTTCACACTGACATCCAATACATTCCTCATCCGCAAGCGAGCAATCGCTCTTCTGTTCACATTCCTCTATCCCCGTAATACTCCCATCGCCGCAGACGCCGGAACACTTGCAAAGATCATAGTTGCGATCGTCACCCATGCCAAATCCTACACCTCCAGTTGACACACACTTTTCTCCATCCGGGCACTGTGTGTCACTATTGCACAGGGAATCGGGATTATCAGAATTCTCACAAACATTCACACAGGTGCAGTCCCCGCCGACCCAGTTCTTGCAGTATTCCGTATCCTCATCACAATCGCTCCATTCTTCGCACTCATCACCACCCTCTTTGCTGCACTTGTGGTAGCAGGTACACGTGCCAACTGGCGTATCTCCAAATCCTAACCTGAAATCACATGCTTCCCCTGGGCTGCACATGTCGTCCTCGTAGCACTCAGCCAATGAGAAACTCCCCGTGCGGACATCGCAGTAATGGAGGCACCCACACTCGTGACACACGTACTCTGGACCCTTCTTTGCGCAATCCGACGTCGTTTCGCACTGCTCCGCACCCGTAACTTTCCCATCGCCGCAGATGCCGGAGCACTTACAGAGCTCCCTCCCCTCAACACCACCCTGCGATGCGTCTGCAACGACACACGTCTGATTTTCAGGGCATTGAGAGTCGGTCTTGCACTCAGAATCGTTATTGATCGAAAGTTCACAAATGGGCTTACACGTACAAGTGGGGTGAGAGATGAATTCATCGTCACAGGCGTATCCTGCGGCACAAGGATCGTCATTCCCGTCACACTGCTCTCCCTCTTCTTGTATCCAGTTACCGCATTCCGGCGAAGAAGACGAAGAGCTTGTGGTAGAGGAAGATGATGGCGAGGTAGAAGAGGAAGTGCTGGATGAAGTTGTGGAAGGAAAGAAGCTAAAGGACGAGGAAAACGACCACGACGAGCTGGGGGAGGAAAAGCTAAAAGATGAGGAAAACGACCACGAGGAAGAAGGCGACGTCGTCGTGGCAGAAGAAGGGGGCGTCGTTGTCGTTGAAGACGACACCGGAGCAACCGCTCCCTGCAAGCTCACTCCGCTCTGCATGGTCGTCCCCCACTGCACCGCAACGATCACCGTGAGGAAGACGGCAATGCCCAGCACAAGCCCGGAAGATTGTTTCTGCATACTTACAAAATAGCGTAGCACCCCGCGGGATCGCCGAACAAGCTGAGTTTGTACAGCGGGACCGGCCTAAGGGCATTGAAGAAAACACGAAGACGTGCTACAATGCTTGGATTTCTCCACAACAAACACCCATGTCACTGGAAGCCTGCATCGCCCATGCGATCCACAACGACCTCGATATCCTGGAAGTTCTGCCAGAGGTCCACGAGCTCCCTGTGGAAGAGCTGGAGCTCTACATTGAGCGCTACATCCTCACCGTGCAGGAATCGCTCTACCGGACGATTCAGGAGAAGGGCGAATCCTACCTGCGCGCCAAAGATGCCGCAGGCCTGTGTGCGACGTGCTTGGAAGCCGGCGTGGAGCTCCCCGCAGCCACACTCCTCAAAATGTGCAGGACAATCCTGGAGCTCTCCACAATGGATGCACGCTTCATCCTGGATACCGAAGAGGGCGCAAGTCTCTACTACGTGAAGATGGCGGTAGCTTGAAAGAAGACCGGCAATACCCGCCGAACCATGAATAGCTGTGTCACCCTGAGCGGAGCCACGTCGTTCGCGAACGACTGTGGCGGAGTCGAAGAGTGACGAAAAACGTGTGTCATGGTGAGCGGAATCGAACCATGACACAACATCCCTGCTATCGTTTGCTGAACTGCAAAGCACGGCTTGCCCGAACCACAATTAACGTTTACTGAATTGTGGGGCGCGGCGCGCGCGCTTGAGCCCCGGCTTCTTGCGTTCCTTGATGCGAGCATCGCGCCGGAGAAACCCTTCGCGCTTGAGCGTGGGCCGAAGATCGGGATTGATGAGAACCAGTGCTCGGCTGATGCCGTGCCGCACAGCATCGGATTGTGCTGCTTTGCCGCCGCCATGCACAATAGCTTCGACATCGAACGTTCCTTTCATTTCTGTAATACGCAGAGGTGCAACGGCATTCTCCACATCCGTGCCAGAGAAGTAGTCTTTGATCGCAAGACCGTTCACGGTCACCTGACCGCTCCCACCCTCGAAGAGTTTGACGCCGGCAATGGCGGTCTTACGCTTCCCTGCGCTATAAAAGTACTGCCGTTTATCGGTGGAGAGTGCCATGGGAAATTACGGGAGGGTGACGGGAAGAGGCTTCTGCGCTTCGTAGTCGTGCTGCGCCTCTGCAAAAACATGGAGTCTCTTGAGCATCTGCTTTCTGAGCCGATTGGGAGGGAGCATGCGCTCAACGGCCAGCTGAATGACTTCTGTGGGATTGCGTTCCATCTTCTCACCGAGCGTTTCCTTGCTCAGGTGTCCCAGCATCCCTTTGTGCTTATAGTACGTCTTGCGATGTAACTTCGTAGGATGGAGCGCAAGCTTGCGCGCATTCACTACGACTACATGATCACCACAAAGTTGGTGCGGAGAGAACGTTACGCGATGCTTGCCGCGCAGACGCGTTGCGGCGGCAGCGGCCAGGCGCCCCAGAGACTGCCCATCGGCATCCATGAGTACCCACTGCGGAGCTGGTGCGGGAATCGTAGAGGTCTTCATGATGCAGAGGAGGAATCTTTCTTGGCTTTGCTTTTTGCCGTTTTCACGGACTTCTTGACGGTGGAACGAGGAGCCTTTGCCTCGCGAGGCACAACGTCCTTCCCCTCAAGGAGACTGATCTCCACGAGCTCGGCCCCGTCGCCTTTGCGCGCACCAACGGGAATCATGCGGGTAAATCCCGATTGACGGTCGCTGTAGCGCTCGCGCAAGACCTCCATGAGCTTACGACTGGCATTCTTATCGGTCACAACGCGGTTAATGAAGCGGATAGCAAGGTGCGGCTGTTTGGTCTTCGCCACGGTAATCAAACGGTCGGCCATGGGGCGTACCACCTGGGCGCGCTTCTTGGTCGTACGCACGGTTTCGTAGAGGAGAAGCGACGTAACGAGATTCCGTTTGATCATCCGCGCGTGAGCGGGTTTCTGCGGGAGCCGGAGGCGGGATGTTCGATGACGCATGGGTGAGTGATCTTGCGGAAGGCTTTTCCTCCCGTCAATCAGGTATCGAGGGAATCATCGGCAAGGGCAAGTCCCCGCTCTGCGAGCGTCTTCCTCACCTCCTCAAGCGCCTTGGCACCGAAGCCACGGAAATTACTCAGAGAGGCCTCTGTACACTTGGTAAGCTGCTCAATGCTCCCCACGCCCGCATTGATAAGAGCGTTGAGTGTTCGGGGAGAGAAGTTGAGAATTTCGATGGGGGTGTAGCTCTCTTTCACGGGGGCAGCATCGTCCTCAGAGACACCGCGCGCGCCCGATCGTGTGAAGTCGGCAATGAACTCACCCTCCACGACTTTGTCGCTGCTTCCAAAGTACTCAAAGTAATTCTTCAGAAGTTGAGAGGCAAATTGCACAGCCTCCTCTGCCTTGAGTGATCCGTTTGTCTGCACATCGAGAATGAGTTTATCAAGATCGGTACGCTGCCCTACACGGGCCGACTCCACCGCAAAACGCACGCGTTCCACCGGGCTGAACACGGCATCGATATGGATGAGACCGGGTTCGTTCTGCTTCTTATTCCGCTCGGATGCAGGCGAGTAGCCCACACCCTTTTCCACGGTGATATCCACATCCAACTGTCCTCCTTTCTCCAGAGTCATGATAGGAGTATCGGGATCCAGAATCTCGATGTCTGAGGAGACTTTGAGATCTTTGGCTGTAATGGCTTTCGGCCCCTTTACCACAAGGGAGATCACTTCCGCATCCTTGTTGTACTTTCGCAGCTTGAGTTCCTTCAGATTCAGACAGATATCGATGACAGACTCGCGTACTCCTTTGAGCGTGGTGTACTCGTGCTGCACGCCCTTGATACGCACCGAGGTGACTGCGGCACCCGGCAGACTGGAAAGGAGAACGCGGCGCATGGCATTCCCCAGCGTGACGCCGTAGCCCTGTGGCAAAGGAGAGATCGTGAAGATTACATGATTGTCATCACCCTTCTGCACGGGCACGGCCGAGAAGGTGGGGAGGCCAATTTCTTCCTGGATAATGTGCATGGGAAGGGAAGGGAAGGGAAGAACGGAGAATGCGTCTCCAGTGGGTTAGTTGCGGGAGTAGAACTCAATCACTTGGCGCATATCGATGGATTGTTCGGCCATGTCGGGCGTGGGGACCGCCGTCACCTCCAGATGGAGTTTGGCACTGTCCACTTTTATCCATCCGGGAGGAAGATACTTTTCATGTGCCTCGACAATAGGGCCGAAGAGCGGCGACGTACGGCTGCGCGAACGTAACTCCACAACATCACCCTGACGCAAACGGTACGAAGGGACCGTGACACGTCGGCCATTGACGGTGAAGTGTCCATGCCCAACGAGTTGGCGTGCCTGAAAACGCGTCAGAGCGAATCCTGCACGGTAAATGGCATTATCCAGCCTGCGCTCAAGGAGCTGCTTGAAGATGTCTCCCGTTTGCCCCTTGGCAGCAGTGGCTTCCTGGTAGAGGAGATGGAACTGACGCTCGCCCAACCCATACATGTCACGGACCTTCTGCTTCTCTGTAAGTTGCTGAGCATACTCGGACTTGCGCCCCAGACGTGCGCGCGGACCTTTGCCCGGAGGACTCGATTTGCGCTGGAGAATTTTGTCGTACTTATCGCTGGCATAGAGGTTCACTCCGTGCCTGCGACAGCGCCGTGCCTTAGGTCCTGTGTACTTCATACGAAAGAAAGATGGGGACAAAAACTACACGCGTCTGCGACGCCGTGGGCGGCAACCGCCGTGGGGAATGGGAGTGGTGTCGATAATGGCGTCAAGATCGATGCCCGCGCCCTGGATACCGCGAATCGCCTGCTCGCGACCGGGGCCCAATCCTCTCACCTCTATTTGCACGGACTGTACGCCATAGGCTTGTACCATCTCCGCAGCCTTCTCCGCAGCGACCTTGGCTGCGTAGGGCGTGGATTTGCGGGTCCCGCGGAATCCTGCGGCACCGCAGCTGGAACCTGCCAGCTTGTTCCCCTCCAGATCGGTGAACGTGACGATGGTGTTGTTCTCTCCTGCATGAATACAGACACGCGCCTTGGGTACGGTGCGCTTGATCTTCTTCTTGCGAACAACTTTGGGGGTTGCTTCCGGTGCTGGTGGAGTGGTCTCGGCCATGAGGGGAGGAAAAGAAGGATTACGTCTTGGTCAACGTGACACGACCGGAGAGTCCGGTCTTCTTCTTGCCGCGCTTTGTGCGCGCATTACGCCGTGAAGTTTGGCCACGCACGGGGAGCTTTTTTCGATGACGGTACCCGCGCCACGTGCCAATATCCTGGAGGCGTTTCACATCCATCGATACCTTGCGCGAGAGATCTCCCTCCACTTCTTCCTGTTCCACCCGCGCACGCAGGCGGGACTGTTCTTCCTCACCCAAATCATCCGTCTTGCAGTCGGGATTGATGCTGAGTTCACGCACGATCCTCCCCGCAAGAGGTCGGCCGATGCCCTTGATTGCCGTGAGAGCAATCACAATGCGTTTCTGACCTGGGAGGACGACACCGGCAATGCGGAGCATGAGGGGAGAAGGAGGAGATATCAGCCTTGGCGCTGCTTGTGCTTTGGATTCTTACAGACAATGCGGCGAGTCATCTTCTTCGTGCCGCCACTGCGTCGGATGACCAGTCGGCAATCCTTGCACATGGGCTTAACGGAGCTACGGACTTTCATGAGGAGGGGGCGGAAGAGTCGTTTGCATCTGGTGCGCTACCGGACCTCTGTTCCTGCGGCTCCTCTAGCCCCAAGGGCTGGTCAGAGCGGAAACGATAGGTGATGCGCCCCTTCTCAAGATCGTAGGGCGTGATTTCCACGCGCACACGATCTCCCGGGAGGATACGAACGCGGAACTTTCGCATTCGCCCGGCGAGGGTACAGAAGAGCTCGTGGTCTTTCGCCTGGGGACTCAGGATACGAACCCGGAATGTGGCATTAGGAAAGGACTCTTCTACGATGCCGATCAAATCAATCACATCCTTTGCCACTGAGTGCAAGGTGAAATTACAAGCCGATGAATGCTACAGAGCGATCTTCGCTTCTTCAAGCGAATTGCCAATATTTTCTGCAGAAGCCAGAAAAACATATTGCTTAATTATTAGATTTATTTTATAATAATATTTCCGTTTTCCGTCAATGTTCGAGGGGTTTTCCCGCCCCTCCAAAGAGCCCTACGTCAGCACCTCACACCCCTGTGGAAGCACAAGGATGGTATGCTCAAAATGCGCACACAGAGAGCCGTCTTTGGTGGAGAGCGTCCAACCGTCGCGCTCCTCAACAATGGCGTCACTTCCTGCAGAAATGATCGGCTCCACGGCGATAATCGTCCGTGCAGGAAGCCGGGGACCTGTACCCGCTTTGCCAATATTGGGGATATCGGGAAACTGGTGCAAGTGCGTGCCAAGCCCATGCCCCGTCAATGCACGTACAGGATGGAATCCCGCCGATTCCGCTGTCTTCTGGACGGTGGAGGAAATGTCGCCAACGTGTATCCCTTCACACACCAACGCAACAACGCGGTTGAGTGCATCCTGTGTTACGGCAATGAGTTCTTGCGCCTGCGTGCTCACCGCACCGACAGGTACGGTGATACAGGCGTCCGTGTAGAACCCTTCATACAGCACACCACAATCGATACCAATGATGTCTCCTTTTTGAAGAGCATAGGTGTCGGGGATACCGTGTACGCACACGGCATTCACGGAAGTGCAGAGCGTTGCGGGAAAACCGTTATACCCCTTAAAGCCCGGCAGTCCGCCGCGCTCGCGGATGAAAGCTTCCGCTTCGCGATCGAGTTCCGCCGTCTGCCTGCCGGGTTCCACGAGTGTAGCCATATGGTGCAAGCATGCACGAAGAATGCTGCCTCCTGTGCGTAGCAGCGCAATCTGCTCGTCAGTGAATGTTTGGCATTGAGACATAGGACAAGGATAGCGAAGAAAGAGACCGTGCCGAAGACACTTTCGCATATGACACTTTATGGCTTCATAAAGCCATAGGCTACTCCTCCAGTACGAGTGCCTCCGTGAGCCGCTCGTAGATCTCCTCCACCGAGCCATGCCCATCCACCTCGATGAGGAGCCCCTGTGCACGGTAGGCCTCGATCACCGGACGCGTTTTCTCGTGGAACGTTTCCATACGTCGACGAATAGTCTTTTCGTCGGCGTCGTCGGCTCTCCCCTCCTGCTGCGCACGTCCGAGAATGCGCTGAAGCGCCTCCTCTTCGGGGAGGAAAATTTCGACGCAGGAGAATTTTCGGCCCACCTCGCGCATGATCACATCGAAGGCGTTCATCTGGTCCTCATCACGCGGGATGCCGTCAAAGAGGATTTTTTGATCCTTGGGTCGCGCGAGAATCGCCTCTTTCACCACCTGCATGATGATGGCGAAGGGGACAAGCTTGCCCACATCAATGAAGGATTTCACGGTTTCCCCTAGCTGCGATCCCGAGGCGGCGATTTTCCTGAGTTCGCCTCCCGCTTCAAAAATAGAGTAATGGAACTGCGCCGCAAGCCGTTTGGCCTGCGTACCTTTACCGGAGCCTTGAATACCGAAGAAAACTAAATCCATGGCTGAAGTATGAAGTATGAACTATGAATAATGAAGAGCTTCTCACCCATCATTCATCATTCAAGATTCAAAATTCAAGTAACCCTCAGCAGCAAAAACATCTGTCCTCGTTGGGCTTGCACAACGAAAGCGCCCCTTCGTGGGCGCGATGGTGAGACGAACGACAATTGATGCTCTCACACGAGTTTCTCGTAATCGTGCGCCAGGAGCTGCGCGTTGACCTGTCGAATGAGCTCCATGACGACACCCACGATAATGATGAGTCCTGAACCGGAAATGATGAGATCCTGAGAACTCAAATTCGAGTACTTAGTGAAGAGGAGCGGGATGATCGCAACGATACCGAGGAAGCTGCCTCCCCACAGATTCAAGCGATTGCTGGTCTTGGCGAGAATCTCCGCCGTCTGTTTCCCCGGGCGAATACCGGGGATGAACCCGCCACGCTTCTGGATGGTTTCGGCAACTTCTTCGGGGCGGAACGTCACGGAGACATAGAAAAATGTGAATCCGAGCACGAGCAGGAAGTAGAGCAGCATGTAGAGGATGCTGGGATTCTGCGGATTAACGTAGGCATTGACGAAGCTCACGACCTTCGCGAAACGCGGGGCAGTGGAGAGGAATTGCGCAACGATTGCCGGCAAGGTGATGAGGGAAATCGCAAAGATGATCGGGATCATTCCCGCCTGGTTCAAGCGAATGGGGATCCCCCCCTGCACGCCGCGTCCTGCACCTTGATTGGCATAGGTGATGGGGATTAAGCGATGCGCATCGGTAAAGAGCACCACCATGACAAGGAGCGCAAAGGAGACGATGCAGAAGAGGTAGAACGCAGCCATTTTGCCCTCACCGGCAATGAAGAGTGAGCTCACGACTGTCGGGATACCCGAGACGATCCCCGTGAAGATGATGAGCGATATACCGTTACCAATACCCTTTTCGGTGATGAGTTCTCCCAGCCACATGAGGAACACTGCGCCAGCGGTGACGAAGATCATGGGAGCAAACACCGCGGGGAAGCTCAAATCCAGCAGGTTAATGCCTCCGCGCTGCAGAAGGATAAGGAAACCGTAGCTCTGCACGAACGCGAGCGGGACTGTGAGCCAGCGCGTGTAACGATTGATCTGTTGCTGTCCGGTGGCACCTTCCTTGCTGAGCGCCTCTAAGCGCGGGAAGATCACCGTGGAGAGCTGCATGATGATCGAGGCATTGATGTAGGGCGAGAGCCCGAGCATCACAATGGAGAAGTTGTCGATGGCGCCGCCGGTAAGCGCAGCAAATACGCCAACCACTCCGCCGCCACTGCGTGAATCCAAGAACTGCTGGAGAGCGAAGGGATCGGTACCCGGAATGGTAATGTGCGCAATGATACGGTAGATGAAGAGGAGCCCCAGCGTCATGAGGATGCGCTTGCGCAAGTCCTCGGAGTGCCAGAGCTGTCGCAGGTACGTGAACATGTGGGTACTATTGTCGATGCTGAACACCGCAGGGTCAATGGACCCTGCTTAAGAGATTGTCACGGAACCGCCGGCCTTCTCAATGGCCTCTCTGGCCTTCTTGGATGTGGCAGAAACGGTGAGTGTGAACTTCTTGGTTACCACTCCGCGCGAGAGCAGCTTCGCGGGACGCTTGGTGCGCAGGAGCCGATGCTCACGGAGCGCCGCCGTGTCGTAGCTTCCTGCGGGGAGCTTCTGCTCCAGAGTATCAAGGTTGAATACCTCATACTGAATCTTATTCGGATTGCGAAACCCCGGGAGCTTAGGCTGACGCATGAGCAGAGGGACTTGACCGCCCTCAAACCCAGGACGACGCCCGGATCCCGCTCGGGAGTGGTACCCCTTGGTACCACGGCCGGCTGTCGTGCCACCGTGTCCGCTGTTGCCGCGCGCAACGCGCTTGGCGCGCTTGCGAGAACCCGGAGCTGGCCTGAGTGTATGGAGCATGATTATGGGGAACTCCCTGCCTCCCTGTAGAGGAGAACAGCGTAGAGGCATGGTAAGGGGACTTGCGGCTCTGGTCAAAGAGAATCGGCGAAATTTCACCCTTCGACAGAAGAAGCTCTGCGGCTTGCTGCCGCGTGCTTGACCGTTAGAGAGACCCCAGTGTCTTGCCGAATTCCTCCGCGGCACCGGGACCATCCCCCGTGACAATGCGGCCATCCACACTCACGGATTCACCAGTGAAGATTGCTCCGTAACGCTCGAGTTCAGCGATCTGCTCCCTCGTGCCTCCATCCCACACCGTAGCACGCCGCCCCTCCAGCACCTTCGCACGCGCCAGAATGAGCGGCGCAATGCAGATGGCGCCGAGAGGCTTTTGGGCACGCACAGTCTCATGCGCAATGCGCAGTGCTTCCGGATCTTCTTTGAGCAAGGCGGCCCCTGGTCCTCCGATGAATGCAACGCAGTCGTATTCCCCTACGCGAACATCACGTAATGCAACATCTGTCTGCTCTGCTCCCCCAAATCTGCCCGTACACATCCCCGCAATGGTGCTGCCGATGACGATCGAAAAACCGGTTTCTTCTAAGCCATTGCGTACTCCCGCGTACTCCTGATCCTGGTATCCCTGATGCGCGAGGATGATGAGCGCTCGCTTCATGAACCCAGTATAGCATTGAATTCAGCCGAAGCGCTTATTGTCGCTCTACCCTAACGGCGATGGAATGACGCGCACTCCCTTCCTCGGTGTAGACATATCCCTTGCGATCCTGGATCGGACACCGCGTAATCTCCCTATTCTTAGCCGTGAGCACGTTGCAGATCCTGTTGTTGTAATGCGCACAGCGCGCGGTACATGATTGCCACGACGATCCATTTTTAAGCCCTGCACGTACCTCCAAAGCCCCTTGATAAACAAGAGGACACCGCGCAACCATTGGATGGATCATCTCCGGCGCTATGGAGCTGTGGAAATGTCGCAAATCCACGACCGTGCCGATGGTAAGGGGCTGTTCCTGCGGTTGCATGTCCCGAAGGAAAATTCCTTATTCCCCAACAACATCCTCGCGTCGCACTTCTTTTACCGTCAGTTGCTCGCCCGCCAGTGCCTCGGCATCCTGGCGCGCTTCCTTCATTTGCTTGGTTTCCTCCACACTGACACTGGAATCCTGCTCATTGGGAGGTACACCGCGCAGCTCTTGCAGCGCTCGCATGCTTGCCTGAGCGTTGACGAGTTTGTTCCCCGTTCCATAGCGCTTGGAAAGTACATTCTGCACGCCCGCATGCTCCAGGATAACACGGAGCGCTCCTCCGGCGATGATACCGGTGCCTTCGCTCGCCGGAAGCAGGCGGATGCGTGCCGCTTTAAACTTGGTATCCACTTCATGAGGGATAGTGCCGTTCACGATCGGTACACGGATCATGTTCCGCTTGGCATCGGCCGTCGCCTTCTGCACTGCTACCTGAACTTCTGTGGCCTTGCCGGTGCCGAGCCCCACTTTGCCCTTCTTATTCCCAAGAACCACCACCGCGCGGAAGCGTAATCTGCGACCACCCTTCACCACGCGGGTAACTCGATCAACGGAGAGTGTGGTCTCTTCGTACTCTTTAGGCTCGCGTGTGCGGCGGTCGGAACGTTTGCGGTCGGGACGGGAAGTCTTGGGCATGAGAGGAGAAAGAATATGGGGGAATCAAAACGTAAGGCCACCCTCCCTCGCCGCATCGGCGAGGATTTGGACACGACCGTGGTAGGCATAGGCATTACGATCGAAGACGACGGCGGAAATCCCCGCATCTTTAGCCTTCTTCGCAATCAGAGCACCGAGCTTTTTAGCCCCTGCGGCATTCGGCTTCGCCTTGAGCTCCTTTGTGCTCGCCGATGCAATGGTCTTGCCAGACGTATCGTCGATGATCTGTGCCGTCATCTGCGTCAGAGACCGGTACACGGTCATGCGTGGCTTCTGTGTCGTACCCTGCACGCGTGCGCGGATGCGTCGCTTGCGGGAGAGCCGATTCTTCATCTTGGGCATGAGCATGAAAGACAGTGAGAGAAAAAGCTTACTCTGCTGCCGCAGTCCCCTTCGCTGCGGTCTTACCGACTTTGCGTCGGACCTGCTCGCCGACATAGCGCACTCCCTTCCCCTTGTAGGGCTCTGGGGGGCGCATCGCGCGAATATCTGCGGCAGCCTGGCCCACCTTCTGCTTATCGATACCGCAGATCTTAAGGAGATTTTTGTTCTTTTCGTCCTGGGAAATCTCTACGCCTTCCGGAGCCTTGTACTCAATGGGATGGGAGAAACCAAGGTTGAGTGTGACAGACTTGCCTTTGGCTTGCGCTTTGTAGCCCACACCAATGATTTCCAATTGCTTCTCGTACCCCTGACTCACCCCCGTAATCATATTGGCGATGATCTGGCGAGTCAGACCGTGGCGTGCGCGAGACTGCGGTGTGTCATCGATACGCTTCACAACGACACGCTCAGCCTCTACTGCTACGGTTACCTGCGGAAGGTATTCGTACGAAAGCTGCCCTTTGGTTCCTTTGACAGCCACACAGGAGCCTGTGACGGTTACGGTCACTCCTGCGGGAATTGCCACTGGTTTGTTGCCAATACGCGACATGCTATGCAATGGTACAGAGGAGTTCGCCTCCGACTCCCTTCTTGCGCGCTTGCGCATCGGTTAGGAGGCCCTGACTGGTGGTAATGATGGCAATGCCATACCCTCGGAGGAACGGCTTGAGTTCAGCTACGCCCTTGTAGACACGACGACCAGGCTTGCTCACACGCTTGAGAATCAGACGATTTTTTTCGGGAGAGAACGTAACGACGATGTTCTGCCTGAGAGCCTCGCCCTCCACTTTCACTCCGGCAATCCAGCCTTCTTTTTGAAGAATTTCGCAGAGACTCTGCTTGGTACGTGACCAGGGAGCTCTGCACTCCGTTTGGCCCGCGCTCTGCGCGTTGCGCATGCGGGTGAGGAGATCGCCGATGGGGTCTGTTACGAAGGCCATAGGTCTACCAGGAAGATTTGGTAACACCGGGGACATCACCATTGCTGGCAAGCTCTCGGAAACAAATGCGGCAGATACCGAAGAAGCGCATATATCCGTGGCGTCGGCCGCAAAGCTGGCATCGATTGTACACACGCGTAGGGAATTTAGACTTTTGCCCAGCGGCTTTTGCTCTCAGGAAGGCCTGGAGCTGTGATTGCTGCTTGTTCTTGAGTGCGGTTCGTGCCATGGGCTTATGCGGAAGCGGGGGAAGATGCTGCACCCCTAGCGTCCTTCTTCTCTGGACGGAAGGGCATGCCGATGTGCTTGAGGAGCGCTTGCGCCTCTTCGTCATTCTTCGCAGTCGTCGTAATCTGCACCTGCAAACCAAAGATATCCTTCGCATCGGGAAGAGGCACCTCGGGGAAGATGGAGTGGTCGCGGATGCCGATTGCATAATTTCCGTGACCGTCGAGTTTTGTTGGAAGCCCCCGGAAGTCGCGGATACGGGGAAGAATATAGCCAATGAGCCGATCGAGGAATTCCTCCATGTGCCGCCCGCGCAGCGTTACCATAGCTCCAACAACCAGTCCTTTGCGAGTTTTGAAGTTGGAAATCGCCTTGCGAGAGCGTGTGAATACAGGCTTCTGCCCCGTAATGGCAGCCAAACTCTGCTCAATGTACTCATGCAATTCGCTGCGATCCATTTTCGACCTGTTAATGCCTACATTCACCACAACTTTTTCCAGACGCGGCAATGCGTAGGTATTGGCGATCTTCAGCTCTTTTTTGAGCTCTGCAGCAATAGGACCTCTCAGCCGATCATGGAGGGATGCATAGGCCATCAGGAACCACGTTGGTGAGCAAAACTCTCGGGAGTTCTGGTTTCCTCGGGAACACTGTGATCTTCCTTCATGTGCGCTGCGCCTTGCTGCTCAGCAGCATCCTCAATGGCTTCGGCTCCAAACCCCATGCGCTTCCAGAACGGCGACTTTTCCGGTGCCTGAACACGCTGCGCAGAAGACTCCTTCTCCGCCTTTTTCGCTGAACGCTTCGCCGCAGTCTCTTTTGTTTCGGGTTTCTCCGCCTTCGTCTCTTTCTTCGCACCCGCAGAAACCGTGACAATGGCACCGCTGCGCTTGGCAACGCGCTGCATCCTGCCCTTCTCATCTTTCCGCATCCCCAGACGGGTGCGCTTCTTGCTCTGAGGATCCACCAGCATGACATTGCTCGCGTGGATACTCGCCTCGTATCGCACAATTTGTCCGGGGCGATTCGGAAGAGCACGGATATGCTTCGTTCGCATATTCACATCCCCCACCACCACACGATTCGTGCGTGCAAGCACCCGCAGTACTGTGCCGGTCTTGCCCTTATCCTTGCCGCTGATGATGACGACGAGATCGCCGGCACGGATCTTCATAGGACTTCGGGTGCAAGGGAAATAATTTTCTGGAAACCCTTGGCACGCAGTTCGCGGGCCACGGGTCCGAACACGCGCGTGCCCTTGGGCATGCCGTCTTTGGCAACAATGATGCAGGCATTATCATCGAAACGGATGCCGCTGCCATCCTTGCGTCGCGTCAATGCTTTCGTACGGACAATGACAGCTCGCTCGACCGCTTTCTTCCGAACTGCACCACGCGGAGCTGCATTCTTGACGGCAACAATGATCACATCCCCCACATGCGCATAGCGTTGCTTGGACCCGCCAAGCACCTTGATGCACATGACGCTTTTTGCGCCCGTATTATCTGCTACGCCAAGGATGGTCTGCACCTGAATCATGCTTGAGGTTTCTTAGGGGAACGTTCGGATTTCTTTGACACTTCCGGAGCATGCTTCTCACGATGGATAACCTGCTCAATGCCTTCTTCCTCCTGAAGAGCACTGACGCGGGGGGCCCGCTCCACCACTTCCGTGACACGGAAATGCTTTCGCTTACTTAAGGGACGGCACTCGGTGATGATGACCATATCTCCTTCCTGCAAATCCTCGATGCCCACCGCATCTGCAAGGAATTTCTTACTCTTGCGGAAACGCTTCTTGTACACCGGATGGAACGCATGACTGTGCACAGCAACGGTAACCGTTCCCTCCATCTTCGCCGATGTGACAATGCCTTTCTTCTGCCTCATGAGATTGCGGGGGAATGAGGAGCGTCTGCGCTGCACTTCTGCGTGAGGGCGGTCTGCATGCGGGCGAGCTGCCGTTTTTCACGACGATAGCGCGCGGTGTCCTTTTCTTTTTTCATCTTGATCCCCAAACGCAGCTTTGCCAGCAGTGTACTTCCCTCGCGGATCTCCCGGCGGAGATCCGTCAGGTTCATGTTGCGAAGCTCGTCCATGGAGAGTTGCGTTGCCATCAGTGCGTAAAGCGGGTAACAACCTTGGTTTTGAGTGGAAGCTTGTATCCGGCCAGACGCAATGCAATGCGCGCCGAAGGCTCATCGAGACCATCCATCTCAAAGAGGATGGTGCCGGCCTTCACTGCCAAAGCAAAGTATTCCGGCGTTCCTTTTCCAGAGCCCATGGGAACTTCTGCTGCCTTCTTTGTGACTGGCGTGTGGGGGAAGATACGAATCCAAATCTTGCCGCCACGCTGCACAGAGTGCGTCATGGCACGTCGAGCTGCTTCGATTTGCCGCGCAGTCAACTCACCATTGGACTGCGCTTTGAGTCCGATAAAGCCGAAAGCGAGCTGGTGACCGCGCTTGGCGGTCCCGCTGAATGCACCGCGACGACGGTGCTGCTTCCGGTAGATGATCTTCTTGGGCTCAAGCATGATTTACGCCTCGGAAACAGGTAAGGAAGCGGACTGTACGTGCTCTACTTTGCGGAACACCATTCCCTTATAGACCCATACCTGAACGCCGATGGTCCCGTAGGTCGTGCGTGCATGGCGCACGGCGAACTGCACGTTCGCCCGCAGCGTCTGCAAGGGAATATTGCCCTCTTTGAAGAGTTCGGATCGCGCGATCTCCGCGCCGTTTAAGCGACCGGAAACACGGATTTTGATCCCGATAGCACCTGCTTGTATTGCCTTTTCTAGAGCCATCTTTGAGGCACGTCGGTAGGGCATACGCCGTTGGATCTGTCCCTGGATCGCCTCCGCAATCACCACGGCATCCGCATCGGGGTTGCGGATCTCCTGTATGTTCACCTCGAAACTGCCTCCGAACTGGCGCTCCAACATCTTGCGTAACTCCTCAATAGCACTCCCCTGTTTCCCAATGATGATACCGGGTTTGGACGTGAGGATCATGAGAGTTGTTTTCTTGCCACGTTCGATGGTGATGTCACTGATGCCCGCATCCTTGTACCGATCATGCACAAAACGCTTGATGCGCGTGTCCTGCAGGAAGAGATCGCGATACTTGCGACCACGCGCAAACCACGTGCTGGGCCACGGATGGGTGATCCGTAAGCGGAAGCCGTTGGGGTTAACTTTCTGTCCCATGAATGTCAGGCGGGAGGAGGAGACTTCCTCACAGAAACCCTGGGAGCCGGGGAGGTATTCCTGGAAGAGGACTTCCGGGAACCTTTCCCGCGATCCTGTGTACTCTGCGCGGAAGCGCGTGAGTGTTGTACCGGTTTCTGCACCCGCTGTGAAGCGACTTTCGTGGCTTTTTTCTCAGCAGAACCCTTCTGCTCTGTTTTGCGTGCCGTGGAATCCTCATCATGGCCAGCTACACCCAACGTGAGGGAAATATGGCTCAGGAACTTGCGCATGGAGCGCATTCTCCCGCGCGCCATGGGCACGCCGCGATGGTAGGTCTGTGCCTTGTTCACCGTCAGTATTTTTACAAAAAGATGCTGCGGATCTTGCTTATCATTTTCCCGCGCATTCGCCACGGCAGATGCGAGAAGTGTCTGCAGAAGACGCGCTCCTTTTTTATGCGTATGTTCCAGAAGATACTGTGCATCTTCTACGGACTTGCCACGGACCATCTTGGCAATGAGGTTGGCCTTCTTGGGGGAGATGCGCGTTGCGTGGAGGTAAGCTTTCATACAAAAGAGAGTGATCTATTACGCCTTTTTGGGCACTGGGGCTTGAGGAGCTGGTGCTGCAGATGCACCTAAAGCTTTACCCTGAGCTTCAGCCATCTTGCCTCCGTGCACCTTGAACTTTGTCGTCCAGGCAAACTCACCAAGTTTGTGCCCCACCATCTGTTCTGTCACATACACGGGGGTGAAATCTTTTCCGTTGTGCACCGCGAACGTAAACCCAACGAATTCCGGCGGGATATCGCAGTCACGCGCCCACGTCTTGACGATGTTCTTCCCGCCAGCTTCTGCCATTTTGAGCACCTTTTTAAGGAGCTTCGGATCGATGTAGGGGCCTTTCTTGAGAGAACGTGACATGGGAGAGGAAGAGGAGGATTAACGCTTGCGCCTCTTATGCGTGCGGCGCCGAATAATGAGTCTGTCGGATTTCTGCTTGCGATGGCGGGTCTTTACCCCCAGAGCTTTCTTGCCCCACGGGGTCTTGGGGCCACCCTTGAGACCAACCGGAGAGTGTCCTTCTCCACCACCATGCGGGTGGTCGACGGCATTCATGGATTTACCTAAGACCTGCGGCCGCCGCCCAAGCCATCGCGTGCGTCCTGCTTTGCCAATACTCACCAGGTTATGCTCTGGATTACTGACCGTACCAATCGTGGCATAGCAATTCTTGTGAATTTTGCGGACTTCTCCGCTGGGCAGTTGGACGAGAGCGTACTCCCCGTCAACACCCATGAGTGTTGCGGCGGTTCCTGCGGAACGGACGATGCGTCCACCCTTGCCCATAACCATCTCGATGTTGAAGATCTTGTAACCCACCGGAATATACCTGAGCTGCATGCGGTTTCCCGGTTTCACCTTGGTGCACTCCGCACAAACCACCTGGTTTCCTACTATGAGGCCATCCGGAGCAAGAATGTAGCGTTTCTCGCCATCGGCATACTGCAGGAGCGCAATGCGCGCAGAGCGATTGGGATCGTACTCCAGCGCCTTCACAAGAGCAGGGATGCCCTTTTTGTCTGTGCGCCGAAAATCAATCGCACGCCAGAGACGCTTATGTCCTCCCCCGCGATGACGCACCGTAATACGGCCACCGCTGTTGCGACCAGAAATACGCTGGCGTCCGGAGGCGAGAGCCTTTTCGGGGCGCTTGCGTGTGAGCCCAGAGAAGTCGGCAACCGTCATTTGGCGCCGCCCCGGAGTCGTTGGTTTCATCTTCTTGAGCGGCATGATTACGTTTTGATGGTAGCAATATCGAGCGGTTTACTCTTGGGCTTGAGCGTAACAAGAACACGCTTCGCGGGGTGCCTCTTGCGCATGACACCGGAACGTCCAAACGCACGGAACTTCGGTCTGACGCAGAGCACGCGTACTTGCTTCACTTCCACATCGTAGTAGCGACGCAGTGCGGCACAAACATCGATTTTGGTCGCCTGTGCATCCACCTGCAGCGTGTACACATGCTGTGTCTTCAGGCGCTCGGCCTTCTCCGTCACAACGGGACCGATGATGACGCGAGAGAGATCCATGGGATGTACTGGAGGCGAAAGAGGAGGAGAGGAGGGATGCTTAGGCAGAGGGATCGGACGTTACTTTGGTGCTCTTCTTCGGTGCGCGTGTTTTCGTTGTTGGTACCTTCTTTGGCGCTTTTCGTTCTTTTTGCATCACATCTTCCGGCTTTGTCTTGCGCGTACTCTTCGGAGCGCCGAATGTCTGCTCGGCAACACGAAGGGCACTCATGAGGAATACAATGTGACGGGCAGAGAGCACATCGCGGGGATTGAGGTACTGCGCGTGCACAGTGGATACGTTTGGGATATTGCGAATACAACGCGTGAGTCCATGGCTCTCCTGGTCCACCACGAAGAGAACGCGGCGCCCCAACGCAACGGGGAGCTTGGTGAGGAGTGCATGCGCCTCCTTCGTCTTTGTCCCGGTAAAGCCCTCCAAACCGATAATCACCCCGTTCTTCGCCTGGGCAGAGAGACAGGAAATCAATGCCCTCCTGCGCATTGCTTGTGGCATCTCCTTGCGGAAATTCGCGTTGGAACGAGGACCAAAAGCCTTGTTTCCACCCCGAAGAAGAGGGCTGCGAATGGAACCGCGTCGTGCTCGACCGGTGCCTTTCTGCGCGAAAAGTTTGCGCGTCGACCCACGGATTTCACTGCGAGTCTTCGCATGGGCAATGGAGTGACGTTGATTGCTCAACTGCATGATAAGCGCCTGGTGCATCAGCCCCTCGTTGATCGGAGCTTCAAAGAGCACCGACGGCAGTACGGCCGTGCCTTTCTTCGTGCCAGTGGCGGTGAAGACATCGATCGTCATGCTGCCGAGGAGGACGATTCAAGAGTGAGATATACCGTAGATCCGTTGGGTCCGGGGATCGGCCCCTTGATGGCAAGAATGCCTTTCTCCGCATCCAGAGCAATAACAGGCCTCTTGCGAAGAGTGACGGTGTCCTTCCCCATATGACCAGCCATGCGATGGCCCTTGAGCACACGACCGGGGTGTGCGCGCATACCGATGGATCCGGGCTCACGATGGAAGTGCGATCCGTGCGACGCAGGACCGCCCTTGAATCCATAGCGTTTCATGACACCTTGGAATCCCTTGCCCTTACTCACGCCCGTCACTGTCACCAGACTTTCAGCGGGGATAGTTTCTGCGGTGATCTGCGTTCCGGCTTGGTAACCTTCCAGGGAATCCACTTTCCATTCCCGCTCCGCAACATACGTCATGTGCTCTTTCCCGTTGCGCGTTTTCTTGCGCCGTTCACCAACACCCAGCACCACTGCGTTGTACCCGTCTTTCTCCTGTGTCTTTAAACGGATAACCGTATTTGGTTGTGCGCGTAGATAGGTCACAGGAACTGCTTCCCCACCGGAGAGGAAGATGCGGGACATGCCGATTTTGGTGGTGATAAGACCGGCTGGCATAGACTTGGCGGTTCGTGCAGTCTGCTTATTCTGGACCTTACGGCGCACTCAATTGCCATCTCCACCCGCAGGGCGAAGGCAGACAGGAACACAAGCGAGCCTCTCTTACCTTAAGAGAAGGTTTGGAAGGCTTCTCGCGTCAGCAGGGCTACTCTACGGCGCACCTACATCACCCGTCAATGATTCCCACTGCTTTTTCTCCTGAGCTTGCAGGACATCTTTCACGAGGGAGACTGGTTTCTACGCAACACGTGCCGATCGTATATCTGTATGGCGAACCACCGAGGTTCCACCACCCCACACGCGCAAGAGATACCGGATGAATTGCGCGCGTGCTTCCTCCACATTCCATACATCGTCGTCAATGACAGCTTCTGGGGATATCGGCGGTTCGTAGGGACGATCCGCTCCATCGAGACCGCTTCGCTTCACGTAGACCCACCGTGGCGCGCAGATCGCATCAAGCTCACCGCGCACCTGCGCGAAAGGAGCGATGACGGCCACCACGACACAGAACCCTTGGGATTGTAAAAGTGCCGCTAGTCGAGCTACACGCAGGTTGTGTCTGCGACGATCCTGAGGAGAGAGCCCCTCTTCGGTGGAAATGGTTGCGCGCATCTCGTCGCCATCCAGCACGATCACTCGTCGAGCAGCCTGGTGCTCTGGGGAGAGTTCTCCGTTAAAGTACGCGCGAGCTCCCACGGCGAGCGTCGTCTTTCCCGCGCCAGTATTCCCCGTGAGCCAGATGATGGGAAAGCGTTGTGCCATGGATTACTTCACTTTGAGGTGTGCATCCGGATCGTAGGATTTGCCAGCTTCTTCGTAGAGTTTCTTGCGAATATCCGTCGCGGAGATGTCCTCGGTTCGCGCATCAAGCTGGATGAGTTCGTATCCCACGTCGCGCCCGATGAAGACGGAGAGCTCCGCTCCCGGATCATCGAAGTCGGCAATGATGACCTGTTCCTTATCGGGGAATATTTTCCGGATCATGGCGCGACGTTTCTCTAAATCGAATGGATTTTTCTGAGTCTGCGGTGTCTCACGCATGAAGATGATGCAGCGATCGCAGGATGCAAGAATCTTCTCCACACATCGGCGATGCCCATCGTGGAAAGGCTGGAAGCGGCCGATGAAGATCCCTGTTTTCACGCGAGGAGTATGGTAATCCATCATCGTCGTTCACACAGCAACATTTGCGGGAACTGGCGTATGAGATGCTACGTGGCGCGCATACCATTGAATGGTAGCGCGCAGACCATCAATGAATGGCGTGGTTGCTTGAAATCCGAATTCTCGCAGTGCCCGAGCCGTATCGAGCCTGCGACGCGGTTGTCCGTTCGGTTTTGTGGTATCCCACACAATCTTTCCTGTGAAACCGACCTCTGCTGCAATGACCTCGGCAAGTTCTCGGATAGATATTTCTTTCCCTGTGCCGATGTTCACAGGATCCGGTTTTTCGTATGTTTCAAGAGCAAGAACTAATGCCCTCGCTGCATCTTTGACGTAGAGAAATTCGCGTGTTGGCATACCATCTCCCCAAAGCACCACTTCCCGTTTCCGTTCACATAGAGCACAGGAAAACTTGTAAATCAACGCAGGAATCACATGGGATGTTTCCGGGTCAAAATTGTCTCCGGGGCCGAAAAGATTCACAGGAATGAGGTAGATGGCATTAAATCCGTACTGTTGGCGATACGCCTGCCCCTGCACAAGAGCCAGTTTCTTCGCAATACCATACGGGGCGTTGGTTTCCTCGGGATACCCGTCCCAGAGGCTCTCCTCGTGGAAGGGAACCGGCGTGTGTTTGGGGTAGGAACACACTGTACCCACGGAAACAAATTTCTCGACACCCGCGAGGCGCGCCTGCTCCATGAGGTGAATCCCCATGATTGCATTGTCGAAGAAGAACGTTCCGGGAGACCGACGATTCGCTCCAATGCCCCCGACCACAGCGGCCAAATGAATGATGCAGTGGGGCTTCGTTGCGGCCAGCAACTGTTCGACCTGCGCACGACTGCGCAGATCGTAATCAGAGTGCAGGGGAACGTGAACTTCGTAGTTTTTTTGCTGGAGCTCGCCAACGACATACGTCCCCAGGAACCCTGCTCCGCCAGTGACGAGAATACGTCGAGACTGCATAACGAGGATATGCATTATTTCCATAATAGATCGGAGACGCAACCGACAGTTTCCGGAGATGTTGTACGTTAGCTTTCTTTGTGCCTTCCTACGTCGTACGAGTAACAATGTGGTAGGGAACCTTCCGCACAGCATCGCGGCGGATGTGCGTAAGAATCGTGTGATGGGAACCGTACCGTTTTGTGAGCGTTTCTTCCAGGTACCGCCATACACGCGCGAGTTCACCCAAATTGTGCACGGCGAACTCATCGAACTGTTGTCGAGTCCACTGCTTGTCGTTACCGATATGGCAAGTAAGATGCTCGTGCTTGAGCAGGAGAAACCGTTTGGCGCACGCCATCATATTGAGGAGTAACCCCACATCAACCGCTGGTGCCCCCAAACAGACGGTACCGATATCGCACTGTGGGTACAGAGAACGCGAAAAAACAAAGCAGTCATATCCCGGATGCGGCTTGCCGACGGCCGACCACACACCGGGCAGATCCTCCTCTGTTGTTGCGATGTACTCCGGCACTGTTCTGCGATTGATCACGAGCGCGTCACAACCCATATTTATGTACCACTGAACCGTCGTATAGAACTGTGGCATGAGGATAATGTCGGCATTGGTGTAGACGAAGTATTCCGCATCGCTCGCCGCGTACAGCCTGTCGAGGATATCTTTGAAGAGCGGCAGTTTCTTCTGCCGACGAAACGGCAGTACATCGAGAATGGACCTGCCGAGATCCGGCGTCTTGGTGAAGTATTCCGGTACGATTCCCCTGTCCTCGGGATACTGCGCCGTGTACAGCGTAACGTTCACGCTGTCTTGCGCTATAAGTTTTGCTGTCCGCATCGCTTTTCGCGCAAGTCGTTGCGCAAGGTGCAATTCCGATGACGGTGGAACATCGACGGGATTGATGATGTGGGCGATGTTCAGCATGTACGGCGTAGAAATGACGGGAGGGAATAGAAGTGTTCAGATTGCCCTTGCACGCGAGGATTTATGGAGGAAAGGACCGTAGTAACCTCGCACAATCGTGGGTGCGATTTCTGATCGCACTGCTGGGGCTGAGGCTTCGGTACTCCTCATGCGACGGTACCGGACGCTGCCACCATGGCACAGTGGCCTCCCTTCGACGAGGAGTGCCGACCACGTTTCCCGTTCGCTGCCGCTACGGGCACTGGCAAAGCGCCGTGCCGCAATTCTCACGAGAACACCTCCCGACCACCGCAGCATGTGCGCGGTTTCATCACTGGACGCAGATGCCATGATGAGCACCTACTTTTCATCGGTAATGCTGCGCGAATCATCGCTTTGCGCTTTTCAAATTCAAAGGGATTCTTCTCTGTCTGTGGTGTTTCGCGCATCAGGACGATGCAACGATCACACGCTTTGAGGATTGTTTCTACACACTTCCTATGCCCTTCATGAAAAGGCTGGAAGCGTCCGATGAAGATGCCGGTTTTCATGGTGGGGAGAGCATGATATCACAGCATCTATCCCACACCAGCCCTCGTACCCACAGTTGATAAGGACGCTGCGCACTTTACACTCACTTGTCAGTGGGAATATTGTCGATACATGACGATACAGAACGACATCGGTCAACCATTGTTCGTCATCGGCCCCCCTCGATCAGGAACCACACTCGTACAACGTCTTCTGAACAGTTATGACGACATTCTCATTTGGGGAGAACATGAAGGAGTCCTATCCTTCATCGCAGATGCATTTTTCTGTGGAATGGAATCAAAAAACTTCCTCAAACCGTGTCAGCCGTCAGAACAAATGCAAAATAAAATCGCAACGCATGCATGGCCTGCCTGGCTAACATGGCTTGATGAATCACAGTGGGATGACTGCTTCAGGCAATTTCTCTCCTCGCTTTTTTCCCCAATGGACTTCCAGGATAAGCGCATATGGGGGTTTAAGGAAATCCGGTATGGCAGCAATAAAAAAGACAGAGCTTTGGATTTATTGCATGCCCTCTATCCCCACAGTATTTTTGTGTTTGTTGTCCGCAGCAGTTTTAACACACTAGCAAGCAGCAGGATCGCCTTTCCCACCAACTGCTCAGATGAGCAATTATTGAAAAACAAATGTAAGGAATGGCAACAACATGTCGAAACACTCTTGCAATGGTATCGGAACCCCCAATATCACAGCTATCTAATAAAATACGAAGATCTCATTGAAGAAGGAGGAGAATTCCTGTCTTTACTGCATTATTTAGGAAAAACACTGGGCCACATACAGAAACAGATGCTCCGCCCAGTGGCATCACCTGTAGGAAGCTCCTTCCTTGAGGATACCGGATTCAACTCGCGCTGGAAAACATTGCCTCTGTCGTGGCTGCACATCATCGATGAGTACACTGGGAAGCTCAATGATGCATTGGGATTGGCTAGGCCTCCCGCCCTTGCGCTTTCTACAGCTGCCATCACGACACATGCTGCTCAGCATTGATTCCCCCTGCACAAGCTATACTTCACAGCCTATGACAAGTGCACTTCCCTACGACGAAAAGTTCTTTGCGAGGCAGAGTGCTGGTTCGCTCCGCTCCGCAAAGCAGCTTCTACCGCATATCTTCAAGCTCACTGCACTGAGTTCGGTTATTGATGTCGGTTGCGGCGTGGGTACCTGGTTATCTGTCTGCTGGGATCACGGCATCACGGACATCCTCGGCATTGATGGCCACTGGGTGGATCCCCAAGCACTGCGTATCCCCCAGAAGTGCTTCCAGAGTGCTGATCTCACAAAACCATTTCCGCTGAAGAGAACGTTCGATCTTGCCCTCTCACTCGAAGTTGCAGAGCACCTCCCTCCGGAAGCAGCAGAAACCTACGTCGACACTGTTGCACGGGCGAGTCCTATCATCCTCTTCTCTGCAGCGATCCCCGGGCAAGGAGGCACCGATCACCAAAATGAGCAGTGGCCTGAGTACTGGTTGAACCGTTTTAATAAAAAGGGGTTCGTCGCATTTGATATTCTCCGGAAAGATGTCTGGAATGATGAGGCGATTGACTGGTGCTACAGGCAGAACATCCTCCTCCTTGTTTCAGAAGAGCATCTGCAATCACACCCTGCACTCCACCACGCTCTCGAGAAAGAACGTCTTCATACGAATATCCTCCCTCTCGTGCATCCTCTGAAGCTCCTGGAAGCGTTGAACCAAAACTCTAACTTGCAAAACTCCTGCAATACTTTTCAATCCCAACTTCAAGACACACGTGCAACATTGGAGAATGAGCGAAAAAAGGCCGTTGTCTTGAGAGAGAACCTTCAAAAAGAGGCTGTCATTTTGAGAGAGAGCCTGCAACATGCGCGGGCAAATATCATCCGTCTCACTGCCGAAAAAACTGCATTGCGTCTCAATCTCCACTCCATTCTCTCCTCTCAGACATATCGTTGCGCTGTGAAGGCACGTGATCGTCTGCGGAGAATCCCTGTGCTCTATCCTCTGGCACGGTCTGCGCTCCGCACATTCTTCCCTCATTAGTCCCTACTGTTCCCGAAATAGGTCAGAGAGAGAAGGCTCCCGCCTTCGCCAGCTTATCTCAGGGCTTCACTGCCATGAGTATTACTTGATGGCTCCCTCGTTTCTGCGCGTGCTCACGGCAACGACGATGGAACTCCTCTTCCCCCATCTGCTTCAACTCCTGAAGCGATGTCGTGACCCATTCATGTTGCAGTAATTCCACTGATTCAATGAGGAATCCTGCACCTCGGAAAAGATTACCGAGGAGCAAAGGATTCCACGTGTACAGATGCTGATTGATATCAGCTTCACGGTACGCTTGTTGGACACAATCATGCGGCACAACAATGATGGCACGCCCCCCCCCTGGCGCAACACCCGAAACATCTCACAGGCAATTGACCAAGGATTGTGTACATGTTCAAGAGCATGGCAGGAAATCACGATATCAATCGTCTCTGCACCAATGCAATCGAGGGACGGCTTCGTAGCAATGTCGCGGGCTGCCGCATCGCGGCGTGCATAAGGATTCACTTCAATGCCAACACGCTCTCTGCAGTTGAGATGTTTCAGCATCGCACCCCCACCACATCCGAAATCCAGCACGCTGCTGTCCGGAGTGATGTGCGGTGCAAACATGAATTGGTTCGCCAGTGCACCAAATTCTCCCATATCCCGTTGATAAGCGTAGTTTTCCCATACCGATACATCATGTAAGAGGACATGCTCCTATGAGCCACATGTCGTATCCAGTTCTTCCATTTGCCCAAAATATCATGAGTAGGAAACATCATTGCCAGATCGTACTACACTAATTGCCTGAAGATGACTATTACACATTATGAGTGAAGAAGGGTGTCGTACACTTCCAGGTAACGCTGTGCTTGCAGTTGTGGTGAGTATTCTGTTCTAGCTAATACCTGCGCGCAGATCCCCATGCGACGACGTTCTTCTGGATGCTCAAGCATCCAGAGCATCTTCTGTGCCAAGTCATCGCTGTTCTCCGGTGTTGCTAGCAGACCAGTTTCGCCTGGGAAAACCATATCGGGAATGCCCCCGACGCGGAACCCCACAACGGGAATGGCAGCTGCGAATGCCTCAAGAATCACATTGGGGAGATTATCCTGGAGTGATGGCACGACGAGGAAGTCCGCTGCATTGTAACAATGCGTGACACGCGCAGGATCGTTGAGATACCCAAGAGAATGGAAAGGGAACGGACTCTGCGACAGGAGTTTCACTGGGAAAGAGCCGAAAATCAAAAGAGAGAGCGACTGTGTGGATGTGATGATTTGACCGAGGCGTGCTAGGGCTTGCTGAAGGTACACAGCCCCTTTCCGCTGCCCAGTACCCATAGCGCTGAAGACCATGATTGTCTTTTCAGGCGGAAGACCAAGCACGCGCCGTGATTCTTCTCTGGAACAGGATGGGAACGCGGAAGATGGAATACTGTTTGGAATGACACTCACTGGGAATCCCCTGAGCAGGGTACTGCGCTCAGCACATTGGGCAAGCCACTTACTCGGAGTCGCCACATGGAGACGCTGTCCTGCAAATGCGCGTTGCTTGCGTTGCCAAATACGGCGCGTGACATCCTGTTCTACGAGCGATTGCAGTTGCGGACAGGCTCCGCAGCATTGTTCGTATCGCGTACAGTTCGAAGCATAGTGACATCCGCCGGTAAATGGATTCATATCGTGGAGTGTCCAGACCATTGGCTTCCCTCGCACTCCAGCAAAAAAACTCAAGTAGTTGACATACTCTGCAATCCAGTGAAGATGGATGACATCAGCAGAACGTACAAGTTGGTGTCTTTCCACACGGTGCATTGTTCGATCATCGGTCATCTTTTCATACTTACTGCGCACTACACTCGAGCGAGACCAATCACAATCGCTACGCTGACGAAGGAGATTATTGCGGAGTCTGCCGAACGGCACATCTCTTGCCGGAACGAACTCCACAAGACCTTGCGCTGAAACATGTCGTTTGAGCACGAGCATATGAGACTGCACTCCAACATCGCGCAGCGCCTCATGGAGACCGCATGCGGCGTTACCAGCCCCGTAGATATCGATAGTACTAATGTGTACGAGCTGCATATTCTCAATGAGGCATATACCCTAACCGCATGTTAATCAGCGCTTTGTTGTAGTCATCCTTTAACGAATCGCTCCAATCGCGTTGGAATTGGAATAGTCCTTCTCGAAGGATGACAAAAGCTTTGGGCCCCAGTGCGTCAAAGGAGAACGCTTGATTCGTCCATTGTTTCTTCCATTGTGCAAAATGGAAGAGAAGGGCCGGCTTGCGACTGCATGCATCTAAGAGATTACCCTCATACCAGTAATGCAAGCCCCCATGACGGTCATGTCGCTGAAAGGTATCGTCTAAGCGTAATCTTAATTCCCCTCGCGCTGCGAGCTCCTGTACAGTCTGTGTGAGATAGTACTCGTCGAATGAGTAGGGTTTCCAAGTATCAGAGAACACAACAGCATGCATATCATTCTTCTCGTAGAATCGTAGGAGTTCAGGAGTTTTGCGATAGATTGTAAACGGTCCATTCAGGCGGAGGCCGTACGAAGAAATCACGTCGTATTTATCGAGGATCTCTCGCGTGAGAAAATATCGGATGTCACCGAAAACAACATCCAAATCGCAATGACCCCAAAATGTATACGGAGAAAGACACTCCTCAAAGAGCCTCCCATATGTACATTTAAAATCACAAAACTTTCGGAGGAACTGTGGATGTACTTCAACCTGCAATCCCAAGCGCTCCGAGGCCAAGCGGTTGAATGCGGGGAGATCAAGTGAAAGATACTGTATATTCCAAGGCGCCCCCGAGGGGAGAGGCTCTGAGCCAACCAGGAGCCAGTGAATTGTGGGGTTGTAACGGCAGGTTTCGTAGAAGAAACTCATCCATTGAGGCCATTGACCAATGTATAAGGCAATGAGACAGATAGATGGTTTCCCGGGCATACTCGCCGACAAGACATGCTCAGGTATTTCTGCTGCTTCTCGAACACCCTGGACGCTCATCCTGCTTTCATGCCAGCGCTGCATGGAAGGATTTGTCTGTATTTGCATCGGAGAAGATGGCACAACGAGTCCTCGTGCAATGGAGAATTGTCTCACTCTACGTCGCACACATCTGGGCAACTGAACTCCCTTCACGAACGGAGGTAACCACGCAACGCCGAGATAGTGATGCATGAACCGACGTGCAATGCGTTGCACCCTTAGCATGAAACGCTTGATCACAGTCACCGTGCGCAGGTGCCACGGAAGAATGCGCTCATGTTTATGAATTTTTTCTGCCACCCGAATTCCACAGCGATGTTGTTGAATATCCTCATAAGTCTTCGTCCCAGGGAAAAACCGAAAGTTCCCCCACGTTTCTTCAACGTATACACAATGTGCAGCACGTGCAGCGCGAAAAATGAATTCCACATCCATCGTATAATCGTCAGTTTCATCATAAAGTCCAATGAACTCATGGAGCGAACGATGGTAGAAGTACGAGGATGGATTGCATGGGAACGGATACACCTGTGGCCCTTGAAGGAGATCAGTAATACCGAGACGAGTGGGCCGATCAACGCGCAAGAGCACTCCTCCCTTCAGCCAAATATTGCAATCTGCTGCAACAAAACTTGGATTGGGGAGGTGCTTGAAGAGTTCACTCACTCTCTTCAGCACTCCCAGCCCGTAGTAGTCATCATCATTGAGAATGCCCAGAACATCACCCGTTGCCATAGAAATGCCCAGATTCATCGCTGCTGACTGTCCCAAACCCGGCCGGGAGAGCAGCCTCACGTGCGAATGCCTCTCTGCAAAGCGCTGAATATATTCGAGTGTGCCGTCCGTTGATCCTCCATCAACAACAATGTGTTCTATATCGGGGTATCCTTGTGTAGCAACGTTCCGCAAGCAGAAGTTGATATAGTCAGCTCCATTGAGCACCGGCGTGATGATGCTGATCTTTACGGACATACCAAGGAAGAGAGTATGAAGGAAAATGCATGACCTACAAACCACTCACACTACGTGGTTTCTCGGCAGCAATGAACGTCTTGATGCTTAAGCCCGCTCACGGGAGAGCGTGCCATGCAGCGGAGAGCCAACGGATCGAAGACACATTGCATCCATTGATCCTTATTCCCGAACACCGCACAACGGTGCGGAACTCCACGTGTAGATCCGACAATCACCGGCTCCCCGGCAGTGCATTGCGCAAGGATGGCATTGATGCTCCCCGGCGTGAGAGTGCACCCCGGCGGTAGCCACCCCACGATAGCACCGAGCACCCGATCAAAAGCACGGCGAACAGTGTCTCCTTCCGATGCATGCACCAATCCCGCAAGATAGCGCTCATAGCGCTTAATGAGCGGACTAATGCCGGCATCCACTTCCCCAACGAGCAGGTACTCAAGATTCATGTACCTTTGTTGCAACACGCTTAGGATGGTCGCCTCTAGCTCCGCAGGATGAGCCTGTGAAATTGGTGTCACGATCGAGAGACGTGGTTGACGTGGGCAGGGTGCAGGCATTGTTTGCCCGGCACCATGCATCCAGGAGAGGCTCTCAATGGTGAATGTGGCATCTTCGACAAACCGTAATTTCCGTGTTTCTTTCTGGCCGTTGAAGATGGCGTCGCAATTCATGAAGATCTCTCGTCTTCCACCAATCACATGACTGTAGTCGTGATTCTGATGAATGACCGTGAGTTGTCCTGTAGCATCAATAACAGGAAGCCCATGCTCGAGCGCCTCATAGACAAGGCGCCCATCCCATCCCGCACGCCCGACGACGAACGTCGGGATCCAGGCGAGAATTCCACGCGGAAATATGAAGATATCAATGCCACAGAGCCGACCTTCCATCGTCCCGCTCGCATGTACTGATGCCCGTAGGACCCATCGTTGATCGTGCGTGCTGAGGTCAATGTTACCCGCAACGTCGATGTTCCAACGACGGGCTATGGTCAGTGATCGCGGTACCGTTGCACGAATGGTTTGCAGAATCTCTTCTAGTTCCTCGTGCAGAAGAATAATATCCGCATTCACATACACGTAGAAGTCCGCAATGATCATCTCTTGCACCTGTTGAAAAGCATCGCTCACAAGCGGAACACCTGTACCGTTCGGACTGCATGCGACTGTCGGACAATGTCGAATGTGCAGATCCTGGCAAACTTGGGCACACCCAGGTTCATCCCCAAAAATCACCACTTCTGCATCCGTGGCCTTCCAGCTGCGCAGAGCATTTTGTTGAATGATACCTACTTGTCCGTGGAAGGCCTTTGGGATGGAGAAGATGACAAGCGTAGGCACAGTTGTAGTGTATCGAATATCGCAGTTGTGCCAAGTAGTTAGTACTTCTTCTCTGTACACAATTACTACACAACCCCTGCATCACCACTTCACTTCTCGGTATCATCTCTTCGTGATATGTAACTTCTGTAAAAAAGAGCCAAGCCGGTTGATCATTTTACGACGTTGTACGGCACAGAGAGACCGCACCTTCCAAAATGTCTCCCGCAGAGCGCTATCTATAAATCTCAATCCCCTACTATTTCGCTGTAGATAGAGTGCATGAGACCCATATTGAAGTGACATGTATATCTGCTCAAAGTACTTCATCCACACAGTTGTGTAGATCCTTTTCACATACACATGATCCTTCAGGAGAGTACGGATTGCGGAATCTGAGCAAACCCTGTACTCGTAGAGGGGCTCTGGGATGTAGTGAAACTTCCAACCACGTGCTGCTGCAGCAAGCCATAATCCCCAATCTTCGAAGCCACACATCTCACTATCGTACCCACCAACATCCTGCCACACTGTTTTCCGGAAAAGCGCACAGGTATCGATGTAGTTCGTGAGCATCAGCCGGTTTAAATCAAAACGCCCTGCCCTATACCATTTCTCTTGCTCGCCAAACCACCATGCATCGCTGTATACCACTCCCACGCGTTCATGTTTATCAAGAATACGCACACCTTTGATGATGTATTGAGGAGCCACACGATTGTCAGCATCAAGAGCAAAGATGTAGCGACCATGGGATGCTCGGATTCCCGCATTACGGGATGCTGGTTGACCCTCGTGCGGACGCACAATGACATGGTGCCCCTTTGCTTCCATCTGCTTGAATACTTTTCTCGTGAGCTCATCGGTAGAACCGTCATCGATAATGATGATCTCCAGAGGCACACTATGACATCGTTCAGCACTCTCTACCGCTTCTGGCAGGTACTGTCCGTGGTTAAAACAGGGGATAATTACAGAAACAACAGGATCATGCATAACAGATGGGAAGCTTAGTACAAACATAGCTGAAGTACACCACTGCTATCATGCTGTCAGGACTCGTTCTCTTCGTTCAAGAGCATAACTGGAGTGAGGTTTGCGGTCGATGAGAACTGTGGGGTCGGCACCTGGCTGGTTGCACGATTTCTCATACGCATCGAGAACTTGGATGGGATCACCTTCCATTCGTAAACTTCCTTGCTCTAACCACAATACCCTGTCGCATATTTTCCTGAGCAAGTCGGAGTTGTGACTCACTTGGACCACAGCGATATTACTTTTTATTAATTGCTCCATTGCTTCCTGACTTTTCTTCACAAACCATCCGTCCCCCGCAGAAAATACTTCATCGAGTAGCAGTACCTGTGGTGCAGAATGCAGCGCAATAGAGAAACATAAGCGAGCTCTCATACCATTGGAACACTGAAAGAGCTGAAGATGTTCGTATCCTGTGAGCTCTGCGAATTCCAGGATCGAGTCAAAAGCCTCTTCTATCATCTCTCGTGTCATGTTGAGAAGGGTTCCCTGAACATAGATATTGTCCCGCAGTGTCATGCGTTGTTGCATCCCCGACCCCAGATCAATCAGAGAAACTAATCTCCCTTTGATCTCCACTTGCCCCACGCTCGGACGGTAGATCCCCGCGATGAGACGTAGTAGAGTGCTTTTCCCGGAGCCATTTCTCCCCACGATACCCACAACTTGACCTGCACGAACATCGAGAGATATACCCCTCACCGCCCACAGATCAAAAGAGTGATCCCACCCGTTCGCCCATGCAACGATTTTGGTGAAGAGCGTACCGTGAGGATCAATACGAAAGCGCTTGTGTAAATCTTCTGCGTGAATACCAATAGTGGATGCTAGTGCGTTCATAGATATTCTGCAAGATGAGGGGAGAGCTTTCGAAAGATAACATATCCAATCATAATGGAAACACAGGAAAAAAGTGACAGGATGACGAAAGATTTTACTTCGGGGGCTTGCTGATAGAGAATGATTGATCGCGAGAGTGCGATCATATGATACATCGGATTGAACATGTTTAATTTCGATCCTGGACCCGTCTCAGTGAGTGCATAGAAGATGGGTGTTGCGAACCACCATACACGCAGTAATAACGACCAAATTTGATCCAGATCACGGAAATACACGTAGAAGACAGAGAGTGCGAATCCCACTCCAAGAACGAACAGATACTCCAAGAAGAGGAGTATGGGAAGGAAAAACCAGAAAGGAGAGAAGAGATTGAAGAACAGGCAGATCATCAACAGCACTACCAGCGATACGCAGTGCATCACAAAGACAGAAAATACTTGCGATATGACGATGGCATCTCTGCTCAGTGGAAGACTTTTGATGATGCTTCCACTGGATACCATGCACCTCAGGCACATCATGCTGCCTGTATTGAAGAAATCCCAGACAAGAATGCCCAAAAAGAGATACAGAGGATAGAGAGAGATATCTCCTCCCAATCTGTGTTGAAATACCAGGAAGAGGATGATGAAGGAGAGTATCGGACCAAGCATGTACCACAAGAAACCAAGATAACTCCCTTCATTCCTGAGAATGAGGTGAGCCCTCGTAAGCTGGATAATGAAATTCATTTGCCTGCGCACCATCGAGAAAGACAGATGTTTCATGTCAATCATGGTACAGAACTTACTAATGTGGAACCATCCTAAAAAACATCCCTAACTGCTACGGTTCCCCGCGCAAAAAGATAATGAAACGATAGTATGAGAAGAACCCCATGTACTTCCAGCATCCCTCAAGGTAAGCTTTTTTCCATGATCTGGGTGGATCAAATCGTCGAGGAAATTGCTACGCGGTTCCATGACAAGATTGCTGAGGGGAAACCACTCATCATCAGAGATGAGAAGACGCTCTCCGGCCGCGTGCATGTGGGGTCCCTGCGCGGCATCGTCATTCATGGACTCGTCTCTCAAGTCCTCTCCATGCGAAATATCCAGAATACGTTCAAGTTCGAGCTCAACGACTTCGATCCCATGGACGGCTTACCTATCTACGTGGATCAGGAGCAGTATCGACCGCACATGGGCAAACCTCTCTTCGCCGTCCCCGCACATGAACCCGGTGCGGAAAACTATCCCATGGTATTCGGTAAAGAACTTCAACGAGTGGTCGAACCACTCCGCTTACCCATCGAGTACTACACTCTTCGCCCTCTCTACGAAACGGGGAAATTCAATGAAGTGATCCGCGAAGCGCTCGATAACGCAGAGAAGATCCGGACGATCTACTACGAGGTGAGTAGAGGAAAGAAGGCTGATGATTGGCACCCTCTTAGTGTCATCTGTGAGCAGTGTGGGAGGGTCGGGACAACTCAGGTAACCGGATGGGACGGCGAGAAGGTTCACTACACATGCAAAGAGCATTATGTGAAGTGGGCTGAAGGTTGCGGGCATCGAGGCTCTATAAGCCCCTTCGATGGGAATGCCAAGCTCCCCTGGAAAGTGGAGTGGCCTGCAAAATGGAAGGTTCTCGGTGTAGACGTCGAGGGGGCGGGGAAAGACCACTATGCCGCAGGAGGGTCACGCGAAATCGGTCGACGGATCTCCGAGGAAGTCTTCCACAATCCGGAACCCCTCAATATCCCGTACGAATTCTTCAACTTCAAAGGGAAGAAGATGAGCGCGAGTAAGGGGCTTGGAGCATCAGCGAAGGAAATTGCCGATCTCCTCCCACCGACACTATTGAAGCTTCTCATGATTCGCAAAGTTCCAAACCAGCCCATCGACCTCGATCCAGAAGGAGCAACCATCCCCACACTCTTCGATGAGTATGATCGTCTCGCCGATCACTACTTCAGGCGTCATCCGGAACCCTACGAGGGGTACGCACGCACGTTCCAGCTCACACAGATCGATCCGATTGTACCGCCGAAAGACCTCTGGAAGATGCGCTTCACGGTCTTGAGCTTCATCCTTCAGATGCCACACTTAACACTCAGAGAAGAAGCAGTAAAGCTCAAAGGATCTCCACTGAATGCCGATGAGTTCGCCGCTCTTGAGGAGCGAGCCAAGTACGTGCTCCCATGGCTGAAGAACTACGCACCAGAGGAGTTCATCTACAAGATTCTCAAGGAACCACTGAGTGATTTGAAGTTGGATCCCGCACAAGTGACAGCGCTGAAGGCACTGAAAACCGCACTCGCTTCCCCCTCTCTTGTATGGGAGGGTGCACCGATCCACGAGACGATCCACCTGGTGAAAGCAGAGCAAGCTATAGAGCCAAAGAACCTTTTCCAGCCGCTCTACCAATTGTTCCTCGGACGAACGAGCGGACCGCAGGTTGGGTGGTTTCTGAGTACGTTTCAGCGGGAAGAGGTCCTACGGCGCATCGATGCTGTAGTATCATAGGTCCATGAGTACCACTCCTCTCCTCCAACACGCTGAATACGGCTACATGCTTCCCGAAGCACACAATCTCCTCACGCAGCACGCCGACAAGATTCGCGAGCACCTCATTGCCACTGGTGCTGCAATGGAAGCACTCGCGAAGCGCTTCGGTGGAGACCCCCAAACATGGAAAGTCGCTGGCATGCTCCATGATTTAGACTGGGACAAATTGGAGAAGGATATGGAAGAGCACTGTGGCGAGACGCTCGAAGAACTCCTGAAAACCGTGAAAGCACCACAGGAGCTCCTTGCTGATATCCGCGCACACTACGCCGAGAAGTACGGTGCAGCACACCCCCTCGAGAGCATGCTACGCAAGTGCTTGTACTGCGTTGATGAGCTCACAGGACTCATCATCGCTGTAGCACTGGTGCGACCCAGCAAGAAACTTGCGGGTGTCGAGGTGAAGAGTGTGAAGAAGAAGATGAAGGAGAAGAGCTTTGCTGCACAGGTGAACCGCGAGCAGATCCTGCGGTGTGAAGAGCTCCTGGGGATTCCCCCCGATGAGTTCATCAGCATTACGCTCGAAGCGATGAAATCAGTTGCAGGGGAAATCGGACTGTGAACCCTTCAAATCCGAACACAGGTATGGAGGCTCAGTGAGACATCATGAGCCGCTTGAGCTTCGGTTTGATTCTGAAGCCGAAGCGCTTTAGGTAATACAAGGTTTTCTTCTGGAATGACAGTGTACCAAGGTACTTTCGGATGATGCGATCCTTGCGGAACGCGGCTTGCTTGGTGACGATGCAGGACTCGTACGTCTTGCACCCGGGATATAAGTGAAAGTTTCCCCACGTCTCATTGACATACTGGACGTTCGCCACTTGCACTGCACGGAGGATGAATTGGTAATCCATGGTATAATGGTCTTCGGTATCGTAGAGACCGATAGCCTCGTGGAGGGATTTGTGGTAGAAGTACGCGCAGGGATTGGCCGGTCCTTTGCGGCTTGCAAGAATATCCGTGACAGTGAGTCTGGAAGGACAGTTCACCTCGCTGAGCACTCCTCCATCTAGCCAGATGTTACAGTTACCAACAAGGAGAGATGGTTCCGGGAGATGCCGGAAGAGTTCTGAAACACGCGCCAGTACGCCGGGCTCGTAGTCATCATCAACATTGAGGAAGGACACGATACTGCCGCGAGCCATCGCCAACCCCTTGTTCATTGCGTCAGATTGACCGCTATCTGGCTCCGATATCCAACGAACATATGCGTATTTCCCTGCGTACTCCATCACCACTTCCACCGTCCCATCTGTCGAGCCACCGTCGATGATAATGTGTTCAATACCATCACACTTCTGGTCGATGACATTCTGGAGACAAGCCCGAATGAACGGTTTGCCATTCCTGACGGGTGTGATGATCGAGAGCATGTGAAGCTATAGTGTATCGTATAATTGCCCGCGTAAAATAGCAGAACACTGTATGCTACGTCCCCATGGATGGAGATCCTGATCAACGGAGGATTGTGAAGAAATGGCCCAAGATCACGTTTGGGATCATCGTCCTCAACGGCGAACCATTCACGCGTTACTGCCTGCGCTCGCTTTATCCTTTCGCGCACAAAATCATCGTCGTCGAAGGTGCGTGCAAGTCTGCTGCGTGTAACGCAACCCCCAATGGACACTCCCGGGATGGGACACTCGATGTTCTTCGGCGCTTCAAAGCAGAGGAGGATCCTCAGAATAAAATCCAGATCATCACCAAAGAAGGATTTTGGACAGAGAAAGATGAAATGTCGAGAGCGTACACTCGACAAGCACAGGGTGAGTACATCTGGCAGGTCGACATCGATGAGTTCTACAGAGCAGAGGACATGGAAAAAATTCTCACCGTGCTCCGCGACGACCCGAGAATCACCGCCATCTCTTTCCCCCAAATCTCTTTCTGGGGGGGATTCGACTTCTATACGGATGGTTTTTTCCTGAAGGAAGTCGAGCATTGGTCGCACAGGATTTTCCGCTGGGGAGCAGGGTATAGGTACTGTTCCCATCGACCACCAATAGTGGCAGATACACAGGCTAGAGACTTACGAAAGGTTCGTCCTCTCAACGCGAGGGATATGAAGCGAATGGGTGTTTATCGTTACCACTATTGTCTTCTCTTCCCTCACCAAGTCCTCGAAAAATGTCGATACTACGATGCTGCACAGTGGACAGTGCGTGCGCAGATGGAACAGTGGGCTCAACAGACATTCCTGCAGATGAAGCATCCGCTTCACGTGCACAACGTCTATACCTATCTCAGCTGGCTCGAGCGTTTTCGAGGGGCACATCCGGAACAAGCCCAATGCCTACGACAAGATATATTGAACGGTACGGTCCACACCCCTCAACGAGAGACAGAAGATATTGAACAGCTCTTGCGCTCCCCTCTATATAGCACAGAGGTATTTTTGTTGAAGATACTTCTTCGCTTCTATCCTACGTGGCTCGCCACGTACAAAGTGGAAATGGATATCACCCGGCAGCTGCGTCAGCAGTTTAAATGAGGAAACCGGACCCCTGTGAAGAGAGGTTCTCTCCTGATAAACTCATCATATTACAATTTGTCACCGTCTATAAAATGGCTTCCACCAACACATTTCAAGAATTACTTCCAAGCGCACCCGTACAAGTGAACCTACCTACCTGTTGTTATCTTCCCTTACCACATCAGACTCGAACAACAGTGAGTGGTTTTGTGTGTGCGGATGAGGGGGAGAGACGCGTGTGCGTACTGTGCCCCAATCAGAATGCCTACTCAGAGACATTCATACGCGCGCATATCCGTTATCTCCCAGCACATGTCCGCGTCATCTACGGCGGCTGGTTCCCGCTCGTCATAGACACCGGAGAGCTGCTCCTAGACTATCTGTCTCCGCTCCTGAAAACTATCCATCGACATGTAGGCAGGACAGCGAAATTTACAGCTACACTCTTCAAGGAACATGCTCTTCGTACATTCCTCCGGGAAAATTGTATTGATGTCGTCCTGGCAGAGTACGGACCCACAGCAACCAAGGTATCGCGCGCGTGTACACATGCACATGTTCCATACATCGTATTCTTCCATGGCTTCGATGCCTTCCACGAGAATACATTGCGAATATTCGGAAAATCCTATCAAAGAGTTTTCACCGATGCTGCGGCGATCATTGCTGCAGGACATGCCCTCGGTGAGCAACTCGTCCGTTTAGGTGCTCCACGAGAAAAAATCCACTGCATGCCAGCTTCCGGCGTCGATCTCTCACTCTTCTACGGCGCTGATCCTTCCTCTGCTCCACCACACTTCTGCGCCGTGGGGAGATTTGTAGAAAAAAAAGCTCCTCACCTCACCATTCAGGCATTCTCCGCCGTGAAACGGCAGAGTGCAGATGCTCACATGACCATGGTAGGAAACGGTCCACTCCTTGAACAGTGCAAAGAATTGGTGAAAACGTTGCATCTTGAAAAGGCCATCACTTTCCTCCCACCACTTCCCCATGAAGAAGTGGCACGTCTCATGCGTTCTGCACGAGCTTTCGTGCAGCACTCGGTCACTGCACAGACTCCTGGAAATAGAGGCGATTCCGAAGGTATCCCCATCGCCATAGTGGAAGCGGCAGCATCTGGGCTTCCAGTGGTCTCGACTCGTCATTCAGGCATCCCCGAAATAGTCACCGAGGGAGAAACAGGATTCCTCGTTGAAGAAAGGGATATCAATGGCATGACGGAGTACATGCTCCAACTTGCGCGTGATCCGGCACTGGCAGGAAAGATGGGGCAAGCTGCCCGAGAAAGAGCGCAGAAAATATTCTCCATGGAAGCGCTTATCGCTCGGCTGTGGCATATTTTTGAAAGAGTTTTGTGAATCATTTCCACCCTACGACTCCTCACTCATCACCTCCTCGTAGAGCCGCAAGTACTCCTTGCCTGTTTTCTCCGCTGTAAAACGTTGGAGTATGCTCTCACGAGCTCTCGCGCGCATCGCCTCCCTCTGATGCGCACTGAGATCAAGAAAAGCACCCACCCTGGCAGCCAGTTCCTGGGCATTGCACACTGGAAAGAGAAAACCGTTCTCCCCGTTTTGCACCTGTTCAGGAAGACCTCCCACCGCAGAGGCGATGACAGGCGTCCCACATGCGAGGGATTCCATGACCGTCAAACTACAATTTTCCTCAAACGAGGGGACAACGGTGACATCAGCTGCACTCATGCAGTGGGACATCTCCTCTTCATTGTAGATCATCCCCAGTTTGTACAGGGGGAGGGATATCCCAGAGAGATTGAACGTAGCCCTACCGAAGACAATGATACCAACATCGATGAGCGTGCGCTCCTGCGAGAGGATGGAAAGTGCTTTCTCAAAACATTTACCCCCTTTATTCACCGCATCGTACTCCGAACCAAAGCAAAGGAGAGTCTTATCGCTCGGTAATTTCCATCGCAATCTGGCAAGATCTTTCGGCCGTGGCAGGAAGATTGTGGTATCGACCCCGTGCGGGATGTGACATTTCGGAAAACTCCTGAGGAGTGACTGCTCCAATCCCACGTTCTTGAACATCCATAAGCTCGGTGCCACGATGTGCATGCGCTGGCCAGCGAATGCCTGTTCCATGCGCCTAGAAATTCCCCTCAGCCAGGAACGCATGAAAGAGCGCAAAAGGTGGCTTGATCGTCTCTCACACAAGCACTGTTCATAACCTTGCTGATCAGTGAGAAGATGCCATCCGCCGAGGAATGCGTTGCAGTCATGCAGTGTCCAGATAATCCGCTTCCCCCTGATTGCTCTGAAGAATGAAGTGTAATCCACAAAATCCGTAATCCAGTGCAGGTGTATGATGTCAGCTTCACGCACGAGTGGATGGTCACTAATGTCGAATCCTATGCGATCGTCGGAGAAGTACGTGAAGGTATCCGGTAGCACCGACTTGTACATGGACAACTTCACATTCTTCCACACCTGTGCCAGCGCATAGCGCCGGGTGCTCCTTAGTGTATGGATGTGTACGCTCGTGCTAGCAGACCCTCTTCGCACGAGCACGGAGGAATGTACGCCGAGGGCCATGAGGCTTTTGTGAATACGGCATGCTTCCCTCCCAGCCCCACTGAAATCATTCTCTACGATGTGAACAACGCTTATCGCCATCCAGATAATCTTACAGGAGTATGCCACAGAAGGGGGATGCTACAGACAATGTGTCATGAGCCCCTTCACAGCTCAACGAGTGCTTCTTTCTCCGGCATCATCACTTCTACAGTACGGACATGACGTATGCGCTCTGCAAATGGACCCATTTCATCTGTTTCGCCATGCACCAATATCACGGTTTTTAGCCCCTCAACGCTACGGACAAGCTTGTCGAGATCCGTCATATCCGCATGACCGGAGTACGCATTGATGTACCGCACCTGGGCGCGTTTGGCATACATGCGATCGAAGATCTTCACCTCCGTGATATTCGGATCAACAATCCTGCGCCCGAGGGTTTGTTCCGCCATGTATCCCACAGCGAGAACTGTGTTCTTGGGATCTTCGATCCCATTGCGCAGGTGGTGACGGATCCTCCCTGCCTCGCACATTCCCGACCCCGCCATAATGATCATGGGGCCCGGCATTCCATTGAGTGCCTTGCTTTCCTCTGCGCTCTCAGTGAATTTGACGAGTGAGAACTGGAATGGGTTGTGGGCACGCGAAAGAAATTGCTCATACATCTGTTGGTCGTAGCATTCGGGATGCTTCATGAACACCTCGGTAACACGCGATGCAAGCGGAGAATCAATGAAGATTGGCACCGCCGGAATCTCCTTTGCGTCCCAGAGCAGGTGAAGATCGTAGACAATCTCCTGTGTCCTCTCGAGAGAGAAGGCCGGAATCAGGACCTTCCCACCGCGTTTTGCCGTCTGGCACACTGCGTCACGCAGGTGCTGCTTTGCCGAAGAGATGTCCTCGTGAGGACGATTTCCGTACGTGCTCTCGCAGATCAACGTTTCGACCGGAGGCATGGGCTGCGGATCGCGGATAATCGGAAGGGTGCTCCTGCCCAAATCACCGGTGAACCCCAGGCGGTGCGTCTTTCCTCGTTCTACGATCTCCAGTACCACCATTGCGGCTCCAACAATGTGACCTGCTTCAAGAAACTGCGCACGAACTCCTTCGCAAACCGGAAACCATTCCCCGTAATTCTTCCCCTGAAAAAGCTTCATGCAGTCCAACGCATCCTGCTGGGTGTACAGAGGCCCATCGTAGGGAATCATGGATTTCTTGAGGTGTTTACGAAAATACTCTTCGTCTTTCTCTTGGATGTATCCACTATCCTGCAACATGACCTCTGCGAGATCACGTGTCGCATACGTACAGTGTACGGCTCCTTGATATCCCTTTTTGTAGAGGAGGGGAATCCTCCCCACATGATCCATATGGGCATGGGTGAGGATGACCGCATCAATGTCGGAGGATGGATCAAAGGAGAACGTTGCGTTCTTCACGGCTGCCTCTTTGCGCTTGCCCTGGAAGAGCCCGCAATCGAGGAGAACCCGTTTAGCCCCGGCAGAAGACTCTACGCAAATTTCGTGGCAGGTCCCTGTGACCTCCTGCGCCGCTCCGTGGGGAATGATCTTCATGTTGTACTTCTATTATAGCCCAACAGAGGCCAAAAGTGCAGCTTTCTCCTGCGGCGTAATTACGCGCAATTGCCCGGGTTTGAGCGAACGGTCTTCCAGAGTCGTTATACGGATGCGCTGCAACTGCGTCACGGGGCATCCTACCTTTTGACACATGCGACGAATCTGCCTGTTTTTCCCTTCTGTAAGGGCTAAACGGAATTTCGTAGGTTCGATTCTGCGCACGAGAGCAGGTTTGGTTTTTACACCGGAGAGAGTGATCCCCTCCTGGAGCTTCCGCAATTGCCCATCGGTGATCGCATGCGCAACGGTCACTTCGTATTCTTTCTCATGATCGAAGGATGGGTGCGTAAGACGATACGCCAGCACGCCGTCATTCGTAAGGAGCAGGAGCCCCGAGGTTTCCTTATCAAGCCTTCCCACAGGGAAAACTGTCCCCCGCAAGCGCTCTGGAAGAATATCCAGCACGGTCGTCTGCCCGTGCCGCGATGCATTTGTGGTCACAATACCAACAGGTTTATGGAGGAGGTAATAGAGGAGTTCTTTTCTTGCCTCGATCACCGATCCGTCCACTGCGACCGTATCTGTTTCCGGGTCAGCCTTGTCACCAAGTTTCGCCGTGCGTCCATTCACCGTAACGAGGCCGGCAAGGATGTACTCTTCTGCCTTGCGGCGCGAGCAAATGCCGCGAGCTGAGAGAATCTTCTGCAAGCGCTCCTGCATGGCACGAGTGTAGCGGGCCAAAGGAGGCTAACGAAAGATAGGAACAGGAAAATCCCGCTGCTGCTCTGCCTTTCCTATTGCCCGTAGAGCGCTCTCCATGAGGGAATGAGGAAACGGTTGACGAGCATGCCTGTGCTGAGCATCCAACGTAATTGCAGAGGAAGTTCTTGAGCTTTTCCCGTACGTTCAAGGAGCGCGCGCAGCGAAGCAACCGACTGCTGATCATTGAACCGTTGATAGTCGCGAAACGACCTTGCACGCCATGTGCGACTATCGCCGAAGTGGAAGGTGAGATGCTCACGGCGATACGCACGGTATGCCGTTGACAGAGCAATCATGCTGCAGAGGAGAGGCAATTCTACGTGTCCGATTCCGAGACAATTGAGCCCCAGGATAAACGAATCCAGCTTCTCCCTACGAAAAACAAAACAATCGTACCCGGGATGCGGTTTGCCCTCCTCTTCATACAACAGCGATAAACCTTCGCTGGTATTGTGTTGTCGGCTTCGTATGGTTCGACGATTGATGGTACATGCATCAATTCCCTGGCCAATCTGCTCTGCAACAAAGCGGTAGAAGTGCGGCATCAAGCAGATATCCACATTCGTATAAATGAGGTAGGAAGCGCTTGTTGCAGCAGCCGCACGCTCGAGTATGTCACAGAGGAGTGGGAGCTTGCGCCGCTCACGAAAAATCCCCATGTCGAGGACGGAGCGATCCAGGGGGGAAGTTCCCGAGAAATCAGAGGGAAGAGCCGAAGCATCCTCTGGGAATGTTACCGCGAGAAATTCTACGGATACCGTACCTGCTGCAAGCGCACGGGCACGACGCATGCTCTCGAATACAACTGGCTGTGCAACAGCGAGTTCAGACCCAGGGGATGCCAAAAAGGGCGAGAGGACATGCGCTATGGTTAGCATGCGTTTGAGGATGGAGAAACCTCCAGTCTGTCACTCCTGCGGTACAACCAGTGAAAACTTACGCCAGTGACGATGAGGAGTGGCAATGCGCTCCAGAGCCCCTGCATGCCCACAACCATACCCAGGTTCTTCATCATGGTAGTTCCGTCCTTGAAGAGCGGAACATAGTGCGACCATATCGGAGCCGTCGCAAGTGAAGGGGGCATGGTATTGAGAAATGTTGCTGTGCCCATGAGGAAGAGAGAAATCGCGGCCATGAACCCGGCGAATAGACGAAATTCCGCCGCTCCCAGTGCGGCGGGAACCGCCAGCAGGGGGATGAGAGGGGTGAGATGACGCATCCCAAGAGCCGCGCCCCCGAACCAGTAGTAATTGGCAGAGAATGCGATGCTATACAGGAGCACCGGGGAAATGCTGCACCAAAAGAATTTTCTTTCCCGCCGGTAGAGATGAGTGAATCCCGGAAGTGTAAGGACAAGGAATGGCGTCCAGAAGAATAAACCTCTGTACTGACTGAAGAGCATGGCGAAGAGTACGTCGAATTTTGGCAAACCAAAGCCAAAAATCCTTAATTCATTCTGGTGCAATAGCCCCAGTTGATCCAGTGCGACTTGACCGTATCCCAGATGCAATGGAGAACCCGTGACCAAGAAGTTGTTGAGAGGAATAAGGAGCATAGGCAATGATGCAGCGAGCGCAAAGCGCAGTGCCCTGCAACGATGTTCCACAAGAAGCACCACAAAAATGCACCCAACGATCAGTATGAATGGGTACTCGCTCGCAACGGCAAAGCCGCAGCATAGCCCGGCAATTTCGATATTCCAGCGCGCAAGCACGCCGCGAATCATATCCGCAAACAAAGCCCATAGAGCAATGGCGAGAAGCCCTGCAACCGCGGCGTGCGAGAAGAGCATCGTGGCGTATGGGAACGGCAGAGATCCCAAGAAAAGGGCGAAGATCGCCATGAGAGCGATACGTGCCTCCACCCACTGTAGGAGGAGTAGGTAGAGGGCTACAGCCCCTAGCGCCGTAAGAATACCGACAGATCCCACTGTGGTTATCCATGATGAGAGGAGCCATCCTCGCGGACTATCGATATCCATGCCTACAGCCTTCAGTGCCTCGCTAGAGAAAACAAAGGCTGGAATCGCTAATACAACAATCCCCGGGGCCTTTTCGCTGTAGTAGTGGCCCCGCACGAACGCTTTGTCCTGCGTATTCTCATGATAGGAATCAATGCGTATCGTGTGTTCTTGGACGAGGGCGTGGAGCAAATCCAATCGAGAGACCTGATTCCAGCCATCCGCTCGATGCACGTAGGAATACGCGAAGAGGAACGTGCCAAAGAGAACAAAAAGGAACGCTCGATGCGGCATACTGGCGGCAACTATCGCACATTTCACTCTCTTCTAACAAGAAACCGCTCTCCTCAACGGAAAACACCATACCGAAAAAAATAATGAATAACATCGCGAAGCCAGGCTTTGCCTGGCTGGAGCGACACTTTTTTAAAGGGAAAGAGAGTCCATGAGAGAAAACCATAGGTTTTCTTTCATGATTAAAAACCCTTCAGTCCTGGCGTCGACCTACTCTCGCACCCCGCAAAGGGGAACTACCATCGGCGCTGGCGGGCTTAACTGCTGTGTTCGGGATGGGAACAGGTGTACCCCCGCCGCTCGAGACACCAGGACTGAAGGGTCTTGAAAAGGAGCAAAACGTGGCGCAAAGCATTGAGATACCTCAACGTGTGACCACGTCTTGCTCGCCATACGTGACATGTGAACAGTGCAAATAAGAAACGTTCAATCGCCCGTTCGTACCACTCGGCTGAACACGTTACCGTGCGTACACCTGTGGCCGATCGAACCGCTGGTCTTGCGGCGGGCTCTATGGAGAAACGCAATCTTAGGAGGGGCTTCCCGCTTAGATGCCTTCAGCGGTTATCCCTGCCGAACATAGCTATCCTACGTTGCCGCTGACGCGACAGCAGGTACACCAGAGGTTCGTCCACTCCGGTCCTCTCGTACTAGGAGCAGCTTCCTTCACGTTTCTATGTGACCACGGAGGATAGAGGCCAAACTGTCTCACGACGTTCTGAACCCAGCTCGCGTACCGCTTTCATTGGCGAACAGCCAAACCCTTGGGACCTTCTTCAGCCCCAGGATGCGATGAGCCGACATCGAGGTGCCAAACCGCTCCGTCGCTGTGGGCGCTTGGGAGCGATCAGCCTGTTATCCCTAGAGTAACTTTTATCCGTTGAGC
>PFDV01000005.1:414174-428704 GCA_002772745.1 Candidatus Peregrinibacteria bacterium CG10_big_fil_rev_8_21_14_0_10_55_24 | reverse complement strand
GAAAAGATAGCTATGTGCGCTAGAGTGCCTGCTCTTTTCTTTTGCTCGCACCGCAAGCGGTGCTCGACAGCCAACTGAGCTGCCAGCCGCCTGCCTGTCGGCAGACAGGGCAGGTAGGGCTACGCCCCGATATATTTCCAATGCATAGAGAAATGTTTACGGATGCACTCTTTGCGGCTCTTTTGAGATCCCTCCATAGTACGAGGAGATTTTCTTGACAATCTGTCACAGATAATTAGAGTGCCACCACTATGGCGAACCACAGTGAAACGGCACAGAGACTGGTCAAGGACTTTGCGCGAGCGCTTGAGGCGGATCGCATTACGGATGATCTCATCGACGCGTTCCATGAGTGTGGGATTCCCACAGAGCAAAATCATCTGTATCCAGGAGGGCGGCTTGAAGATGCCGTGACTCTCGTAGGTTCCGCAGGTGTCAGCCACTAATCACGCCGTCAGCTCATCACGCTGCTGCGTGGATTGACCACCAACGGAAACGGACACGCATGAGTTTTTACTCCTGCGACTCTTTGCTCAAGCTCTCCAGCTTTTCGCGTATGCAGGCACTGCGCTCTGCACGGGGGGCAGAGAGGCAATCCTCGCGTGCCTTGATTCTCAGGCTTTGCAATTCGCGCGCATCTAAAATTTGTTGGCGTTCGTTCTGATGGACGGAAGTTCTGTTTTGCGCACGCACGCGCAGCAGGGAGGAGCGCTGCTCCGTCGCAGATTCGGTAATAGCGTTCTGGCGTGAAGTTTGCTGTTGCTGAACCGCACGGCGGAAGAAGCTCGCGGTCCTTCTCTTCAATTCTTCTGACTTTGGCGCGATGATCTTCTCATAGGTACTCTGTGTACGAGCACGACGACGCTCGCCAAGAATTTCGTTGAATTGTGCTTTGCGCTTTAGCGTAATGCACCGTCGGAGGTTGAATTTCAGCGCTCCGTAAGGAATATCTGCTTCGGGGAGGCCCAGTTCTTCTCTGCACTGCGCATCGAGTATTTGCTCTTCAGAAAGTTCTTCACTGCTGTACTGCTCCATGGGATCACCGGAAAACTGGTCGTACGTGTACGCAGATGCGGCCAGGGGACTCATGAGCAACGTGAGAACGGCGGAGACCTTAAGAGTGCGATACATAGTGTCCCCATTCTCCTGATTCCGGGAAAAGGTGCAAATATTGCGTGCTGACACGCAAAAATCAATGTGGCAAAGCATGAGGGTTGGGGCTGGGATTCGGGCTCGGGCTGAATTCCCAATCCTAGCCCGAACCCCAACCCCCAATTGACGCTATACTGATGCCATGGATTCCTCGGTGTCGCTCTCCACAGTTCTCCATACGACCAAGGAGTACGTGGCGATTCTCAAGAGTATGGGAATGGAGACTGTCGAAGATCTCCTTTCGTATCTCCCGCGCACGTACGAGGACTTGAGCGCGATGCACACGATCGCTTCCGCTCCGCTGGAGACCAAGGTGACACTGCGCGGAACCGTGGATCGGCTCAAGCTGGTGCGCACGCGAAAGGGGAAGAAACTCGTCACGGGGATTTTCGTTGATGCGGAGGGAGACACGGCGGAGGTCATCTGGTTCAACCAGCCACACATCATGCGCATGCTCACAAACGGAGATGGAGTGGTACTCACAGGCAAGCTCGTAGAAAACGGTTACAAGCTGCAGCTCCAAAGCCCTACGTTTGAGCGTGCGGGGGACCAACCTCTCGTCCATGCGGGAAGACTCGTTCCCATCTACCAACAGCATGAGCGCATCACCACCAAGTGGCTCAGGGAGAAGATGGTGCTCGTGCGTCCGGCGATAGAGAACTTGCGGGAGACGCTCCCCGAAGATGTGCTGTCCGAAGAGAACCTCCTCCCGCGCCGCGATGCCGTGCGCGCACTCCACTTCCCCGAGGATCCTGCGGAGGTCGAGCGTGCGATGGAGCGCGTTGCCTTTGAGGAGATGTTCCACCTGCAGCAGCGCGTGCTCACCGAGAAGCAGGAGTGGCAGGGAGAACGCCAGGAGCGGCTCAAGACGCCGATGGATGCGGCGCTCATCCGCACGTTCTTCCGGTCGCTGAACTTTACGCCTACGGACAGCCAGCGCATCGCGATCTTCGAGATCCTCAGGGACATGGAGAGCGATCGGCCGATGTCGCGGCTCTTGGAAGGAGATGTCGGCTCAGGCAAGACACTCGTTGCTACGGCCGTCATCGCCAATGCGATCCGTTCCAGAGGACAGTGCGCACTCATGGTTCCGACGGAAGTCCTAGCAAAGCAGCATGTTCTTACCATCGCCCGCCAGCTCATTGGGCTGCAGCGCTTTGCCGCGACTGCAGATGCGGAGACCTCGTTCCCGTTGCCGCGCGTGGAGCTGCTCACGGGCTCCGTTCCCGATGTGCAGGCGCGCTCGATCAAGCAGGGACTCATCGACGGAACTGTCGATCTGGTCATAGGCACACATGCGCTGATTACAGATGATGTGGGGTTTAAGGACCTGCGTCTTGTCATCGTTGATGAACAGCATCGCTTTGGTGTTGAGCATCGCAAACGTCTGAAGGAGAAAGGAAACCCGCATTTCTTGGCAATGACCGCAACCCCGATTCCGCGCACGCTCGCACTGACCGCCTACGGTCACCATGATCTCTCTGTGCTCCTGGAGAAGCCGGGTAACCGCAAACCGATCTCTACCAAAGTCGTCAGTCCTCGTGATCGTGGAACAGTAGAACGCTTCATTGATCGTGAAATTGTGCAGGGGAGACAAGTCTTTGTCATCTGTCCGCTCATTGAGGAATCTCAAAACGAGGAAATTTTGGGTGTGAAGAGTGTGGAGCGCGAAGTTGAACGTTTACAGAAAGCCTTCCTCCATAGGCGCATTGCCGCGCTCCATGGCAGAATGACGCCGGCAGAAAAGGATGCGCTGATGCGGCAATTCAGGGACGGGGGTTCGGACATCTTAGTCTCCACGTCGGTCATTGAAGTGGGCATTGACGTTCCCAATGCGACAATCATCGTTATCGAAGGAGCGGAGCGCTTCGGTCTTGCACAGCTCCATCAGTTCCGCGGTCGCGTAGGGAGAGGAGATGAGCAGAGCCATTGTTTCCTGTTCACCACGCATCCGCACCAGGCTCAGTCGCCGCGCCTCAAAGCGATGGAGGAGCATCGATCGGGCTTCGTGCTCGCCGAAATCGACCTCAAGCTCCGTGGCCCTGGGGACCTCTACGGCTTTCGGCAGAGCGGTATGCCCGAGGGGCAACTGACACGCATGCTCAGCCCTGAGCTTGTTGTGCGTGCGCGCAGGGCTGCACAGCGCGTTTTGGGTATGGACCAGGCACCCCAAAGTAAAATTTCTTGACGGAGGTTTTCCTCAGTGTAGGATGCCGCTCGTGCAAATGCTGCACGCCCTCGCCGGCATGATGAGCATGATGATGCGCTTCGCGCGAGGGTCTGACGTGTGCTAATTCCTTTCCATTCCAACCACACGAGCCCTCGCACTCAGCGAGGTCTTTTTGTATATATGTACCCCCTCCTCACCATGAAGAGAACTCCGAGCATTCTCCCGCACCGCACGTATCTCTTGAGCGATACCTTAGGGCCGCTCCAGAGTCCGTGCACGGCGGATGATCACGACGTGCGTATCTGTACGGACTTTGGCGGTTTTGCTTGGCGACAGGGCGAGCACCTGCGTGAGATTAACGTCAACGGGCGCACGGGAATTGCACCGCACCTTCTGCGATTGATCCTCTCATTTCATGATCGTCACCGTGATCTCGTGGAGAATGGGGACAGAACGTACACCGCAGTATTCCTCAACCAGGCAGAGCGTACGGAGGAACATGCACACGGAACGCCCTTCTTTGTTGCAGAGACCGATGCGAACGTTCGCATAGTCGCAACTCCGCTTGAGGATCTTGCGTCCATCCGCAATCGCATCATCGCTCTTTGGGAACTCCCTAACGAGGGAAGCGGACTCTTTGAAGCTGGAGAACAGTTCCGTTCCCAATTTACTCCGGCATTGCTGCCGCGGGATCATGGGACGGAGAGTCTTGTCGCTCGTGACCCCGGTATCATTCCCGAGGGGCGTAACGGAGCACTCCACTTCGTGTATGCGGATGCATTTCTCAACATGGTGAGTTGGCAACAGCACCAAGAGGAGTTGCGATCCCGCATTCTCGAGCGTGCAGGCAGGAGTGATCCGGAACTCGGCGTGCGCATCGGAGACCGGGAACACCAAGCGGTTGCCACGACTTCACTCGAGGCCGGCAAGCCCGGAGTACTCAACATCTATGCGAACGGGGACAATATCGACCTCGTCGGCAAGTGGGCACCCGGTTACGGAAATGCCGACCGCACAAGAAGAAGCGCATATTGCTTGTTTGATGAACCGGAGGAAGGGTATACACCAGTGAACATTTCCTTCTGAGTATTCCCATGTCGCGTTCTCACCTTGAGATTTTCGATTCGCACCGGCAGGGATGGGTTCTGGTAAGCTGTCAGCGAGATATTCGTGAACTCCAGCAACGCGAGCCCGAAGTGCGCTTGGGCATGCGGTCTGACGGTGGATTCCTCCTCACCGGCCCCGAGGCGGCTATCCGTGATTTTCTGAGCGGATATCACATTCTCTTGCAGGCCAGCGCAGAACAGGCGTGAAGACTGGAGGAGATTCCCGTTGTATTGCTCTTCTGTGCTGCTACACTGCCAGCGATAATTTCCCATAAAGGATTATGGCTGACCAGACAACACCGCCGCAGCCTCCAGCAGGCCAGCAGGCTGGCGGTACCCCGCCGCCCCCTCCCCCTCCGCGGCCTGGAGATCCCGTCCCCGCAGGCGGGCTGGATCCTACGCAGGTCTTCGCTGCGCCACCGGCACCTCCCCCTCCCCCTGCCGGGCAGGGTGACCAGGGGGGAAATCCTCCCCAGCCTCCGCAGGACATGGGACCTCCGCCTCCTCCTCCTGGAAAGCAGGCCACTAAGGACATGGGATACGACGATGAAGACCTCAAGGTGCTCGCCGAGGTAGGCAACTACCGCTTTGGGAGCATCATGGCGACTCTCAATAATGACCATGTTACCGCTCCGGCGCACCCGGAGACGAAGTTCGATGAGCAGAAGTTCCTCTCGCTCCTCAGGGGATCTATTTCCCTCACGCGTGATGAAAAGTGGCGCATCATTCAATCCATTCCTAAACTCAGCCAGTTCCAGATTGATGAACTCCAGAAGATTCTGGAGGAAGAGAAACGGAAGTTTGCGGAATTGAGCCCGAAACACCTCCTTCAACTCCAGAAGCTCGAACAGCGTCACAGCGAGGATTGGAAAGATCTCCAGTCGCTCACAGTGCAGGCCAGTGCTCGTCAGGATGAGCAGCAAAAGGCCGACGAAATTCGCAAGCAGCTGGGACTTTGAGTAGGTATCTGGTATCCAGTATTGAGTATCGAGTATGCAGTATGAAGTATGCAGGGAGCGATCCCTCAATACTCTATACTTCATACTGCATACTCACGTGTTCGCGAGGTAGAGGAGGAAGAGGGCAATCGTTACGATGCTCGTGAGCAGAGAGAGCAGCGTCCCCTTGGGGAGGAGCCGTCGAATGCTTGTGGCAAAGAGGAAGAGAAACGCAGCCAGAGAGAAGCTGCGGATCAGCGGCGAATACACGAAGGCGAGAACGTACGGGATCTGAAAGGGCAGAGGCTTCGTCAGTTGGTAGGAACCCAGGGCATAGGCAACAAAGTAGCCTGCAAGCAGCCAGCCGGCGTACAGACGCAAGGTATCGACGAGAGGGAAATACGCGGTGGGTGTCGGTTGGTTCTGCGGATGATTCGGTTCCGCGTCCTGTGTGGGAGGGGGTGGAGGAGGCGGGGTCACCGCGGGTTGAGACGGGTCGTCAACGGTTGTCCACGGCGCAGGTTCAAGAGATTCAGTAGTGGGAGGCGGTTGCTCTCCAGAGGAAGAGACACCGACGTTCTCTTGGGGAATTTCCTGCAGTGTTGTCACACGCAGTTGCATATCTTCTAAAATCACCCGAGCCGTCGATCGATTGACGGCGTCCAGCGTTCCCTGCACGAGCTGGCCGTCACGAGATTGGGCGGAGTACGAGAAGAGCACCATTGGTGATGCAGTCTACCAGACTATTCCTCCACGTACTCAACCAGGTGGTCAAGGATGTAGCGGACGGAAGTTTCTAACGCTGCGGGAGCGGATATTTCGAAGTGTCGGTTCTCCGTCCACTCACGGTAGCCCGTAACGGTTCCTCCCACGATACGCACCTGACCGTCCGTCGCTTTTTTTGCGCCCACTGATCCTGTGATGAGATTCACGCTAATGGGGCCCTGTGTCAGTCCCTGGACCTCTTCGGAACTCAGTTCTACGTGCCAGAGAAAAGAGGTGGTCGTCCCGAAGGAGCGATACCACCAGTTGCGATGCACGGGTATGCAGAAACCGATATGGGCGGTGCAGTACTGCTGTGTCCACTGTTCGGGGGAGAGATCTTGCTCCTGCATGAGCGTCACGCGTGCAGCAAACGCTGGATCGGTAGTATCCGCTGAGGAAGTTTCAGCCTCTTCTTCATCCAGGTGTTCTGGTTCCTGGGGTTCCTCGGTTTCGACGGAGGAACTGGAGCTGGTTGAGGATGGGGCAGACTCTTCGGGATCGGCAGCAGCACTGGAAGAGGATTCCACGGTTTCCTCCTCCATCATGGCCAGCGTGTCGCCTGTGCCCTCCTGAGCCATGACCGCATCCGGTTCTGCATCGGTAGAACCCGCGTCGAGTAGGGAAATACTCCGTACCCGCATAATCATGCCACCCGCTTCCACTGTTGGACGCAGATCTCCAAAAACCTCCACCTCTTCACCGACGTATCCATTGAGGTCCACGGCATCGCTCTCCAACAGGATAAAACGGCCATCGCTCTGGAGGAGACGATGGCTGCCTTGCTGATAAATACTAATGCCAGCTGGCTTAACGACTCCACGGTAGAGAACGTTCTTTGTTTCACGAGCGGTTTCTTCCTGCTGTGCCACAGGCGAGGATGAGGACATGCTTTCCTGTTCCTCCTCCGCTGGGGGAGTGGCTGCAGGCATGCAGGCAACGAGAATGATGGCGAGGGATGCAAGCGGGAAGAGGGGTTTCATAGATAGGTCGGAAGTCGAGCGCCCAGTATAGCTGTTCTTTAGGCAATGGGAATACAAATCACTGCAAATCACAATGGCACTTCTCCATACGAAAAAAAGGGGCATGGAAGCCCCTTTCATTCGAACGTTTCTAGAGTAGGGAATCGATAACCGAAGAGAAGTTTGCGGCGGGCTGTGCACCCGAAACAAGCTTCGCCTCCTTCGTTATGTTGTTGTAGATAATGTTGCCGGGAGTGCCGTTTACGCCGGACTGCGAACCGCTGTCAAAGTCGGCCTTGATGGCTGCTGCAGTTTCGCCACTGTCCAAGCAACTCTTGAATGCGGCGACGTCGAGACCCAGTTCCTCTGCGTATCCTTCGTACTTGTCCATGCCCAATCCCTGGCCGTAGAGAAGATCATGCATGCCCCAGAAACCGTCGTTTCCATCCTGCTTTGCTGCGCACTCGGAGGCTTCTGCAGCCTTTTGAGCATTCGGGTGGAAGCTCAAGGGGAAATGCCGGAAAACCACGTTCACGTCACCATCGTATTGCTCAACCAATTGATCGAGGGTGGGATTGTGGCGCTTGCAGTACGGGCACTCAAAATCGGAGTACTCGATGATCGAGATCTGCGCATTAGCATCTCCGCGGATATGGTCATTCTTCGCATCAACGGGCTGCACATTGTCGATGCTTGGGGGCTGAGAAGGCTGGGAGGGTTGCGAGGGCTGCGCCTGACCGGTGGGAGCTGCCGCCTGCTCGCCAAAGGAGGAACCGGAGTTCATCCCTGTGGCAACGCCGTACCCGACGATGATACCGATGAGTCCCATGCAAATGGCAAACCATTTTGTACCTGATTGATCCATATGGAAGAGGTGAAGAGAAATAAGAAGTATAACAGTGTGCTCTTTAACGAGGAGCACGACAGAACACTACCACACGCACTCACTCGAGCTTTGCAATGAAGCGAGCATGTTGTGGAGCAAAGGAAAAGAGCGGCCCTGCGCGAGCGGTGGGCCTACGATGCGGATCGTTGGTATTGCCATCGGGTTTGGCATCCTCAGGAAGGAAAACGGCGTACTCGTGCGCGGAGAAAAGTGTGAGGGGTGCCGGGAGTAGGGAGTGCGCGTTCGCTAAGCATTCCTTGGTATCCGAGCAGGGGCTGGTTCCTGTGTTCGAGAGTTGTTTGCCCTGTTCCTCAGGTGCCTCCTGTCTGCATTCATCGTATCCGATGAATGCCGGTGTCATGGCGACCGTATCCGGTTCTTGGGGAGGGAGGGATGCCGCCAGTGTGAGAGATGCGTTGAAGAGCCCGCCAATACAGAGAGAGAGATTGAGATTCCCGATAAGAATTCCTGCAAGCAGAAGTCTTGGGCGCATCGGGTGACAAGTCTAGCCCATCGGTTACGAAGATGCTACTGGCCCCTCAATGCGACTTCGGCGGCGGATTCCTGCGCGAACTCAAGGGGTAGACTCCTTGGGAGGCTGATGTAACGAGAGACGATGGTATTGAGGACGGGATCTGTTCCCGGCTTTTCGATGGATTGCATCCAAACGATTTCGTTGGAGCGTATGGTGCGGTCATCAACTTCCATATCCGGCGCCGATGCGGCGAAGAACGGACCGTCGAGCTCAACTTTTCGCCCGTCGTCGATACCGTAGATATTAACAATCGCATCCAAGTTTTCGTCGTCGTATGCCTGCAAGATGAGCGGCCCGGGGGTGTCGTTCATGAAGACCAGATCTTGGGTACCCGGGTATACCGTTGCATCAATGCCAACGCCGTACTGTTTGTAGTAACTGACATACAGGCTATGGCTGCGGCGATCGAGCACCGGGAGTCCAGCGTGGACAATAGCACGGTACGTAGTTGTAGACGCCTGACAGATGCCGCCGCCGGGAGAATCCCTCAACTCTGTCCCGTTGTAGATCACTTTAGCCATGTACCAACCCCGGGAAGTCGAGACGGGCGGATCGAGTGCCGCGTTAAAGGAGAACGTCGCACCAGGCTCAATGAGCGCATTGTGAACGTGCTCGCGGATTGCCTTACGGACGTTGGCCATGCGGGCCCACGTGGAGCCTCGGAAGTTGGATTGCCCTCTGGAAATCAACGTGAGTTCATGCTCCTCACCGTTTTCACTGTAGAAGATTTTGCCCGAGCGCTTTGTAAGATTGATGGAAATGGACTCGTTTTGCTCCTGCAAACCTTGGGCAACAAGCGAACCGGCGGCGGCATCCAGTTTGTAGCCGTCCATGGCAATGCCGTCGGTCACGGCTCGCTCGACAGACCCCGTAGCCGAGGCAATCCAGTGTATGTCTATGGGTGCCGGGGCGACAGAGCGAATCGAAGCTTCCAATGATGGACTGATGGCATTTGCATCAATGGCAACAGAGGCACGCGCCGGGCCGATGTCCGTTTGCAGCCACAGGGGGTGCTCCTGGACCGATGCGGTCCATGTGCCCAGGTCCTCACCCTCTGCACTCAATTCCACGTTAAGTGTCCGCTTGAGGAGCGCTTGGCGGTTCGTAATCATGCTTTCGAGCTCCTTTAAGGGGGGGGAGATTCTGTGCTGCTTACGCAGGCGGTTCCTCAGACGCTCTGCAATCCGGTAGCGCGGGGTATTGGGATGGAGCGCTTCGCCGGAGAGTACCGTAGCAATGATCGGACTCGTCAAACGCGCAATCGGCCGTACGGCGCTTAAGGGCACGTGGGCTTCTGTGGGCAGCGTTACGGCAATAGTGGCTAAGCTCAAGCATAGGCCAAGAAGATGTGGTAGGTGTTTTGTTTGTGTGATTTGCATACGTCTTTGTACATATTATAATATATTTTAGAGAAAAAGCAATACCTAAACCATGCCTCTGTCTCAAAGAAGCGACACTAGCTGTTGGTAGCAGGAATGGTGGCCCAGGCCCGACCTTCGCACTGCGTGCTACGGTCGGCAGGCAGGATCGAACCCGACTTCGCCCTTCGGGCTACGCCGGGCAAGCTGGCGACACCATGAGCTTATCGAATGGTGGTCCAGGCCAGGCTGTCTCCGCCTTCGGCTTCGCTAAGCCTTTGATCAAACACCATCTCGGCGCAGCGCAGCGGAGACGGATGGTGGCCCAGGCCAGGATCCCTGCCTGCCGGCAGGCAGGGAACTGGCGACACCTCGCTCATGACAACATCGCTTCTCTTTCTTCTCTTCCAGAACCGCTCTTCCAGTATTTCTCTCGATTTCTTGCTTCTTCTCTTGTGGTACATTCTTCAGAGTACAGAAGCTTCCACGGTTTGTGCGCAGAAGAATATTTCATGATTCCAGCGTTGTGTTCCTGGAGTCTACGTTCAAGATTCTCCGTCATTCCCGTATAGAATGTTTGATCGGATTCGCTCTGTATGATGTAAACAAAATACATGCTGGAATCGAATGGTGGCCCAGGCCAGGATCGAACTGGCGACACCTCGCTCTTCAGGCGAGTGCTCTACCAACTGAGCTACCGGGCCACAGTGCTAGTGTACAAAAGGAACAGGGGGGCTACAACGCGAGATGGTGGTCTGCCAACCCGTAGTCAGGAGGTTCTGACTCAGCAGTAAACCTTCGCTCCTGGTGGCTCGCCATCCGTAGCACAGCGTCTGTGCAAATAGTATTACAAACGAAGCCCAGGAGCTACGGTCGACATCCTTCGCTGCGCGAAGGATGGTGGAGCTGTACGAAGCAATCTCGAACTCGACAGGCCTCGGAAAGTGGACGCACTTACTCTATCAGAAAAGCTCATCATACTGAGGAATTCTCTGGATTTCGTTAGATCCATTCTCAAGAATCCGCAAATGATGGAATATGCTCTTACGCTATGAATAAGTATGTGCCGTCAATGAGCTGTCTGAAGCAATCTCGAACTTTTTAGCGGCACAATTTTTGTCAGTTTCGAGCGAATTTTGGCTCCGAAAACCTACATTTGACACATATTCGTTTATATGTATAATTCTCTTAACTTTCCCAAAAATAGGATGAGCGGAGTTGATTCACCTTCAGGCAGATGGGCGCAATTTTTTGCAATGGGAGGAATCTCTGTTATTGACGGTGATGGAATCGGAGCGATAGTGCCAACACCCGAATTATTGCAGACTTTGAAATCTGATCTGGACCGAGGAGTTCATGAAATTATTGTGAAGGAAAAGCGCGATAATTGGGATGATGTACGCCGTCTATTAGAAACCGCTGCAGCTGATCCGTATAAAGTTACGCTGACCACCCGTCCATCGTTCCATGAAGAGGCGCTTGTTTTGTTGTGTATGGTTGAGCGGAGTGGATATGAAATACTTGTGCATCACAGGAAGCTTGTAGAACTAATTTCCCGATCATCTGCTTCCTTGATAAATCAAAAGAATTTACAAAATCCCACAGCTGAGTAGTGTGCTAGTAAAGCCGCGTCCCATCTTCATCAACCTTGATCACGTTGGGATCATCCAGTGGTTCCTGTTCCTGAATCTCTTTCATGAGAAGCAATAAGCCGATGGCATTGGTGAAGTCGTGGTTTTTCCATTTCTCGGGAAGTTGGTCTCTGAAGTCGGAAGCCATAGTGAGCGCACAGTTGATCGCTTGGAGCATGAAAGCAACGAGAGCAGCTGGACTGAAAGCCAGGAAAGAACCATAGACAAAATCAGATCCTATTCATTATGTAGAGAATCATCGTTCATCCCAAAGCTTTTGAATATCATCATGCCACCATTTAAATAATTGTTTATGAATGGGGATACCCGAAACAACTTGGCAATTGTATTCGGAAACCAGTCTCAGAACTTCGGGCAAATCAACTTCTGTCTTTTGCTCTGCTCGGTTCAAATCTTTCTCAATTTCTAGAACTGACGAGTAAAGGCGGTTCAATTTTAATGCCCAGCCCAAAATATCAATGGAAACCAGAATTGGCAGCGCTAGAAATACAAAGTAGGTAATCGCAAATCTGGCTTCCTCATTAACAAAAGTGAAAGGGGTCAATCCCAGCAAGATGATACTCATACAAACAGACACTCCGAACAAAATCCACATAAGAATCCTCATTCTAAAATATAAATTTCTCATCCAGTGTGCGGATTCAATTGTTAATTGAAGTATTCGTTTAGGTCCGGCATCTTCTTGTGTTTCATAATAGTCAGGAGCCCTCGGATTGAAACGAAATGCATCCAAGATTTTTTTGCCAGCTTTCATCTTCCACTCGCTAAATTGAACAGAGTTTATCGGCCAATCCAGTCCTTCAGACAGAACTGACTGTCTACGCATTGTTTCTGCCCTGTCATACACATCATCGAATCGAAGCCGAAAAAAGTATCCAATTGCGATAAATACACAACCAAAAATAGCAAAACCTACATTCGTGTCATTTGAAAAATCAAAAAATGCTGGCACCAACCCAATGACAGCAGCAACCAACTCAAAAGCCAGAGCCTTATACCAATTGCTTGCCGCTTGATCGAGAAGGAGACGAGAGAGCTGATTAAGCTCAGCGCCTTTTTGTAGATTATCCATAAGCAGGGAAGAATTCACCGAGTAAGCTTTCCCAGATTTCGATTGCTTTCTGCTCTTTTCCGGCTTCAGTATATTCCATTGCTTCGCTTGTCTTGCTTGCTGCGCGCTCGGCTTTTTCTATGGCTTCAGTACGCTTCGTGGGATTTGTCCCATTGTCGAGATATCCATCCAGCCGATCAGAAGTTACAGGATCGTAACAAGGAGAGCGCAAATACCCTGGTAGATCATTGAAGAAGACTTTTAGCGTCGAATCGTATGTGTAAGCCTTTTCATAATTCTTATAGTGCTCATAAATCATTGTTTCTAGATGGAAGCTACGAATGGGCCAACCTCGCTCTCGGTTCCAGCCCTTCACCATCTTAATGAGTGGCACAAAGCATCCGTCCATCGTTTTATTTACTGCGGTGATTTTTTTTGCAAATTCTATTGGGTTTGTGCTGACCCAAACACCTCGATATGTATCAGGGATGCGATAATTTCCAGTGTCATATTTGAAAGCCGGCACCACATCGAGCGTGAATTCAGAAAGTTGCATGGAGACACAGTTACGATCTTTTCGGATTGTCGTATCGGAATACTTATCATCAAGGATGGATTTAAATTTATCGAGAGCCTTATCGGGTCCGCTATTATTGTCCCAATCTTTATTGTCTCCATGATGCAAGACGACCATCAAATCAACATCGCCTTCGCTCAGGTATCTAATCATCGTGTCCCTATCCCAAGATCCGATAACCCTTCCTCCGTCAGAGTGCAATGAAAGTTTCTTGCTGATAACGTCAGTAACATTGTTTTTGCAGTTACTTACCTTGGTTTCCTGCTTATCAGTGATATTCAGGTTCTGTGCGTACTGCCGGAATGATTCTTTCACGGTTGTTGCCATAAGTCCCATCTTATCGTAGAAAGTGTGCAAAGTCGTGCAAAGTGAGCATTCTCGTTCTAAGTGCAACAAAAAAGCGCCAAGTGGCGCTTTCTGTTCAAACTCGATCAAAGTGTGCAAAGTTGTCATGGTGGAGCTGAGGGGAGTCGAACCCCTGACCTCCGCAATGCGAATGCGGCGCTCTAGCCAACTGAGCTACAGCCCCAGGGCACGGGGATTCTACTCAATCGCTAAATATGAATCCACCCGAATATTTCCGATGAGTACGGGGGCGGCAAACCCTTTTCGCTCACGCTCCAGGGCTTTGAGGAGGCCGATGCGCTCGAGGACATCACGAAACCTTCGTAAGGCGCCTTCGCTCTCGAAGTTCGTCATGTGCGTGAACTGCTCAATGCGTGCTCCGCGGACGATGATCCTCTTCTTTTCGTCACGCTCTATGCGGTAGGCGCCCATGGAGCGGGTCTGCTCCTGCGGCTTGAGGACGGGGAGTTCCCCTCCACTGCTCTCGCGCTCCTCCTGGCGTTTGATGCGCTCCTGAAGTATCAGGGGCAAAAGTGCGGAGAGGAGAGCCTCTGTCCCAAAGCCGGTCGCTGCCGAGATACTGGCGAAGACAGGCAGAGAGCGCGCTTGGAGCGCTTGCTCTACGCTCGCGGTGTCGTTGCCGATGAGATCCACCTTGTTGAGGAGAATGAGCTCGCGTTTTGCCGCCAGGGCAGGGGAGTAGGCATTGAGCTCCGCGCGGATGGCGCGGTAGTCCGTTTCCAGTACCGCTGTATCCACCTCTGTTCCCTGAAGCGCCCGGCTGATATCCAGAAGATGGAGCAGTATGCCGCAACGCTCAATGTGGCGCAGGAACTGGTCACCCAGGCCCTTCCCCTCGCTCGCCCCTTCGATGAGGCCCGGGACATCGCACAGGGTAAAGGATCGCTGGTGAATGGTCGCGACGCCCAAATTGGGAATGAGGGTCGTAAAGGGGTAATCGGCGATTTTTGGCCGGGCGGAACTCACGCGTGCGATCAGGCTCGATTTCCCCACGCTGGGGTACCCGATGATCCCC
>PFDV01000005.1:324082-414047 GCA_002772745.1 Candidatus Peregrinibacteria bacterium CG10_big_fil_rev_8_21_14_0_10_55_24 | reverse complement strand
TAGCCTCCGCGACCTCCGCGAGCCACGAGCACGCGGTCGCCGTCGTGAAGGAGATCGGCGAGGATGGGTGCCTGCGCATCGGGCGAGATGTCGTAGACGATGGTCCCGGTGGGCACGCGCAGGAGGAGATCGTCGCCCCCCGCACCGGCCTTCTTCTTTCCTTTGCCGTAATCGCCGCGTTTGGCCTCAAATCTCTTGCGCGAGGAGAAGGTGCTCAGGGTATCGGTATCGTCGTTCGCGACGAGTACCACATCCCCGCCGTAACCGCCGTCGCCCCCATCGGGCCCACCCTTGGGTACGTACTTTTCGCGGCGCCAGCTGACGCAACCGCGCCCGCCCGCCCCGCCAATGACGGAAATTGTCGCTTCGTCGAGGAACATACGTCGCAGAGTATAGGGTTGCTCTCTCTCCAAGACCATGTAGGATCAATCCCTTTTATGGAGAATCATGACCCGCTCAAAATTCGTGAGCTTTTAGATCCACAGCGAACACTGGAAGACTTTGACCATGCCGTACGGTACTTTGACAATTTCCTCAACGCACTGAAGGAGGAAAAACCCTCACAACTGAGAGACCGTATGCACCATAGTCGTTCACAGCGAGAGTCCTTTACCTATTGGTACACGTTGCGTTTGGCCAGAGATGCTCTGCAGTCTCTGATGGATGGGCCGTTTGCCTTGTCCCCTGACACGTACCTGGAAGATGTTGTCCAGAAATTGGGTACGCCCGGACTTCTGGAAGAAGTACAGCAGGAGTGGGGAACAAAGGTCGAACAGTATGCGGTGACGTACCCCTGTGCTCCTCATACCATCCTACGGCACACGCGGGAAATCCTAAGGGACTTGGTGGCTCAGCTGCGCGCACCTAAAGAAGACGCGCATGATACCCTTGTGCAAAGGGATGAGGTTGCCTAGATGCACCACTATCCTACGGACGTATGTCTCTTCCATTCGATGCAGATTACGGCAAAGCCATTGAGTATGTGAGGAGAGAAGAAGGCGAGCTTACAGACTACCTTTGCGGATTGTTACAACAGCGTAGAGCAACGGAAGAGGAACTCTGCTATCGCCAGGAAGGGGGCTTGTCGGCTTCCGTCAATTCCCTCCGTGACGAACGAGAGTGGATCCTGGACAGGTTGCGAGAGTACCTCCTTCTCTACATCACGCGGAAGATTGTTTTCAGGTTGCTGATGGCTCAACTGCAGGACGAGCTGGATCCAAAAACTGCGTACCAGTTCGTCCACCGGATACTACGACACCCCCCGGAGGGGGATGGGGTTTGCGAAGTCATTGATGACACAATCATTACGCTCACCAGGCGATTCTTTTACCTGAATGACATGACGCCTCCCTTCGCCATGGTGACTCAGGAGTGTCGCCGGTACATGGAGGAGGCGCTTGAGGACGCTCCCGCCTTGACGCAGGAGGATTAGCACTCTAAACTTTTGAGTGCTAAATTTGTATTTTCCGTACATTTCCTCCACTTCGCTATGTCAAAGATTATCGGTATCGACCTGGGAACCACGAATTCCTGTATGGCTGTCATCGAGGGCGGTGAACCTACGGTGATCCCCAATGCGGAGGGAAACCGTACCACGCCTTCCGTTGTCGCATTCAAAGAGGACGAAGTGCTCGTGGGTGTTGCCGCTAAGCGACAGGCGATTACGAACCCGAAGAACACGGTGTTCTCTGCCAAGCGCTTCATCGGGCGCCGGTTCGAGGAAGTGAAAAAGGACGCAGCGCAGATACCGTTTACGACCAAAGAGGGCAAGGAGGGTCGCGTGGTCATCGAGATCAACGGCAAGGAGATGCTCCCGCAGGAGGTGAGTGCCAAGGTGCTCCAGAAGCTCAAGAAGGACGCCGAGGCATACCTGGGCGCTCCCGTGGAGAAAGCGGTGATCACCGTACCCGCGTACTTCGACGATTCGCAGCGCCAGGCAACCAAGAACGCGGGGCAGATCGCCGGACTCGAGGTGGTGCGTATTCTCAACGAGCCGACGGCAGCCTCTCTCGCATACGGTCTGGATAAAGGCAAGGAGGAGCAGATTGTCGTCTACGACCTGGGAGGAGGCACCTTCGATGTCACGGTGCTTGAGATGTCGGGAGAAGGACACTTCGAGGTGCTTGCAACCAACGGCGACACGCAGCTGGGGGGCGATGATTTCGACCAGGTCATCATTGATTGGATTCTCCAAGAGTTCAAAAAGGATCAGGGAGTGGACCTGAGTAAAGATACGATCGCGCTCCAGCGACTCAAGGAAGCCGCGGAGAAGGCGAAGATCGAGCTTTCCTCGGCAACGGACACGGAGATCAATCTCCCCTTCATCACGGCAGATCAAACCGGACCCAAGCACCTAACGATGAAATTGAGTCGCGCGAAACTCGAGTCGCTCGTCGCGGATCTCATTGCCCAAACGAAGGAGCCCTGCAAACGGGCTCTTAAGGATGCCAAGCTCTCCGTCGGCGACATTGACGAAGTGGTGCTGGTGGGCGGCATGACGCGCATGCCGGCCGTCCAGGCCATGGTGAAGGAACTCTTCCAGAGAGAGCCGCACAAAGGAGTCAACCCCGATGAAGTCGTTGCCATCGGAGCGGCGATTCAGGCCGGGGTTCTTGGAGGAGATATTGATAAGGATATTGTGCTGGTGGATGTGACTCCGCTCTCACTGGGGATCGAGACTCTCGGGGGCGTGGCGACCAAGCTCATTGAACGCAACACGAAGATCCCCACCAAGAAGAGCCAGGTTTTCTCCACGGCGGCGGATAACCAGCCCTCGGTGGAGGTACACGTCGTGCAGGGCGAGCGCGAGATGGCGGGGGATAACAAGTCGCTGGGCCGTTTCATTCTCGATGGAATACCTCCAGCACCGCGCGGCATGCCGCAGGTCGAAGTGACGTTCGATATCGACACGAACGGCATCCTGCACGTGACTGCCAAGGACAAGGGCACCGGCAAGGAACAGCACATCACGATCCAGGGTTCCACGGGCTTAAGCGACGAGGAGATCGAGAAGATGAAGAAGGACGCCGAGCTGCATGCCGATGAGGACAGGAAGAAAAAGGCGCTCATTGATGCACGCAATCAGGCGGATGCCTTCGTTTTCTCTCTGGAGAAACAGATGCGAGAGTACGATGCGAAGATCTCCGACGACCTCAAGAAGAAGGTGAATACGAAGCTCAATGATCTCAAAGACCTTTTGAAGAAGGAGGGAGCGACCGCCGAGGAAATCTCAAAGGCGACGGAGGAGCTGGGGAAAGAGGCCCAGGAGATCGGGAAGATTGTGTATGCTTCGACAGGCTCAGCACAGGCTGAGTCTGCGCAGAAGGAAAGCTCTGAAGGTGCGGAAGGGAAGGAGAAGGATGTTGTGGATGCTGAGGTGGTAGAAGACAAGGACAGCGAGAAGAAAGGCAAGGGCAAGAAGTAGGTTTCAGAAAGACATTTGAGGCTGTATAGACATTGTATATACAGCCTTTAACGGCAGCCGTCAGGCCCCTGCGCAAACACTGAACAGGGTGATGTAAGATTGGCAATGGAAGCCCTGTGCATGTTTGTCACAAAGATGCAGGCAGTCTGGGTTCTGTCATCCATCGTTTCCAAGGCGGCATCCACGACGGAGAGGATCTCTGTGCGTGCGTTCTCATCAACATCACCGTCATCGAATGCAATCTGGTACAGCAAGTCCCGCGCGCTCCCGACAATGCGGCAAAATTCTACCTGCTCCAATGTGCTGCCTGCATTCAGGCGCATGCACCCTTCGTGGATTGCGGCAACGGCCGATTGCAGTTCGCCGTTCATGGGCATGGTATTCAGCGCGCAATGAACTTTGCCAGTTCTACCAGGCGGTTGGAGTACCCCCACTCATTGTCGTACCAGGCAAGTGTCTTGACCATGGTAACGCCGTTCTCCGTATGCACCTTGGTATTGGGAGCATCGATGATCGAGCTCCTTGGATCACCCACGTAATCCTTGAGTACAAGCTCACGTTCCTCATATCCCAAAATATTCTTGAGAGCTCCCTCTGCCGCTTTTTTGAACGCTGCATTGAGCGCCTCTGCAGTCGTTTCTTTGGCGACGACGCACGTGAAGTCCGTGATACTCCCCGTGGGCGTGGGGACGCGGATGGAGATGCCGTCGAGCTTTCCTTTGAGCTCTGGGATCACCAGACCAATGGCCTTGGCCGCTCCCGTAGACGTCGGAATGACGTTCTCTGCGGCGGAGCGCGCGCGGCGCAGATCCTTGTGGGGAAAATCCAGGATGCGCTGGTCGTTGGTGTAACTGTGGATCGTGGTCATAAAGCCCTGCTCAATGGTGCAATGTTCGTGGATCACCTTGACCATGGGGGCTAAACAATTGGTGGTACAGGACGCGTTCGAAACGATGTGCATCGTTTTGGAGTCATAGGACTTCTCATTGACGCCGAGCACGAACGTGCCGTCAATCTCGTCCTTCGCAGGCGCCGAGAGTAGCACCTTTTTCGCACCGGCCTTGCGGTGCAATTCCAGCTGCTCGCGTTTGCGAAACGCCCCCGTGCACTCCAGGACGACATCGACCTTGAGATCCTTCATCGGGAGCTTCTCCGGATCTTTCTCCGCCGTGGACTGAATCGTCTTTCCGTTGATCACCAGTGCTCCGTTCTTGATCTCCACGGTCCCGGGGAAACGTCCGTACGTGGAATCGAATTGGAAGAGATGAGCAAGAGTCTCGTCGTCGGTGAGGTCGTTAATGAGTACGACCGAAAGATCGGGGTGCTTTTCCAGGATGATGCGCAGTGCCTGGCGTCCGATGCGCCCGAATCCGTTGATGGCGATGTTCATAGACGTAAGGTGGGAGGGTGTTCCCACTCTATCACGATTCGCGCTCCGTGCTAGCCGTGTCGCACTCCTCGGATTTTTGGTTCTGCTCCTTGGGTTTTCCCAGAGCTGCGTGCATCGCTGCCGCCATGCCTGTGGCAATGAACGGGATCGCGATGAGAGCGGCAATGAACTGCCGGCGGCTCATTGGTCCGAATTCTGCTTCGTAGTACTGCGTGCCGTCGGGAGAGGTAAAACCATGCCCATCGAACGTCCAATCGGGATGCGCGTTCGCCCAGAGCCTGATACGTCCCGCTGTATGACGTCCGTAATCCCCTGGATCGAAGGTTCGGAAGAATGCGGTATCAGGGAGTGGCATAGGAAGAATCACTCTAGGACATCCCAGACACCTGTCAAATGCGTGCGTAGGTTTTCTGCAGGAGCAGCGTATCTTCCTCAAGAATCGGCGATTCGCACACCACCACACCTCCGATGTCCTCCTCCTTGAGAACGGCGAGGAAGTCCCTCCACCGGGCGTCACTCTCGTTGAGCGGCAGGTGCCTGCGCTCGCCCTTCGCCGTGTACTCAATCCCGGAGTAGTGGAAGTGCACCTTGTTGAGCGATCGCTTGCCCAGATACTTCGCGTAGAGATCCAGAATCGTTTTGAATTCTTTCTTCGAGTTGTACGCACCGTTACTTCTCGCGTGCATGTGCGCCGTATCCACACAGGGGTACAGTCCGAATTTCTTACTTAAGCATAGTACTTCCTCGAGCGTCCCGAACTGCGTGCCCTTGCCCATGGTCTCGTACGCAAGGTTCACCGAGGGGAAGCGTTTGTCTCTGTCTTTGAGGATCATCTCCGTTGCCCGCTCGACGTTCGCGTAGGCCTCCCTGGGGTCCATCCCAAGGTAGAACGCAGGGTGCACGCACACGGAGCGCGCACCTGCGAGCTCTGCCATACTGAGCGCTGCTTGCACCCGCTTGATGCTGGCGGCGAGCTTGAGGGGATCCTGCGCATTGAGGTTGACGTAGTAGGGTGCGTGGACGGTAAGGACCATCTTCAGTTCCTCAGCCGTCTTCCTGATCTCCTCCATGCGCTTGGGTGCGTTGGGCACGCGCTGCACCCACTCGAGCTCCATCGCGGTAATCCCCAGCGCATGCGCGCGCTTGAGCCCCTCGACCGTCCCTCCCGGTGCGGGAGTGGAGTGCGGAACGCCGGCGACGGCAAAATGTAACATAGAGACGCAAGACCGCTTCTTAAACTCTATTGTATAAGTCGCCCTGAGCACAGTCGAAGGGCGACGGCAAAGTGAAGCATGAGGAGGAATGAGGAGGAATAAGAAGAAGGAGAGGAGGAAGAGGAACGTGTCATGGTTCGACTCCGCTCACCATGACACTCGTTGTGTCACCCTGAGCGAAGTCGAAGGGTGACACACTGCGTAAGCGTTGCGGGCTCATCATCGCCATGGAGAGAGTATACCTTCCTCCCTTACGCTGCGCTCATGCAGCCTTTCGTGTACGCTTGGAGCCATGTCCATAGCCAAGGAGATCACCGACCGCACGTTGGCAACCAAACGTGGCGAGGGCGGATACCAGATTGTGGAAGCGCTCAACGATGGGGGATTTGACACGTGGTGGGTAGGCGGAACGGTGCGCGACATGCTCCTGGGGCTCACACCCGAAGATATCGATATCGGCACATCGGCACAGCCAAGTGATGTGAAGCGGTTCTTCCCCCGTTATGACGCGACGGGAGAAGAGTTCGGCAGCGTGATCGTCAAACTCGGCAAGCGCCGCTACGAGGTGACCACCTTCCGCGAGGACGATGAGGTTTCCGACGGTCGGCATCCCCAGGCCGTGGCCTTCGGCAGTCGCGAAGCAGATGCCAAGCGCCGCGACATTACGGTGAACGCGCTGTACTGGAATCCGATCTCGCGCGAGCTCTACGATCCCTTTGGCGGAGAAGGGGACTTAAAGGAGCGTCTCATTCGCTTCATTGGCGAGCCGGGCATACGCATCAAGCACGATGCCCTGCGACTCTTGCGCGTCGTGCGCTTCCGCGCGCTGCTTTCCGGGCAGTACGAACCCGAGACCTACCGCGCTCTCCACGAGAATGCCGCGATGATCGACGTGCTTTCCGGTGAGCGCCGCCTGCGCGAGATGGATAGGATGCTCTTGGGGCCGCACCCCGACCGCGCATTCGAGGACCTGTGGGAGCTCGACATCATCGAACGTATGCTTCCCGAACTTCAGGTGTGCAAGGGCGTGGCCCAACCTGCCGATTACCACCACGAGGGTGACGTATGGGATCACACCATGCAGATCCTGCGTTCCTTTAAGGAAGAGCACGGTCCGGATGTGCGTCTTGCCGCGCTCTTCCACGATTGTGGGAAAGCCGAGACCTTCGCGCGTGCCGAGCGGATTCGATTCGACGAGCATGCAGCGGTATCCGCACGGCTTTGTGTGGCGGCGCTCGATCGGCTGCAGTGCCCGCGCAAGCGCAGGGACAAGATTTCGTGGCTGATTGAGCACCATATGATGATGGGAGCGTTTACCGGCATGCCGGCACAGCGTAAGGCGCACTGGTACTACCATCCGTGGTTCTGTGAGCTCCTCGACCTCATGTGGCTGGATATCGCGGGCACGGACCCGCAGGACTACACGCTCTACGGGGAGATCCTGCGGGATTACAACGCGTTCCTGGACGCTCATCCGCGCCCCCCGCGCCAACTGATTTCCGGAGATGAGGTGATGGAGCTGCTGGGACTGACGCCGGGCGAGAGGGTAGGGGAGATCTTACAGCTTCTTGCCGATGCCCAGGCGCGTGGAGAGGTGACCAAAAAGAGCGAGGCCAGGGAGTACCTGCAGAGGATCGCCGGAGCGTGAGCGTTTCCTATGTTTTTCCTAAGAAGACGTTAATCTGCACCTTCTCGCACCATGACAGAACTCCTCCTCATCGCTCTTGGCTTCGTTGCCCTCTCCGGGCTCCTGGCCATGGTGGATGCCGCGATACTCAGCATCTCCAGAGCGGAAGTGGAGGAGATGTATGCGCAGAAGAGAATCGGTGCAGGAGCCTTACGGTCCATTCACCGACGGTTACCGAGAGCCGTCGTGGTGATTGTCATCGCGACGAACACGGTGAACGTGCTGGGGCCGATTCTTGTCGGTCAGCGTGCGATTGAACTCTTCGGGAGCTACATCATCGGAATCGTGACGGCGGCACTGACACTGGGGACCATCATCTTCTCCGAAATTATTCCCAAATCCATGGGTGCGCATTACGCGCCGACGATCAGCCGCTTAAGCGCGCCGGTCATTGTCTTCCTCTCCTGGACGCTCTTCCCCGTTGTGTACCCGCTAGAAAAGCTTGCGAATCTCTTTCGTACCGGCAGACGCGTCATCGGCTCAGAAGCGCAGATACGCGCTCTGGTGAGCATCGGCCGTCGCGCAGGGCATATAGAATCCGACGAAGGACAGCTGGTGCACAGAGCCTTTCTGCTCAATGACAAGAGAGCCGAGGACATTATGACGTCCTTAAAAGACATCGTGAGCATCCGCAGCACAACTACAATCCGGAAGGCGGCGGACGAGGTCTTTCGTTCTACGCATTCGCGCTACCCGATCTTCGGTGCATCCATGCATAAAGTGGCGGGATTGGCACTATCGAAAGATATCCTCGAGGCGTTGATTGACGGACGTGATCGGGAATTGGTCGCAACCATCAAGCGCGATGCTCTGGTAGTGCCCGCGCACATCCCCTGCGACCGCCTCCTGATGCTCTTCAGAGATAAGCACGTTCACCTGGCCGTTGTGCAGCACAAAGGGAAAACCGTGGGCTTAGTGACACTGGAAGACGTTCTGGAGCAGCTGGTCGGTGAAATTGAAGACGAACACGACGTGGAGGGATAATGCCTCTGCGGCCACGGGCACGATGCTCTTGCGCTACTCATTCGCCTGAAAAACATTCGTCTGCGGGAGTTCTGTCGCGCGCAGATACCCCATGCTCTTGCGCGCACGTTCCCTGAGCTTGAGGATCTGTTCGTACTTCTTGGAGACCGCCGGTACAAAGTGCAGGCGCATGACGGTCTCCTGCGCCTCTAAGATGATGGACCCGAACCCCAGGAGATTCTGCAAGAGCCCCTCCTGGCTCTTTTCAATATCCTGCACCATCCACAGGTCAATCGAGAGGTGGTCGTTGGTGAGTACCAGCGTTTTCTTGATGCGGTGGATCTTCTTGTCCGTGACGACGATCACGTACAGGAGGTACGTGTAGATCCGCTTGAGGAACTCCAGGTGCGCCAGCACAAAGAACGTTGTCAAAAATGCAAGGACAATGCGTCGTGTAACGTCGTCGCTTGCCGGAGCGAGCATGAAGACCGAGTAGGCAATGCCGACGATGATGGCGTTCCATCCCAGGAGCTTTATAAAGGGCCAGAGCAGGCGAATCCAGTGCTGGTGGAACTGGAACTGAAAATCCTCCTCCGGGTCTTTGCCCTGAAAATCAAGCTCTTTGAGTGGTACGCCTCGCGCGATCACCATAGGAGCAGGGTGAAAAAGAGAACGACGCCATAGAGAGTCGTTGCATGGATGAGGACGAGCACCCGTACGATGCCAATCGTCAGGTACTTAGAAAACGGCATATCGGGTTCCGTAAGGAAGGCGATGCGCAGGGTCTTTGCATAGAAGATGCGCCACATCACGTACTCCAGGATCGCAATGGCAAGGGCCCAGCCAAGGAGCACGACAATCAGGAACGGCATGGCAAACGATGATGATACAGGAAATGGAAGAGAAGGACAATGACTTCCGTGTGCGTTGTAGTTCGACTATTGACTATGTGGTACACTTAAAGCGACAAGTCTCACGCCACGGCGTGCGGCTTTTTTGTATCATTTCCAACTTTTCTTATGATGAGCAGCTTCATTCATTACGTTACTACGCACAAACGTAGCTTCACTCCTGAAGAAATGAGCAAAGAATTATCCATAAATCTTGTTGTGTGTGAGACGTTAATCAAGCAATGCGTGTGCATGGGCCTTCTGCGGGGTATCACACACTCGGACAATCGTGGAATTGTCGCTTATCGCCAAACTGAGTTAGGGAAAGAGTGGTTTGCTGAGCAGATCCAGTTATAAAAGGAGATCATTGCTCTCCATTTGCCGGCGTATTCTCTGTGCCCGTATCAGTATCAGTATTAGTGTTCGAACCAGATAATGTAGCCGGAATACTGTCTACAAGTTGCTGAAACATGGGCCCAGAAACCTGTGATGCCTTTTTTGTAATATGTGGCTTACCCTGGTGCGTCTGTGTTCTTGGCGAGGGGCGATTTTTCATACAAGTTGTTGAGGAATTGATTCCCAATGTACCGAAAATGAGGAAAGAAATCATCCCCGCCATAAAGGTGATGTAAGCAAGTGAGTTTAGTAATCTAGTCGCGATAACGAACCGCAACCCCCACTTAACAGTACGAGTGAGCCTCTTCCATTGTCGTTCTGCGATCTCCCATGCCTTTTCCATATCATCTTCCTCCTTTACAGAACTCATAAATTGGAGGAGTTTGGGAATAATTTCATTTACACGAGGCATGCTGTTTAGCACCTTAGCTACAGCTCGATATGACGAAATGACGGATAGGATGCAAATGCCAAAACCTAAGAGTGGAACAATCAAATAATTTGTGAGACAAATGGCAATAAAGCTATCAGACACAAAAATTGTGGAGATTAAAGCCAGTGCACCTCCTGACACCCAGATCATATGTTTATCTAATTGCTCAGCATTTTTTTCAGCCATTTCCTTAAATTCTATTGGTAATTCTTCCATGCGCTGAGCTCCTTCATTTTGTCCTTTTTTCTTCTCAAAAACATATTCCTTTACAAAATCTTTCAGGGGCATGTTGAGCCATTCCACGTTATTAATGTTTTCTTGCATGCATGCATTTTATGCCAACGACATGACTACGTGAAATATATGATTGCTAAACACCTGTATTAAGTCACTTGTTGAGACTTGCTGGTGGGCCAGGGTGGACTTGAACCACCGACCACGGGCTTATAAGTCCCGCGCTCTAACCAACTGAGCTACTGGCCCGAAATGAGAATGATCCCGCGCTCCCAGCCCGAACGTACCGTTCGGTACGGGCAGGTAACCAACTTAAGCTACTGGCCCACAGGCGGAGTGTAATACGGGTTTGCTGCCGTGTCATGGTTCGACTCCCTGCCTGCCGGCAGGTGGGCGCTCACCATGACACTCTTTGTTTTAACGTGTCACCCTGAGTAGCCTGCCCTGCTTGCCAGCCATAGCTCTCTGAGCGACGGCTGGAGCTTGCCGAAAGAGAGTCGAAGGGTGACACAAATGCAACAAAAAACACTTTTAGCATCTCTAGGCTCACCATGACGCGGATGATGGGTTCAGATCGTTTCACCTTCTTCCGCGTTCAGCTTGCTGTTGACGATATGCTTCCCACTCTTCCTGGGGTGCGTCGATCTCAGGCAGAGGTACTATTCTGCCTGATTGGAATGTGGGGTCGCTTTCCAGTTCAGGAAAATAACCAGCGAGCTTGCTTCCAGCCATGTAGGCGAGTTCTCTGCGAATTTCCGGATCGTTGAGGAGCTTCAGGGCCGCAGTGCGTCTTGCCTGCCACCGCTTGGAGTCATCCAGTATTCCAGGCTTAAACAAATCCTCCATTACCTCAACGACTACACGCATCTGACGCTGCTCGCAATCAGACGCATCTATTTGGTGCATATCTGCGTTCCCAAGGAGACCGCTGATAGCTGCTCGCACCACTCTGCGCTCATCTTCACCAAGTGAGGCTGGAATCTCGCCTTCCAGTAATCTCCTGGCAATAGAGAGATCCACTGCTCCTTCCTTATCTGGTTGTGTCATATTTCAGGTTGGAATGTACAAATACATTATAGCGCTAAAACACGCAGATGTCCACAGACCTGTTCCCTTAGGGAATCCTGCGCTGCTTAAAGACACAGTTACTCCTTCATCTCTTTGACGACCACCGTGAAGGGCACCTCTATAGAACCTGCCTTGACCGAAGCTAAGAAACTCCCGGTGGCCTTGATGTGCTCGGGCAGAACTACGGCCTCCACTTCCACCGTGGCCTTGAGCTGATCCTTGATCGCTTCGGCGATGTGCTTTTCGGTGATGGCGGCGTAAAGCTTGCCGGTCTTGGTCACTTTGCGCTCGAAAGTAATCTTCTTGCCTTCCAAAACTCCGCCGATGCCCTCCTTGAGCTTCTTCTCACTTTCGCGCTCCTGAGCCCTGCGCTTGATCTGCTCCGCATAGCGGCGGCGGACCGTGGGGGTGGCGACGAGGGCTTTTTGCTGTGGGAGGAGAAAATTCAACGCATACCCGTCTCCTACCAGGAGGAGTTCATTCTTGCGGCCGATATTCGGGATATCCTGGAGGAGGATGACTTCCATAAGCATTTGCGGCTATGCACACAAGTGAGTGGCATAAGAGCCGCGAGAGTTTAGGGAAGAAGAGAACCAGAGTCAAGTCCTGTTGACGAACCCGAAAAAAAGCTCTTCTAGAAGAGCAATGAGGGGAGCCAGCCGAAAAAGGACCACCAACTCTTGCCGGGGGCGAATTCCCGCCCCTGCTTAAGGTACCACGTGGGGAGCGTCAGAAAGCGATCAGAATGGAGCGAGAGCTCGCCTAAACGCACATTGTGCATGTCTTTGCGGAACGCGAAGGTGTAGAGAGGGGAGTACAGGAACACAGCGGGAACATCCTCCTTGAGGATCTCCCTCAGTTCCTCAAGCGCCTTTTGGCGCTCCTCCTCGGAACTTGTCTGGCGGATGAGTTCGAGGAGCGTATCGCTTTTGAGCGATGAGTACTGCGAGAGGTTGTAGGCATCGAGCCTGAGGTCATTGCGGTTGCCGGTGAGTTTCTGCGTGCCTGAACTATGCCAGTAGGGATAGCTGTCCAGGTTATCGAGCAGGGACTGCCCGAAGAGGAGGACGTCGTAATCGCGCGCGAGGAGCTTCTCCTGAAATTCCTCACGGGTTTCGGGGATCACGATCCCCACATGCACGCCCAGCTCACCCCATTGGCGCTGGATGATTTCTGCGGCACTTTTGTACTGCGGAGGAGAATTGGAGGTGAGGAGCGTCAGCGAAAGCTTCTCACCGTTGTCATCGACACGAATGTCGCGCGGATCCGTGGAAAGACGCCTGCGGAGCATGCCTTTCTCCAGGTAGAGATCGGCGATGCCGATGCGATCCTCGGGGGCTACGTCACCGCCGTCACGCGTGGCGACGAAGAGCTCAAGAATCCGCTGCTCCTCGGCCGCTCTGCGGTAGTCGCCGGGCACAGTGGTGCGCCAGAGATAGAAGGAATCGATAATCTTCTCTCCTGTGGGATCCAGGAGACGGATCAGGTTCTGCCCCAGCGCGATGCTTCCCGTGCCACCGTGGGTGGGGAGCGCAACGATCCAGGAACCTGTCTGTGTGGGAATCTGCAGGATCGGCAATCCGTTGAGCGTGGAACCCGATGCTGCATCCATAAGTGCCCCTGTCACAGTGAGCACCGCACCGGAATCCAGGAGCACAATCGGATCAATCTGCAGTACGCCCACCGCGTTGGCTTCGCGCATTTCCAAAAGACGCTGCAGCCGAACTTTTTCCGGCAGGTGCCAGTTGGACGCATAGAGCGCGCCTTGCGCTGAGAGGGGATCAAACTGATACCGCCAGTCCGAAACATCGATCTCCAGAAGCGGTGTATCTACGATCACCGACTCGCTGATCGCATCGGCCAGCGCCTGCTTATTGGAGCCCAACTGTAATCCCAGGCGCAGCTGGGGATCCCGCAGGATCGGACGATCGAGGTTGAAGAAGAGCGCGACGTACTGCGGCAGGGTGTAGTGGAGCGCCGTGAACTGACGCGGCACGATGGGATCACCCTCGGCATTGCGAGGAACCAGGCGCACGCCCCCCAGATTGCGGATGTCCGAGAGGAGCGTGGGATAATCGGGGAAAATGCGGAACACCACGCGGGAAAGGAGCGGATCTTCTCCGTACGATCGGGGAAACTTCTCCAGGGTCACTTCGGTACTCAGGTCTGTCTGGATCAGGCTTTTAAAGAAGTACGGCCCCGCTCCAATCGGGTGGAACCCAAAGTCCAGTGCCTGGTCGATTTTGCTGACGGGTACTCCCTCAAAGGATCGCCGGGGGACAATCCCCAGGGTCAGATTGCTCGTAAAGAACGTGTAGGGCTCCTCCAATCGGAACCGCACGGTACGATCATCGAGTTTCTCCACCTCCACGCCCAGGAAGTTCTGCCGCAGGAGCGTATTGGGAAACTCCGGATTCTGGATGGTCTGGAACGTGAAGAGGACATCTTCGGGAGTCACCGGATGGGGATTTTCCTCCGTCGAGTCGTGCCAGTAGAGGTTATCCCTGAGTTTGAGAGTATAGATGCGCGCGTCATCGCTCACCGTGAGCGTGGCCAAGTCGTCCTCGATATCTTTCGTCTCGGGGTTGTACCGAAGGAGTCCCGAGAAAACGAGCGAAACAATGTCGCGGTTCACATCGTTCGTTACGGTGAACCAGGGGATGAGCTGCTGCAGTTCACCAACGGAACCCTCGATGTATGTGCCTCCCGTAGAAGGCATGGAGAGCGTGTTCTCTGTGTAGAACAATCGCAGTAATGCAATGGTGCTGAGTGCAAACGCAAGAACAGCGAACGCCAGGAGCCAGCGCTCCCAGCGTTTTGCCACGGCGGGAGCATCGAGAAAGGGACGCACAGCGAAAGTAACGGGAAGGGGAAGCCCCTAAGCAATGAACCAGAGGAGCACTGGGATGAGGAAGAAGAGAACACCCATCCAAATCGACGCGCGGAAAATAACCCGTTCGGCACCGCGTCGCTGGATGAACGTGGCTCCGCTGCCTCCGAAGGTAGCCGAGAGACCCGACGCCCTGTGCTGCAGGAGAATGCTCAGTGTCAGGAGAATAGAGATGATGACCTCTGCGATGGTGAGAAACTTTACCATGGCTGCAGTGTACCTAAGCGGGGCAACACCGGGCAATCACTTCTGCTACACTTTGCACAGAACGCGGGTGGTTAGCTCCCGCCTTCGCCCCTCGGTACACTCGGGGCTACGGACGGGCAGGCAGTTGGTCTTTCTCTCGGCACAGCATGTAATGTATGCGGGTGGTTAGCTCCCGCCTTCGTCCGCCTGCGGCGGACTACGGACGGGCAGGCAGTTGGTCTTTCTCTCGGCACAGCATGTAATGTATGCGGGTGGTTAGCTCAGTTGGTCTAGAGCGTCTGGTTTACACCCAGAAGGTCACAGGTTCGACTCCTGTACCACCCACCAACCTTCGCGCAGCGAAGGTTGCCATCCGTAGCCTTTTGCAGGTGCCATTCTTCTTAGCAACAGGGTCGCTGCGGCTACGGTTGGCAAGCCCAGCAAAAGCGGAGGATGGCTTCAACGGTATGCAGCATTCGTTGCAATCACGCTGCGGCGAAGGTTGGTGGGTGGTACAGGAGTCGAACCTGTGACCTTCTGGGTGTAAACCAGACGCTCTAGACCAACTGAGCTAACCACCCGCATACATTACATGCTGTGCCGAGAGAAAGACCAACTGCCTGCCCGTCCGTAGTCCGCCGCAGGCGGACGAAGGCGGGAGCTAACCACCCGCATACATTACATGCTGTGCCGAGAGAAAGACCAACTGCCTGCCCGTCCGTAGCCCCGAGTGTACCGAGGGGCGAAGGCGGGAGCTAACCACCCGCGTTCTGTGCAAAGTGTAGCAGAAGTGATTGCCCGGTGTTGCCCCGCTTAGGTACACTGCAGCCATGGTAAAGTTTCTCACCATCGCAGAGGTCATCATCTCTATTCCTGCGGCTACGGTTGGCAAGCCCAGCAAAAGCGGAGGATGGCTTCAACGGTATGCAGCATTCGTTGCAATCACGCTGCGGCGAAGGTTGGCTATTTCTTCAGTAAACCCAGTACGAATGGAGTGCTACACTTATTTCCTATGTGGCATTACGTGTACGTACTCGAGAACAAACAAGGCCGGCAGTACGTTGGTCTTACTGATAATGTTGACGACAGGGTTGCGCGACACAATCGAGGCGAGATTCCTTCTACCGCAAAGTACAGACCGTGGGACATTGTACATTTCTCCGCACTCAGAACGCGCACGAAAGCTGCATCGTATGAGAAGTACCTCAAATCAGGTTCAGGAACGACATTCCGACACAGGCACTTAGTCTAAAGAGATTATTGTGTGCATTGGTGACCGTTCACCGCTTACAGCCCCGCCGCAAGTCGTTCTGCCATGGAAAACGCATGAGCCGTGCTAGGCTGCACCGCATGGCGTCCACACTCCCTCTTGGGACAAAGAATCTTCCCGAACCGCTTTCCCTCAAAAAGCTCATCGGTCCCAGCTTCATTATCCTGGGACTCGGTCTTGGGAGCGGAGAAGTCATCCTTTGGCCGTACCTGGCCAGCAACTACGGGTTGGGGCTGGTATGGGGCATTGTCGTGGGCGTCACGATGCAGTTCTTCATCAACATGGAAGTGGAACGCTATGCGCTGATCTACGGGGAGAGCATCTTCGTGGGGTTTGCACGGCTCCTCAAATGGCTGCCCTTCTGGTTCATCCTCTCCACCTTTTTAGGATTCGGTTGGCCGGGGATCGGCTTGGCCGGAGCAAAGCTCCTCTCCAAAGCGCTCATGATCGAGAACGCCAGAGCGGTGGGGATTACCGTGTTCATCGCCATCGGTCTCATCCTCTCGCTGGGACGCGTGCTCTACAAGACCGTGGAGCACCTGCAGAAGATTCTCATCGGCATCGGTGTGCCGTTTGTCATTCTCCTTACGGTGTACCTCGCCAAGTCGCAGGATGTGGTGGAGCTTGCCAAGGGCATCGTGGGGCAGGGGAATGGGTTCACCTTTCTCCCGGAGGGGATTGTCTTTGCCACGTTCCTCGGCGCGCTCGCCTACGCGGGAGCAGGAGGAAACCTCAACCTGGCGCAATCGTGCTACGTGCGCGATAAGGGGTACGGCATGGGGAAATATGCAGGGAGGATCACCAGCCTGATTACGGGGAAGAACCAGAAGCCGACACCTATTACCGGGAACACATTCCCCATGAACGAGGTGAACCTTCGGCGATTCCGCGCATGGTGGCGCGTGATGAACCTGGAGCACTTCCTGATTTTCTGGTGTTTGGGGCTCCTCACCATGCTCACGCTTTCGCTTTTGGCGTATGTCACTGCCTACGGTGTACCAGGTAACGAGCAAAGCATTGCCTTTGTGATGAACGAGGCGACGGTGATTGCACTACGCACCTTGCCGGCGTTTGGAATTGCTTTCCTCCTGGTGACGGGAGTCATGCTCTGCGCAACACAGCTCACCGTGCTGGATTCCACCAGCCGTATCATGACCGAGAACGTTCTCTTGCTCCTGCACGGAAAAAATCTCAACATCTCACGGGTGTACTACCTCATTCTCTGGGTGCAGATCCTCTTTGGCATTACGGTATTTTCCTTGGGATTTGATGAACCGAAAAACCTCATTGTCTTGGGCGCGGTGATCAACGCGTTCACGATGTTCGTGTACACGGGTCTCCTGCTCTGGCTGGGTAACAGAGCGCTCGCCCGACCCTTGCGGCCCAGTTGGTGGCGCAATGCGGCGCTCCTTCTGACATTCGCCTTCTTTGGCTACTTCTGCACATTGACGCTCATCGATAAATTCTTTGCGTAGAGGAACGGCGATTCTCGTATATATTCCTGCACAGAGGATGGTCTTGACAAGACTTGACTTAATTTGTATATTAGCAACCTTTTGTGCATTCCCCCATCGCACAATGCTACAACTTTCGCAGAGAACGAAGGTCTACACCGTCCTCGCCGCCAGTACGCTCGGCATACTCCTGTCGCATACGATGATCGTAGGCGCACCCGGAGAAGCAGCGCACGCAAGCGCCCCGGAGTGCAGTGACGGGATAGATAACGACGTTGACGGCCTCTACGACTTTCCTCAGGACACCGATTGTGACTCCATGCATGATGCTACGGAAGGGGAACAGGGTGACAACGTGTACGTTGCCGTCTCCGACGGCTTGAGTGAAGTGTTCCAGGGCGAATCGCCGGTCTACACGATTTCCCTCCGTTCCGATAACGACGAACCTAAGTTGATGGATGTGCGTTTCTACCTGCCTTCGTATGCCACGATGCTCTCGGCAAGTGAAGGAGGACTCTTGGAAGGAGCAGCCGTACGCTGGCGCAACGTGGCTGTGGATCCTAATCATATAAAAGAACTCTTCGTGACGGTGGAAATTGATCGCAACGCCCGCGTTGGCGCCCTGCTCTACGCAGAGGCGACGGCGATGGGGGCAAAGGCCTCGGATACAACGCTCGTCATCGAGCATACCGCGAATGCCGTGCCGCCGCTCGCCATCAGCGTCAACGACGGGAAGATCTTCGCGGAACCGGAGGAGCAACTGCGCTACCAGATTGTCGTGGATAACTCGATCGGTCCGGATCGCACGTACACGATGCGCACGACATTGCCTCCGCACCTGCGCTTCCTTGGAGCCACCGGTGGCGAAGGGTTTACACAGGAACAACGGCAACTCATATGGGATGACGAGTTCATCCCGGCAGGCGCGACGACTTCCTTTACTGTCGATGCCGTTATTGAGCGCGACGCTCCGGAATTTACGACACTGCACACGAAGGTGTCTGCAGGCACAGCCATCGGCGACGATGCCACGACTGTCCTCTACAAAAAAATGCCTCCACGCGCGTTGAGCATCTCGATCAATGACGGGTACAAGGCGGCGACAGCAGGCCAGAAACTGACGTACCAAATCGTCCTCACCAACAACCAGAGCAAGCTTCTTACGGAAGTCGAAGTGACCGACAAGCTGCCCATCTACACGGAGTTTGTAGATGCTACGGAGGGAGGATACTGGACAGGATCTGACGTGCACTGGAAAGGTCTCACCGTAAGCCCCTTTGGAACGCGCACGCTCTCCGTGACCCTGCGTGTCCGATCGGATGCGCCTCTGGGTGCGTTGCTCCAGAACACCGTGAATGCACTGGGCAACCAAGCCGTCGATTTGACCGAGGTCTCCGACGTTGCCGTGGGAAACACCACGGCCAGTGCGAACACGCAGAATCCCATGCTGCGTAAAGTAGCGGACCGCACGGAAGTGCGTCCCGGGGACACCGTGCAATTTACGATTTATCTGAGGAACACCCTCAACCATGATCTGCGTGATGTGCGCATTGAAGATCGCATGCAGAGCATCTACGCCACGGTTGTCGATGGGCAATCCGGGCAGATGCAGGGCGACCGCCTGGTGTGGGAGCTCCCTGTTCTCGAACCGGGGAAGGAGTGGTTCGTAACCTACACGGTACGCATTTCTCCCGCGACTCCGCACGGTACGGTCATCACCAATGTCGTGACCGCAAGCGGCGAAGGCATGGAAACGATTTCCCTTTCCGAGCGCCTGATGACAGGACGCATTGGTGTTGTGACGGACTTGCCACCAGCAGGAGCGGCGTTAGACGTTCTCCTTGGCGGCCTGGTCGCGTTGTTCTCCGCCGGAGCGACACTCTTGATGCGCCGCAGGGGGCTTGTTGCCTTGCTCTCGTAGGATAAGCAGATTATACTGCGCACTACGCAAATGACAGCACCTGCGGATCCCGCGACGACCCCTGGCTACGACTTCCTCAAGTACGTCCTCGAATCCATTGTCGAGGACAAGGAAGCTCTCTCGATTGAGACCAAGATTGATGATCTTGGAATCCTCCTCACTGTACGTGTGGGGGATGCCGATATGGGCAAGCTCATCGGGAAGGGCGGCCAGACCATCAAGGCCCTGCGCACGCTCCTGCGCATCGTCGGTGGCAACACACACCGTATTAACATGAAAGTCATGGAGCCGGGCTCTGTCTAGATTCCTTCCCCCTTCTTCCCATGCTGCGCGATCTACTGGAAAACGCCTCTGTTGTGGAAATCGTGGCCACGTTCGTGGCCTTGGCACTGATTGCCGCTACGATCCTCTGTTTGGTCTACATCATCATCGGTGGTATCACCTTCATTCTCTCCGCAGGAAACGAGGAGAAAATCAAGAAGGCTGTCCATACGATCCGTTTCTCGATCATCGGACTCTTCGTCTCCTTCATCGCTTTCTTCATCGTGCGATTCATGGCGATTCTCCTGGATATCCCATTCGACCTGAGCTTCACCATGATCATTGATCTGGTCGGCGAGATTTTTGACGCTCTGCAATAACACTCCCGTTCACAAGGAAGGAGAGCGCTGCATCAGAGCGGCGTTTTTCCTCTAATCATCCTTTTTTTGCTCTTCCTCCACCTTTGTCGGTTCCTCTCCCACTGGGGCAGACGGCTTCTCTTCGGCGGGGAGGGCGGGTGCTTTCGGTGTTGCTGCAGCGGTTTCAGGGGCAGGGGCTTCTCCCTCTGCAGGCGCCTTCTTCCTGCGCTGCTTCGCATAGCGGACAATGAAGGCATCCATATCCTTCAGCCCGTGTTTCTTGAGGAGACGGGCGAGAGTGTTGCTCGGTTGGGCACCCTTGTTCACCCATTCCTGCACCTTGGCCGTATCGCACTCAAAGACCTCCGGATCGCGCGTGGGAAGGTAGTATCCCAAGAGCTCCAGATACCCGCCTTTCACTGCCGCACTCTTTTCTGCGACAACCACACGATAGGTGGCGTCGTTCCTCTTGCCGGTACGCTGGAGACGAATGACGAGCATACACTGTAAGGCACCCTGCAGTGAACTGTAAGGCGTAGGGGAGTGTAGGGAAGCCCAAAGAGCTACGCAAGCGAATGGAACCGCTTTCTCGCTCTCTACAGGCGACGGACGCTGATACGCTCGGCCTTCGTATGGCCGCAGTCTTGTCGAAGGTATTCAAGGAGCGCCTGAGCATGTTCCTGGCATTCCTGCGCCGCTACGGAATGAAGTGCGGTTACCGTGAGCGTTCCGTCACGCAACGCGGAAGCACACAGGGCATCCCCGCATTGCGGCAAGTGTTCGGCCAGCCATTGCTGCGCATGGAATACCGCGAGCGAAGCTTCGGCGTGATCGTGGAGACCGCGCTTCTTAAGAACGCCGGGGAGAAGATCGCGAATGTGCTGCATACGGTTTGCGTCCGTATCCTAGGGGAGCGAACGCAGGAGCGCGAGGATGTTTCTGGCGTTCTCCTCCCAGGAAAACCGTCGTGGGGGAACAGTAGAGGAATGGGGAGGATGGAGGAGAGCCTTCTTCAATGCCTCAATCGTCGGTTCAATGAGCAGCGACCCTTCTGCGGACACTACCTCGGGGAATGCGCTGGAACGCGGAGCAATAACAGGACAGCCGCATGCTTGCGCCTCTGCCGCGGGCAGACAGAATCCTTCCAGGAGTGATGCGGTGACGAATGCGAGCGCACCGCTGTAGAGGGCGGGGAGATCCGTATCAGGAATAGCATGCAGAACGCGCACCGCAGAAGGTATCGAAAGAGCAGAGACTTCGCTGCCACCCGTGACGAGTACAAGCTCTGTATCACGGGAATGAATTTCTGCAAAGGCGCTGAGGAGCAGGGGAAGGTTCTTGTGCTCCTTTGCATTCCCAACATAGAGGAAATACGGCTTTGATAAACCATATTTTGAACGTACATGTTCCTGGATACCTCTCGGTTGCGGGGAGAATCGTTCGTGTACCCCATTGGGGATCACGGAGATTTTGGGTGCGAGAGAGCCCCCGTACGTTCTCACAATATCCTCCCGCGTCGCATTGCTCACGGTGACGAGCGCAACGCTCTTGAAAACGGCATGGCGCATGAGCAACCGGTACGCCAGACGCTTCTGCAAGGAGGCTGCATTCGGAAAGCGGTGAAGTGTAAGATCGTGGATGGTGGCGACAAAAGGAACCGGGCAGAGGAGTGGCACATTGAAGTGCGGAGAAAAGAGGACGCGTATTCCCGAATGCTTGAGTAGATGGGGGAACAGAAATTGCTCGCGAACACCATAGTGTCTGTAGGGCGCTACCATGAGCGACGGCGACCCGGAAAGTCCTTTGAGCCACTCTTCCTCCGGCGATCGCACAAAGAGCGTGCAGGGAAGGGAGGGATCTGCGGCCAAGAGCGCGGTGGTGAGTTCCCGGGTGTACCGCTGCAGTCCTCCCTCTACAGAAGCGAGCCGACAATCGATTCCTATCCTCTGCATATCAGGCATTATAGGCGCATGCAGCTAGGACAGAAATGCAGCGCATCGCCTGTGCATCCGCTCGATCGGGAACTCCTTGCGGCGGCGGCGCTCATGCGGCCGCGATCGTGGATCGTTGCCCACCCGGAGTATCAGCTGACGTCTGAGGAAGAGCTTCTGCTCAGTGCCATGCTCACAAGGAGAGCTCAAGGGGAACCTCTGGCCTACATTACGGGGACAAAGGAGTTCTATGGTCGCCCCTTTGCCGTGGACCGGCGCGTTCTCATTCCGCGGCCGTCCACAGAGGTGCTCGTCGAACTGGCACTGGAGTGTCTGCAGGCTCCTCTCAGCAGCAAACGTTGCGCCGATACAGGCGTTGTCGCTGTCTCCAGGATGTTTGGCGATGCGCGGAATGTCCATACGGTTGTCGATGTGGGGACGGGGAGCGGCTGTGTAGCAATCACGCTCGCCTGTGAGCGGCCGAATCTGCATGTGCTGGCTACGGATACGAGCGCAGATGCTCTGAATGTCGCTCGGGAGAACGCACTGCGCTTGGGAATCTCTGATCGTATCCAGTTCATCGAGTGTGCGGAGCTCTCGTCCATCCCACGGGAAACCGGGCCGTTTCTTGTTGTGAGCAACCCGCCGTACATTCCGCAACGAGAGCCCGCCGAGGATTCCGTGCACCGCTACGAGCCGCATCAGGCGCTCTATGCCGGACCGGACGGCACCCAGGTACTCAAACGCATTATGGAACAAGCGCGTGCGCACCCCGGTTGCAGAGGCGTCGTTCTGGAATGCCGGGAGGAACAAGCGCGCCGAGTATGAAGAATGGAGTATGGAGTGAGGGAAAAGGGGGAACATCTTAAGATACTTGATACGGAATACTCCATACTGATACCGTGCTTCCATGCGTGACACGTCTGCCTTCATCAACTCTCTCGGCCAGGTCTGCGCGATCATCGGAGCCCAGTGGGGGGATGAGGGGAAAGGGAAAGCGACAGACATCGTTGCTCAGCACTTCGATGTGATTGCCAGGGCATGCGGCGGAGCAAACGCCGGGCACACGATTGTCGTTGCAGGACACAAGCATGTGTTTCATCTGCTTCCTTCCGGTTGCTTGCATGGAGACAAGAAGGTGATCTTAGGGTCGGGGATGGTCGTACATCTCCCCACACTCCTGGAAGAAATCGCTCTTCTGCGATCCCTTGATGTGGATATCGTCCCCAGGCTTACTATTTCTCACGAAGCTCACATCGTCTTCGGATTCCACAGAACTCTCGATGCGGCGCTGGAAGAGCGCCGGTCCAAGCAGAAGGGTAAAGGGATCGGGACGACCAAACGCGGCATCGGTCCTGCGTACATGGATAAAACCGCCCGCTGCGGCATCCGTATGGGAGAGCTCCACACCGACTTGCGCAATGAGCTCATCCAGCGCAAAACCCTGCTCGAAGAAACCTACGGCGTTGCCATGGACGTGGAGGAAGAACTTTCCGATCTCGCCGACGCGCGTGAGCAGATAGGCGGTTGTATTGGCGATACGGTGGAAGACATCCACTCCGCACTTCATTCGGGAAAGACCATTCTCGTCGAAGGCGCCCAGGGAACGCTGCTCGATATCGATCACGGCACGTATCCGTACGTCACGAGCAGCTCCACCACAGCCAGCGGTGCCTTGCAGGGATTGGGGTTGCCGCCCAGAGCGCTCACGTCCTGTATCGGCGTTGCCAAGGCCTACTGCACGCGAGTGGGAGAAGGGGAATTCCCCACAGAAGCAGAGGATTCTGCAGCGAAGCGCCTGCGTGAACGGGGAGGGGAATTTGGCGCGACAACGGGTCGTCCCCGCCGCTGCGGATGGCTTTCTCTTCCGGATCTACGTCGTGCCGCCTATCTCAACGGAATTACGCACTGGAATCTGACCAAGCTTGACGTTCTGGATGAAGAAGATGTTATTCCGGTCGGCATAACGCGTGGAGAACAGGGTATGCGGTATCAGGAATTCCCCGGATGGAAAACCTCCACTGCCGGTATCACCGGCTACGACAGTCTTCCTGCGAATGCCAGGGCGTACATCGAATGGATTGAGGAACAGACGCAATCGCCCGTTGCGCTCATCGGAACGGGGCAGGGGAGGGAAGAGATCATCGTGAGAAGTTGACAAGACGTTAACGAGAGCTTACAAAGCTCCTCCTATGCGCTGTCCTGTTCCCTGTACGGTCTTCGAGTGGCGCAATGCCAAGGAGGCAGAAGCAGTGCCGTTCCCCTCGCTCGATCCAACACACCGTGTCTTCCTTAACACGCTCCAAAGATCCGCGGCTCAGGAAGGCAACGAGCTCGAGTATAAGTGTTTCACGACTCCACAAGTCGCCGACTTAAACGGCGCAAAGGAACTCATGGGTAGGGAATACGATGCCAACTACGCGTTCCTCTTCTACCTCGATGTTGACCAGATCGGGCCAGAGCTTGCGTACCTCATCCACGATCGTCGAGAGATGTATCGCCACGTGTTCGTTGTCACCCACCTCCAGTCGAGAGTGATGGCGGCAGAGCGCTTTATAGGACTTACGGCGGTTACGCGTAGCGTGGCACGGATGCGCAACGGGTTGCTTCGTCCACTGGGAGAGGCGAATGCAGAAGAGGATGGCATCCTGAGCTTTTGGAATGTTCACGCCATGCAGACGAGCGACCGCACACGCCTACTCAGTGTACTGAGCATCACCTGAATGTCAGTTTTCTGCAGACTCGCCCCACTTGAGTTTGTCGCGGAGCGTGTGGAAGAACGTATCCTGCTTCCTTCGAAGGAACTTCACGGTTTTACTGTTCACGTGGACCGCCACATGATCACCGCGCTGCAGGGGGAGATACACTTGCCCATCCAGAGTGAGGACGACTTCGGTATCCCTGAACTTATTCTCTTTGGTGAGCACTTCCACGTCGACCACCGCTTCGCCTGGGATAACGATGGGTTTCTGGCTAAAGCTGTAGGGATTGATGGGCGTGAGAATCATCGCCTTGAGTGTGGGGTACACCACGGGGCCGCCGGCTGCCAGAGAGTACGCTGTGGATCCCGTTGGTGTGGAAAGAATTAACCCGTCAGCGGTAAAGGTGGCAAGGTCTTCCCCATTAATGCAAGTCTTTAAACTCACGAGGCGTGCAATCGTCCCCTGTGCGAGAACCGCTTCGTTGAGCGCATAACCGGAGATGAGTACCTCCTTTCCCCGTTTGGCGACAACATGGAGAACACCGCGCTCTTCAAGAACACCCTCTCCGGTGAGCAAAGAGGGGATCAGATGCTCCACTTCGCTCAAATTGAGCTCGGAGAGGAAGCCGACCGTACCCCAATTGACGGAGAGAATGGGGATCGAAAAATCCTCGAGGTCACGCACGGCACGCAGGATCGTGCCATCGCCGCCGATGACGACGAGCAGATCAATGCTCCGATAGCCTTCCAATCTCTCCAGATGCTTCGCCATGGGAACATCGGTCATCCTCTGCGCGTCAACGCAGACACGGGCACCCAGCACTTTGAGAATGTTGAGAACGCGCTCAACGGCTTCATCCTTGTGGCTCAAGCCGGATTTCACGGTGAGGCCGATGCGGGAATAAACGAGTTTCCCCATGGGTTACCTATGATGGAGTGCTTCGAGGAAGAGATCAACGGTTCTCTGCCAGGAGAATCGTTTTGCCTGTTCAGGGCCAAGCATGTGGAGCCGCTTACGGAGCTCTGCGTCACTGAGGAGCTGCGTAATGCCGGCGGAGATGGCGAATACGTCCATAGGGTCAACGTACACGGCTGCTTCTCCGGCGACTTCGCGTAGGCTTCCCCGATCGCTCAGGAGCACCGGAATACCTCTCTGGAGCGCATCGAGCACCTGCAATCCGAATCCCTCGTAGAGCGACGGCAAAGCGAGGATTGCGCACTCCTGGAGCAAGGCTTCGTACGTATCGTCATCCACGTGTCCTGCCCACTGAGCACCACAGATGGTATCCAGTTCCCGGAGTATCTGCGCATCCTGCCAACCACGAGCACCGGCAAGTACCAAGGGGTGACGAGAACGAAGATCATCGGGAAGCGTGCGGTATGCCCGAAGAAGGTTGAGCTGGTTTTTACGCGGGCTGAGCGTTCCTATGCAGAGAACCGCAGAGCCTTCCCAAGAGGGGCGTGGCGGTTGCTTACGCATCGGTCCGGCGAAAATAGGGGTGACGTGTTGTTTGATTGCAGGAAAACGGGCGCGGAGATCGCGTGCCGTATTCTCACTCAACGCACAGATATGCCGCGCCTTGCGAAGCGCCAGAGGGAGAAATATGCGTTCCAGTATGCGAGCACGTGCGCTGTGAGGCTCTGAGCGAAAGGCAATGAGATCGTGGACTACGGGGACGCTCTGCACTCTGCGCGGCAACAGTGCCGGAACAATGAAACTGGTCGGAGCGATGTAGATACAATCCCCTGTGAGTTTCTTAAGCATCCACCACGCACGTAGGTGCCATAGTGCTCCTCCGGAGGAGTACCAACAGATGGCACGCGACGATTTCCATGCGGATGGGAGCGCACGGTCCGTGAGGAGGAGAAGCTCATTCTCCCTCTTGAGAAGTTCACTCACAAACCCCAAAACCCATTGCCCTTTACCCGTGCGTCGTGCACGGCAGGCCTCGCGTACATCAATCACAAAACGCATAAGCAAGACTAGTCTAGTCGTATCGCACGGCGGGTGCTATGCTGCCCCCACATGGCCGGAAGCCTCTTCCAGCGCCTGCGCTCGTTAGAACCGGAGGAGCAGATCCTCAACGGGGCTTCCGTTGTTGCGCTTGTAGGCGTTTTTCTCCCCTGGGCAAGCGGACATATGCTTGGCAGTGATCGTGTCGTCTATTCAGGGTTGGGGTTTTATACCTCGTTTGTTGGCATCTCGATCCTGCTCATCCACATTTTTGTCCTCCTCATCACGCTGTTGCCGCTTGCCGGAGGCCCGATACTCATTCGCAAACAGTATCGAGAGTACGTGCGGCTCTTCTGTGGTGCGCAGGCAACAGTTCTTGTGCTCGCTGCGCTCTCGGTGCTTGCAAAAGTCACGTTCGAATTCTCTCGCATGGAGATACGCTTTGGCATTTTCGTCGCGTTTATCGGCAGTGTGATCGTACTCTTCTACGGCCTTCTGCGCGTGCAAGAGCAAAGGCGTTCACAGGTTCGTGAACTCTTCCATCATCCGGAAGATTCCTCCGCAACATCCAGTAGACCAGACCAGTTGAGCCACCCCCGTCCTCCGCCACCTCCCTCTGCTCCACAACCGGAAGATCATCGCCTTCACTTAAATCTATGACAAATTTTACTGACGACGATCTCGTGTATGTCGATCCAAAATTACGGCAAGTTCTGGGAAAAGTCGATTGGATGAAATCCGGTAACCCCAAGCCTCTCCCCGTGGAGGAACCTGCAACAGCTCCCGAGAATGGCAAGCGACGAAGGGCGAAGAAACAGTACTACCCCTGGGGCACGTACCGTTCCATGAAGCACGCGTTTCGCGTGGAGGGAAAGGAGAAAGAAATCGAAGCCTACCAACCTCTGGAAGAAGCCATCTCCAAGGCACTCACAGAACCATTCTGGGATTAACGCAGCGCTTTGGTTACTGCAGCAACTTCATGCGCAGAGCCGATGATAACGGGGGTACGCTGATGAATATTCTCAATCGGTACATCGAGAATGGAGACATTCCCGTTGGAGGATGCGCCTCCTGCTTGTTCCACCAGGTAGGCAAACGGCCCGCATTCGAAAACCAAACGCAGTTTCCCCTGTGGATACTTGCTGCCACCCACATTCGTAAATATGCCCTGCCCCTTGGCGATGATGTGGTGAATATCCGCCACCATGCACCCGGAGTAGCGCAGAGTGAGTTCGCGCTTGAGCCAATCGTGAAGCACGGAGTCGTAGGCGGGATTATCAGCGAGCGCTCGCAGGTTTCCTGGGCTGTAATTCTTCGCAGTATCGGCAATGCCGTGGTATTCCTGATAGAGAATGAACTCACCGACATCATTGAGGATAAAAGAGTGAACACCTTTGCCGCAAGAATAGACAAGGAGTGTTCTGGGGCCGTAGATCACATAGAGCGCAGCCACTTGTTCCCGGGGTGTTTTCCCAAGGCAATCCAGCCCCTCGTAAATTCCAAAGATGGAGCCGATGGCAAAATTCGCCTCTACGAGTGAAGAACCGTCGAGAGGATCGAAGACAACCGTGTAGGGAGCGTTGTCGGAGAAGATGATGAGCTCTTCGGCTTCCTCCGAAGCATAACTGGCCACAAGACCGCTCTCGGCAAGGTAATGACTGACGATCGTGTCACTCAAGACATCGAGCTGAAGTTGCTTTTCCCCCGATTGATTTGTTCCGCCCGAAAGGCCGGTCTCCGTCGTTTTAATGGCATAACTGATATACTTTGCCGCCCGGGAGATATCGAGAATCAGATGGCGCAACGCATCGGGAGCCCCTGCGCTGCGAAGATGCGCATTGAGAGACGTACGTTCGGAGGGGAGGGGAAGGAGAAACATAGTTATTTCAGGAAGCTGGCCAAACGCACAACCATCTCCGTAACGCGCATGGCGTATCCCCACTCATTGTCGTACCAGCTCAAGATTTGCGCAGCAGTACCGTCGACAACCTTCGTCGAGGGGAGATCAACGATGGAAGAATGCGGGTCTGTCTGAAAATCTATCGAAACACACTGATCATCAGAAACTGCGAGTGCGTCGTTCATGGTCGTGGCTGCCGAACGGAGCTTCTCGTTGATCTCCTCTTCGGTGGTTGCCTTCTTCAAGAAGAACGCCATGTATGCGCAGCTCACCGTAGGAACGGGAACGCGGAATGCCATGCCGTCGATTTTGCCTTTGAGATGAGGAAAAATCTTCGCACAAGCCTTTACGGCACCGGTCTTGGTGGGGATCATCGAGAGCGTTGCCGCCCGTGCACGTCGAAGATCACTGCCTTCGCGCGTCTTGTTATCCAGAAGATTTTGGGTAGCCGTGTACGCATGCACGGAACTCACCAGCAGACGCTCAACTCCAAATTCCCTGTCCATAATCATGATGACGGGCGCAATACAGTTGGTCGTGCATGAAGCATTGGAGATGATGTCCATAGCGGACGTGAGCTGGTCGTCATTCACTCCCATGACGAACGTCGGCGTATTGTCTTTCATGGGAGCCGTAACGAGTACGCGTTTGGCACCTGCTTTCAGGTGCCCTTCACACTGTTCACGCTTCACGAAATTCCCCGTTGCCTCTACGACGATTTCGATGCCTAGATCCTTCCAGGGACAGTTACCAGGCTCTCGTTCCTTCACGACTTTTACCAGAGACCCGTTCACGGAAAAATCCTCTCCTGTGAGTTGCACATCGGCATCCAAACGTCGGTGCAAGGAATCGTACTTCAAGAGGTACGCACGCATATCTGCGGAAGAGGATGCGTTGACCGCAACCACCTGAAAGTCCTTGGCAAACCGTTGAATGAATTGTCTGTGTACGTTTCTGCCAATACGGCCATAGCCGTTAATAGCAATGCGCATCATATCTGCATCATGACGCAGGAGTGCGTGTTTCGCAAGGTAAGAGGGCTGGCATTCAATTACCCCACAATTCCTACGAGAATCCCGAGGAAAGCTGCAAAGAAACCGATAATCCAAAGCCGCATCGTCACCTTACTCTCGCCCCAATCCAGCGCCTCGAAGTGATGATGAATGGGGGCGGCACGGAACACTTTTTTGCCGCCTCGCAGTTTTTTACTTGTCAGCTGGATGATCACCGAGAGCATTTCGACGACAAAGATGAAACCTATGAGCGGTAGCACTAAAACCTGATCAATCATCAATGCGATGACACCGAGTGTCCCGCCCAGGGCAAGTGAACCCGTATCGCCCATAAAGAAGAGCGCTGGCGGAATGTTGTGCCAGAGGAATGCCGCAATGGCTCCCACACAGACGCCGCAAAAAGCGGCGAGTACGGACAATCCGCTCAGGTAAGCCAAAACACCGAAGGAACCAAATGCAATGGCCAGCAGCCCACTGGCAAGTCCATCCAGACCATCGGTGACATTCACCGCATTTGCAGTACCGATAAGGATGAAAATGAAGATCGGTATGTACCAGTAGCCCACCCACAACGGACCGTAGAAAGGAACATGCACTTCGTTGTACCCCAATTTCAGCGAGAACCACAATGCACCAGCAGTAGCTATGAGGAGAAGGAAGAGCAGCTTTGGAAACCAATCAAGTCCCTTCTTGACACCGCGTATATTGATAAAATCGTCAACGACGCCAAGAGTGCCCAACGCCAAAAGCGTGAAGATGGGGAGGTATACCTGTCCGCGCTGAAGCAGTGAATTTTCAACCCATCCGAAGAAAGAGAAGAGTCTTGAACCAAATATCGTAAGGAAAATCGACCCCCAAATGAGCAGTCCCCCCATGGTCGGCGTACCCCATTTGTCGTTGTGATATTTGCGGAAGATCGCAGGATCTCGACCGTCAATGGTCTCGACTCTCAACTGTTTGCCAAGGTTGTTTTTTTTAAGGAATGCAAGAAACCAAGGCGTGAGAACCAAACCAATTGCAAAGGCAAGGAGTGTGTATCCAAGGATCGCAACCAAAGAAATATCGGGACGCACAGGAATGAAGTCGATCATAACTGAGTTACTGTAGCTGTGCAGGAATGGGACGGCAAATTATGCGGCTGAATGGGCTTTATCCACGTCGTAGAAACGCATTTGTTCCTTGCGGAAGAGGAGTTCCACGCGTCCGATCGGCCCGTTTCTGTGCTTGCGAATGTAGATATCGGTCATGCCGGGTCTATCGCTGTCCTCCTCGTAATAGTCCTCCCGGTACATCATCATCACAATATCCGCATCTTGCTCAATGGAACCTGATTCGCGCAGGTCGGAGAGCTGGGGGATATTACCGGGCCGGTTTTCCACGGCACGGGAAAGCTGGGAGAGAGCGATGATGGGCACGTGCAGTTCGCGTGCGAGCTGCTTGAGCGATCGGGAAATCTCAGAAATTTCCTGCACGCGGTTACCGATGAATGCCTGGTGCCCCGTGCTCATAAGCTGGAGGTAATCAATGACAAGCAGATCGAGACCATGCTCCATCTGAAGGCGCCGTGATTTTGCACGGAGTTCCGGCATGGAGGAAATGACCGAATCATCAATGAAGATATTTGCCTTATTGAGTTCGTCCATGATGGGACCCATGTTTTGGAAATCTCCATCATCGAGTTTGCCGCGCTGGAGTTTCCAGGAGTCCACTCCCAACATGGAGGCGAATAATCGATCTACCAGTTGCTCTTTACTCATTTCCAGAGAGAAGACCCCGACGTTTTTGTGGAATTTAATGGCGACATTTTGGGCTATGTTAAGCGCTAAACTAGTCTTTCCCATACTGGGCCTTGCAGCGATGATGACCAAATCACTGGGCTGCAAACCCGAAAACTTCTGATCCAAACCGTGGAAGCCCGTAGGCACCCCTTTGGTCATCTCATCATCTCCGGCTTCGTGCAACTCTGCAAAGCGTTCATAACGCTTTTCAAGGATATCCCGAATATGGATGAATTTCTCCTTGAGATAGGTGTTCGTGATTTGGAAAACGGTTTTTTCCACCTCCTCCAACAGTTCGGGTACGTGACGTTCCTGTTCGTAACCGAGCGCCGTGATCTGCTGACCGGCGCGGATGATGCGTCTGTGGATCGATTTTGTCTTCACGATTTGTCCGTACTGGTAAATGTGCGACGAAGTGGGCACTTCCGCAGAGAGCTGCGCAAGGAATGCTGTTCCTCCTATGCTCTGAATCTTCTTGTTATCTACAAGTTTGGAGGAAACCGTGACAAAATCGATGGGCTCATGTTCCTGGTAGAGAACAAACATGACCTGAAAGATGTCCCTGAGTACCGGATCGTAAAAATCATCGGGAGTGAGGAAATCCGTCACCTTGAGAATGGCATCCGGATCCATGAGCAGAGCACCAATGACCGTGCGCTCTGCTTCGGTAGAGTGTGGCTGGGTTTCCACTGTTGCGGGCGCGGCGCGGGTGCTCTGAGGAGGCATGGTAGGACGGCATTGTACGACTCAGCGCGCCCGGGGCAACGAAACATCCTTGATAGCCATCAAGGATGTTGGGCGCTCTGAGGAGCACTTGTGGAAAGGCTGTGGAAAGGAACAGAGAAACTCACGCTGCGCCCTCAATTCTCGCGTGGATCTCCTTCTCTATGGCAGCAGCGACCTTGGGATTCTGTACCAGAAATACGCGGACCTGTTCCCGGCCCTGTCCCAGGGTATCCTCACCATATCGGAAGTACGCACCGGACTTTTCGATAATACCGTGCTTCGTGCCCAAATCGATGATGTCGCCCTCTCTGCTGATACCATGGGCATAGAGGATATCGAACTCGGCTTGGCGGAAGGGTGGAGCGACCTTGTTCTTCACCACCTTGACCCTCGTACGGTTCCCCACGATCTCCTGCGTATCCGCACCTGCGACGGTGATCTTCTCCAGTATTTTATCGATACGACGGACATCAAGGCGGACGGAAGCGTAGAACTTGAGTGCATTGCCTCCTGTCGTTGTTTCCGGATTGCCAAACATCACGCCGATCTTCATACGGATTTGATTGATAAAAATCACCGAGCAACTCGTTTTGCTCACGATAGATGTAAGCTTTCTGAGGGCCTGGCTCATCAGGCGCGCCTGAAGGCCCATATGATTGTCTCCCATCATCCCCTCGATTTCCGCACGCGGAGTGAGGGCGGCGACGGAATCGATGACAATGATATCCAGACCGCTTGAACGTACCAGAGTCTCGGTGATTTCCAGTGCTTGCTCTCCGTCGTCGGGCTGAGAGATCAAGAGTTCGTCGATATTGACGCCGATTTTCTTTGCATACTGAATATCCAAGGCATGTTCAGCGTCAATGAACGCTGCTTTGCCGCCAAGACGCTGCACTTGAGCAATGGCATGGAGAGCAAGAGTGGTTTTCCCCGAGGATTCCGGGCCGAAAATCTCGACCACGCGTCCTTTAGGGAGGCCGCCTCCCAGTGCGATATCCAGGGACAGCGACCCCGAAGAGAACCGTTCAATATTACTGGTCTGGACCTTATCCATCTGCATAATGGCACCTTGACCATACTGCTTCTCGATTTGTGCGAGTGCTGCTTTGAGCGCTTCGGCACGAGGATCTTTCGTACCGGTTGTTCCTGAGGGCTTCATAGAAGACTTGGTGGAGGACTTCGTCATGGTAGGGGAGGAGAGGAGGAAGAGAAAGGGTGGTAGTACGTACACCCACATGGTATGGAATCCGCTTAAACGAACAAGCGTTTGCACTTGCGAGGTAAACGAAGTATTGTGGTGTATTAACGTACACCCTTCTGGCCTGCACCGGTGCTTCGACGGCAAATGCCAATGTTTTCCTGCAAATCCGTGATATCACAGAACTGACCTTGGGGGCAAAGCACACCCGCTGTACCACCACAGGGCATACCAACCGCAGAACCGGAGCCTGTGGGTGCAGAAGAGGTGGACTGCCCTTCGGTCTGAGTATCCTTCCGGGAGATCATCATGTTGTTGAGGAGTGCAAACCATACCGACTTCTCCGCCTGCGGATCTTCGTCCTTTGGAGCAAAGAGGAGGTGGATGTACATGGGATTCTCACCGACTGTACCCCACAAGATGCGCACGAGCTCGCTGCCGCTCGTCTCATCTACCTGTCGTTCAGCCTGAATACCGTCCACGACAACGGGAAACGGATGGTCAAGCAGCTCTACAGTCCCTTCGGTGCGGTTGATGAGAACGCTCGCTTCCGTGGCATCCGCGGCATACAAGCGGACTTCAGAGCGTGCCGGATCCTCGATGGAACGCCACGCAGCGGGGAGGGAGAAGTCAATGCCGATGGTGGGGTACTCCCAATGCTTTTGTTCTTCCTCCATGACCAGGGCCTCCTGGGCGATGAGCACGGGGAGGTCGTGAGGATTGGTGTTGTACTCAAGCGTTCCTTTCAGTTCGAGACGCTTCTGCTCCAAAGAACGGAGGTTCACCCGCGCACTCTCCACATAGAAAAGCGTTTCCCCCTCCTGCGTGAGAAGGTGAGTCCCGCGTCGAATGCGCGAGAGCGGAGCAGGGAAGAGAACACCGGTCACCGTTTGTTCCCCTTGAGGAAGGGGAGGAGGCTCATTGGTCGTACATGCAACAAGAAGGAGCGCGCACCACGCGCAGAGGAGAGAGACAGAAGAGACTTTCCGCTGCAACATACGATGAGAAGAGGTCGTTGATGAAGAAATATCCAAACAGCTGCACTACTTCTTCGAAGACTCGAACGCGTACACCGCGCGGCCCACGCGCTTGAAGTAGGGCATCTTTTGAAGATTGAGAGAAATCGTACCGACCTTCACCGTGCGCTGTTTAGCAACCTCGGCAATGATCTCACGCTTGCTCAGAGGGCCCTTGCTGCGAAGAATACGTTCGATGACATCCGCAACGGTACCCGGCTCGTATCCCCATTCCTTGAGGGCATAGAGGCCGCGACCTACCAGAACAAACTGCGGATAACGGATGAGCTCATTGTGCACGGCCTGAACCGTAACGTTCTTATGGTCGAAATTCGCCTCACGGATGCGGTTGGCAATCTCCATGAAGTGAAGCGGCTCCCCGGACTTCTTGAGGATGATTTCCACTTTATCGCGGATACTCCTGGGACGGACGAAGCGCCAATCGGTAAGCCCCCAACCCTCGGGGATTTCCTTCAGACGCTCATCGATTGTCAGAGAACTTCCGACGAGTTCGCGGCTGGGCACGCGACCTTCGAACAGGTTGAGTGCCTGGATGGCGGAAACAATCTCCTCGGCACCCATGCAACTCTTGCGCTTCTTGAGGATTTTCACCATGCCGTTGACAATCTTGGTGATGTCATCCATGACGAGAGAACTCAAGTGCCAGAAGGGAACGAACGTGTTGCTGCGCGGGCCCAGTTCCATTTCTGGATCAATGGAGAACGAGAGTCTCAGGACCGTGCCGTCGATCTCGCGGCTTCCCTGAATGCGTTTAAGAACATTACTCAAAAGAGTGTCTTCGCGCATCAATCCGCCGTGGGATTGCAGAATCGCCTTCGCGAGCTGGTTGACTTCATCGAGCTTCGTCGTACGCACGGTGCGGCGTAGTTTGCCCAGCGCAATGCTCTCAATCTGCCGGATGCGCTCCCGCGTAACGTTAAAGTGCTTTCCGATACGCTCCAACGTCTGTTTTTGACTGCCCTTGAGGGCAAAACGTTTCTCAATGACCGCCGCTTCCTTGTCCGTGAGGACGAGAAAGAGATTATCGAGAAGATCATGCAGGTTAAGAGTCAACTGGGCTGTGCCAGTGCCCTTTTGCATCGTTGTGGAGGCGAGAGCGGAAGAGTCAGTCATGGAAGCGGGGTGAAGAACAACCCTCTTTGTACCAAATATTTGACAGTTGGAAAAGATTTCGTGCACGATTGGCTAGACGCTAAGCCATAGATATGGCTTGTTGTCGTTTGGTCAACCAGAGGATGCAAAGAACGTAAAGGATTAGATTTTAATAACTTTTTAGCGTTTGTCAACTACCTCGTCGCTGAAAATAGGTGAGGAGCATCGTACACGCCGCTTCTGCATCAGGATCCTGAGAGGGGCCCCTGGGTGAGGAGAAGCGCTCATCGAGCACAGAAACCTGCAAACCTCGTTCTTTGAGTGCTTGTACCACCTCTTCCACAAGGCGCGCCTGCGCACCACGCTCCCCGGAAGGAAGTAGGGGAAGACCAACCACAAGTTCTTGCACTTTTCGCTCATCCGCCAATCTGCAGACAGCCTCCACAAGCTCCTCTGGCGCATCATGCAAGAGGGTCGGGAGAACGACCGCAACCCCGGTAGAGGAATCCGCACACGCAACGCCCGTGCGCTTGGTGCCGATGTCGAGTGCGAGGACGAAAGGCATGGAGGTAGCGTATCACCAACGAAGAGAGAAGGGGAAAGGGGCACGTGCACTACCTTGGCACGTGCTAGATTGTAGTGGCGGTCATGGGTAACCAACACTCCACCTCACCTCGAAGGAAACCTTCAACGACACAAGTCACTGCATAGTATGCACCGCGCATTTTCGTCTGAACTTCTCTCACAGCGAAAGTGAGAGTCGCCTCTTCCTGAGGCCTGAGCATCTTCCTGAATTGCACATTCTCTCTCATAAACAGAGCCTGTAAACGCGTGCGGAGAAACGTCTGGAAATCGATAGGTGTTTCGACGCTACCGCTCTGTATGGCATGGCCAATAGAACAGTACAAGCCTTCCACCAATGCTTCATGCATCTGTGACATTCCCACATGCCCCATGGGTTCGACGGTCCTGTCGTACGGAGCAAAGATGAAGTGCACACGACATCTCCCGTCATCAAGTAGCTCCACACTGCGTGTATGCACCTTGTCCTCCCTGTACAGGCCTTCCAGAAATTCGGGAACGTACGCAGGAGACATAAGTGCCTCATGGTACTCCACATCCCGTTCTCTTCCAGAGAAATACCCACGTCCATCCCCCTTACTTCACCCCGGCAACGAGCTTACTCATCGCAGACTTCTTGTGTGCTGCATTCTTCGGGTGGATGAGGTGTTTCTTGGCCGCCATATCAATGGCCTTAAAAACTTTGGGAAGAAGTTTCTGTGCGTCCTCCTTCTTGCCGGCTTTCACAGCATCAAGGCACGAGCGCATCATCGTCTTCATGAGCGTCTTCACCGGCTGGAGACGCGCACGGCGCACGTTGTTCTGTCGGGCACGTTTAACGGCGGACTGGATGATGGGCATAAAGCCGCACGAGGGTAGGGGAGAGGGGCAGAGGAGTCAAGAAGAGAAGTATGCAGTATGAAGGGGGACGTTCGTTCATACTTGATACTCAATTCAATACTCAATACTCAATACTTGATACTCCACACGTCGCACGATCGTGGACAACGCCTTCTCCAAAAGGGGCTCGAATCATTGACCGGAGCGCAAAAATCCGTACAATCTTCCCATTCATAAGCCGTATGTGCGGGATCTTCGGTTTCGTCGGCAAGCGGCAGGACGCCGGAGTTGTGGTCATTGAAGGCCTGAAAAACTTGGAGTACCGCGGATACGATTCTTGGGGTGTGGCGTGTAAGACGGAGGAAGGCATCGTTATTCGCAAAGATGTCGGCAAAATCAGCACTGTGGATTCTTCCCAGTTCACAAAGAAATGTTCGCTCGCCATGGCGCACACGCGCTGGGCCACGCACGGCGGAGTGACCCCCGAGAACGCCCATCCTCACGTGAGTTGTGACGGGAATATCGTTGTGGTACTCAACGGCATCATCGAGAACTACGAAACCCTGCGCGAAGAGCTGAAGTCGAAGGGGCACGTATTCGTTTCCACCACCGATACGGAAGTCATTCCTCACCTCATTGAAGAAGAGATGAAGTCCGAGCCAGACTTTGCGGCAGCAGTCCGTCGTGCGTGCCTTCGTTTTCAAGGTCGTTACGGCATTGTCGCCATGCATGCCGATTCCTCACTGCTCGTGGCGGCACGCACAGGTTCTCCGCTGATTATCGGCGTGGGTAAGGACGGTTTCTACATCGCCTCCGACACACCCGCATTCCTTGAGCACACGCGCACCGTGCAGTATTTGGATGATGGCGAGATGGCGGTGACCGATGGAAAGAGCATTCTCTTTTCCACTATCGAAACCGGTGCGGAAATTACCAAACGCGAGATCGCCATTACCTGGTCCGTGGAACAGGCGCACAAAGGGGAATTCGACCACTTCATGCTCAAGGAAATTATGGAGCAGAAGGAGAGCATCACGCGCGCGGTGAACCAGGATGAGGAGCAAATTCGCACACTTGCGGAAGCAATCAACAATGCCAAGGGCACGTTCTTGGTGGGGTGCGGTACTGCAGCCAAAGCGTGCATGGCGGCGGAGTACTTCTTTTCCGTGATTGCACAGAAGCATGTGAACTTCGCTCCGGCGAGCGAGTTCAAGCTCTACCATCACTTCCTCAGGCCTGAGAGCCTCCTCATTGTCATTAGCCAGAGTGGGGAAACCGCGGATGTATTGGAGGCGATGCACATCGCAAAATCCAAAGGAGCAAAAGTTCTCGCCATCGTGAACGTGGAAGGTTCTACCATCGACCGGGAAGCGGACTATTCCCTGCTCATCAACGCGGGACCGGAACGCGCCGTCGCGTCAACGAAAGCGCTCACAGGACAGATGGCCGTGCTCATCCTCATCGCCTATGCACTGGCCGGTCGCCTGCCGGAGGGCAGGAAACTCCTCTTGGAAACCGCAGCGAAGATCAACGACATGTTGAATCCCCGCTACGTGGATTTCTTGGAGGGGATTACCGAGAAGATTCAAGAACGTGAGCATCTTTTCATCATTGGAAAGAGTTGGCACTATCCCATGGCGTTGGAGAGCGCTATCAAGATTCAGGAAGTGAGCTACGTCCACGCAGAAGGATTTGCCGGAGGCGAATTGAAGCACGGACCCATCGCGCTCATCGAAGAGGGGACTCCCTGCATCACACTCGTGGGGAACGACGAGGTGCGTGCAGATATCCTTTCCAACACCATCGAACTCAAGGCGCGCGGAGGATTCATCATCGGCATCGCTCCGGAGCGTCACGAGGTCTTCGACGAATGGATCAAAGTCCCCGAAGCCGGTGCAGCGCAGCCGATCGTGAACATCATTCCCGTGCAGGTGCTGGCGTACTTCCTGGCCGTCAAACGGGGGAAAGATCCGGATATGCCAAGGAACTTAGCCAAGAGCGTGACGGTGAAGTAGTGGATGCTGAATTATAAATGCAGAATGGCCGAACCATCGTTCATCATTCATAATTCTGCATTCATAATTCTACGTTCTGCATTCCTCACTCCTCATCCGGCGGAATGCCATAGTACTTAAAGAGGAACTCGGCGATCTCGCGGAATACCGGCACCGCGGTCTGCGATCCGTAGACGTCCCTGAGCGGACGGTCGAACTTCACCAGAATGAGGAAGCGCGGTGACTCGATGGGGGCGTATCCCGCAAACGTGGCGATCGTAGAGCCCGTACCCGCCTCGTACTTACCGCCTGGGCCGGCAATCTGGCTCGTTCCGGTTTTCCCGGCGATGCGGTGCCCTGGTACTTTGGCTCCTTTTGCATAGCCATTGTTGACCGCGCTCGTGAGCATGGCAGTGATCGTCGCGGAGGTTTCGGGCGTGATGACCTGATCGACGACGTGCGGCTGACGGCGCTCAATGGTTCCGTCGCTCTTGATGATGCTGTCGATGATAATGGGTTTCATCAGCTTGCCACCGTTGGCAAGCGGGGTGTACGCCGTGATCATCTGCAACAGCGTGGCGGACATTCCCTGACCGTACGCCGAGGTGGCGAGCAGGGCATTGCTCCATTCCCTCCATGGGAGAATGTCTCCCGGCTGCTCGTCTTCAAGCTCGATACCCGTCACGCGGCCGAAACCGAACTGCCGGATCATGCGTTCAAAGAGCTTGCGACCGAGTTTTTCAGAAACGCTGGTCATGCATGTATTAATGGAGAACTCCAGACAGTTCGTCATGGTCACCGTACCGTAGTACGTATTGAGAGCGTTCTTAATGGTGTACTCGTCCACCTTGATCGGTCCCTTGTCATCATACGTATCCGACGGAGTGATCTCCCCCTGATCGATCGCGATGGCCATGGTGACAGGCTTCATAACCGATCCAGGCTCGTAGATCGACTGAATGTTGCGGTTGAGGTACGCACCCACACCGATGCGGTTGATGTAGCGCAGCCAGATCGACTGGTCATCCGTCGGGAAGATCTCCTCACGCTGATTCTCCCCCAGGTAATGGTAAAACCGCGCGACATCCTTGAGTTCGTAGAGCTCTTCCAGCGCAGCAAGTTCCTGCTGCTTGATATCACTCAACAGCGCGCGACCTTCGGGTGTAAAGACATCGCCAAGGTACGCCTTGAGGACCACGGCATTTGTTTCGGGATCGATGACCTCCGTGACGATGGAAAGGCGTTGCTGCTCGTCGAGGTACATGGGTTCTTTCTCGTACACGGATCCGTAGTTATTACTGTCGAAGAGCGGAACGTTGACCATGGCGATGATCCGACCGGTGAAGGGATCCATAATAATCGCCTGTCCGCTCTCAGCCTCGTACTTTTCCAAGGCCTGCTGCATGATGCTCTCGGCATGCTTCTGCACGAAGCGGTCGATCGTCAGGATGATCGTGTCACCATCCTTGGGATCAACGATGGTCTGCTCCGATGTGAGAATCTGTCCACCCGTGGGGTCGCTCAAACTGCTGATGAGACCCTCCTGGCCTCTCAGTTGAGGTTCGAAGGTGCGTTCGATGCCGTACTGTGCCTCTCGGTTGGTATTGAGAAATCCCACGACATGCGAGGCAACCGTGCTATCGGGATAGAACCGCCAGTGCTCTGGGATCAGCGCAATGGAACGAAGGGGATCCTGAATCTGCTGCGCGGCCTCGTACGAGGACGCCTGCTGACGACGCACGCGGGTTTCGCGCAGAGAATTGAGCTTCGCCTCGCGAATGACAGAGGATGTTTCTGGAGAGAGACGACGCATGACCGAAACGTAGCGCAGAGGACGACTACGCAGCAGATTGCGAATCGCGTCGTCATCGATGTCCACCAGAGGACTTAACTCGCGGGCAATGCTTGAGAGTCTCAGTTGATCGATGCGTTCGGGATTGGCATAGATGAGGCGCTGGTCTTCCACGACCTCAATGCCAGTAATGCCCAAGTCCTTCATCGCGCTGATCTGCTGCTTTGTGGCCCCATATACCAGAGGAACATACGTCACTCTCTTCTCCTTAATCCGCTCCTCAATAGTGCGCGCAAACAGGCGACGCACCTCCGTGAGATCTGGAACAACGACCAGAGTGTTCTCTGTATCCTTAATGCGCAATCGCTGTGGCTCAAGAAGGATACCCGTACCCACACGCTGAATTCTCTCGAGCGGATCGAACGCGGCAGAGTAGTAGCTGTAGAGTTCCCTGGGGCAATCAACGGATCCTGCGGAACACACGGCGTGTACCGCATCGGTGACCAAGATATCCGAAAGCGTTTCGGCAATGAGCACGGGATCATCGATAATGAGCGGATCGACGTACACCATATCGAGCGTCGTATTGGTGGCGAGGATGCTCGTCTCATTCGTCTTGCTGTTCCTCGACAGGATTTCACCACGTTTCGCAGGAAGAACAACTCCTCCGTAATGCTGCGCCTGTGCGATTTCGTGGTACTCGTCGCCACGAAGCACCTGGAGCTCCAAAAGACGCGCCAAAATGATCAAAAGGCACAAGAGCAGGAATCCGTGCACAATGGCCATGCGCCGAAGGAGAGACCGCCTCCGCTGTGTTTCGGACGGAAGCCTGAGGGTTCGAGCCACGGGTGGGGAGCTTACCATAACAGCCAAAAATGTGATACAATAGAGCGATATGACCGAACCTGCCTGGGATGCCATGGGCGGCAAAGAACTCCTGGAGACCCTGGAGCGCATGAGCGTAGAGAAGGGGATTTCGGACATTCACCTCTCTCCGGAAAAGGAGTCCGTTCGCCTGGAAGTGCGTCTCCATGGGGTGCTGCGCCTGATCGCCCACCTCAAGCGCCCCATCTACGACGAGCTCGTGCGTCGCATCAAGTTTAAGGCCAAATTGAAGCTCAACATCACAGAGATCCCCCAGGACGGCCAGTACACGTTTGAGATGCCCGGGCGCATGGTAAATGTCCGCGTCGCTTCCATCCCCAGCCGTTTTGGAGAGACCTACACCCTGCGTCTCTTGGATCCCAAGAAAGGTATCGTGCCCCTGATGCAGCTGGGGTTCCCCAAGGAGATTGAGGAGATGCTTGCCGGTCTCGTGCAGCTGCCCAATGGGCTCATCCTCGTCACGGGTCCCACGGGTTCGGGAAAAACGACCACACTCTACTCAGTTCTCCAAACCATCACGGGGAAGGAACGCAATATCATCACCCTGGAAAACCCGATTGAGTACGAGCTCTCCGGTATCGTACAGAGTCAGATTGATCATGATCACGACTACACCTTTGCCACAGGATTGCGCTCCATCCTCCGCCACGACCCCGACGTGATCCTCGTCGGGGAAATCCGCGACTTAGAGACCGCCCAGACCGCTATCGACGCGGCACTCACGGGTCACCTGGTGCTCTCTACGCTGCACACGAACTCGGCGGTCGAGGCGATTCCCCGTCTCCTCTCCATGGGGGTGAGCCCCTACACGTTCGCGCCCTCGCTTCGGGCGGTTCTGGCACAGCGTTTAGTGCGTACACTGAGTGATGCGTGTAAGAAAGACGGAGCAGATTGCGATCCTCTGGACCACGATACCTACGCGGGGCAGGTGGCACTCCCTGAGCTCCTGGTGATCACCCCCAAGATCCGCGAGCTGATCCTCCTCAACGAGACCGCCCAAACCATCGAGAATGCGGCAAAGCAGGAGGGCTACCGCACGATGCGCAGTTGGGGGGAACAATTCACCGAACAAAAAATAACCACACAGACTGAGGTGCTGCGCGTAAGCGTGTGAGCAGCGGCATGTGCTGAAGGTGCGGGAGGTAAAAAAACGCGCATGGTTCCGCGGAACAGAAAGCAAGGCTTTCTTTGTATGTCTGCTGCACGTTCCGCACCTCCTGCACCTCCCATACCTTCCCCCATCGAATCCAGAGCCATTGCCACTTGCAACCGAGAAACGACCACCCGTACACTAGTCCCCTTGGCCCCACCCCAACCGTGCTCAACCGACGTCATCGCCGCGGCTCTTATGCACTGGCCCCTGAGCACAGGAACGTACCGTACCTGCGCCCGATTATCCTGCTCCTCATTACAGGTGTGGTGCTCTACGTGGTGGGCTCACGCGTGCTTCAGTTCTTTGGCATAGGGAATTCTTTGCAACAGAGTGCCGTTCTGCTCACTCTGGAGAACCGAGGAACCATCAGCGTTTCCATAGAAGGCGAAGAATTTCGGCGCGCTGAGGACGCCATTAAGCTCTATGCGGGCGATCGCGTTTCGAGCAGTGGCATGGGCTATGCTCTGCTGACATTCTTCGACGGCACCGCAGTGCGACTCAATGAGCAAACCAACGCCACGATCATCGAGAATGCCCAGGGGGAGAAGCAGTCGCACATTGCATTGGAACTTGAACAGGGATCGCTCTGGATCGCAACACCAACGGCAGAAGCCTTTTCGGGAACCATCCTGCGCGAGATCCGCACGAATCACTACACGCTGGAAATCCCCCCGCAAACGGAAGCTGTCGTGGGGACATCTGCGTTGTCGGTCTTTGCCGCAGATGGTCTGGGCATACGTCTGCACCTTACGGGGAACGATGGGGAGATCTTCATCGGCGAAGGTCAGCAATTCGCAGCGCCCGGCACAGTGATCGAAGGAGACCCTTACGCATATCGTTCGGCATTGGATCCCACCGCCGTGCGTTCCGTGTTCATTGAGGAGAGCCGCGAGGCCTACGCGCGCAGGCAACATGGAGAAGAGCAATCCGAAGAGGGACAGGGAGATACGCCCATGGAAGATGGGGAACTCCTCACAGTGAACGAGCCAAAATCGGGTGCACTGATTGCGGGGAGCACCGTGCATGTGGCCGGTAGCGTCGGCGAGAGCGTTGCGGGTTTACGAATCAACGGATACAGCGTTTCCTTCAATCCAACTACACGTGCCTTCACCCATGAGCTGAGCCTGCCGGATGCAGATGAGGCAACGGTTTTGGTGGAAGTATTGGATAGTGACGGCTCCGTACTCCAGGATGTGCGCCGCACCGTAGAGCGCGATCGTAAGCAACCTGATCCTCCGGTGATCACCGCGCCCGCTCCTGCGGGTGCAACGTATCAGACGCTGCGCGACACTGTGGAAATCACGGGAACGGCCCCGGCAGAAACCATCGGCATCATCGTCAACGACTACCGTCTGCAGCTCTTCCAGCCGGGAGACGAAACCTGGAGCTACCTGGCGAGCACGAAGCTGGATAACTACCACTCCGGAGAGAACGTCTATACCGTCGTTGCTATCGGGAAGAACGGCATGAAGAGTGAGCCCAAAACCGTCACGATCCTCTACGGAGAGGGGCCCGAAGGCATTATCGAACAAGTTCCCGAAGAACCCGTGCAAGAAGGGGAGGAACAATCTCTAGAGGAGGAAGAACCCGCAGCTCCTCTCACACTCCCTGATAACATCCCCCTGCTCCCCGGCAGCTTGCAGGTTACCGGACCGACACCCGGAACGTTCCACACGGCAACCGGAACATCGTTCCTGATTGAAGGGACAACGTCGGAACGTACGGCAAGTCTGTGGGTGAATGATTACCAGTTGCGCCTCTACGAAGAGGGAAAGACATTCTTCAATTACATTGCCGATACGAAGCTGGGGACACTCCAGCGCGGGGCGAACGTCTACCGCATTACCGCCCGCGACGACGATCTGATGATTCTCGATGAGGTCGAGTACACCGTACGATTCGACCCACGCGAGAATTAGAGATTCATACGCTCATCTGTACTCCTGCCGTTCTCATCGCTTTGGTGAGCGCTTCGGGCAGGGGAGCAATGATTGTGTGTCGAACGTCACCCACCGGCGACGTGAACGTAAGTTCCCGCGCATGCAGACAGAGCGATACGACGTGAAGGTCCGTACTCAAGCGCTCACTTCCTACACTTGCATAGGTGGGGTCGCCCAGAATCGGATGCCCGATGGCGGAGAGGTGCACACGAATCTGGTGTGTGCGCCCCGTAAAGAGGTCGCACGCAAGCAGGGCGCAGTCGCGCGATGAGGAGAGCGTGCGGTAGGCGGTGCGCGCTTCGCGGCTCGTGCTCGTGCGCAGGATGGACATCTTCACACGCTCCAGGAGATTCCTGCCCACAGGAGCGTCAATGAGCGCCGAAGGAGGATTAGGGACGCCGGCAACGAGTGCGACGTACGTCTTCTTGACGCTGCGTTCCTCGAATTGTTTCTGGAGCGCGTGGTGCGCCTCCTTGGTCTTGGCCACGAGGATGCATCCCGTGGTCTCGCGATCCAGGCGGTGCACAAGGACCGCATCGGGAGCAAAGGGAATCGAGCGCTGAGAAAAGAGAAAGGCAATCCCATGGAGCAGCGTGCGCTCCGTAGGAGGTATACTGGGCGCCGGATGCACGGCCAAGCCCGCGGGTTTATCGAGCACCAGGCATGCGGCATCCTCGTAGAGAACGGGGAGCTTCAAATCCGTGGGCACAATGTCCTCCCGTAGAGGAGCTTCCTCAGTCTGCGTAACGCAAACGATATCCCCCGGCTTGAGCATGAGCGCCCTCTTGGTCACCACGACCCCATTTACCGTTACACACGCAGTGCGAATGAGCCTCTGGGCAACGGCACGGCTGATGATCGACTGCTGAGCAGCAAGGAAAGCATCAAGCCGCTCTGGACCACGGACGGTAAACACGGGGATAGTGTGCCTTGTTGCAGGGAAAGATGCACAGAGAACCGCTTCATTACGAACGCAGCATCCTCAGCTGCGCCAGGAGATTTGGCGGCGTATTTCGTGGTTCTCTAAGGAGACGCTCACATCCCTCACGCGTGGCATGGCCAGGGAGCGGCAAACTCGTCGGTACCTCACGAGGCTCCTCCCTTGCTGCAGGGGGATGGGGGAGTTGTTCAAGGAGAGAACACGGTGGCTTGTACTCTGTCATATCCAGAGCATAGCACATGCATTCCCGCTTCCAACGTGCCCTCAACCACTGCTATCCTTCCTCCCAATGGCTACACCCTCTGATCTCCTCATCCGCGCAGTTTCCGATGTCATTCCCCGCAAACTTGCGGAGGAAAAACTCAGGAGCGGGAAAAAACTCCGCTTGTACTTTGGTATTGATCCCACAGGGAACAAATTACACATCGGTCATGCGGTCCCTTTACGCAAGCTGAAACAATTTAAGGATGCGGGGCATGAAGTTATCTTGCTCATCGGAAGCTTCACAGCCATGATCGGGGATCCCACAGGCCAGGATCTCATGCGTAAGGCGCTCACCAAAAAGGACGTTGAGCAAAACTTCAAAACCTACCAGAAGCAGGCTGCCAAAGTACTCGACCTCAAGGGCGTAGAAATCCGGTACAACCATGAATGGCTGGAGAAGATGAGTTTCGCAGAAATCATGGGTCTCGCACAACACTTCACCGTACAGCAAATGCTGCAACGAGACATGTTCCGCATGCGCATGTCTTACAAAACCACCTGCCCTCATTGCCAGGTTGTCTTCCCCGTGGCGCGATCCACCGACGTAGCCTTTGAAGAACTCAAGAAGAGTGGTGCAACCACAGCCTGCCCCGCATGTAAGAAAACCTTTGACTTGACGGCATCGAATCTCATTGAAGAAGAGCCTGTGAGCCCCAATGAGTTCCTCTACCCTTTGATGCAGGGATACGACTCGGTGGTACTCGACGTGGATTTTGAGATCGGAGGAAACGACCAGATGTTCAACATGCTCTGCGGAAGGAAGTTACAAAAAGCGTTTGGGAAGCGGGAGAAAGCGGTACTGACGACAAAACTGATCGAGGGTATTGATGGGCGCAAGATGAGTAAGACGTACAACAATTGCATCTACCTGGATGACGAACCCAACGACATGTACGGCAAGGTGATGAGAGTGAAGGACGAACTCATGCCCACGTACTTCGAGTGTTGTACGGACGTACCCATGGAGGAGGCGAAGGAGATCCTCAAAGGGAAACCCCGTGACGCCAAGGCACGACTGGCACGCGAAATCGTGGCACTCTACCACGGAGAGAAGGCGGCGAAGAGTGCGGCAGAGGAGTTCGATTCGGTCTTCAAGGAAGGCGGTCTCCCTGAGGATATGCCCGAGGTGAAGGGGAAGAAGGGGATGGTGCTCCTCGACGTGCTCCTCAAGGAAAAGCTCATCGCCTCCAAGTCCGAAGGGCGGCGGCTCATAGAGCAGGGCGGCATCAAGTTGAACAATAAAGTTGTTCAATCTCTGGAGGCCCCGGCAGAGGAGGGCGTGGTGACCGTGGGGAAGAGGAAGTTCCTGAGAATTATATGCGAAAATACCTGAGCCTCGTTTTTCGGCTAGCCCTCATACTTTGGATACCAATCATCATTTTGATTCTTGCGCATCGGGATTTTGGCGTGCTTGGACACAAAGATTTGCGAAGAGGACCCCCGATTAAGATAACCAAGGAACTCAGAGAAAAGGATGAAAATGCGATATTTATTGGCTTCGTTGGCGAAGACCCCAGAAAGACAAAAGAGAATACCATCACTCTGCCAACCCATTTGTCCAACGAGTTGCTTTCTCTCCAACCGAAACTACGTTCTACCCCGTCTCGCATAATCGATTTTATTGGTCAGCTTGCCAACAAATCGCCTGAAATCTTTACAGACTACCTCGATAGTCTTGCAGGAGCTTTGGGGAAGAGACAGATATGTTTCTCAAACACGAACTACTACCTCCCCAGTAAAATAGTCTCGATAAAAAGGGTTGTAGCTTCTGATTTCCTCACATTTGAGATATACAAGAAAGATGGTACCAGCGCACGGCTAATTCCGAATAGCAAACGGTGTTTTAGTCCAGATGAGATAGGTAAGACCAAGGAAAAAAGATTGGTCTCCTTTTACATACATCCAGATTATCGTTTCAACTCACAAATGGTACTTGAAGATTTCAAAAAATACGGGAGATCCTATCGAAGTAAAACTATATTGAAGAGTGAATATCGATTCACAATGGAATACACTCTCGAGGAACGAGGTGTGCTTATTCAATATTACATCATCGTATCCGTTTCCTGGTTAATTATTGTTAATCTCATATTTAAGATCTTTTCAGATACACTTTCCTTTATCTTCTGGAAAAAAACTGGCCCAAAGTAAACACAATCTCTGTCAACTTAATAGTAGTTGGACTCTTGCTAAATAATAAAAAAAACTTATAGTACTACTTCAACGTATGCCTAACACTCCACCCAGCGAACCCGAGAGTGGTGAAGAGCGGTTCATGCTCGCACTCGAAGCGGTAAAGCCCAACCGCTTTCTCCCCGAAGGCGTGGAGCTTAAATACCAGGCTGCAGGAGCTAACCAGGGATACCAACTGGTCGTGCCCACGCCGCCCGACAACGAGCCGTGGTTCTTCTTCGCACCAGAAGGTGCCACCGTAGGGCAGATGACAGCCGCGCTGCATGACCGTCTAACCTACGTCTACGCCCTACGCAAGCGAGACTTCCCACAGAGAACCGAATGGAAGCAAGACGGCGACACCATCAAGCAACTCCTTGCGCGATGCGACGATAAGAAAAGCGAGCGTGTACGCGTGCTTGCCATGCTCGTTGTCCTACGGGGGAAATACTGTGAACTCTTCGAGAAACCTCCCGCAGAAAAGTAACTCATTGCGCGAGCACCCTCTCATCATCCGAGAAGACCGTGAAGGTGTACTCGCACGGGCAGTCGGGTTCTCCTTCGTACTCACCGTGGAAGACAATCGTATCCGTGATCACGAGCACGTGGCCCCCATCATCACCAAGTGCGATGAGATGGCGCTCGGGCAGATCCTCTTCCAAGAGCACGGTGGTGTACCCCATGTCATTCAACGTGGGCGTTCCCAGGTAGTAGTGCCAAAAGTCCTCATCCACGTACTCGCTCTCCTCAAAGACGAGCTCCTCGGGCACGAGTTCTGCGGATTCGTCGGCGTACGCGGCAACCACCTCCCACCCTTCCACGGTGATCTCTTCTTCACCATCGGTAAACGTCCGCGCCGTAGGCTCGGGGTTGCTCCACGTCACGAACGGATAGAGCGGCATGGAACGCTGCTCCTGAGTCATGTCCTCAAACGAGCGCGACGGAGTACAGGACACAAGGAGGAGAGCCGCAAGCGGGAGGAACACGCGCTTCATACTCCCTCGCGGTGGATACGCAATGCTCTGGCAACCGTGGAAAGGACAGTGTGTGCCTGCTGGAACGTATTCGCCGGTGCCGTATGGACGTCGTGCGCTTCCGCGAGTGCGGTTTGCACCGCCAGTGTTGCCTCCTCGCGATCATCACTCGCAAGGAAGAGCCACCACGGGCCGCTCCCTTGAGCCCCTTGATCGGTCGCGCGCAGAGCGAGCGTGTAGGAGAGCGGGAGGAATCCCGCGAGACGCGCACGCAGGCGGTAGTCAACTTCTATCACGCCCTGATCTACACCGATGCGCACGATGGCCGTGTCTTCGCTAAGGAGCGAGCGCGCCAGCGACTGGAGATCCTCACGGGTGACAGAGGGGGAGGGGACTCCTTCCTCTGCACGTTCGGCATCCTCTGCAATGGGAGAGGGGATGACAGAGGCGGAATCTTCCGTAACGGAGGGGACATCGCTTCCCTGCATCGCAGAGGAAGCCGACGCTCCCCGGGGTACCGGCGCCACCACCGCGCGTGCGGAGGAAGCGGAGGAAGAGATCTGTTGCTTGCCACCGGCACACTGGCTCACATCCCACACGCAACTGCCATCCAGACATTGCACCGGATGCTCGGGGGGGCAGGCCGAAACGCCGGGGAGAACCGAGAGGGGAAGATCCGCAGGGAAGCAGTCCTTTTCTGCCAAGCGGCAGCTGCCGTCCTGGCAACGCACTGGCGCGTACGCGGGACAGGGAGCGACAACGGAGCTTGCAGCGCTAACACTTCCACTCCCCGAGGCGCAATCCGGATCGGGCTTGGGGCAATCTTCATCACACACGCCATCGCCGTACCAGCCGTCCAACTCACAGAAATCCTCTGCAAGAGTGCAATCGGGATCGGGCTGAGGGCAATCAGGCGTGCACTCGCCGTCGTCGTAGAGACCCCGCAGATCACAGAGATCAACGTCCTCATCGTAGAGATCCTCAAGATCTTCTTCTTCTGCACCCCCCGGACGGCAATCGGGATCGGGCTTAGGGCAATCAAAGTCGCACTCGCCATCGCCGTACCAGCCTTCCTCTAGGCAGAAATCTGTATCGTCAACATCCTCCTCCTGCGCAAGGAGCGGGAGAGGAGGAAGGAGCAGGAGCAGAAACGAGCAGAGGATTGCACGGCGCATTGCTCGCGATTCTACCCGTCTTTCTGCGTGAGCGGAATACGCGTGGGCAAATGGTGCACGCCCTTCTTGGTCTGGAGAAGTTCGTACTCCAGGAAGAGTGACACGCCTGTGCGCAGGAGCACCACGACAATGAGTTTGCCCAGGTCATCCCACGAAGGATCGACAATGGTTTCTACGATGTCCTTGCCCACCAGGAATTCCAGCCCCAACGACAGGTGCGCAGCAAGCTCGATACGAATGTGGGGGATGTGCCCTTTGCGCGACATTGTGGCGTGCAAGAAGTGCATGAATCCCTTCAGACCTCCGTAGAGAATGATGGCGATTCCCACGTACCCAAAGATCGCGGCGAAGAGCTCGCAGACGAGATCCAGGTTCTCAATTACCGCCTCTATAGTATGTAGAATGGTCTCCATATGGGTGTTTCTTGCATATATTGTACCATATTTAAAAATATATCGCAATGCCTCTCGAACCAGGTCAAGCGGGGGGAGGGTAGAATGACGAGTTGCTTCCTCCCTCTTCCTCTATGCCCACCGCAGCCCCCGTTAAGCTCAAATCCATCGGCACGGTTACGCACTTCTACGATCGCATCGGCGTTGCCGTCATCAAGCTCAAAGCCGCGCTCAAGGTCGGTGATATCATCCATTTCTCTCGCAAGGGAGAGGAGCTCTTCTGTCAACCTGTGGAATCGATCCAGATCGACCACGAGACCCTGAAAGCCGCTAAGAAGGGGCAGGAGATCGGCCTGAAAGTGACGACGCCCGTCCAAGACGGAGCCGATGTCCTCAAGTGAGACTACCCGTTTCGGGTTTGGGTTCGGGCCTAAATACATCTGTGCATATTTGAACCCCATCCCCAGCCCTGGCAACGAACATCTGCTATAGTCATTTTCTCCGTTCCCCACACACGCATGCCCATGTCCATGTATTGGATTTACATCATTCCGGCCATCATCCTCGTCCTCTCGTTCATCCGGCAGGTGAACCAGTACGAACGAGGCGTCATCCTCACGATGGGAAAGTACTCCGCAACATGGCAACCGGGGTGGAAGATACTCATCCCTGTCTTCCAGCGCATGATCAAAGTGGACGTCCGCGTAAAGGCGGTGGACGTGCCCGACCAGGAGGCGATCACCAAAGACAACATCCCCATACGTATCAACGCCGTGATCTACTACAAGGTTCTGGATGCGGCCAAGGCGGTGATTGAGGTAGAGGACTTTTTCTTCGCCGTCTCGCAGCTGGCGCAGACCACCATGCGCAACGCCGTGGGCGAAGTGACGCTCGACGAGCTCCTCAGCAACAAGAAAGAGGTTTCCGAGCGCATCAAGAAGACGGTCGATGCGGCGTCCGATCCCTGGGGAATTGACGTCCAGGCCGTGGAGCTTAAAGACATCGTGCTCCCAGATTCCCTCAAGCGCACGATTGCCAAGGTTGCCGAAGCCCAGCGCGAGAAGCAGGCGGTGATCATCAATTCGGAAGGCGAAGTCGCCGCAGCAAGCAACATGGCGCAGGCGGCGCATACGCTCTCCTCGCAACCCGGGGCGCTGCACTTAAGAACCCTGCAAAGCATCAATGACTTGAGCTCCGATCAATCCAATACCACGGTCTGGATGATCCCGATCGAAGCGCTACGGGCATTGGAAGGATTGAAGAGCAAGACCAAGGAATAGCTCGTTACTGCATCGCAGCCTGAATCTGGTCCAGTGCCGAACGTGCCATCGCGTTCTGCGGGTCAATCATGAGGACCGCGTTAAATTGCTCGATCGCTTGGTCCACCCAGTGACGCTCATAGTAGAGAATGCCCAAATTGATACGCGCGGCTACGAAGGAGGGGGCCAAGGCAACCGCGCGCTCGTACGCCTCGCGCGCTTCACGGTTGCGCTCGAGCTTTCGCAGGACCACGCCCATGTTGTAGTGAGCTTGCGGCGCAAGGGGATCCAATTCCACGGCGCGCTCTAGCGAGACGAGCGCTTCATCCAGGCGTCCCGTTTGCGTGTAGAGCGCTCCCAGGTTGAGCGGGATAATCGCCGCATCGGGCGCCAAATCCTTTGCACGAAGGTATGCGGCTTCGGCCTCAGCGATCTGCCCCTGCTGGCCCGAAACGATCCCCAGCCCCAAGTGTGCGTAGGGATTGAGAGGGTTGAGCAAAAGCGCCTGTTCATAGGTGGCGCGCGCAGTCACCAAGTCATTCGATTCGCGCTGTGCCGAGGCGAGGTTGCTCAACACACGTGACAAAGGGATGCTCACGTCGCCGCGTCCGTAGTCCTGCAGGAGCGTGATTGCCTGCTCGTATGCCTGCAGAGCACTCTGCGTATCCCCGGTCTGACGCTGGACGTTGCCCATGTTGTTCTGCGCCTCATAAGATTGCGGCGCGTGAGCCAGCGCATGCGCGAAAAGTGCCGCGCTGTCCTTCCATACCAGCGACTGGCGCACCGTAAGCACACCACAGACGACAAGAACGACACAGGCAATCGAAGGGAGAACGGCGCGCGCCAGTCGCAGGCGCTCTGCCAACTCCGCTGCACCGAGCGCAAGCAGAAGGAGTACGCCGATCGACGCCGCATACGCATAGCGATCCGCAGGAAGGTAAAACGTATTCCCCTTGGCGAAGTTGAGGAGCGTGGGCGAGAGGAAGATCAGAAAGAACGCAAGGCCGAAGAATCCCGTCCTCCACCGTCGCCACGAGACGAAGAGAAGTACGACAAGCAGCGCACAGACGACGATGCCCGTAAGCACCGCCGGATTCCACAGCGTGAGTGCGTCGATGAAGGGATAGAGCACACTTAAGCCCACGGGGAAAAGGAGCTTCCAGAGTGCGAAGGCGATGCTCGTGGGTATCATGAAAATTTTGTCCCAGAGCGTCGAGGAGGAGAGTACCGCGGTTTTCCCCAAGACCGCGATCAGAGCAAAGAGCACGCTGAAAAGCACGGGAGTGATCTTGTCGAGGAAAAAAGTACGGTCGTAGCGTCGCCGCTCAAGAAGATCGAGGAGAATGAAGATCGCAGGAAGAGTGACCGCAGTCACTTTGCTCAGGAGTGCGAGGAGAAGAGTGAGCATGCTCAAGACATAGAATTTGCGTGAAGAACTTCTGCGATACCCTACGTAGGTAATCATGCTCAGGAGAGAAAAGAACGTGCAGAGAAGATCCTTGCGCGCACTGGCCCAAGCCACGGCTTCGGTGTGGAGCGGGTGGACCAGGAACAGGAGTCCCACGAAGAGCCCGACGATCTTCCTCTTGGTGAGGAGTAGCACGAACCACGCAACAAGGAGCGCGTTCATGGTATGCCAAAAGAGGTTCTGCAGGTGGTAGGGGAGGGGATCTATGCCACCCACCGCGTAGTCGAGCTGGTAGGAGAAGAACGTGAGCGGGATGTAGAGCTCAGGATCGTACGTCGTGAAGATCGTCTTGAGCGTTTCGGGCGTAATCGCGCGAATTGCGGGATTTTCGTAGATGAGAAGCCCGTCATCCCACCGTACGAACGCGTTCTCCAATGAGGCTCCGTACACACCCAGTGCGAGGAGCGCGAAGAGGCCGACGGTGAGGAGCGTTCCTGCACGCGAAACAGGGAGCAGACGATCACTCATGGACGTACTGTAACATGGGTTAGGGTTGGGGTTCGCAGAAACAAGCGAATGTGCAAAAAAATGGCGGGTCGCTCTGCAAGGTGGCAAAGAGAACGACCCGCCGGCTCTCCTCTCTAGACGTGGAGGACAAGGTACGCCAGTAAGAGGAGAGCAATCATCACCAAGGCGACCAGAGGCTTCCAGAGAATCTTAAGTTGTAGAGAAGTCTTCATCCTAGTCACCTCCTTTCGTACTACGATTGTAAAGCTTTCTTAACATCTCCGCAACATCTCTCCTGAGCGAAATTATGTCGTTCGCAAACGACTGCGGCGTAGCCGAGGGACTGACTCCTGTCTCCTGATCCCTCTCCACAGCATTCACCATTCATAATTCATCATTCATCATTCATCATTCATCATTCTCTCCCACTGTGCTACACTCACGGGCCCATGGAGAAAGGACGTCATCAATCCGCCGGCTTTGGAATCCGCGGTTGGTCCATTGCCCTTGGTCACGGATTCGCGCACCTGCAGGATGCCTGCGACCGGGCGCTCGATTGGGGATTTAAACGCATCACACAGTCGGCAGAGAGCACTGCACTCAAGAGCGAGAAGAGCGCCAAGCGTTCGGTGGCGACTGCAAAAGGCGCGGCCCGCGGCGCTCTGCGCTTTGTCGGGTGGCTGGGGAACGCCTACTACGATCGCTACCACGAGCTTAAAAAGCGCCGCAGTGCATGAGGAAATTCCTCATACTCACCCTGGCACTCCTGGTACTTCTGCCGACGAACTCTTCTGCGTACTTCGTGCAGATGTCTGAGAGTGCAGGTAGCACCATGGAGCAACGCCGCGAAGAGCGGTTACAGCGACGTCTGGCCAAGAGAGAAGGGGAGGAACTCATGACGATTCGACTGGGTCGCTCTGTCCGGCAGGTTGCGTCCCCCCGGAGACTCACGTGGGGACAGCAGGTCAAAGTGATCGAGGCCGTGGACGGCAGCATCCTGCGCGTCACCACCACCGCCGGAGATGTCGTGGGCGTGCGCATTTTGGGCGCGGAGGCGCCGCTCCTCATCAACCCCGCGGCGAACGTGCAGTGCTATGCGCGCGAGGCTCGGGATATCCTGGGATCACGCACGATCCAGCAATTGGTGACCCTGGAGAAGGACCCCAACTATCGTACGGACGCCAACGGCAACTGGGTACGCACCGTACGCTTAGGGACACAGGATATCGGCGCGTGGATGATTGCCGGAGGGTACGCCTTTGCCGACACACGCCACGACTACGCCAAGCGTTCGCTTTACATGACGCTGGAAGATGAAGCACGGGAAGCCGACAGGGGACTGTGGAGCACGGACTGCGACTACAAGGTGCACACCGATTACCGGGAGTGAGAAGAATACTCTGGGAATGACACGTTCTCCTCCGGAGCATGGCGTTACACCAGCTGCGCGCCGTAGAGCAGGAGTCCGCCTACGACAACGGCGAACGCGCCCCAAAACGGCCGCATGGCAACTACCTCGAAGATCCTCTCGGTCTTGTACATCAGAAGCCTGGGGAACCACGCGGCAAGGAACCCCTTAATGAGTCCGATCCATGCGACCAGGCGGATGAGCCCGGCGGCGTCCGTGCCGATCCTGTAGCTGCCCTGCAGCGTGAGAACCGTGAGGACGATGATCACGGCACCCGCCGTGCGCATGTACGTATCGTTGTGCACAAGATGGAGAAAGAACGCAATAGTAGCTCCACTGGCAACGAGAATGGGGAGCCCCGCGACAAGGGCGAGCATGCCGGTGATGGTGGCGAAGGTGGAGAGTTCCATAATGGGTTATGGTACTCCCAAGGAGGAGCAAAGTGTATTGAATCGAAAAGAGCTTTGCATTCCATTTGACCCTACAGGGCAGGGGAGTACCCTCTGCGCCAACCTCCATGACCCCCTTAAGCCCCACGGCACTGGCAGCATTCCGCGCAATGGCGCAGGACGGAACCGAGACCTTTGGCGACGAACTCGACACCGTGCTGCGCGAGCAATGTGCAACGCCGGAATTCGCCGGAGGATCCGTTGCTGATTTTTTGAATGGATTGCCCCGTTTCACCACACCAGGCAAGGCGACTGCCGCTATCGACGCCTGTTATGCTGAGCGGATGATGGGGGAAACCAAACGCATCCTCGCAGCCATCGTGGCGGAGGACAAACACATGGCCGACATGCTGCAGAGGGCACAGGGCCCCGATGTGGATATCAGCGCCAGCGTGGATAGAGACGATCCCTCTTCGCAGAAACTCGACGACTACATCCGCCGCACCACGGGCGGCGACCAGAAAGCCGTGGACAACGCCATCCGCAACGAAGGAATGGCAGCAGACAGAGAGATTGAAGCGAGCTTCCGAGAGGGATTTACTGGAAGAGGGGAGGGGCTTTTTGACTACAGCCGCTTCCCTCCAGCGCTCTGTTACCAACAGGCAACACGCGATCTGATTCATGGCGTGATCGTCGCATGCGCCGGCGGTGGTGGCACCAGAAGCTTTCCACGTTTAGAACCGCTCATCGAGGGGGAAGTGCTGACTGCAGAGAAGATCGCAAGGATGGTAAAAACCATTCAGCAACTGGTAGGCAGCCTGCGCTACGGCAGTGATGAGGAGGTGCATTCCAGGGAGGATTGAGCCGCAGCCGTTCCTGGCTGCGGCGAAAGGTGTATATACATTGTATATACACGTCCGTATTCAGCGGCACCCCGAGCTTGCAGTGAGCCAGTCGAACTGCGGGTGCTGGTTGCTATTGTTGGCCGCGACTATTGCAGTTCCTCGCATGCCACGCCATCGTCATCCCTATCCAAGCCGTGTATATCAGAACCAACCTCCTGCATGCATCGTGCATAGGCCTCTTGTGCCTGGCTCTGTGAGGAGAAGTCCGAACAGTTGTAGATATTCACCAAGCAGGTGATCTTCACCGACGAACGGGCCTCCGTACGCACAGTAGACTTCGCTTCAGTCTTGGCAACCTTGCCGACCTTCGGTGTGTGGCAGTGATACTCGCCAGTTTTGCTGTTCGTGTGACACCCATTCGCATCTGTCCCGCCCGAGTGAGCGAGCGCGAGAGGGGAGTGAAGTGCCAGGAACAGAGCAGCGCCCAAGGCAACCGTACGAGAAAATTGCATGGCGGGATCAGGACATAAGCGTTAAACCAATCACAAGAGCAGTACCCACGATGACCGCAGCCAAGATGATAGCCATGCTCACGTTGCCCTTCTCGATTTCCTTCCACTCATCGATCGGCGTTATCCACGCGAAAATCTTGAGGAGGATGCTCAGCGAAAACGCCATGGAAATTGCGCCAGTCAGCGCCCAGCCGAAGGTGATCAAGTACTGAAGAAGGAGATGTGGGAAAGTCATGGATAAATGCTATTCGCATATCGATAAGCTGTCGAATCTCGCTGTAATTGATTCCATGTGCATCGAACCCATCTGGAGGGCCGCGTCTGTGGGGATAATCGTTTGTTACGCAATCATGCGTATTCATACATATACCAGCAGCACCCCGAGCCTGCAGTGAGCCAGTCGAACTGCGGGTGCTGCTCCTTTGGTGCTGCTATTTACCATGGTATTTCTTGTGCACCTCCTTCAACTGTGGATTCGTAACATGAGTATATATCTGTGTCGTCGATAAGTCCTTATGCCCCAGCATCTCCTGCACGGACCTGAGGTCCGCTCCATTGCGGAGAAGATCGGTGGCAAAGGAATGGCGCAGGGTATGGGGGGAGGGGTTGGAGACAATGCCGGCGAGCCGCGCGTACTTCTTGACCGCGTTGTAGATCGAGATCCTGCTTAGGCGGAACTCCTCACCGGGGGGCATGGCATTGCGCGCAAGGTCATGATTGCGGATGAAGAGGGGATCGAGGTGGTCCATGCGCGCATCCAGGTAGCTCCTCAGCGCCTGAGCGGCTCTATCCGAGATGAACACCACCCGCACCTTGCCGCGCTTCCCCCGCACGGAGATCTCTCGCGTGGAGAAATTGAGGTCGTGGCGGTTGAGGGACTTGAGTTCCGCCAACCTGAGCCCCGTGGAGAAGAAGAGGTGGAGGATCGCACTGTCGCGTCTGCCGATCTTCGTTTCGGTATCCGCAGCTGTAAGGAGCCTCTCAAGCTCCTCTGCGAAGAGGACTTTGACCTTGCGCTGCTCTTCCTTAAAGCGCTGAACCCTGTCAGGCGGATAGACGTCGAGCTCTTCCTCCTGAAGCATATAGCGCAAGAAAGCGCGCAAGACTGTCAAGTGATGGTTCTTCGTACGCACGGAGAGCTCCTGTCCTTGGCGCGTGCGGTACGTATGGAGCGCGGACTTGTACACGCGGATGGATTGCTTACTAAAGAGCAGGGGATCGGTGACACCGGAGAGTGCCAGGAGGAGGTTGAGGGACTGACGGTAGGTCGCAATCGTCAGCGGAGACTTATTCTCCTCAGCCTGGAGGAAGGTGAGGTAGCGTTCGATTGCCTGTGCAAGGTTGCTCTGCGCCATTGTGAGAGAAGGAGAGAGGTTTTCCACACTCTTTCCTAGTTAACATAATGCATTTTATGTTAATATTCAATTGACATAATCCTGTGTACAAGGGATTCAAGCACATGAGCAATTCTCCTACAAGGAGTCCCCGCCCGCCCTCACGATGCACAAGACGCACCCCGTTTCGTTCCGCAATATCTGGGGGAGTCGCACAGCACTCCCCTCAAACACACGCGCAAATCCCCTGCCCCAGGATACAAAGCTCATGGAAACATTAAACGCCTCTCTAAACGCAAATTCGCCTATAAGTGCCACATATAGGCTCAATAAGCCTATTTAACCACATCCATCCCCAGGTAGTAGAGGATGGCTACCGCTTCCCTGAGAACACTCTTCACCTCAAAGAGCACGGATGCCTGCCGCGCGGCCGGATAGAGCGCGAGATCTTCCCACCCCTGCATGCGCGAGAGCAAACCGATACGCGCCAGATGATACCGGTCGGAAATTCCCACGACGGACGTACACCCCTCAAGGAGAGGCTCTGAGAACGCCAAGTTTTCCCAAGTGGAACTCGCCTGTTCTTCCAGAACGATATGCTCGGGCGCAACACCGTAGAGCATGGCGACCTTGCGCATGACACTGGCCTCGCTCTCCACGTAGTCACTCCCTTTGCCGCCAGTAAAGTAAAGTGTCGTAATATAATTCTGACGGTAGAGTTCCGCCGCCGCACGGACACGGCGATCAATCCCCGGCCCTGCGCTATCCTGCGCATGCACGGCCGCACCGAAGACAACGGCACAATCCACGGGGAATGTCGGATTCGTTCCTGCAAAGGAGAGCACAACCCAAAGGACAACGGCACTCACGGTAAGGAGCGCAAGGAGAACGCCGAGGAAGAGCGCGCGCAGGAGTAGGCGCAGGTGGTTGAGAGTGGGAATCACGACTCAGAAGCGGGTAATGCGGTAATGGTGATGTGAGAAGGAATGGTGGGGAGAGCCCTGCTCCACGGCGGCCAGAGCGAAACCTCGACCGATTCGACTTCCTGGAGATTCTTCACAATGCGCTGTGCCTCCTCCGGGGTGGCTCCGGCGACGAGCTTGCGCACCTGCATGGCGAAACGTGCGCCACTGGGCGTGAGCGGATCGAGTACGTACTGGTCTTTGCCGGAGAGGTCCACGGTCAGCTTGATCCACGAAAGATCATCGGCGTAATCGATAACGTGGTGCACCAGACGATCCATGGTGACGGAATCTTCCAACAGATGCTTGCCTTCCTCAACGTGCTCAAAGAGCTCCTTGCGAAGCATCGTAAGCGCCGCGTACTTGTCGTACGCATACGCGGTGAAGATGATGGATCCTTCCACGGGTACCGAGGAAACGTGCTCACCTAAAAACTGCGTTGGCAGCATGAAACCGGAGTACGTAGCCGTGGTAAATTCATCGTAGTACAGGCGTTCTTGAATGGAATCCGCTTGTGTTGCGTTGTAGAGCGTACGCTCTTCATCGATGATCTGGTTGGCGATCGCGAGGAGCTCCTGCTTGAGTTGCTTTTCGGCAAGCGTGAGATCCTCCTGTTTGAGGATATTCTCATACTGCGTGGTCCCGCCGATTGCCGGCTCCTTATTCTCTCCGTACACGAGAACACGATCCTCCTTGGGGAGCCCGACAAACTCCCATTTGAGCCCGGCAGGGACATTCCCCCGCTCCCCGATAATCTCTCCGTAGAGATCCAAATCGGCGGCCACCGCTTCGACCGTCACCTGATCACCGGGATCAATGAATACCTGTTCTGAGAGGAGGAAGAGCATCCCCGCCTGGTTGGCCAGACGCGAGTTCTTACGCAGAGAAAACTTCTCCTGGAACTTATTGACGATCGTCATCGCCACTTTCGCGTTCGTTCCCGTAAACTCCTTGCTGATCTGGTCGAACGTAATGGACCGTCTGGCTGTCACCGAGAGCGGAATCAATTCCAGTGTGCGCACGCGAGGAGGGATTTCCACCGTGGCTCCCGAAAGTACCAGGAAAATATTCGCCGTCTGCGTTACGGTATCCTGCCGCGGCGTCACGCGGATTTCCGCTGAGGGCAGCAGCTTGAAAAGGACGAAGTAGAGGAGGAACGAACTCAAACCAATCAGAAGCCAGATACGCAGCTTGGGCAGCGACAGGAGACCCATCGTTTGCAAACGCGACCTCAGTTGCTGTTGCCAGAGATGCGGCGAAAGCACCCGGAGCACTTCGTCGATACTCGGGTGGCCCTGGAGAATATCACGAACGTCGGCAACGCGATCCACGATACGAATACCATGGGATCTTCCCGCAACGGCATACGCGCGATGGAGCGTCGCTACGTACACGCGATCGGACATGCGCGCGCAAGCATCCAGAAAATCCCGCCAACCACGCTCGTCCCCCACAGGAGGCATCCCCTCCCCTATCCCCAATACTACGAAGACCTCGCCTTCGACCTGCTGGAGACGCCGCTTGAGCGCCCCCCAGGATTCGCCTTCGCTCGGGATGAGAATCGTCAACATTGAACTCGATACGGGAAGACAGAGAGTGGTATTCCAATCTCTGCTCTACTGCTTGAGTGCCGCAAGTGCGGGGAGCTCCTGGCCCGAGATGAACTCGAGCATGGCTCCGCCGCCCGTGCTCACGAACGTGTAAGCATCCAATGGGTAGTCGTAGCGTTTATGGAAGTCGATGGTATCCCCTCCTCCCATGATGGAAATAGCACCCTTGGCCGTCGCATGGCGCACGGCCTCTGCCACGCGCTTGGTGCCATGGGAGAAGCGGTTCACTTCGTAGAACCCCATGGGCCCGTTCCAAATGATCGTCCCGGCCTTTGCGATGATTTCTTCGTACCGCTTCACGGTAACCTTGCCGATGTCGAAGATCGCCATGTCTCCCACGATATCCTCCACGGGAAGATTCACCTTTTCGGCTCCATCTGTGGGAGCAGTCGCAAGTACGGCATCGCGCGGAACGTAGATCTTCGCGTTCTCTTCTTTCTCGCTTTCCAGCATGATCTCCTGCGCTTTTTCGAGAAACGCGGGATCGTACTTGGAGGAACCGACGTCGAACCCGCGGGCAGCGACAAAGGTATTCGCAATACAACCACCGACGAGGATGTCGTCACCCTTCCTTAGGAAGTGTTCGATAACTGGGACCTTGGTCTCCATCTTCGCTCCGCTAATGATGAGCACCACAGGACGACGGGGGTCTTCGAGCACAACCGAGAGGTGCTCCACCTCCTGCGCAAGTTGCAATCCCATAAAGGAAGGAAGGAGTGGGGGGACACCCACCATGCTCGCGTGTGCACGGTGGCAATTGGTAAAGGCATCGTTGACATACACGTCCGCGAGTGCGGCGAGCTCCTTGGCAAACGCCGGGTCGTTCTTCTTCTCGCGCTCGTCGAAGCGCAGGTTCTCGAGCAGCAACACGGAACCTGACTTGAGGTTTTTGGCTTTCTTAAGCGTTTCTTCCCCAGTCGGACTCTGCGCAAACTCCACGGGTACTTTCAGGAGTTTCTCGAGGATGGGAACGAGCCGCTGCTGGCTGAACACCGGATCCGGTTTGCCTTTGGGCCTCCCCTGATGCGCCATGATAACGAGTGATGCACCGGCCTTGAGAATATGCTGCATCGTTGGAACGAGCACCTCGATGCGCGAGGTGTCGACAACCTTGCCGCCCTCCATGGGGACATCGAAACCCGCTCGCAGGAGCACGCGTTTCCCGTTGAGATCCGCTTGGGAGAGTTGAGGGTACTGCATGCGCACATTGTACCCACACCTGCGCGACTCGGCGAGAGCTCAACTTCAAATGAAGACGGAGAGAAAAGTGACGCGGATCTCCCCAGACCCCCTCCTTTGGCGCTCAAGGAGGCCTGTATCTCCCAGAACGGGAGAAGAAAGGATGCAGGGGAAAAGAGATCCGCGTCCCGGGCACTCTAGCCATCACGCGAGAGACGCGCGAGGAAATCACGGAGTTTCAATCCCCACCTGGCGCAACACCTCACGAGGCGGAAGTTTCCCCGCACCAAGGAAGAACCCCGTGAGCACACCCCCTCTATTGAGAATCGTATCCACTCTCCCCTCCTGTACGGATGCATCGAGCCCGTCAAGAAGCGGAGGAAGAGCACATTGAAGATTCTCACCGATGACGAGCGCCAATCGTCGGTCAAAATGGAACATCTCGCTCAGGCGGTTTGGGAGCTCCTCTTCGGTCGTCGTATAGCGATCCATGGAGGCATCCCATCCCTCTGTTGCAAAGAATGAGTTCCAGGAAGCCTGGAGGGAGGAACAGGCTCGAGAGGTGCCGAGGATGCAGAAGAGTTCGCGCGTAAGGGAAACCCGGGGTCGTGTCATAGTGGTATTCAGTATAAAGTATTGAGTATCGAGTATTGAGTATCTTTCCCTTCCTACACAATACTTGATACGCGATACTGCTCCTGCAGCTCCATGGAAACGTCGCTACTCCACGTTCTCGTATTCCCTATCGGGGCACTCGCATGCTGCGTACTGCTCCATGCACTCGCACTGCGGATCTTCCCGCATGTAGGCCTCCTGGACTTTCCGCAGCGCTACGGACTCACGCGAAATCGACTCCCCTACCCCACCGGCATCCTCCTCATTGCGACATTCCTCCCATTCTTCTTGGCGAGCGAAGGAATTTCTCCGCAGACGATGGGCGTCGTTGGAGGCATTGCGCTGTTAGGGATCGTGAGCTGTATCGACGACCGTACTCCCCTCCCTTCGTGGCTGCGGCTCGCCGTACAAGTTCTCGTCGCCCTCCTCATCTTCGCCACAGGGTCGCGCATTTACACGATCACGAATCCCCTGGAAGGCATCGCGGGGATCGGCGAGCTCATCAAGCTCGATACGGTGGACATTCCCACCGCGTGGTTCGGGCCGCTCCCCCTGTGGAGCGGCGTCTTCACCGTACTGTGGCTGGGACTCACCATCAACGCGCTCAACTGGTTTGACGGCATCCCGGGGCAAGTGAGTATGCTCTCCTTCATTGGATTCCTGACGATCGGATTCCTCTCTCTGAGCAATCGCGTTGGTCAGCCGCAACTCGCGGCCATCGCCTTCCTCCTGGCAGCAGTGAGCCTTGCCGCGTTGCTCTTCGACTTTCCCCCTGCCCGCGTGCTCATGGGAGACACGGGTTCGATGTTCCTGGGACTGATGCTCGGGGTACTCACGATCTACGCAGGTGGAAAAGTCGCAACCGCATTCCTGGTTCTCGGCGTTCCCCTCATCGATTCGGGACTGGTGGGCCTGCGACGCATCGCGCACGGTCGCTCTCCGCTGCGCGGAAGTACGGAGGGCGAACACCTGCACCACCTGCTCCTGGCACGCGGATGGACACAGCAATCCGTAATCCTCCTCACGGCAACACTCGGAACGTTCTTCGGCGTCACAGCGCTCTTCCTCTCCACCAAAGAGAAGTTCTTCGCAGCGCTCTTGCTCCTCATTCTCATCGTCGCTCTGCGCCTCTACGCGCGGCGCCACTGAACGCTGATTCCTGACCACGGACTTCTCCGATGCTCTACCACCTGATCGTCCATGTACCCGTTTCGAGCGCCGACGCCGTGCGCAGCGCGCTCGCCGATGCGGGAGCCGGAAGTATCGGTACGTATGACAGTTGCTCCTTCTCCTCAAAAGGCGTCGGGAGGTTCCGCCCGCTCCAGGGCTCCCACCCCACTATAGGCTCAACGGGAAACCTTGAAGAGGTGGAGGAAGAGCGCATTGAAGTTGTCGTTCCCAAGGAAGCGCTCACTCGAGTTCTGCGAGCGGTGAAGCAGACGCACCCCTACGAAGAACCGGCCATCCATGTGCTCCCCATGGAGGATTATCACACGTTCCTGTAGAACGAACCTCTTAGCGTACGTCAACGTCGTTGCGCACATTTCCTTGCACAACGGACATCGCCGTATCCTGCAGCAGCTTTTTCTGGTACCAACTTTCACACCGGCCACTGAGCACCACCATGTCACCCTCGCATGCAAGGCGAACGGAATAAGCCGTCCATTTCCCCACCTGCACCACGAGAGCCGCCTGAACTTTTTCCAGTACCCCAGTACCTGCTTCCACCTCAGCAACAGCACAGCACTGGTCCGCAGCTTCGATACTCATGTCAGTATCGTACGACGAACCAGCTTACAGTCAATCATCACATTTTTTTGCGCTCCCCTAGCGATCCTTCTCGAAAATCATCGGTAAGCTCATCGCATTGAACGGAACGATTTTAATGACCACGGTACGCCTGCCACGCGGCAGCATGTTTACCGTCGCCTCACCATTGACGAAATCGAGCACGGAGAGAATCGATGGTCTGAATTCGGCGGTGCCATACGCCGTGCGCAGCGCAAGATCCGTTTTGAGAATGGGATTGGTGACGGTGTTTCCATCAGCATCAACCAGGGTGATCTTCACCTTCTCCCACCCTCGCCCCGTCGTACTGCCATCGTGCGCAATCTCCACGGATGTGACCTCCGTTGCATTGCTCGTCACACGTGTGGAAGCCTCCAAGTCTGCAGAAACGACCGTCTGCGTGCTACGGATGACAGCCGTCTGCACAAGTTGCGACACAGAGGACGAGGAGGAAGACGCACGCGCGATACTGCGCTGGGAGAAGAGCTGACGCTCCAGACGTTCGCTCAAACGCGTTTGACGCTGCGCCGTGAGGAGAGCAACCCCCGTCAATTTTGGAGCGACCGACGAGAAGCTTACAGACACCGAAGATGAGGAAGACTGCGCTCGGACGATGGCAGTGGACGCTGCGGAATTTGCCTGAACGTAGAGCATGGGGTTTACCGTGTACTGGTATCCGCGCACACTCATGAACCCCGCATTGATCGCAGCAGTCGTACTCAAACCGGAGCTGCGCGCCTCACTGGTACTGAACGGCCAGTACGGATGCCAAGGCGCATCGCCTCGATCGATCTGGAAGTGCAGGTGTGCCCCGGACGCAAGCCCGGACTGGCCGGAATCCGCAATGTGATCTCCTTTGCGCACCACAGAGCCCTGCGTCACATACACTGCACTCAGGTGAGCGTACGAGGAGTAGAGCGTAGTGAGCGCATTGCTCTTTTCCGGATCAGGGACATTGGGATGGCGCAGAACAACCACCGTACCAAATCCACCCGGGTCTTCCTTGACCTCATCGACAATGGCGTTGGCAATCGCCCGTATGGGTGTACCCACGGGGGTACGGATGTCGACGCCCGGATGGCTGCCGTCTCCCTGCGCTCCCGTTGCATACGATCCCATGTACCCAACGGAGTAGACGTCATTCCCATACCCATGGAGCTGATCCTTGCGCTGCTGGAGAGAAGCATCGTACAGGGGGAGTGTACGCAGAACGTTCGCCGGGACCTGACGGAAGGTATGACTCTCGAAATCACCGCCGTACTGCGCCCACAACGTGTAATCAGGAACCTGCGCGATAGGAGGAACTGTCCCCGTGTACACGATCGCGCTATCATCAGCCCCCAGAACGGATAGCCAGAACGCGTACCATCCATGCTGACCAATCATGTTCCCCGCCACAAATGCAATCAGCGACAGTGCCGCAATCCAAAACGACGTCCTCTGCATCAGAAAATGGACGGCATGGGGCTCCCTGCGCCGATGGAGAGGGGCGCGCGAGAAGCTGGGAATGGCTTGGAAACGCAGTGGCATTGGGTTTTGGTCTACTTTGATATGGTAACATTTTAGTGAATTTATGTCAATATCCGATACTACGAGAATTCGGCTCAGGAGCGCGAAAATGACGCAGTACTGTGGTACGAGTTTGAGCGAGACACTCTATACGACCCCGCTCACGGTGTGCCTCACGGGTCCCCTGGGCGCAGGGAAGACTCAATTCCTGCAGGGATTTGCCAAAGGGTTGGGAATCCGGGAAACCATCCTGAGTCCCACATACGCGCTGGAGCAGCGCTACCCCTCCACGTACTGGGGAGAGGTGCTCCACATCGATCTCTACCGCCTGGAGGGGAACGATGCGAAGGAGATCGTTGCGAGCAGTGACCATCACCCCGGTATCCGCTGCATTGAGTGGAGCGATCGCGTTGCAAGACTGACGGAGAGTGCCGACATACACATCCACCTTGCGGATGTCCCCCAGAGTTCTGAGGAACGCGATCTCACAATCACCTTTCGCGACATTGCCATCCCCTCTCCAAAGAACATCGAAAAGTGGCGCAGAGAAATCAAGCTTCCAAAAGGGATTGCAAATCACTGCGACGCCGTCGCCGACTTTGCCAAACGAGCGGCCGACGCGCTCATCTGCGAAGGGCGCATCGTACGCAGGGAGGCACTCCAGAGAGCAGCTCAGCTCCATGACCTCCTGCGCTTCGTGGATTTCTCTGAGGAAGACCGAAAGCAGGAAGATGCCTGGCAACCATGGAATCAGCAGTATGCCTCGGTCCGCCACGAGGCCGCGTGCGCCGCATTCCTCAGAGAACAGGGGTTCCCGGCAATCGCAAAGATTGTGGAAACCCACGGACTCAACACTCCCAACCCACCGACGCTGACCACCGAACAGAAGCTCCTTTTTTACGCCGATAAGCGCGTGGGAAAGACGCAGGTCATGAGCCTGGATGAGCGTTTTGAGGACTTTCTTGCACGGTACGGAGATCTCTTTCCACTTGAGGAAAACCAGCGCTGGCTCAGTGAAGCCAAGCGCATAGAGCATGAGCTCTTCCCCAAAGATCCTCCGCTCTAAAGAATCGAAGGAATGAGTTCCTCATGGAGAATCAATCCGATGTGACCGAAGTCCGTATGGAGTAATGGAGCCGCGAAGAAGAGCAAGAACGCACAGAGTCCGATGGAGAAGAGACACACACGATCAATGCCGCTCCATGTAGTTCTCATATGCGCATGAGCATGATCGAGGTAATGACGAAGATGTGCCATCACCTTGAGAAAATTATGAAGGATCTTCACTTTGGGAATGAGCGTGCCAAAGAGACGCAGTACCGTGAGCTCCGTACGCATGAGTCCGCTCAAACCAACGAAAGCGATGGTGTGGTGCAGGTACACCGAGAAAACGAGGCCGACCATGAGGAGCGTGAGATCCAACAGACTCTCACGAATGATGCCTTCGAAGGTCAGCTTCCAGCCATAGCCCAGGTGCTCGCGGTACTTGAAGAAATCAAGCCCCATGTGCATGAGAATGAGTATCGCAAAGGTTCCCAAATTAAAGAGCGCAGCCGAGAGGAGCGTTAAGACCAGGTACCCCGCGTGAAACGCGGGAATATCATCGTGGTGGTGCGCAAATTGCCGAACCGAGAACGACGCAGTGGCGGTGTGCATGTTCAAAGAATATTATAATATATTTTGGTATTTTACGCAAACTCTTCCCCTCAGGCTTCCTGGCCTTCTGCTTCAGCATCTTTCGCTTCAGAGGCATTCCAATAAAATCGCAAACCCCATGCACCGCAGCGTCAACTCTCCTCTCTGAGAATTTGTTTCACCCTGCGCAGGCGCTCACGCACCTCCGCTTCGAACCCACGATCCGTTGGGTCATAAAAGTCCTGCTCCACCGCGCCAATCGGAAAATAGTGACCCGCAACCACGCCCCGTTCAGCGTCGTGCGGATACTGGTACCCCTTGCCGTATCCCTGCTCTGCCATCCCCTTCATCGGCGCATTGCGCAGGTGGTAGGGAACCTCCAGTGTCGATGCTCGTTGCAGAAAACCTTTCACGCCCATCATGGCACGCTTGACGGCGTTGCTCTTGGGAGCCTGAGCCAAATACACACATGCATGGGCCAGAAAGTACTCCCCCTCAGGAAGCCCCACGAATTCAAAAGCCTGCCAAGCCGAAACGACGATTTGGAGTGCGCGCGGATCGGCATTACCGATGTCCTCGCTGGCGAAGATCGCCATGCGCCGCAGGATAAAACGCGGTTCCTCCCCGCTCTCAAGCATTTTGAAGAGCCACACGAGTGCCGCATCAGGATCACTGCCCCTGAGCGTCTTGATGAAGGCGGAGATCGTATCGTAGTGATCTTCTCCGGATTTGTCGTAGCGCCGGCTGCGGCTCTTGAAGAGCTGTTCCACTTGCTGCACGGTCATCTTCTTGCCCACGGTAAGAACGGCAAGCTCCAGCGCATTGAGCGCGATGCGCGCATCACCGTTCGCGATCGTCGCAATGTGCTGCAGCGCCTTGGCGCTGATCTGCACCGTACCGTTAAACCCATGTGGATCGTTGACCGCCCGTTTGAGAAGCACCAGAAGATCCTCCACGGAAAGCGGCTGTAAGAGGTACACCTTCGACCGCGATACGAGTGCGGCGTTCACCTGAAAGTACGGATTCTCGGTCGTCGCACCGATGAGCGTAACGACCCCGCTCTCCACATACGGGAGAAGCGCATCCTGCTGCGCCTTGTTAAAGCGATGAATCTCGTCGATAAAGAGAACAGTACGTTCATTGAACCCTGTGCGTAGACGCTCGGCCTCAGAACAGACCTCCTTGAGATCTTTAACTCCGCTCGTCACGGCGTTGATTTGCACGAACTGCGCCTTGGTCACCTCCGCAATGATCTTAGCGAGCGTGGTTTTGCCGGTCCCGGGAGGCCCCGCAAGGATCACCGAGGAGAGCTGATCACTCTCAATGGCTGTCCTGAGCGGCGTCCCCTCCCCCACAATTTCACGCTGCCCTACAAACTCCGTGAGCGAGCGGGGACGCATGCGGAAAGCAAGGGGCTCGGTAATGGAAGCACTCTCCATCATGGGAGAAACGAATGATAGCACGAGCAATGGCACCCGTACCCCAAACGTGGTACAATAAAGGGCACTCATGGCCGATTACGCTTCTCTCATCGCCAAGCAGGACACGCCACTCACAGAGGAGGAACAGCACAAAGCGGGGCAGGCAATCTCTGGAGATATGGATGAGGAACACAAGGCATTTGCACGAACGCTTAAGGAGCTTGTGGATCGCGGGGAAATCCATCCGCTCAAACCTCACACGTTCCTCAAGATGGACGTGTATGAAAAACTCCCCGAACGCTGGCAGGAGCAAACCGATCTCGCACTCGTGAATATTTCCAGTCTCCTCAAGGACATCGTTGAATTCTGGGTGTCCAAAGAAACGCCGGATTCTTCGCCACAACTCCAGACGATGATCGAGCATCTCTGGCAGATGAAGCAGCGCATCGAGGAGCACTACGACGTCTTCAAATTCTAACTCTCCCCCCCATGGCGAGAACCAACATCGAAACACACATCGTAGAGGAGCGGGTTACGGAACACGAACAAGCTGGAACAGAGAGGAAAAAACTCGCTGAACATCTCTACGCTGAGATCGGCAAAACACACACTGCGGAGGCGAAGATCGCCGCCCTCAAAGCGCTGCAAGGCGTACAGGAAAGCGAGCGCGAACAAGTGAAAGATGCACTCAAGGAAATCCTCACAGCCCCCGCTGTTTCCGTGCAGGAATTTGCCCAGCGCTACGATTCACAAGTGCTCAAAGCTATTGAGAATGAGGAATCGCGCGAAGCGGCGATCAAGCTGATGGGGCAACTGACCGTACTCAAGTTCGACCCGCAGATTCTGGCGGAATCGAGGGAATCTACAGACTATCCGGCGTAATCCACCGAATGCGCCGGTCCCTGCGCCACCAGGTGAGCTGGCGTTTGGCATACTTCCGTGATTTTTGGGCGATCTCTTCCATGAGCACTGCCTCATCAAGATTGCCGCTGAGGAGTGCGCGCATGATCTCGCGGTATCCGTGGCTCTTCATCCCGGGATCCTGAGGCGTATACCCCTGTGCGAGAAGACGACGTACTTCCTCCATCCATCCATCCGCGAACATCCGTTCGGTGCGCTGTGTGATGCGCTCCATGAGTTCTCGTCGCGGCCACTCCATGCCCAGGATCACAAGATCGAACCGCGGATCGCTCTTCGCACCCAATTCCCCTCGCGGCACCGTCTTGGATTTTGACTGGCGCGTGAGTTCGCAGATCTCCACGGCACGCACGAGCCGCGGCTTGTTCCTCCTGTGAATCCGTTTCGCGGAATCCGGATCGAAAGCATGCAGACGCTCGTAGAGACTCTCGCCATGATCTCGGTCGTACTCCTCCATCAAACGCTCACGCAATTCTCTGTCCGGTGACGGCGCCATGGTCAGCCCATCGGTGACCGCACTTACGTAGAGCATGGATCCCCCCACGAGCATCGGCACCGCTCCTCTCCCCTCTATCTCACCGATTACCTGCGATGCTTGCGTCTGGTACCATCCGGCGGTTGACTCCTCCCGGGGATCCAAAACATCGAGGAGGTGGTGAGGAATCCCCTGCATTTCCTCACCGCGAATCTTTGCCGTTCCGATAGTAAGGTGGCGGTAGAGTTGCCGTGAATCGGCATTCACCACCTCGGACCGCCGCTTACAGTGCTCCGATATCCAGTGTGCCAGGGCGATGGAACACGCGGTCTTGCCCGAAGCCGTGGGGCCCAGCACCACGATGAGCGGGCGCTTCGCGCTCTGAAGATGCGCATCCAGATCCACGAGCCACGGCAAAGAAGCGTGTAAAGCAGACACCTGCGCATGGTAGCGCAGAAAACCAGACATGTCCTGTCTCCTTGTCGAGAACCTACCAAACAACAATCCTCTCTCCTGCCTACTGCCGGAGGACGCCTATTTTTGGTAGTATGGAGAGGAAATCCTCCCCATCCATGCACGCACACCTCTCCTCCCTCACTCCTTCCATTGCGCGATCAGCGCAGGCAACGAACAACTTCCTGATCCCAACAGTCATCGAAAAGACCCAGCTCGGCGAGCGCGCGTACGACATCTACTCACGCCTGTTGGAAGAGCGCATCATCTTCTTGGGAACACCGATCAACGATGACATAGCAAACTCTGTTATTGCACAACTCCTCTTCCTAGAAAAAGTGGATCCCAAGAAGGACATCACGCTCTATGTGAACTCCCCCGGAGGGCAGGTGACCTCCACCCTCGCAATTTACGACACCATGCAATTGATTAAACCCGACGTTTCCACGATGTGCTTGGGAATCGCCGCCTCTGGTGCCGCGGTCATCCTCATGGGCGGCGCCAAGGGCAAACGCTTCGCACTGGAACACTCCGAGGTGATGATCCACCAGCCTTTAGGCGGTACGGAAGGCCAGGCGACGGATATCGCCATCCACGCAGATCACATCATCAAGACGAAGAACCTCCTCAATGAGCTCATTGCAAAGCACACAGGAAAGAAGCTTGCGCAAGTAGGCCTGGATACCGAACGCGACAAGTTCATGAGCTCTCAAGAGGCACTGGACTACGGTCTGATTGACCGCATCATCAGCGTATCCGGTAAAAATAAATGAGTCCCCTCTTCGCGAGAGGACCCATGGCTCAACACCGATGAATACTCACTACTCTTCTTCTGTTGCGCAGCAATTGTCCGTACAACAGACGCAACTCTTCACGACCAGGTAGTACACGATGAGCCAGATGAACGCATCGATGGCGGACGGCATGACGCTGGGCAGTGAAACACCCGAAAGCACGGGCTTGAGGAGCATACCGACGGGGATGGAGGCCAGAGCGATTCCTGCGGCCCAGGAACCAACTTCCATATAGAACCCGAGGGCGAGGAGTGCTCCACCGATGATCATGAGTGCGGGGAGTACAAAGGCCCAGACCATGCCCAGGGGTTCCAAGGCACCCAGTCCTTCCATGGCCATGCCCTTGAAGGGTTGGAACGTCATGTAGTGCACGAGACCGACGAAGAGGAGAGAAAGGCCAAACGAGAGGCGCAGGAGCACCGTCGCAATACCCATGGGCGACTTAGGAAAGCGGCACTGCATACGAAGGGAGGGAAAGGGGTAGGAAACGACCCTAGTGTAATTGAACACCATTTGTACTCAAGTGATTGGTGAACAGAACGCCGATCTAGGCAATAGAATCTTCAACGGGTAGGGTACGCAGGCATGTTCACACTTGTCGCTTCTCTCCCCCATGCCCGGCACGGAATTCTCAAAACGGAGCACGGCACCGTGAAGACTCCTTTCTTCATGCCAGTGGCAACTGCTGGAGCAATGAAAGGCATCACGCAGAGAGATCTCCTGGAACTCAACGCACAAATTCTGCTCTGCAACACGTACCACCTGCACCTGCAACCGGGGGAAGACACCGTAGAACGCGCAGGGGGTCTGCATACCTTCATCGGCTGGGAGAAGCCAATCCTCACGGACTCCGGTGGGTACCAGGTGTTCTCTTTTGGGAAGAGAGGCGCTACGAACGTGACAGAAGAAGGCGTGCACTTTCGGTCACACCTCAACGGGGACGCGCACTTCATCGGACCGAAGGAATCCATGCACATTCAGCACATGCTGGGAGCAGACATCATCATGGTTTTTGACGAATGTCCTCCATCGACTGCGAAGCGCACATCGATCGAGAAGGCAGTGGATCGAACGCTGAGATGGGCAAAGGAGTGCAGGAAAATCAACGATGCATACAAACAACAAACGGGGAAGAATCCCCTCCTCTTCGGCATCGTGCAGGGCGGACTGGAGCGCGACCTAAGGGAGAAGTGCGCACAGGAACTCCAAGCCATCGGCTTCGACGGGTACGCCATCGGAGGGCTGGCTGTCGGGGAAAATGAAGAACAAATGCTCAGCGTTGTCGAGGCGGTGGCACCACTCCTCCCAAAAGACAAACCTCGCTATCTGATGGGTGTGGGCGACGTGGAGCAGATCCGCGCCTGTGTCGAGCGCGGCATCGACATGTTCGACTCCGTCATGCCCATGCGCATTGCACGCCACGGAACCATTCTGCTCTCGAATCGCTCACAGATCCGCATCACGAATGCACAATTCAAAGAGGATCACTCCCCCATCGACCCTGAGTCCCCTTCGCACTTGAGCCGTCAGCACACCAGGAGTTACCTGCACCACCTCCTACGGGCGAACGAACGGCTTGGCGAAACCATCGCGCAGATGCAGAACTTGGGAGTTACCCTCCAATCTATGCAGCAGCTGAGAAACGCCCAGTAGGCGCGCTCCTTACTTCCCCGCGTTGATCTTCGTCACCTCAATTTCCGAGTACTCCTGCCGGTGCCCATGCACGCGGCGGTACCCTTTGCGGCGACGCATCTTGAACACTCGTATCTTGTCGCCCTTGCCATGGGCAAGCACTTTCGCCTCCACTGAAGCACCGGGAACCGTGGGCGTCCCGACCGCCACATCCGCATCACTCTTGGCAAGCAGAAGCACCGTATCGAAGGTCACGGTCTTGCCCGGTTCCGCCGAGAGAAGCGGAACCTGGAGCTTAGAGCCTTGCGAAACCTTTTCCTGAAAACCTGCAATGGAGACAACGGCAAACATCAGTGAAATGAGAAATATTGCTGCCAGAGTGTAGGCAACTGTATGCAATGCCACAAGCGAATTCCTAGAGGAAAGATCGCAGGATACATTGACTTCCACCAGGAGATCCGAATAATCGGGCCTCTATGACGAAGCACACAGAGATACCGTTCATCCCCCTGGCAGTGGGCCGACGTATTGCGCTCAATCGACACGAATCCCTCTCGCGTATCGCTGCGAGTATCCATGGGATTGGAAGGTTCGCACGTCAGGCGATGGAGGGCGCACTCTCATCACTCGATACACGGAACTACGATACGGATTTGGATGGTGGAAGATCCGATGAGTCGCAGATGTCCGTACGTATCGAGGAAGCAGAGACAGAGGGGACCATAGCTGAGCAGGCGGCACTCGCACGGGAAAAAATCGCCGAAGGAACGTATGGCGTATGTGATGACTGCGACGAAGAAATTCCCATCGGACGGCTAGAGGTAATACCCTACGCCACCCGCTGTGCTCACTGCCAAACCCAGGAGGAGCAACAACCTCCGCAACAGGAGCTGCGCAAACGCAGGCGTTACAAGGTCAAACAAAGGGAACGCTAAACACGCAGGGAACGCACCGTCTTGTGCATGTTTGGCTTTAAGATGTACGAAATTCGTTGTCGTATTCTGTTTGAGCACTCGCTGATAAGATGCTCAACTAAATAACCCTAACGCATAGAGCGATTGAGCATCTCATGGCTAGAAATGCAAATTGTGACCCAAGAGCAGCACGGTCGCGTGCACATGTTGGCCGCGTAAAGAGCCTACCGGCTCTACGCGGCGCACGTAAAATCGCTTCTCGCTTGGAAGCTATTCATGTTCGAATCGGGTGGCTGCGCCACGTGATCGCGAGCTACTGCGAGCGATTTTACGTGGCTGCGATTGCTGAACGAAATTCGAACGGATTTGGGCTGAACGGCCGGCGGCGGCTGATTTCTGGGGGGGCAGCCGCCGCCGACTCTCGCGGCTTAAGCCGCCCATTTCGGGACGATTTCCAATTGTTCTCTGGCTGCAAATTCTCAATAGGTGGTGTACAAACATACACCACAATTTAAATGCCTTCCCGGCAAGCCGATCTGTTTGTAAATTGGCACTCATGATTGTAGACTGCCAACCGCTTCGATGAATTATCATTGAGGTTGCAGTTGTGCCCCATGATGATCACATGATCTCTTGGATCGCAACGCAAGCGATTGCTCCGGTCAATGGCAATGCTCATAACCTTGCACGGGCGCCACCCGAAAAGAGTTACTGGACAATCGCACATCACCTGAGCAAGTTCATTTTCGACAATGGGCTTGCTTCAGGGAAGGGCACCAATGCACATGAAGAATCTTCTTGAAAAAACAATGGCTATAGATACGCTCGCAAGAGCAGGTGATGAGGTGCTTTGTGATCTGCTGCGTAAAGAACGCAAAAGAGGCCATGTTCGTTTCAGCAAACACAAGTTATTACGTCAGGCTGCGGAAGCCCGCGCGCAAGAGTCATCACTACCACTCCGGGAAATTCCCAGCTTCCGCAACAATCTACGCAGCTATGTTGGACACTTGCGATCGGCTCTTAAAGAAGGCACGCATAATTGCCACCCTCTTCATGTAGTTCTCTTGAAGAAACCAGACGGTGGAAAGCGACCACTTATGGTACACAAGTATCTTGAAGACAAAATAATCGAACGCGCTGTGTACATTGTTGTCAGGGAGATTCTGCGAGAGCAACTGGATAACGGAGTGAGCTACTGTGGTATCCCAACGTTGAACAGGAAACAAAGAGCGCCGGGTGTACTGGATGCTCATATCCGACTGGCAAGATTCATGAGGGAGAAACGATGGTGGATTTTAAAGGCAGACATAGCTTCCTTTTTTGATTCGCTGAGGCGACAAGAAGCCCTGGCATTGTTAAAGAAGCACCTGCCCGATGATTCATTGCAGCCATTTTTTGAAAGCTGGATTCAAGTAAGTTTCGACAATCCTGCTGCACTACCAGAAGGACACAACCCTAAAATTGGAATACCTCAAGGCTCATGCTTGTCACCACTCGTCGCAAACCTGTATCTCTATAATTTTGACGAAATACGTAAGAAACTTGGTGTAGAGCTTCTACGGTATGCAGATGATCTGGCAATAGTATGTACATCGGAAGATCGACTCTTAACGGAACGCAAACGCGCAGAAAGTGATCTGAAAGCTGTTGGTCTCGTTTTCAAAGAGAAGAAAGTTAAATCCCATAGACCCGATGACGACATGGATTTTTTGGGATACAGACACACTTTAGGAAAAGTGCATGTTGAGGACACTAAAATTTCAGAATGGATTGAGAGACTTGGCTTAGTTTTTCGTATGTTTCTTAGCGTTGCCAATCGTATGCGTGCCGGAAAGCCAATGCGTCCGAAGGACATTGAAACTCTAAAAAAAGCTCGGAAGATGCTCTATGAAAAACTGGGCGGATATTCCGAGTGGATGCTGCCTGCACGTATTAGCTGTATTGTGAAACGACACGAAGCGCAGAAACATGCTTCTCGTATGGGACGTTACCTTGCGTCAGCGTGTCATGGCATAAATCGCATTGCAGGACGTAATATGCTGGAAATGTGCCCTTTTATCAGAACAATGAGGGATCCAATGGACAACTTACCTGCACACAGAGTCTGGCCGTATGTTGTTCCGCGTATTGTCCTCATCATCGATCACGACCAACTTTAATTATCCGGTTTTTTGTTTGATAGTTTCCCACCCTCTCCCCTTCGTCATCACAAACAAGCACTGCCCATTACTTCTTTTCTCCCACAGTTCCCCGAGCTGGCGTTTCTCGATGCTGTCGGGAGTATCCCAAATGTTTTCACCCTTGTACTCGACAGCAAGGACGCGTCCATCAGTAAGCTTCACGAGAAAATCGGGATAGAAGCGGTCGGTAGAAGTTTGCAGAGAAAATGATGTGGGCTTCCTCTCCACGTTTCGTATCCAGTACTGGACCCCCGGGAGCTCTGTAGCAATGAAGTGGGCGCATTCGAACTCTTCTCCTTTTTCGTGAAGGTTTCCGATCTGCGGGAAGAAGTGCTTTGGTAATTCGATAGAACCGCTATAAATGGAGTCGTAAGCATAGCGCCCGTTCTGGAACACCATTCCAACGTCGCTACGAACGGAAAAATTATTCTCGACTACCATGAGTGTCTGGTAGACATTCTTCATCGCCTCCTGCTTCGCATCCTGCATCTTACGTTCTAACGCTTCCCGCAGACGAAACTTGGCATACAGAAGTTCCTCGATCGTAAGTCCGCGTTTGCCAATGAGAGCAGTGACGGCGCCATTGAGGAACGCCGCTTTTTCATCGGGGATGATGCTTTCATCGTAGAGATTGCGCTCCAGCCAGCTCACGAGCCAGAGCTGATCGTGGTCGCTCTGATAGTCGAACATTGCAAGTTGATGTTCGATCTGTTCAATGTGTTCGAAGCGCACATGTTCATCTTTGAGCACGATGCGCCCGCCCTGTGCACGAATGGCGGGCTTCGGGAATTCCGCATCGCTAAGCTCAAGGGAATAATCGAGGAGTCGCCACTCACCCTCCAGAAGATGCGTTTCTTCAAAGGGCTCGAAAATGCTGCCTTGTTTAATCGCGAGCAATGGAACGCTGAACGATTCTCCACGCTCTGCAGGCGATTTCGTCGGCACAGGATGCTCGCCTCGCAGCCGTGCGAGAGCCTTGCGTGCGGCCTCCTTGCCTTCGCTTGTCGTAAACGCGTTTTCGAGTCTGGTTGCAAGTGTTGGACTGAAGTCCCCCTTGAGTGTCACTTTGAATTCTTCGGGCGTGATTTCTACGTGTTCCGAGAGGTTTCCCGCAAGCACATCCGGCGGCGGAAGCTCCGGTGATTCGTAGGTGACGGAGGGCGCGGCATTAAAGAGCGTTCGCTCGTCTCCTGCATCCACTGCATGGAGAAGCTCATTCGTTTCTTGCCGCTCGAAGCCGCTACGGACGAGGCCGTCGCGCAGACTCTCCACGGTAGCCACGAAGTTCGTGGAAGTTACAAAGGCGTAGGCTTCGTTGAGTTCCTGCTGCGTCTTTCTCTGCGCGTGTGGCATGCGGAGAATGCGCCCGAGGATTTGCTCCGCTGCAGTCGAGGACGTCGTATTGCGGAATGAGCAGAGCACGTAGGCAAACGGGCAGTCCCACCCCTCGCGCAGCTTATCCACGGTAATGATGAACCGCACCGGACACTCCGGCGCGAGGATATTCCCGTGATCGGAGAGATCGTCCTGTACGCCCGTGGCAATGGCGATCTCCTTTTCCGGTACGCCGAAATCTTCTATGAGTGAGCGCTTCACAGTTTCGGGAACGAGCGTCTCGTGTTCACTGTCCTTGCGCTCTGCCTGCAGGAGCATGATAGGGCGCATGTATTCGCCCGTTGCGTCCTGCTCCGCGTTCGCCTTCTGCTGCAGCATGTTGAGGCAAGCGATACTGTCGCGCAGCGTGTCTTTCCAGCTTTCGCGCCGCACAACCTCCAGCGGCATCTTGATCATGTCCTCGGCATGGAGCGATGCCGCAGAGACACTGAAGAGCACATTACTCGGCTGTAGCTTTCGATCAGGTGTGGCTGTGAGTTCTAAAATGGCACTGGGTTCCAGCCGAGCAAGGGTGTCGAACGCGAGCTGTGTGCCCTGATTATGTGCCTCATCAACGATGATAAATGGATGCCTAAGCCGCAATGCGTCGACGAGCGATTGATTCCCAATAACTGCGGCATCAGTGATACCCTCGAAATGCTCCTGCATATCCGTGTTCTGCTTGTAGACAGTGAGCCTATCCGTCTCAGCCTGCTTAAAACTCTGCATCGTGGAAACGATGATGACGCTTGCTCCGGCGAGAACATGCGATTTCATGCGTAGAGCTTCGTCAATGTCCATCACTTCCACCTCTCCGAGTGCGGAGAATACCGACTGGTGCAGGAGCTCCCCCGGCTCCCGTAACATTCGAAGCGTCTGTTCACGGATCGGCTCACTCGGCACAAGCCACAAAGTGAGGCTGTGACGCGTGAAGAGGAGGCTTCTGTTTGCCCGTTCGATGGCAAGTCCGCTGATGAGTGTCTTGCCGCCTCCCGTGGGAATGCGCAGACAAACGTACGGCGTTTCAGGGAGTGTGCTGAGTGGCGCATAGTTCAGTCGCATGCCTTTCCACTCCTGTGTCGTTTCCTCGTACGCCTGACGCGGATTTTTGCATGCGCGACAATTGCGAAAATATTTTTCCAGCCAGTTGAGAGCCTGTGATTGGTAGTCTTTAAGAATCATGGTGCGTCAATGCGAAGTCTATACGGAAGCTGCTTGAAGACGATACCTTCTCTGCGTAGCCGCGCAGCCCCCAGCCTGCACGCCGTACCGTACACAACTTTCGGTCCTTCGTGTTCCGGCAATTCCACGAGAACTTTGGACGTGAGGACGTTGCCGCCATTTGTTGTCTTGTCCTTCAGAATACCGTTATACAGGAGGTACACTCCCACGCCGTGATGTATACCAATGAGCGGTGTATTCGGAACGCGCTCCTTTGGCAGCGGCTCACCCGTCTCCGTGAAGTACACATGCCGCGCAAGTTCCGCAAACTTCACAGACTCTCGTATCTTTCCCTTTTCATCGAAGAGCGGTTCAGAGAGGCGACAATAGCGGAAGCCGCCACCCAGTCCTGCTACTACTTCACCCTTTAAGTTTGTGTAGCCTTGTGCAACTCGTTTAATGCGTTCAGCAGTGATGTCCCGAGTAAGATTCTTATCTTTTGTACGCTGTTCGTCATTTTCCCATGGCATCTGAATAAGTATAAAACGACGCTGGATTTTACTTGAAGAATTCAGTTCGATAGCTGCATGTGCAGTAGTTCCACTACCTGCAAACGAGTCCATGACAAGATCTCCTTCGTCAGATCCGACTCGAACAATATGCCTCAATAGTTCCTTTGGCTTTGGGTATTGAAATTTAATTCCCATGCTTTCCAACTCGGCACGCATTTTTTCGGTTGTCCCAAGATTCCGAAGAACCGAGAGTATATTTCGCGCTTGATCTCCACGGTCTTTACGATAGTAAATTACACCTTTGCTACTAATGAAGAATCGAATCTGCATACCATCGTCATCTGCAATTGGAACGCAGCCAGCATCAATAAAGTTACGTAATTTGTTTGCGTTTGCCCAACCCGAATAAACACGGCACTTATTTATCAGATGTTTGTTTCTTGCTTCCATTGAATCAAATCTCAGCGGGAATTGCACGCGACCGAATTGTGCCTTGAGTTGGTTACTGGTGTGTCGCTTCTCGTTCATTGCTTCAATTAAACCTGCTGGCACGTTCGTTTCTGGCAACTGCAATTCTTCAGTTTCAGTAGGGAACCCGATCGGTAGAGTGATTTCACTTGCGGGGTTGCCGGGGCCATTCTTTGTTATTGAGTTTTCAGCATAACCTGCCCAAAGGTTGCTGCCCTCGCGTGTATTAGGATCAACAACAAATCCTAGTTTCAGAGTAGTTTCTTTTGTTGCGTACATTACCAAATACTCATGATTTACTTTGATATGAAACTGGTTGTCAGTATGCCCTTCGGTATTCCAAACGAATTGTGCAACAAAATTCTTTTTGCCGTAGATGTCGTCCATTATAGCTCGTAAATTTTGGACCTCGTTATCATCAATGCTTACAAAGATCGCTCCGTCTTCCCGTAAAAATTTTCGTAGTAGTGCAAGACGAGGATACATCATGCATAGCCAGCGATCATGTCTATCAAGTGTTTCTCCTTCCTTTCCGACAACTTGTCCCAGCCACTCCTTCATCACGGGACTATTTACATTGTCATTGTATGCCCAGCCTTCATTCCCTGTATTGTACGGTGGATCAATGTAAATACACTTCACTTGTCCTGCGTAATATGGAAGCAGAGCCTTAAGGGCGAGAAGGTTATCGCCCTCTACGATCAGGTTTCCGCTGCCGGGATCGCCCACGGAGAGTTCTTGTACGTCCTTGAGTAGGTGAAACGGTACCGTGTGGTGGTGGTTCACGACTGCCTCTTTGCCGATCCAACGGAGAGTGGGCATGAGTTATGAAAGTAAATCATCAACTGAAATACCAAGTGTCTTCGCAATCTTCGCCACCACAAACACAGACGGCTTCTTGATAACGCCCGTCTCGATCTTTGTGAGTGTCGTATAGGGCACATCTGCCTTTCTCGCGAATTCATCCTGTGATAGCTCAAACCCCTTCCGAAGTTTCTGTATTTTCTTGCCGAGTGTATTCGCTTGCGCTCTATCCATAAATTGCTAGTATATTCAGCAAGTATCTCTTGCCAGCAACAGCGTACTATGGTCGCCATCCTTCCTCAACGGGAAACGAGAAAACGGGTGCGCAGGACAAAAGAACGTTCGAGCCGACGCTTGATCAGGTTCTTTGGCAGTTTTTCCGAAATGGGCGGCTTAAGCCGCGAGAGTCGGCGGCGGCTGCCCCCCCAGAAATCAGCCGCCGCCGGCCGTTCAGCCCAAATCCGTTCGAATTTCGTTCAGCAATCGCAGCCAATCGGAACAAAGATCGCGCCGCGCTATGCGGCGCCAGCCTTTTTGTGCTTCCCACTGCAGCGTTTTCCCTGTGTGCGCTCCGCGCACCCTGCGCACCCGTTTTCCCGTTTCCCCATCTGACGCCATGAAGTACGTACTGTATGCACGCAAATCCACGGAATCGGAAGAAAGACAAACCCTCTCGATAGAGGCGCAGCTCCGGGAGCTGCGGGAATTTGCCGCCAGAGAACAATTGGAAATCGTTGCCTCGCTCTGCGAGGCAAAAACTGCCAAAGAACCTGGCCGAACCCGGTTCGGCGAAATGCTCGCAATGATTGAGAGAGGTGATGCCACGGGCATCCTCTCATGGCATCCCGACCGACTGGCACGAAATAGTATCGACGGCGGAAGGATCATCTATCTGCTGGACACGGGAGCACTGAAAAATCTTCGCTTTCCCACATTCTGGTTTGAATCCACGCCGCAAGGAAAGTTCATGCTCAATATCGCTTTCGGGCAGAGCAAATACTACGTTGATAATTTGAGCGAGAACGTGAAGCGCGGTATCCGTCAGAAGCTGCACAGGGGAGAGTGGCCGGCGCTCGCGCCGATCGGGTACGTGAACGATCTGAAGACGAAGAAGATCGATGTTGATCCGGTGCGCGCGCCACTCGTCCGCAAAGCCTTTGAGCTGTACGCCACGGGCGGCTACGCGCTGCGCTCGCTTGCGAACGCACTCAAAGAGCTTGGCCTGCGCAGCCACAAGGGCAACGTGCTCTCCGTGTCCAGCATCCAGCGGATGCTACAGAATCCGGCGTACTACGGGATGATCTCCCGCCTTGGCGAACTGTACGAAGGGTGTCACGAGCCGATCATCACGAAGGGGCTTTTCGACGAGGCACAGCAGGTACTTGCTGGAAAATCGCGCAGGAAGAAGCGGAAGCGCAAACATGAGTTTCTTTTCTCTGGCCTCCTGCACTGCGGATCGTGCGGCTGCGCGATAACGGCAGAGAGCCAGAAAGGGCATGCGTACTATCGCTGCACCAAGAAGAAAGAAAAGTGTGACGAAAGGTATCTGCGCGAGGAGGACTTGCTCACGCAAGTCCGCACCATCGTCGAAAAGCTGTCACTGCCGGATGCGTGGGCGGAGAAGATGCTGCGGCATCTTGAGCAGGAAAATGAAAATACACAGGGCATCCGGCAGGAGGAAACGCGCTGCCTTGCTTCACGGAAAGAGGAACTTGAAAAGAAACTTGATACGCTACTCGATCTCAAACTGAACGGAACACTGGAAACGGATGAGTATGTACGGAAGAAGAACGTGCTCATCAATGAGAAGGTGGATATTGAGCAGAAAATGAAGCAAGTGCAGCGCGGGAGTGATGATCGGCTCGAACCGGTTCGGAAACTAATTCGTGCCAGTCGGGATGCCAAAAATCTGCTCACGGCAGAAAAGACGCCGGAACTTCCGGCATTTCTATCAAGCGTCGGCTCGAACCTTCTTTTGACAGGGAAAACGCTGCGGCTGGAAGCCGCGCGGGGCTGGCGCCGCATAGCGCGGCGCGATCTTTGTTCCGATTGGCTGGGGAGGAAGGATTCGAACCTTCGAATGGCGGCTCCAAAGGCCGCTGCCTTACCACTTGGCGACTCCCCAACGAGGAACGACGGTGTGAATGGAACGGGGTGCCTTATCAGGTGCCTGCCCGTCCGGAGCTTGAAGCGTAGCGGAGAGCGAAGGCGGGGCGACCTGCCCTGAGCGCAGTCGAAGGGCTCCCCAACGAGGAACGCGATCTTGTGAATGGACCGGAGGGTGATGACTCCTCAAAGCGGAGAAAGCATACCAGAGAAAAACGATCTGCGATGGGCCCAAGTTTGACTACTGCCGCCTGCCTGTCGACAGGGCAAACAGACATAGTTGAGGGGCCATGTGCCGCTCATCTTGCCATGCGAAGCGCGAAGGCGAAGCTCTCCCCCACACTATTCTAGTGATGACGGAGTGGGCAGCACGATGGATTTCTCCGAACCTTGATGAGAAGAAAGCGGGACCATCTGCATTCCGCAGAATGGCTTATCAGCATATCAAAACCCATAGAGGTCGAAAAGCTCTTCCACAAGCGAAAAAATAAGAACAAAAAATAGACTCATAATCAAAAGTATGTCATAGAAAACTAATGGTAATTTACGTTGACACTATAAGGAGTTTAGGTAAGCTTCTTGCCTTTTTATCAAATATTCCTCCTATTACTATGTCCCGCCGCCGACGCATCGTGAGTATTCTCACACTCTCCACAATGCTCGCCTCGCAACTCTACGCCGGCGGGCTTGTTACTATTGCGCAAAGCCTCTCCCTGAGCGCCGAGAAAGCGGAAGCCTTCGGGACTATCCCCTCTTTCCCAATACCGACGATTCCGGGCTTTCCGGGTTATCCAACGCCGACAGTTCCAACGACCCCTACTGTCCCAACGACATCGGCCGCAAATGGAAGCGTGACGGTGAACGCATCGCAGTCACCTCCGTACTACAATCCAAAACCCTATACGGGGAATGAGTCGCAAAGCCAGGTGGATTACACATGCATAGGACCTCTGCCAAGTAATAGCCCCGGTATCACTCCTGCGCTCATTGCGAGTGGTACGTTCCAGGCAGGAGATATTTTGAAGCTGACTTCCCCCAGCGGTTCACTGTGCGTACGTTCGAGTGGGTGGGGATACTGCAAGTTCTGCTGCTTCCGCAGAGGAAGCTGCGATATCACAGATTCCTTCTCGAGCTCCAGACTGAAAGTCGGGTTCTACGCGAGTAACGCCATGAACAGTAGCAACAATCCGCTCAAAGAAGTGACGTTCTCTTCGGTGGTGGCGAATGACACGTCCATTCCCAGCGGTACGCACTACATTTACGCGTACTACATTGATACGGAGTACTACGACAATAATCCGGACAACAAAGTTTCCTTCAACTACCAAGTCGGGCCGACGATCACGCAGTGCAATGATGGCGTGGATAATGATTCCGATGGCGCCACCGATTACCCCAACGACTTCAGCTGCTCTTCAACAACCGACAACGACGAGACCAGTCCCAAGGCCCAGTGCCAGGATGGGTCGGACAACGACAACGACGGGAAAACGGATTACCCGCAGGATCCCGGCTGCACGAGCAAGCAGGACAACGACGAAGGACCGTTCAGCGCGCAATGCGGAGACGGCATCGATAATGACGGGGACGGGAAGATCGATTATCCCTCCGATCCGGGGTGCGAGTCGAAGAAAGACGACTCCGAGCGCGACCCCAATGGTCCGCAGTGCGACAACGGCATTGATGATGATGGCGACGGGAAGATCGACTATCCCCAAGATCCGCAATGTACGGGGCCGGAAGATCCCGATGAATCTGCGGCGCCAACTTGTCACGGCCAGACTGCGACGATCTACGTGAAGAACGGCATCATCATCGGCGGTCCGGATAACGGAGACGATTACGACGAAGATTTGGACGGCACCAACGGCAACGACGTTATCGTCGGCACGGATGGAGAAGACGACATTAGGGGAAAGGACGGCAACGACGTTATCTGCGGCCTTGGCGATGAGGACGAAATCCGCGGCGGTGAAGGCAATGACCTCATCGACGGCGGTCCCGGGGACGATGATCTCTACGGCGACGACGAGAACGACATCCTCTGCGGAAGTGATGGAGAAGACGACCTGGAAGGCGGCAGCAAAGAAGATAAACTCGATGGTGGAACGGGTGACGATGAACTTGACGGCGATAGCGGTTCCGACATCTGTGTAAATGGCTCAGACGTGAGAGAATGCGAGGACCGTCACACGCCGGTCCCCGAATGCAGCGGAACCGTCACTCCCCTCGCCTGCAACGATGGCATCGATAATGACGGAGACGGGAAAACGGATTACCCCTCCGATCCCGGTTGCAGCTCTCAGGACGATGATGACGAGCGCAATCCCAACGGTCCGCAGTGCGATAACGGCAGAGATGATGACGGGGACGGGAAGACCGACTACCCGCAGGATCCTGAGTGTACAGGGCCGGAGGATGATGATGAGAGCCCTGCACCGCAGTGCTCCGACAGCATCGACAATGACGGAGACGGCTTGACGGACTATCCAGCCGATCCCGGATGCAGCTCCCCCACCGATGACTCCGAGCGCAACCCCAACGGACCGGAGTGCGATAATGGCGGAGATGATGACGGGGACGGAAAGATCGACTACCCAACCGATCCCGGATGTACCGGCCCGACGGATGACGACGAGAGAGATTTCGTGCAGTGCGTAGCCAAAACAGGAATAGGAACCTGGAATCAATCCGACGCTTCCTGCAATTACTCCGCAGGTTCTGCCGGAGTAATTCAAGGTGCCATTCACGTTGAGCGGCCTTGGGACGGACCCACGCAAACGTGGCCCTGCAACAGCTCAATGGCAAGCTGCAGCGATTGTTACGGCAGTTTCCTTTACACGGAAATCGGAGGAAGCACGCACACCACCACGCAAACCGGCATATGGCACGACGGAGACTCCTCTTGTGAGTACTCGTGTCCGGAAGGATATGGATTGGTGAGCGTCGCCACGGAAGAACTGGCGGATCACGTCTCCACCGACTGTAATCAGTACGCTTGCCGGTACATCGGTAACGGCGGAAATGTGCTCACCAAGACCGGCACATGGGTACCATCTGATTCCGCTTGTGAGTACACATGTCCGAATGGATACGCGTTGCGCACCGTGTACGCGGAGTCCCCATGGGATTCACCGACGGGCCACTGGTGCAACAACGATATGGCGAGCTGCAGCGATTGCTACAGTTCCTACTACTGCCAGGAAATCATTCTCTGTGCAGCGCCAACCCCGCAGTGTTCCGACGGAGTGGACAACGATCAGGACGGTAAGACGGACTATCCCCAGGATCCCGGATGCACGAGTACAACGGACACCGATGAGTCCAATCCGACCGTGGATATCAAGGTGAATGGTCAAGATGGCCCGGTCACCGTACCGGCAGGGACAACGGTAACCGTCAGCTGGACATCGCAAGATGCGCAGCGCTGCGATACGGGAACAAGCGCTGCCCCTTGGGGTCCGTATCATCCGCTTCCGACAAGCGGCAGCCAGCAATTCGGTCCGGTGACGCAATCCATCACCCTCGGAATCCAGTGTGCCGAAACCCCAACATCAAACATGGTTGCACAGGATAGTGCAGCCGTTGTCGTCCAGACACCTCCTCCTCAGTGCTCCGACAACATTGATAATGATGGAGACGGGAAGACGGATTACCCCTCCGATCCCGGTTGCAGCTCTCAGGACGATGATGACGAGCGCAATCCCAACGGTCCGGAGTGCGATAACGGTATTGATGATGATCAGGATGGCAAGACCGATTACCCGCAAGATCCGGACTGCACGGGACCGACGGATGACGATGAGAGCCCCACGCTGACACAGTGCTCCGATGGCATCGACAACGATGGCGATGGAAAGGTCGATTACGCGCAAGATCCAGGATGTGAGAATATGCAGGACAACGACGAAACCAACGCAGTCATCCCATGCAGTGGCAGGGATTACCTCTGGGATGGGGTCGTCACTTCTTCACCTAGTCCTGGAGAGGTCGGTACTCATTGGCGTCATGCCTTGCACGTGAACTCCTATAACCCAACGACCGGAAGCTTCTCGGGAATTGGATATTTCATAGCAGATCCCCGCGTCACTTGGACGATCGACGGCACGATTAATGGGTCAAGTATGACGTATCACATGGTCTATGTAACCGGAACGGAAAGCTATCACTTGCCCTACTCAGTAGACGGTTCCGGAACTATTAACGGGGACATATTAAATAATGCGACAATGCACTTGAGTGGACTCTCGAGCAACAACCAGGTTGGCAACGCAGAAGTCACTCCTCCATGTCCACCATTCCACCAGTGCTCCGACGGAGTGGACAACGATCAGGATGGAGCCACGGACTTCCCCTCGGACAAGAGCTGTGACAGTCCGACGGATAACGATGAGACCAATCCCAAGATGCAGTGTCAGGATGGGGTGGATAACGACGGGGATGGAAAGATCGACTACCCGGCGGATCCGGGGTGCGAGAGCAGACAGGACAATAGTGAAGCAGACCTCGTGGGCGGTACGTGTCCGCTCGAAAGCGCACAAACAGTCGCGGTGAACACATGTGATTCTCCTGCATCGAGCGGTTTGTGCAATTCTCCTTTCTACAAAGATATCTCATTCTCGGAAACGTACGCCGTTGCACCCAACGTGCTCGTGACGCCTAATCATGTGAATGAAATGAGCCTTGCCGTTTGCACCCACAATGCAACCGACAAGTATCTCTGCTATCCGACGCAAATTACGACCAGTGGATTCCGACTCGTGTGCAGCGGTTCGCCAAAGGCATCAAGTTCATGCGGAGCAAACACCGAGAACTTATTCGCGCCCGTCTTGGCCAACTGGATCGCTATAGGAAGTACCGGTGATCCTGCCTGCGAATCGCAGAGTGCGCACTCGCTGACGCCATCGGATTGTGCAGATCCTTACGGAGCGTTTTGCAACGGACTCTTCACGGATCAAATTACGTTCCCGCAAACATACTCTTCGACACCGCACGTCCTTGTCGCTCCCGAGAACGTTTCCAATCAGGGTGGATGTGTGGGGGGAGCCACCGACACCATCAGATGCCAGCCACAGAATATTACCTCGCAGGGCTTCACACTCGCCTGTAGCGGTAGTCCAGGGAGTGCGTGTGGCGATGGAGAGCCCTACTTCAGCCTTGCGAGCGCAGGTTGGATTTCCAAACAGAGCACTGACTCCTGTCTCGTCGATAGCGGACACCAAATCGAGACGACAGATTGTCCCGGTGGTGTAGCACCGGGTGGGACATGCAGAGATGGATTCCGGAAAAACGTGGTGTTCAATCAACCGTTCACACAGTTGCCGCATGTGATCGTATCACCTGAATGGGTGACATCTAATCCTGCATGTGCGCGATACGCCACAGACACCGTCTACTGCGAGGCGCGGAATGTCACAACAACAGGATTTACCGCTGTCTGCTGGGGATCACCGGAAGGTTCCCTCTGCGGTAGCAGCGAAGAGGGGTACACGACGAAAGCGAAATTCGGGTACATGGCAATTGACGGCAATTGCAGCGAAAGTACAAAGCAGTGCTCTGATGGCATGGATAACGACAGCGACGGAGCCACGGACTACCCGGCTGACTTCAGCTGTGATAGTCCCACCGACAACGACGAAACACATCCCAAGGCACAGTGCCAGGATGGGATCGATAACGATGGAGACGGGAAGACCGACTACCCGGCGGATCCGGGTTGTTCGAGCAAGCAAGATGACAACGAAGGGGACGACAGTGGGCCGGAAACCGTCTTCGGGCAGTGTGATGAATCTGTGATCCCCATCAAGAACCTCAATGGGATCCAGTCCATTACCGTGTACGAGCACACGAGCTCTACCGGTCCGGCGGACGTCATCAAGACGTTCACCATCACCGATCCCCGCCTTGTCCAAGACATCAACGAGGGTCCATCCGCCGCGGACTTCACAACAAATGCCAGTGAATACTATGACGTCTTCTTCAGTGACTACCGAGGAAATCTCGATCCGAACGGGAGTTACATCACCATCGATGCATTCCGGAATAACTCTCTCACCGGTTTGGCGGTGGGAAACAACATCGACTCAATTTCACTGAACCTCACTGGTGGCCAGAAGATCTACATGGACTTCGTGAGCCGCGCCGACCTTGGAACAGGTCTCACAAGCCTCATGACTACAAACTACGGACTTGCGCAGTACAGCTTGGGTGCGCCCGACGGTGAGCAGATCGTCACCATTGGCGGTGTCAATTTCGCAAAAATCACGTACCTCGGCGATCAGTATTCCAGCCTCACCGTGAGCGCTTGTGACGCACTCCAGGTGCAATACCAGTGCTCCGACGGCGTGGACAACGATCAGGACGGAGCCACAGACTACCCGGCGGACTTCAGCTGTTCATCGCCAACCGACAACGATGAGACGAATCCCAAGGCACAGTGCCAGGATGGGATCGATAACGATGGAGACGGGAAAATCGACTTCCCCCAGGATCCTGGCTGCACGAGCAAGCAGGATAATGATGAAGGCCCGGTCAACGCACAGTGCAATGACGGAGTGGATAACGACGGGGACGGGAAGATCGACTATCCCCAGGACCACGGCTGTCAGAGTCCGCAGGACAATGACGAGTACAACCTTCCCGAGGCGGACCTCTCGATTGCGAAGAGCGGCGTCCCGCTGATCCAGCGAGGGAACACCCTTCTCTACACCCTGACCGTTACGAACCACGGCCCAGACAACGCAACGAACGTCGTCGCAGGCGACTGGATCCCGGCGGGTCTCGCCTTCGACGCATCGAACTCCGATAATGAATGCGTCCTCCACGGCACAAAGGTGCTGTGTAATAATCTGCATCTGCCCTTCGGGCAATCACGCACGTACCTCATTGCGTTCACTGTCACCACGAACGTGGCTTGCGGTGCTACCATCAGCAACGAAGCGTACGTTGCAACCTCGTCGATCGACCCCAACGATTCCAACAACTACACGCAACCCGTCCACACGACGGTGGAGTGCGCAGAGTGCTCCGATGGCGTTGACAATGACCAGGATGGGGCGACGGATTTCCCCGAAGACTTCAGCTGCACCAGTGCAACCGACAACGACGAGACGAACCCCAAGGCGCAGTGCCAGGATGGAGCGGATAATGACCAGGATGGCCTGATCGACTTCCCGCAGGATCCGGGATGTGATGATAGACAGGATAACGATGAGACGCATGTAGTCCCCGGTGCGGACCTTGCGGTAAGCAAGTCCGGTCCTGTAATCGCGAACCGCGGAGAAACCCTCACCTACACGCTGACAGCTCTGAACTACGGTCCCAACACCGCGACCAATGTCG
>PFDV01000005.1:323386-324065 GCA_002772745.1 Candidatus Peregrinibacteria bacterium CG10_big_fil_rev_8_21_14_0_10_55_24 | reverse complement strand
GCGGACGTGATCCCCGCGGGACTGACGTTCGTACCGGCACAATCGAGCCCTGACTGTACGCAGGAAGGGACGAGCGTGCTGTGCAACAACGTGAGCCTCGCCTCGGGCGCCTCCAAGGGGTACGCCGTGGCCTTCACGGTGGGAACATCCGTCGCCTGCGGAGGAACCGTAGAGAACAACGCATCGGTCTCCGCATCCTCCACGGATCCCAATCCGGCGAACAACCAGAGCTCGACGGTTGCGACGACCGTACAGTGTCCTCAAGCCACCTTCACGTTGACGAAGACCGACGGTCGCACGACCGTGGCTCCGGGTGAAGCCCTCACCTACACGCTGACGGTGACGAACACGTCTGCCGTGAACGCGACGAATGTGACGGTGACCGACACGCTGCCTGCGGGAGTGACCTACGTGTCCTCCTCGAACGGCGGCACGCATGCCGGCGGAACCGTGACATGGACAGGTTTGAGCGTGAATGCAGGCGCGAGCATCACCCTGACGGTGAACGTCCAGGTGAGCGCGAGTGCGTCACAGGGAACCGTCCTTACCAACGTCGCCCAGGTAGACAACGTCTCGGGACAGGATACGACGACGGTGCAGATCCCCGTGCAGTACGCGGATCTCGCCGTAACGAAGACCGGGCCTCAGACCGTCATGAAGGGTGAGACCCTCACCTACA
>PFDV01000005.1:0-323370 GCA_002772745.1 Candidatus Peregrinibacteria bacterium CG10_big_fil_rev_8_21_14_0_10_55_24 | reverse complement strand
GGACGTGATCCCCGCGGGACTGACGTTCGTACCGGCACAATCGAGCCCTGACTGTACGCAGGAAGGGACGAGCGTGCTGTGCAACAACGCCCAAATGCCAAACGGCGCGAGCGGCACATACATTGTTGCCTTCTCGACGTCCTCCTCCTCACTAGCCTGTGACGCCGTGGTCCGCAACCAGGCAAGCGTATCGACATCCGCAACCGACCCCAATCCATTCAACAACCAGAGCGCTGTTGTGGAAACAACCGTCCTCTGCGACCAAGGTGAGCTCCAGATTGCCAAGACGGACAATCGTACAACCGTGCAGCCAGGCGAAACCTTGACCTACACGCTGACGTTGACGAATACGTCACAGACGACGCCAATCACCAATCTCTCCGTTGCCGATCTGCTCCCCACCTCCGTAACCTTCGTCAGCGCATCTGACGGCGGAGTACTGAGCGGACAAGTCATCTGGTGGAACGGCGTCACCGTTCCGGCCCAAGGCACGAAGACCCTGACTGTTACGGTAACCGTAAACCAGGGAACGACCAATGGTGCCGTACTCATCAATCGCCTGTTCGCTGACGGACGCTATGCGGAGGATTCCACAACCGTACAGAGCAGTACAGATCCAAACGCCGATCTCTCAATCGCCAAAACCGGACCGCAGAGCGCAGCAAAGGGTTCAACTGTTTCCTACCATGTCATGGTAACGAACCATGGACCTGCGACCGCTCAGAGCTTCACCGTGAGTGATGCCGTTCCTGCGGGACTAACCTTCAATCAGCAACAGAGCTCCTCTCAATGCGTGCTCAACACGCAGACGAGCACCGTCGAGTGCACAGGAATGCAGCTGCCTTCCGGACAGTCGTACGCATTCACGATCGCCTACGATATTCCAGGCTCTTCCGTGAGCTGCGGAGTGACGGTGCAGAACATTGCCTCCGTTGCACTGACGGGACAGCAGACTGATCCCAACCAAGCCAACAACACGAGTGCTGTGGTTGCAACTTCCGTGGGATGCCCCGGCTTCACGCTCCAGAAGAGCGTTGATAAGACGCAGGCGACTCCCGGCGAGGCGCTGCACTACACCGTAACGCTGAAGAACGATTCAATCGAGTTCGATGCCATCGAGATCACGCTAAGGGATGTGCTGCCGCAGGGCGTGACGTACGTGAGTTCCACGCCGAACGGCACCTACAACGCATCCACACGCACGATCGAATGGTACATTCCGTTGCTCGCCAAGCAAGCCACGCAGGTCTTCACCGTTGATGTGGTCGTTGATCAGGGAACAACGGGAAGCCTGACAAACACCGCGACCATTGCCAACAAGACCGCATCAGCAACCACCGTGATTGGCACGACGCAGGCCAACGCCGATCTCTCGGTAACTAAAACCGGCCCGCAAAGCGTGAACCGTGGAAGCAGCATCACGTACACGCTCACGGCAAGTAACGCTGGTCCCGACATCGCGACCAATGTCGTGGTGGCAGACGTGATCCCCGCAGGGCTGACGTTCAACGCTTCTGCATCGGATGCAGACTGCACGCTGCACAATGGGAACGTCCTCTGTAACAACCTGACCCTCGCATCGGGAGCACAGAAGAGCTTCACTGTCGTCTTCGATGTCCCCACGACCGCAACGTGCAATGCAGTCGTACAGAATCAGGCGACGGTCTCCACGTCCGCGACGGATCCCAATCCTGCGAACAACACGAGCAGTGTCGTCTCCACGACGATTCTCTGCCCGACAACAGGAGCGGATCTTGCTGTAACGAAGAGCGGACCGCAGAGCGTGAGTCCCAGCGGTACCCTCACCTACACGGTGACGGTGACGAACAACGGCCCGAACACCGCGCAGAACGTGACGGTGGCGGACACGATCCCTTCGCAGACGAGCTTCTCTGTTGCCGGTTCTGACAGCCGTTGCCGCCAGGAGAACAATGACGTGCTCTGTGATATCGGAGCAATGACGAGCGGCGCTTCGACCTCGCTCATCATTGTCTTCACCGTTGGGAGCAGCGCAACATGCAGCTCCACGATTCAGAACGTTGCAACAGTCTCATCATCCACTACGGACCCGGTGAGCACGAACAATACGAGCCAGACCGTGGCAACGACCGTGCAGTGCCAGGGCGAACCCACGTTCAGCATTACGAAGACGGATAACCGCACAACCGTGAATGCCGGGGAAACTCTGGCCTACACGATTACGGTCCAGAACACATCGCAGGTGAGCGCCACAAATGTGGGAGTGACGGACAGTCTTCCGAGCAACACGACATTCATTAGCGCATCGGATGGCGAAACCAACAACGGCGGCGTCGTGCATTGGACAGGCCTGAGCATCGCTGTAGGACAAACGAAGACGCTCACGCTCAACGTCCGCGTGAATGACACGGTGACATCCGGAACCGTCATCACGAATACGGCGTACGTCAACGGCCAGCAGGCGCAGGATTCCACCACGGTATCCGGAACCTCCGGCACGAACCTCACAATTACGCTCGCGGATTCCCAAGATCCCGTGGACGCGTGTGAGAACTTTACCTACACGGTCCGTGTGACAAACCTCAATAGCACCAGTGCGACGAACAAGGAAATCCGCCTGACACTCGACAACGATACATCGTTCGTCTCTGCAACAGGCGGAGGATCGCACTCCAGTGGCATCGTTACCTGGAGCGGCGTCACCATCCCGGGCAGCAGCTACGTGGAGTACACGGTAACTGTGAAAACCAGCTGCAGCGCGCAAGACAATGATTACCTGCGCGCCACAGCAACAATCGACACGCTATCTGCACAGCAAGATACGCAGGTCGACACAGACGGCGGCAGCGAGAATGTAACAATCCGCATCACGGATGACGAGCCGGATCCCGTTGAACCCGGTGAAATCCTCACCTACGACATTCGCGTCTGCAACGAGGACAGCAGCAGCACGAGCGTGGACGTCAACGCATTCCTCGATAGCGAGACTTCGTTCCTCTCCGCATCAGATAGCGGTGACGACACGAGCGACGACGAAGTCGAATGGAATGACCTGAGCCTGAGCGGTGACGAATGCCAGACGCTCGTCCTGCGCGTGCGTGTACTCTCCACGGCGCGGGATGGCGATGTTCTCAACCTGCGCGTACGCACGGGAAGCGAAGAGGATGAAGAGGGAACGCGCGTAACGGAGGGCAGCATCATTCCGCCCATTTATCCTCCCGTACCCGGCCAGCCGGTGAGCATTACGATCGATAAGAGCGCCGACCGCCGCGAGGTGCAACCGGGCAGCATCGCTTCGTACACGATCACCGTCCGCAATACCTCGCCGTACGACGCACAGAACCTGACAGTAGAAGATTCGTTCACTGCCGGAAGCCTGACGGTGGATGATCCCGCAGGGGGCAACGTTCTTGGGAACACGATCAGCTGGCAAGTGCCTCTGCTCGGTGCAAACGCCACGCGCATCATCCATTACCGTGTCCGCATTGATTCCTCGATGCGCCATGGACAGACCATCACCAATACGGTGACGGTGCGCGGACAGGATCTCTCGGGATCGCCATCCGACACTGAGCAAGTGAGCGTCATTGAATACTTGCCTCAGACAGGTATCGGCGGGTTCATCAACTCCCTGACGCAGGGAGACGGATCCACCAGACCGCACGCCCGTGGCGAGCAGGCCATAGGTGACACCGGTGCGAACCCCGCACTCCCGCTCATCATCTGGACGAACATCGTGGCCATCGGCCTAAGCGGCGGACTGTTCCTGGGTCGCAGACTGTTCCTGTTCTAAGAAAACACTGTACCTACATCCCCGCAGCGAAGGTTCCATGAACCTCCGCTGCGTTGGGATACGTGAAAAGCAGTCAAGGATCACTCCGTCCCTATGCCAACACTACCTCCCGCACCCGTTCGGGGATCGTTGTCAGTGATTCCTGGAGTGTTTGTTCCTCCTCCTTGGAAGGAACACTCAATACCCATGTCGCAAGATCCTCCCCCGCAGGTTGCGCACCGATGCCAACTCGCAAGCGCGGGAAGACTTCTCCCAGACACTCTACGATGGATTTGAGTCCATTATGCGTCCCTGGACCACCCTTGTCGCGGTAACGAATTTCGCCGAGCGGCAGATCAATGTCATCGCAGAGCACCAGAAGCTGATGCGCCGGGTCCAGCTTGTAAAAATCCACAAGCTTGCGAACAGCCTCCCCAGAACGGTTCATGTAGGTCTGCGGTTTTACAAGCAGCACGGGAGCCGTGACGATGCGGGCTTCACATGTTTGCGAGAGAAACTTTTGCGCATCCTTCCACTCCCCTTCCCCAAAGGACTCCCGAAGAAGATCCACTGCTTTGAACCCCGCATTGTGTCGCGTCCGTCCGTACGACGCTCCGGGATTCCCCAATCCAACAATGACAATGGAGGGCTTCATCGACATCAGTGTACAGGAGCACGAGCCTCCTCACGACACGAAACAGGGGCGGCAACCTACTCCTCAACCACAACATCATTCGTATGACCTTTGCGACCGAAGGTACCAAGCTGTACCTCACGCGCGACGAGCTCGCTCAAGAGCTCCTGCACATGTTTGGAGTCTTTAAGATTTTTGCTGTGCAGATACTCCTCCATACTCTGGAGAATGAGCGATTCAACACGACGCGGACGTGCAACATGATCCAAAGAAATCGTGCTCCCTGTGGAAATCTTCTCCACCGAAACGACTCCGTACCGCAACAGCGTGGAAAGAACGCCTTGGATCTCGTAACTGACCCCTTGGATATCGCTGTAGAGAACGCGTGAGGACTCCCGGTGGAACCACCCATGCCACGCAACGTCAATGATCCCCTGATCCGTGATGATCCACGCATCCAGGTAGTAGTCGTAGAAATTTCTCAGCCACCAGACCAGCGTGATGACACTGGCAAGAGCAACCACGTAGAACACCGGACGCAACGGGGCGATATAGAGTCCCGCCCATAGCGCCAGAAAAATCACCGTCGGCCAGAAGAGAACCTTGAGACCCAGAACCCAATGCTTGTGGATAATCTCGATCACCTCCTCATCGTCATCCAGGTGACGCGCGAAGAGCAACGCATTGAGGTCGAACATCACAGGGGATTCTACCGCCAATGACCGAAGAACACCAAAGACGATCCTCTAAAGGCGGATACTCTGCCAAAACCGGTGCAAGTGGCTGGATCACCGGCCGCTCCTGCGCTAGGCTGGTAGGGATGAATCTGCGAAAAACCAGCGTTTGGTTCCACCTCCTCGATGTCCTCCTCAACATCGTCATTATCGTGGCGATCGTCGCAATGATACGGACTTTCCTCGTCTCACCCTTCGAAGTGGAGGGGAGCTCTATGGTGGACACACTCGAAGATCGTGAATACATCATTATCAACAAACTCGCGTACCATATCGGCAAACCCGACCGCGGGGATGTCGTCGTATTCCGGCCTCCCAACAACCCCAGTAAGCACTACGTGAAACGCGTGATTGGTATCCCAGAAGACACGATCAGCCTGCGTGACGGAAAAGTGTACCTGCAACCGGCGGGAAGCGACGAGGAATTTGAGCTGTTCGAGCCCTACCTCAACGCAACAAACCAGGGGCGCACCTACCAGCAACCGCCCAGCGGAGGCAATACGGATGAGATTCGTTACTTCGTACCGGAGGGGCACTACTTCCTGATGGGTGATAACCGCCAGGGAAGCCTGGATTCGAGGAGCTTCAGCCCTTCACCCTATGTCGATGAAGACGCGATCAAGGGAAAGGTCTGGTTCGTTGCGTTACCGATAGACAAGATCCACGCCCTTGCGCCCCCCGCGTATGACCTCTGATCCTCGAAACACAGGCCTCTTTTCCTTCCACTGTTTGCCAGGAATTTCGCTTGCACAGGCACGATTTTCACCTACACTATCCCCTGTATCCCCGGGAGGGGTTTTTTAGGAAGAACCCAGCGACCTCTTCATGCCTCAGATCTCCACCTACATCACCGAAGCTATCGAGGAACTCCATCGCGTTCGCTGGCCCACGCGCCAACAGGCCGTGCGGTTGTCGCTGATCGTCATTGTTTTCTGTGCCGTAACATCGCTCGCCTTCGGCGTCGTAGACTTCGGCCTCTCTGAGGTTGTTCGGCTTCTCCTCACTTTCTCTCTCTGATCCCATGGGCAAGCAGGACCCCAATGCCGGACGTAATTGGTACGTCATTCACACATACGCGGGGTATGAAGACAGCGTCAAGGAAGCGCTGGTGCAACGCGTGGAGAGCTTCGGCATGCATGACTTCATCTTCGCCGTCGAGGTGCCCAAGGAAAAGCAGCTCACCTTTAAGAAGGGTGAGCCTGTCGAGGAGGAGAAGAAGCTCTTCCCCGGCTACGTGTTGGTGGACATGATCGTCACTGACGAGAGCTGGTACCTGGTGCGCAACACACCCAACGTCACCGGCTTCGTGGGCTCGGGGAATATCCCCGTTCCCGTCACCCCCGAGGAGTTCGGCGTCATTGAGCGGCGTGTCGGCGAGCAGGAAGCCAAGTTCAAGAGCGAGTTCCAGGTCGGCGACCTGGTGGTGATCATTGACGGACCGTTTAAGAACTATGAAGGCACGGTGGATGCCGTAGACGTGAACAAAGGCAAACTCACCGTAATGGTCTTGATCTTCGATCGCGAGACGCCGGTGGAACTCGACTTCACCCAGGTGAAGAAGAAGTAAGCCGGTGTACACTGCTCACGAGCCATGCCAGCCAAGCGTCTCACCATCACCGGTCACGTTCAGGGGGTCTTCTTCCGCGCAAACGCGCAACTCAAAGCACAGGAGCTTGGCGTTGGAGGATGGATCCGCAATGAGCCCGATGGCACTGTTGCTGTTGTTGCAGAGGGGCCGGAGCACGCCGTGGAACGCTTCATTGAGTGGTGCTGGCAGGGTCCTCCCGCAGCACATGTGGACAAGGTGAAAACTGCGGACATCGCCGAAGAGGGGTTGCGCAGTTTTAAGATTGAGAAGTAGCCTCACCCTGCTTGAGCGCACGCACACGCGATGGGAGGAGGAGCGCGAGCCCCGCAAGCTGCACTATTTGACCGGCTGTAAACCCGAGCGCCAGCGCATAGACACCGTAGATGGGCGAGGCAAACCATGCGACGAGGATCGCGACAGCCCCGTTGAGAACGCTGAAAATGGCAGGGGCCACCGTCCTCTTGAGCGCATAGAAGGAACGAAGGAGCAGATGATTGACACTCTCGAAGGGGATGCTCACGGCATAGAGCGTGAGGGAGACCGCAAACACGGAGAGTACGTGAGAGAGGTGGACGAGCCACGCGGCAACCGGCGCCAGAAGCACAAGGGCAACCGCGCTGGGAACCGTGAGGATGAGGAGTAAGGAGATCCCCTTCTTTAGGTAGATCCAGAAGCGCTGCTCTTCGCGGCGAGCAGCCGCTTGCGCGAGGAGTGAGAAGGACGATTGCGCCAGCGCGATGCCGATGACCCCCACGGCGACGGACTGGAAGTTGCGCGCGTAGGCGTTGATGGTCACCGACCCCGTGGAGAGCCCCGAGGCAACGGTATCGAAGAGGAGAAGTTCCAACTGCAGTGCACCCAGCGCGAGCATTCGTGGAAGCATGAGCCAACCCATCTCGGTAAGATCATGATGCCAAAACAGTGCACAAGGACTGTATCCTGCCCTGTGCACCGCAACGAAGCGCAAAAGAACATACACCACGGCACCAAGAAGAGTCCCTGTAATCGGACCATAGGGACCGATAATGGGAGTGAGGAAGAGCGTCCCAACAATCGTGCCGACGGTGTAGAGAACCGGCGTAATGCCATACACCCAGTAGCGCTGGATCGTGATCAAGTACTGCCCGTAGGCATTTCCGAAGACGAAGAGGAAGTTCGTGAGGAGTGCCAGGCGACCGAACGCTATGTAGAGCGCAAGCTGCTCCCCTTCGAACCGCGTGAGGAACGGCGCAACCCACGGGAAGAGGAGAGCCAGAAGGAGTGCGAGTACACCGAAGACGAGTGCCCCGACCGCGAATACGGCGCTTAAGAGTCTGGCCATCTCCGGTCTGTTTCCACGAGAAAGGTACTGCGCCAGCAGCGGAACAAGCGCCACCGAAAACGCAGACATAACGAGGATCTGGAACAAGAGATCACTCGGCCGAAACGCAGCGATGTAGACGTCGACGACACCCAGACCGGGGAATGTCGCCGCCAGCACATTGTCACGTACAAGACCGACAACGGATGCGCTCAGCTGCAGCACTGCGAGTACCGCAGCCCCACCGAGGAGACGTTGCTGTCCGAGAACCGACGGGAGGGCAAGTCGCATGGGAAGATGCTAGCAGAAGAGAGAAAAAACGGAATCCTTAGGCGAAAACAAAGGGCCTATGATCTCCCTTGCCATCATCTCGTAGAAGGGTAGTCTCAAGATAAATACCTCTACCACCTCACTTATGAGTATCCATGACACAATGCTCGACGAAGAATCTCTCGGTGCCGGACAACAACCTCTCAACCGCAGAGTGAACACTGCCTCTCCTCACGATTGGGATAGAGCCGACTCGACCGTCGGTGGGAATGAAACGATGGATTTTGCACATCGGTACTCAAACGTATTCAAGGGAACTGAGGAAGATGAATAACCTTGAGGGAAAAGCTGGCGAGTTCCCGCTTTGCGTAGAGACCTCCCTGCTGCATAATCACTGTGCATGGCAGAGAGCTCTCACACTCCAACAACACTCCCCTTCTCCACCCTCAGCGACAACGAGGTGAGAGCGCTCCTCAAGGAACACCACATCGGGCTCACTGTGGAAGAAGCACGCACCACGGGAAAAATGCTTCAACGCGATCCTACGCTTGTTGAAGCCGTTATTTGGGGTATCCAGGGTTCGGAACACTGCAGCTACAAATCCTCCGGCCGATTTCTGAAAGGGTTACCGACGCAAGGGAAGCATGTCATCCTGGGTCCGGGGGAAGACAGCGGCATCGTTGCCATCACAGATGGGCCTACCGGTAAACGCTGGGGACTCGTCATCAGCCACGAATCCCACAACCACCCCTCGCAGATTGTCCCGTACGAAGGCGCGGCAACGGGAGTAGGAGGTGTAGTGCGCGATGTTGTGTGCATGGGAGCCCGTGTCGTGGGATGCATGGACATGCTGCGTTTAGGAGACCAGAAGACCGAGGAGAGTTGCACCATTGCCACGGAGGTTGCTCGCGGCATAGCGGGATACGGCAATCCTCTGGGCATCCCCAATCTGGGTGGAGACACGGTATACGACAGCACCTACAACAGCAACTGTCTGGTGAACGCCGTGGCACTGGGCATCGTGCGCGAAGATGAAATTATCCACAGCTCTGTCCCCGAGGAGGCCGGCAACGTCGGCTACGACATCATCATCGTGGGTAAACCCACGGATAGGAGCGGCTTTGGAGGAGCCTCATTTGCCAGTGCCTCTATGGAGGAAGAAAAGAAGGAACAAAACACGGGAGCCGTGCAGGAACCCAATCCTTTCCTGGAACGTCACCTGCTCGCCTCCACGTATGCGCTCTTCGACTGGCTGGCTGCACAGGGACACCTCCGCCAGGTGAGCTTTAAGGATCTAGGGGCCGGAGGCGTGGTGTGCTCGAGCGTCGAGCAAGTTGCTGAGCGCGGATTCGGTGCAGAGCTCGATCTCAGCCGTGTGCATGTTTCCATTGCCGACCTCCCGCCAGAGGTGATCGCCTGTGCGGAAACCCAGGAACGGTTCTGCTGGATCTGCCACCCCGATCTCACCGATCACATCCTGACTCACTACAACGAAGACTGGAATCTCCCGTCTGTTGCGAAGAATGCACGAGCGAGTCACGTGGGTAAGGTAACAGCAGACGGACTGTTCCGCCTGCGCTACCACGGAACCGTCGTCTGCGAGGCAAAAGCGCGCGACATCACCTGCGGCCTCTCGTACACGCGGCCTACCGCTCCGCTCAAACAGCAAAACCTTCCGGAACCGACCTTCTCTTTTGAGGGAGCAACCTTGCGTGTGGATACGGAAAACGGCCCGTACGAAACGACGCTCAGAGAGGTTCTCTACACCATACTTGCAGACCCCAATCATTGTACGCATGACGGCATCATCCGACACTACGATAAGAACGTGATTGGCAACACCATCATCGAGCCCGGCGAAGCCGATGCTGCTGTATTCGCTCCCCTACTAGACTTGGCAAGTTACGTTCATGTCGGCACGCACCCGGGGTGGAAAATCTCGGAAGAGGAACGGTGGACCGGCGTCGCTGTCGCAGGCGACGGTAAGGGACGCTACGGCAGGATCAATCCGTACCTGCAAGGACTCAATGCCGCTGTGGAATCCATGCGCAACGTTGCCGCCGTCGGCGCCATCCCCAGAGCCCTCACTGATTGCCTTAATTATGGAAACCCGGAAATCCCAGAGCAACTTTGGCAATTTTCCGAGGGCGTTCGCGGTATCGCCGATGCCGCTCGTGGAGTGCATCTCCTTGACGAAGGGGTTCCCGTCATCTCCGGGAACGTGAGCTTCTACAACGGGAAACCTGATGGGAGCGCCATCGATCCAACGGCAATTGTCTGCTGCGTAGGCGTGCTCCCCGATGCACGGAAGGCTATCACACAGCAACTGAAGAACATCGATTCCCTCCTCCTCCTCATCGGCGAACGCCGTGATGAATGCGGAGGGTCGGCGTACTACGAGATCCTTGAGCGCATGGCACGGCTGCCGCAGGACAGCTTGCTGGGTTTTGCAGCCCCGTCACCGGACCTTGCGCAGGCATCGCGGGAAATAAAACTCGTCACGACACTCATTGAACGTGGATTCGCGCGCGCATGTCATGACATCAGTGACGGAGGATTACTCCTTACCCTCCTCGAGATGACACTCCCCCAGCGCAAGTGCGGAGGAACCATCGGTATGACGGTGGATATCGGACGACTCGAATCCTCATTACGTTCAGACACAATACTCTTTAGTGAAACCGGAGGATTCGTACTTGAAGTCGCACCAGAAGACCGTGAAACGATCGAGTCACTCTCCAGCGAGTTCGGCGTCACCGTGCATGTCATCGGGCAGACACAGAGTGACCCCACCCTGGTGCTCTGCAGGGACACCGAGAAGCTCATCCAGGAGAAGATTTTTGATATTCATAGGCAAATTTTCGCATAATTGCTTATTGAAGCCATAAACTAGTAGTTGACAAATATATATTTTAATGATTAAATGTTCTCCTTTTGATGCACACTCCTATGCAAGAGCTTCGCGCTTTTCTCGTCTCGGCCACCATTGTCATGAGCAGCGCCATCATCGGGCTGCTCCTCATCGCGAACTCGGCTGAGGCACAGAGCGTAGGATCGCTACACATCGAACAGGTGAGCGCAACGCGACAAATGGGAACATGGGTACTCGTAACGCCATCGGGGAAAACGAAGACGGACTCCCGAGGAGAATCGAGCGTCACCGTCAGCCCAATTGAAACAGGCTCATATGCATTGACCGTGCAGGCCCCGCGCCGTTCCTACGCAACGATCGTTGTGTACCGTGGACGCGAGGTTGTGGATTCCGTCGATGGTACACATCTGACGTTTGTTGTGAAGAGTCTCGCAGATCATCGCGTGGTGATTACGTACCGATTCTTCGGAACCATCAGCGTCGAGAGCGACCCTGCAGGACAGGCTTTCGTGCTGAAAGGATCGGACACGGTGAGTTTCTCCGGTGTGACACCGGCAGAGTTCAAGAGTGTTCCTCCTCTCTACTACACGGCAACATTTGCCACAAAGGATGGATGCCAGACGCCCCACAATCAACGCCGCCTGCTGGAGCCCAACCAAGAAATCACATTTCTAGGAGTCTATCGCTGCACGTTCCCGGCACCCGTACCCACAACACCACAAGTTCCAGAAAATCCTGTAGAGGAACGATTGGCCCTACATCTGACTACCAACACGCAAGAAATGCTGCCTGAAGGCGTGACACGCTTTACGCTCAGCGCAACGAACGAGGGGAGGCGCTCTGTGAACGATGCACAGATCTCCATCCACTTTGATCCCAACCAAATCTCCGTATCGGACATCGCCGACAGCGGCACCCTCATCGGAGACTCCATGATCGTCTGGGATATCCCTTTCATCTACGCAACGCAAACCTGGACTACGACCTTCGCTGCCCATGCCAATAGCACTCTGCAGCCCGGAGATCGCATTTCCGTAACCGCACGAGCTTCCGCGGAAGGACTCGTGGAAGATGGCGCAACGGACCAGGAACTCACACAGACCGTTGGCATCGTTCTCCTCCCTCAAACGGGAAAGACATCAGATCTCCTGCTTGGCGCGCTCATCAGTGCAATTACACTCCTCATCGCAACAACGATCCGCCGAAAATACGCCGTAGCACTTTTACCAGTATCCTGAAGAATACGTACGGGGAAGGGTTCCGTCCTGGCAGTGCACACACCGTGTGCGCTGCTTCGACGGATGGAGAGCTCTGCATTGCAATCACCAGGAGAAGAGACGAGAATACCCGAGCTCTCCAGCGCGTCAGCGCAGCTCTTCGTTCCCCCTGAACTTATGCGTTCTACCCGCATCGTGCTCCTGGGTTCTGCCCTCTTTCTCTTGATACGGGGGATTCCCCTTCTCGCAGCCACAGGAGACACCGTGCCCACTGTGGGGTTCGGAACAATTACCGTGGTACAGGAATCGCCGTTAGAGGGAGTTTACGGCGAATGGACGCTCCTCAAGCCCAACAACCTGCAACAGAGCTACGCGCATGCCTCATTGGAGATTGAAAACGCCAAGTCGGGGAACTACACGCTCCTCGTCGATCCTCCAGAAGGTGCCATCGCCCATACGAGTGTGACCATCAACGGAACAACCGTTCAGGAGAACGATCATCCGCAAGCCACATTTACACTGTCATCTGGAGATGCAATCACCATTACAGTCACGTACGTCTTCACTCGAGTCGGCACTGTTTCTGTAACCAGCCAGCCACTGGGGCTTGGCTACACCCTCAAGGGACCCAACGAATCCGAAGTGAAGGGAACGACCCCGCAATCGTACCAAGGAGTTCCCGAAGGGCTCTACTCCGTAACATTCGATCCCATTGAAGGATGCGTCGCGCCACGTCCCCTCTCACAAAGACTTGTAAAAGATGGCCGCGTCACGCTTTCGATCACCATCGCATGCGAGGGATTGGAAGATGTCCCGGTCCAGCAAGAGCAGACGAAGAATCTTCAATACGTCAATGCCATCATCGATGGAGAAACCGTCGTCTTTACAGACGTCCCCATCGCCACATGGTTCGCCCCGTACGTGCACACGGCTCTCAAGACCGGCATCGTCACGGGATACCGTGATAGTGACGGCGTCCCGACCGGCAAGTACGGCCCAGAGGACAACATCAGCATCGCACAGCTCGCGAAGATTGCACATCGCCTCTCAGGTACTGACGAGACGAAGATTCACGTTGGCGCCAAAAACACGCAATCCCAGAGCACATGGGCCGAGGCCTTCTTTGCATCTGCGGAAGTGCGCGGATGGCTTGTCTTCCGCAACTCGCGTTTGGACCCCAACCGCAATGCGTCACGCGCCGAAGTGGTCACTACCATCTTACAGGCCTTAGACATTCCGCGAATGTGGACCAAGGGAACGCTCTTCAGCGATGTGAACTTCGATACGCTGTACGCCGACGCCATCGAAACTGCAGCTACCGATGGATTGGTTTCCGGAGATAGCTCCGGTACCGCGCCGACATTTCGACCCGACGATCCGATGAACAGGGCGGAAATTGCGAAAATTTTGAGTACCGCTATTGAGATCTACGGAGAGAAAAATCCGGACATCATGGAAGAGAGCTACTGATACGACTGTATAGCTGAATGCATTGCTCCTGCTCTCATCACAGAGCTACATGGGCATCCTGTGCCATTTTCTCTGCGACATGTGTAATGTCCCCCGCCCCCAAGAACGCAAGGACGTCATTCGGACGCACGAAACGATCCTTGATGAGGCCTTCCATATGTACAAGATCTCCGACGTAATGCACTTCCCTATGACTCTCCTGAGCAACGTCCCGCGCAAAACGATCCATATCAACGCGCGCTGTTTCCACGTCGCTGCGCGCGTCGTAGACATCGGTGAGTAGGACGAGGTCGGCTGCGGAAAAACACCGGGTAAACTCCGCATAGAGCTTGAGTGTTCGGTCGTGCATGTGCGGCTGAAATGCACATACGAGCCGACGATTCGGGTAGGCCTCACGCAGAGCAGTGAGTGTGGCACTGATTTCGCGAGGATGATGCGCATAATCGTCAATAACGGTGACCGAGTCTCCCCAAACCCCCCGCACCTGCATGCGCCGCCAGCAGCCGGCATAGGACTTAAGCGAAGAACGTATCTGCTCCTCGGGTATGTCTAAATGCTTTGCAAGCCCCACAACGAGCTGCGCGTTCTGCCTCATGTGGAGACCAGGAACGGAGAGCAGAGGAAGAGGCAATGTATCCACATCGCAGAAGGGACGCTGTGACCGGGAAACAATGGCCATGCAATCAGGATCCGCACCATGGGTAAAAACCATGCCATCCTGAGGAAGCAGAGAGAGAAACTCAACAAACGCATTATGGTAGTCCTCACGGGATGTGAATGCATCGAAATGATCCCCGTCGGCGTTCGTGAGGAGCACGATACGGGGAGAGAGAGCGAGAAAAGATCGGCGGTATTCACAGGCTTCAAGAAGAAAGATATCACCTGCACCCTTGCGCCAATTCCGACCGGAAAGCTCCGTAAGTTTCGTTCCAACGACAACGGAGGGGTCGATGCCGGCATCTATGAGTACGCGTGCAGCCATAGCCGTCGTGGAAGACTTACCGTGTGTTCCGCAGACCGCGATCACCTGTTTGGAACATGAAAGATCGCCCAATGCCTGAAAGTACGACTGATGAGGAATACCCAAAGCACGAGCCCTCTGACGCTCAGACATCTCCGAAGAAATCGCCTCTGAGTACACAAAAAGGTCGCAATCCTCTGGCACGGCGGAACCATCCTGCACCAGGGATACCTCAATACCCTGAGAACGCAAATCCTCAATGAGCGGACTCGCGCTGCGATCGCTACCGAGCACCGTGTGTCCCTGTGCACGACGGTATGCCGCATACGCACTTAAACCAATGCCTCCGATGCCGCTGCAGAAGATCTTCATGGAGTATCAGAATACTGGAATACTTGAATATTGGAATACACTCGTTCATGAGAAAACACGAGGAAACTCGAGGGGAAAGACCGGTGCATACCCCTCCCAAATCCCCAATATTCTAGTACTCTAGTCCCCAGCTCCATGCCTTACCGAAACCTTGAACCGCTCAGCAAGCAGTTCACCATCATCGTCGGCCTCACTGTCGTGGGCTTCATGGCATTCGGTTATGCCCTTTCTTTTTACCGCAACATTCTCTTCGAACAGACACTGGAGAATATCCACAATCAGAATAGAAATCTCCGCCAGGAGATCGCCCAGGGGTATCGCGATCTGGAGTATTACCGCTCCGGACAATACAAAGACAAGTACGCCAAAGAAAACCTGGGTCTCGTGAGCCCGGGAGAACATGTGCTCATCATCCAACAACCGATTACGACATCGGCAATGGCCAACGAAGAACTCAGCGAACTGCAAGGAGAACAACAACGCGTGGCATACCTGGAACTGCTTCGACAGATGCCTGTGATTGAACACTGGAAACTCTACCTCTTTTACCCTCAACGCGTGCAGGAACTGCAGCAGAGATTGTAGAAAGCCACAAACTTCTTTAGGAGAAGTACTTGCGACAGGAAACCGCTTCCTTCATCATGGGTACCCACGACGCGGGGTAGAGCAGCCCGGTAGCTCGCGAGGCTCATAACCTCGAGGTCGCAGGTTCAAATCCTGCCCCCGCAACCAAGAAACGCCCTCATACTGCGCAAATCTCCCCGGGGTTTTTCCTTGCGGAGGGAGGAGAAATCCGTACAATTTCTCCACTATGGCCCACAAGAAAGCTGGTGGCTCCACCGAGAACGGCAGAGATAGTGTCGCCAAGCGCCGAGGCGTAAAGCGCTTCGGTGGCCAAGTCGTGCAAGCCGGAGAAGTCCTCATCCGCCAGAAGGGCTACTGGTACCGTCCAGGGGCCAACACCCACGTGGGGAAAGACTGGACCATCCACGCCGATACCGCCGGCGTTGTGCGCTTTAGTCAGAAACGGATGACAAAGTTTGATGGTCGCAGGGAACGCTGCACCTTTGTGCATATTGAACCAGCTGTTCCTGTTTCACAGTAGACTGGAACAATTCTCTTTTGTCTCCTCAACAACACAGTGGGGTGACTCTTTTCACTTGCAGATGTTTTACTCCCCTTCAGCAAAGCTCTACGCTACCATCACTGCATGTCCGATTTTGCACCGGAATCTTGGTCACCCGAAGAGGGAGCTGCTGGAGGACCCGAGGCCCTCAGTGAAGAGGCAAAGCAGCGGTTCGCAGCGGCTGCAGCGGCGATGCAACAGATCCGGCGAGAGGAAAAACGCAGCAAGAAACGTGACGATCAGGTCGCCAAAGCCATCATTCAATTTTTGGGAGATGCCAATCACGCGCGTCTCTTCGTCCTTGTTTCCCGACTGGTGGCACGAAACTGCCCCAGCATCTTCATCCTGGCGATCTTGTCCCTGATCCATGCTGAGAGCCTGAAAACTGTCGAGGAGTACCTTGCAGAGAACGGCGGAAAGTCCGCGGAAAAGACCGTGGATGAACAACTTTCTCTCACGACCTCCGGAGCTCTGGATACCGAAACAAACCATGCATTGGTTGCGTGGATCACACGCATGCAGCTTGTACTCTCCCTCTCCCCACAGAATATCCTGTTGCGCCTGATGGTGGATGGACGCAACTTAGACGGGAGCGTGTTGCAACTGGCGACCTTTGTCGTCGCTGAGTTCTTCGAGCAGCACAACCGTTCTGCACCCTTCGAAAAGATTCAGCCACTCACAGCCAGCATGCTGCAAGCGGTGTTCCAGCCCTTCATGCCACAGGCACGCAAGGCACTTTCCGAACAGCAGGCAGAGGCGGGTGACTACGAGGAAGATCCGCAGAACACGTAATCTTCCAACGGTGTCTGCTTCTTCCCTTCCACCTCGGCGTAGAGCCGCAAACAATCACAGGAAAAAGAGAACGCACAGTCACCCAGTGCTTTCATGATGCGTTTCTTCTGCACAGCAAAGCGTTGAGGATGGGCGATACGCGCCAGCGTGATGTGCGGCGTAAACGGTTTGGCATTCGGCCAAGGGCACGATTTCTTCAATCGCGCGAGTTCCTCGCTAAACGCTACGGTGAGGAAGAGCACGCGATCCTCCCCTCGTGACCCAAACGTCTCGACACTCTGTACATGGAGCGTGAGCGGTGCGCAAAGCTGCGCGACGGCCTGCGCTTGTCTTCGTACCTGACCATACTCGATCTCCATGAGCTCCTGCCAGTACTGGAGCGTGAGGTGTGGCGACTGCGGATTCTGAAATCGTAGGAAATCCTCGTAATCTCTCAGCTCTTCCTGCAGAGCCTGAAACTGCCACTTGGGTGATCCTTCCAGAGGAAGTGCGAGGAACGCCGAGGAAAGTGGAAACGACAATTCCATGAGCACATTCTAAAGGAGAATTGGAGAACCGTACTCCCTGCGGTAGGGTACTCCTGACTTTCCCCCCTCTCCCATGGAAACATGCATTGCCTGCAGCATGCCTCTCATGAGACCACAGGACAAAGGCAACGACACGGAATATGGTCCCATTTGTATCCACTGCACACGTCCCGACGGAGGCATGAAGAGCTGCAAGGAAATTTTTGAGGGTGGAGTGGCATTCTTCATCACAACCACTGGAAACGCCGATCGGAAACTGGCGGAGAAACTCGTGCGTAAGACCATGAACGATTTGTCCTACTGGCAGAACAACCCCTGCCCGTGCCTCGATGGAGACACGGCGAGCGATGAGGAATTTGCGGCGGCCACGGCAAAACTTCAAGAGCACGAATAAGAAGCAGCCAACGATCTCTCTTATCGCTTGAGAACACTCAAAAACGCCTCCTGTGTGAGCGTCACTTTGCCCATCTGCTTCATGCGTTTTTTGCCCTTCTTCTGCTTTTTGAGGAGCTTCTGCTTGCGCGTGACATCACCACCGTAGAGGTACCCTGTCACGTCCTTGCGGTACGCAGGGAGCGTTTCGCGCGCAATGATCTTAGCTCCGATCGCCGCTTGAATCGGAATCTGGAACTGTGCCTTGGGAATGACCTCCTTGAGCTTCTTACAGATCACCGACCCCACGTACTGCGCCTCACTCTTATGCACAATGGTGGAGAGTGCGTCAGTCGGCTCACCGAGGAGGAGGACTTGGAGTTTGACGAGCTCGCCAGCGCGGTAACCCAACGGGTCGTAGCTCATGGAGCCAAAGCCGGATGTTGCGGATTTGAGCTGATCAAAGTAATCCAGGACGATCCCGGCAAGCGGCACTTCAAAGTGCAGGAGCGCGCGCTCTGCATCGAGGTACGTGAGCGATTGGTACACGCCGCGGCGTTTCTGCGTAAGTTCCATAATCGCCCCCACATCCTGCGCGCGGGCGAGAACCTCTAAACGCACCCAGGGCTCGCGGATTTCACGGATCATTGAAGGATCGGGAAAATCAGCAGGGTTGCTGATACACGCAGTATCCGGCTCGTCCTTCTTTAGGAGATTACTGCGCACGACCTGAGCAGGATGCCGCGAAGAAAGCTGCACTTCGTAGAGCACACTGGGAGCCGTGATAATGAGATCGCAATCGTGCTCGCGCTCCAGGCGTTCCTGGACAATGTCCATATGAAGAAGGCCCAAGAATCCACAGCGAAATCCGTTGCCTAATGCAGCGTTGCGCTCCGGCGCAAACTTGAGCGCAGCATCATTGAGCGCGAGCTTTTCCAACGCCTCGCGCAGAGCAGGATACTCATCCGCATCGGAAGGGTAGAGACCGGCAAACACCATCGGCTGCACCTGCTTGTATCCTGGGAGCGGCAGAGCCGTTGACGCATGCGCAACGGTATCTCCCGTGCGCACTTCGTTCACATCTTTAGACCCGGTCACAATGTATCCGATCTGCCCCGCAGAGAGCCGCGCATCGGAAACGTACTGCGGCCCGAAGTGACCGGTATCGAGCACCTCACACTGCGCATGTGTTCCAAGAAGGGAAACTTTCTCCCCCTTGGCAAACGTGCCATCGACCACGCGTACGTATGCGACTGCTCCACGGTAAGGATCCATCACGGCATCGAAGATGAGCGCACGTGCTTCCTTGACCTGGGGAGCGGCGGGAGCAGGAATGCGGTCCATGACTGCCTGGAGCACGGCATCAACTCCACTCCCCAGCTTCGCGGAAATCTGGAGGATATCCTCCTTCTTACATCCAAGGAGCTTGATCACTTCTTCGCTCACAAGCTCGGGGTCCGCCGCGGGGAGATCAATTTTATTGAGCACGGGAATGATCGTGAGATCGTGCTCCATGGCCATCGTGAGCACGGCCAAGGTCTGCGCCTGAATGCCCTGCGACGCATCCACAAGGAGAATCGCCCCCTCAACTGCAGCGAGCGAACGGCTCACCTCGTACCGAAAATCCGTGTGCCCCGGAGTGTCAATGAGGTTGAGCTCCATCCCACGGTACTGCATACGCACCGGCTGGAGCTTGATGGTAATACCTCGTTCGCGCTCCAGATCCATAGTATCTAAGAGCTGCTCTTTCATCTCCCGTTTCTCTTTGGTTCCGGTGAGCTCAATCATGCGGTCGGCCAAGGTGGATTTCCCATGATCAATGTGCGCGATGATGCAGAAGTTGCGAATGTCCATAGGTCACAGTGCGCGACTCGCCCGCCGCAGCCCGGAGTGCAGCGGAGGGCGAAGGTGGGTGATGCAGAAATTGCGGATCTCCATGCAAACCGTATGCTAGAGATCACGGCAAAAAGACGCTAGCAGTCGCCATACTTTCTGGTCAGTCCCACGCGCTCAGCGGTCCTCCTTAGGGAGTTCGATGCGCTTGAACGTCATCGCTCCACTCATCTGCACTCCTTCTGGCTTGAGCGCCTGGAGCAACCGTGCACCAGCCGCGTCGGCGCGTCCAGCAAGAGCACGCTCGAGTATCGCTATTACCTCTGCCCTGCGCGCGCGATCGGGACAGGAGATCGTGATGAGCTTCGCTGCACGCGTGAGTTCCCTGCCGCGGTTGGATGTCCCCGCATCGGTGAGTTTGCGCACGCCCTCGCGGTACTGATCGAAGGGTACCTGGACATCGGCGTGGAGACGCAATGCCATGAGCTTCTCTCGTTCCTCGGGGCGAAGTTTGCTGAGCACGCCGGCATCCTTGAGCAGCTGTTCCATCGTTGAGTCATTCATAGGAAGATCGAGGGTCATCTCGGCTACCGGCGTATCACGGCGCTGCAATCCCCTCTCAACGTACCACACATCGCGGACGAGGGGACTCACGTTCCACTCACGCTTGCCCGTACCGGGCAGCAGATCATTGAGCGACAAGTGCATGCGGTAGTAACGCTGCGCCACGGTGAGCAGGGTTTCATTCTGATCGAGCCACGTCACCGTCCGCTTATCGACAGGGACCACTGTTTCGTCCAGGAAGAGCTCACGATTTGCCCGCGTATCAGGCAATGCTTTGCCGCTCTCGTACGCGGCCGCGACGGATCTGCCTTGCGCATCGGTCCTGCCGTCGGGGGCAACTGCGGCATCCTCTTTGCGTTCACGTTGAGCCTTCCCCGACTTATGGTCCAGGTACGCCTTAAGCCCTAGAATGCCGGCTCCAATGAGCGGCAACTTCACAAGCAAGCCAGACCAACTCGTAAAGAGATTCTTTGCTTTCTCTCGACCCGATTTGAAGAGCATGCTCGCTGGAATGAGGAACGGAAGAACAGCGACAATCGCCTTCAGGAACTTGCCGCCGCCATATTTTGCCCATTCGCCCCAGTTCTCCCACTTTGCCGGAGGGTGGTCACTCACGGTGATAAGCTCATTCCAGTTCTCCTTGTACCCATCCAACATGCTTGAGAAAAACGTTCCGGGTTCTTTCCATCCCTGTTGAGCAGCATCCTGCATCCGACCACCGATCCATCCTGCTTCCTGCAGAATCGGGATATCAGGACCTCCGACAGTTCCCCAAGGAGTTTGCGTACGTTCTTTACCCAGTTTGTACCCTGTCGTTGGGAACTCCGACCAACCACCCACAACCCGACGCTGGAGATCCGTAAGCCTCTTCTCCACGTCAAACTGCAATTGCGTTCCCACGCGTTCCTGCAAGCTCTTGAGGTGCTGGGCCGCCTCCGCGCGCTGACGCTCATCGGAGAGACGGTCAAGCTGCCCAATCATGGAGAGCACCTCCTCGTCGCGAACGGATTGAGGGTCTCGGTCCACCCGATCAATGAACGTGGTCCACTCTGGGGGAAGATTGGTGGCCATAATCTATGTATTGTACCATAGGAAGCCCTTAAGCGCCAGATCCCTATGCAACGCATTCCAGGCGCAAGCGCAGTGGTACCTGTTGCTCCTCACCCCTGAGCACAGCATGCAACTTGGCAAACGCACTCGCACCCGAGACCAGGCTCCCCAACCAGCCACGCCCCTCACTCTCCTCCTTCACATGGGGAAGCTGCATGCACGACATCGTGAATGCACTGATCAATGCCTTGACGACGGGATCATCCTCTACGGACTGCGTGAGACGCGCAGTGAGAGGGAACCCCTCCTGTCCCATCGGCGGCACATCAAGTGTCTGCTGTGCCGGATTTGAGGTAATCGCACGCTGGAGCATATCCTGCACGGCAGGAAGCGGCAGAGAAACACGGGCATGCACACGCTCATTGAGATACTTCTGGATGACTGCCTTGCAGGCAGACTCGACTGCGGGTTGCGTGCAGGCAGGGCGTACCGCAGTGGGAATGTTCGCCAAAACCCCTACGTATCTTAGGCCGAGTTTCTTTGCGCCCTCTTCCATGCGCGGATGCGAGAGATCGAGGTGCAACGGTACAGTCATACCGCCATCGTGATTATTCTTCATTAACCCTTCGGCATTGATAAGCGAAGCAATGTTCCACACTTCGTCACCGGCATTGTTGCCCGAAAGCAGGGTGTTTTTGACAATGGCATTGAGCCGGAAGTACCGCACGGGTGCGCCGTCTCGTTCACGGACTGCGAGAACCGTTTCCCCATTGCGCTTCGTGAGAACCATGCATTGCTCCCACGGCAAGCGCTCCGGCCCTGCGGCAGCAGGCGACGGTACATCCTTCGATGGAACTGGCGCTGAAGCGGGTACGGGTGCGAGAGGCTGAGTGACGCCGCCTCCACTTGCAGAAGGAACAGCCGGAACAGGGGGTTGTGCTGCAGCGGCATTGCCTTGAGCCCATGCGGGCTTGGCAACAACCTGTCCCTGTTCACGAGCCTGTGTCTGCGGAGTCTCCACAGGCTTGGCAAGCGAGCCGGAGAAGTAATCGAGAATCGGCTTGATGACGGAGGCAACGAGCGGGACGCCCACAATTCCCTTCCAATTCTCCATAGGATGCCCAAATTGTTTGAAGTAGCCCGTAACGATGGAGAACAATTTCTTGAACACGAACGGCAAGGCAACGACTGGCAATGCCAACTTCATGAATGCCTTGAGAGGAGGACGGATCTTCTGTTGCCAATACCCATCGGGATTGACCGCATCAATACCGACCACTCCCAACCCCTTCTCCACCAGCCATAGCGAACCATCGAACATTTTGTCGTACAACTTCTTCGCATTCTCCCACGTCTCTTTCCAGGGAACCTCCGTATAGGAACGCTGAACATTTTCCAAGCCTTCTTGCGCCTTGCCGCCAACCCATTCCGCGCCTTTGCCAATTTTTGTCTGCTCCAGCTTCGATCGCAATGTATCCAGTGCCATCCTCTGATGCACCGTATCTTGCGCACTCAAGCGCTCGCGGTAACGCTCCATGTACGCATGTACTGCTTGCTTCACAATCTCGAAGTGCTCGGGGGAAAGATCTTTGACCAACGCGAGAACCTTCTGCACTTCGGCTGCATCAAGAGCACTGGGGTCCGGCGGGGTCTTTCCCGTGAGCTTGTCGAGGAAAGCCCTTACCTCAGGCGGAATGAGCTTTGGCATCTGTGTAGGCGCGGTTTGCGGCCGCTCCGGTGTAGCAGGTGCAGCAGAAGGAGCTGCGGTTGGTGCGTCGGCCATAGGAGAGAATGGGAATGATTTCTTTCTATTGTACCAGAAACGCGCTTTACATGCTATATAGTCAACTCCGTAAACCCTGTTCAAGAGCTCGGACCCCGTCCTCTATCTGAGAACAGAGCACCTCGCGATCGAAAGGACGGGCTGCCAGCTTGGCAAGGGCATCTAATTTATCACCGGGAGATTGCTCCACGCAATGGAGTTCCCTTTGGAGCGCAAGCGCCACGAGTCCTCCGTGATAGCGCTGGGTGAGCACCACGCGCGAGGCCGCAACCTGATCGACGAGCTCTTCGAGCGTTCGTACGGGAATAATCTCTCGTGCACCCGCAGAAAGGAGCTCCAAAGCAAAAGACCGCTCCTGCGGGTGCTCTGGTTGCAGAAGAAGGATATCCACACCATCCCACATCCCGCCTAAGAGGAGTTCCTTGAGACGACTGAGCAGGGAATCCCGGGAATTGTGGCGAGGAATAACCGTGAGCACATTTTGTGGATTAGTATGCGTTTTTTCCTTATCCACAAGAGAGAAAACAGGATCAAAGCTTTGTATAACTTTTGTATTCAAGTGCCACAATTGCACTCGGGAAAAGGAGAGGGTATCCCGCACGGAAAGAGACCGAGCTTTACGGAATGCTGAGCGTGCCAACCACTCCCCTAGACGGGTGCGGAAAGGGCCCACACCCTGAAACGCAAAGTGCAAAGGCTTCCTTAAAAACCGGGCCACCATGGCATGCCACCACCAGAGCATACAGGCGAAGACGGATTCCGTATCCGTGAAGAGCGAACCGCCGCCGAACACAACGGCATCCACTCTCCAGAGAACCATGAACGTTCTCCACCAAGGCGTCGTGCACAGGGATCGCAAACCGCACGGCAGCGGCGGAACCTCAGGGCGATCCCGGGAGGGGCGCACGGAGATACACGTCCATACATGTTGAGGAAAGCGCGTGAGGAAAAAGTCGCGCAGTGCCTCATCACCCAGATTTCCCGCACCATAATTGCCAACAAGAAGGAGCCGCATATCCTTACTATACCTCTAGAGACTTCTTTATGCCTTCCCCTCCTCCATCTGTGATTCCATTGGAACACCCTCTGCGGCGGCTACCTCTTCCTCTTCCTTCTCCTGAACCGCCTCCTCAGAGGTAGCAGGGGCAGTGGCAACAGCAAATTCTTCCGCTGTCGTGAAGCGCTCTGACATACGCGCAGACTTCCCATGGCGGCCACGCAGGAAGAAGAGTTTCGCTCGTCTCACCTTCGCAACCTTCTTCACGTCAATCTTCTCGATGAGTGGAGAGTGGAGGGAGAACACACGCTCAACACCCACTCCCGAGGCAATGCGACGCACCGTGAATGTCGTATCGGCGATGGTTGCTCCTCGATGCACAGAAATAATGAGGCCCTCAAAGATCTGGATGCGTTCCTTGCCACCCTCCTGAATGCGTTCGTGTACACGTACGGTGTACCCCGTCCGCAGCTCCGGCCGTGGCTTGATCAAGGATGCCGACTGCTCACGAAGGAGGAGCGACGTCATAAGTGGAAGGAGGGTACAGAGCGCTCACTTCTCTGTAAAGCAAATTACGGCCATTCTTTGCCAAGCCTTAGACCTTAAGCCAAGTCACTTCGCCTTTGCTTCTTCAATCTGAGACTGGATCAAGTTGTGCACCGTAAGATGCCGTGGATCACTGAGAATAGCGGTTATGAACCGGTCGCGCAGACTCAGGCGATAGAGAAAATCCGCCTGAGAGAAAATGGAGTAACGAACATTTTTGAGGTTAGGATCCTGCAGCAAGAGTGCCTCAAGCATTTCCTTCTTCAGTTCTCCAACAACGAGGAGATCCACTTTGCTCTCCGTACCCACGAAGTTCCCCGCAAGAAGAACGAGATCGATATTGGGAAGTTTTTTGAGGCTGGCAACAATGGGGCTCTCCGCTTGGATCTCCTTTGCAAAGATGCTCCTGAGCTCAGAAAAAAGCGGGAATTCCGGATCCACGCGATAATACTTTTTACGATTACGATGCCGCGCTTTCACCAAACCGATCCGACGGAGGTTCTCCAGTTCCCGACGAATTGAGTTAATCTGCTCATGGAGTAACCGTGTAAGCTCCCGGATGTAATACTCCTCCTCCGAATGGAGCAAGAACGTCGAGAGTAACTTCATGCGCGTCTGGGAACTAAACAGTGCTTTGAGGATGGCGGAAGACATACATGCGAACGTGAGCTCGTTCACAAACTGTACTCATGAACATACGGAAAGCGCAAGAAAATTGATCAACTTATTGAACAATTATTATAATCAATTTTTTTGGCTTAAAATAAACAAAAACATAAATATACTTTTTAAAGAATTAGATACAACGAACAAAATTTATACTCAACTAATGACAAATATTCTGTTCTAACACTACATCGAAGGTAGGGGGCCTGCCGAAACCCTGGGGTTGAAGAAACCCGGCCAAAATGGTACAATACTCGGAATGCTCTCGAAGAAAAAACTCCTACTCGCGCTCACGCTCACGATCCCCCTGGGGTGGATTGCTCTGTACCAGGATACGGAAATCCTGAACGTTTGTTCTGCATCCGCCCAGGGAACCGAACCGGAGAGTATCTTCACGACGTTCCACACGATGGTCTCCGTTGTTGCGACAATCTTCCAATTCCTGGCACTGCTCCTGATTCACCTGATGGAGATCCTGCTTGATCCAGGACTGATCACAAGTCTCAGCGCAACCGTCAATAACACAACAGGCAATCCTCTCCAGGAAATTTGGCAAGTCGCACGGGATATCACGAATGTGATCTTCGCCTTCCTCTTCATTGCAGGAACCGTAATTGTCGTAGTGACAGCGAAAAAGGACATCATCGGTCAGTACCTCATTAAATTCATTCTCGCGGTGATCCTCGTCAACTTCTCCTGGTTCTTCCCCCGCGTGATCCTCGACACGGCAAACATCCTCACGGCAACGGTGTATTCCATGCCTTCCGCACTCGGTATTGCCTGCCAAGTGAAAAATGAACAGGGGAACATCGTTCCTTGTACCACATGGGAAGATGTCGCCGTCTTCCCTCCGGCCGGCCAAGCCACCGCCGCCCAAGGCTACGTCCCATTGGCAAACGGTGCAATCGCCTTCAAAGAAGTACCATTGAACGCAAATACCAACACGCCCCAGGGTATTCTCACTGGACTGGCGCTCAATCACACGAACATCAAGAACATGCTGCTCCTTGCCAAAAATGCCGCTCCTCCTCCCGGAACAACCGTCCAGAAGATGGGAGTGGTCCTCCAGGGGATCATACAAATCGTCTTCGTGCTCGTGCTCCTTGTGGCATTGCTGTTCCCCCTGATGGCCATGACCGTGGCCTTTGTCATCCGTATTCCCATCCTGTGGCTCACCATCGCCTTCATGCCCTTTATGTTCCTGGGATTCGTCATCGGCGAAAAGATGGGACCGCAGGGAAAATTTAACAGCATGATCATCTTCCGTAAATTCATCGCAGCGGCATTCCTGCCCTTCGCAGTCGCCATCCCCCTGACAATCGGTTACATCCTGGTCAACATTGGCACGGTATCGGTGAATCCTGGAAACCTGCCGCAAGGAAGCGTGCTTGAAAGCTTTTTCGAGCAGCAGAACTTCCTGGTCGTAGGCATCAATAGTTTTGTCGACCTCCTCTGGAAGATCATGACCTTGGGAGTCTTTTGGGTCGGCACCTTCACCGCGCTCAAGATTGATGATGCCTATGCCGGCGTCAGCGAGACCATCCGCGGTTGGGGCAAAGCCTGGGGTACGATTGCCGTCAAAGCACCTCTTGCACTGCCGATCCTCCCCATTCCGGGGGCCGGTGGCGCACGGGGCAAATCCGTCTCTCCTCTTGGTCTTTTGGGCAAAGCCGGTCCTGGCCGCCTGAGCTACAAGCTCGACCAGTTGGGTCTGGCCAATGCGGACGTTACAGGGACGGCGTTCGACTTCAGTCGCGCAGGGAGAGGAGCGCCTCCGGGAACACCTCCGGGAGCGCCTCCGGGAGCGCCAGCAGGCGGTGGTCGCTACGATGCTGGTGCAGCAGCAGCAAATATCCACCAGAACAACGCAACGTATGCAAACTTCAAACAAAACGTAGAGACCAACATACGACCGACGATACAGGCCGCAGTCGCCGCGCCAGCCTTCAATGCCCAGGCAGTCGCGACCAATCTCCAATTCAACGATTTCATGCGACAAATCCGGCAATCGGCGCAGAGCCAGGGATACAACGGCCGGCTCGACTACGCGCAAGTCAACGATACGCTTGAGCAAATTCGCCAACGCGACGCGACCTTTGCCAACCCCCTCATCGGCATTGATCACATCAAAATGGAGCAAATTATCGCGGAGTGGAACAGCCTCAATCCTTGAGCATCACACCTCCTTCCGTTTGAGCTCGCGTAAGTACACCTCGAGCACATCCCCTTCAACCACGGGACAGGTTGTCTGTACGCGCAGACCGCATTCCGCCCCTTCCTTGGCTTCCTTGATGTCTTTATCCACGTGCTTCATGGAGGTAATGCGCCCCGTGCCGACCTCTTTTTCCTCACGGAAGATGCGAAAAGGGAGACGCTTCAAAACTCCCTGCGTCACTTTGCCCCCCACGATCTGCTCGGACTTCTTGGTGAGGAAGATCGCGCGGACCTCCAGGCGCCCGAGAATCTTCTCTTCCTCCTCGGGCTCTATGAGCCCCTTGAGGAGTCCGTCGATATCGTCGAGGAGTGCATAGACCACATCGTACTGGCGCACCTGTACTCCTTCACGGTCCGCCGTGCGCAGGACCGAGGAAGGCACCAGCACCGTAAAGGCGATCACTACTCCCCCGCTCGCCGCTGCCATCATCACATCACTCTCGGAAACCGCACCCACTGCCGCATGGATGACCTTCACAGAAACATCCGCACTTGTCTGCTTGGCAAGTGCATCCTTGATGGCCTCCAACGACCCCTGAGCATCGGCCTTGAGTACCACTTTAAGCTGTGTCAATTTCCCCTGTGAAAGACGACTCACCAGGTCGATGAAGCTCGCCTTCTTGGCACGCTGACCGCGCTCTTTCACGGCGTCCAAGAGTACGCGGGCCTGCTGCTCACTGCTTACCACCTGCAGAATATCACCCACCTGCGGTACGGATTGGAATCCCGAGATACGAGCGGTACCGGAAGGTAACAGAGACGCTAAACGCACACCATGCGCGTCTTCCATCGTACGCACTTTGCCCATCGTCTGACCGCAGACGAACACATCGCCCTGGCGCAGGACACCTGTATTCACAACGACCGTCCCCAGTGACCCAAGAGCAGAATTAAGGTGGCTTTCGATGATGGTGGCCACGGCGGGGCGATGAGGATTGGCAGTGAGCTTGGCCATCTGAGCCATGAGTACGATGGAATCAAGAAGCTCATCAATCCCCTGTTTGGTCTTTGCACTGCAAAGTACAACAGGTGTCTGTCCGCCCCAGTCCTCGGATTGCAGGCCCTGTGCCGCAAGTTCACCCTTCACACGATCGGGATCCGCATTCTCCCGATCCATCTTGTTGATCGCAACAAGGACCGGCACGCCCGCCTCCTTGGCATGATTAATGGCTTCCACAGTCGTCGGCTTCACTCCCTCATCCGCAGCCACCACAATCACGGCAATATCCGTAACCTGCGCTCCGCGTGCGCGCATGGCCGTGAACGCCTCATGACCGGGTGTATCGAGGAATGTAATGGGGTGCGCCTCTCCTTTTGATCCCTTGGGTGTATGGAGCACTTGATACGCTCCGATGTGCTGCGTGATCTGACCCGCTTCTCCGGCAACGACATCGGTAGTGCGGATCGCATCGAGAATGGAAGTCTTGCCATGGTCAACGTGCCCCATGACCACGACCACCGGCGGACGAGGTTGCAGGTTTTCCGGCTCATCCTTCAGGAGCTCTTCTAAATTGCGACTGAGGATGTCCTCGGCGGTGGCGGTATCCTGCTCCTTCTGCACGGCAACACCGAGTTCAGAGGCAACGATGGCAGCGGTGTCGTAATCAATGGTCTTGTTGATGGTCGCCATCACCCCGTTCTGCATGAGTGTCCGAATAACCTTGGGAACCTGGATGCCTGTTTTCTCGGCAAACTCCTTAACCGTAACATGCGAAGGAAGGAGCACCACCCCCTCCTTCTGCTTGATCTGTTCCTGATGCCGCTCGGCGATAGGACGTAGTGTACTTGCAGTGGTTCCGGCTGCCCGCTGGACACGGAGCTCCTCTTCCTCCAGCTTCTTGCGTTCCTCGCGACTCTGTTGAGTCTGCAGATCAATAGCTCCTTGGGGGACATCCTCGAGTGTCAGCTTCCTGAGAACATGAACCGACTCGCGCTTAGCGGATTCCTCAGAGGCGACCACGCCGGCCTTTGGTTCCTGATCGCTCTCTACGGAATCCTGAGGGGCGGATGACGACCCCTGCTGTTCCTCTTCCTCCTGATCCTGATCCATTGCTCCTTCCGTACCCAAGGACTCTATATCCACTTCAATCCCCCGCTTCTGCGCAAGGAAACGTATGATGCCAATCGCAAGGTTCTCTGGAATCTCACGATCCGTCGCTTTGACACCAAAATTCACTGACTCCAGCTCCTGCCGGAGTTGCTGTCCAGTCATGCCCAATGCTTTTGCCACCCGTACAAGTCGCATTGCTCTGCAGGAAAAAATGCCTACGGCATGCCGCAGTCTATCAGACACCCCCTTAACCACAAGCAAAAGACCTCATTCCTTCCGCTAGGAAAGCTTCTTTAGTACATCGGAGGTTGCGCCAGTGGCGGCACCTCCGCCGATCTCTTCAATGACATCAATCGACTGAGGAGGAGGCACAGACGCAAAGGGCGCAATGACACCAGCGGAGGGAGCCAGAGATGGCGCCGGTTTTTCCGCAGTCCCCACCGATGGTAATTCGGGGACACGATCCTCGCTCGAGCGTCGCTGGAGGGTCATTACCTCCTTGAGTTTCTGAATGCATTCGAGAACCTGCAGCGAGAAATTGTCGTACTTTTCCACGCGGAATCCCGCTGCGCGCGGGTGACCGCCGCCGCCGTAGGCCTGCGCCGCAAGTGCGCTCACATCAATCGCATCCGAGGAACGCGCACTTGCCTTGAGCCCGCCATCCTCAAGCTCTGTAAAGAGGACGTACAGATCCGCACTGGGCACCGTGGAAATGAGCTCGTCGAGAATGCCGCTCGTCTCCTTGCTGGTCGCACCCATCTCACTCAAATCTTCGCGACTGACTGCAGACCACACAATACCAGCGTGTTCATCAACCTGGATGCGATTGAGCGCACGTCCCCAGATCTTGAGCGTAGTGAGCGGCTTGGTCTTGTAGACATGTTGGATGATCTCCTGCTGGCGCGCCCCCATCTCCAAGAGCTCGGCAGCGATCTCCAGAGAACGCGGAGTCGTGTTGGGATTTTGAAAACTGCGGGTATCGGTAATGAGTCCTGTAAGGAGCAACGTAGCGATATCGGGCGTCAGGCGTTCCTTCCATCCGGGCACCCGCAGAAACCACTGGTAGAGCACCTCGGTGGCGCTCGCTGCCGTGGGATCAATCAACAGAATCTGCCCGAAGCGGGTGTTGCTGACGTGGTGGTCGATATTGAGCAACGGCACGTGCGAAAAGAGATCAATGTGCTGCGTATAGAGGTCTCCAAGGAGTGCGAGATCCGCCGTATCGACGACGATGATCAGATCATAGCGCTGCTCCCCCTCCCCCAGCGAAATCTGCTGTGGACGAATGCGGCCGCCCTTAGGCACCACGATGATATTCACCTTGCGGTCCTCCACCGTGTAACGGAGCTTATCCACCTCCACCCCCTCGTCCAGATTCACCGTGACGACGAATTTTTGCGCTTCCTCGATATCCTGCTGCACACGCTCATACCCCGGCAGGAACTCCAATGACTCGGGCGGGCTGTCCGGGCACACCACCGTCACCTCCTTTCCGAGCAGTTGAAAGAGTTCATAGCATGCAAGCGCGGAGCTCAATCCATCGGGATCAATGTTCGCATGCGGGACGATGAGGATCTTCTGATGCTCCTCAATAGCCCGTGTGGCAGCCGATAATTCGTCAGGGGAAAGGCTCATGGACGTAACGTATTATTATACAATAATACTTCTAAAGTATCAAGTATCCATCCAGGGCCGCTCCTGCCGGAATATGCGGACATAAGAGGCCATAGAAGCAAATTCTGAGTACTTTGACAAGATTGATATCCAAGAATGACACACAAATAAGGGGGGTCATTACAGACCCCCCGGAAAACCAATATCACGTTCCTCCTCAATCTACCCGTCGCAACTCCTCATCAATCTCCATAAGATGGTCATCTCCTTCCACCGGACGGAAGCCGACCGCGGCAAGCTGCTGTCGTGTCCTCCTGCGTCCGCCGTTGGGTACGGATGGCGACGGGTAATTCTCGTCATCGAATAACGAGTGTCGTCTGCGTTCAACAGTGGAGGCTTCGATAGAATCCATGTGATCCAAGATGTCCATAGGACAAGAAGGTGGAAGGAAGTAAGACACCACCACCTTACGCAAAAGGAGAATGGAAAGGAGCAGAGAGGGAAATGAACTGTACCGTTACACAGTTCTCCTCAAACGGGTGCGCAAAGCGCATGGGCCCTAAACCCTCTTGCAGAAAAAACCACACCCGTGCAATTATGAGAGGTTCTCAGCACAAGCCTGCTGCTCCAGAGGGAACGCATAGAGGTCAACAAGATGGGCATCCTCCCCGTACCGTCCCCGTGCTCTTGTGAGGAGATGCGCTTGCCATGGTGTATAGGCACCGAGTTTCTCGCCATAACGACCGAAGAGGCGTTTTACATTCTCTGCAGCAGTGATACTTACTGCACTCCGGTTCCCGGCCTCGTGAACCCGTTCTAAAGCAGCCTCAAGGAGAGCTTCCCCGTAACCGGAATCCTGGCTGCTCTCTCCCACAGCGAACCCTCCAAGGAGCGCGGCATCCGTCCCGTCGATGGAATCGAAGTAACACGTCGCAACGACAACGCCGTTATGCTCGATAACCAGTGTCCGGGGGAGGAGCGCGGTGAGCTCTTGCCCCGAGAGCGGCTTAATGTACGGGGCTTGAGAAATTGGCGTGCGATAGGCATCCGTCGAGCATTCTCTGCGCACAGACTCAATGCCATTAAGGTGCGCTTCCTGCGCGGGGAAAATGAGCTCAAGGGGTTGGCTTCTTTCAATGAGCGTACCGAACTGAGATCCGGTGCGCGACAGAACCTCCTCGAGCAGTTCCTCCCCGCTTGGCTTGAGGATGTGAACTTGTTCCACGCCATGTGCGAGCGCCTGGAGACAAGCCTCCACCTTGGGCACCATGCCCTCCGAAATGACGAAGCCTCCATCGGCCTTCCTCTTTCGGAGAAGGAGCACAAGATCGTGGATATCCAGAAAACTCCGACGCACCATCGTTCCATTCTTCCCTGGTACAAGAATCCCATTCTCATTGGTAAGAAGGTTGAGCTTCGCCGCTCGAATAGCTGCAGCGGTTTGCCATGCGTTCTCATCTGCATTCACGTTGAGCGTTCTCCCCTGCTCATCAATACCTCCAAACGGCAGGATGGCGAGCTTCCCGTCGTTGAGAACCTCCCGAATCATCGTTGCGTCCACATCGGTGATCTCACCGGTTTCTCCGTGTCCGATCCGCCGCCCAGCGTGTGTGAGGGTATGCGGGAGTACTTCACAGGGAACGGAGATCTGCTCACAGAGAGAGGCGACTTCTCGGGAGATTTGAGCTATTTCGTTCTCGAGTACCACGATGGCATCCCTGGGAGTAACACGCAGCTGTGTTTCCGGGTGCTTCTTGGATCCCTGGAGCGCTCGGGAGAGCTGCTTGCCTCCTCCATGAACCAGAACGCAACCAATCTGATGTCGAAGAAAAGTCTGCTGAGCATGCAGAACCCCCTCGAGTACGGCAGGCTGTTCCACAAGACTTCCGGAAATCTTCGTAACGAAGTTCGTCCCGGCAAATCGCTGGTAGTATGCATCTGCAGCCTCTGGCGTGGAATGTGCATGCATGGGGAGAAGAAAAAAGAAGAATGGAAGGCAAATGAGAAAAATCTCCAAGGATTCTTTTGCTCCTTAAGAGGTGGATTGGGCTCACGTAGACATCTACTCAGAGACCACCTCTCAACGAGGCAGAACGGAGACGACGCTGGCGAGCGATGGAGTGCACGTCTCTATCGTGCATAGTATTTCAAATGGTGTCAATAGCTTGTATCAGTCGCCATAGGAAACAAACCGGCCGTATTGTACAACGGCAAGTGAGGGGAGAATTGGATGGTCGGGGCGACTGGACTCGAACCAGCGACCTCATGCACCCCATGCATGCGTTCTAGCCAACTGAACTACGCCCCGAGAAGTACTAACGTAAAGACCGAACCTTCCAAAACAGCATATCTCGCCCACCGTAGCTCCGCCAGGAGCGAAGGTGGGAACTACGCCCCGAGAGAGTACTAATGCAAAAGATCCTTTTGTGTCCTGCAGCATATCTTGCCCATTGCACCTGCGCTACAAGCAAACGCAGAAACTACCTGTCTACCGTTGGGCAGGCACCCGGTGCACGGAGTATAGCAGTGCTATGATAGCAGGCACATGCCACACCTTGAGGAACGCATCGGGGCAATTGAGGACCGCAATCGACGCGTGGAAGCGGACAAAGCGTGGGAACTGAGCTGGACCAGGAAACTTCTCATCACCAGCATCACCTACATAACGGCAGGCGTTGTGCTCGCGTTGATCGGTAGTGCCATGCCCTGGGCCAGCGCAATCGTGCCCGCGGGTGCGTACCTGCTCTCCACATTCTCCATCCCCTGGGTAAAGAGACGCTGGATCCTTACGCAAGGCGCAAATGAACACCGCAAGCCTTGATCTTCTCAAAGAAAAATTGTAGACCATCCCTATGGAATCACCCCTTACCTTCACCATCCCCGACGAGTACGTCCGTGCACACAAAGGTGATGCCGTACAATGCGTGCGTCCGATCGAAGCGGTCAAAGGAGTGAAGGAAGTGCATTGGTCCGATAGCGGTACGGCAGAAGTCATCCTCCAGACCAAAGCTGTCGCTAATGCAGTGATCACTCAAATCGAAGCGCTCGGTCTACCCAGGAAAATCTACGGAGGATCCCGGCTCCGCAGAAACCACCGCTAGAAAGGACTGACGTACTGTGCCTTGCTCCCCAGTTGTTCCTCGATCCGAAGGAGCTGGTTGTACTTGCACACGCGATCGGTGCGAGAGAGAGACCCTGTTTTGATCTGCCCAGTCTTGAGCCCCACCGCAAGGTGCGCAATGAACGTGTCTTCCGTCTCGCCGCTGCGATGGCTGACGACGGCATTCCATCCCTGCTGCTGTGTCAGTTGGATAGCATCCACGGTCTCGCTGACCGTGCCGATCTGATTGAGCTTGATGAGGACAGCGTTCACCGCTTGCAGGGTGATGGCCTTCTTAATCCGCGCTACGTTGGTGACGAGGAGATCATCTCCCACCAACTGCACCCGATCACCGACAGCTTGCATCATGGCAGCAAAACCCTCCCAATCATCCTCGCTGTGACTGTCTTCGACACTCACGATGGGATAGCGCTCAACAAGCTCTCCGTAGTACGCGGTGAGTTCTGCGGAGGAGAGCTCTTTTCCATCGATGGTGTACATCCCATCGGTACAGAATTCGGAAGCAGCCGCATCAATGGCAAGACGCACCTTCCCCTCATATCCTGCAGAAGCAATCGCCTGTAAGAGAAGATCGAACGCACGGGAACTGTTCTCCAGGCGCGGCGCGAATCCCCCTTCGTCCCCCACTGCAGTCACCTGGCCGTCTTCCTTGAGGATCTTCTTGAGCGCATGGAACACCTCGGTCCCCGCCCGCAGAGCATCGGAGAAGGAAGAGAAACCTTCCGGGACGATCATGCACTCCTGAATGGCCAAGCCGCTGTCTGCGTGTTTACCTCCGTTCATCACGTTCATGTGAGGTACCGGCAGTTGCACAGGGTCCTGCACGCCAAACTGCGTCGCCAAGGACTGCCAGAGCGGTTGCTTTTCCTGTGCCGCGCGCGCGCGGCAGACCGCCATGGAAACCCCGAGGAGCGCATTGGCCCCCAACCTCGCCTTGTTGGGGGTTCCATCAAGTTCCTGAAGCTTCTGATCGAGAGCTCTCTGATCATCCACAGCGGACTTCTGCAACGCAGGAGCGATGACATCCTCAACATTCCCGACGGCTTTGCGGACGGATTTCCCCCCGTAAAACCCTGCCTCTCCATCTCTCAATTCCAGTACTTCGTGTGACCCCGTGGAGGCACCAGAGGGAACAGCACTGCGGCCAAAGCACCCATTGGAGAGCGTGCATTCGACTTCAATGGTGGGATTTCCACGCGAATCGAGAATCTGGCGGGCATGCAAACGCTGAATTGAAGACATATGGAGGCAGGAAAGTAACCGTATCCTAGCGAGTCACCCTGAGCCCGTCGAATGGGTAGCAAGCATGGAGTGAGGAAATCGGCATTGGTGCAGAGGAAATACCGGCGGAAGCATAACACAAGAACGGACGCTTCGTTGTTCGTTGCTTATTGTGGACTATTCGTTCTTAACAAGGAACGAACAACCAGCAATGCTTCATCGTCCATACAACCCCCACGAATTACCCCAATAACAACTTGAGTACCTTGTCTACACCTTCTTGGCCGTAGTGCTTATACGCCATATCCAACTGTTCCCTGAGCAGTTGCGCATCTGTTTTTTGCGGAGGTTTTGCAGCACCCTCTGGTACATACTGAGAAGATTCGACGGCATCAGGTGTACCTGAGGACGGCGGCACAATCTCTCCTTCTCCACTGGGCTGATGGGAGTCGATACTCATCGTAATTGGGGAAATGAATGCAGGACGATTGTGCAGGATCATCATACTCTCTTCTTCGCCCTCTGATGCAGCAGACCGCAGTAACTCAGGAAGAGCGTTAAGCCCATGGCGCCGACTCCTGCGCCCGCAGACGGCAGCGCATCGGGCAGTGTTGCCACTTCGCGAAGCTCCCGTCCGGTGCCGGTGTAGGCCGGTTCCAATACTGCCTCATCGGAAGAAGACTCGGAGGTAACGTTCTCTTCCTCCATCTCCTCTTCATCATCGCCCTGATGCAGCAAACGCGCCGCAATGCGCTCACGGCGACGCTCAAACGCCCGTAAGCGCTCGCGCCACGCCTCCTCATCGGGATCGGCGGACTCTTCGAGATTCTTATCGGATGATGCCATCCCCTCCTCCATGGCCACTTGCATCGCTCCGGAGCCTGTGATCCCGTGCTGCACACGCAACCACCATTCCTGACCCCAGAGCAGCGCCGCTACCTCACGATCCCAATGAAATTTTTGTTCGCTCATCACAGCGCCTGCCACAAAAGGGATGAAGGCAACGGCGAGGAGGAAAACCCTCAGCCCACGACGACGGATGACACGCAGACAGAATACCGCGAGCGCAAGGAACCCCAGGGCAACGAGGGGTAGTGTCCATCCCCACGTGTACATAGAGAGGAGAACCACCAACGAAGGGATCAACACAACAAGCCCCTGCAGCGCGAACCATAGGAGTACCATCCCTGCGGGAACCCAGTGTAACCAGCGGAACGTGTAGTCTGCACGGTTCCTACGCAGGAGACTGAGCAGACTCAACGGATAGAGAAGCGTCACCGCAAGCAATACCAGTCCCGGGAGCGTTCCTAAGGGGAACGGCGGGAGCGTTGCAACCAGGAGTCCCGTGAGAGCAATGAGAACGCCCAAAAGGAACACGAGAAAGGTTTCGGTGGCGTGCTTGAGCGGCATAGGAGGGGGATTGTCCTTTGGAGTTGCACCACTGTCAAGGTTTGTGAGTGCCGTATGAGTGTCAGGTGATATTGACATCCCTATCAGATACGTGTGTGGTGCATTGAAAATGTCCGATTTGCGCTTTGGAAAGCAAAAACTAGAGCCATCCTCGCCGCGCAAAATACCCCAATAACCCTGCAAGCAGGGCTGCCATGCCAATGAGAAGTCCCGTAGAAGCCTGAGGATGATGTTGGTATGGAAGCAGCACGTTCATACCGAAGAAGCCCGTCACCACCGTGAGTGGAAGCATGGTCACGGAGAACACCGTAAGAATGCGCACAATAGCGTTGGTCTTGTGCGTCAACCAGGACTCGTGCGTCTCCTGGAGTGCATCGATCATCTCCTTTGCGGTTTCCAAGAGCGACCACTGACGCTCGATGGCATCGAGGATGTCGTCAAAGTACAGCGCCAACTCATCCGATACGAACTTCTTGTTCTTGTGCTCGAGCGTCGCGATGATGGTTCGCTGAGGCAGGAGAATGGCACGCATGGTGATGATGTTGCGCTTGAGACGCATGATATCACGCAGGAGATCCACCTGCTCCTCACTCTCGAAGAGCTCGTCTTCCATGCGACGGATGGTCTTGGTAATGGAATCCACGAGTGGGAACAAACCATCAAAGAGCTGGCTCATCAGCTCGTAGAGAAAGAAGCCCGTCCCATGCTCCAAGTATTCCGCACGCTTTACGCGTGACTCTTTCAGTTGATGAGCAAGTGACTCCATCAGAGGAATCTGCCCTTCGTGGAGCGTGACGATGAAATCTTGGCCGACGAAGATGTTCACCTCCTCCTTCGTCACCCTGCCAGACAAACGACTTTGGAAAGGGATGTGAAAAACGAGGAAGAGGTAGTTGTCGTACTCCTCCACCTTTGGACGCTCATGCTCAGAAAGACAGTCCTCAATATCGAGCTCGTGAAAACCGTACTTGCGCTGGAGTACAGTTAAACCTTTCTGCGAAGGCTTAGAATCATCGTGCCAAGTAATACCCTTGTACGTGATCGTCTGCATGGCAACAGGGCGGAAGGAAATCCCATTCCATGGTTCGCCCCATTGAAGAGCGTCTGCTCTGCAGATGCAAGCAGAAGCGCACGAGTTCAGCTTGCCTAACGGTTCTTCTTCTTACTCGGCAGATACTTCGTCCGTGGATCCTCCGTGACCTGCGAAGGCAACGTTGCGTAGTATCGCAAGCGAAACAACCGCACCTGAAACCACAAATACACTGCAAAACTGATTCCCCACAAAACCCAGAGGAACCGCATGGCGAGGAAACTGATCTGCTCCACGCGGGCAACGATGAAGACGAAACCTACAAGACCGAACCAGAAGGCAGCGGAGGCCCACGAGCGACTTAAGCGCTTGAACGAAGGATTGGAGCTCCGACGGCGCCAGAACCGTACCGCTATCGAGAAAAGGACAAAGAAACCGCACACCATAAGGAGTGCCGCAACTTTCGGACTATCGTAGAAAGCGTACCCTGGATTCGGCGCAAAGAAATATGTGAGGTATGGCATAGTGCAGGAAGGAATCAGGCATCCCCCTCGGCCAGAGAGGTACGAGGTAATTTCCGTTTCGAAACAGACCCTTTGCCCTGCTGCGCAGAGAGAAGCTGCTGGATGAGGGCTTCAAGTTCACGCTCTTTGAGCGTACGCGGCGGCCGCAGAAGGAGATAGAGCAAAAATCCGACCCCCGGCAGGAGAGCGACGAGGAGAATGCAGAGGAACATGATGAGGAAGGAATCCGTCCTCAGGAGAATATCGCGCGTGGCGAAGAAAACGAGGAAGATGGCGAGCGACCCCACGGCCAGCATTAAAAACTGCACCATGCGCAGCATCGGATCATCCGCAAGAAACAGGAGCCAGGGCTCCAAAACCGTCTGCATTGTTGTGAGAAATGCTTCCAACATTGTGCGCAGTATAGTCGTGCATGAGCACACACTCAATGGCAGGAAAACTATAGAAGAATGCGGATGGAGAACGTGCATCTAAGCAGCCAACGCATTCCGCATTAAATCCCCGTCTGTCCAACAGGCGAGGGGAAATTGCCATCTAGAGATTCGGATGCTTTCTCCTATGAATAGTGACATACACCGTCGAAGCCAGAACGGAGAGCACTGCGAGGAATTGACTGAACCTCAGCTCAAACGTCGCCATCTGCAAAAGCGAACGTAGAATGATGTATCCGCCGAAGAAGGCGATGAGACCGGCTTCGTAGAGCACGAGACCGGTGCGCGAAAGCTTCAGCTCCACAGCGGCGAACGCTCCGAGGCTCGCGAAGAGGAGAATGAGTACAAGGAAATCTAGTTTCGTCGCGAAAACAGGAATGGAGAAATCTCCTCGGAAGTGCTCGAAGAAGAATGTCGCAGCGCTTGCGAAGAGAATGCCTAGAAAGGTTTCCCATCCCGCGCGTTGCGTGTACTTGCGCACCACAAGGAGGAAGAACGTCAGGAAGAAAAAGAAGAGAGCGTAATAGAATTGTACCGGATGGATCGGTACGGTGTAGCGCACACCGAATGTTTCGTAGGTGACGCCCCAGAGCATATCCGTGGGCTTGCCGTAATCCTGGCCGCCTGCAAACTTCCCCAGCCAATCGAACGCCAAACCAAAGGTTGCCGCCGGCAAGAGGACATCAAGCCATTGGAGAAACGTCGCACGCTGCGTTCGCGTGAGCCAGTAGAGCACCACCGCCACGCCAATGGCACCTCCGAGAAAACTGAAATTCCCGTCCCAGACGATGAACATCCTTACGGGATCGCGCAGGTACGTCCGATAGAGCACAACAATGGCAGTGACCCTGCCCCCAATAAGGAATGCCGCAAGGTATCTGAGCGCATGTTCGTGCATGTGCTGCAGCGAGAGATTGGCGCCACTGGACAAGCGCAGGAAAAATTCCGTCGCGAGCCACGCTCCCAGGAGCAGGAACACCACGCGGGTCCAGATGATGAAGGGGCCAACGGCGAAGGCCTCGAACATGGGGAGAAGATTACCAGAAGAACAGTGGGATCACGACGGTTGTTGGGAAGTAAGGGAGGTTTGGTAGGCCAGAAAGGTTTGTGCCAACCTCCTTAACCTCACGAAACCTCCCAAATCCGCAAGACTCGCTACCCGATCGACGCCTCCAGCTTGCGCTCAGTGATATCTGCAAGTGTCTTCTGGATAAACTCGGCGAGCGCAAGCGTACTTTGCTCTTTCGTCTTCACGTTGCGTACGGCAACGGAGGAATCCTTTGCTTCCTTCTCGCCGCAGACAAGGAGGTACGGGATGCGCTGCTGCTCCCCTGCCCGGATACGCTTGCCGAGGGAATCCACAGCATCCATGTACTCTACACGCATGCCCTTCTCCTTGAGTTGCGCCGCAACCGAACGCGCGTACGGCTCATGGGCCTGCGCAACAGGCAAGACAGCAACCTGCACCGGCGCGAGCCAAAGCGGGAAGTGCCCGGCAAAGTGCTCAATCAGGAATCCGATCGTACGCTCATGCGTGCCCAGCGGTGCGCGATGGATGCAGAGCGGCACTTTTTCCATCCCGTCCCTATCAACGTACCTGAGCCCAACCTTCGCAGGCACATCAAAATCCACCTGATTCGTCGCGAGCGTGAATTCACGTCCAATGGCACTCCACACCTCAATGTCGATTTTGGGTCCGTAGAATGCTGCCTCGTTGGGCACTTCAATGAACTCACACCCTGTTTTCCTCATGACTCCACGTACCAGATCTTCTGTCTTGAGCCAAAGCTCCGGCTTGTCGACGTATTTTTTTCCGAGTTCCTTGGGATCGTGGAGTGAGAAACGCATCACGTACTTCTGAATACCGAAGAGCTTGAAATATGTGAGGTAGAGATTCGTGACGGCGAGGAACTCCTCCTCAAACTGCTCTTCGGTGCAGTACATATGCGCATCATTCATGGAGAGCGACCGCACGCGCATGAGACCGAAGAGCACACCCGATTCCTCGTAACGGTAACAGTGGCCGTACTCCGCAAGGCGCATGGGGAGATCGCGGTAACTGCGTGGCTGTGAGGCGAAGATCTCGTGGTGATGAGGACAATTCATGGGCTTTAAGTAGTACTCCTCTTCTCCATCGAGCTGCATCGGCGGGAACATCGATTGCTTGTAATGCGCCAGATGTCCCGTGCGCTCGTAGAGCTTGCCCTTGGCAATGTGCGGCGTGCGCACGCGCAGATAGCCGGCACGTTCCTCCATCTCGCGTGCGAGCTTCTCAAGCTCGTCGGCAATGACCGTCCCCTTCGGAGTCCAGAGCGGAAGGCCAGGTCCCACCATGTCACTGAACACGAAGAGGTTCATTTCTTTCCCCAGCTTCCTATGATCGCGCTTCTTCGCTTCCTCGAGCATGGTAAGGTGCGCCTTGAGTTCGTCCTTGCTTGAAAACACGGCGACATAGATGCGTGTGAGTTGTTCGTTCTCTTCACTCCCCCGCCAGTACGCTCCTGCAAGGCTCATAAGCTTAAAGCCGTCGGCGGGAATTTCCTTGGTGCTCTGGACGTGCCCACCTTTGCAGAGATCCACGAAAGTCTCCTTACCATCTTTATCCACGTTCTTGTAGAAGGAAACTTCCTTCTCCCCCTCCTTTGCCAGGTCCTCAATGAGCTCCACCTTAAAGCGCTGTCCCTTCTTCTTCCAGTACGCGACGGCATCCTTGATGGGGTGCGTCTCAACCACAAAGGTTTGACCCTGGTTGATGATGTGACGCATCTCCTTTTCAATGACCGGGAAATCCTCGTCGGAGATGGGCTTTGTAAAGAGGAAGTCGTAGTAACAACCGGTGTCGATGGGCGGTCCGATGGTGATCTGCGTATCGGGCCAGAGATTCTCTACTGCCTGCGCAAGCACGTGCGCCGCGGAGTGGCGTATCGCGTGGAGTTCTTCGGAGGAGGGAGCCATATGGAGAGAGGGTAACAGAAGCAAGAACCCTTCGCTATGGAGAGGAAGGGTGCGGGAGATTCATCGAGTACACAGAGCAGCCTTCCTCTTATGAGGTGGTCGTGGTCGTTCCCGTCGTCGTGGGACGCTGCTGCATGACAAACGTACCGTACGCCCACGCATGAGCGCTGACAAGCAAAAATGGCCCTCTGCCACTCCCATTTAGACCATCCCCAGCTCCCGTTCGATTGCCCGCACTTCCCGCAGAAGCTGCGGATCGTTCTGCATCTTCTCCTCAATCTTCGCAACCGCATTCATCACCGTTGTGTGGTCGCGGTTGGAGAACATCTCCCCCAGGTGCACATAGCTCATACGCAGGTACTTCTTTCCCAGGAACATCGCGATCTGCCGGGGGATAAGAATCTCACGCACACGCGACGCACCGATCATGTCCTGCACGGATACCGAGAAGTAGCGGCTGACCGCCTCGAGGACATCCTGGAACGTGGGAGCACGCTTGACGGGCTGCTCGAAGCCGACATCTTCCTCTTCCACATGCGGATCCTTGTTGAGCTTGCGCATGATCTCCGCGATGCTCCTGATCGTAGGCATACGCTCTTCGAGCTCGTAGAGCGCGACGGCCTGCATGAGAATACCCTCAAGTTCGCGGACGTTCCTGGTGGTGTGTTCCGCGATAAACTGCAACACATTCATGTCGATGAAGAGCTCATACGCACGAGCTTTCTCGACCAGGATCGCGAGTCTCGTTTCATAATCGGGAACACCAACATCCGCGATCATTCCACGCTCGAAGCGCGAGATCAGGCGATCCTCCAAATTAAGTTCTTGGGGAGGGCGATCCGCCGAGAGGATGACCTGCTTTCGATCCTCGTAGAGCGCGTTGAAGGTGTGGAAGAACTCCTCCTGTGTGCGTTCCTTATTGGCCAAGAACTGCACATCGTCGATGATCAGTGCGTCCACCTTGCGGTAGCGGTAGCGCAGCTTATCCATCTTCTGTGAACGGATTGCTTCGATGACCTGGTTCGTGAAATCCTCCGTCGTGGTGTAGACAACCGCAGCGCGGGGCATGTTCTTGAGAATGGCATTGCCTGTCGCCTGCAGGAGGTGCGTCTTGCCCAAGCCCACTCCCCCGTAGAGAAACAGCGGGTTATAGCGACCGCCGGGCTGAACCGTTACAGCCTGACATGCCGCATGCGCCAAGCGATTACTCCCACCGACGACAAAATTCTCCAACGTATAGAGAGGATTGAGAATCTTGCTGACAATCCCCTCTGCCATTTTTACTTCCTGGCGACCGGGGAGCTTACGCTTCTTGGGTTCGGGGAAGTGATCGAGAAGGTTGGGAGCTCGTTCGGGATTGTCTTTCAGTCCACCATCGACCACGTAGACCACCTGGGTGACGCCCTCATCGATCTCCTGTGCGCACTCAAGCGTAATGGAACGGTAGTGCTCCATGTGCCAGTGGAGCGCCATGGGGAGTGGCAATCCCACCACCAGTTTGCCGCCGTCACGCCCGAGTACGGCCGTGTCTTTAAACCACGTCAGAAACTGCGATCGCTGCACCTTGGACTCGATCAACCGCAATACCGAAAGCCAGAGCTCCCGATGAGCAGCAACCTCCTGGGCAGACGGAGCCGCAATGCTAGGAGAAGAGGCGGAGGACATCGTTGAAGGTAATAAGGAGAAGCATGAGAATGAGGAAGGCAAACCCCGCGGTATTCGTGATGAGCTCGAAGCGACGATTCACCGGACGGCGCCCGACGAGCTCCGCGAGCACGAAGAGGAGCCTGCCCCCGTCGAGAGCGGGGAACGGCAGAATGTTGAGTACCGCCAGGCTAAGGCTCAAGAGCGCCACCAGACGCAGGTAGGCCATTAGTCCCGCCTGCACCGATGCATGCGTGAGCTGCGCGATCCCCACGAATCCCGCAATACCTTCGGGGACCGTTCCGGTCTGCACCAATGACGCAAAGAGCTTACCGATACCGGCAATCGTTTCGGCGCTCACCACCCATGCTTCACGCAGAGCGAGATTGAACGCAAGGATGACTCCATGCCGCGGCGCCGAGACCCTGAGCGGGAACGTAGAGATCTCCACCCCCGACTTTCCTTCGGAAGAGAGGTCGACAACGTAAGACGCTTCGTTCGCCAAATCGTCGCCCGTGCGCACCGTATAGGTGACGCGACGTTTCCCTTCCTGGAGAAGAGCGACGTCTTCCGCCCGCGTAAGGGCAGTACCGTCAATGGCAAAGAGCACGCTCTTTGCAGGCACACCGGCCGTTTGTGCGGAACCCCCCTGCTCGACTTTGAAAATGTAGACGCCAAAATCCGCGTCGATAATGCCCTCCTGTACCGCCTGTTCCATGGACGCGATGGTGGTGAAGGACGGAATCCACTGCCCCACCGAAAAACCAAAGGTAAGGAGCACGACGGCAAGGAGGAGGTTCATCGTCACACCGGCAACGAGCACGACGATCTGCCACCCCAATGATACGGACCCAAAACTCCCGCGTGATTTGCGCTCGCGCTGCGAGAGCGCATTCTCGCCCTGTAAACGAACGAATCCTCCAAAAGGAACCCAGTTAAGGGTGAAAACCGTCTCCCTCCACCGAAAGAGCGATTTTGCCTTGGGTGGCAAGCCTATGCCGAATTCTTCCACCTTCACCCCCGCCAAACGAGCCGCCGTAAAGTGCCCAAGCTCATGGATAAGGATGAGTAGGGTCAAGAGGAACAGGAATGCCAGTGCGGAGAGCAGCACCGTCACAGGCTGGTGATCCTACCGTCAATGTGGAAAGGTGAAAAGTTTTCCACACCCACTTCGGGTTGCAGGAGGAAGCGAAAAGTACGCAACGTACGAATGTGTAAATTGACTGTCATCCGTGTGCGATTACCCAGCCTGTCACACGCCGTGTTCCGGCGATTTTGAGCGCCTGGGCGCACGCATCCAGCGTCGCACCGGTCGTGGCCAAATCGTCGACGAGTATCACGCATGCAGGAGGCAAAACCACCGTGCAAATGAACGCATTCGTGAGAGCATGGAGGCGTTCGTCACGCGTGCGACGGGCCTGATGCCCCGTGGGACGCTGTCGTTTGAGGAGCTCCAGATACGCAAGTCCCGTGCGCGCAGAGAGCCCACGCGCAAGGAGCTGAGCCTGGTTGAACCCGCGCTCAAATTGCCGCGTCCAGTGGAGCGGCACGGGGCAGAGCACGGCATCTGCTTCCTCTGGCACTCCCCCCTCCACCATGAGTCGGACGAGCGTGTCACTGAGCGCAGGAACGCGTCGGTACTTCAACGTGTGGATTGCGCGCTTGAGGAGCGGCGAATCCGGATATGCACTCGCCGCAACGATCCGATCGAGTGCCTGGATACCACGGGAACGCAGGGCCGCCCGCTCTTCCACGACCCTCCCCGATGTGAGCCGGGCATACTCGTCCGGTGTGATCCACTGGCCCGCCGTTCCGGTGAGGGAGCGCCGTGGGAAGAGGAGATCGAGGGGAGAGAACGGCATAGGAGAACGCACGCTACGCCAGGAGAAACATAAAAACCACAATAGCGGGCTGAAGTACTGATATGAGTGGCATGGTGGCACCGAAAAAATGCTCTTAGAACTGATGAAGATGGATCTTGAAGTTATAATGCAAAAAATGGCTTCATTAAACTCTGAAATGAATATTGACTATTCAATTCAATATGCTTAAATGATCTATATGACAACATTAGATAGATCATCGATCACCAAGGAAGATATTTGTCGCCAAGTGGTGGCAATGGGGGGTCAAGTCACAAATACTATTGATACACTGGCTGGAACTATGGCACAAATACTTACGAAAGCCGGAGTACAGAAGAGAGCAGATGGTCAGAAGGTGAGTGATCGTGAACTCGCGGATGCTGCTTGTGCCACAGTTGCATTACTAGCTTTGCAGTTGCATACTGTCGCATTCAAGCGAGATACCGAGGCAAGAGTTGGTGAGCCCGAAGTTGTTGAGGCAAGACGAGAAGGAGACGATGCGCAAATGAGTGCGATAGCTGTACAAGCTGCAATCTCAACGCTTCTTGGTGACTCAGATGATCCGATGATCAGGGTTGTTGAGTTGAATCAGCGGCGTTCGCAAAGATTGGCGGAACAAACATTGTGATGTTCCAATGGAATGATATGAGAAACACCGATAGGAACCTCTTTCAGAAGCCAAAATATTTGATGTGGATTTGAGGATGGTGGGCTGTATTGGAAAAAGTTAGGACTGCTTCGAGGTCAAAAGTGGCCCCCCCGGGGTAGTTGACACAACTGCAATTATAGATATAATCATGAAGATGAGATACTTAGAAATCAAAGGAAACGGAAATGGATCTACAATAGGCAAAGCCCTTGAAGATTCTGGTGTTTTGGATACTCAAGAAGGAAGAGCGGCAAGCTTTAGTACCCCAGACTCCTTTCATCTGAGTGTGGAGACTGTAGATCCTTCTGTAAGAGCAAAAATTGAATCTGTTCTCACACAAGCTGGGCTTACCAATATAGAGTCTGGTTTTGTCGAAGGTCCTGGTGGTGTTTTTGTGAATCCACACGAAACTGATGATTAGGTGATGGGCTGTAGTGGAAAACGTTAGAACTGCTTCTATAACTCCTCGCATGTTACTCCACTGAAGTATTTGTCCACTTCTTTTTCGACTGCCTCCATCACCTCTTTTTTTTCATCTTCATCAAACTTCTCCAATAGAGGCAGAAATTCCATGGAGAGCACTTTTTTGATTGTGGGCATCAATCTGTCATTCTTAGCAAAATCAATGCTTCCCCCATCTTCATACTCTACATGCGCATCATGTGTCAGCTTCCACTTGTGTCGCTTATCAAGAACCTTGGCAAGGATCATGCCTCTGCTGAGTCCTTTTTCGTGTATTTCTACTGCATGAAAGAGCAGATGCTTCGTCTTGCACGCGCTTCTTGTTGCAGATTTTAACCTCCATTTGAGGAATGTAATCAGGAGAGACATGTGAGTAGAGAATATCAGAAACAGCCCCACTTCGCAGTGTCGTTATTTGGACTGGTGTGCCACGCGAAGCGCTTTACAGGGCGCGAAGTGTGGTGGGCAGCACTGGACTCGAACCAGTGACCTCCGCGATGTCAACGCGACGCTCTAACCAGCTGAGCTAGCTGCCCTTTTTAGCCCGACGAGGGTACCAAGATTGTCGCGGAGCAACAAGCATTGAATAGCCAATGTATATTGAAAACTACTTCTGTATTTATGCAATTCCTCACGATGTGAAAAACCTCCTTTTTGCGCTATAATTACAGGATTTATGGAAACACAAACCCTTCAACTCACCCCTCTGCTCTCCTGGCGCGCGCTGCGGCACCCGCAATACCAACGGACGCGGCGCTGGTATGCCGTTACCGGAGCTATCACAGTGGGATTTCTGCTCTACAGCCTCTTCACGCAGGCATGGAGCTTTACGTTGGTCATCGTCGTTGCCATCGTCGCCTACGTATTGGTACACCGCAGAGGCGAGCATGAGGTGGATGTCATCGTCACGGAGCAAGGAATAGTCATCGAGAGCGCATTCACCCCGTGGATTGATTGCGATCGCTTCTGGGTGATCCGTACCCCCATGTTTAGCGAGCTCCACATTCGCCGTGCAGGCAGCTACCAACACGAACTCACAATCCTCACGGGGGCAATCGACATCCTCACGCTCCGCACCGTCCTGCGCCAGTTCCTCACGGAGGATGTGGAGAGACATGAAAGTATACTTGACAAGATTTCTCGCATTTGTAAACTCTAACATGCTGCCACGCAGCCAACATCAGCACGTTGCCTCAAACAACCCCCTTGCCCGGGAAGATCGCCTGCTGTGGTTTGCCAAGGACGACGGAGCAAACAGCCAACAGGGAGCAACCGGCGGGAATCTTTCGGAGGACACCACTCCCCCACGCAACGAGGATGAAAGACTGGACGAAGGAGCTCAGGACGCACCCGAAACACAGGGACCGTCTACGCGTGAGAATCTCACGGCAGCAACGGAGACCTTCGCAGAGCGTGTACGGGAGGCCTCCGTGGATCGCGAGGAACTCCTTGCATCCCAAGAACTCTGGAACACCGCTGCCTACGAGATGGGAGACGACAGAATCACCGAGCGTATTCGCACTATTGCTCAACGCGACGGACTGACGGTGGAGACAATGGTGCGCAGTCCCGATACCCGTCGCTCAGTGATGACAGAACTCCTCGATGATCCAGAGGTTGCGCTGCTTCTCGCACGCAGAACCTCCGGAAGACTGCAGGAATTCCGCGAGCTCGTTTCCGCATTGGGACGCACGGATAAAACCGCACTCTTTCACAAATCACGCAGCGAGATTCTCGATGCGCTGGAACGCAAAGTGGCGGCACTCAGGGCACAAGATGCTTCTCTGCAACAAGAAGACGCCGCAGTGGCGCTGCACAGCCGTCATGATCCCTCGGAACCCTACGGAGCGCTGGAAGAGTGGCTCCGAAAAGCGACGCGGCCAGGCGCCTCTCCAACAGAACTTGAGGAGGTCAACTCGGTCTTCGGTACGTCGTTTGCGGCTGCGCCCAGCCCCGATGTCGTCGAGTTCCTCTTGAACATCATCAAGAGCATCGAACAGACGAACTGGCGCCGCCGGACGTTCCTGAGCTACTTCTGGGGACGCAACATTGCAGCCGAAGCCGAAGAGGAGAAGCGCCGCAGAGCACGGACGCAATTCCTGCACGATCTTGAGCGCATGGACCGCGCTTTGCGCGACGACCTGCGCCAGCAGGCCCTCAGGCGCGCGGAGATTCTCTGTGCAAAACGCAGGGACGAGTTCTCCGCACTCGTACGCGAACCGTTCAACCGGGCGGTAGAGGCTTACCGCACAGAGCGAGGCATTACGGGGGAACTCACCCCCGACCAGTACCACGAAGTACGCAACGCATTCGCTCAGCAATTCCGCGAACAGCACGGTGTCGCACTTGCAAGCTACGAGGCCGCGTTTGACGCCATCGCCGAACTGGGAGTGCGGGCAGACACGCGCGAACTCGTGGGTCTCTCACACATGAGTGACGCCGAAATCGCCCGGCGCTACCCTGAGAAGGAGGAGGCGATTCGCGAAGCGCGCGATAACGCGCGAGTGATGCTGCGCCGCATATCCGGCCGCGAGCTTTTGGAAGCAGAAGATCCGCAATTCTTTGGGAGCGTGGAAATCTTCTCCCAAAAACTCACGGAGGCAGAACCCGCAACAACGCTCGCAGAGGCACGGACAAATACGCAGGGAACATTGCAAGAAAGCGAAGCGTTGCGCAGCGACCTTTCCGAAGCACTCGAAATTCTCTCCGATGAAGGCGGCGAGGAAATCCTCGAAACGGCAGCAGAGTCTGCCGGCATTGAACCGGAGGAACTACGACGCATGCTTGAGCATGCACTGGATGCGTGGCACGACCTGGAACCGCGAGATTGGCATGCAGTCTCCCCCCTCGTCGACGCCATACTCTCCGCGTACGAAGAAGGTGTCGGCTTGGAAGCTCAGCACATTGCCACAGAGGAACCAAGAAAGAATGCGGCAATCGAGACCGCACGCAGAGACCTTCTTGCACGATGGGAGGCAACACAGGAACACCTGCATCGCACGGAGGAATTCGCCGTCTGTCGGCTCTTGCAGGTCCCACAGGAACTTGCACGAGTGAATGCCGAAGCGCGCGCTGCGCTGCGTGATGGCCCCGGGGGGCGCATCAACGCGTACCTGGAAGCGAAGAAGACTGATCAAGCGCGCGAGGAACTTGCGCTGGCGCGCGCAACCGTCGAACACCTGGAACATGTTGCTCAGGCGCTGCGCGAGCCGCCACCGGTCACCGAGTACGTAGATACGTCGCCGGAGAGCTCGTACGGTTACTACAAACGAACCGAACACAAGATCTACATCAATACCCACCGCTGCAAAGATCCAAAGCAGCGAGAAGAAACCGTACGCCATGAGTGGGGACACGCCGTGCTCTACGCGCTCTCGCGCGACGCGCGGTTCTCCCCGCTGGAAGCGGCCTACCGTTCCACCGCGCGCTTCGCGCACCGCAACCAAACAAACTTCGAAACGCTCCTGGAAGAGGCGTCCAGAACCTGGGGCATCACCCAGAGGTTCGAAGCGGCACTTGCGAGTGCCGCCGAGCAAGACCTGCCGGAACTCGAGCGGCAGAAGCGCGAGGCGCAGATGGAGGAACTCTTGACGACATACGCGACGATGGAGGAGCAACGCACGGCGCGCAAGCGTGAGCGCGAAGCCGCAGCTCGGCAGGGAGACCCCGAAACTGCATGGCCCCGGCCTTTCCATGCACAGACCGCCGGATACAGCGAAGCAGAGGTTGCCCTCTTTGACTTGCTCGATCGCAAGTATGGGCACAGTGAGCTAAAGACCGATGCGTTTACAGACGTGGACAATGACCTCACGAGCGCTCCGATCGCCATCGAGGAAATGCACCAGAGAGGAAGACACGCACATGAAGAAGACGAAGACGACGAAGAGCGACAACCGCCCGTAGTCGAACAGGAGAGCACCATGCGCGAAGATCTGATCGATTGCGAAACGATGCTCCACAATCTTGAGCTTTCTGCCAACGTCGACGAGCTCGCGGAACTGCGTGAGGACTTGTTCGCCCGCACGGCGCGAGGCTACGCGCACTTACGAAGGCTGCAGGAGGCCTATGCCACCGGCATAAGCCCCTGGACCGGCAGACCCTTTGATCCCGAAGGAAATGATGAGGAAGCCAAGCGTTTCCAAAGGGCGACCACGCAGTTTAAAAATCACCTCGATGAACTGACGAAGAAACTGCAAACCATGGTCCTGCGGCCCATGCGCGACCTGAGCGACGCCGCCCAAAAGCGGCGGCGCAAGTGGAACTTTGTCAGCATTCTCGACGTCGTGCGTTCATTCAAGAGCGGATATGAAGACCTCAAGCGTATGTGGGAGCGCAAGAGCAAACAATCCAGCAGCATCTTCGGCAAGTGGGCAACGGGCTGGATCCCCAAGAATATCTGGTACTTCGGCAGGCTTCAGAATGAGTTCGATAGGCGTGCCGAGGACGACGAAGCGGAGGAAGTCGGTGTGTGGGAGAAAGCCCTCAAAAACATGGGCCCGAACCAGCTGATCGACCAATTGCAGTACATCTCCAGCCCGCGCCACAAAGACCAGCTCAAAGCCATCATGAACCTGCTCTCCAAGCTCGGCCGCATCGACTGGGATAACGAAGAGATCTGGCGTGCCATGAGTGCCGTGTCACCGCATTACACCATGCCGTTCTCCATCTGCCGCTACGATCGCTTCGCCCGCGAGGAGTGGATGAAAAAACTCGTACAGGACATCTGGGACGACGACAAGGAACTCTACATGACATGGTTCTCCCAGAACTCGCGGTCATTCACCTCCAAGCGCGACGAGTACGAATCCTTCGCCGATGTGCGGTCGAACGTCTCTGGAGAGATGCCAGCAGTACTCGCACGGCAACTGCAAATATTTACGGAGTGGGCACATCAAGGATCGTTGCCCGAAGACGCAAACCCCTACATCTACGAAAAGTGCATCCAGTACGCGATGAAGTTCGGCAAGATGACGATGGAAGAAAAATTCTTCTACCTCATCAAGGGCATCGAAGTTGGTATTCTCCCAATTGAACGCTTGAACCTCCTCAATAAGGAACTCCTGGTGAACTTCCCGTTCATGGACTTCTTCACGCGCAAAAATAACTCCATCCACGAGATCCGCCGCATGGCGGCGCAGATCACCGAACCCGCGCCCAACCAGTTTAAGCCAGGCCTGCGTGCCAAAGTGTGGCTGCAGTTCGTGGTCGCGCGCGACGAGGACACGCGCTCGCGCGCGGCGAAGATCATGTCCCGCGCAGGGGACTCCATCGACCACGAAGACATCCCTATGATGACCACGATCTTCGACCAGGGAGACATGAACGAGCTTCTCTCCGTGATCCGTGGTTCGCAGCAACGCGTAACGCAAGAAGGGCTCAAGAATGCCTACGTCGGCTACGGAACGGTCTTTAGGAGCCTTGGGTACGTTGCCAGGTTGAGCAAAATACCAAGATCACGGGTGCGCTTTACGAACAGGGATGCGAGCATAGCAGGAGCACGCATGCTGGCGTACAACCTCTTCGATAACCTGGTTGCTGGCGGGACACCTATGGACCGCCGTCCAAACCTCTCTTGGCGCAAGATCAACAGCGAATCCATGCCATCTGGCGGTGGTGAGACGCCGCGCACGTTCCGCGATCCCATCAATGCGCTAATTTTCGACGTCTTTCGAAGATACAACATTACGCACATTGACCTTCCTGCCGAAGATAAGGAACCTGCAAGACTTTTATCAATTCAGGATTATTTGGGTGCCTCCCGCGGGCCAAAGGATGTGAGCAAGAAAGACCTCCTGAGAGCAACACCGCATATTGAATTGAAACTTCTCGAGAGGATCTCGAGTAATCCTCAACCACTTGTGGAAGCACTCGCAGAGCACGCCGAGAGCATCCCCAACGAAGGTGGAAGCGATGCGCAGATTACGGAAGAGGACGTCATCCGCATGCGCAGCATGATCGCGCAGCAACAGCAGTAACGTCGCTGGTCGCTGGTTTGTCACTGGTCACGTTGTCGCTCGTCGCTTGTCCTCAGCTGATACGCAAGGAACAAGTAAGCGGCTGTTGACCACAATAACCAGTGACCCGTTGACCAGTGACCAGTGACAATTATTACCTCCGGCCATTGCACTCAACGCAGGCTTGGTTGATCATGGCGGCATGAAGGTCCAGGTCGCCCGCAGGGATACCTCGCTGGAGCTCCCCCGCTACGCCTCGCGTGGCGCAGTGGGATTCGACCTCATCACCCGCGAAGATACGACGATCCCCCCTGGGGCATTCGGACTCGTGCCGAGCAACGTCATCGTGCAAGTCCCTGCCGGGTACGCGCTCCTCATACTCCCCCGCTCCTCGCTCCCCAGGAAGAAGGGGCTCATCTGTCCGCATTCCATCGGCGTGATTGATGAGGACTACCACGGACCCGAGGACGAAATCTACGTGCAGGTGCAAAACATTACGGGAGAACCGGTCACGGTGGAGCGTGGCGAGCGCATCGCTCAGGGGCTCTTGGTCAAGATCGATCGCGCTGAGTGGACAGAGGTAGAGGACCACGGCGCGGAAACTCGGGGTGGATTCGGCTCAACGGGAACGCACCATTAAGCCAAGAATCTTCATTTTCGTCGCTGAGGTTCTTGGAACCTCAGCGACGGGGACTCGCTTTGATGCATGACAAAAAGCGGACCCTTGGGCCCGCTTTTGGAAGTGAAGCCTCTTTCCTCACTTACTGATGGGTTTACGCATGAATGCAGGAACCTCCAATTCCTCCTCATTGAGTTGCACGGCGGTGGAACGCGCCTCGAAAGCAGAAACCTCCTTCTCCTCGTAGCGAATTCTCTCGCGCGCAGGTGCCTCTCGATCGGAGAAACCGACCATCTTCCCCGTTGGCAGACGATGCATATGCTCACCCGAGAGCGGCACTGTGTCGAAACCCGTCGCGACAACGGTGCACTTAACCTGTCCCGTGTACTGCTCGTCGATGACAGCACCGAAGATGATGTTCGCCTCGGGATCGGCTGCCTCGGTAATGATGCGAGCCGCCTCGTCCACTTCGAACATACTCAGGTCGTTGCCGCCCGTGATATTGAAGAGCACGCCCTTCGCACCATTGATCGAAAGCTCAAGGAGCGGGCTATCCACGGCTGCGCGTGCCGCTTCTGCAGCGCGGCTGTCCCCGGTACCGTAACCGATACCCATGAGCGCCGTACCGGCATCCTGCATGATGGATTTTACGTCGGCGAAGTCGACGTTCACCAACCCATGCACCGTGATGAGACTGGAGATACCCTCGATGGCGTGCTGCAGAACTTCGTCCACCACCTGGAATGCCTCGGTCAGCGGCGTGGTCTTGTCGATGAGGGAGAGAATTTTGTCGTTGGGAATCACGATGAGCGTATCCACCTTCCCCTGGAGATTCTGGAGTGCCTCATCCGCCTGCTTCTTCCTCTTGAGTCCTTCGAAGCTGAATGGTTTTGTCACCACGGCAACCGTGAGGACTCCCATGCTCCGGGCAATTTCCGCAATCACCTGCACGCTTCCGCTCCCGGTTCCTCCACCCAGCCCCGCCGTAATGAAGAGCATATCCGTGCCCTCCAAATTGGCTTTAATTTCCTCGCTGCTCTCCTCAGCCGCCTTCTTACCGATGTCGGGGTTGGACCCCGCACCCAGGCCGCGTGTGATGCCGCGACCGATGGTGATCTTGCGAGGAGCAGGATTGTGGTAGAGCGCCTGAATATCCGTATTCACGGCAATGAAATCCACACCGTGGATCTTCTGGTCCACCATGCGCTTCACGGCATTGGCGCCGCCGCCGCCGGTGCCCAGTACGCAGATCGTTGCTCCGGGGGACATATCCGGTCGCACTTCCTGGGTGGAGGCATTCATCGTGCCGCCGTGAGGAGAACCGGTGCCTCCAACGGGCTTGGAGCCGCTGAAGAGGGAACGCAGAGTATCCGACATGACAGAGAGGGGTAAAAAGGTGATTAGGGGAGGAGACTCTTAAACCAAGAACCAAGTTGCGCGGCAGCCTGCCGCAGGGGAAGAGAACCGATACGCGGCGCGCTCTCGCCCTCGCGCATGCCCCACACCAGCGTGCCAAGTGCCGTGGCGTACGCGGGATCATCGACTTTTTCGATGACACCACCAACATCGACTGGGAATCCCATCTGTACGGGGAGACCCAAAACATCACGCGCAAGATCAAGCACGCCCGGAGCCTTTACTGCGGCGCCGGTGAGCAGCGCACCCGCAGGGAGCATGCCACTGCGACCAACGCGCTTGAGTTCATCCTGCACCAGCGAGAAGATCTCGTAGTACCGCGCCTGCATGATTTCCGCCATGTAGCGTTTGCTCACGGTTTGCGAATCCACTTTGCTCACAGAGGAGAGATCGATCATCTCCCGCTCGGGGATCTCCTCGGGAAGAACGGAACCGAATTCGATCTTGATCTTCTCGGCCGTATCAATGGAGGTCCGAAGCCCGATGGCCACGTCGCTCGTCACGCTCTCACCGCCAACCGGCAGGCACACCGAGTGGAGAATCGTGCCCTCTTCGAAGACCGCCACGCTTGCAGAACCGGCACCGACGTCAATGACGACAACGCCCAGCTCCTTCTGCCGCTTGGTGAGCACGGCTTCCGACGCCGCGATCGTAGAGGGAACAATATCGTCGATATCCACACCCGCCTGATCCACACACTTCTCGATGTTCTTCACGTGTTGGATGTGCCCGGTGATGATGTGCGCCTCCACTTCCAGGCGGATGCCCGTCATACCCACAGGATTCTTGATCCCCCGCTGCTCATCCACGGAATACGCCTTAGGCTCGATATGCAGGATTCTACGGTTCGCGGGGATGCTCACGGCTTGCGCGGCATCGAGCACGCGACCTACATCCTCCATCGTAATCTCAGAACCCGAGATCGCAATCACCCCCCTGCTGTCGAATGCCTCAATGTGCGATCCGCTCATACCTACATAGACATGGTTAATGGGAACACCAGCCATGCGCTCGGCATCCTCCAGTGAGGAGATAATATTATGGATGAGTTCCTCCACATCGATCACATGCCCTCTGCGCATCCCCAGAGACGGGGAAAGTCCCACGCCAATGATATTAGGGACCTCCTGATCATGCGTTCCATCAACGACACCGACAACTGTGCGAATCTTCGAACTACCGATATCGAGACTCGCAAGGACACGTTCCTTAGACATAGGGAGAAGGGCAAGGGGAGATAAGGGACACACCCCGGTGGCAGTTGCCCGCCGGGGAATTCGGAGAGAAGTCTAAAGAACGAGGAAAACACCGTGCAAGGGCACCGTGAATACCAAACGTATTCATAGGTGTTTTTATTGATCAAAATAATTGATCGGATAATTCAGCCATAGTAAGGGCTAAACAAAGAATGCAACTCTCTCAAAAAACATGAGAAAAGCACATGAATACTAATTCTATACAAGAAGCGCGTGCGTAAAACGTTAGAAGAGTGTGAGTTGATCATCTCTACCACGCACCTGAGGGAGTGGTTTTGATGGCTGCTCGAAGTGTGATTGCCCAAATGGTGTGGCAAGGAAATTCTGGAATCGTTTCGTGAGGAGCGTGAACTCCATCGTGGTGAAGAATGCGAGGATATCATCTGTGGGAAGCGCTATAAGCCGGAGATCGTCTATCGAAAAGTGAAGCTCCATATCGGAAATGAGCTGCGCCATGCGTTGGCAAAAGAACGCTTGTTCACGATCGTGTTCGAGTTTTTCACGAACCGCAGGGCGCACGTCAGCCAAGTGTGCGTAGACCCCGTCCAGCGAATCGTATGCCTGGAGAAGTTCCACCGCAGTCTTGGGGCCGATGCCTCGCACACCGGGAAGATTATCCGACGTATCGCCGCAGAGTCCCTTGTACGAAGCAACTTGATTGGGACGGATACCATATTTCTCCTCGACTCCCGCAGGATCCAGATACTCGGTCTGTTGGTACCCCTTATGCGGCAATGCGATCCGAATACTGGGCGAAACAATTTGAAGAAGGTCACGATCCCCGCTCACCACCGTCACGCGCATGTTCTTACCTTCAGCCTTGCGGGCATACGCACAGAGAAGATCGTCGGCCTCGAAACGCGGATCGGAGACATGTCGGATATGAAACGTATCGAGAAGTTCAATAATGCGCGGGATCTGCGCGTAGAAATCATCGGGTGTTTCTGCTCGGCCCTCCTTATATCCTTCCGCCTCCTGGTGACGGAAGGTCTCTTCCCCCTCGTCGAAACAGGTAAGAAGGAAATCCGGTTCTTCCTTTTGGAGTATGGAAAGCAGCATCGATGCCATGCCAAATACGGCGTTCATCTGTTCGCCATCACGGCGCTTGAGCGTCCTGGGGATCGCCCAGTACGCGCGGTACATCAGATGGTGGCCGTCGAGCAGAACGATGTGGGGTGCGATACGGGAGTAGGGTGACGCAGGAGAGGCTCAAGAACAAGGCAGAGAGCAGATTCCAGGGGAATAATACAAGAACCTAATCGAAGCAACCGGCAAGATTTCCGGTCTTCTGCGAAGGGCTGTTTTCCTCTATAATAAGAGGATTTCTGCGTAACCCATGCCCAACGTTCCCCCCACGCAAAGCAACGCCCTCGCCGAAAGCTACACCTCAAAGTCGCTCGATCGAAAGGTGCGCAATAAGACGGAGTTACAGAAGCGATTGAAGTGGACCCAAGAACCCAGGCGCCCCATGCTCTGTTTGCCTGGAGGTATGACCGAAGCACTGGGAGGAGCATTGCTCGAAGAGGTACTCCCGGGACTCCTCTCTCTCCCCATCGAGATCCTCATCCTAGGAAAAGGGAGCAAACGGTATGGAGAACTCTTCACGCAACTTGCCAAGGAGCACAAGCACCGCATAGCCATCATCCCCGAGAGCGACAAAACGTTGGTGGAGAACATGTACGCCGCGGCGGACATGGCGATCTTCTTCACAGACCCCTCTGCACAGAAGGAACTCAAAACCTGTCTGCAGTACGGCGTCATTCCCATTGCTCCACGTACCTCTGCACTGGAACCCTACGACCCCGTGCAGGAGAGCGGCATGTCCTTCGACTATGACCAACTGACCATGTGGCAGTGCTTTGGCGCCGTGGTGCGCGCACTGGAAACCCACAAGTTCCCCTTCGACTGGCGCACGATTCAGCGGCACTGCATGGAGAGCGTGGAGTGAGAACAAGAAAACACTCTGGCCCTCTTTACGCAGGAACAGAGCATCAGTACCATCCTCTTCACGGGTCAGTAGCTCAGTTGGTAGAGCAGGAGGCTCTTAACCTCTTGGTCGTGGGTTCGAGTCCCGCCTGACCCACCATCTTAAAAAACAACACAGAACTCATCAGCCATGGAACATAACAGGCGGGATGAGAAGTTTTACTGAGCGAGCGAACGCAGTGAGCGAGTCGAAGTAAGTCCCGCCTGACCCACCAGCATTCCATTGCGACACCTAACAATCCAGAATGAGAAAACACAACGGGTGGGACGAAAAGCCCCACTACTCACCATGTATTCCTCGCGGTGCATCACAGCACCTTCCGCGCATGCGCCATTCCGTTGCCCTCACCCGAGGGGATAAGGAGTGCAATGGGAAGATCGTCACACCATGCAATCGTATCGGGTTTAACCTCAACTGGGATATCACGACCGTGACGGATATCCTCCGCTTGTTCCTGCGTGAGTTCGATCTTCGCACAAGACACGAGGACATCTTTGAGCGGAAGCACATGCCCCCACGCAACACGATCAGGAGCAACGGCATCCTCAATATTCCAATCCCCTACCTTCGTACGTTGGAGACCGGACAGGTATCCGCCGCATCGTAGCAACTTCCCCAGGTCGTGCGCGAGCGAACGGATGTATGTGCCGCTTCCACAAGCAACTCTCAGCGTGAGATCCGGATAGCGGTACGCGAGAACATCGCACGCAGTGATCTCCACCGTACGCGGGGGCAAATCCACTCCCCTGCCCTGACGCATCTTGCGGTACGCGCGCTCACCTGCGACTTTTATCGCAGAGTACGCGGGAGGCGTTTGCTCGATGGTGCCCAAAAATCGATCGCGGATGACGCGCTCAATGTCCTCTTTCTGCGGCTTCTGCCAACCGGGCTTCGGAGGAATAACGGAGAGGACCCCCTCGCGATCGTAGGTCGTACTCTCCGTGCCGAGACACACCTGCGCCGTGTACTCCTTGGAAAGATCCGCAAAAAGTTCGATGACCTTAAGAGCCTTCGCTCCTACCGCAAGCACCAGGAGCCCCTCAGCAGCAGGATCCAGCGTCCCTAAGTGTCCGATCTTGCGTTCGCAGAGAAGCGTGCGCACATGAGCCACGCAATCATGACTGGTGGGACCGACCGGCTTGGCAATAAGGAGGAATCCGTGACGCATGGCGGAGCAAGCCTAACACAACGAATGCAACAAGGAAGCCTCCTCGTCGAGGATCTGCAATTGGCAGTCTCCAACGAATGTGCGTAGAATGACCCACAACTTCCCCGTCACTATGAGCCTTACCTTGAGCTGGGACCTGTTCGTGATTGTCTTCTTCGCCATGGTAACGGCGTACGGCTTCATCATCGGCAAAGACGAATCGGTGAAAATGATCATCGCCACCTACATCGCCACCGTGGCCGTGCAGGGTATCGGGAACATCCTCGCTCGCCTGACGGGAGAATCACAACCTGTCCTCATCGTGCTGGGACTCTCCATTGATACGAACACGCTCGCAATCATCAAACTGACTGTCTTCGTTGCTGTGATTATTTTCCTTGTGGTCAGGAGCGGTATCGCCATCGAGTACACCAAACAGGGGAACAGCCTCGTCAATACCTTCCTCACCGGCGTCTTCGGGCTGGCGACCGCCGGTCTGCTCCTCTCTACACTCCTCACATTTCTTGCAGGTTCTGCCCTCTTGGATGCCAATCTGGCGCAAGCCGCGGCAGTCACTCCGCTGTTTGAACAGAGCAAACTGATGCAGCTTATGATCCTCAATCAAGATCTCTGGTTCGCCCTGCCGGCCCTTCTGCTTGTCGGTGTGGGCTTCCTGAGTAATGAATGAGTCATCTTGTGCAAAATCGTCAAGCCCCATTGCTCCCGCAGGGGAAAGCGGAGCTTGCCAAGACACATCAAGTTGTTTAACAATGAGTTAAATTTCCCCACTTTCGCTATGTTGCCAATAATCAAGCGCGCGTCGACCGTGGCCTCCGCAACGGTCTTGGGGTGGCTCACCGCCGTCACGCCCGCCTTCGCCGGTATTTTCGGTGATGTTCCGGATATCGGAGGCGCGACCGATGCTCGCGCAGGAACGATCTCCGTGATCAAGGGCATTCTCAATTTCATGGCCTTGGTTGCAGTGGTCATCATCGTGATTGCCGGTATCCGCTTGGTCGTCTCGCAAGGTGACGAGACTGCTGTAGGAACCGGGAAGAAGACGATCCTCTTTGCCGTTATCGGCTTGATCGTCATCCTCCTCGCCAGCGCGATCGTCGACTTCATCGCCACCGAGATCGTCGACCAGATCTAAGCATTTCCCCTTATCCTTCGATTCCGAAAGAGTCCCCACACGGGGGCTCTTTTGTTACGAGGGTCGGGCCACCCCCGAATCGGCAATATCCTGAATAGCCTCCAGCGCTTTTACAGCACGCACCGGGTGGACCGGTTCTTCCTGCATCGCAGGAGGATCGCGCACGATGATCGCATCTTCGCGCACTTCCAAAACCTCCGAGAGCGGGATGGCGATCCCCCACTTGAGGAACTTGCGCGGGAAGAGCCATGTCACGCGCAGTGCCTCGGTATCGAACTGGATGTCCGCACACTTCCCGCGCTCTTTGCCGTTCTCGGTGCGAATGCGTTGCCGAAGCACCGTGCGGGGGTCTTCCAGGAGCGGCTGCAGGCGCACACAATCCGCCACGGGACCCAGGACTCCACGGTGCCGCACCGTCACGACCATCCCCCACCGCAGAATGTCCTGCCCGGAGCAGAAAACCTCCTCGGAACGCAGGATGCCCGAAACCCACACGGAGAAGCCCTCAATAAAGCCCGTATCGGGATGAATGAGCGGATCGCCCAAAGCGCCCACGAATTCGCCATTCTCTTCCTCGACCACAGCCATGCCACGACATGTGGAGAATCTGACCTGCATTTGGTACAATAGTACTACAAATGAACCTGTTTGCGGGATCCTCCCACCCGGCCCTCGCCCGCGAGCTTGCTCGCGAGCTTAAGACTGAGCTGGGCACCCTGGAGCTCAAGACCTTTAGTTGCGGCGAGCAGTATGTAAAATTCGGACAGTCTGTACGCGGCAAGGATGTCTACATCCTGCAGACCGCCTCAAACCAACCGGACCAGGACTTGATGCAGCTTCTCCTTCTCTGCCAGGCAGCGCGCCTGAGTTTTGCACAGTCGGTGCACGCCGTGATCCCCCACTTTCCCTACGCACGCCAAGATCGCGTGTCCGAACCGCGCGAGCCTATTTCCGCAAAACTCGTTGCACACCTTTTGGAGGAATCCGGAGCGGACCATGTGATTACGCTCGACCTGCACTCCACACAAATCCAGGGATTCTTCTCCATCCCCGTGGATGCTCTCGATGCTCGCACGATCTTCGCGCAGTACTTTACCAAGAAGAACCTCAAGGACCCCGTGGTGGTTTCGCCCGATGCGGGCGGCGCCAAGCGCGCCAAGAAGTTCGCTGACATGATCGGCGCGGATCTCGCCCTGATGCATAAGGCGCGGCCCCGGCATCACCAGGCGGAAATCCTGGAAGTCGTCGGCGAAATTGAAGGACGCACCTGCATTGTCTTTGATGACATGATCGATACCGCGGGGAGTCTTATTTCGGCCAAGCAAGCACTCACCGAGCGCGGCGCTGCCAAGGATATCTTCGCCGTGGCGACCCATGGCATCTTCTCCGGAAAGGCACAGGAAAACCTGGAGAAAGCGGGATTTACCGAAATCGTGGTAACGGACAGCGTCCCCACGCAGGAGAAGAAGATCCGGCACCTCACTGTGCTCCCCATCGCCCCGATGCTCGCCCAAGTAATCGAGCACATCGAACGTGGCGAGAGCGTGACGGATATCTACAAGAAATAGAATCTCCACTTCGCACCACTGCACTTCTCTCGCGTCCTTGCTAGGGTAAAGGCCAAGTCTCCCCCGCTCTTCTTATGAAACCATTCTCTCTGACATTCTTCGTATGTCTCCTTTTTGTTATCGCAGCACCTGTCGGCATGGCCGAAGAGGATGAAACAACATCCTCAAGCGGAACCATCCCCGAAGCCTGCTTGTTGCTGGAAGGCATTCCTCGCACGCGCTGCGTGCGAGAAGAACTACGACGTCAGTTCGTAGAAGAGCGAACGCGACTGCGCGAAACCACGCAGGAGGAGTACAAGAGCGCACAGGAGGCGCTGCAGCAGAAGCGCAGGAGCACGCTGCGCAACCGCGTCGAACGCCTGGAAGACATGCGAGAGCGCAAGGAGCAGAAGGTCGAAGCACTTGCTCAGGAGAAGCAATCTCAAATCGAGCTCAGGGAGCTGAGTCGCTCCATCCAGCTGGAGCGAAAGCAGAAACTGGCCGAGCTCAAGCAGGAATACAGGGAAAAACGCACTGCCTACCGCCGACGCGTTTCTGAGGAGCGCGAGGAAGCCAAGGAACGCCGCAAGGAAATCCGCTTAAGGATTTTGGAAGAGCGCCGCACCCTGCGTGGGGAGGAAGAGGAGCAGGAGGAGGAACCTACTGACGAAGGCGCACAGGAAGAGGAGCAGAAGGAATAGGGCGCGCGTTTTCCCACGGTCAAACGCTTTGACAGCTCCGCCCTCGCTTTGTACCCTTTCTCTGCTCCTTTGGGCGATTAGCTCAGCTGGTTAGAGCGCGACACTGATAATGTCGAGGTCTCAGGTTCAAGTCCTGAATCGCCCACCAACTCATTTGCAAGATGTACTACGTCTACGTTGTTCAAAATCCAAAAGGGAAACTCTATAAAGGATTTACCAATGATCTGGAGAAACGAATCATACAACATAATGCGAACGATGGATTTTCTTCGTATACGAACAACAAAGGACCTTGGAAACTCGTACATAGAGAGGAATATGCCAACGAAAGAGAGGCAAGAGAACGTGAGAAATTTCTCAAAACCGGAAAAGGAAGAGAATTTCTAAAAGGGCGATTATCCGCCCAGGCGGATGGTTAGAGCGCGACACTGACCTGCCTGCCGGCAGGCAGGTAATGTCGAAGTCGGAAGTTCAAGTCTTCCATCGCCCACCAACCTTCGCTCGGCGAAGGTTGCCGGCCGTAGCTCCGGCGTTTTCACATGGTATTCTTACACTAGGAGCCGAGCTACGGTTGGCTAGCCACCCGGAGCGAAGGCTGGCTCTCTAACGAACTGTAACCATCAATACATTCCCCATATCATTCACTTCAAACAATACAATCTGCCTCCGTTTCGACTAACCAGTCCTTTTTAATGAACCCCTTTACCTCAACGAATGTACAAGCAGGGCGAATGTCCGAGAAGAACTCTCCATGAGCTTTGGCTGCTTCTTCCCACTTGGAGATATCAACAAGCATAATTCTGGTTCGGATAACATCGCTCAGACTTCCTCCCGCCTTCTCAATGGCTTTCTCCATAATCTCCAAGCAGTACTTCGTCTGACCGTACACGTCATTGGGGCAAGCTGTTGTTCCATCCGGTGCAATAGCCGCCGTACCCGAAACGGAGATCACATTCCCCAACCGAACAGCGCGGGAGAAGCCGATCGGCTTTTCCATGGGTGACCCTGATGACACATTCTTCCTTTCCACAGTCGCATAGTACTACCCGTGAAACCTCTTTACTACCCCAGCACTTTCTTTGTTCCTCATACCAGAGTCCGCCTCCAGCGGACTCGGGCCACTTTCGTGCCGAGGCGATGACAGTGGCAAGCCACCACATGCAAATGCAGATTTTCCCAAAATACGGGACCGCGACGGGATGGTGTTCCGACCCAGAAACACTGCAAAACCTTGTAGGAAGCAGCCCTTCGCGGCTGCGGCAATTCAAAACTACGTACAGCTTCTGTCCGGTGACGAAAATCACCTCCCCACCCACACCACGAATGCACCAAGGGAAAGCGCATTGGGGAGCATGCTGCCATCCTTAACAATCTGCGATACCTCGTGCGTTTGCACGTTGAGTGTACAGTCGTAGGTATGGTCGCCCCCTGCTGAGGAGAAGATCACTCCGCGCACGAGCGCCGTATCGGCGGCGGAAGCGGTGATGGAAGTCTCTACGGTGAAGAGTGCGCCACTGTCGCGCAGAAGCTCGTAGGCCAAGCGTTCCACCTCCTGCGGAGCGAATGCGGAGGTTTGAGCTTCTTCTTCCGATTTCGGCATCTCCTCAAAAACCTCCTCCTGCGGCACAATGGCAACCATGTCCCCGCGTAAAATTCGGTCCAGACGTTCGCGGTCGGCACCGGAAAGGAACGTAGGATACCGCTCAGCAACAACGAGGAGCGCGCGCGTCAGTTCGAGCGCGCGCTGAGGATACTCCTGGCGCCACTGGCGCTGAGCAAGATCCGTGAGGGTTACTGCAAATCCCTGGAGGAGCTGAGCCGCATCCGTTCGTCCCCACACAGCTTCTTTGAAACGTTCTGCCCACGCTTCCAGGAGCATTGCGGGGAGAGGCTTGGAAAGAACATCGGATTGGGGGAGCACAAGGAGTGCAACGATAGTTTCCTCGGCAGGAAGCTTCGGCTGTGCCTGGGTCGCTTGAATACGTTCGCGCAACGCCGGGTGCAACCCCGCAAGCAGCCAGAGTGTTGGGTCCCGATCAAGGTACTGGAGGAGCGGGGTAAGGAGACGTAAATCCTCTGCAGCCGCAACCACGATACGTGCGAAGAATTCTCGCTCCTGAGGCAGAGCAAGGAGCGCACTCAACTCGGGATCTTGTAGGAGAAGAGCGGCACGCACGGTTTGACCTTGACGCACCGCCGCTTGCAGCTGAGCGAGGAATGCATCGCTGCGATGCTCCTCTATGCGTTCGCGCGCCTGTGGAAGCGTGAGGGGCTTTAAAACAAGAGCAAGCTGCCCCCTGCTACGCATCTTCTCCCATACCTGCTCCTCCCGAGGGGAATACAGTTGATCGAGTGCGATGAGCTTCTCGCGCAGGAAATGCGTGGGGATGCTCTTGAGCGTGTGATCGGCAAACCACGTTGTACTCCCCTCCTCCAGAGTCGCTATTGCTCCTTGAGTGCGCCACTGCATGCCCGGTGGTATGAGCATCATTCCACTCCCCGATCGTGCAAGCACAGGCGCCGTGAGTGCAGCGACAGTCACAGCCGAAGCGCGCACGGTAACATGGAACGCACCGCTCAAACCCTGAAGCTCGGTTTCCCCTGCACGCACGGTGAAGAGGCCTTCTCCGAACATGAGCGCGCTGCCTTCCGTCAGAGACGGCACCACTTCCTCTGGAGAAAATCGACTGCCATCATCGAGAAATGCTCGTCCCTGCTCCCACTGAACGACGGAAGCATCTCTAAACTCCCCCAGCGGAGCCGGAAGCGAACCCAAGACCGCACGGGGAGCGCGTAGGAAGGAGAGCCCCAGGAGGAGCAGGAACACAGGGAGAATCAGGAGGTGCCGGTGCCGGCGGATACGAGGGTACATACACTGCGAGTTTTCCTTTTAGATTAGCAGAAAACCCATTCTAAGGCAACCAGATGGACTTGCGCAGATCGTCGCTCCCCTTCAGGCTGGAACCCATGCGGATTCTCGGCATTGACCCAGGGTTGGCCATCACCGGCATCGCACTCATCGAGGCCGATTCGCCCCAAAAATTCACGCGAACGGACTGGTTAACGATTACGACGAAGTCCGGCCTCCCCCTCCCCGACAGGCTCTGCGAGCTTCAGCATGACCTCCATGAGTACCTGCGTGACACCAAACCCCAGTATGCGGTGGTGGAGCGGCTCTTCTTCGCAACCAACCGCTTAACAGCGATCGCCGTCGCCCAAGCACGCGGCGTCATCCTGCTCACACTTGCCGAACATGCCATCCCTTGCCTAGAACCCACACCATTGGAACTCAAACACTGCATCACCGGCGACGGCAACGCGGATAAGCGCCAGGTGCAGGACATGCTTACGCGCACGTTTTCACTCCAAGAACCACCGAAGCCGGATGACGCCGCCGACGCGCTCGCATTGGCACTCTACGGGCTGCTTAACGCGAAGCTCTTCGCGTTCGAAAACGCCTGAACCACCCTCTCCACATACTTCATACTTCATACTAGATACTAGATACTAGTTACTTTTCCCCTCACCTTCCCCTCTCCTACGGTGAGCACGTGCGCTCCGTGGAGTGCCGCGGGACTGTGCGTGGAAGTAATGAAGACCTGGTACGCATCGAAGGATTTGAGGAGCGCCTGCTGGTGCGCATCATCGAGTTCGGAAAAGACGTCATCCAGGAGAATCACAGGTTTCTCGCAACGCTTGAGCTCCAGGTACGAGACTTTGAGGAAGAGGAGTGCTATGACAACCGTGCGCTGCTGCCCGCGCGAGGCAAAGGAGGAAAGCGGCCTTCCCTCCACTTCCACGTGCCAGTCGTGACGGTGCGGACCCACGCTCGTAGATTGCAGAATGATGTCGCGCTCACGATAGTGCATGAGGAGCTCTCGGAATTCTGAAGCAATTTCTGATTGTTCGCGCGCGCTTCCGCGGCGCTCGTACACCAAACGCACATCCTGCCATGATTCACCCAAGTTCGTGACCTCTTCGCAGAGTGCTCGCGCGAAGATCTCGGCAAGTTCCAAACGCGGGACGAGGAGAGCGGCACCCTGTTCGCTGAGGAGGAGATCCCACTGCGCAAGATCCTTTTCCCCGGATACCCCCTCTCCTATGCGCCTGAGGAGCGTATTGCGCTGCTTGAGAATCTTCTGGTAGCGCGTGAGTGTCTGCGCGTAGGCAGGAGAGACTTGGCAGAGAAGCTCATCGAAGAACCGACGACGCACGGCAGGAGCCCCGCAGGAAAGCTCCAGATCTTGAGGAAGAAACGCCACCGTCGGCAAACGACCGATGGCGCTCACGAGAGGCACCTGTACGTCGTTGAGAAAACAGACCTTGCGCTTGCGCGGCTGGAGCTGGCTGACCACCTCGACGCTGCCAAGCGTACCGTCGTCCGTCTGCATTTCAGCGCGTAGACGGTAGTACTCTTCTCCCCAGTGTATGAGATCGGCTTCCTGGGAAATCAAGAACGACCGCAGAAGGGAGAGAACCGAGACCCCCTCCAGGATATTGGTCTTCCCCGCGCCATTGGGCCCCAGGAAGAGGTGCACCAACCCCTCACTGCATTCCACCGCAAGAGTGCGGAAACTGCGAAATTGCTCAAAGGTGAGCCGGGAGATCCTCATGCAGCTTGGGGGAGGAGGGCAATGGCCTCCTGGACAATCCTCCGAACGACTCCAAGGTATTGCTTGCGCCGGATGTACATGTGGATCTTGCTCGGATGCACCCATACGTACGCATCAATCTCGTGTGCGTCCACCTGCACCGCCTTGGGTTGATCCATGACGGCGAAGACGAATTCCACGCGTTGTCCGCAGACGTTATCGGGGCGAAATCTCCTATAGGACGCGGGAAAATCGTACTGGTACACCGTAGAAGTCCTTCCCAAGAGTCGCACACGGATACCCGCCTCCTCCATGAGCTCACGCTCTGCTGCCTGCTCCAGGCTCTCTCCAGATTCTCTCCCTCCTTGGGGCAACTGCCATGCATCGCGCTTGCGCGGTTTGTGGAGGAGAAGTACTTCGTGACCCTGCGCGGTTTTACGCAGGACAACAATGGCCGCACAGGAACGGTAGACGTCACCTTTCTTCTGCATGAGCCCACTATACAAGACCATGAGCATGCATGCGCAAACATCCTATATGGGTTCATAGACAGACGGCGACGTGCCGCGATCCGACAGGGGCCGCGTCAACCGGGACTGCGCGATGATGAGGAAAACCCCGATGGTAGAGAATCCGAAACCTACAAACTGGTACAAAGTGGGGATTTCCCGCAGAAACAGGAAGGCGAAGAAGAGTCCAAAGGCCGGAGCGGAGGAGATGATGGCCACCGCACGACCCAGGGGAAGGCGCTTGAGTCCCCCGTACCAAAAGAGTTTGGACCCCACCAAAATAAGGAACGTGTACACGAGGAACAACGAACGGTGAGCCCAGAGACTTTCTGCAGACGGCGGTGCCCCTTCGATGAGCAGACTCAAGAGGAGCAGGAACACGCCTCCCACCGCGTAGCGCAGGAAGAGGAGCATCTGCGAGGAGAGGAGGTGAAGCGCACGTTTGGCGAAGATATTGCCGATGGGGAAGAGCGCAGTAGCAAGCAATATGAAGAGATCTCCGTGATTGAGCACGAGTGTCCCGTTGAAGAGAATGAAGATATCTCCGCAGAGGATGGCCGCCGCACCCAGGAGTTGCGGCACCCGCCATGTTTCGCGTAGGAACAGGGTACTCACGATAAACGTGAAGAGTATCTCCGCCTGCAGGAGGAGCGTCGTATTGATGCCGGAGGTAGAACGCGCACCGACAAAGATAAACGTCGATGCGAGCACAACGAACACGGCAACACCGCATGCGTAGAGAAATCCTTTGAAGGGAATGCGCCGCCACCCACCGGACCACAACAGAATGCATGCGAACGCCGCAGCTGCAAGGAGCGCGCTCAGTGCGGTGAAGAGAACCGGAGGGAACACACGCATCGAAAGATTCGCCAAGATGGGAAAAAGTCCCTCGAGTACGCACGTACCCAAGAGCATCACCTCGCCGACCTGCTGTTCTCGCTGTGCCATAGCGAAAGCATAACCACCCCCAACCCGAACCCCAACCCTATTTCGAATGTCTCTCCTCTTTTAGTTTCACCTCCACCTTCTTGCGGCACTTGGAGCAGTATTTGGTGAGTTTCTCAGCATGCTCCTTCCATGCCTTTCCCATCTTATCCTGCTTATGGAAACGAACCGTTCCCAGGCGGTTGCCCGTGACGGAGCAGAAAATCCCAAAGACGGTACGTTTTCCACGTGGCATAACGCGAAGGAGCTTAAGGAAGGCACGACCATGAAGCAAGGAGAAACTTGATCAACGGGAGTCCTCTGTCTTCTCAACCCCCGCCCATGCTGCCACCGGCGACTTCTCCGCGATTCGAGAGGTAATTGAATGCACTGTTTCCCACAATCGCCCCCTCCCCCGCCGCCGTGGCGAACTGCGCGAAGTGGTTACTGCCTCCGCTCACGTCGCCAGCGGCAAAGACGCCGGGGACCGTCGTCTGGAGCGCACTGTCTACTTTGAGGTGCCCCCGATCGTCGAGCACGCATCCCAGATCTGCTGCGAGCTTGGTCTCGGGAATGGCACCGATCTCTACGAACACGCCGTCAACCGAGAGCTCTTTTGAGCCGTTAAATGGCGTATTGAGCTCGATGGCTTTGACCGTTTGTTCGCCCGTGATCTTGGTGACGTTTGTGGAGAGCACGAACTCTACGTTCGGTCGTCCCTTCACCCTATCCACCCAGTAGGGTTCTGCGCGGAACGCGTCGCGTCGGTGGATGAGGTACACCTTTTTTGCCACCTGCGCGACAATAGCGGCTCCCTCCACGGCGCTGTCGCCGCCGCCGATCACCGCAACGGTCTTCCCGCGGTAGAAGAATGCATCGCACGTAGCGCAGTACGAAACACCCTTGCCCGCGTACTCTTCTTCCCCAGGAACACCCAGGTGCCGGTGCTTGGACCCCGTGGCGAAGATCACCGTTCGCGCCTGTGCGGTTTCGCCGTTCTGGAATGTGAGCAGGAATGTCTCCCCCTCCTTCTCCACCTTCTCGATGCGGGCCACTTTATGCGTGACCGCATCGAAGCTCACTGCATGCTTGCGCATGCGTTCCATAAGTTCGGTACCCGTAATTTCGATATCCCCGGGCCAATTGCCCACCTCCACGGCAGCGATACCCGTCCCTCCCTCCAACTCCCCAACGAGAAGAGTCGTTAATTTGTAGCGCGCCGCGTAGATCGCAGCGGTGTACCCGGCGCATCCCAGGCCGATGATGGCGACGTCGTACATACGAACAGAGTATACAGGGAACAGTATGCAGTATGCAGCCAGCATCTCATTCTCCCTCCATACTGCATACACCATACTCCATACTCACGAGACCCATCCCCTTGCCCGCATCGCATCCACAATGCGTTTAAGCCCCACGCTGAACGCCGCATGGCGGTAGCTCACTTTAGTCCTGTATGCCTCACGGCGCACCGCTTTGTAGGCGTCGAGCATGATGCGTTTGAGCTCAGTGTCCACGCGATCTGCTGTCCACTGCTCGCCGCTGCGCCCCTGCACCCACTCGAAGTAACTCACGGTGACGCCACCGGCGTTGGCCAGGATATCGGGGATCACCTGCACGCCCTTCTTTTCGAGGATGATGTCAGCCTCGGGTGTGGTGGGACCGTTGGCGAGTTCCAGGATGTACTGCGCCTGCACCTTCTGCGCATTCTCCGCCGTGATCACGTTGTCGAGCGCCGCGGGGATGAGAATATCGCAGGGGAGTTCTAAAAGCTCTTCGTTCGTAATGTGTTCCACGCCATCCATCTTCATACGCTGGATATCGCAGACGGACCCCTCGCAGTACTCGCCGGCGACCGCGCCGGTCTTGCGTTTGTACTTCTCGATGCGCACGGGATCAATGCCATCGGGGCCGTAGATGCCGCCCTGCGAATCGGAGAGCGCGACCACCGTGAACCCCACGTTGTGGAGGAAGTGCGCCATCGTGCCTCCGGCATTACCAAAGCCCTGAACGGCCACTTTGAGTTCTGTAGGATCCAGTGCCGCACGATCGATGAGCTCTTCTAAGATGAAGAATCCTCCCCGTGCCGTTGCCGTATCACGCCCCAGTGATCCGCCGTAGCTCATGGGCTTCCCCGTGATCATCGCAGGACTGTAGGAGTTGGTCTGCTTCTCGAACTCGTCGCGCATCCACGCCATGATCTCCGGCGTCGTATTAACGTCCGGTGCCGGGCAGTCGATATCCGGACCCAAGTACTCTTTGAATGCACGCACGTAGGCACGTGATACCTCCTCAAGCTCATGTCGAGAAAGCTCTCGGGGATTGAGCTGAATGCCGCCCTTACCACCCCCGAAGGGGATGTTCACCACCGCGGTCTTGAGCGCCATGAGTGCTGCAAGCGCTTTCACCTCCTCGCGATCCGCCGCGGGGTGGTAGCGAATGCCGCCTTTGTACGGACCGCGCGCATTATTGAACTGGACACGGAACGCGGGGAAGCTCGCCTGTGACCCGTCATCACGGGTAATTGAAAGCTGCGCCTCGCGGATTGCCTGCGGTTCGGTGAGGAACGCGCGTTCAGCTTGGGAGAGCTTCAATCGTTCAACAACCGCACTGAGCGTCGTCTGGAACCGCGTGTAGGGAGTGGAGGTTGCGGAAGCGGATGCAGAATGCTTCTTTGAAGCAGCGGCGATAGCCATGGGAGAGGGGGAAACCGATGGAAGTGTTCGGCACCACACTACCCGAGATACCGCAGGGAATACAGGGGATGCCATGCGCATCGCGCTGTAGTTTGGCATCCCTCGTTTTAGAGCAAGTAGATGAGCAAAACCATCGGTAAGGCACGTTCAGAAGTCCAAGGAATTTGCGCGACCTGCACCGTGGGGGTAGAACATGCCTCCTATGGGAAAACGCTTACTTGTCCTGCAATCAGGTGGTTCGTGCCCCGGGTCGAGCGACGCACAGTTCGGCGTCTCGAAGAGAGCGGAGCAAGAGGGGTACGAGGTGCTCTTCAGTCAAGACGGTTACAGAGAGCTCATGGAACCGGACGCGACGTTCTGCAACATTCACAGGCTGCCGTGCGTTCAAGCAGGCATCCAAGGATTGCGTAAGCAACGTTGCAGCCCTATTGGCACATCACGGGCAAATCCGGCGCCAGTGGATAAGACAGGGGAGCTCAAAGATCCGGAGCAATTTGCACGGATCAGTACCATCATCAGGGAAAATCTAACGCGCAACCGCGTCGACATCGTCATCGTCATCGGTGGGGATAATTCTCTGGGTGCTGCGGGTGTCCTCATGAGGCACGGCGTCATCGAACGCCTCAACGGTGTTCCCAAGACAGTCGATAACGACATCGGCAGAGGAGTGCAACGATCATTCGGTGTTCTCACGGCCGCCGGCGAGGGCGCCGAATGGGCCAAGCGCATGCAAGCAGAAGGAGAGAGCAACGATAAAATGAGCATCCTGGAGATCATGGGCAGGGATTCCGGAGATCTCGCCGCACGCATTGCAACGGCCGCAGAAGCGAGCACGCTCCTCATTGCGGAAGTGGAAGTGCCGCGCGACCACGTCGTTGAACGCATCAGAGCATTGCGCGCTCAATCTCGATCTAACGCGCTCTTGGTCATTGCAGAAGCATTCCGCATTGACGGACAGAAAACCCACGTCAGTACCGAACCGGATCCATTTGGGAACCTGAGGCTGGGAGGCGTAGGCAGGAGAGTGGAACGCTGGCTCAACGAAGCCGATATCAAGACAATGTACGCTTGCCCCAGCTACTTAATCCGCAGTGCAGCTGCAACGGAACGCGATTCTGTCTTCGCAAAGACGCTGGGTGAAAGAGCGGCGGAAGAAGCGATTGCAGGGCACGTGGGGAAAGTTGCCATCCTCCCACGGGGGAGCAAACGCGACGACCAGATCAGCACCATGGATCTTTCGGGGGTCAAAGGAGACAAGCGCCTCCCCATAGAACTCTACGACGCAGACCAACTGCGTATGAGAGAGGAGAGCGCACCGTACCTCTTCTAGTGGAAGAGAACCTACCGAAGGAAGCGGTACAATGGAGGCATGACCCTCCCCTTCCCTGACCGAAAGGAAGCTGGCGGAGCGCTCGCTGAAGCGCTGCAGGAGTACAAGGAGAACAAAGACACACTGGTGCTCGCGCTCGTGCGGGGAGGCGTGGTTGTAGGAGGGGCGCTTGCCGAAACGCTCTCACTCCCGCTCTTCCCTTTCGTTGTGAGGAAGCTCGGGCACCCCACTCACCGTGAATTCGCGCTGGGCGCCATCGCGGAGGGTGGAGCCACACAGCTCGATGAAGAGACGATGCGCGCGCACGGTGTGAACTGGGAGAACATGGAACCGATCATCAATGAGGAGATGCAGGAGCTCAAGCGGCGCAAAGAGGTCTACGGCATCGCTAAGCGACCTCCACTGAAGGGGAAAACCATCATCCTCACCGATGACGGCGCGGCGACCGGCGCGACGCTCTTCGCCGCGATTGAGGATTTGAGGAATGCAGAGGTAACAAAGATCATCGTTGCACTCCCCGTCTGCCCGCCGGATACGGCGGAAAAGCTCAAACAGGCGGCGGACGAAGCCGTGATCCTTTCAACACCTGCAGACTTCTGCGCTGTGGGACAGTGGTACAGGGATTTTCCCCAGGTGGAAGATACAGAAGTGCAAACTCTGCTGTCGTCGTCGTAAGAGCACCTACGACCCACTCATAGTATTACAACATCCTGAGTACCAAGATCAAAGATCGGCACCTGCGGGGAATACGTCGGTAACAGTCGCTTGTGTGACGAATGAAGAGCACCCGATCGGTCGATCGCTGCTGGCGACACACTCCTTGCCATGGATGGACATGATAAGGAAACGAATGCCAACATCACTCTCCATTCTATATCCCCAGATGGTGCCTGTCGGCCCATCGGCATCCAGCATATTCGACGACTTCCAGCCAAGTGGAGAGAGGTCACTTGCGAGAGCATCGCGGGAAACAGAGAGAGCATTGAACTGGTGTGACACAACGGGGGCCGATTGTATGAATTGAGTTTGCAGAGCGTGGGCGGGAATCGAATGCTCCATATCGATCCATAAAAGATCATCATTCGTGCCAGTGTTCAGCTCAGACCAGGTGAGATCAGGAGCCCATGCTTTGATTGCGACCCATACAGGCTGCTGAGAGGCAGGAGACACTTGCATTGCAGTACTCCTTTCGCTGATCGCCGTACCGGGCGTACCGGACTCTGTGGATACAGAGCGATTGCAAGCAGTCATTGCAAGGATGCTGACGAGGAGGAGGGGCAAAATTTTTCTCATAGATTGAGGGGGAAATGTCGGCTTGCGAAGCTGTGGCCGGGGACCATGAGTCGAATGGTTTACCATGAGCGAGCGGCAGCGAGTCGAATGGTGGTGACGGGGTTACTGGTTGTTATCTTCTGGGTATTCAAATATGGATGGTGGTGCCATGGGTGGGACTTGAACCCACAATCCCTTGCGAGAACGCGATTTTGAGTCGCGCGCGTATACCAATTCCGCCACCATGGCCAACGATGCTTATCGAAGTCACCCTTCGACTCTCCTTCGGCGAGCTCAGGACAGGCTACTCAGGGTGACACGAAAGGACAGGAATGTCATGGTTCGACTCCGCTCACCATGACACGGGGAGAATCTTACCTCCTCTCCCCTCCCCTCGGAAGCGCTTTCGCGTATGCTAGGAATCCATGGAGCCATATAACTCCTTCATCTTCGCATCGGCGGCATTTGATGCCGATGAACGCCGGGCGGAGCTTCGGTACAGCCTGGATGGCGTAATCAAATTCTTAGAGACCGTCGATTTCCCTGCAGGAGTGCTCTTCCAGCAGGTCTCGCTGGAACTTGTGGAACGCGCTCTCCAGGCATTGCACCTCACGGGCGGGGCGAGCTACTTCAAAACCTGCTGCCCCAAAGAGATCAGCGTGGAATCGGCTCCGCTCGACCCCAGGCAAGCCGCGTTCTTCGAAACGCTCTATACACGGGGACTTGCTGAGTTCTTCTATAGAAACCACATCGACCCCACGGGACGCATCCGCTTCCCCAGTGAACCCAAGAAGTCTCCCCGTCCCATCATTCGGCCGAAAGCGCCGGGGCGCGTACTCGTCCCCATTGGAGGAGGCAAAGATTCCATCGTCGCCATTGAACTCCTCAAGCACGCAGGCCACGACGTGACTCTCCTAAGAATGAATAGCCACCCGCTCATCGATGCACTGGCAGTGGAGCTCAAGCTCCCCATGCTCACGATTGAGCGAACGCTCTCCCCTCTCCTCTTCACACTCAACCAGGAAGGAGCGCTCAACGGACACGTGCCCATCACCGCGTACCTGACGTTCGCAAGCGTACTCACGGCCATCATCTACGGCTTCGATGCGGTGGTCCTGAGCAATGAGCGCAGTGCAGACGAGGGGAACGCGACCGTGAATGGGCAGAGCGTGAACCACCAGTGGAGCAAGAGCCTGGAAGCGGAGGATCTGATTTCTGCGTACATCCGCGATTGGATTACGCCGGACCTCGCGGTCTTCAGCCTGCTGCGTCCGTGGAGCGAACTCAAAATCGTCGAGGAGTTCTCCCGCATGCCGCAGTACTTCCCGCTTGTCACAAGCTGCAACAGGAACTGGAAGATCCTGGAGAAGGGCACGGGGGAACGCTGGTGCGGCGAGTGCCCCAAGTGCGCGTCATCCTTCGCTCTCTTTGCAGCATTCCTCCCACGCAAAACCCTCACGGAGATCTTTGGGAGTAATCTTTTTGATGATCCAACGCTCACGCTCCTCTACAGGGAACTCCTCGGAATAGAGGGGCTCAAACCCTTTGAGTGCGTGGGATCGCGCGAAGACATCCAAGCGGCGTTCCTGCTCGCGCACCGGCGCGGCGAACTGGAGGAAACACCGGCGATGCAGCTCTTCCTCAAGGAGTCCCTCCCTACGATCACCGACCCCGACGCACTCATCCAGAGGGCACTCAGTCCAAGTAAGGAGCACCGCATCCCCGCACCGTTCCTCCCTGCACTCGATGCACATGCGTGACCTCAGCGGCAAGAGTGTGTGCATCCTCGGCTTCGGCCGGGAGGGTCAAGCCATGCTCAAGGCCATGGAGGAAGAGACACCCGAAGCACGCATCACGATTGCCGACGCCAATCCCCAAACGCAGCACTTCAATTATCCCGTGCACGCGGGACCCGAGTACCTTAAGAACGTGAGCGGATGCGATGTCCTCATCAAGTCCCCCGGCATTCCGCCGGAGGAAATCCCTCCGGATATGCGTGCGAAGATCACGAATTCCACGCAGATCTTCCTGGATACGGCGGTAGAGCGCGGCGCCAAGGTCATCGGTGTCACAGGATCGAAGGGAAAGAGCACCACGGCGAGCCTGATTGCCGCGATCCTCAAAGCAGGCGGTATCAACGCACACCTCGTTGGAAACATCGGAGAGCCGGCGATCGCGCACCTCAATGCGGCGGAGGAAGGTGCGTGGTTCGTGCTCGAGATGAGCAGCTATCAATTGATGGACACAACTGTGAGTCCGCACATCGCCGTCATTACGAGCTTCTTCCCCGAGCACCTGGATTACCACGGGACGCTGGAGGCATACGAGGAGGCGAAGAGGCACATAACCCATTACCAAAACCCTAAAGACTTCGTCTTCTTCGATGCCACTTCCCCAGGCGTAGAGCACATTGCGCAGGAGAGCAAGGGGACACGCGTCGCCTGCAAGGAAGAGGATGCCGTCGTACGACTGGAGGAGACGCACCTCTTGGGAACACACAACCTCAGGAACCTCGCCATCGCGAGCATGGTGGGCGAGCACTTCGGCATCGAGCGTCAAACCGTACGCAGGGCCCTGATTGCCTTCCACGGACTCCCACATCGCTTGCAGGACCTAGGCGTCCACCACGGCATCCGATGGGTGGATGATTCAATATCCACAACGCCGCAGAGCACCATTGCCGCGCTCGATGCGCTGGGCTCCGCAGTGAAGACGATCATCCTTGGCGGGAAGGATCGTGGACTTGAGTACCGTGCACTTTCCCAGCGCATGCTTGAAAGCAGTGTGGAGCAGGTGATCCTCTTGGGTGAGAACGCAGAGCGCATTCGTAAAGCGCTCGCGGAATCGAACGTGCATGTCGAAATCTCTCAGGTCGAGTCCATGGAGGACGCCGTCAGGCTTGCACGAACCCGAGCCCGATCCCCAACCCCCATCTGTCTCCTCTCACCCGCAGCGCCCAGCTACGACATGTTCAAGAATTTTGAGGAGCGCGGAGATGCGTTCGCGCGGTCAGCACTGAAAGACTAACTCTGTGGTACAGATTGCATTTCAGTTCCATCCCCCACTCTGACCTTCACCGGTTTGAGCACTTTGCCGTTGAGCGTGTAACCATCCTCAAAGACTTCGATGATAGCGTCCTGTTTCCCGGGTCCTGTCTGGAGCACCTCATGCTTGTGGGGATCTACGGACTCACCAAGACACTCCATCTTGGCAAGGCCTAAGCCACTCAAGTGCCGAATGAGCTCCTGTTCGACAGCACTCACGCCCTTCACCCAGTCGTGCGCCTTAAGTTCCTCGGGCAGGTGCGTGAACGCCCGCTGGAAATTCTCCACGGTAGGCAGGAGCGCGAGGAGCGTGTTCTCGAGCGCATACTTGCGTACTTCCTCTCCCTCACGCTGCAGACGATCCTTGGCATTCTGCAGATCCGCCTGCGCGCGCCCGGCCATGTCACGAAGCTTCGTGATCTGTGCGCGCAGCTCCACACACTCGACACACTCCTTGGGCTTCTCGACACGCTTCTTGGGCGGATGTTTCGCATGGGGCTCCATACCTCTATGGTAACGGAAAGGGAACGGAGCTCAAGCAGGTACAGGACAACGTTTGAGAAGTTGCGTGAGGGCAGAGAGGCTTCAAACCTTCCTGACCTCCTTAACCTCCCTGACCCACCAAACCTTTCTTACCTTCCGCACCTACGCTACACTCCCCGCAATGCTCCTGGCTCTCCTCTCCCTCGTTGCCGGATTCGTCCTCCTTATCAAGGGTGCCAATTGGCTGGTGGAAGGTGCTTCGAGCATTGCACGGAGATTGAAGATCTCCGACCTCGTCATCGGGCTTACCGTGGTTTCCTTCGGCACCTCGGCACCGGAGCTTGTCGTGAACATCATTGCCAGCATCCAGGGCAACGCGGCAATCGCTATCGGAAACGTTGTGGGAAGCAACATCGCCAATGTCCTTTTGATCCTTGGCATAAGCGCAATGATCGCTCCTCTGGCCGTGCAGCGTTCCACCGTACTCAAGGAAATCCCCTTCTGCCTGCTTGCGAGCGTTGTCCTCTTCGTGATGGCCAACGACCGCTTGATTGACGGGTATGTGATCTCGGAACTGGGGAGAGGCGATGGTCTGGCCTTCATGGCGTTCTTCGTGATATTCCTCTACTACACGTTCGGCATCCGGCACGTTCAGGAGGAGAATCACGAGGAGTTCACCATGCCGACACAATCCGTTTGGTTCGCATTGACCCTCTTCTTCGTTGGTATTGGGGGACTCGTCATTGGAGCAAAACTCGCCGTGGACGGTGCGGTAACGATCGCACTGGCACTAGGTATCAGTGAATCCCTCATCGGTCTCACGGTCGTTGCCGTGGGAACTTCGCTCCCCGAGCTCGCCGCCTCCGCGGTGGCCGCCCACAAGGGCAAGGCAGACATCGCCGTGGGAAACATCGTCGGAAGCAACATCTTCAACATCCTCTGGATCCTCGGCTTGAGTTCGGTCATCAAACCCCTCCCCTTCCAGCCTGCACTCAACTTCGACCTCCTCATCGTCATCCTCTCAACACTCTTCCTCTTCTTCATCGTCCACAATGGCGCTGCACACAAGAGACTCTTCCTGTGGTGGCAGCAACAGAGGGACTTCATCATCCGCCGGTGGGAAGGAGCCTTGCTCCTTATCGGCTACATTGCGTACATCGCATACATCGGTTGGAGGGGATAATGTGTTCACTGTCCCGCACACTCCGTGATCAATCGAGCCCGCACCGTCCGCATCGTCATCCTCGCAATGTTCCTCCTGGTGCTCGCTGCACGGGTTTCCTCGTGCATGCCGAAAGAGGAACCCCAGCCCAACACCTTTGCTGATCGCAGCGACGAGGAGATACAGCCGGACACCGAGCACTCTGTCACCCAGGCTGGTACATGGTTCCTCCGTCATGCAGACGAAGAGGAATTCCTCCACTACGGCTACTGGCCGAACGAACAGCAACCCCATACAGGAAGAAACAGCCTTCGGATTGCCGGAGCGCTCTGGAGTATCACGGAGCTCCACCGATTTACGGGAGACGAACGCTTTGCCAAGCTCGCCGAGAACGGCATCGAATTTTTCCGCGCCTTTATCATAAAAGACCCGGAGGGGTATGCGTATGTGGACATCGCAAACAAGCACAAGCTCGGCTTTAACGCCTTCCTCATCCTTGCGCTCCTCAACCTGGAGGACATCCCCGATCGCACGGAGCTCATGAGCCTCCTTGCCGAAGGCATCCTGCACCAGCAACGCAGGGACGGATCGTACGCAACCTACTTCCATTCCGATCAAGCAACAGGAGTGGATTACTATCCCGGCGAAGCGAATCTGGCCCTGATGGCACTCTACGAAGAAACGGGCGCTGAGCGCTACCGCGAAGCCGTGGAGCGGTCCTTCCCGTACTACCGCGAGTACTGGCGAGGGAACAAGACCCTCGCGTTCATCCCATGGCACGCACAGGCACTCTCACGGCTCTACCGCAGCACACCCGATCCACAGGTGCGTGACTTCGTCTTTGAAATGACCGACTGGATGCTCACCTTCCAGAAACAAGGGACGAATCCTGCCACGGGAACACGCAGATACATCAGTGCACCGACGATCTCCACCGCAAGTTACCTGGAAGGGATCAACGACGCATACAAACTAGCCAAGAGCGTTGGCGACGAGGAACGCACACAGGGGTACGCAGAGGCCATTCGCCTGGGGACGGCCTTTGTCCGTGAGCTGCAGATGACCGGCGACGAGTACACCGCAGATGGCCGCACGGATCCCCTTGCGGCTGGCGGCGTGCGCCAGTCCATCACCAATCCCGAGCTGCGCGTGGATCACACACAACACGCCGTGGCTGCGTGGATCAAGGCGCTTGAGAACGATCTTGCTCAGTGAGCACACAAAAACAGTGTCATGATTTGACGGAGCCCGTCCTGAGTATGGTCGAAGGGCTCACCATGACACTGTTCTAAGTACACCATTATTCTTGCACTGCTGCATCTTCCTCTGCTGCAGCGGAAGATGTAGATGCGCCTTCTTCGGCACCGACATCCACTTCGACATCGACCTCCACGGCGGGGCTGCTCTGTGTACCCTCCTCCGTAGCCGCATCATCAGTCCCCTCCTCTGCTGCCGGCTCTTCGCCTTCCGTTGCGGCATCGTCATCTCCTGTCGTGCCTTCGTCCTCTACGACTGTGTCATCTTCTACCGTGCCTTCGTCTTCCGTCACTTCGTCGTCCTCCATCATTCCTCCATCTTCCATCGCTTCGTCATCCTCCATCATGCCCTCATGCTCCATGTCATCCATCACCTCTTCACCGTCTTTCTCTGTATCTTCGTCGCGATCAACACCAACGGAGAGCGTGCAGGCGGAAAGGAGACCCAAAATTGCAAGACTTGCGAACAGCTTCATAGGTTTCATAAAAAAAGGGGAAAGAGAAAAACGGGAGCCCATCGTACGCTCAGCAAGAAACGGTGCGCAAGCCCAATTCGGAGCAAGGAACGATGCGGGGCACATTTCCCGTATCAAAAAACACAACAGGACTCTGCCATGAGCGAGAGGAAGGGCAGTTCGACTCACTTCGTTCGCTCACTGTCATTCGATTCGGCGAAGTCGTGGCCCGAGCGCCAGAGCGCGAGGACCATGAGCAAGGCCCGAAGGGCCGAGTCGAATGGTACAAGAGAGTCACAGGATGGTATCTTTTGAGAGCAAAACTTCATCTGCCACCAAATGACTAATGTCCTTGGTTGGTTCGTGTAAATTGCCAACCGCGATCAGCACACGCACGAGCAAGAGCTTCCCAGTCGGCATCTTTTTGATCCACTCCGATATGGAATCTCACGCCACGACCTTGCTCACGTTCCAAACTATGCGAGTGAATGGCATTCATGTTGAGACCGAAACTAGCGAGGAGCGAAGCAATTTGAGCAAGAAGACCGGGTTTGTCTTCTTCAACGATAAGCACGAATGAGCGGAGATTGAAATTTCCTCTCGCTTCTATTGCCGTATCTGTCAGTGGGTTCATTGCTTTTCTCCATTCTCCTGATTGATCGAGACGATGCACTCCTGTTGTCGCGAATTCAATCAGCGCTGCACGATCGGTGCCGATGCGAGCTATCTGTTCCAAAGTCTCTGATACGATTGCATGAATTCGTCGCCCAAGTTCAGATTTGAATGCTTCCGCCATTATGCCAGCCGATACATCTGGTCGTTGGATTGCCACCCGACCCATGCCCATCTCTGTCATTCCAAAGTTTGCCGGAGCGATGTCTGCAATCTGATCGAGCGAAAGACCTTGTTCACCCAATACTTTCCCAAGTGCCGCAATGAGCGTGCGTTGAATGAGGTGAGGAAGGAACTGCACAACAGCCATGAAGTCTCCGTGGCGCTTGAAATCAAAACGCCGCAGTTGCATCTCCATCCCACGGTAGATTGCTTCGGCATCTTCAGTTGCGCGTTGAGCCCCTGCTCCTATGGGCATGATGAGGACATTCTGCCCACGCGTGGGAGTTTCAGGGCGGACGAGAGGGTGCGTGGAGCAGGTGCTTGCTTCCTCCGAAATCTCAAGAAGCATCTTCTCGAACGGCCCCTTGTTTGAGGCACAGTCGAGGACGCGCTTCCCTCCAAGGAGCTTGCGCGTGTCACGGAGAATGTTCGGTATCTCGGTATCAGGAGCTGCGAAAAAGACACTGTCAGCGTGACGGATGCGATCATTGCGAGTGCTGTTGTCTGTGTCTTGTTCGATGATGCTCACTTCTGCAGCAGCTTGCTTTCCTGCTTGCACGATCTTCGCACCCCATCCGCGACCTCCACCGATCACGGTCAACATTTTCCCGTCTAGCGATGAGGTCTCTGGCATGTGCATAAATTACAATTTATGTATATTTATGTCAACTTGGTTGAACGATCTGACAGAAGTGGAAATGACATCTGTAAACATTGACCGTGCTCCAATGTCGCTGCTGGCATGATAAGAGAGAAATCTCACTTTCTTGGAAGACCGGATTCCGATACGCTGCCCGATATGGAGAATTCTCACAATCCTCGTCTGGTAAGCCGCAACACCTTCGGAGAAGCTCTTATAGTCGCCTTGGTAGTCGTAGGTTTCTTCGTCGCCTTCCTTCAGAACAAAGTCGCGCTGGAGGATGTCTGGACGCTCGCGGGGTTCCTCACACTCATTGTCATCTTCTACATGGCTCTACTCTTCTGCAGGATGCTGTTCTTCTGGATGACGGGTGGCGACCAAACTCCGTATCCCTGGTGGAAGCACGTGGAAATGCAGAAGAAGTATGAACAAAAGTCGAAGTGATGAGGGATGAAACACCGATGGTAGCGCGTGCTCTCAACAACATTATCTCGTGCGAGAGGTGTGATAGTGCCTCTCTATTTGCAAACTGCTAAGCTATTTTTCAAATGAATCGCATTGAACAAACAGCGCGTGGCCTGTTGGAAATCGCAGACGTACAGGTCGGCGGTGAAAGGCAGCAAGATATCCACGTTCATCACCCGGATCTCTATCGCAGGGTGTTGGCAGAAGGTTCACTTGGGCTCGGGGAGTCTGCTTTTCGGCTCGCTTTCGATGAGGTAGACGTGATACATAGCAGAACATTGTAGCGGAATAGTTTGAAGTCGCGTAAAGGCGCTTCTCGCTTGTGGAAGAGCAATTGATGTATTGGATGTAGTGGCGGCGCCACGTGATCGCGCGCAGGGACGTAAAGCGGCTTCGCCGCCACGTCCCACGTAAAATCTCTGCTCGCTTCGCTGCGCGCGATTTTACGTGGTGCCACGGGCCGGGATTGAACCGGCGACCCCAGGCTTATGAGTCCTGTGCTCTACCAACTGAGCTACCGTGGCAAGTAACGATGGAGAATGAAAGAACAAGAATGCAAAGCGGCAGAGTTACTCGTCCGCCGGAATCCGTAGTACGGAGGCGGGCCGTGGCAAAGGGTGCATCAAGAGTAGCAAGCCCCTTAAGGAGGGACAAGAAAAGACGCAGGATGGATAGTCGCCTACCGAGACAACGGCCCAATCCAGCTGGGCCAACCCTCAACAGTTTCTGCACCTTCCGTCTGGAGGAAGTTACGCATGGTGTTGATGACAGTCGTGGGAATCGTCAGACGGGAACCGAATCGGCCGATCCAGCTGGGCCAACCCTCGGGAGCCGTGGTTGACTCCTCAACGGCAAACGGAGAAGAGGGCATGATGAGGAAATCCCGCGGGAAATAGGCAGCTGCAGATCCGGCGAAGCTGCAGAGGAGCGCACCGAAGGTGAGGAGCGATGCAAAGCGTTGCAACATGGAAACAGGGGGAAGAGCAAACAAAACTGTACACAGTACAACAGAGAAAGTCGAGAAATGCGCAAAAGAGTCCACCAAACCTCAGCTCCATGCCGTATACTTTTGATCCGTTATGATAGAACGCATATGAATGCAACGCTTCTCTGCTTACATGGATGGGGCGGGTCAAAAGAATCCTTCACGGAACTCCGGGAGGCATTGAAGGGAGCGCCTATCGAAATACTCACACCGGATCTGCCGGGGTTCGGAGGGGAACCCGAGCCTCCTTGCCCCTGGTCCGTGGACGACTACGCCGATTGGGTCAGCGCATGGGTGGAGAAGCACTGCTCGGAATTACCGCACAATCGTATTCTTCTGGGACACTCCTTCGGCGGGCGCATCGCCATCAAGCTCGCTGCACGCAGGAAGCTCACGATCAGCCACCTGCTTCTCTGCGCCGCAGCTGGTATCAAGCACGATCAACCCGCCAAACAGCTGCTGGGTATGGCCATGGCCAAGAGCGGCAAGATACTCCTGAGTTTTCCGCCGCTGCGAGCACTGCAGAACCCCGCGAAAAAGATCCTCTACAAGATCCTGCATGTCCACGATTACGAGTGTGCGTCGCCAAGGATGCGTGCGACGATGGAACGGGTGACCGCGGAAGATCTGCGGCCTCTGCTCAAGGAGATCGCCGTTCCCACCGACATCTTCTGGGGCGAAGAGGATACGATGACTCCGTTGGAAGACGCACGGATCATGCAGCAGGAAATCGCACAGAGCACGCTCCACACCTATCCCCATGTGCGTCATCGCGTGCACCGCGACAAGGCACAGGAGATCGCGCAGCGCATACGGAGTATCATTGAACACGCATGAGTACCGGTCTTCTCGCCCTCATCGTCGTCATCGCGAGCCTATCTCCTCTCTGCACGCTTGCGGCGCTCTGGCAAGTGAAGGAATGGCGCACCGATCGCCTGCGCGAGCACCTGAGGAGTGAGGGGATCCTGCGTCAACTGTTCGGCGTCACACGACCGGCACTCCTCGCACTCACGGGAATACCGTACATCGTGGGCGTGCTGCCCGAACACCTCTGGCCGCTCACTCCCCTGCTGCTCTTCATCGCTGCGAATGCGCTGCAAATCGTGCTCAAGAAGCAACGTGAACCTGTATGGACCCAAAAAGCCATCGCACTGTGCATGACGAGCACTCTCCTCATCGCTGTCGCCGCTCTGGAGACTTCTCCGCGACACCTCCCCTTCCTACCGCTCCTTGTACCCGCATTCCTGCTCATCGCCTGGATGCTGTGGCAACCGGCGGATGCCCTCCTCAAGCGGCGTGTCATGCGCCGTGCACGAGCAGTGCGCTCACAGAGGAACGACCTCAGGGTTATCGGCATCACGGGGAGTGTCGGAAAGAGCACCACGAAAGAACTTCTGGCCCACATTCTGGGAAAGGAGAAAACTCTCGCCACTCCCGCACATGTGAATACCGAGATGGGCGTTTCCCAGTGGCTTTCCCAAATGCTTCCCGCTCACCAGAACATCGACACACTCATCGTAGAGATGGGGGCATACCGCCCCGGCGAGATCGCTCTACTCTGTTCCATTGTCCAACCACAGTTCGGCATCCTTACCTTCATCGGCACGCAGCACATCGGCCTCTTCGGATCACAGGAAGTGCTCTCACAGGCCAAGGGGGAACTCCTCGCAGCGCTCCCGCCGGAGGGGCATGCGTTCCTCAACGGCGATTGCTCGTTGTGTGCGTCACTCAAGGACAAAGCTCCCTGCCCCGTGGTGCTCGTAGGAACCGGCGGTCCCGTGGACATCGAAGCGTTTGAGATTGAAGAAACGCCGCAGGGCATTCGCTTCCGCGTGGGAACAACACGCTACTCCGTTCCACTCCACGGAACGCACAACGTGACGAACGTGCTCCTGGCGATCGCTGTCGCACGAGCACTGGAAATGAAGGATGAAGAAATCGCAGCAAAACTCTCAAGTTTTTCCCCGATGCTCCACACGTTTTCGGTACGCGAGGAGCGTGAAACCACCATCCTCGACGATACGCACAATGCAAGCCCCGCGAGCTTCCAGGCTGCGCTGGGATGGGCCAGAGGACAACCGGCAGCGCACAAGATCCTGCTCACGAGCGGCATGATCGAACTCGGGGAAGCGCAGGACCGCATCCACGAGGAACTCGGCGAGCAAGCAGCATCCATCGTCGAGCGGGTGATCTTTCTCAATCGCACAACGTCGCAGGCCTTTGCACGCGGATACGGGAACCCCGTGGAGATCTTCCGCGCCGGGGAAACCGCACGTATCCCAGAAAAATCCCTCCTGCTCTGCGTAGGAAGAATGAAGGAAACCGTGATAGAATCGCTCATCCCATGAGTCTCTTCTCCCCCATCCACCACACTTTTGCGCCCCACGTGGACCTGCGATTCTGGTGGAAACGCTCACTTCTGGCACTGAGCCCATGGCACTGGAAGCGCGGCAAGGCACTGAACAGGATGAAGGAAGAAATGACACGACGTTTCGATGCGCCCTGTGTGCTCTTCTCCTCGGGACGCGAGGCGTTGTGCGCACTCCTGCGTTCCATGAAACTCGCCGCAGGGGAAGAGGTGATCATCCAGGGCTACACATGCGTCGCGGTACCGAATGCGATTCACACAGCAGGAGGTGTTCCCGTGTTCGTGGACATCGATCCCACGACCCTCAACCTGGATCCTACAAAGGTGGAAACCGCCATCTCGCACCGCACGCGCGCGGTGATCTGCCAGCATACGTTCGCCATTCCCGGACCGCTCAAGGAGCTCAGAGCTCTCTGCGCCAAGCACGGTATCGCACTGATTGAGGATTGCGCCCATGTCCTCCCCGACGAAACCGGGCCGCAAGGAGTCGCGCGCATGGGCGACGCAGCATTCTTCAGCTTCGGCAGGGACAAGGCGGCGACCGGTATCATCGGCGGCGCGGCGATTGTGCGTGATCCCACGCTGCTCGAACGTATGCGCGAGGAGGAAGACCGTGCCGTGGACATTGATACGTGGACAATTGCGCGACTGCTCCTCTATCCCTGCTTCTACCTGATTGCCCGGCCGCTCTATGGCCTGGGACTCGGCAAAGCGTTTCTCTTCGCTGCCAAGAAGCTGCATCTTTTGGTCCCCATACTCACGCAGGGGGAAAAGAAGGGAACCATGTCCCCTGTCCTCAAGCGTATGCCCAACGTCTGTGCGGCACTTGCGCTGTTCCAGCTTTCCCGTCACCGCAGCGTGAACGACCACCGCCGCGCACTCACGCGCATCTACCTCTCTGCTGCGCGTGAACATCAATGGAAGATCCCCGCAGCAATGAACGGCGATCTCCCCATGCAGAAGTTCCCTCTGTTCATCGAAAACCCCGAAACGCTTCGCGAAGAACTCAAACACCGCAACATTCACCTGCATGACGGCTGGACACAGGCAGTCATCTGCCCGCGATCCGTGGACCAGAGCGCGATGAACTACCGACCCGGGAGTTGTCCCAAGGCAGAGGAAGTCGCACGGAACGTCCTCACGCTCCCCACGCACCCGACGATGAGCGTGCGACAAGCGGACTCCCTTGTACGAGAACTCACCAAAGCACTGAACACGAGATAGAAATCCGGTAGGATACCGCCCATGCACGTGTGTGAGGCACCAGAGGCGGCTGCGTGGGATGCGTTCCTCGTCGCCCAACCGTACTCCCCCTTCCTCCAGAGCTGGACAATGGGCGAGGTGTACCGCGACAGCGGCGAGGAACCCGTGCGGCTGGAAATCCGCGAAGGAGATGAACTCGTCGGCATCTGCCAGGCTCTCATCGTCCCCGCACGCAGGGGCAGGCACCTTGCCATCCCCTACGGACCGGTGCTGAGAAATGAGAATGAAAGGGAACAGACGATGCAACTTCTTGTGAGAGCTCTCAGGGACGTTGCAACGGATCATCGGTGCTCTTTTTTGCGCTTTTCCCCGTTCTGGCCCATGGGAACAGAGCCAATCCCGGGGACGAAGCCCGCACCGCTCCATCTCCTCGCAGAGCACGTGTGGCTCCTTAGACTCAAGGGGAAGACGGAGGAGGAACTCCTTGCGGGCATGCGCCAGAATCACCGTAACCTCATCCGCAGAGCACAGCGTGAAGGCGTGAGCGTCACGGCCTCGCAGAACCCCAACGAAGACATCGAGGAATTCTTCCGCCTCTACGAGGAAACACGCAGGCGTCACCATTTCGTCCCGTATCCTGCAGACTTCATCCGCGCACAAGTACGCCGCTTCGCGGCTGACGGCGCATGCACGCTCTACCTCGCCCGCTATCAGGAGGAAACGATCGCGGCGTCGGTACACATGCACTTTGGCGGAGAGACGAGCTACCACCATGGAGCAAGCTCTTTGGTGCATCCGAAAATCCCGGCGAGTTACGCCCTGCAGTGGCAGGCCATTCGTGATGCCATCGCGCGGGGCGACCACTTGTTCAACTTCTGGGGCATCTCCCCGGAAGGAGTGAAGAATCACCCCTTCGCCGGCGTGCGCACATTCAAAACAGGATTCGGCGGGGAGATCCTAGAGCTCGTGCACTGCTGCGATCTTCCGCTGAACCCCTCGTACATGTTCACGCGCACGTTCGAAACCATACGGAAGTGGAGGAGGGGTTTCTGAGAGATTAGGAGGCAGTGGCTATGAACCAGGAAACAACACGTACTCGATAATTGTGATCACTGGCCACTGACCGCTGACCACTGCTAAGCTCTCCGTATGCCCAAGAAACCCCCTGCAACAACATCGGTAGAAGAGAAGCTCGACGAGATCGTACTGCGCCTCAAGCACCTGGATCGCCGCGACAGACTGCGCACCATCGGCGGATTTTTCCGCGGTGTTATCGGCTTGATCCCCATTGCCGTTCTCCTGCTCTCCGTATGGTACTTCTACGAGCACGGCGACGAGCTTCTCGCGAAAATCGCGCAGCAAGCGGCTGAGCAAGCCGCCAGCGTGACCCAGCAGGGTGCGGGGTCCTTCATGGAGCAATTCGAGGGGCTCCTGGGGCGCTAGAGCAACGTACCGTGGCACGAAAGCAGCTGCCTGGAAGAATGCTCCAATCCCCAACCCTATTCCCCTTTGACCAATCCTACGACATCGTCCGCCGTGGACGATGCTGAGAGAGCAAAAGTGGGAAGATTGAGAAGCTCACTTCTCTGGAACGTGCGATCCTGCGCTGCACCCAGACCCAGGAGATACCCGGCTTCTTTCGCCTTCTCCTCCACACGGCTGTTCACACCCCCCAGCGGATAGGCAACGGCAAAGATTTCCTTCTGCGTCATATCTTCGAGGAGCTTCCTGCTCTGCTTCAACTCCAATTCCACCTGGGCATTGGTTAGCGAACGCAGATCATCGCCGGTGTGCGCAGCGGACTGGATGTCATGCCCGTTGGCCAAGAGCGTGAGCACTTGTTTCTCCGTGATGCCGTTGATCCCCAGCAGATTGGTCTGCAAAAAGATCGTGGCGCGCACATTGCTTGCACGCAGCGCATCGGAAACGTCCTTGAATGTATCGGGGGTGATATCCGAAACGGCCAGGACGATCGTCTTGGGTTCCAGACGGACGTCGCGCTCCTCCTGCTCAACAAGGAGATCGCGGAAATCTCTGAGTGTGACAAGTCGGTACCCCTCCTCCTTGAGACGGCCGATGTGGTTGATCATCGCCGTAAGCATGCCCTCTTGGGACATCCGGTACTGCAGGATGGGCAGCGTGAAGATCTCCTGGCGAACGAGGAAATTCGGAAGGAAGGGGGCTAGGTATTCAGAGGCGACGTACCCTTCTTTGCCATCGAAGGTAATGCGCGCCCACACGTTGTCCTTACTGAGAACCTTCACAAACGCCTGACCGGGCAACTCCCCGATTTTCTCACTCAACGTATCGGGCGCCTTGCGGACATTGAGGAAGCCGAAATCCACAAAGTACGTATCTTTGAACTGCTCCTTCTCCTGCGCCAGACGTGCTTCCGAGGCAAGCTTGGCGATGTAGCGTTGCGCTACGTAGCCTTCACGCCCCCCGGGGAGCGTTACGCGCGCCCATGCGGCATCAACAAAATCGAGTACGGTCACCATATCCCCCCGATCCAACCGCTCCACCTGATCAGCAGTCACCGACGGCGCGGAACGCACATTGAGAAACTCGTTCGTGATGCGATAGAGATTCGCACCCTCTCCCTCGGCACCGGAACGGATCGCCTGGTACTCACGCGCCATGGAGAGATCAAGCGTTGGCACCTCCTCCAACGCTCCTGTCCCCCCATCCATAACCAGACGAGGCTCTGCCCCCGGAGTGCTCACACCCTCTTCGGCATGTTGCGCAAGCTCACGGAAGTGCGCCACATCCTCCTCGGTGAACGTAAATTCCTCTTCGGGCTCTTGTGGAGAAGAGCTACAGCCCGCAAAGAGAATACCGAACGAGGCAATGAGGAGGAACGCCACGAGTGGGCGCGCGGAAGAGATGGAGGAACGGCGGCGGCGGAACGGTGCCATGACAGTAAGGGGAAGAGAAAGTTACATGCGCTGAGGAACGCGGAGAGTGAGAATCTCTGCACCCGCCTTAAGGACAGATGCAGTGAGAGAAGTCAGTGCAAGGCGCAGCGCGCGCTGAGGATCCTGAGCCTTGAGAATCGGCTCGACGTTGTAGAAGGTGTTGAACTCCTGGCAGAGCCCGAAGAGGTAATTCGTAAGCAGGTGCGGCATGCGCGCATCGCGTGCGGAGCAAAGCACATTCGAAAATTGCTGGAGCCTGTTCACGAGCTTGCGCTCGTACACAGTGAGCGAGGAGACGTCCGGCATCGCCGTCTGGTCTGCAGATGTTGATTTCTCAAGCACCGAACAACACCGGGCATGGGTGTACTGCACGTACGGCGCGCTGTTGCCGTCGAAGCTCAACGCCTTTTCCCAACTGAAGACAATGTCCATTTTGCGGTTTTGGCTCAGGATTCCGTACGCCACAGCCCCCACTCCCATCATCTCCGCGAGAGCCTCTGGGTCGTCGGTCTGCACACTGTCACCGTGCCCTTCGATAACGTCCCGTGCACGGCGGACCGCTTCGTCGAGCACTTCTTCCAACTTGAGTACGGTCCCCTTGCGCGTGCTCATTCCGGCATCCGCAAAGCGCATGCGACCGAAGACCACATGCTCGAATTCCGGAAGATCCCATCCAAGCATCCGGCACACGGCCTCCAGCTGTTGGAAGTGCAGACTCTGCGCTCTGTCCACAACGTAATAGAGCGCACGCGGATGGTACGTATCCAGACGGTAGCGCACCATGGCCAAATCGCGTGTCGCATACAGAGTGGAGCCATCCCCCTTGCGCACCATGAGTGGCGGCAGATTGCTTTCCTCGGGGAAATGGGCAATGAGCGCTCCGCCCTCCCCTTCGGTAAAGACACCGCGTGTGATTCCCTCGGAGAGGACCGGCTCCATCTTGTCTTGGTAAAAGCTCTCGCCTGTCTCTTTATCGATGGAAATATGGAGACGTTCGTAGGTATGCCTGAGCGCCTGCAGGGTGGTATCTACTACGGCTTTCCAGAATGCACGCAATTCCTTGTCTCCCCTCTCAATCTTCGCAAAAGCTTCGCGCGCTTGATCATCCAGGGAAGCATCCTTCTCCACCTCCGTATGAAAACGGACGTAGAGCGCGAGAAGATCGTCAACGGAATACTGAGAAATTGGCTTACCTTCGCCCCATAGTGCATAGGCGACGGCGAGCTTCCCGAACTGCGTCCCCCAGTCTCCTGGGTAGCTCCAGCCAATGACGTTGCACCCCGTATGCCGGTAGAGATTAATGAGCGCCTGCCCGATGATATGCGTGCCCAAGTGATGGACCCCCAAGGGCTTGGCGATGTTCGGACCACAGTAGTCAATGATGACGGGAGACCCCTCATTCAGTGGTTGAGGAGCGCACGCCTTGCGCGCGCTCTCAAGGTTTGCAAGGAGTACCGACGGTGTAAGCCACACGTTGACGTATCCCGGATCCGCAACATCAATGCGTTCCACCTGTTTCAGCGAAGAGAGGCCGTTTTTCAGCGCCTCGGCAATGATATGAGGAGATTTGCCGCAGGCCTTTGCTTGTTGCAGTGCAACCGCTGTCGCAATGTCACCGTGCCCCTCCTCGCGCGCAGGCTCCCAAACAACATCCACCGTATGCACTCCGAATGCATTGTGAAGAATTCGTACGGCCTCCTCTGTAAGAAACGAGTACATTGAACAAATCTGATACTCAGAAAACGACGCAAATTTACCACCTAAATCCAGGGTTACCACATGAAAACAAAATTTGATCTTGCTCAAAAATTCTCCCCATGTTTTGAACACAAATTGTATGCGGAATTTTGGCACTGTTCCCATTGGACTCACCTTGTGTTCAATAAGCACCTGCTGCGCTCAGCATTGCGAAAAAACCTGTATAGATGTACAATAGTTCTGTGAAATACACCCGTGTACCGGCCCTCATCTTGAGTACCATTGTCCTATCCTGCATTGCAGGATGTAGAGCACCGAACTCTCCACCCGCGCAGGAAACCCGTATGGATGTGGATACCAGCGGTGCAAAGAGTGCGATTGTTGCACTCTTCTCTCTGTTACGAACCGAAGAGACAGTGAATCCGCTTGCCCTTGTACGGCCGGGTGCCCCCCTGGGCATTTACGTAGGCCTCTACCTTGCCCACGGTGCGACGCTCCCTATCCGCGGATCGCTTTTGGGCATGGATGCGCAGATTGCACTTTTGCGGGCTGAGAGCTCCGTAGAACGAGATGAAACATTCGCTCTCCTCGAGGAATACGGCACCGTCCTGCAGGTCGATATCATCGACACGCTCAACCGTTCAACGGATCGAGTAAAAACGCTGGACGGGTACATCCGAAGTCTGGAGGCAATAAACGAACGCATCACGCAGAAGGGCGAAGAGCTTGAAGTACGACTCGACGCCATAGGAGATGAGCGTAAGGAACAGCGCAATGTTGTGCGTACGATTGAGCGCGAAATCCGCACCGCCATGAAGGACCAGAACTTCAGCGTTGCTGGCGCCAAACAGGAAGTACTCACCAAGGAAGAAGGGACGCTCGCAGAGATTGAAACGCGCGAAAAACACACGAAGAGCGTGCTCAAAGTATTGAATACACTCCTCGATATCGGCCAGGAACGCGCTCTCGCGATCACCAAGAACCGAGAAATACTCGTCGCAGGTTTGCACGTGGTCGATGTACCGGGGATCAGCGATTTGGGCCTGATCATCGAAGAGTAGCCACAAAGTGGCAAGAATACTACAAGGATATATTTCTAGTATCCAAGCAACTATTCACCGTGGAAGAAAAGCCAGTTTTACGCTACAATAACAAGATTTATGGCACATGAGTCCCCAGGGATGCCGGCACAGCAACATGTCAAGATGATGCAGGTCATGTTGGCAGCTTTCGACGATCTTCTGGGGTTGAATTTGAGTTTTGAGAAGACACTCAAAGGCAAGAAGAAGTACCTCACCAAACGCGAACTGACGACCGAAGAAAAGAAGGCGCTCCTGCAGTACGAAGAGGGCCTGCAGAAAACGCTCGACATCATCGCTCCTGCCGCGATGCAGGTAAAGCCCAACGAGCTCATCCTCAACGATCTGCACGCCCGTACGCTCTACGCGATCAACTGGCCAAACTACGTGTACCCAAACTGGCTCTCCGAAGAGATCAACTTCGATGCACACATGTTGATCTCCATCTTCCTCTACCCCGCCGATAACAAGGCGATCATGAAAATGCTGAGGAAGAAGGTGACGGAGATGCGGTCATCGGTACGCATGCTCGAGCAACGCGGCATCGTGCGCGACCCCACGCTCGAAGCAGCGCTGCAGGATGCGGAGGAACTGAGAAACCTCCTCGCACGCGGACGCGAGAAGCTGTTGCAGCTGGGCCTCTACGTCACACTGTACTCAGACGATGAGAAGAAGCTTAAAAAGATCCAAACCGACATGGAATCTCTGCTCGGAGGAAAGCTCATTATCACCAAGCCCGCCTACATGCAGATGGAACACGGGTGGATTTCCACGCTCCCCTTCTGCCTGGATGAACTGGAGGTGAACCGCAACATGAACACGTCCCCGGTGGGAGCATGCTTCCCGTTCTCCAGCTCCGACCTCACCGATGATCATGGCATCCTCTACGGCATTAATCGCCATAACGACAGCTTGGTCATCTTCGATCGTTTTGATCTTCCCAACGCAAATGCAACGGTCTTCGCCACATCCGGTGCCGGAAAATCGTTCACGGTCAAACTGGAGATTCTGCGATCACTCATGTTCGAGACAGATGTCTACGTCGTGGACCCGGAGAACGAATACCGAGATCTCTGCGATACCGTAGGAGGAACGTACATCCCGATCTCCCTGCAGAGCTCCTTCCGCATAAACCCGTTCGATCTTCCCAAGGCCGTTCGCGGTGAGGAAGCCGCAACGGGCGAGGTGCTGCGCGCAGCGGTGATCAACCTGCACGGGCTTTTCAAACTCATGCTCGGCACCCTCACGCCCGCCGAAGACGGCATCCTCGACAAAGCCATTCTGGACACCTACGCACTCAAGAACATCTCACTGAATACGGAGGACCTCGCTGGAGTGGAACCGCCGGTTTTGAGTGATCTTGTGGATGTTCTCCTCACAACGGATGGTGGCGAGAACATGGCAAAGACGCTCTCCAAATTCACCGATGGAAGTTACGCCGGTCTCTTTGACCAACCGACGAACGTGGAGCTGGAAAACCAGATGGTTGTCTTTCAGATCCGCGATTTGGAGGAACAGTTGAGACCTATCGCCATGTATGTGGTGATCAACCTGATTTGGAACCGTATCCGGGCACAGATGAAGAAGCGCATGCTCGTCATCGACGAAGCATGGAACCTGATCCAGCATGAAGACTCCGCACGATTTCTCTACGGCCTCATCAAGCGCGCACGCAAATACTACCTGGGAGTGACGACCATCACCCAGGACGTGGAAGACTTCGTGAACTCCCCCTACGGCAAACCGATCATCACGAATGCCTCGTTGCAGATTCTGCTCAAGCAATCGCCTTCCGCCGTGGATAACCTCCAGAAGATCTTCTACCTCACCGACGGCGAGAAATACCTGCTCCTCAACTCAGAAGTGGGACAAGGCATCTTCTTCGCCGGCAATCGCCACGTGGCGATCCAGGTGGTTGCCAGCCCCAAGGAATCCGAGATCATCTCCACCAAACCCGAAGAGGTGATGCACAAGCAGCAACAACGGCAGTTCGAGCAGAGAGAGGCAAAGGAACAAAAGAAGCGTGCCGATGCTCTCCAAGCGGAAGAAGAGACGCAGGCAAACCTGGAAACCATGCAGCAGGAAGCCGCCACGGACGAGGATTTTTCCAAGAGAGAGAACGTCGGACAAGAACCTCCAAACGCTCCAAAGCAAGAAACGACCTCAACGGGAGCCAAACCTCAACCCACGTTTGAGTCCAAGCCCCAAACCCCCAATCCACAACTCAAATCCGAGTCTGCATCCAAACGCATCGATCCCCGCCTTATTGCAAATATCATGACGCGCCAGGCCACTCCTCCGGCACCGAAGCAAGAGACACCAGCGAAGGAGACGACTGCTGAGAAGACGGAGACTGAGCATCCTCAGGAGACTCCACCACCTTCCAGCGAACCTCCGGCATAAGTGTCCCGTGGAGCGAGAACCCGGCAGCCTTGCGATGGCCCCCACCCTTAAAGCGCCCCGCCATCGCCGACACATCCACATCGTCACGCAGGGTTCTGAGTGATCCTTTGACGACATCGCCGCGCTGCGAAAGGATAAGGGAGAAACGCATACCTGGGACGGCGTTCACGTAGTCAATGGCACCGGTGAGGTCGGAGTAGCCCGCACCCGTAGCGCGGAAATCACCTTCCGTCACCGCAGAGACGGCAGCCCCCTCCGGAGTAAGGGAAATTTTTTCGAGCACGCGCCCCCAAAGCTTGAGCGTACTCACGCGCGCAGTGCGGAATACCGCGCGCACGATCTCCTGCTGACGCGCCCCGCTGCGAAGCAATCTCGCCACCGTGCGGTACACCATCGTGGTGGTATTGCTATGGAGAAGTCCTCCCGTATCCGTGTACACGCCCGTCAGCAGGCACGTGGCGATATTCCCATCGATGGGCCAGCTCAGAGCATCGGCAAGCTGCACCACGATCTCGCACGTCGAAGCCGCCCCGTCAACAATGATATTCACCGTGCCGAAGCGCGTATTTGTAGGATGATGATCCAGAACGATGGAGGGATATGTCCCATCGAAGAGTTCGGGGTGCGTTTCGTGGAGTCCCGTGAGTTTGGGTTCGGCACTATCGAGAAAGAGGACGAGATCTCCACTGCGCCACCCACAGGTTTGCTGCACGCGCTGTGCAGCGGGTAGGAAGTGGAATGTCTCGGGGACGGGATCCAGACAGTGGAAAACTACGGAGCACGAAGGAAGGGCACGCTCCACCAGTAACCCCATCCCCAAGAGTGCGCCAATGGCATCCCCATCGGGATTGCGGTGACAGACGCAGACGATGCGCTGTGCCCCGGCGAGGAGGTCGCGCACCCGATCTGTGTCGTGCTTGACGAGCATATAAGGAGAAGAGAGACCCAAAAGGGAGTTAGTTTACGAGGGGCACAGCAAACGCTTCAACCGCTCCGTGTTGCCAAAAAATCAGGCTATCTTCTGGTAACGAAATGCTAAGCGGAATCTACCGCTCCTCTTCCGCATCAAGCAAGGCCTCCAAACGAGCAGCACGTTCGCCCCTCCGGTCAATACGAAACCTCAGGAGCGGAATGCGTTTGCGCTTGAGAACGCTCAATCGGTGCTGGAGTTCGTGCACACGATCTTCGAAATGTTCCAATGCGAGATCAGGGTGCGCTATCGCGCTCACGTACACCGTGGCGTAGGAGTAATCCCGCGAAACTTCGACTTCTGTGATCGTGACGACCCCGCACTCCTGAGGACACTGCGGGAGTTCCGGGGCAATCAACTCCCGGATAACAGAGGCGAGCATGGCGGGGCGACGAGGCATGGCGAACGGGAAGCAGTGTACACTACGCAGGATGGCAGAACCCTTACGCATCGTTTTCTGCGGAACACCCGCTTTTGCGGTTCCTTCACTCCAGGCACTCCTGGAAGATCAATCTTTGAACGTGCACACGGTGATTACGCAGCCCGATAAGCCCGTTGGACGCTCGCAGGAGATGTGTCCTCCCCCTGTAAAACTCCTCGCAGAGAACCACGGCATCCCCGTGCTCCAACCCGAGGATATCAACGCCCATGCAGAGGAGATTGCACCACTCCAACCTGATTTCATCGTGGTGGTGGCGTACGGACAACTCCTCAAGCCCGCCCTGCTCACCATACCCTCAATCGCTCCCGTAAACGTGCACCCATCGCTCTTGCCGCGTTGGCGAGGGGCCTCCCCCATCCAACACGCGCTCCTCGCGGGAGACAGCGAGACGGGCGTCACCATCCAACACATCGTAGAACGCTTGGATGCCGGGCCGATCCTCGCGCAGGAGCGTACGGCCATCGAACCGCGCGAGACGGCACAGACGCTGCATGACCGGCTGAGTGTACTGGGCGCCTCCCTGCTCGTTCGCACGCTCAAGGAACCTCTCCATCCCCATGTTCAGGAGGAACGCGATGCCACGCAGTGCACCAAGCTCACGCGCAGCGACGGCATTGCAGACCCGCGTGAGCAGACAGCAGAGGAGATTGACCGGCATGTGCGCGCGCTGGTCCCGTGGCCCGGCGTACGCTGCCGCATTACGGGAGAAGAGGTAAAGCTCCTCGCTACAGAACTCGATGCTGCACCGGACACGCTCCCTCTCCCCTGCGCACAGGGAACCACCCTCTTCGTCCGCATGCTGCAATCGCCGGGGAAGCGTCCGATGAGCGGTGCCGAGTGGCAGAGAGGACATCGGGCATAGAACCCTACACACACAACAGAGCGCCCCTTCGCGGACGCGATGGTTCAAGAGGAGAAGGACGCCGGTGCGCGGCAGCGTAATACTCGCGCGATGCTTCGCGCACACGTGCTATCATGCTTGAGGCCATGCGCACATTCCTCTGTTTCCTGCTGCTTCTCTTCTGTGCCCACCCTGCGCAAGCACAGGAGCTCCCGTCGGATGCGGATGGCGACGGCATTCTCAACGTTGACGAGGATATAAACGGGAACGGCATCGTGGATTCGGGAGAAACGGATCCTTTTAACGCAGATACGGATCGGGGCGGAGAAGCCGACGGATCGGAAGTTTCCGCAGGTCGCAACCCTCTCGATCGTCGCGACGACTACACCTACGATCTGGATGGCGATGGCCTCCCCAACGGACAGGAACTCTACTTTGGCACCGAACCAAGTAACCCCGATACCGACGGTGACGGCATCAATGACTTCGACGATCCGTTCCCGCTGGATAGCGATTACCGTACCGACACGGACGGAGACGGTTTGCCCGACGAGTACGAGGCGGCGCACGACCTCTCCGGTCAGGATGCACAGGATGCCGACGCGGACGCGGATGACGATGGCCTCAGTAATCGCGAAGAGTTCGTGGAAGGCACCAACCCCACAGAAGCAGACACAGACCGTGACAGCGTCATGGACGGCGAGGAGGTGACGAGCGGAGAAAACCCACTGGAGAACGCCTGCCTGATCTGGGCGGCACCAGTCACGCTCTTCACGGATATTGAGGATCACTGGGTACGTGATGCCGTACTCAAACTCCACAACATTAAAACGCTCCCCGATTACACCCGCATCGTCGACGGCTTCGGCGAAGGGCACACGCGTCCGTTCCGACCGGACCAACTCATCTCGCGATTCGAACTTCTCAAACTCGCTCTCTTAAGCAGCTGCACCCGACTGGATACCGACGTCGATGCAACCGCACAGGGTTTTGCAGACCTCCCGGCAATCGCACGTCCCCGCGAGAGCGCGGATCGCACGCTGCGACGGCGCGTAGTCTATACCGCCCTGCACTACGGCATCGTTGAGGGGTACGAAGACGGCACGTTCCGTCCGGACCAGCCGGTCAGCCGAGCAGAGGCGCTCAAAATGCTCTTTGAGGCCACGGACATCAAACCGCCTGAGGGCTATTACATCAACGTGAATTTTGCCGACGTTCCCTTTGATTCCTGGTTCTTTCCCTACGTGGATCGGGCCGTGCAGCTCAATATCGTCGAAGGGTACGGCGACGGTACCTTCCGCCCTCAGCAGCCGATCACCCGTGCAGAGGCGGCAAAGCTCGTCTATCTGCTCCTCGTCACGAACCCGAGGATCAACGGCTACGTGGTTCCCACGGACGATGAGGAGACACTGCCGGCCGAAGAGGAATCCTCCTTGGGCACGACAGAAGATCTCACGGACACAAAAGAAGCAACAGAGAACGAGGAATCCTTAGACACGCAGGAACCCGAGGAGCCGCAAGCGGCTTCCCCGGATTCTGAGACGCTCCTCAGAGAGCGGTCTCTGCTGTTTCTCTAAAGATGATTCTGCATCTCCTGGAGCGCCTCGATGAACTTGGGCAGGTCTTCGGCATCGAACATGATGGTGGTCTTCTGCCCACCGCGGGACTTTTCGGAGACTTTAAAGAACTTGCCGTTCCCCGACTGCTTGAGGTCGATGTAGAACGTGCGCTGCTGCGCATGAATGGTGATGGAGTGCAGCTCATCCGCAAACTTGCGGTTGCCGTCTCCTCTGCCGCTGCGAACGGGGGCCGGAGCAGGGCTGGAATCGTCGTCGCCGACGCCCTGGTCACCAACCAGGTCCGCCATAGGATCAAACATACCAAAAGGGGTAAGAAGTAATCGTGCTCCCTTCGCCTGGTACCTTCCGCGTGTGCGTGTGGTTGAGCTTTCGGAAGCAGGGCAATTCTAGCACACGACTCCATGCTGTCGAGGAAATAGCCGACTATTGCGAAGCAGACTGTATATACATTGTATATACGCTACTCAAGCGGCGCGAAGAGGATCTTGGGTTCCCCTACCGTCCTCCAGTCTTTTTGACTTCCCCACTCTCGCATCGCCGGAGTGATCACGAAGTCCTTCTCGAGCATTTTTTCTGCGTAGGGTACGTTGAGCTGGCGGGAGATCTCCTGCGCGGTCTGAGGAATGAAGGGCAGAAGCATGAGGGCGACATGCCGCACGTACTCTGCAAACGCGCTGAGGACACTGACTTTCTGCTTCGCATCATCCTTGATCTTCCAGGGGGCCGCATCATTGAACCCCTCATTCATCAACCTCACCCACTCCATGCTGAGCTTAATTCCCTCGTGAAGAGTAAAACCATCCATGCGCTCCGTGTAGGATGCCCATTTCTCAGCAACCTGTTTGGCATCGGAAGCTTTGGAGTCAATCTGCAATGCGCCACTCTCCTTCTTGAGCATCACGAGGATCCGATTCAAGAGATTACCCAGTTGGTTACGTAATGCGGAGTCATAGAGTTCCGTGATGCGCTCCCACGAGAAATCTCCGTCGCGCCCCACCGGCACCTCGTGACTCAGGTAGAACCGCAACGGGTCGGGGTTGCCGGAGAATCGCGAGAGGACATCCTCGGGATTCACCACATTCCCCAGGCTCTTGGACATCTTCTCCCCCTCACTCGTGAGGAACCCGTGGATGAGGAGCGTATCGGGAGTACGCACATTGGCCGCCTTGAGCATTGCCGGCCAGATGAGCGCATGGAACCGCGCGATGTCCTTGCCGATCACATGCGTGACCTGCGCATCATCCCAGAACGTGCGATCCTCATGGTTGGTGAAAAACCCCAGCCCGGAGATGTAGTTCGTGAGCGCATCGCACCACACGTACATCACGTGATCGGGATCGTCGGGGACGGGAATCCCCCACGTGAGGCTCTCCCGTGAACGCGAGAAGGACACGTCCTCAAGTCCCTGCTCGATGAGCATGAGTGTTTCTGGCGCACGGAACTCCGGGACGATGGTGTACCCGCCCTTCCCCTTCTTCGTGAGGAGTTTTTTAAGCCACAGCGCATCCTCGCCCAACGTGAAGAACCAGTTCTCCTCGGTGACCTCCTCGGGAGCGACCTTGTGCGTAACGCACTTGCCGTCTTCCAGATCCTTCTTGGTCAGAAATCGCTCACATCCAGAGCAGTAGAGCCCGGTGTAGCTGCGCTTTTCGAGTTTTCCGGCCTCCTGGAGCTTGCGCCAGAGCGCCTCCACCGTCGGCCAGTGCCGCTTGCGGTCGGTCGTGCGCACAAAGGCGTCGTAGGAGATCTGGAGCCGCCCGTAGAGATCCTGGAAGAGCGGCACATTGCGGTCCACGAGTTCCTGCGGCATGACACCTTCCTCCTTGGCCTTGCGTGCGATCTTCACGCCATGCTCATCGGTGCCGATCTGGAAGCGCACCGCATCCCCCCGAAGGCGCATCCATCGGGCACACACATCCGCGAGTACCTTCTCCAAAACATGCCCCATGTGAGGAGCCGCGTTGGGGTAGTCGATAGCCGTCGTGATGTACTGACGTGCACTCATTGGAATCAGTATAGAGCAAATGTATCAAGTATTGAGGAGTATCTCCCTAACTACTGGATACGCAATACGTGATACCCGAAAATTTAGGTCCCCGGAATATCGAGCACGAAGTTCACGACGAACTGCACGATGGCCTCGGCGCTTAAGGCCAGGATGAGGCCGATCACCGCGGCGGTGATCACCTGCTTGCCTGTTTCTCTGCCCTGATCGTTCCCGGCGGAGCTTACGATTTTGAAAGCACCATAGACGATGGCAATCACCGCCGCACCGCCGATAAGGGTGGAGAAGAAATTCACCACACGCACGGACATGACCGCTATGAATCCCGCACCGGAGGAGCAGTCGCCACCATGCAAGATGCCGCAGAACTTGTCCGTGAAGACATTGCTCGCCTCGGCAACGGGGAGAATGGCGCGAAAGAGAATGATGAGAAAGTACATAGGAATCAGAAGAGGTTGAGAACCGCCTGGACCAACGCGTGCGCCACATTCACGACAATCGCCGCGATGCAGCACCAGATCACCATGATCTTGGCCTTATTGAATTCATCGGTCTTTCCGCGGGCATAGACCATCCAGAAACCGCCGAAGATCATCATGATGACGAAGGTGATGGTGAAGAGGCTCTTCATAGCGGAAACAGCCATGCTCATGAGCGAGACCGCAGGATCTGCGGCGGAGACGCCGCCGAAGTAGATCGTAATGAAGGAAACAATTGTCTGCGCGAGAAAGGTGAGCGCCAGCCCGCCGAGCGCGTAGAGGATGGCGGTACGTCCACGGGCGATTTTCGATTCGTCCCCCATATTGAGAGCCATGAGCATGGCCCCCACCATCACAAAAACGACGGACGCACCGGCGGCAATCACAACCATGAACGTCGCGAGGGGAACAACGGCATTCAAAGGCACGTTCTGCATTCCGCAGTTGCCGCCCAGGAAGGTGCAGGGATCTACCGCCGCCACGGCAACACCGGGGGCAAAGAGCGTAAGGATGCCGATAGCGGCACGGAAAAGGCGGATCATACGAAGAAACTGGCGTTGAGGAACTTGAGGAGCACACCGACGAAGATGAGGCCGATGAGACCAACGACTGCGTACTTCATGCGCTCGATGGCTGCATCCTTTTGCGCCCCGCCCCCGGAGAGCATGATCTGCCCTCCACTGATGAGCACCCACAGCGTGGCCATGCCCACAGCGATCTCCAGAATCAGTTGTAACCCACTGTTGAAGTAGGTGATGAACACAATGGGGCCACCGGAAACGGGAATACTGGTTCCCCCGCCGCCGCCACCAAGGTCCTCCAGAATGGGCACGGAGGCTTCGTGTTGCTTCACCGTGTTCTTGGGGAGCTCGTAGTTGGCGCTATCCGCAACGAGAACCGGATGGAGGAGCGCATGTATGTCCTCTGTCGCCGCTATCACAGGCGCAGCCCAAAGGAGGAGCATTACCGTGGAGAACCCCGCAGTGAGAATACATCGAGCCATCAAACTATTATACCGCATTCTGCTGCGCAAAGCGAGGGGTTCCTGCCACCGGTACCAAAGGGATGCACAGGCTTGCACCGGACGCCTGTTCTCCGTAGGATGCCCCGTGCAGTTGTTCTTTTCCCTTTCAAGCGGATGTAGCCCTGCCTGCCGCAGGCAGGTCTGCTTGCCCGGCGCAGTCCGCCTGCGGCGGACGAAGACGGGTTGGCTAGTCGCTCCGAAGGAGCGATAAAATGGTATTTATTGTTCATTTCTTCACTAATGCGGATGTAGCTCAGTTGGCTAGAGCGTCTCCTTGCCATGGAGAAGGTCGCGGGTTCGACTCCCGTCATCCGCTCCAAAATTCGCAGTGCGAATTTTGCCCTGAGCTTGTCGAAGGGCACTGATCCTTCACCGTGATTGTCGCGGAACCTAAAACCACGATATCTGGCACATCGTCGGCTCTATACCAATGTATGCCTCAGGCAAAGGGGGGCCACCTTGGCACGTTTTTCGAAACTGCGTAGTATGCATTGCGCGCGCGGGATTAGTACAGTGGTAGTATGCAAGCTTCCCAAGCTTGAGACGCGAGTTCGATTCTCGTATCCCGCTCCATCCGGCTTCGTAAGGTAAGCGTTCGGTTTCGGGCGCTTTTTCGACGTAAGCGGAAGAAGTCCTCTTGGGGTGTCTATTCCTGAGTTATTGGATCGCCTTTTTACCAACACGCACCCTGAATAATGTTGGAGAAAAAAACCAATACACGGCTTCTTTACACTCCCAATGCCCACCGTGCCCACCACGACCGTTTCGGCTCCACCTTCCTCAGTGTTTCCATCACCCTTTTCCTAGTCGCCCTCCCAATCTGTGTCCCATTACCGTACCAAGTCTCAGTACAATTCTTAACAATTGAATCCCATTCTTCGCGTGTTGGCTGATAACCCAAACGTTGCCAATCAGCAACATCACCAATAACTTCAGAGACAAGTTCCTTCTCGTGTTTTTGCTGATCCTTCGCAAGGAGCAAACGTACTTCTTGTCCACTAACATCACTCAACCGGCTGATATTCTCATTGGGTATTAGAAACAACTCCTTACCGATTCTGTCGAGGACTGTTCCGCCTGCATCAGTTTCCATAGAAAGCACATCCTGTAGCGTTATCGGAGGCTGCATGTTTCTGTGTTTTCCAATTGTATGGTTATATCCGATGAGACCTGTGATTCGTTTCTCCTCAACCTTAACTCGCCATCGCAAACATTCTTGTCCACCTTTTCCCTCCTGTTTATTCATTTGATACATAATGACAATCGAACCATCGTCCATGACATTTGCACTAACACCGGCACTATCTTGTGTTCTGCAACTCATCACATGGCCATTTTTCTTATTACTAAACGCAAAATGCGGCAATGTAGCCACATCGTCGTATTCACCTGGGCCCGATATTCGTTCCTCTTTAAGGATATATATATAATATCACATTATTATTCTTATTACAAGATTCACCTGTACCTACATTGGGCAGAGTCACTTCTGTAGGATACACTCTAGTTCTGAATAAGCTCCATTATCCCGCTCCACGTAAAATTGCGCGCAGCGAAGCGAGCAGCAAATTTTACGTGGGACGTGGCGACATAGTCGCTTTACGTCCCTGCGCGCAATCACGTGGCGCGGCCATCTGCGGTTCTAACCGATGAGCCTGGTTCTCACTTCCTCTAGCCTAGAGCTCCATTGACATAATGGTATCTGTAGGATTTAAATACATATATGCCCCAAGAAGTCGTCAGATATCCGAGGAGTGAATTTCATGCGGAGTATCGTCGAGTACGCGAAACAGGTGGTTTCAGCGGCGAACGCAGCCGATCCCTCACTCAACTGAAGTACACACTACCCGGCATTCGTGATACCGATAGGAACACGGGAATTGCATTCGATCTCCAAACAGCAATCGTCCTTCAGGAGACCGGAATCCGCAATGATCTGAGCGCCATCTTCCACCAAACCACATTGAAAGGAATCGGCTCTCCCTCGGGAAATCGACGTCGTCACAGCCCACCCATCGACGCAGCCGTCGATTGCATCTTCGAGCAAGTCGGATTGGGGGGAACCTACAATCTCTTTGTCACCCTTATGCGACGATATCGCAGACATATTGATGAATCCATCCGACACCGCATAAGCCTCACAACTCCACAAGGAACCTACGGGAACATCGATGCAGATACCATGTTGCTGCATGATGTCGCTCATCTGAAAAATAACGGGTTCGACACAAGTGCATTTGAGATGCCCAACCATGCTTCCGGCGTCCTGCTTTCGAATATTCGAGGTGCAATGAGCCGTAAACAGGTTCAACAGCTGCTCGATGACACGGACACTGTGAACTGGAAATACGATCGAACCCCGCGCATAATTCTTCGCACGCACGTGCCGGATTCGCTTTTCGACAACTGGGGCAATCATCCCCGGATGCAGTCATTTGTGTCATTCCGTTCGTCACAACAGGATAAGGACTGGTCTAAATCGCTTGAGGTGCCGCTGCCCGAAGTTACGCGAACAGTACAAAGAGTGTCACCTGATTCCTAAGAAGCTCCAGTATCCCGCTCCAGAAAGTCTCCCGCCGGACACAGGGGGCCATTTGTGGTATCGTTCACCCATGGAACTCCTACGTATCCCCTCTTGGAAAGTCGGCCTGGCGCAGGCGATACTTGTACTTAGCTACGTCCTTCTCTTCGCACTCACGCTGCAAACCGTTCATGGCTGGCTAGGCGACAACCTATTCCCAAACCCGTTCGTTGGCATAGCCTTCTTTCTGACAGCGTTCGTGTTTTCTGCTTTGGTGTGCGGCAGTGCCGTACTGGGGTACCCTCTTGTTCTCCTTGTCGAAAACAACGTACGACGCACTATAGAGATCATCTGTTGGAGCGCGGTGTGGCTCGCCGCATTTCTCGGTATGGTTCTCATCATCGCAATAGGAATGTCTCTTTGATTATCCTTAGCTTCCATGTGCTCCCTTGTCAGTTCCTCATGCATTCCCGTAAGGAGCTCCGAGTAATTCTATGCTCAAATTATGGAACTCATCGCAGATGCAGGCATGCGTGTCCGTACGATGGAGGACACGGAACAAGAGTACGCATTGCTCTTGAAGTGGTTGACGAACCCCACGGTTGAGGAGTGGTACGAGAACCGCGCGGGACAAACGGTAGATGCGATCAAAGCTAAGTACAGACCCCGCGTTGTGGGCGAGAGTCACATACAAGCAGCTATCATCGAATGGCACTCTGCCCCTGTGGGGTACCTACAATTCTACGAAACACGAGAGGAGAAAGAGTACAACGTAAAGGAGCCTCTCCTTGAACAACCCCATGTTTGGGCGATGGATATTCTCATCGGAGAACCAGATCACTTCGGAAAGGGCATCGGATCAACGGCGCTCAAGCTCATGTTGCGATACCTGTTTGAGCAGCGAAGTGCGAAGACCGTCATCATCGACCCTGACATGCGCAACACCCGCGCCATACGCGCCTACGAAAAAGCCGGGTTTAGGAAACTAAAGATCCTCCGTAACTGGGAGCAGCACACAGGCCAGCCGACGGACGCATGGTTGATGGTGTGCAACAAGACAACTCGCAAATAAAATTGCGAATTGGTTTCCCAAGCCAGAAAGTCAGTTTTGATTCTCATATCCTACTCCAAGAGCTTCGAAATATTTTTTAAAAAAAACACGCGACTCTTTGTCGCGTGTTTTTGAAGTTCTAAGGAATTACGCCTTGGAAACTTTCTGAGCCTTGGGGCCCTTTGGCCCGCTGCCGACTTCGAACTGCACGGCATCGCCCTCACGGAGAGAGTCGAAAGACACATCCACCAGATCCGCTGAGTGGAAGAAAAGATCTTCACTGCCCTCGCGGGAGATGAAGCCGAAACCGTTCAACAGTTTCTTGACTGTACCCGTATCCATAGAGATAAGGATGAAAAAAAGTAGAAATGTAATCGTAACTCTGGGAGAAGCATCTCTACCTCTTTCAAAACTAAGATTACGAATACAGTATAGCAGAAATTTTCCTTCATTCTACAATTACCATGGGATTTTTCACTCTAAAATAGTCCACAGAACAACGGAGGAAATCCTGGTCTTCTTTTCTAAATGTTCTACGATAACATCATACGTTCCCCCGCCTTCCATGCCCGCGGACGGGGAACGCTCATACTATGGATTGGATCATGACAACTCCCGAACCGCTACAGGGTCGCGCGCATGCTCTCCTGGAAACGGGGAACGTACAACTCGACCACGTTGCGCCTGAACACATGGGCACCGTACGGTTATGCTTCGAGAAGTATCTGGCGGCGCAAGGCGAGAGATTCCTCGACTGGGCGGAGAGTGGCGTGACAATGGCGCTCGTGCCCCCGGAGGAAGGACCGGAGAACGGAAGGGGCGCCTTGCGGTACGTGATCGAAGAAACGCGCGGAAACGCGTGCGCAAGACTCAACGGCGTCTTCCTGTCTCCCCAGGGAACATGGCACGTCGGACCGCTTCCGGCGTGGGCAATCACTGCGTGAGAGAAAACCCGTATTCGCTCAACCAATGGCGCAGCGCGAAACGCCAGCGTACAATCCGCGCACGATGCGACGTTTCGCTATCTTTCCAACGGCTCTCTTCCTCATTGCCATCGCTCTGCCATGCGCAGCACAGCAGAACGCGTACGCGCAGCAGGAGTCCCGTTTGACGTACCTCTATACCCTGCAGGAGCGCAATCCGAAGGATACGAGTGTCCAGGAGAGCATTGATAAAGAGCGCAAAGATCTTAGGGACACGGTGCAGGAGGAGCTCTTGCAGACCATTGCAGCACCAGTGAGTGATGAGCTCAGCGAGTCGGACCCTGTGCGCGCGCTCGACCGCCAGCAAGTGGTGGTGAATTCACTGCATGATCGCATCGCCGAACACAGCGCAGACTTGGATCTGCTCAATACAGAGGAGGAGCAGGTGTACCTGAACCCGCCGACGGAAACAGGCGCAACGGAGTCCATACGGCTGACCAAATCCCACGCAGAACTCCTGGCCAAGCGCGCGGTGCTCGAGGAGCGCGTCGCCGCACTGGAAGCTGTGCTTTCGGCAAATGAGCAACGCCTGGAGAAGCTGCAAACGGAGCAACGCAGAGAACAGTTCACATTTCTGCGCTCCATGGGATTCTACGCAATCCTGCTCTTCTTGGTCTGGCTCTTCGAGCACGTGGTACGCACGGCTGTGCTCACACGCATCGGTCGAAGAGAGTACCGCTACGCGGCTATCAAGATCTTCACCGCAGCGGTGTACACGATCACGGTCCTCTGGATCTTGAGCGCGCTTCTTGCACGGCATCCCAGCATCATCACGTCCTTCGCCATCATCGGTGCTGGTATCGCCATCGCGCTGCAGGACGTGGTCAAGGACATCCTCGGCTGGATGATGATCCGTCAGCACAGGCTCTTCACGCAGGGACAGCGCGTGACCATAGGCAACGATACAGGGGAGATCATCGACATCGGTGTCCTGCGCACACGCATGTTGGAAGTCGGCATCGAAGGCAGTCCCGTGCTCGAACGAACGGGAAAGATTCTCTCGCTTCCCAATTCGGTCGTGCTCACGCAGCACGTGATCAATCACAGCGCAACTTCGGACTTCGTCCGCGCCGAGATGCACGTGACGGTGACGTACGAGAGTAATTGGGAGAAAGCGGAGAAGATTCTCCTCACGACTCTCGAGGAGCAGACGGGCGCGTTCGAGGAGAAGGACAAGCGGCAGTACGCTTCGCGCACGAAGATGTACTTCGTTCCTAAGCAGTCGCGAGGACCGGCCGTCCATGTGGACATCGCCGCGGACGGCATTGATTTCACCCTGCGATTCTCGATACCCATCGGCGAGCGTCGTCCCATTGCCACGCAGATCGCCAAGGAAATCCTGCGCAGGTTCGCTGAGCACGGCGACATCGAGCTCGCCTACAAGACGAGCAGAATCTTGAGCGGCGCATACGAGCTGCCCAAGTTCGCAAGCTGATGCAACTCAAACTGTACACTGCTAGAATCCAGCTATGTCTTCGGTGAGCATTGTCATTCCGGCGTACAACGAAGCAGCAACGCTTGACGATATGCTTGGCCGCAGCGTGCGCACGCTGCAGGAACATACGCAGGATTGGGAAATTGTCATCGCCGACGACGGGAGCAAGGACGAAACCCCTGCACGTATCGAGGAATGGTTCCACAGATTCCCCGATCGTCTTCGCTGCATCCGCCATCCGCATCGCAGGGGTATGGCTGCAACGTTTGAAGAGCTCTATAGGAATGCATCAAAGGACGTCATCTTCTTCGTCCACGGAGACGGCCAGTATCCTCCTGAATCCCTGAAGGATGCCCTGCCCCTGCTCAGCAAACATGACATCGTTCTCCTCGCGCGTGAGCATAAGTACTACGGTCCGTGGCGTTGGTTGCTCTCCGCAGGATACCGATTGGTGCCGATGGTGCTCTTTGGCATCGATCTTGTCGACACAGGCTGCAGCAAGTGCATGAAGAGGAGTGTGATCGAGGAAACGCCGATCCGATCCCGTGGCATCTTTGCCGAAGCGGAGCGGGTGATCCGTGCAGTACGGAACGGACGCACCTTCACGGTAATCCACATCCCCACAGAGAAACGCCGTGCTGGGAAAGCACGCGGCGGGAATCCCCTCTTAGGAATACAGGCAACGTGGGATGCGGTCTCGCTGTTCATACACCTGCGGCTGCTGAGGAGAACAACGTAGTTTTTGCGCGCACATGCCGCTCGCGCCATACTGAGACATCACACGACGCTCACACCTCCTTTGGCTTTGTGTACTTGCGGCATTCCTCGTCGTAGTCGCAACGCTTCTCAATGTCCGTTATCCGTTTGTCGGGCACGATTTTGGAAGCTTTCTTCCCTACCTTATTGAGGGACAGTGGCACATTGCTCACCAGGGATGGACACCGCTTCGATACGGCGTGCACCTGTGCGGCGGGTTGCCCATTGAGGGGAACCCCAACAGCTTTTTCTACTCGCACCTGCAACTCTTGGGACAGGTGTTTTCGCCGTGGACAGCGTTCCAACTGAGCATTTTCCTGGCGCTCGGCGCCGGATATGTCGCGTGGTATGGCAGTGCACGCCGTGCATGGAGACTTTCACCCGCGTGGGCGCACGCACTCGCACTCCTCTGCACGGCAAATGGATTCCACGTGATGCACGCATTGGTCGGCCACATCAACTTCCTCATGGCACCGCTCTTGGGCGCTTACCCATGGATTCTCCTAGATCAGCGAGGAGACACGCAGCGATCTCTCCTTGCGCGCGCTGCCGCGGGGGCGCTCCTCACGGCAATGATTCTCCACGCCGCGGGGGCGTACGTCCTCGTCCTCGGAATCCTGCTCCTTTTCCCCCTTGCGCTCTTCGATGTGATCCTCACGCAACACCCATGGGAACGAGTACGCATCATCGCACTACGAGCCATCACCTGCGGAACGCTGAGCGCTCTCCTCTGCGCAGAGAAAATCGTGGCCATCCTCAGCCTGATGCAGGAATTTCCCCGCACAGCACACATGAGCCAAGTACCGTTCCTTGCGGTCCCCAAATACATTGCACTTGCCTTGTGGGCACTGCCGCAGAAACCTGAGCTCTACCGCAAAATCCCCTGGGAGTTCCACGAACACCTGCTGCCGCTTTCGCCCGTGGTTGCCATCGGACTCCTGTGCGCGCTCGTCCTCGCGTGGAAAGAGCGCGACATGCTGTATCGCTCATGGCGGCGCAGTGCCATTGCGCTGAGCATCGGCGCGTTGATACTCCTCGCATTCATGGAACTCATCGCCGGGCAAGGGATGATCGCGTCTCGACTGGTGCACCTCCCCGTGTTCTCCAGCTTCCGCGTCTCGCTGCGGTTTCTCTATCCCCTCTCGCTCCTCTTGAGCATTGTTGCAATCCTGGCGCTGCAAAGAAGCACACAACGATTGGAGTCGGACAAGGAGCACACCACCCCGCTCTTCATCGGCATCATCACCATCTTGAGCATGATGGCCGTCATGACGCCGTACACGTTGCAACACGTGCGCTTGAACTACAACATCGCAGTAACAGAAGAACACCTGCGCTCGGTGAGTCCCGCATGGCTGTCGGCACCGGTGACCGTCGTTAACGACACAATGCCACCGAGCTTCGACACAGCGAGCTCTCGAAGTTGCGACTTTGATGCGCTCTTCGTATGGGCACGCCAACCGCAGAAACTCGTGCTCCATGCCGGACCCGTGGACGACGTGACGGAGGGGGCATACAACCTGATCAACCCTTCCTGTTACGTGTACCCGCGGGAGAATGATTGCCAACCGGGGGATCGCATCCGTACGGAGGACCGTGAGAACCTGGAGCGCTTTACGCATGGCGAACCCGTGACCTGGCGCATGTCACTCCTCCAGCACATCGCAAATTGGACGAGTCTCCTTACGCTCCTCTCCTGCATAGGAATCATTCTCCTACAAGGACTATGGAGGAATAGCTTTCGGAAGGGGAAAGCATAGGATAAGCTCCCCCCTCCATGCAGTGGAAGAGAACCCAACAGGCCCACCGAATGATCACGGAAATCTGGGAAGATCTCCCTCCCAGTAAGCGCGTGGAAGAACAAGTGATCGCGGCGCTGATCGGCGCTCCGAGGAAGGCCATGGCGATGGCACTCTTGTGCGGAGGGGCCGCCGTGGCAGACATCGCCTGCGAGGTGAAGAGGAGACTCCAGACGATGATCGGGCGTTAGCCGCCGCAGGAGAGCGTTTAGGCTCGCCACGTGTACGGACGTCATCCGATCCTCGTGCGAAGCAGATGGTTGACCATGAGCGAATCCGCCGCAGGCGGACGAGTCGAATGGTATCCCCGACCCCACTTCGCCCTTCGGGCCACGAGGGGTCTTTCGCAGATACAAGAATCCTGGATGTATTTTGATTCTATTGAATTTTGGTACCCCCGACAGGAATCGAACCTGTACATTCGGCTCCGGAAGCCGACAGTCTATCCATTAGCCTACGGGGGCAAAGAGTGCCAACCGATGCATGAGAGAATGAACAAGTATGAGTGACTCGCCGGCCGTAGTTCTCCCCGAGCGAACGAAGACTGGCGAGGGCACTGCGGGAATCTTACGAAGGAAGGCCGTAGAACGCCACTGCATTGTGCGTCGTTCTCTGATCGACCTCCTCGAGACTCACTCCTTTGAGCTTGGCAATGAGCTTGGCAACTTCAGCCACAAACGCAGGCTCATTCCTCTTGCCACGGTGCGGGGTAGGCGCCAAGTACGGCGCGTCGGTCTCGATGAGCATCTGCGTGAGCGGACAATGCCCGATGGTTGTGCGGATCACCTCGGCATGCGGGTACGTGGCGATGCCGGTGAACCCCAGGAAACATCCCTCGGCGACGAGTTCCTCTACGTCTTCCCAGCGCTCCGTGCAGCAGTGAATGACGAACTTCTCCGGCGCAGTGTCTTTGAGAATGCGCTTCAGATCTGCAATAGCCTCACGGCAGTGAATCACTGCCGGGGCCGAGAGCTCTCGTGCAAGCTGGAGTTGATCTCGGAAAACATCTCGCTGCACATCCTGTGGGGAATGATTGTAGTGATAATCGAGTCCTATCTCCCCAATACCCACCACCTTCTCATGAGAGAAATACTGTTGCAGTATTTTCTCATCCCTAGCCCTAACCCAAGCCCTAGCCCCATGGGGATGCACCCCAATTGTACAAAAAATGTGTTCATAAATCTTCGCAAGCGCAACCGCTTCTCTGCTCTCCTCCATAGTATCGGCAATCGTGACCATGCCCTCGATGCCTGCCGCTTGCGCCCGTGCGATCACCGCGGAGAGATCGTGCGCAAACTTGCGGTCGGTGAGGTGGCAGTGGGTGTCGATCATCACCCAGCAGTATACGGAGTTTTCCGTTGGTTGCTGTACCAACATTCCTCGAATGCGTACAATGCTCGTGCGGGTCAGTAGCTCAGTGGTAGAGCAGCCCCGAAACGCGTAAGCGCGTGCGGGGTTGGCCGCCGGGTTCGATCCCTTTCTGTTCCTTTTACCTCCATCGGGTCAGTAGCTCAGTGGTAGAGCAGCCCCGCAACGCGTAAGCGCGTGCGGGGTTGGCCGCCGGGTTCGATCCCTTTCTGTTCCTTTTACCTCCATCGGGTCAGTAGCTCAGTGGTAGAGCAGAGGCCTTTTAAGCCTTTGGCCGTGGGTTCGATCCCCACCTGACCCACCATATACTCCGTTCTCATGGCAAAAATTGGCGTCTATATTCTCCAGGGAACCCGTTACTACGTCGGTAGCACAAACGATTTGGATCGCAGGCTCCTTGAACATGCAAACGGACACACGCACACAACGAAAAGAATCGGGAAATGGGAATTGAAAAAATTCATTCCCTGTCATTCTCTCGAGGAAGCTCGTTCGCTGGAAACTCGCATTAAAAAGTCGAAGAATATTTCCCGCTGGATCGTAGAGCAGCCCCGCAACGCGTAAGCGCGTGCGGGGTTGGCCGTGGGTTCGATCCCCACCTGACCCACCACTGGACCATAATCAAACATTGGATATTGCATTTAAGCCAACACCAAACTAGTGTTTCCTGCTGAGCATGGAAAACCGTTTCTTTTCTGTGGCGCTAGCATCACTGTTGCTCGTGGCATGCCAAAATTCCGCAAATCAGAATTATTTTGGTATCACCATACCATCCGGTGCTGATTTCAATGCTACAATTAATAATGCAGAAAATGGTGATGTCTCTGCACAAACCTTGTTGGGAACAATGTACGCACTGGGTTATCAAACCAACCAAGATTATTCAAAAGCAAAAGAATGGTTTGCAGAATCAGCACATCTTGGTGATAAATCAGCACAATATGCACTTGGGCGGATATTTGCCAATGGACTAGGATTACCCGAAAACAATATTAAAGCATATCTTTGGTGGAGTTTAGCCAAGGCACAGCAACACCGAGAAGCAACTATCGCACTTCAAGAAATTACTGAAAGCATGACGCTGGAAGGCATTTTAGAGGCACAGAAGCTTGCATCCGATAAGTACAACGAAATTCAGGAGAACATTCGATTTAACTTTGAAAAACAAGCTAAGAATAGAGGAGCCAAAGTTGCTACAACAGCAACTTCTAGTGAAGCAATCTCTCCGACCACAACTGGCCAAATCACTTCCTCCCCACCGCCTTCTGTTGAACAAACAACAACAAGCGACCAATCCGAAGATAATACTCAACAACAGGAAAAGAACATATTTGTACCCGTCACAAACGAACAAAACTCAGTGCGACCGTGCACTGAAATTGCTTGGGATTGCGAGGATTACGGCGAATGCGAAAGTGGCAAAAAGCATAGAACATGTACTCTTATTGATAATACATGTAGAGATGCCGGCTTAGTTAAGCCAGACACGGTAGAAGAGTGCTCTGTCCCCAAAACAAATATATTTGGCACAGTCAAAAGTGGTGAAATTCGTACAAGAATGAATACGAACTTGGATTATTGGAGAAAGATTCAAGGAGAGATGCTAGAACTCGGAAAGGGTTACGTTGAGATGAAAGCAACTGAAGGGCTCAGAAAACTGGACATGATCGAGGATGAATTTGTCTTGCGCTTCAACGAATACGTAAAAATCTATAATGAATCCATAGCGATTAATGATCACATTAGCGCAATTAATATTATCGAAGGAACGACGGAGAAACTGATTCAGGAATTCAAAGCGCTACCCAATATCTATTATTGAATTGATTGATAGATTTGCATTACATATGTGACTCGCTTCGCTCGCTCAGAACAGGCAAACTAGAACCATGCGTGTTGCATTGGTACATGAACTCCTGACTATTCGCGGCGGTGCCGAGCGCACGCTCAAGGTGATCGCCGACATGTTCCCCAATGCGCCGATCTACACACTCCTCTACGACGAGGAGAAGCTTGGGAACTGGTTCCCCAAGGAACGCATCCGAACAAGTACGGTTCAAAACTCACTCCTGCATACTGCATACTCAATACTGCATACTGCAAACAACCACCATCTTTACCTCCCCTTCTTCCCTTCTGCGGTGGAAGCCTGGGACTTCTGCGAGCATGACCTGGTAATAAGCAGTTCCTCGGCCTTCGCCCACGGCATCATCACCAATGGAAAGCCTAAGCACCTGAGCTACATTCACTCTCCTGCACGCTACCTGTGGGACCGCACCCACGAGGTGCTCGCGCGCGCGGGGAAGGGGCCGTTGGGGCCTCTCAAACGGCGGTACCTGGAACGCGCCTTCCACAAGCTGCGACTTTGGGATGCGGAAGTTTCGGATCGCGCAGATATGCTCATTGCGGCATCCAAGGAAGTTAAGCGGCGCATCGAGCTCTACTGGCGCAGGGAAAGCAGCGTGCTCTACCCGCCGCTCGACGACTTTTGGTTTGAGGAACAGGAGGGGGAAGGCAGGAAATCAGAAGAGGAAACGTACCTCGTCGTCTCTACACTTGTCCCGTACAAGAGGATCGAGCTCGCCGTGGATGCCTGCACAAAGGGTGGCAAGCGCTTAACCGTTGTCGGCGAGGGGCCAGAGCGCAAGCGCCTGGAAGAACGCGCGGGTTCAACCGTAGAATTCCTGGGGTACCAACCCCAGCAGAAGTTGAAGGAGCTCTATGCGCGCGCGACCGCGACGATCTTCCCGGGGGACGAGGATTTTGGCCTGGTACCGCTCGAATCCATGGCGTGCTCTACGCCCGTTGTCGCATACCGCAAAGGCGGTGCATTGGAGACGGTTATTGAAGGAGAAACCGGCGTTTACTTCTGCGCCCCGAATCCCGATGATCTCCTTGCCGCGCTCGAAACGGTCTCTGCACAGCACTTCGATACTGCAAAACTCACAGAGCATACACGGCGATTTTCGCGCGCGCGCTTTGAAGAAGGATTGCATAGCGCAGTCGACCGCGTGATGGCGCATTAGGAACGCGCGACAAGGATCGCCCCCGCAACGACGAAAAACGATCCTAAGAGGAGTTGGAAGGCATTCACCTCGCGCCACTCGCGCAAAAGCCACAAGCTCAGGAACACGGCAACGAGCGTGCTTAAAGCATGGATGGGAACCAGTTTCCCCACCGGCATGCCATAGCGCACAATGCCGATGGCCAGACACCCTGTTCCTGCCGCCCACACGAGCCCCACGGCAAAGGACCACAGTGCCGAGCGCATGGAGAACGCACGCTCGGGAACAAGGAGGAAGAACGGAATACTCGCAAGCACGATGGCGACTCCCACGACCAGGAGGAAGGGCCCCGCACTGAGTCCCCACTTGCTCCCCGCTTTCGTGAGCACGCCAACAAGCCCGTAGCTCACCGCCGGGAGGATGCCGCCGATGAGAATGCCCAGAACCTGTGGGGACACACGCACAGTGTACGTTACAGGAGTTGTCGCTGCACGCTCTCGGGCATGGAAAGACCCAGGAAATCGCACGCGCGCTGCGTGACCATGCGTCCCTTGGGCGTACGCTGCAGGTAGCCCTGCTGCAACAGGTACGGCTCCACCATGTCCTCCAGAGTTTGTTCTTCTTCTCCTGTCGCGGCTGCCAAAGTGGAGAGCCCTACGGGACCACCGGCAAACTTCTCAATGAGGGCACAGAGCACCAGACGATCCGTGCGATCGAGACCCTGCTCATCCACACCCAGCGCCTCGAGCGTCTCTTTCACACGCGCGAGTGTAACGCTCTTCTCCCCCGCCACCTGCGCAAAATCGCGCACTGCACGTACCAGGCGGTTGGCCACGCGAGGCGTTGCGCGGCAACAACGCGCAATGTTTTGGGCAGCCTCCTCTTCCAGAACTATGGAGAGGATGCGCGCACTGCGTTCCACGATCCGCTCCATTTCTCCTGCAGTGTAGAAGGCAAGTTTGAAGTTGTGGATGAAGCGATCTCTCAAGGGAGCACTGATGGACCCCGCCTTGGTGGTTGCTCCGACGAGCGTGAAGGGTTTGAGATCCAAGCGCATTGATCTGGCCGTTGGCCCCTTGCCGATGACGAGGTCGAGCGCGTAGTCCTCCATGGCACTGTAAAGAACCTCTTCGATCGCGGGACGCAACCGGTGGATCTCGTCGATAAAGAGCACATCACCTGCCTCCAAGTTGGTGAGAAGTGATGCTAAGTCCCCCGGCTTCTCGATCGCAGGACCACTCGTCACGCGGATTTGTGCGCCCATCTCTCGTGCAATGATGTACGCAAGCGTGGTCTTGCCTAAACCTGGAGGCCCATGGAGAAGTGCATGTCCCATGGGTTCCTTGCGTTCTTGAGCCGCCTGTAAGTGGATGAGCAGGTGCCCCTTAATCTCGCCCTGTCCGACGTACTCGCTCAGTCGCTGCGGCCGCAGTGACTGCTCGAAGGCATCACTGTCACGCACGGTTTTTGTAGGCCGGACAATGTGCTTGGGTTCCTGAGTGCGCGTGAGGGCCATGAGGGAACCAGTGTAGCAGATGGAGAACGTACCGGTGCAGAAGGTTGCGCCTGCCTGCCGGCAGGCAGGGAATGTGCCGAAGGTAAGACATTTTCAGACTTCCCGCACCTTCAGCGCCTCCAGCACTTTCCCATGGTAGAGTACTCTCAAGGTCCGCTACCATTCCCCTCCATGGAACGCAAAGGCACCATCGCATGGGCAGTGAGCATTATCGTGATCCTCGTCGCACTCGGTGCTGCAGATGCGTTCCTGACGGATGCGCACATTCCGGAGAGCACCGGTGAACCCACAGAGATAGCTCAGCAGGAACCATCGTCTCCTACACTTCCCGCACCTTCTCCATCTTCGTCCTCCTCCGCACTCCCCCTCCAACCATCCGAGCCGGCCGTAGTGCAATCGTCCACGTCATCGTCTCAGGCATCGGTCCCCATCGAACCCCAACCCGAACCCCCCGTCGGCATCCGCCCCGCTCAGGGACCCGATGTCGTGCAAACAATCGCCGCCGCGCAACTCACTGTCGGGGACACACGCGAGACGAGCATTATGAGCCTCCTCTTTCCAGATACGCAGATCAGCACGCTGGTGCTCCTCAAGGACAATGACCGCATCGGTCTCCTTTCCTGGACCGAATCACCGCGCGTGAAGGTGCAGTTCCTGGGACTGAAGGAAGCGTTGCACGGTTCGTTCTCCCCGGCAATCGCCGACCTCATCGACGAAACGCAGCAGCGCGAGGGGCACCCAACGGTGAACCTCCTCACGTTCCGTGATACCGGCATCAGCGAAGAACGGCTGGCATTCGTCCGCGTGCGTGAACGCCTCTATGAATTCCATATCGCTCAGGGGCAGGAAGATACCGTCTTCGCACTCATTGATGCCCTGACGCAATAGAGAGGATCCAAAGATCAACGGCAACGAATTCCTCGGACTTTCCGTTGACGTTCTTTGGTGTGTTGCGTACACTGCGCGCCATTGTATGGCAAAGAAAATCGCCAAAGTCATCAAGGCACAGGCTCGCGGAGGCCAAGCGAATCCCGCCCCCCCACTCGGGCCGGTGCTCGGTCAGGCTGGCGTGGATATCAACGGTTTCTGCACCAAGTTCAACGCGAAGACGAAAGATCGCATGGGCCAGATCGTCCCTATCGTGATCACGGTCTACGAGGATCGAAGTTTTACCTTTGAGCTCAAGCAGCCACCCGCTGCGAGCATGATTTTGGAGAAAGCAAAGATTCAAAAGGGCAGCGGCGAGCCGAACAAGAATAAGGTAGGTTCCATCTCCCGTGCCGATCTCAGGGCGATTGCACAGATCAAATTGCCGGACCTTAATACCAATGATGTGGAACAGGCAATGAAGATCATTGAAGGGACTGCGCGCAATATGGGCGTCACGGTGGACTGAGAGCTAGAGCATGGTCGAGGATTCCGTGCAATCGTTTTCCCGTGCGCAAAACATGGGAATTCCGTACGCTTTGCGGCAACTCTTCCCCATCGGACCATGGTTGATAATCCTCTCTCCACCATGTTCGGCATGGTTGGCGTTGTGTACGGGCTCTTCGCGCCACTCACCATCATCCTGCTCCTGCTCCTCTTTGTATTCGCAGGAATGCATACTCCTGGTGCAAAAGTGCAGAAAGTTCTCCAGGCAACGTACTGCGTCATCATGATGAGCATCGGTATCCTTCTCATGACTGTCGCTGCCATCCCGACAGTGGCCAGCGTGCTCGCGAGCATGTCGTATTCCGGCAGTACGTATATCGCCTTCCTCACTCTGTTCCTCACAGGAGGAGCGGTGTTTCTGCATCATGACCGCTGGCTGCAATCCATCGACCAGGCATCTGCCCTAGTTCCCTCGCTCGTGTACCTGTACCTCTTTAAAGCCATCGGTGTGCTCGCCACACTCCTCTCGCTGCTCTCGCTCCTCCTCACCCTTATCTTTGGTGGCGGCGACACGGGCTGGTGGGTGATGCCGACAACCGTGCTGCTCTACGGCCTCCTCGTGATGTGGAGCACCCGAACGGAGCAATCCCCTGCCCAGTTCTTGCCTCACATAGGTACACCCGCCAAGGGCAGGAAAAAACACGGCAGAAAATAGCGCAGCATTTCGTTGCGAGCGTAAGAGAGTTATTGCAGACTAAGGCCCCCTCGTGGGAGTCTCGCACTTGCGGGACATTCGTACCACGTTCCCCCCATCATCATGAAACAGAGAAAAGTCACCGAGCGAAAACGCGGAAAGAAGTACATGGAGAAAGCCGCCCTTATCCAGAAAGACCGCTACCCCATTGATGAGGCAGTGGCATTGCTCACGCAAGTGAGCACCGTTTCCTTTGATGCAACTACAGAGGTTCACATCCGCATCAATGCGGATACGGCGAAGGCCGACCAGCTTGTCCGCACGGTAGTCAGCCTCCCCCATGGATCTGGCAAAACCGTTCGGGTTGCCGCTTTCGTCCCCGACGATCTCATCGAGAAGGCGAAGAATGCGGGAGCGGACCGCGTAGGCAACGAGGACCTTATCAAGGAAGTGCAGGAAGAGAAGATCGACTTCACGGTCGCCGTTGCACACCCCACGGTGATGAAGAATCTGGGAAAGGTCGCCAAGATCCTCGGCCAGCGCGGACTGATGCCCAACCCCAAAGCCGGCACGGTCACGCCCAAGATTGAACAGGTGATTGCAGAGCTTAAAAAGGGCCGTATCGAGTGCAAAATGGACAAGTTCGGCATCATCCACACAACGTTCGGCAAGATCTCCTTTGGAGCGAAGAAACTTCAGGAGAATTTGGAATGCATCCTTAAAGCAATCGAGGAAGCACGTCCCGCCGGTATCAAAGGTGCCTATATTCACTCGGTGACGATAACGCCGACCATGGGACCGGGAATACGGGTGAGTCAGTAGTATGGAGTATGGAGTATCTGGTATTGAAGGGGACATTCCCCGGATAACTGGATACTGGATACTGAATACTCAATACTCCCCCAGGAGTTTCTCCGCCTCTGCAAGGGTCTCCACCCGTACGAGCTGCGCACGGAGTTCCCGTGCACCCTCGATCCCCTTCACATAACTCGCCAGGTGCTTGCGCATCTCCAGCATCCCGCGCTCTTCACCCTTGAGCTCAATAGCTAGCGCGCAGTGCTCCAGAATGAGAGGAACCTTTTGTGCGAATGTCAGACGGTCACGCGTCGGCATGGACAGAGCGTGTGACGCGAACGCGTCGCAGATATCTCGCATCACCCACGGATTCCCAAACGTCCCCCGCCCCACCATGACCCCGTCGAGGTTCCCGATCTTCTCCAACGCATCCTGTGCCGTGAGGATATCCCCATTACCGATCACCGGTACCGAGATGACATCTTTGAGCGCGTACATGGGTTCCCAGTGTGCACATCCCGAATACTGTTCCTTGTATGTACGACCGTGGATTGCCAGCGCATCAATGCCAGCGTCAACGAGCGCCCTGCAGAACGGAATGAGGGTATCGGGACTCTCCCATCCCAGTCGCGTCTTTACGCTCACGGGAATGCGCACCGCTTCTTTGGTTGCACGCACGAGCTCGCTGGCGAGCACGGGATCGCGAATGAGCGCGGAACCATGACAGGAACTCACCACCTTCGCAGCAGGGCATCCCATGTTGATATCAATGCCGTCTGCTCCCATTTCCTCCACCACCTTCGCCGCCGAAAGGAAGTGTTCGGGTTTTTTGCCGAAGATCTGCACAATGAAGGGGTGCTCGAGAGCAGGATCAAAGTGGAGCATCTTCATCGTCTTCTTCGCTCCGTAGTGAATGGCATCGGTGCTGAGAAATTCGGAGTACACGACAACCTCGGGCGCAAGCCGCTTGATAATCTGGCGGTACGCAGCATCCGTCACACCCGCCATGGGAGCAAGCGCGACAATCGGCCGGGGAAGGTTGCTCCAGGAGAACATGGAGAGAGGCACAATAGACCACAGTTTCCGCGCTGTGACGAGCGAAACTTACACCAGTGTATCGCAGAGCACACCACGCTTGCAGCACAATAGCCGCAAGATGTTGCATCGAAGCAGGATCGCATCGGCACTGTTCATACTCGCACCGTCGCTGGCATACGCACAGAATCCATCACTCATTCCATCGAGCGGCACCATAGGAAGCTGCAATTTCCTCACGGGGGATATCCATGCATCGTGTGTTGTAGAGTATTTGCAGTACTTAATCGGTCTGATCTTCATGTTCATTGGTGCATTCTTTCTCCTCATGATCATCGTTGCTGGTTACCAGATCGCCATCGGTTCCTTCACCGGCCAAAAGGAGGCAGGATTCGAGCGCCTGCGCTGGGCCATCATCGGTTTTATGATTTCCGCGCTCTCCTTTGCTATCATCAGCTTTGTTATTGGCGCCCTTTCCGGTACGTAAACTATGGCACACTCCAAGTCCTCCAACGCATTTACCTCCCTGCGCATCGTCGGCAAGAAGGCGCAGAAGCTTCTCGAACGAGCGCGCTCTGCTGCACAAAACCAGGGAAAGACCAAGTCTGTCATCCCTCCTCGTGCTGAAGAACAGGATCAAATTCTGGTGCACCTCTCCATCATGAGCGTCGTCAAAGCGACGCTCGCCATTGTCTGCATTACGCTCGCAATTCTGGCGGTGTACCACCTGCGTGGAAAAATAATTCTTTTGCTCCTGGGCTTGTTCGTTGCAGCAGTCATTGATCCTGGCGTCCAAGCCATGCAGCGGCACGGCATTCCTCGAGGTATCGCAATTCTTTTCCAGTACGTGGTCGCCCTGTTCCTTGTGTTCTTCCTGCTCTTCTCTTTCATTCCGATCATTGCGGCACAGCTGCAACAGATCGCCCTCTTCATCAGCAGCGAATTCGACGTCTTCATCTCCAACCCGAAGATTACTCTTCCCATCGTATCGGCGGAAACAAACCTCCGCCTGACACACTTGGTGCAATCCACCATGCAGAACCTGAGCATCACGGAATTCTCGGATGCTCTGCAACGCATGGGACAAACGCTCTCCACGGCTGCACAGGGATCCGTGGTCTTCGCCGCACAGCTGGCGGGATCAGTGCTCAACTTCTTCATTAACCTCATCGTCGTTCTGGTCTTTGCGTTCTTCATCCAGCTGGAGAAAGAGAAGATCCTCCAGTGGGTCTTAAGCTTCATGCCCGAGCGCTACCGCCACTACACGAATTCAAAGTCGGAGGCGATCCATACGAAGATCGGCCAGTGGGCTCGCGGCGAACTCCTGCTCATGATCTCCATTGCTATATTGACCTTCGTTGCACTCATTATCCTACAGATGCCCTATGCGCTCACCCTGGCGGCACTGGCAGGATTCTGCGAATTCATACCCGTCGTAGGCCCGCTTATCGCTGCAATACCAGCAGTGATTATTGCTCTCACCCAAAAAGGATTCCTCTGGGCGCTCACAGTCGCCGGTGTGTTCTATGTCATTCAGTGGTGTGAGAACAACCTCCTCGTCCCTCTCATCATGCGCAGGGCCGTGGGCCTTTCCCCCATTGCAATTCTCTTTGCCATGCTCGTGGGCATTAGCTTCCCGGACACCATCCACCCCGTACTGGGCGTGATGCTCGCCATTCCCGCCACGACCATCCTCGCCCTCTTCCTGGAAGACTGGCAAAAGCTTCACCGGCGTTAGCACGTCCTGCGGAAAGAATGCAGCGTTGGCAAGCGCTTTTTATTGAACACATTTCGTGCTCAACATACGATGATTACGTCATGGAAAACTGCAGTTTGTCACTCCACGACGCTCGTGGAATCTGCTAGAGTAACTCAATCCCCTCGACCAATTAGCACTCATAGTGATAGACTGCCAACTCTTCCCCTCTTCCTCTCCCCATGCACCCATTCGATCGCTTCACGCCTAACGCCAAGCTCGCACTCCAGATCGCCGAGCAGGAGGCAAAGAATATGAAGAGTACATACATCGGCACGGAGCACCTGCTCTTGGGACTCCTGTCCATACCCAAATCGCTGGGATTCTCCATTTTCACGGGTGCGGGAGTGACACAGGAGAATATTCGCATCCTCCTCAAGGCAATGAAGACGCAGGATCTGGAAGGCAAGGACGCGAAGCACGGACTCTCGACACAGCTGCATACCGTGATTGAACAGAGCGTGGTTATCGCGCACAAATTCCGTCATACGAATGTAGGAACAGAACATCTGCTTCATGCGCTTGTTTCCACGGGAAAGAATGCCGCAACGACAATCCTCGAACAGATGCAGGTGGACCCCGAGGACCTCAAAGCGCACGTGGAAGAGATGTTCGGACAAATCAGTCAATTCAAGCAGCAGAACCGAAACATGGAGCAATCACTGGAAGCGTTCTTCCAGGGACTTCAGGGCGCAATTGTCGGCATGCAGGGTGGAACGATGCTCGAGCCCGACGGACTGAAGAGACAACGCACCGACGGCAAGAGCAAGACTCCCGTCCTCGACTACTTCACCGATGATCTCATTGCAAAGGTGAAGGAGGGAAAGGTGGACCCCATCATCGGCCGCGATGAAGAAATCGAACGTATCATCCACATCCTCAACCGCAAGACCAAGAACAATCCGGTGCTCATCGGGGAACCGGGCGTGGGGAAGACCGCCATCATCGAAGGACTTGCCCAACGCATCGCTGCGGGCACCGTGCCGGTGTCACTGCGCAAGAAACGCGTGCTCATGCTCAACATGGGCTCGCTTGTCGCGGGGACCAAGTACCGCGGAGAGTTCGAGCAGCGTTTCGACGACCTCATCAAGGAAGCGGTGCAGAGCGACAAAGAGATCATTCTCTTCATCGACGAGATCCACACCGTTGTGGGCGCCGGGTCTGCAGAAGGATCGCTCGATGCCGCAAATATCCTTAAGCCGGCACTCAGTCGTGGTTCCGTGCAGGTCATCGGCGCAACGACCACCGACGAGTATCGCACGATAGAGAAGGATCGCGCTCTTGAACGACGCTTCCAGTCGATCATGGTGGAGGAGCCTTCTGTAGAGAACACCGTGAAGATCCTCCAGGGACTCAGGAAGAGTTACGAGGAGTTCCACAGCCTCACCATTACCGACACGGCGATTGTCGCCGCGGTGGAACTCAGCAAACGCTACATCGCGGAACGGTTCCTGCCAGACAAGGCCATCGACGTGCTCGACGAGGCCGCCGCTAAGCGCAGCCTGCAACAGAGCGCGCCGCCGCCGGAGATCCGCAAAATGGAGGAGAAGCTGGAAAAACTCATCCTCCAACAGCAGGAAGCTGTGCGGGGGCAGAAGTATCACATTGCCCTCAAATTGAAGCAGCAGCAGGAAGAACTGCAGGATCAGCTCCAGACCCTCAAGAGCGCGCAGGACGGAGACCGTCGCACGCCACTGCAAATCAACGACGATGACATAGCTCAAGTGATCGCTCGTATGACGGGCGTCCCCGTAACCAAACTCCTGCGTTCCGAACGCAAACGATTGCAGAACCTGGAAGGCGTACTCAGGAAGCGCGTCGTGGGACAGGACGAGGCGATTAAGAAAGTCGCACGAGCCATCCGTCGTAGTCGCGTGGGCTTGAGCGACGCTCGCCGTCCAATCGGATCGTTCCTCTTCCTGGGACCCACAGGCGTCGGGAAGACCGAACTTGTCCGTACCATTGCGGCAGAGGTCTTCGGCAAAGAGGATTCTCTCATTAAGATTGACATGTCCGAATTCATGGAACGACACAACGTCTCGCGCTTGACGGGAACGACTGCCGGATACGTGGGGTATGAGGAAGGCGGTCAACTCACCGAAGCCGTACGCAGAAAGCCCTATTCCGTCGTTCTCTTCGACGAGGTGGAAAAGGCTCACCCCGAATTCTTCAACATTCTCCTACAAATCCTCGAGGACGGAACACTGACGGATGGACAGGGGAAGAAAGTGGATTTCACGAATACGATCATCATCATGACCAGTAATATTGGAGCGGAGAAGCTGACCAAACAGGCAGCCAAGATCGGCTTCCGCGTGGAGAGCGAAGCCCAGAAGGAGGAGCACGACTATGAGGAGAAGTGTGCAGAGGTGCTCAGTGAACTCAAGAATGCACTGCGCCCAGAGTTCCTCAACCGCGTCGATAACATCATTGTCTTCAATGCCTTGGGGCAGGAGAGTATCCGCAAGATCGTGCGCTTACACCTCGACATGCTTGAAGAGCGCCTCAAGAAGCAAGGCTTCAGCTTGGATATGGAGCCCAAAGCCCTGAGTCTGCTTGCTAAGAAGGGCTTCGACCCGGAGTACGGCGCCCGCCCCGTGCGCAGAGTGATTCAGGAAATGGTGGAGGACGAAATTGCGGAGCATATCCTCAAGGGCATCTTCAACGAAGGCGACACAATCCACGTGGTACGCAAGGGGGAGGATCAACTGGAGTTCCTGCCAGGGGAAGCGCAGCAGAAAGCGATTCCTCCGCGTCACAGAGTGACGCAGTCCGTCACAACCTGACCATGGGAAAAGAGCCTGGAAAGGAACCATTGTTGAACGTTCTGTGCGTGTTGATTGCTTTGGCTTTGCGCATCCTGCGCACTTGGAACAAGCCACATTCTGTGCTACAATAATGGGATTTCTCCGCTTTCCATGGCCCTGGAACCCGTCAAGGTACCACAGAACGTGCAGATCGAAGACCGCCTGATCGGGCCGATCACGCTCAGGCAGGTCATCATTTGCCTCATCGGTGGCGGCATCAGCTTTGTCATCTGGAACATCATGAAGCAATCCGGGCTCATATCGACCTTCCATCTGCTGGTGGCCTGGATCCCCTTCGTCATTGCAGCGGCATTCGCTTTTGTAAAGGTGCAGAACTTGAGTCTCTTGAGAATCCTCCTCCTGATAGTGGAGCGAACAGAGAAACCTTCCATGCGCGTCTGGCAGCCGCGTGCCGGAATCCGCATCAATGTACGTTCATACTTCCAGACACAACAGAGCACCAATGAGCAGGAATCCACCGAGCCTGTCGGCAAGGATAAACTCCAACAGCTGAGTTCACTCCTTGATGAAAGCGCACATAAGTACGATCCGGACGTCAGTCCAAACCCCAACGTGCGCCCGGACACCCCCGAATTCAATGGGCCTCCCAAGCCCGTTGATCCCAGTCGTGTTTCCGTCGATACCACTGCAACCAACACGCCTCTGGACGGTATCACTCAGCGAAACGAGCCGGCAAAAACCCAACCTTCATCCCCTATGCGGGATCTCTCCCCTCCCCACCCTGCATGATCCATGGCTGACACAACGCCGCAACCACAGGCAGAGAACGCTCCGCTCGCCGCTACAGAGCCAAAGCCGGAGGAGGCTACGCATGACGAGGACGCGATGGAGGATCTGGAGAGCGCGGATGCTCCAGAGGAAGCAAAACAAGATACTGCTCTTGAAGATGCTCTGGATGCAGAGGAGGGGAAGAAGAAGACATTCATCGAAAAGCTGCAAGATACGGTCCGTCAGCGTAAGCGTCCAAAGAAAGTTTCCGTTCAACGCTACATCCCGATCTCGGAAATTCGCAACGACACGGTGATCCTGAAGAACGGCGGACTGCGCTCGGTCCTGCTGGTGGATCCCCTCAACTTCAACCTGAAGAGCGAGACGGAACAGGAAGGCATCATCGCCGGATATGAGAACTTTGTGAATACGCTCACCTTCCCGGTGCAAATCGTCATCACGTCCACCAAGGTGAACATCGAGCCCTACATCCTGCAAATCCGTCAGCGTGCCGCCGCCCTGGAACAGAAACCGCTCCTGCGCGATCAGGCACTGATGTACGCCGCATTCATCGAAAAACTGGTGGATGTCGCGGACATCATGCAGAAGCGCTTCTACGTCGTCGTCCCCCAAGATGACAACCCGCCAAAGCAGAGCACTTTGTCGCAATTCTTGAGCTGGATGAAAATCGACGATAGCGCATTCAAAGTGGCGCAGAGGAATCGCGCATTCCAACAGCGCAGCATTCTGTTGCGTGACCGCGTGAACCTGGTGGAGTCAGGACTCCACAACGTGGGACTCATTTCTCGCCGCCTGAAGACCAATGAGCTCATCGAGCTCTACTACTCGCTCTATAACCCGCGAACCAGTCAGGAACAGAAGTTGAAGGGGGCGCTCAATACGGAAGAGCTGACGCTGTAGAGAAACCAGAGGCGGTTGTCCTCAGAACGAAGAGGGTTGGAGTTCGGGTTGGGGTTCGGCATCACTGGGACAATGCCAACCAGGCTTGGTTGTCCTGCACATATTCGAACCCGAATCATTCGAGAAAGCGTTTGACACTCCAGTGAGAAACCTGCACTCTCTCCTGCGGAATGCGGCGTTGCTCGTGCAAGGACGCCGTTCACTCCCCTTACTCTTCCCACTTGCACCTTCTCTTCGTTATGGCACGCACAACGACGCGCAAGAATCCGAAGCCGAATATCCTCATGGAGGAACTCCTCAAGGCAGCTCCCCCCATTGTCCGCGTACGTCCGGGTGAGCTGGTGGAAGGCTCCGTGGTATTCCGTGGAAAGAACAAGTTGCTTGTAGACCTCCAGGGCGGAATGACAGGGATTGTGAGCGGTCGGGAACTCAGGGATTCCTTCAGTACGTTCAAGAGCCTCACATTGGGGAACAGCGTCTCTGCGATGGTCCTGGAAGAGGAGAACAACGACGGCCTGATTGTCCTGAGCTTACGCATGGCCAGCCAGCAGAAGGCCTGGGACCGCTTCCACGATCTTGTGACGAAGGATGAATCGATGGAGTTCATCCCCCAGGAAGCGAACAAAGGTGGCCTGCTTGCGAACATCGACGGTATTCGCACCTTCCTGCCAGTGAGCCAATTGGCTCCCATGCACTACCCGCGCGTGAACAACGCGGACCCCGGTGAAATCATCAACCGACTGGGTAAGTTCATCGGACATAAATTTGTGGTGAAGATCATCACGATGGATGAGGAAGCCGGCAAGATTGTGGTTTCAGAGCGCGAGGCCATGGCAGAGGAACGCTCCAAGGCTCTGGAGAAGCTCAAGAGTAGTGATGTGAAGGACGGCGTAGTCACAGGCGTGGTGAAGTTCGGTTTGTTCGTCGCATTCGACGGCCTGGAAGGACTGGTCCACATCTCGGAAATCGCCTGGGGTCATGTAAAGAACCCGGCGGAATTCGCGGAGGTCGGCGACCGCGTGACAGTGAAAGTCATCGGCATCGAGGGCGACAAGCTCTCGCTCTCCATCAAACAACTCACCAAGGATCCGTGGGAGGAGATCGCCGAACGCTACCCCGTGGGGAAAAAAGTTGCCGGAACGGTGGTACGCTTTGCGGACTATGGAGCTTTTATCAAGCTCGAAAAGGACATCAACGGTCTTGTGCACCTGACAGAACTCGCGCACCACAAAGTGACGGATCCCGCGCAGGTGCTCACCATCGGACAGAAAATCGATGCCCAGGTGATCAATATCGACGTGGATGAACGACGTATCGGCCTGTCCATCAAAGCGCTCAAGCCCATCGACAAGGCAACACTCGAACGGCTGCGCCAGGAGCAGGAAGAAGCGGAAAAAGCCCAGGCAGAAATTGCGAAGAGGATTATGGAGCAACCGACGAAAAGCGACGCGGAAGTGAAAGCCCCCAAGCAGCAACAGCTCATTGCCACCGAAGAACTTCCGGCAGGAGCGGCGCAATTTATCGCATCCAAGACCGGCAAGAAGTACTACCCCGTGGACTCCGCGCAGGGCAAGAAAATCAAGGAGGAGAATCGGGTGTACTTCCCCTCAGCCGATGCTGCGAAGGAGGCGGGATTCAGCGCGTAATTCAACGCTCACTTTGCTGTTGCTCGAGCTTCTGATTGCTCAGAAAGTGTAGGTGCAAGTAGAACACCTCTTGCCCTCCGTCTTTGCCCACGTGGAAGCGGAGTTGGTATCCCTTGATGCCATGCTCCCTGGCGAATTGTTGCGCCTTGCGGATGAGGAGCCCCGGAACGTGCGCCGTCTTCTCGGTGAGATCGTCAATGGAAGGAACGAAGTCTTCATCACGCTTGGCAATGAAGAGCAGATGGAGAGGTGCCTTGGGATGGATATCCTTAAAAACCATGATATCGTCATCCTCAAAGACAATATCCGCAGGAATCTCTCGACGAACGATCTTGTGGAAGATAGTTGTACCAACCATGGAATGGGGAGGAAAAGCATTCCGGAGCATACCATGGAAAACGCAAGGGAGAGGAAATTGACTTTTTGGCTAAAAAGAGAGAAAATAGTACCATCATGGCGCAAAACACAGCTCCGGAACAGGGCGGCATCACATCCCCCCTCGAGCAACACAACGCGCTGGTCGTAGAGCAGCCCAAGAAATTGGAAGGCCTTTTGGAGATGATCGATACGCTCAACAGCATCTCGGAGCGACTGGGTGAAGATCGCTCGGGAGATATGGGAGGTGCCGGCGGAAGAGCGGTACAACAGGGAGGCGCTACGGGCACTTCGCAGCGCGATCAGGCGATTGCAAATTTGCCTGCGCCCACAGTGATGCGCCAGGAACTCAAGAAGCACATTGAAAAGGAGGTCCGTACCTTGCAGAAGGAGATTCAACGTTCAGCGCGGCGCATCGCAAAACCGGGAGCCGCCTACCATCAGAACATGCTCTACGCGCGCATCCGCAGACTCAACGCGCTCCTGGCATCGATCATCGAGACCTCAATCGAAATGGTGCAACGCCTGTTCATCCGCGTCTTCATCGATAAGCAACAGGTGATTTAAAGCGGTTTCTCCCCGTACGCGCAAAGCGGCGCCGTATCACCGTACCTGACTCGCCTGCTCCATGCGCTCGATGACCTCAATGAGGAAATCTCCGAGTAGGGGGACCCACTGCACCGAGTGGAGGATTTGGATAACAATGGGAATGATGATGGCGATGGCAACCAAGATGCCCAAACCGTAGAACACGCCGCGCAGGAAGAAGAATCCCAGCCTCCTGCTCGTCTTCGATTGCTCCGTCTGGAGCTCGATGAGTGCGGTGACGGAGGTGTTGAGCCGGTCGAGTGAACGCACTAGGCGGTCTTCGGAGGAAGGAAGAGCTTTGTTGACCATGAGGAGGAGTTACTTCTTTGCAGGTTTTGCTTTGTTCTTGCTCTTCTTCTGGTCCTGCTCAATGCGTTCCATGATCCACTCAAGCACGTGGTCCGCCATGGAGATCGGCTTCATGATGACTTCTTCGATCTGCTTGGTCACGTCATCCACGCGACGCAGGATGCGCCGCAAATCCACGGCAATGAAGAGCGCATGGTAGAGGAGCACGATGAGCATGATCGCAATGGCGATCTCAAGACCGTTGGCAACGGAGTACATGCTTGGCATAGGAGCGGAGAAAGGCTTACCGTGTAGCCTACCGCTCCCGATCATGATGCGCAAACTGCTCCTCTTGCTCTGGCACGCTCCCCGCAGGGGGATCGCACTGGGCATAACGCTCTACCAGCGCACACTTTCCCCGGACCATGGGCCGCTTGCGTCCCTGTGGCCCTCCGGTTACTGCCGCCACTCCCCCACCTGTTCGGCGTACGCCAAGGAGATGATCGAGAAGCGCGGGGTACTCTTAGGATCGCTCCTTGCATTCAAGCGCATCCTCACCTGCACACCCTGGCACAAGCCCAGCACCAAGAAGATCCTGGAAACGAGTCTGGGCGCTTCACAAAAAGATTGATTCCCAGTATCCTCGCACTGCGATCCTTTCCACGATTGCGGGCGTCGTATAATGGCTATTATGTCAGCCTTCCAAGCTGAAGACGGCGGTTCCCTGCCTGCCGGCAGGCAGGGATTACGCTCGCCTGGAATAGAGTGGCAAACGCATCAGGTAGAATGATCATTCAAACACGCGGGCGTCGTATAATGGCTATTATGTCAGCCTTCCAAGCTGAAGACGGCGGTTCGATTCCGCTCGCCCGCTCCATCCAAGACATTCATCTGTGCCTAAAATTATCGTCATTACCGGCCCATGTGGTGCAGGTAAAACAACCGTAACAGAACTACTCTCTGAGAAATTAGGCATTCCTCTGATCAAGGGCGACGATATAAATCAGGAATTGTTTCCAGGTCTCATTGATATTGAGAAGTATCCAAAAAAACTTGCAGCCCTAAAAGGAGAACTTCTCCGTAGAACAAATGAACACTACCTCAATGGCAATAGTGTTATTGTCGATTACATCATGCTTGGCACCATCATAGATACATTTAAAAAGACATTCGGTAATGACGTCGTATTCAAACTGCTTCTACCCTCTGAGGACATCCTCATTCAAAGAGATAAAGAGAGAGACTGTTGGACTTCCGGGGAAGAACAAGTCATATCACTCCGTGCACAATTTCATGAGCTCAAAGAATCATTCGAACCGGAATGTATCGTTGATAATGGCAATGAGAATGCTGAGGAAACTGCGAGAAAAATTGCAGGCTCACTAAGTGTTTGGCTACATGACTCTCAATTAGATTTGAATTAATATCTTCACAATGTACATCCCACCCAAGCTTTCAACCGCAGTGACAAACCGATGGAACGACAAAGGAGCGAAGTGGCTAGAGGAGTTACCTTCTATCGTAAATAGATGCGAGGATAGAATGCGCATTACTGTTGGCACACCATTTGAGAATGCCTACTGCAACTTTGTTGCAGAAGCTAAAAGGCCCAATGGCGAAAGTGCAATATTGAAGATTGGGTATCCTGCATCAGAAATTCATACTGAAATACAGGCATTGGATGCATTCAATGGTCAAAAGTCCATAAAGATTTTAGAAAGAGACAATGAAACCTGCTCCATACTCTTGGAAAAAGTAGAACCTGGGTATGATCTCACGACAATCAAAGATGATGAAGAGGCAACAACGATTGCCGCTGAAGTGATGAAGGTACTACCAGCAACTCCTCCGACTCAACACACTCTTCCAACAGTGACCAAGTGGCTCGATGTCACAGAACGAATTGGAGATGATCATGACATCCCCAGAGAACTCATTGAGAAAGCACGAGCAACACATCATGCACTCGAAGCTACAAAATCTTGTGAGAGGGTGCTGCACGGCGATTTACACCACGAAAATATTCTCTATGACGAGGAACGGGGGTGGCTCACAATCGATCCACAGGGTGTCATTGGCGATCCAATATGTGAAGTTGGAGCATTTTTCTATAATCCGGAGGGAATTTCTCAGAATCCAAATATTGAGAATATCTTCATGCAAAGAGCTACCATTTTTGCGGAAACACTCCAAACAAATATTTCACGAGTCATTGGGAGAGCTTTTGTGCAGAGCGTAATTTCATGCTGTTGGTCAGTGGAGAACAATGAAGAATACGACATTGTTTGTGTGAGAACTCTCGAAAAACTCATAGACAGAAACTCCTAACAGGACTGCATTCCAATTGTAATAACATTCAGCCGCCCGCTCCAAACGCTTTAGCGTTTGGAGTGTTTCATGCTGCGAATGAGGAACTCAGTGACGAAATGAGCAGGATGAAAGGAAGTCCTTTAGGGCTCGCCCGCTCCATTGACAAAGTAACACTAAATTATATCATATATAACATGGAAGCCATTGAATTCGGAAATTTTGAACCAGTCGACAAATCCCTGCTACAGCAAAAGCTGCATGAATACGAACAACGATTTCCTGAGGCAATGCGTATTCTTGAAGTGGGAGGAGTGCATCCGAGTCGGGAAGTGATTCTGAAAAATCCGTACTTACCCGGACAGCCGGAAGATGTTGAAAGTTTCACAAATATTGGTCGCCACTGTGTTGCTGTTGCCCATCTCGCAGAGAAATTGGATCCGACAGCCGTGGAGCGAGCACTCGTGCACGATGCAAACAAGAGATATGAAGTGATGCGCAAAAAAGCACAGAAGTCTGGAGCATTGAATTGTGCGGATGTGTATTCGGGTCAGGCGTATGAAGCAATTCGAGAGAAACTTAAAGGAGAAAATATCCATCCCGAGCTTTTAGATTATCTTGCAGCTGCTGGCAAAGAAACAGGCCACAATAGCCTCATGTCATTTTTGCAAATCGATAGTCAAGGGGCGATTTTCCTCAATCCCAAACGTACCAATGCCGAGAAAGTGGTGCATATTGCCGACGATATGACTTCGTCTACCCTCCCGAAGGATGGAAGTGAAGAACAAACGTACTACGTCACATGTGAGGAGCGGATGGCACTTTCAGATTTTCCCAATCGATATGCCTTTCTCTTTATAGAAGGCTTCGGGTTTGATGCAAGCGGAAAAGCAGTAACAATCCGAGATATCAACAGCGACGATGCCAAAAAACTTCGCCAGATGAAGTCCTATGCTGATTGGCAGGTAATCGTTGCGAAGATGATTGCCACGGACCTTCAAAAGGCACTGGCTCCTGATAATAAGCAGGATCCTGAATTATTTTTGTGCGATAGAGCGAATTCGTAACCGACTGTGAGGGGATTTTATGACAGAGATTAGCTCCTCGTCGGACCCATATAGTTGTAATAGATTCCAGCCACCCGCTCCAGAATTGCCTCAGCAATTCTGGAGCTTTCATGCGATGAGCAATGATCCTGAGCTTGCCGAAGGAAACGCAGTGAATCGAATGAAAGGCAGTACAGAGGAGCGAAACGACGTGGTGCTTGCCCGCTCCACCTAATTTATGGCTTATTCAAGCCATTTATTTTTGTACTGGTAAGTGGAAATACAACTGTAAGATTGGCAGGCATATTTCGAGACGGGCATGTCTGGCAAAAACTACAATATTAGGGTACAATGTTAATTAACAATGGAACAACAGCCTAAGCCATGGAGCAAGGCACTCGAACACCAATTGCGGAAGGATGATGACATCGCAAAGTATATTGAGGCGAATCATATCCGCTCAATTGAGGTCACGAGCAAAGTACACGAGGGATTGCCTTTGTTTCGGGTAGAGGCCATAGGAGAAGACGGGCGGACATTCACACTGCTGCGCAGGTCTGAACTATTGAGCACAGCTGAAGCCGTGGAATCCGTCCGCAAGAGCATCAGAGCTCCATTGGAAAGCACACCCGATAAGCGGAAAAATGCAGATTTTTATTTGGTGCCCTTCAGGATTCAAGATGCTATTCCTCCGGAACTCATTTACATAAATCAAAACGGCTCCACTGAGCTTCGCGACGTAAGCGGTGAAATAGATCAGATGCACATGGAGAAACCTAAGAGGCCATGTGGCAAAATCTTCCCACGAGATTTGTTTGACGAAACCGAGTACAAATTAGCCGGTTCAATAACGCAAGAGATCTGGAGGCCAATTGATGAGGAATGGTTGGTCGATGCCAGAGAAGAATTCTTGGAGAATGTAGACCTACTGCACAGCAGAATTATCAATGCTGCATATGAGCGTAAAGCTAAAGTCATCGGCTATGATATACAGGAAGACAACAGAGACGAGCTATTTGGGGGTCGAGTGCTGCGGGTCACAGTGTACTTCGCACAAGAACCTTCGAATGCGTTGGAGAGTAAGGACACAAACTCCTAGTACCCCCCATTACGGTTGCAATAACCTCCCATCACCCGCTCCACCTAGATATTTTGCTTAAAAGAAGCCAATCAACATTCATTGACATAAATACATTTAATTTATTTAATATACAGCTTCATGGCCTTCCCGTTCGAATCAATCGAATGGCAAAACTCAAATGCGAAACTCCAACTTGCACGGGGAGGGAGTAAGGCAGGTGGATACCAGTTTCTAAGGGAAAAGAAAGGATTTGAAAAACATCTTCCGAGCGGAACAACCGACATTCAGCCAGGAGATGATAGTGAGCCGCATTTGAGAACGATGAATTTTGACCGGAAGAAAATCGTTCGTGCGTATCACCCGCTGGACGTATTTGGAATGGTGGATGTCTTGAAGACTATCCCCAACCTTCAGGGGATATTGCAAACACGAAGAGCGATCCAAGATGTATTAGCTCATGTACAACAACCAGAAGTTCGTTCTTATATTGAGTATGAATTCGGGCAGCCATTTGACGGAAAAGTGGGAGTGCTTGTGCAGGACTGCAACACAGGTGCACGTGGCTCCATCCTCGAACATCCTCACCAGCCTGGAATCTATCGGGTAGGAGTCACTACCCCTCTCGATCCAGCGATTCAGGCATACATGAAAAAAATAAAAGCGGTGATGGAAGAAGAGGTCTGTACAGATGACGGCAAAAGAATTGATGCGATAGAGACTCTTCATCAGGGAAAACAAATATACGAAGAATCCGATATCAGACACATCGATGCAATCATTGCATTTTACAGGCATGTCCGAGATAGCGGTCTGATGCCCCACACACATTCGTATCAAATGGAATTCGGCTTTGATGACGTGACGAATGAGGTTCTCTTCTATCAAGCACGTCTATTCAAGCTTTTCTCTCCCCGTGCTGAGTTTGAACCGAAATCCTCCGATAATCCTCGCATCCAAAGTCGCGTCGTCTTCCCATACGGGGCGTACGGTACTACACCGGAGGAAGGAGTATCATTTCCTGTCGCCTTCCTCGATGACGACGGCGTCAAGCGAAGGAAGAAGGACAACGATGCTGCCTACATCTACGCCAATACCAGTACACACGAGAGCACCGATCTTTCTATCCAACCAACAAACGTCGCTGCATATCTTGCATGTAGTGGCGAAAGTCAACTCCTTCCCCATGGACACTATCGCTGGATGCAAAAAGCTCCTGTGACCGTCATGCTTGGAAACGATGAAGACTTGATCCCTCGATGTCGAATAGGTTCTCTCCGTAAAATTCGAGTCATTTCCAACGGCATCAACGGCATGGTTGAATTCCCCAGACAAAAATAATGTGATAGTCACAAACTCCTTGTCGGACGCATCACAGTTTGAATAACATCCAGTAACCCGCTCCATCCGGCTTCGCTCCTGCAGGAGCTACGCCGAGATTTCGCTATGTTGTGGTCATGATGCCAGATGCCTCGGCGCAGCCCGCAAAAGGAGCTGGGCCTTTGTTTTACTTTAGGGGGAAAGGAGAATACTTGACAAATACATACAGTTTACTATAAATTTGCGCCCTGCACCGCCGCGCGGAAGCGCGATGTACCGGTATTTTTCCCTGTCCCCTTTCTCTCGCGCTCGCCACCATGTCGAAATCCCTCCTCGAAAAGCACGAGCCTAAGGAACAACAGACTCTTGAGGAGATCATGCTTGCGCTGCGGGAACTGCATGCGCGCAATCATGCAGAGCCAGACGATTTGAGCAGTACCAAGCACCTGGTGGAATGCCTCAGCGAAAACCAGCGACGTCTTTTGCAGGCAACACTCACGCTCCACAGAATCGACAACGGCATGCCTCGCGATGGGGAACTCCATGGCGAACAGGCATGTGAAATGGAAGGAATCACGCGGGCTACCGCCATGGCCAGCTTCTTTAACCATGTGTACTCCACGGACGGGCACAACATCAAAACGCAGAGACTCGGCAGACTTCTGGTTGCGCAGGAAATCGAACATCATGTCATGGAGAGCGCATCCCCGGAGAGCCTCAAACAGGTGGGTCTGGTCGCTTTTGACATGAATGGCACCAGATCTATCAGGGAACTCGTCGGCCATACGAAAACCGGAGTGCTCCTCCAGGGAATCGCCAGAGTTCTCACGGAGAAGGAAAGTTCGACACGACTCTGGCTGGAGCGCAACGGGCTGCATGTGACACCCATCGCCACGGGAGGAGACGAATTTGCCATCCTGCTTCGTGGGAATTCCCCTCTCTCCAACGAACTCCTGCAAGCCACCGGCGCGGGGTACCAGCAGGCAATTGCGGATGATCCCATCCTGCGTAAGAGCGTGAACCTCAACCAGCCTCACATGCACGCAAAATTCAAAGAACCACTCCCAGACGAGTGTCCGATCACGGTCGCCCATGGCGCTGCGACTCTCGACGAAGGAATCCTCTGGGCACGCGAACAGGATGACGATGATCACCGACTCCTGCTGAATGGAGATGAGAGTTTCACGGAAGCGTGTGCGAAGATTTACGCAGGAACCCTCGATGTTGCAGATAGTCGCCAGAAGAAGAATAAACGCGCATTCAAGAAACATCTCGCAACCACGAACCCCCAACTAGCCCGTCTCCTCACGAGAACGAGAGAGTCGCAGGACCTGATGTCTCGACTACAGGATGGTAAGGCACTCGTCACGAATTCGCTCACGACTCTTAGAGAACTGTTTGAGCAATTCCAAACATGGGCCAGAGAAAGAACAGAGGAAGATGAGGAAGCCCTGCAGGAATGACCACGGAAGGCGATCACTTCCTGAGGAGATCGCGGATCTCCGTGAGGAGTTTCACATCGGCAGGAATCTCTGGGGTGGCGGCAGGCGGCTCCTTCTTCTTGAATCGCTGGAGCTGCTGAACCATCAGAAAAATGCAGAAAGCAACGATGAGGAAGTCAATAACAGACTGAATGAACATCCCATAGGTAATGGTGGCGCTGCCTATCGTGATCGCAAGGCCGGAGAAATCGACTTTCCCAAGCAGTAACCCGATGATGGGCATGAGCACATCGCCAACAAGTGAGGTGATGATTTTGCCGAATGCACCGCCGATGATGACTGCAACTGCAAGATCGAGAACATTGCCTTTCATCGCAAAGTCTCGGAATTCTTTGAGCATAGAGGGAGGGAAGGAATCCTCTAAAGTATACCCGCACGTGGGCACACGTTCCTTAAGAGCTCCTGATCACTTCCACAGATATGTACTACGGCGTGGCGGGAAACCTCGCATTGACAAGAATATTTGACCACCTACCATAGATACCCCTATGACCAAACGCTTCTTAACAGCTCTCCTGCTCATAACATGCATCCTCCTGCCGGATTCCACACTTGCCTACTCCCAGAGCAGACCAAAGCCCGCGAACAAACAGCCCTGCGAGTCTGTGTGTCCTCCCGGACAAATCTGCATCCTGATTTGCCGTAGCTCTAAAGGAAAACCTGTCAAACCGCTGCCTCGTAAAAAGTCTTCTCCCCGTTGCTCGGGCAGTCGACACTGCGCCTACTAACCCATGCGGCCCTATGAAAGTAGCCTTCCTTGATCGAGACGGAACCCTGATCTACGAGCCACCCGATGGCATCATACGACCGGAGAACTTTCGCATACTTCCAGGAGTCTTTGCGAGCCTCAAATCATTGAAAGAGCATGGATACAAACTCGTGATGATTACGAATCAGGACCTCACCGTGAATGACGACAGCGAAGAAAACTTCAAGCAAACGCAAAAAATACTCTTGGATGAACTGGCACGCGAAGGGATTGCATTCGACGAAATTTTCCTCTGCCCGCACTCCGAGGAAGATCACTGCAATTGCAGAAAGCCGAAGACAGGAATGGTGGATGCGTTCTTCCATGAACACGATATTGATTTGTCGGTCTCCTTTGTGGTGGGAGATCGGGAAAACGCAGACGGGGGATTCGCACAAAATATCCGCGTGCGATACATCAGAAAAGGGACCAACGATGCATTCCCATCGTTTGAAGAAGTGAGGAAGCTGATGAACACAGCCTCTTAAGACCCCCGTGTGCAGCACTGCTGACTCTCTGTCCCGTGCTATGCTCCCACCATGACAGACCCCGCAAAAGAGCTCTGGGATGCGACGTACAAAAAACGGAAGATGGTTTCTCCGCTCGATTTCACGATCAAGGCGTACGACTACCTCAAAGATCATCCACAGAGTTCGCTCCTGGACGTAGGGTGCGGCGACGGAAGGGACGCCTTGTTCTTCACCGAGAAGAACATGCACGTTACGGCTATCGATTTCTCTCAGGAAGCGATCTGCAAGCTCATGACGAAGAATCCATCCATAGACGCTCGCGTCATGAACATGGAGAACATGGACTTTCCTGACGAGTCTTTCGATGCCATATACGCACACTTAAGCCTCCACTATTTTGATGATCGAACGACCGACCGGATATTCCTAAACATTCACCGCATGCTCAAACCGGAGGGATACTTCTTTGTAAAGTGTAAGTCGGTCCACGATCCCCTATTTGGCAAGGGAGAGAAAATTGAAGAGGACATGTACCTCTACGAACACCAGCGCCACTTTTTCAGTAGAGAGTACCTCGCGCGTAAACTCCGCGATTTCATCGTTCTCGAAATCGCAGAAACCGCGGCATCGTACGACGGGAAGGAATCTGCTTTTGTAGAGGCAATGGCAAGGAAGGGGCAAGCCGAATGAACACAGACTTCACCGTACCTCATAAAATATCAGCAGCCTCCGTACGGAGGCTGCTGATGCATCGCATACGTATTCCTACTGCACCCCGAAGACCGGCCGGAACTGATTTGGCGCGACCTTCTCCCACCCACCCCAGTTGCAATTAACCGTGTACGTGGTGTTGCCTTCGGTGCAACTGGCAGACTCCCCGCATTGCACATCACCGCATGGAGTCCCCTTACAAACGGGTTTCGTCTGATCAACCGTCACCTTTGGATCCTTTGAGCAGTGACAATCGCCGTTGAAAGTCGCCGTCTCGATGGAGATTCCCGCCCCCGAGACACACTGCCACTGATTGAGCTCTGCAAGGATCTGTTGCGTGTAGTCGGTGTCCCCGGGGTTGTACCCGTGTTCCTCACACAGATCTTCACAATCCTTCTGGCACCGCCAGCACTGCACACCATCCTGTTCTGCGGCAACCGTGCAGCTTCCGTCGCACTGTGCTTGGCAATCACCCTCAGAACGGAAGGTGCCGCCGGGGCAGTGGACTACCACACACGAATAGCAGCCATTCTCCTCTTTGCAAACGCCATCTGCCGGACACTGATCTTCGCAGAGATCCCGATCAGGTGTCGTCCCCTGCGGACACCGAGGCTGCTCTTCTCGTTCGCGGCATTCAAAGCACTCCTTGCCGTCGCCCGTTCGATAGACAAAGCGGCAGTCCCCGTTGCACTGCGCTTCGCAGGCATCTTCTGGCATTGTCGGGGAATCGCATGATGTTTCCACAGGTTCCTCTTCGCGTATTTCGCATGTGAAGCATTCAAGCCCCATCATAGTCGTGTACTCCCGCTCGCACGTGCCCTTGCCGCGCTGCTCACACTCCTTTTTGCATGTCTGCTTATCCATCGTTGAATTCTCACACACTTCTTTTCGCTCCTCCGGTTCAAATTCCTTGCATGAGTAGCAGGATTGGAACCCTTCTTGTACACGTGTGGGCTCACACGTTCCCTGCTCCGTATCCTCGCACCGCCGGCGACACTCGTTCAGAACCCATGCATCCGCCGGACAGGTATCCTCATCCCCCTCCAACTTCTCGATGCACGCGTAACACTGAGGACCACCATCGTCACGGGAGAGTGCATCGCACATTCCATCGCATGTGCGCTCGCAGAGACCCAAGGTGAGCGCAGGAGGATCGCAGGATTGCTCCTCCTCTTCATCGGTGTCCTCATCTTCCTTGCAGATGTAGCACTGCGGACCCCGATCGCCGCGAGGGAGCTCCTCGCACTCGCCGGAGCACGTGCGCTTGCAAAGGCCCAAGGGGAGCGCGGGTAACTCGCAATCGGCACTTTCATCGTCTTCACCGTCCTCATCATCATCGCCGGGAGGGAGACCGTCCTCGGCCTGCTTCCTGCAGCGCAGCAGACAATCCAGGTATTCATCGAGGAGCGCATCAATCTCATCGAGGAGATCGGCGAGTTCCTGCTCCAGGCGATCCGCTTCCGCCTGCGCATTCTCGACGTCACTGTTGCGCTCGGCAAGTGCCGCTTCCTTCGCCGCAACATCCGCAGCGAGAGCATCATGCAGTTGCTCCTTCAGACGCTGTCGCTCCGCATCGCTCGGCCCCGCACTCCACCGATCAGAGGCCTCCTGCGCGGAAATATCTCCATCGCGATACTGTTGCCAAACGTTGCGGTTGAATGCGCGAATGGCCTCAAGATCGCTCGAATCAAGCCTGCGTCCTCCGGACTCAGCCCAGCTGGAGGGATTGTCGAACTGCTCCAGACGCTTGCGTGCCGCGTCGAGCTCCCGTTGCGCGCGTTCCAGAGCACGTTGAGCTCCCTGCAGATCCCAGAGAGAAGATTCAAAATCCTCTGCGACATCATCCGCCTCCGATTCCGCGGTTGTAAGCACCTCAAGAAGATCTTCACACGCAACGCATTCTGCCACATCGGGTATGGGAGGCAGAGCTGGAATGAGTTCGCCGAAATCAAGTGTGGGCAAACCCGCCAGAAAATCGTCGAGGGGAACATCTGCTCCGGGAATGAGGTCTTCCCCTTCGCCAGTGGACGGAAGAGGCGTGGCACCGGAGAGATCGAGATCCTCAGGATTGATATCGGGCACTGCATCACCGAAGCGGAAAATCCCTCTGAAGAGTCCCGTGAGCCACCCGAGGAATCCTCCGTCATTCTCGGCGGGAGGAATGCCGTAGTCGTCAATGACATCGACATCCTCACCCGCCCCGCAACGTTCCAGACAATCCTTGTACTGCGCGGTGAGCGTGTTGAGTTCTTGAATATCAGCAACCATTTCGTCGTTGAGTTTCTGGAGATCACCGGAGAGTTTGCGCTCCTGCTCTTGCAGTTCTTCCAACGCATCTTCGGCAGTATCTACCGTGCGTTTGAGCTCCTTCTCCAATGCCTTGTGCAGACGCTCTCGCTCCGCGTCCGTGGGTCCTCGTTCCCACGCCTGTGCAAGCTCTTCTGCTGTGATATCACCATCTTGATACTGCTCCCACAATTCTCGGTTGAACGCCTTCTGGATCTCCAATTCCGTTGAATCCACAACCCGATCTTCGCCCGGGCCCCAACTCTCGGGATCGACAAATTCCCGCAGGCGTCTGCGTGCCTCTTCCAGATCCCGTTGGGCGCTGCGCACGGCAACCTCAACCTCGCGTAATTCTGCGAGGAGTTTGTTTGCACGTGTATTCATATCATCGAGATTGTTTTCGATCCCGTTGATGAGATCCAGGAGTCCCTCACAACGAAGGCAACCTTCGACAGGAGGAGGATCCGGCAACTGCGGGAACGTTACCTCGAAGAAGACATCGAAGAAACTGTCCACAGCCGGAGCATCCTGCGCCGACGCAGGGAAAGCAAGCGCAAAAAGCGCCACGCAGAACGTGAGGGCAGGGCCCAAGAGAGTGTGCTTGTTCATAGGGTAAAACATGTTCCCATCATCAAATGAAAAACACTATTTTCATAAAGCCCAATTGTGGTCGCGTGAACCTTGAAGCGACGAAGGATGATGTTGAGAGAATATATTCCCTTCCCCGCCTGCTCATCAAAATTTTCACGGAATACCGAACCGAACAAGTTTCCGGGTGGCCGCATGCCGACAGAGACCTGTCCAAGAGGACTCAGCAGTTACCGTGCGTCCAAACCTGACTTCAACGGTATCACCGTCCTTGAGGGGATAATCAAAGGATTGTTGTCGACCATTCACACGAACGCTCTTGAGCATCTTCCACCGTCGCGGATACGCAAGACACACAAAGTCGAGTACTGTCGCAGGAGAACGTAAATGGAGAAGGTTATTCTCTCCATCAAAGACAGCGATGTGATCGTCACGGAAGTACTTGCGCAGCGCTTGCTCGAACTGCTGCGGCGAGCGTGCTTCACCGCGTAAACCCTCCAGATTGCGCAGAAGCACCACGCGTGAGGGCCGCTGATCCAGAGCATAGAGCGCATTCTTATACTCCCCATGCGCGGCGAACCCGAATTCGCAGAGCTCATGCATTGCCCGCGTACGAATCTGAATTTCGATGGGCTGTTCCGTGACACCGGGCAGCGGGTATACGACGGTGTGAATGGATTGGTACCCGTTCTCCTTGGGGGCTCCGATGTAATCCTTGAGCTTGCCAGGGATGGGGTGCATGCACGCATGCACCACGGCGAGTGCGCGGTAACAATCCATCGGCTCTTCGACAAGAATGCGCAACGCCAGGCGATCGGTGAGTTCCTCAAACCTGCGTTTTTTAAGGACCATCTTGCGATAAGTCGAATAGTGAGATTTGAGACGTCCCTGAAGTTCGCAGTGGATGTCCTGGCGTAACAGGCGCTCGTGTACATAGTGTTTCGCGTGTGTCAGACAGACATCATCGAGTTTTTTATGGAAAAGGAAGCGCTGCTGCAACTGGCGCACCATCACAGGATGCACGATGGGGAAGCAGGTATCCTCTAGCTCATGGCGCCAGGCTTGCATTCCCATCCTCCCGGCAATTGCTCCATACATGTGAAGTGTTTCGCGCGCGATAGCTCTGCGCAATGCAATGGGGAAACGCTGCAAATGGCGAACATCGTTGAGACGATGCGCCATCCTCAGGAGGAGCAAACGCTCATCCGTACGGAACGCATCGAGGAACGCATCCAGATCTTTTGTTTTCTCATCAATGTGCAGGCGACGCAGACCGTGCATTTTACAGGAGAGTTGCTGTTCCTCTTCCGTGAGAGGAGATTTTGTGAAGAGCGTTTCGCCTTGTTCACAGAGTGGAAGATCATGGAGCACTGTTGCAAGAACCAGAGAGGGATCTTTGCGCGCTTCGCATACTGCAACGGCCACTTCATAACCATGCTTGGCGTAGTTCTCCCCACTCCGACGCATGACAGTCCGGAGGTGTGCATTCGCAAAAGCACAAACATGCTCCAATCGATGCAGATCCTTGGCAGACCAGGTTCCTTCCACACGGCGAACGAGTTCTGCTGATTGCATGAAGTGATGCAAGCATACCAAAGCGAGCACCTTTCCGCCTTGACTCTCTTGATTAGCACTCTACAATAGAGAGTGCTAATCAGCGCTGCTTTGCGGATTCTCCCCTTTCCCATGGATTTCAACCGCTACACCACCAAGGCCGCCGAGGCGATCCAGGGCACCATGCAACTCAGTGGAAAACTGAACCATCAGGCGCTCACGCCGCTCCACCTCTTACTCGTGCTCGTAAAACAGCCCGAGGGATTGGTTCCCACAATCCTGAGAAAGATGGAACAGGACCCGGACCGCGTGAGCGAGACCGTACAGGAGAAGCTTGCACAACTCCCCACCGTTGCCGGAGCGGTGCAGCCATATCTCTCCCCGGAGCTCAAGAAGGCGCTCGACAGCGCTGAGAGTGAGGCAGGCAAGCTGCGTGACGAGTACATCTCCACGGAACACCTCCTGCTCGCGCTCCTCGATCAACCCGAGGTGAAAGCGGTGCTGCCACTCACGCACAAGGACGTCCTCAAGGAACTCATGGCCCTGCGCGGAAACCAGCGGGTGACCGACCCCGATCCCGAGAGCAAGTACCAGGCATTGGAAAAGTACACGCAGGACTTCACCAAACTCGCGGCGGAGGGGAAGACCGATCCGGTGATCGGTCGCGACAACGAGATCCGCCGCATCATGCAGATCCTCTGCCGCCGTACGAAGAACAATCCCGTCCTCGTGGGGGAACCCGGCACGGGAAAAACTGCAATTGTAGAAGGGCTCTCAAGGAAAATCATGGAGGGCGACGTACCCGAAACACTCAAGGGCAAACGCATCCTTGCATTGGACCTGGGCGCCATGATTGCCGGCACCAAGTACCGCGGAGAGTTCGAGGATCGCCTGAAGGCCGTCATCAAGGAGATTGAGGGATCCGATGGCGCGATCATCCTCTTCATCGACGAGCTCCATACGATCGTCGGTGCGGGCGCGGCAGAGGGAGCCATGGACGCGGGGAACCTGCTCAAACCAGCGCTTGCCAGGGGGAAGCTCCGCACCATCGGCGCAACCACCCTCAAGGAGTACCGTAAACACGTGGAGAAGGACGCCGCACTTGAGCGGCGCTTCCAGCCGGTGATGGTGGAACCTCCGTCGATAAAGGACGCGATCTCCATCCTGCGCGGCATCAAAGAGAAGTACGAGGTGCACCACGGCGTGCGCATTCAGGACAATGCCATTGTCGCCGCCGTCATGCTCTCAGATCGCTACATCGCGGACCGGTTTCTGCCGGACAAGGCCATCGATCTGATGGACGAAGCTGCATCGGTCCTGCGCATCGAAACCGACAGTAAACCTACTGAACTCGATCAGCTGGACCGCACCATCCGCCAGCTCGAGGTGGAACGCGAGGCGCTCAAGAAAGAGAAAGACGAAGTATCAAAGCAGCGCCTGAAAGAAATTGAAAAAGAGCTCGCCGGACTCAAGGAAGAACAACGAGAGATTGAGCTGCGGTGGAAGAACGAGAAGAAGGTCATCGACGTCATCAAGGAATCGGGCAAGGAGATTGATCGGCTGCGCGAAGAGGCCAAACAAGCCGAGCGCGGCGGCGATTTGCAGCGCGTGGCCGAGATCACCTACGGCACGATCCCAGACCTGGAGAAGAAGATTGCAGCAGCACAGAAGGACCTCATGAAGATCCAGAAGGAGACCCCTCTGCTGCGTGAAGAAGTGACGGAGGAAGACATCGCCCGCGTAGTCTCGCGCTGGACGGGCATCCCCGTGAGCAAGATGGTGACGGAGGAGACGGCGAAGCTCACGCACATGGAAGACGATCTCAAGAAGAGAGTGATCGGTCAGGAGCCGGCCATCCGGGCCGTTTCGAATGCCGTGCGTCGCAGCCGTGCCGGCATCCAGGAGGAAAATCGTCCCATCGGATCGTTCATCTTCCTGGGACCCACCGGCGTGGGGAAGACCGAGCTTGCGAAGGCACTCGCGGAGTTCCTGTTCAACGACGAGAAGCTCATCACCAGGATCGACATGTCGGAGTACTCCGAAAAACATTCCGTTGCACGCCTGGTGGGATCCCCCCCCGGTTACGTGGGATACGAGGAGGGAGGACAGCTCACGGAAGCCGTACGACGCCATCCGTACACGGTGATCCTCCTCGATGAGATCGAAAAAGCGCATCCCGAGATCTTCAATATCCTCCTGCAGGTGCTCGATGACGGAAGGCTCACGGACGCAAAGGGACGGACTGTGGACTTTAAGAACACGATCCTTATTATGACTTCCAACCTGGGTTCGGATCTCATCCGCGCCTACGCCGAGGAACGGGCCAAGCGCAGGAAAGATGGCAAGGTGCTCTCGGCAATGCTCGAACCGGACAGCGATCTGCAGAAGATCTTGAACCAGGCATTCCGTCCGGAGTTCCTCAACCGCATCGACTCGGTCATCGTCTTCGAGAGTCTCACCGAAACGGAGATTGCCACGATCGTGGATCTCCAGCTCACGCGTGTTGCAAAGCGTCTGGAGAAGAAGGGCATCACCCTCAAGGTATCCAAAGAGGCAGCGGCACAGATCGCCCTGAAGGGCTACGATCCCGTGTTCGGCGCCCGGCCCCTCAAGCGACTTATCCAGAACGAAATCCTCGATGAGCTCTCCCTGCAAATCGTTGAGGGCAAGGTGAAGGAGGGCAATACGGTCACCGTTGGAAAGAAGGGGAAGATACTCACCCTGGCAGTGAACGCGTAGCGCCCGAATCTGAACCCAAACCCTAGGTAGTGTTCACATATCCCCAGGCACCGCAGCCACGAAGGGCTGCTGCTTGAGATAATTTACACTCAGCAGCACCCGTTCCCGGGTGCGGCGCTCAAGGGATATTTTGGCTAGAAGAAGAGAAAAATTCTCGTATATGTGAACAGTACCTAGCTCTTCTCCACATACACAGTCTGCGTCGGGAAGGCGATCTCGATCCCCTCTTTTTGGAATGCTTCCAAAATCGCCACGTTGATCGCCTGCTGGATATCCATGTACATGTTGTACTCATTGGAGAGCACGTAGTACACGATTTCGAAGTTGAGGCTGAAGTCGCCGAACTCCTTCCAATGTGCCCTGTCGAACGCAGTCTTCTCTTGCGCGAGGATGATGTCCTTGATCATCCCGGGTATCTTTTTGAGCTTGTCTGCAGGAGTCGCATATGTCACTCCGAAGACGAAAATGGAGCGGCGGCGTTCCATCTTCTTGAAGTTCTGCACCCTCGCGGTGGTGAGTTCGTTATTGGAAATGACGATCTCTTCTCCTTGGAGCGACTCAATACGCGTAGTCTTGAGCCCGATGTGCTTCACCGTGCCTTTTTCCTGCCCCACGATGATGAAATCCCCTTCTTTGAAGGGCTTATCAATGGCAATAGAGAGCGAACTGAACATATCACCAAGCACATTCTGAAGCGCCAGAGAAATTGCAAGACCGCCGATGCCCAATCCCGCCATGAGCGACGTGACGTTGAACCCGAGATTGGAGAGGATGAGCAGCAACCCCAAGGACCACAGGACGATCTTGATGAAAACGGAGAACACGGACGATACGCGCTGCTCTTCGCTTACCCCACTTCCCGAGAGACGCATGCCTTTGATAAGAAAGAATTGGGTCACACGTTCAGCGATCTTGATGGTTTCGGCGATAATCACGACGAGCAGCGCCACCTTAATGCCCATGTGCATGACAGGACTGAGTACAAGGGGCTGTACGGCGACAAAAAGAGCGATTACGAAATAGGACGGAGCTCCGACTCCTCGAAGAACACCGACAATGGCATCATCAATGGAGAGTCTCGTCCGCTTCGCGTATGCATGAATACGATGCAACACATACTTCCAAGCCACTGCGAGCGCAATGTACACCACCACAAATGTGCCGACAGCTACAAGAAGGGCGCCAACGGTATCTTCACCAATGCTGTAGGAAAGCAGGGGGAATCGAGCCGTATGCAATGCAAGGAGAGGAAAATCCATGGACTGAGCTTAGCGCACCTGGCATCTGGAAAAAAAGTTTAGAACGTTGCGATTGTTCAAATCCGCCCGTAGAGTGGCTTCATGCGACATGTGGTCCTTTGCACGGAGAACGGCACGCCGACGGGCACAATGGACATTGCAAGCGCGCACAGCGCAAAAGGACTGCTCCATCGCGCGTTTTCGGTCTTCGTATTCCGCTCCGACCGCAAAGAACTCCTCATACAGCGCCGCAACGGCGAAAAACTCTTCGGCAATCTCTGGGCCAATACCTGCTGCTCACATCTACAGAAAGGGGAGAACGTCACGGAAGCGGCTCAAGAACGACTACAGGAGGAATGTGGTTTTTCGTGCCCCTTACGCATTGTGGCGTCCTTCGTCTACCGTGCCCCAGACCCCAAGGGCCGGGGGGCAGAGTACGAGTACGACACGATTCTCGTGGGCGACCTGACCGGCCCGAACCCGAACCTCAACCCAAACCCCGAAGAGGTCGCCGAACTCAAGTGGATCTCCATCCAGGCCCTCACGAAGGAGATGGCGAAACACCCCCATGCGTACGCCCCATGGTTTCTCATCGCCCTTCACGCTATCCTTAGAAATCCCGATGCCCAATGAAACCCCGCTCCATGTGGCTCTCATCCCCGACGGGAATCGTCGCTGGGCCAAGGCACACAAACTGGACCCGTGGAAAGGGCATGAGAAAGCCATTGAGAACTTCAAAGAGATCACACAGTGGTGCCGAAAGGATCCACGGATCTCCACACTCACCGTCTGGTGCTTCTCCACGGAGAATTGGAAACGTAACTCGCAGGAGATCGACAAGCTCATGACTATGCTTGAGGAATACCTGCAGAGAGAGCGCGAAGGATTCCAAGAACAGCGCACGCGCTTCCTCCATTCTGGGAGACGCGATCGGCTCCCCTCTTCACTGGTGACGTTGATAGAGGAGGTGGAAGCAGAAACACGGACTAATGACGCATTTGCGCTCCACTTGGCTGTGGACTATGGAGGAAAAGACGAGATCCTGCGCGCAATGCACAAGCTCAAAGATACAAAGAACATCGACGAAGAGATCCTACGAGGCGCACTGGATCATCCGGAACTTCCGGACATCGACCTCATTGTGCGCACTTCCGGAGAACAACGCACGAGCAACTTTTTTCTGTGGCAGAGCACGTACGCCGAGTGGATATTCTCTCAGAAACTCTTTCCGGACTTTAGGGCGGAAGACCTCAGGAGAGCGATAGAGGAATATTCCGTACGCGCCCGACGTTTCGGCGCATGAGTACGGAAGGATCAGCACCGGGCAAGTTCATTCTCTCCGGCGAATATGCAGTGGTCTTCGGATGGCCAGGGATAGCCATTCCTGCGCCGCTCACGCTCCGCGCAACGTTCAACGAAGATCGGACTTGCGGTGGTATTGATGTCGTGTGGGAGGATTCTGAACGATCAGCGCAGTGGGATGCATACCTCCTGGACATCCTCCATGCCGTCGCTCAGTGCAAGGGGATGATCTTCCAAGGGAAACTCGTCATCGAGAACAAAATCCCTCTGCGCAAGGGCATGGGATCATCCACAGCGCTCGTTGTCGCCGTGAGCCGATGTTTCTTGGGAAAAGAGTGTAAAAAGGAAGCTCTCTCCATCGAACAGAGAATGAACCCTCAGGGCAGCGGCATCGACTTTGCAGTGATCTGGGAGGAGCGACCTCTGCTCTTCCGGAGAGAAAGGGAACCTCAACCCATTGAGCTCCCCAAGAACCTGCTCAAGGATGCACTCCTCATCGATACGGGAACACCGAACGAAACTACAGGAGAGCTTGTAGAGTGGATCAGAGAGAACCAGGAGGATTGCGCTGACGCGCTCGCGACGATAGGCGCATGCACGCAGATGCTCTTGGATGGAACAGATCTCCCTACAGTACTCAAAGAGCACCACCGTGCCCAGGTTACCCTGGGTGTGGTGCCGTACGAGGTTCAGGAACTCGCCGCGGAAATAGAGGCAGCCGGCGGCGCTGCGAAGGTGCTGGGGGCCGGAGCGCGCACGGGCGGTGGCGGGATGGTGCTGGCCACGGGAGACAATCCGGGGAAAATTGAGGATATCGCAACCGCGCATTCGCTATCGTGGATCAGGATCCCGCCCAATTCCCCAGTACTCTAGTATTCTAGTACTCCAGTCCCCCATGCCCACCGCCCGCTCCACACCGAATATCGCCTTTATAAAGTACTGGGGCAATCGTTTCGATGCTCTGAGAATCCCCATGGCGGATTCAGTCTCCATGACCTTGGATGCTCCAACCGTAGAAATTGATCTCGATCATGCGGAGGTGTTGGGTGTGCAATCGTTCGCATCGGACGGAAGTGAGCGGTCACTCAAAGAGAAGGACATTGCGCGCTTCCAGAAGCACCTCGACTTCACGAAGCGTTACCTTGAACATCTAGGAGTTCCCAACGCCATACCGGCCTCCGTCACCATCACCATACGATCGGCGATTCCCCCTGCAATCGGCCTCGCCTCTTCCGCTGCCGTCTTCAGTTGCCTTGCACGGGCGTACCAAGGGCTCATTTCGCCGACGATCGCGCTCACCGACAAGCAGACAAGTATTATTGCAAGACTCGGTTCGGGCTCCGCTGCACGGAGCATATTCGGAGGGTTCACTGCACTCATCGCCGGAGAGGGTGACGCCATTGACAGCGCGTACGGGGAACAGTGCGCGCAGGAGAAACATTGGCCGCTCCACGACATCGTGGTTGTTCCCAGTATGGAGGAGAAAACAGTGGGATCTACGGAGGGGCACGCAACAGCGCATACAAGTCCTTTTTACCCTGCCCGCATCACCGCAATCACCACGCGACGACAACAGGCGTGCGTTGATGCTGTCCTCACGAGGGACTTCGAAAAGCTCCAAGCAGTAGCGGAGGAAGATAGCCTGGATATGCACCACGTCATGGAGACGAGTGATCCTCCCCTGCAGTACCTTTCGGGTGAAACTCACCGCATCATCCACGAAGTGGAGAGCTTAAGGAGGCAGCGTCATCTCCCTGTCCTCTATACCATGGATGCGGGGCCAACGGTGCACCTCGTCTGCACGGAGGAGGCGGCTGGTGCTATTCGAGATTTTGCGCACGCACAAAAAGACTGCCAGGTCTTCGAGACGAAAGTTGGAGGGGGTGCTCACTTGGTTTAATCGCATAAATTCTTGCTTTTATATCAATGAAACCCTAAATTTAACCGCGATTTTGCCATGACTGAAACGACTGCCGAAATCACTGCTCTCAGCGATATCGATACGCCTCTCGTTGTCACGAACCCCATACGGATAACAATCCGAAGAGGTGGAGATGATTACTTTGCCAATGCACCTGATTTCGGCAGACTCATGAGCGGAAAAGGACGTACACCGGAAGAGGCAATCGCAGACCTTAAACGATTTCTAGGTGATATGTTTCTGAAACTGGAAAACACAAGAAAAGCTGAACCACTGAATGATTGGCGTGGAGAATTCCTCAGAAAATTACAAACATGTATTAGCAGTAATAATGGCGATGCTACTATAGAATCTCCATAGTGGATCTCCGCAACATACCCGACGGCCTCTCCCCTGTTGAGCGTTGTGAGGAGCGCAGAAAACGCGTCGAGGGAGAGTGGGGCACACCGCTCAATGCGCTGCGTGCGGACCCGCAGAAGCTGGGCAGTGCGGAGGAGAGGAACTGCGAGCAGATGATAGGCCATGTTCCTATTCCTATCGGGATAGCGGGGCCCCTGCGCGTGGTGTTCTCCTCCGGAGAATCGTGTGACATCGTCCTGCCACTCGCCACAACAGAAGCGGCGTTAGTCGCGAGTGTGAACCGCGGTTGTAAAGCGCTTACACTCAGTGATGGTGTACGAACGTCCTCGCAAAGGATTGGCATTACACGGTCAGTTTGCTTCAGAATTTCTGGCTCGAATACTCAGGCCACTCTCCAAAAAACACTCGAAGAGCGCTCTGCTGAATGGCGCAACATCGGCGAAAAAACGAGCGATCACCTTCGGATAACTTCTTTTGACATTGATGCGGCGGAGGATCACCTCTTCCTCACGCTCTACGGTGATACCGACAAGGCCATGGGCATGAATATGATCACCATCGCCGCGCAGGCAATCGGCGACTGGATCGTGCGCGAGATCGCGGGAATGGAACTCATCACGGTCGCCGGGAACGTCGACTCGGATAAGAAGCCCAGCAAACGCACGCACGACCGGGGACGTGGGTTCACCGTACGAGCTGAGACTCTGCTCTCCCCCGCTATCATTGCCGACGTGCTCAAAACAACACCGCAGAAGCTCATCAATGTCGCACACGCGAAGCTCACGCTCGGCTCGAAGATCGCCGGAGCCATCGGTGCCAATCTCCACGCAGCCAACATCGTCGCCGCGTTGTACCTGGCCACGGGGCAGGACGCTGCACACGTCGTGGAAGGGTCACTCGCCGACACGAACGTGGAGAAGAATGGTGATGGGATCGCTGTATCGGTACGCCTTCCCGCAGTACTCGTCGGCGTACAGGGCGGAGGAACCGCGCTCCCCGCCCAACAGCAGTGCCTCAATCTCCTCTGCGGGCCAAAGGGGAAGCTGCACCCTTCGGCCAAACTCGCCGAAACAGTAGGCGCAGCCGTTCTTGCAGGGGAAATTTCGCTCCTGGCGGCTCAGGCATCACAGAGCCTTGCCTCTTCACATAAAAAGCTTGCTCGTTAGGCTTTTGCGGGCGGGAATTCTGCTAGACTCGGCGCGATGCCACGTTCCGCCATCATCGGCTTCGGCATGTACCTGCCGCGCCTGCGCATCCTCACCCAGGAAATTGCCTCACATTGGCACCAGGATAGCGCTGCAATCCTGCAAGGGCTTGGCGTGGAAGAGAAGACCGTGCCCGAAGCGGGGGAAGACTCCTTCACCATGGCGTGTGAGGCAGCAGAGCAAGCACTCACCATTGCGGGAATCCTCTCCTCGCAAATCTCCGCGGTCTACGTGGGATCGGAGAGCCATCCCTACGCCGTAAAGCCTACGAGCGGGATGGTTGCCGCTGCAATCAATACACATCCTTTCTGTCACTGCGCAGATCTGGAATTTGCATGCAAGGCTGCAACGGCGGGGATGCAGATTGTGGATAGCATGGTGCGTGCCGGACAGATCACCTATGGTCTCGCGATAGGGACAGATACCGCCCAGGGACGGCCTGGCGACGCACTGGAGTACACAGCGGCAGCCGGAGCAGCCGCAATAATCCTGGGCCCCGAGAACGCCGAGAACGCCCTCTGTCGTATCGATACGACACTCTCCTTTACCACAGATACGCCGGATTTCTGGCGCGCGAACGGCGAGCGTTACCCGCAGCATGCAGGACGCTATACAGGCGAACCGGCGTACTTCCGCCATGTGGAAGAAGCACTCAAAGGCATTCTGGAGATTAGCAAAGTAAACCTCGCTACTATCGACCATGTGGTGCTCCACATGCCCAATGCAAAGTTCCCCGCCAAGGTCGCCAAAAAATTCAAGTTGACCACGGAGCAAATGGCTTTGGGATTCGTTGTGCCGCACATCGGCAACACGTACAGCGCCTGCTCGCTCCTGGGGCTTGTCCATGTCCTTATGAAGGCGAAGAAGGATGAACGCATCCTGCTTGTTTCCTACGGATCGGGGGCGGGTTCCGACGCCTTCCTGATGACCATGCTACGCGATGGCGTTGAGCTTCCCCGCGATGCGCGTACTCTCGAGTACGTGAGCTATGACCGTTACCTCCAGTGCACTGCGCCCCAACCCCAACCCTAACCCCCTTTTTGGCCTCCTCCGTCTCACTCATCGGCACCGGACAAACCTCTTTTGGCGAGCACTGGGATAAGGGACTCCGTACACTGATGGAAGAAGCAGTCCACGCAGCCCTGGAAGATGCTCCATGCACGGAACTCGATGTGGATTTCGTGGTTGTCGCAAACATGCTTGCCGAGCGGGTGAGCGCACAGGCGCACCTTGGAGCAATTGCCTCAAGCCTCCTCCCCCACCGCCCTCCCGCCATCCGCGTGGAGGCCGCATGCGCTTCCGGTTCCGTCGCCGTGCACACGGCATTGAGTCTCCTGGAGAGTAATCGTGCGCAGACGGTGCTCGTTCTTGGCGTCGAAAAGATGACGGACGTACGCAATGAGGAAATTGCCGCCGCCCTTATGGGCGCGGCGGACAGTGAGAAGGAATCGCCATCCGGCCTCACCTTTCCGGGAATCTTCGGACTCATCGCGCGACGGTACATGGAGGAATACGGTCTCACACGCGAGGACTTGAGCCTGGTGAGCGCACGACACCATGCGAATGCCGCGTCGAACCCTTTTGCGCAGTTTCAGTCCCCTATCCCCGCACGCGTGATTAGCGAGAGCACGCTCGTTGCCGATCCTCTGCGCTTGCTTGATTGCTCTCCGGTAAGCGACGGGGCCGCCGCATGCCTCCTTTCAACGAAATTTGAAGGACCCGTGCGTATCGCTGCCTCGCAGGTCTGCACGGATACGTTGAGTATCACGGAGCGCCCGACCATTACGAGTTTCGCCGCCACGCGTGAAGCGGCCCAACGCGCATTTGCCGAAGCACAGATCAGCCCCATAGATATCGCACATGTGGAGCTGCATGACTGCTTCTCCATCGCGGCACTCCTCAGTGTTGAAGATTTGGGATTTGCTGCGCCTGGTGAAGGAATTCGTCGCTACAGAGAACGGAGTACCGCACCGACATTCAATGCGAGTGGCGGCTTAAAAGCCTGCGGTCATCCCGTTGGTGCCACCGGCGTAAAACAGATCAATGATGTTGCGAAGCAGCTGAAAGCCTCCGGCTCACGATGGGGCCTTGCGCACAACTTCGGCGGAGCAGGGGCAACGTGTGGCATTCATATTTTGGAATACGCCTCATGAGCACGATCCGTCACCCTGCGGCAGCCGCACGAGCACAGCGAGAACATCGCAGCAAAATGCAGGAAGGCACGATCCTCTCCTTCACCACCATCGCACATCCTCCGGAAGGGTTTCCTCAGCGCCAACGCACCGTGGCCCTGATCGAACTCCATGACGGGACGAAGGCACTGGGAGAAATGCTTACGAGCACGCCCGACAATCTGTGTATCGGCCAACAGGTGAAACCGCATCGACGCCTGAGTCACATCACCGCGCAAGGACTGAGAGTGTACGCCATCTGCTACGAAGCAGTTGCCGGGAAAGTGGCGCCCTTGCGCGTATTCCCCGGATACATTTTGTCGCTCACGGGGCCCTCCGGCGTGGGTAAGACCACCGTCTGTACGCTCCTTTCAACGAAGATTGGCGAATACGCACAGCGCGTGCCTATTGTCACCACACGCGAGCCCAAACCCCACGATGGGGACGAATATGCCTACGTGACGGCTCGAGAATTCCACATGCTACGCAAGCGCGGAGACATCATCGCAGCAACGCGTATTCCCTCCACCACGGAAGAGCGGTGGTACGGTTACCGCTCACAAGACATCGAAGGTATTTGGAAGAGCGGGAAAATTCCCATTGTCATCACGGAAATGGGGCTCCTGCAGGAGCTTGCCGGCCACTACGGTCGTCGCTCCATTCTCTCGTGTGGCTTGCTCCCCCCGGGAAAGAGCAAGCGTGTGATGCTCAGCCATCTTCTCCATCGATTGCGCAGCAGAGGCAGGGATTCCGAAGCGAGTATTGCGGAGCGCATGCAGAATGCCGAGAAGGATTTGCTGTTCTTTGAGGAGCAGAGACACCTCTTCGACGATCTCATCATCAACGAGGACCTCGAGAGAGTACTGGATCTCCTGAAAGGGCGCATTCTTGCGCTCCAGGAGGGATAAAAACCCAAAGAAGAACCCCAAGGGGATCCGATGTCCAGGAGTCTGGTATTCTTGGCAGAAACATGCTATAATCATGAGATTCGCACACGTGCGGAGCAAAACATACATCCATGTCGCTGCGCTCTCTCATGTTCGGCTGGGAGTACCCCCCTCTCCACCTCGGTGGACTGGGTGTTGCGTGTCAGGGATTGGTGCAGGGACTCATTAAAAACGGCGTACAGATCACCCTCGTTCTCCCCCACCCCGTACCGACGGAGAGTGAAGATCTTGCCATTCTTTCGCCCACGGAAAAACATGTGGAGCGCATCCGCGTTCAGAGCATGCTCTCGCCCTACGAGGGCAGCGAGGGGTACGCCATGCGCACCGTGCGCATGTCGAAGGAACTCCAGCAGATCTACGGAGCGGATCTCCCCGAAGCCGTCGCCCACTTCACGGCCATGAGTGTGGATATGACACAGGATACGAATCCTGACATCGTGCACTGCCATGACTGGATGACCTACGGCGCCGGCATGGCGGCAGCCCGCTACCATGATAAGCCGCTTGTGACGCACATCCATGCAACGGAACTCGATCGCACGCACTTCCATCCCAATGAGTGGATCTACCGAATGGAACGAAAGGGATTTCAGGCTGCCGACCGCATCATTGCCGTCAGCAACTACACGAAGAACCTCCTCACCGAACACTACGGCATACCTGCACAGAAAATCTCCGTGGTACACAACGCCATCCAGCCGATTACCGCACAAGATCGTGAGCCACCGATACAGGCAATCTCCTCGGCACCCAAGCCGCCCATGGTGCTCTTCCTGGGAAGATTGACCATCCAGAAAGGTCCCATCCAATTTCTGGAAATGGCTGCCGCCGTGCATCGCTTCCGTCCCGACGTGACATTCGTGATTGCAGGAGAAGGAAACATGATGGCGGAAGTCATCAACCGCGCCTGCGCCATGGGCCTCCAGGATTGCATTCTCTTCACGGGAAAAGTGGCAAACCGCGAAGCCGATAAGCTCTACAGCCAAGCGGCCTGCTTCGTAATGCCATCCCTTTCTGAACCCTTCGGACTCGTAGCCCTAGAAGCCATGGCACACGGAACTCCGGTGATCATCTCCAAGCAATCGGGAGCAAGCGAAGTGGTACGCCACGGCTTTGCCATAGATTTCTGGGACACGGAGAAGATGGCGGATTGCGTGCTCACGATCCTGCGCGAGCAACCGCTTGCACAGCAACTCAGGTCGGAAGCGCCCCGTTCGCTCCAGCATCTCACCTGGATGAAACAGGCATCGCAGGTACGCAGCATTTATCAATCCCTTCTTTCGTAGCACCAATGACACCCCAACACATGCCACTCATATGCCTCTACTTCCAAGTCCATCAACCCTACCGGTTGCGGGATATCCGCATCACCGAGATTGGACAGGGAAAACCGGAGTATTTCGATGCCGAGAAGAACCGAGCGATCTTCCGAAAAGTAGCGGAGAAGTGCTACCTCCCGGCAAACGCACTCATAGAAGAACTGCTCAGGACGTATCCCAATTTCTCCGTAGCCTACTCGCTTTCCGGAGTCTTCCTGGAACAGTGCAAAGAGTACGGACCCGACGTGCTCAGCTCGTTCCAGCGCCTGGCACAAACCGGCAAGGTGGAGTTTCTCGCAGAGACCTACTACCACTCTTTAAGCTCACTCAAATCCCTGGAGGAATTCACCGAACAAGTGCATATCCATGCGCAACGGATTGAGGAGCTCTTCGGCCAGAGACCGACTGTCTTTCGCAACACCGAGCTCATCTACAGCAACGAGTTGTCCCAGATCGCACGACTGATGGGCTTCCGCGGAATTCTGGCGGAGGGCGCAGACCATCTCCTCAACGGACGAAGCCCCAATGTGCCATTCACTCCGCCAACCTTCACCCTCCCCAAGGAAATTGGACGAGTCATTCACCAGCAGCGACAGGGTGGGAAGACCCCCGAGCAGATTACAGTCCTCCTGAAGAATTACCGTCTTTCCGACGACGTCGCCTTCCGGTTTTCGGACCGATCCTGGGTCGGATTTCCGCTCACCAGTGACCGCTTCACCGACTGGCTCGTTCAGAGTGGCGGGCACAGTATCAATCTGTTCATGGATTATGAGACCTTTGGAGAACACCAGTGGGAAGACACGGGAATTTTCTCGTTCCTGCGCTCACTCCCAGAACTCTGGGAGAAGCGCGGCATCCGTGCAGCGACGCCTTCGCAGGTGATTGACCTCTGGAAGGAGGAGGAAACCCCTGTATACGACGCGCACCATGCCATCTCCTGGGCGGATATGGAGCGTGACCTCTCCGCATGGCAGGAGAACGCCATTCAACGTTCAGCATTGGAGAGCCTCTTTTCCCTTGAGAAAGCAGTGAAGGAACGAGGGGACAGCAATCTCCTTGATCTCTGGCGACTCCTGCAAACTTCGGATCACTTCTACTACATGTGCACCAAGTACTGGAGCGACGGAGACGTGCACAAATATTTCAGTCCGTACGATTCGCCCTACGAGGCATACCGACGCTTTAGCCACGCACTCTGCGACCTGAAGCAACGACTGGAGACTCCGAAGGAGAAGAAACCCGCAAGAGGTTTGCTGTCGTTGCTGAATCTCACATTCAAACAAAAATCTTAACCCGATCCCATGCCTCGCGCACTTGTCCTCGGCAACGGCATGATGCTCGCCACATTCGACCATCGAATGGAGATGTGCGATTTCTACTTCCCGCACGTCGGGATGGAAGATCACACGGGATACGGCGATCGCCACCGTGTGGGCATGTGGGTGGAGGGAAAGGGTATTCGATGGCTGAGCGACCCCAGTTGGCAAATTTCCTCCCAGTACAAACCAGAAACCATGGTAGGTCTCGCTCTACTGCGAAACGAGGATCTCCAAATCGAGGCAACCGCAGAGGATTTTGTGCATCCAGTATACAACGTACTCATCCGCAGATTTACGCTGCGCAGTATCGATAATCAACCGAGAGAGGTTCGCTGCTTCTTCAACCACGACTTCCACATCTACGGAGACAAACAGAAGGACACGGCATTCTACGAACCGTATACGAACACCATCATCCATTACCGCCAACGTCGTTATTTTCTCGTCGGAGGAGATACGGATTGCCCCACAGTCTGTCGATCGGGAACGAAGGGGGGACGCTACGCTTCGGCCCTTCGGCGTATGGAACACCTAAAGACCTGCGGAATTTCCTCATTCACTGTCGGGAAGAGCGAGTACCAGGGGCTGGAGGGAACGTGGCGAGACGCAGAGGATGGAGAGCTCTCTCGAAATCCAATTGAACAGGGATCCGTGGATTCCACCGTGGGAATTTACTGCCGTATCGAACCGGGGAAAGATACAACGCTCACCCTGTGGGTGTGCGCCGGGAAGGAGCTTGAGGATGTCATTGCACTCCAGGAAACCGTACTCACGGAAGGTGTGGAGCGCATGCATCGTAATTGCCACAATTACTGGAAGAGCTGGGTGAATAAGACTCCGCATGACTTCGGATCGCTCAGCGGTGACTTGGTCGAGCTTTTCAAGCGCAGCCTGCTCACCATGCGCATGCATGCGGACAGCAAGGGAGGCATCGTCGCGGCGGCAGACAGCGACATCATGGCATTCAACCGTGATACGTACACCTACGTATGGCCGCGAGACGGCGCGTTGATCTGTACAGCCCTGGACGATGCGGGATACATGGAAGTCACACGGAGATTCTTCGAGTTCTGTGCGACGGTACAGACGCCGGACGGCTACCTGTTGCACAAGTACAATCCCGATACCTCGTTGGGATCATCGTGGCATCCCTGGTTACGAAACGGGGAACCGCAACTCCCGATCCAGGAGGACGAGACCGCCTTGGTGCTCTACGCGCTGTGGCATCACTTTGAGAAGAATCAGGACTTCGAATTCCTGCAGGAAATGTGGGGGCACTTCGCAAAGCGCGCTGCTCAATTTCTCCATGACTTTCGCGAGGAGGAAACCAGTCTCCCGCTTGCGAGCTACGACCCATGGGAGGAGCACCGCGGCGTGTTCACCTATACCACCGCCTGCACCATCGCCGGGTTGCAGGCCGCATCGCACATTGCGCACGTTCTGGGACACCACAAGCACTCCGAACGCTACCAGATGGCGGCAGATGCCATGAAACAGGGATTGCTGTTCCACCTGTATGACGATGAACTCAAGCGATTCCTCAAGCGCATCGAGCGGAAAGACGGCGTAACCGTCAGTCGTGATACCACCCCGGATGCAAGCCTATGCTTCCTGTGGAAATTGGGGATTCTCCCGGCCGAGGATCCGCGCATCGTCTCCACGATGGAACAACTGGAAGAACATCTCACTGTCCATACACCCATTGGAGGATTAGCACGCTACACGAATGACGTGTACCACGCTGTTACAACACCCTCGAAGGAAATCCCGGGGAACCCCTGGGTCATCACGACACTCTGGGACGCGCAGTGGCATATCGCCAGAGCCCGTTCTCTTGAGGACTTGGAAAAACCGCGCGACGTGCTGAAGTGGACCTGTAAACATGCATCCCATACGGGAATCCTGGCTGAGCAGATCAATCCATTCAGCGGCGAACATCTGTCTGTTGCGCCGCTCACATGGAGCCACGCAGCGTACGTTGAAACGGTTCTTCTGTACCTTGAGCGGGAACACGAACTCAAGAACCTCTCCCCTATTCCTTAAACCTCATCGCAATGGGTTTCTCCCGTCACCGCCGATCTGCAACCGCCGTTATCCTCTCCGCCATAGCCGTGAGCATGGCAAGCGTGGGCATGCTCCAAATCTCGTTGCGAGCACAGCTCAACGACCTCGAAACGGTGAGCACTGCAACCGGAGCACTGGCTGAACCCGTTCCAACGAGAGAAGAGCAACGGGAAAACCGTGCACGAGGATTCCTCCTCAGATTCCAGAGCAGCAGGAGCGAACAGCAAGCCCAACAGGTATGGTTTACCGAACATTGGCAGAAAACGCTCGCCTACGAAGCACAGTGCAGAGAGGAAATCCGCCACAGTAACCGGGACCAACGTCTGGGCGTCATCCTGCGCTGCTTCCGAACACAACTGACACTCGACGGGGAATGGCTGCGCAGGGAACGCCGCTCGGTGGAAAACCGTGCCGGATTGAGCAATGAAATCCGTACGGAGCTTCTGGCTGCCATCGACACCATGCAGCAGGCCATTGCTACGATTCTCGACGGCATCGATACCGGTGTTTTTCAGACGGAGGAATCCTGCAGCATCGCAAAACAAAATCTTGCAACGCTCTACCGCACACCTCTGTGGCTGGCAGAAACCCACGCACGCGCCGACGTGCTTCTGACATGGATCGCTCACATCCTCGTACAAGCTCTTCCCACTGCGCAAGATGAAGGGGAAGACCCAAGCGTTGGGCAAACTCTCCGATGTTTAAGCGATGCAGAAACCGCGCTGACAGAAGTAACGGCAGCCAAGGACCTCCCGCCGGCAACAACCGAGCTGGAAGAGGCATTCGTGCTCCTCCACACGTGTCTCAGAGTCGCAGAGAACGAAGATGAATACCACGGCAGCGCGCCCGTTGCCGAGGTACCGGAGGTGACAGTTCCTGCGCAATCTGAGCCCGAAATGGTCAAGGAACCCGAGCCCGAGCCCGAACCCGCATACGATCCCTACCTCCCCCGTCCCCTGCGCCGCCAACTCTCGCTCCCGATCACTCCTCCCTTGCGCGGTGTTCTATACTAGCGTTCTCCATGAAGAGGAGACGCATCCGCCACCGTATTGAACACACCAGAAACAAGCATTCTCGAGCGGTATTCCGCGACGAAACAATCATCATCCGCTTGGCACGGAATCTTTCACATACGCAGGAACAGGAGCACATCCAAACACTCCTCAGACGGATGACGCAGCGGGTACTGAAGGCTGACAAACTCCACTGCATCGACCCGTTTAGCCCTCTACTCAACGGAAACCAGAGTCTGACGGTCACGCTCCCTACGGGACGCCGGTACCACATCGCACTGAAACCGGGCGGGGCAACCCGTGTCGAGCGCCACTCCTCCGGCTGGGTAATCACCGTAGGACCGCTGCTACGTAGACCGGGATTTCATCGGTTGCTCTGGAAGCTTCTCTCCGATGCAGAAACACCACACACGATCGCACTCGTGAAAGAGATCAACGAACGAACGCTCGGCGTCCGGGTTAAAGATGTGCGACTGAAGTTCGCCGGCTCGCAATGGGGCAGCTGCTCCCCTCGATGCACCATTATGATCAATGCGGCGCTGTTGTGTATGCCACCGGAAATTCTCCAGTACATCATTGTCCATGAACTGGCTCATGTGCGCTTTCAAAACCACTCCCATGCTTTTTGGCGTGAGGTGGAGCGAGCGATGCCCACGTATCGCGAGGCCAAGAAACGTCTCCTGGGATACCGACTTCCACCGCTCGCATCATGAACTTCCTCCTCCCAGAAGATGCTCAACAAACCTGCACGACACTGAGGAGAGGTGGAAGCGTGAAGTTTGCCGTCCTCCAACAGAACGGTGGCGAACCGGATGTACTGCTCTTCCCCTGTACAGCCGCCCACATCGACATCGTTCGCGGGTACATCCACGACGATTGCACGTTGGTCTGCGCGGGGATCGTGAGCCTTGGGAGCGGTTGCCCCATCTCACCGACCTGTAAAACCGCATTGGGCCATGACGGATCCGAGCCGGAACGATTTGCACAGAGCATCGCTTTCATCAACAGAATATGGGGTGCCTTGCCGGAATTCCTTGGCGCAGACGATCCTGCGTGACACTCATCCGAAGAACCGGTATGCTCGGTTTTGTCTATGTGGTACGACGATGATGACGATAACAATGGCGACGAGCGAGTTCCCGAACCCTGCGGTGAAACAGGAGACTACAACCTGGGCGACGACATCGGTACGCGTGTCGGCGAGGGACACGATCCCCAGGGCGATCCCGTATGAGCAAAGAGAGCGCAATGGCACTCGACTTTGCCAGAGAAGTCGCGCAGGAGGCCGCGGAATTTCTTGTGGAAGAGCAGAAAAAGATCCGCCCCGAAACTGCCGGAGCGAACCTTGGCATAGCCACAAAGAGCTCGCCTCGGGACTTTGTTACCGCGGTGGATAGGGAATCGCAGCGACGCATCATTGCCCGATTGCACGAGTTCGATCCTGCCTATCGCTTCGTCGCGGAGGAGGACGGTGCCGAAGCGTTGGGAGACCCTTCTTGCCCCTTCGCCTGGATTGTTGACCCGCTCGACGGGACGACTCCATTCATCCATAACCGCGATAATTTCGGTGTCATCATCGCCCTGCAGAAAGAAGGAATTACTCAATGCGGCGTCACCTGTGTCCCGCGAAGAAAGGAGCTCTTCCATGGAATACGAGGGGGAGGCGCATTCTTCAACAACACGCCGGTGCGCCTGCGCCACACGAGGAACATGAACGACGCAATCCTCTGTTCCAATTTGATCCACCGTATCCAAGACATAAACGGCATCCCCATGGTTACCGTTCCTCGCTGCGCAAACGTGGAGAACTACGGCAGTGCCGCGCAGGAGATCGGCGAGGTGCTCAAGGGATGCAATGACGGCGTGTTCTTCCTGGGGCCGCGTCTATGGGATATCGCGGCGGGGTTCCTGATGATTGAGGAAGCGGGCGGAAGGAGCGAGTATGTCTTTGAGGAACCCGGCAACGTCCGTAGCGCCATCCGGGGGCTCGCATGCACAGCGGAAATCTTCGAAGAATTGAGAGGATTCGTCTTCGAGCAAATGGGCAGGCTCACATGAAGTACGGCATTCTCGCTGCGTGGGCGAGTTCACCGAGCAAGGAAACAGGTAGCCCGACTACCCCCGACCAATCGCCTTCGAGGTGATCAATCATGAGCTGTCCTGGCCCCTCAATTTGGAACGAACCTGAGCGACCTTCCCAAAGTCCGGTGCCGATCCACCAATCGAGGTGTTCGGGTGTGAGCGGACGAAAACGCACGCGGGAAGTGGAGATCCCCTCATGCCGCGTGCTAGCCGGACTGAGGAGCGCAAGCGCGGAGTGCACGAGCGAGATACCCCCGCTCTGTTCCCTGAGCATGACACGGGCTTCGGCGGCATCGCGCGGCTTCTCCAGAACCTTCCCCTGAGGAGAAACAACGAGAGTATCACAGCCGATGACCCACGCATCAGGGTGACGCTCTGCTACGTCCTCAGCCTTGAGACGTGCGAGAATCTGTGCACGCATCAGAGGATCTGTTTCTTTGCAGGCCGCCTCATCAATCGCACTTGGAACCACGGTGAAGGGAACACCAAGCCCTTCGAAGAGCCTGCGACGCTGCGGACTGGCTGAGGCGAGAATAAGGTGATGCATGATGGGGACATCTTACCAGCCCCGTGCTCCTTTTTGCTCCTCAGCTTCCTTTGATTCTTTTCCTTCCTTTCGATCACTCCTCGCCCGAATAGGTGGGCTCGTAGCGCATCGGCGTCGGCAGGTCCGTACGTCTGCTGCTGCGATTCAGCGACTGCTGAATCATCTGCAGACGCGCCTTGAGCGTATTGGGCAGAATATCCCTGTACTGCACGGAATGGAGTTGCTGGTTGACGTTGACGAGCCCCACGCGTGGCTCCTTGGCTGCGTCCTGAGCCATGGCATTGCACAAATCAAAGAAACCGGGCAGGTAGTTCTTTAGGGATTCGGGACAGCTGTTTGCCCGCACGTAGCGACGCAAGAGCAGACGATCCTGATCACTCAATTCCTGCGCAGTGAGGCTGCTCACCGTATCGTCCTCAGAATCGTCAGTAGCTGCCGGATGGGTCGCTTCACCCTCAGGGGCAGGAGAAGACGTATCCTCCTGAGCGCTTGGCATGGCGCGCAAGTACTGGAGAATGGACTGGTAGTCATCCACGGAGGGAGGTGTGAGTCCCTCCTCTCCCGCACGCACGCGGTTCTGATAGGCCTCGATAGCCTGCCAGTACTGGCGGGTCTGACGACGCACGCGCACACGATCCTGCAGGGCTTCTGTACGCAGGTCTTCCTGCGAGGTTACACTGCTCACCAGAGCCCCCGGGAGATTCTGAGTCACCACGGAAGCCGGACCCATGGCAAGGGGGGCCAAAAACGTGAGAACGGCCGCGGTGAGAACGAACCGAAAGGAATGCGGTGTGTGCTTCATAGGGAGGATGTGGATGTTCACCTTTATTGTACCACAGAACGGGTTTCAGCTCAATCCGGTGGATTCTCGTACGTGGGCCATCGTGGTATGTGCCACCTCCTGCGCCTTCTTTCGACCCGCTTCGAGAACCTCCTTGGCCACCGAGGATTTGAGACCGAGGCGCCGCTCACGCAGGGGAGCCAGGTGCTCCAGCACGGTAGCAAGGAGACGCTTCTTTGCCTCTCCGTAGGCAAGGCCGCTCCTGTACTCCTGCGCGAGAGCCTTGGCCTCGGCACCGCTCAGAAAGAGCTTGTGTATCTGATACACAACGCAGGTATCCGGATCTTTGGGGGCATGAGCGTCTTTGGAGTCGGTGACGATACCCATGATGGCTTTCTTGAGGGTATTCTCGTTCCCGAAGAGCGGAATCACGTTCCCGTAGCTCTTGCTCATTTTCCGTCCATCGGTACCAGGAACCACGGCGGTGTCCTTCTGAATGACGGGTTCGGGTATAACGAACACCTCACCGAATGCAGCATTGAACTTTCCTGCGAGGTCCCGCGCAATCTCCACATGCTGCTTCTGATCCCTGCCCACAGGAACGTGCGTGGCCCTGTAGAGGAGAATATCGGCAGCCATAAGTACCGGATAGGTGAAGAGACCCACCGATGCACGTATCCCCTGCTGTACTTTATCCTTGTAACTCACCGCGCGTTCCAGAAGTCCCATGGGGGCGATGCAGCTCAAGATCCACAGGAGCTGTGTGTGCTCAGGGACTTGCGATTGTTCGAAGATGATGGCCTTTGTGGGGTCGAATCCACATGCAAGGTAATCGAGCACGATGTCTTCACGCGCCTGCTTGAGCACAGCGGGTTCCTGCATGGATGTCAGCGCATGGAGATCGGCAATGAAGAAGAAGTTCTGCTCAGCCTGACCGACAAGCGCGAGGTTGGGCACAATGGACCCGAAGTAGTTGCCCAAGTGGAGTTGGCCAGAAGGCTGGATGCCCGAGAGGACGCGCATACGCAAGAGAGCCTAGCAAGAAGAGGCTCCGTGAGGAAGGCATGTTGTCATTTCAGGTACGTAAGCGCCTGACGAAACGCTTTGGGCAACGGCGCTGTAATGCGGAGATTTTTCCCCGTCACCGGATGCGGCAAATCGACGCAGGAAGCATGCAGGAAGAATTTTCGATACCGAGTCTTGCGGGTGAACGCTGCGTTACGGCGTGCATCCCCGTACTGGGGATCGAGGAGGAGGGGGTGATTGATGAAGGCGAAGTGCCTGCGGATCTGGTGGTGACGACCTGAGGTCATTTCTGCTTCGATAAGCGACGCGTCGTCGAAACGCTTGAGAACACGATACGTGGTGACAGCATCAACGAATCCCCCGCTTCTGGCGGGCAGTTTTTTACGAATGACGTCTCCTTTGCCCTCGACGCGTCCTGCAACGAGCGCGATGTACGTCTTGCGCCATCCCGAAAAACCCGATGTAAGCACGCTGTCTGCCGCCTGTTTCGTCCGCGCAAAGAGCACAACGCCAGAAGTCTCAAAATCCAGACGATGAAGTACCCGTAATCCCGGGTACTCCTTGCGCAGAAAATCGAAGAGGGGCAAGCGCTGGAGCGGACCTTTGCCGCGTACGACCAGCTCCCCGCTCAATTTGCATACAGCGAGGAGATCGTCGTCGATGTGAAGGAGGCGGTCGGGAGTGATCGGCACCCTACCAGTGTAGCGGCTTGCGGAAGCTTATGCAGGAATACTGCGATCCGCTTGCCGCTCTCGCAGTACGGCAAAGAGGACGGGGAGCACGATGAGCGAGAGGAACACCGATGTCGTGAGGCCGAAGAAGACGACAAGTGCGAGCGGCCGTTGCACATCCGCACCGGGTCCGGTGGCAACGAGGAGTGGGACGAGACCGAGGATGGAAGCGACGGCGGTCATGAGAATAGGCCGGAGTCGGCGGGTAGCACCCTCGAGGATCGCCTCGCGGATTCCCGCCTTGGTGACAGGCAACGGATCCCCTTTGGTGTCGCTACTTCCTTCGAAGAGCGGGAGATTGAAGCGCTCACGGAATGCGTTCTCCAGGTAGGCGATAATCACGACACCCGTCTCCACTGCATTGCCAAAGAGTGCGATGAATCCCACCCAGACCGCAACGGAGAAGTTGTAGCCCGTGAGGAAGAGGCTGAGTACACCACCGACAAGACCGAGGGGTATCGTGAGCATGACGAGCGCGACCAGCGCCAAATCTTTGTACGTGAAGATGAGCAATCCGAACATCGCAAGCAGTACCAACGGTATGACGATTGCCAGACGGTGTTTCGCACGGAGTTGGTTCTCGTACTGTCCGGCCCACTCGAAAGAGTATCCCGTTGGGAGTGGAAGCTGTTCACGTATTGCCGCTGTGGCCTCCTCCACATAGGAACCGATGTCCCGCCCTCGTACGTTCGTCTGCACGATGATACGGGGAATTCCATTCTCACTGCCGATCATCGCTGGGCCGTCCTCCACACGGATCTCCGCCACGCTTCCCAGCGTGACCGGCTGCATACCCCTGCCCATCAGAGGAAGAGAGCGAATGTCATCAACATTCTCTCGGAATGACTGCTCGAGACGAACCTCGATAGGGATGCGCTTGCGGCCATCTATGGATTTCGTGACGACCTCTCCACCCACACCTGCGGCTATGGTTGCGAGCGCATGGTCCTTGCGAACACCAAGCTGTGCCAGTTGATGATCATCGAGATTAATGGAGAGGTAGCGAAGCCCCATCTGGCGTATGGCAACGGTGTCAGCGGCCCCGACAATGCCAGTCAGGATGCCCTCGGCTCTCAGAGCAAGTTGTTCAAGGACTACAGGGTCCTCTCCAAAGATCTTGAGGCCCAGCTGCGTGCGTACGCCAGTCGTGAGCATATCAATGCGTCCAATGATCGGCTGCGTGAAGCTGTTCCAGAAATCGTCAATCTGAATCGAATGATTGATCTCGGCAATGAGCTTTTCTTTCGTCATTCCTTTGCGCCACTCGCTGCGCGGTTTGAGGGTGATAAAGGTCTCCAGCATCGCCATCGGAGCAGGGTCTGTGGCCGTTGCCGCTCGTCCCGCCTTGCCGACAACCGTCTCGACCTCCGGAATACGGCCGATGATCGCATTCGTGGCGAGCAGGAGCTCTTGGACACGTTCTTCCGAGACGTCGGGGAGCGCAATGGGCATGTACAAGATAGACCCTTCATCGAGCGGAGGCATGAATTCGGAGCCGATCTGCGTTGCCGCGCCGATTCCGAAGAGTGAGAGTGCAATCGCAATGGTAAGCACACCCATGCGATGGTTCAGGGCGCGATGGAGGAATGGCCGGTACCATCGCTGCAGCAAGCGCACGAGAGGAATCTTCTCGTCTTCGCTGAGCTTTCCCCTCAGAGTGTACGTACAGAGTGCCGGTACGAAGCAGTGTGCCGTGAGCAGAGCACCGATCATGCCGAAAACGTTCGTAAAGGCGAGCGGGATGAAGAGCTTCCCTTCCATATTGGTCAGCACAAAGATGGGAAGGAAGGAGAGCATGATGATCATCATGGCCGGAATGATGGGTTTGCCGACCTCCAGGGTGGCACGGAGGATGGTTTGCAACCGTTCCTGGCGGTTCTTTGGAGGAGTCCGCGTGAGGTGCGTGAAGATGTTCTCACACACAACGATATCCGCATCCACCATGGCACCGATGGCGATGATGATGCCTCCAAGACTCATGATGTTGCTCGGCAATCCGAAGATCCACATGAGAATGAACGTGATGAGAACGCCAGTGATGAGCCCGATAGTGATGATGAGCGCGCTGCTGAAATTCCAGAGGAAAAGGGCGAGCACAAGAGCGGTGATGACGATTTCCTCAATGAGCGCTTCCTGCACGGTGTGCACGGAACCGCGGATGAGGTCCGTTCTGTCATAGAACGGTTTGATCGTGATACCGGAGGGGAGCGTTTCTTCGAGAGAACGGATGCGCTCCTTGACGCCTTCGATAACCCGCAGCGGATTTTCCCCGTAGCGCATCACAACGATGCCGCCCACTCTTTCGCCCTGATGATCCGCGAGGATGGAACGTCTCTGCAGACCAGCAGAACGCACGCTTCCAACGTCGTCAATCGTCAATGGAATTCCATCGGGACGGCTGCCGATGACCAGGCGGCCGACTTCCTCCGGCTCCGTGAAGAATCCTGTGCCCTGTACGGCAATTTCGCGGCCTCCCGCATCGACCACTGTGCCAGAGACGTTGTTGTTCCCGCTGCGAAGCGTCTCCATCACGTCCATGATGCTGGTGTCATACTGGCTGAGTTTTATGGGATCCAGCGTGACCTGGTAGGACAGCACATAGCCACCGACCGATGCCACTTCGGCAACGCCGGGAACGCTTTGGAGCGCGTAGCGCACGGTGTAGTCCTGGAGGGTTCTCAACTCCGTGAGCGTTCGCTGCGGACCTTCCAGGGTATACATGAAAATATGTCCCAGTCCGGTTGCATCCGGCCCGAGAACAGGCAGGACACCTGGTGGGAGTTCCGCGCGATTGAGTGAGAGCCGCTCTGCAACACGATCCCGCGCAAAGTAGATATCCACGTCATCCTCAAAAATGATCGTCACCATGGAAACACCGAACATGGAAGTCGCCCGGATGTCGCGCACTCCCGCTAGCCCCTGCATGCTCACAGTGATCGGATAGGTGATCTGATCTTCGATGTTCTTTGGGTTCTGTCCCATCCACTCCGTCATCACGATCACCTGGTTCTCGGAGAGATCCGGAATGGCATCAATCGGCATGCTGCGGAATGCCAGAATTCCGAGGAACGTGAGCCCCGAGAAAATGATCATCGTGGTGATGCGATTGCGGAATGCCAGTGTAATGAATGCATCAATCATGACGGGTTTGGGGAATCATCGTTAATAAGGAATTCGGGTGGGTTGGGAAGAACGAGAGTCTCTGGAGAAAGATCGCCGGTGACTTCCGCGAATTCACCGTCCTCAGAGAGCACGTCAACGGAGATGGAGAGCGGCTGCCCTCCATCCGGGTTCTGCGTCCAGATGACGTTGCGGCCTCCCATGCGTTTGACGGCATAGGAAGGCAGACGGTACACGGGCAACGCCCTGCGTTCGATGTGGACGCGTACACTCGCATTGTTGGGGAGTGCAACGTCGTCTTCCACGCGTGCACGGACAGTGATGGTGCGTGATTCGCTGTCCACCTGCGGGCTGACGCGGCTCACGGTTGCACGGTGGGGAGTGCCCGAATCCGAAGCGAGAGTGAAGAACAGTTCTTCGCCCATGAGCAGTGTGCCCATGAGATCCTCGGGCAGACCGAACTCAATCTCCTGCTTTGCCTTCTTCGCCAAGCTCGTCGAAACATCGACGAGCTCGAATGTCGGCATGGAGGACATGACGATCTGGCCCACTTCGATGAAACGCTTTGAGACTGTCCCGGAGAACGGCGACCGGATTTGCCGATGCCCGCTCTGTGCGACTTCCGACTGGAGCATGGCATCCGCAACACTGAGCATGCTGCGCTGACGTTCAACCATCTGCTGCTGATTTGCCTCGGTAAGCCGGACACTGTCCCGCACAGTACCGAGCTGTGCTTCCAGCATACGCACACTGTTACTCATAGCACCCTCGACAGATTCGGTACGGTACGCAAGGGCGAGCTCCGGCTCGGACGAGGAGAGTGTTTCTAAGGCTATGCGAGCATTCTGGAACTTCTCCTTGGCCATGAATAAGTTCTGCTGAGCGCCGAAGACGCTCTGAGTCAACGCAGCAATCTCCTCCTGCGTGAAGAGACCGGGTTGTGCGTTCGGCACCGAAGGTGTTGCACCGAGGAGCGATACCGTGGTGGAGAGTGCGGTATCAGCGACGTCGATGATCTGTTCCAAAAATTTCGCACGCTCGTGCTCCTCCGCGGAGAGCATCTGTTGCTCCAGACTATCGAGCTCTGTGAACTGTGGCGCGATGGTGTAGCGGATCTGCGTGTTGAGGAGACCCAGTTGCCGCCGGATATCCTCCTCGTGGATGTCCTCACCGGAACGGGAGTTGGAACCGGTCAGGATCTGCTCAATGAGTTGGCGAGCACTGCGCACAGCCGTGAGTGCTTGTTCATTCATTTGGGAAACATTCGCATCGAGTTCGGCAAATCGCTTCAAGACGGCCTGCTGCTCGCGTTTGGCAACGGTGAGTTCCGTTTCCTTTTCAAGAACCTGCTGTACCGCATTGCTCACCATCTGTTCAGCAACGATTTTGGCCGAACTAAGTTCCGATGCCGCTTGATCCCTGCGGGCGCCCTGCTCGGCGATCATGGCGGCACTCTGCCCCTCTACCCCCTGGGGAAGCAGGAGGGCGATCACTTGGTTCTTCTCGATGTGGTCGCCGATGTCCACGTAGATGTCCTCGATAATACCGTCGCGTCGCGGATAGATATTGGCAGTATCATTGGAGAGAACGGATCCTAAGAGCATCGTCGAGGACGATCCGCTCAGAAGTTCTGGTTGGATGAGGGTATTGCCGGATCCCATGTCGGCATCGGCTGCATCTGAGTATCCTGTTTGTACAAGGACAGACGGCTGCTCCTCACGAACCGCCGCATACACCGTGACGGAGAGAAAAACGAGGAGCAGTGCACCGCCCGTCCACGCCGCAAGCGCCCGGCGCTGAGGCGGGAACGCCTTGCGGAGTATGTGCACGGTGGTGTGGAAAAGTGTCTGCACTGAAGAAGGGGGAATCAGTTGTGCTCCATATTCATGGAGCCGGAATTCATCTGGATCATCTTGATATGCTCCTCCCAGTTCATACCCATGCGGGCGGCTGCTTCTTTCTCCTGACGGTATTCCTGGAGTGTCATTCCGTATCGGGCGGCCTGCTCTTCTTCGGTGAGCGGAGCCTGCGATGCGGAGCATGCAGCAAGGGAAATCAGCGAGAGAACGAGGAGGGAACGAGTGAACATATTCATGGGAAAATGGGGAAGAAAGAAATACAGGCAAAAGGAAAAGCTGTGCACAAGCACCGAGCGCATAGATTGCGCCAGGCACAGAAAAGCACAGCGATGCTCTACACGCGCAGGACGACCGTTCCGGTGAGGAACGGCGGTGCCACCAACGGTGGACCCGCCGCCGGCCAGTGCGTCAACAGAAGAGAGTCATGGATTGCAAGCAGAGGAAGCGTGAAGCTAGCAACAAGAGCATGGTGTATCACACCGGAATCTGGTTGCATGGGGGCCTGGAGGGCAACAGGTTTGGGTTCGTGATCACACCGAGAACAAGGCTGTTCTTCCCCGGTACCGTGATGCATGTCGTCATGCATCATCTGCTCCTGATGATGCGCGTGTTGTTGCATCGAAACGGGAGCCAGAGGCATGTCCTGCATTGGACATACCCCCATGCAGAGAATGGAGAGAAAATTGCCTGTGAGGACGAAGGTGGCGAGACGCATGCAATCAGCGCTTAGAAAGACCGATGACGGTAAGGAGTTCGCGAATGAACCCGTCCCGACTTTTGGAAGACGCGAGATGTTTGGGAGCACAGGTATGAAGGTGACTTTCCAGGACTTGAGCCTGGATATGTTCAATATGCCCTTTCATAGCCAGAGCGATCTCCAGAACCCGGGGACAGTACGCATCGTCTTCCAGCATCTGCTGCAGCTTCGCACTCAAACCATTCAAGCGCTTGAGCGCAGCCAGGGCCTTCTGCTTGTGCGTGGGGAGCATTAGGTAGGGGTACCGGGTACTGGTATATGGTATACGATTACGCAAAGAGAGTCAACGCAAATTGCACTGTGTGGGAGAGGACATTACTTCGTATCGAAATCCTCATTGAAATCGGCAGCGCCCACCAAAACATTGCCAAAACGCAACGCAACGCGTGCGCCGGCAAATTGATTAAAGACCGCATCAACAGCGAAACGTGAGGGGGCATCCTGTCGTACCCTATCGGGAGCATCAACAGGAGAATCGTATTCTTCTTGTGGAGTCATGCGCACATGGCACACTATTACTGCCTTATGTCAATGAATGGGCCACTGACAAGGCGTGCTACAACACGACACAATGGAAAAGAGTGGATTCATTACCGTAGCCAAGGAAGCTGTGGAGGCACTCCCCTCGCACATACGCGCCGCCCTTACGGACATGGTGATCATCATTGAGGATCGCCCGTCGCAGGAATGGGAAGCAATACATAGGGGAAAACTCCTCTTGGGACTCTACCAGGGTATCCCGCTCACGGAGTGGGGACGCACCTTCAGTGGCAAGCTCCCCGACAAGATCATGCTCTTTAGGGAACCCATCGAGCAGGTTGCGGGGAGCGAGGTAGAAGTCCCCCGCGTGATCAGAGAAACTGTGTGGCATGAGATCGGGCACCACTTCGGGCTCGACCACAAGCGCATCGGAAAAATGGAGCAACGGTGGCGAAAAAACCAACCGTGAAGAGGAAAGAAAACATAAAGGTGCAATGACGGAGCATGTTGTGTAACGTTTCGGGCTATGCGATATTTGCCGACGGTACAATTTGCTCCGAAGGAGCCTACCGCCGCCAAATTTTGGAGAGCCGTGGCGACTTCCGCTGAATCTTTGAAAAGGAGCCACGGCGAACCGGGTAACCCGTGTTAGGAAATGTGGCAAAAATCATCATTGGTTCAGAAAGAACTTGATGCTCTGATAGGTCATATCAATTGCGAAATACACAAACGTGCAAGCAAAGATTTTGAATACTATTGGAACTGCCTTTGGCTTAGATAGAAGATTCCTGAATCTTGAAAAGATCAATGCGACTCCTGATGTAGAAACCAGCCATCCAATTTCTACGAGCGCCAGAAATATATAAGAACCGAGGAATAATTCCTGGCCGAGGAATATTGCTTTGGGCACGCATATGGTGATCCAGAATGTCCACAAAACACCATTAGCCAAAATCATTGCTGATATTTTCCAGAAGCCAAAGCGTACTCGTTTACCGGTATCAATTGTTCGGATTTTCCATATAGAGATTGCAATCCAGATGAGGATTACTGCGCCGACAAATGAGAGTCCACGGAATACAGCTTCGGAAAGGTTTAAAGATGCCAATAGCAATAAGCTAGTCAGTGCGACTACTGTTTCTGTGAACATTGCCATGAAGATTATGCGGAAGCTCCGCAATAAGCTCGATTGAAGTATCTCAGTGAAAATAGCAGTAAGCACAGGACCAGGAATTACTCCTCCTATAAGGCCTAAGACAAAGGCGGTTATGAGTTCATCGATCATGTTGTTGAGGTAGGAAAGACATTCGTATTTCGCAATTGTTCCGATGAACTATAGCAGAGGTTTTTTGCCATTTCGCCTAACTGCTCTTTTGCTGCAATACACTTGCCAGAAATGAGATTTGATATAACAATAAACATACGTATAATTCACTTATTCTCCTTTTCTTAGAACAATCGCAACCGAACCACAAAAAGCATCGGGCACAGACACATTGACAACTCTGCATGAGCGTCTTTCTCGAGAAATGCAAAGACACGCAGATGCTGTCGCAGGAATTCAGCGAGAGATGCGAAACACGACACGAGAGGAGACAAAATCTCTCCTTGAGGGTGACGACCCCGAAACTGCCGCAAAAGCGCCGGAATCCAGTGAGCCCGCTGCCGAGCAAAAACGCGAGCTTACAGCCCAGCAGAAAGAAAAACTTTTTCAAATCCTTCAACATCGTTTTATTAATAGTCCTGATCATTACAAGCACCGGAAAGCTATCAACTTTGCGGACGTAAAGAGAGCCCTCGAAGCCAATCCAATTGCACTGTGGAGTCTCTCGAGAATGGAAGAGACCGGCGGCTTTCCAGACATTGTGGCAATCGAAGACGATGCGTTTGTCTTTGCCGATTGTTCGGCGGAATCTCCGGCCGGTCGCAGAAATTGTGTCTACGACAAGGAAGCCGGAGAATGCATTAATACTAAGTTCAAAGGCAATGCCGTGGATATGGCAGAAGAATTTGGTGTGGAGATATGGTCTGAGGAATTTTATCGCCTCATGCAAACAGTAGTAGATTTTGACAAAAGGACTTGCAGTTGGCTGAAGACAGATGCGCAGACACGCAGCACCGGTGACGCCCTACTCGGCGGTCGCAATGGTGATCACGTCCGCGTAGACATGTTCGATGCCCGCGACCATTACCCCAATAGGGGGTGGCGCGGCATGCTAAGAGTTCAAAAAGTTTGAACTTTGCATTCTCTTTGTCCTTGATGGCCACCCTGTAGGCAGCCTTTTTTGTTATGAATTTTTTTGGTACTACCTCCCGTGTAGTTGGTGGGCGGCATAGGAGTTGAACCTACGACCTTTCGGATGTGAACCGAACGCTCTAACCACTGAGCTAGCCGCCCGTTCCAGGCTCGATTGCGCAGCGAAGACGGGTAACCAGCTGAGCTAATCGTCCAGAAGCTCCTAAAAGAACACTCGAAAAACGCACCAGCATGGTACGCAGAGGCACCACAACACGCAATCGAATGGGCGGGAGATCCTCACGGAGCCTGCGCAAACTCGACATCGGAACTTAAGCGACTCTCCTCGGGAAGCTCCTGTCCCTGGTACTTGCTCCCGGGTTTCTTGTTGTACGGCATCTGCGCCGGACTGGACATCTCTTCAAAGGCAATCTGGCAGACGCGCATTCCCGGGTATAGGCATACGGGCAAACGGTTGAGATTACTGATTTCCAGCGTGATCGTGCCCTCGAAGCCGGGATCCACAAAACCCGCTGTGGAATGGACGATGATTCCCAAACGCCCCAAGGAGCTCCTCCCCTCCACGCGCACCACAAGATCATCGGGAACCCGAATGCGCTCCAGCGTGACCCCCAGAACAAATTCCCCAGGTTGCACGACAAAGGGCTCCCCCTCCGGGACGGTGATTGTGCGCATATTACCCGCGAAGGTCGCGGGGTTCTTGGGGTCGAGCACCGCGAACTTGCTGTGCTCATAGAGCTTGAACGTGTTGCCCAGCCGCAGATCCATAGAACTCGCATGGATATGCTCAAAGAGCGCCGGACGGGAGCTTGTAATAACCACGCGTCCCGTCTCTATGGCATGCCGGATATCCGCATCGGAGAGAATCATGGGAAAAAGAGCGTACCACACTCCCCTCTCAAAACCAGAATAGAAAATGTATTCGCCCGCCATTCCAACGACATCCTGATAACTCTAGAATGCGTTGGCCATGGTGCATTCGGAGCAAAAATTCGGCCCCCTGACAATGGCGGGATCGGGCGATGGAGCGCGATCCAAAGAGGACTGGCATGCGCAGAGTACGTGCGCAGCCGTAAGGCAGGAGTGCGTGGGCCGCCTGCAGGAACTTGTCGCTGCATCAACCATGTTCACAGAACGTGATATGGCGACGTACGCCAAGGGCGCGCTCTCCGATGAATCTCTGGAACGCGTGGGCAAGACAACCTTCGAAGACAAAACACGCGCCTTGGAGGAGAACCGCGACCTCTACATCCCCCAAACGGCGCAAAAAGTCGTGGAATTGGAACGCACATTCTATACGGAGGTGGCTCGAGGAGAAGCAAAGGGATGGCTCTCCCCACGTGCTGCCAAGAACCTGCGTGACCAGTTCGTCTCCGCAAACTTCCACTGGTGGCAAAAAGAAGTATTCATCGAGGAAAAGCTCCCTGTGTACTTGGGCAAACGCCGTGCACTCCATGAAAACACTGAACGTATGGAAAAACTTCTCGTACAAATGCCCGCTGCTCGCGAGCTCGCGGCAGTGAAGAAGGCCCGGAAGAACACCTTCAAGAACCTGGAGGAGAAAATGAACACCATCAATGAAGCCCTTGCTGCAATAGAAGCTCAACGCACGGGGAGGACGGGGCTCTTCGTCCAGGCAAAACAGGCGCTGGAGAAAGCAGCGCACGATGAGGTGCTCTCGAAGAACAAGGTGGGCAAGTGGCTCCAGAAAATCATGGAGAGTTCTGCTGCTCCCGAGAAAATCGCCGCGTTCATCAGTGGGAAAGGTGTGTCCTCCCTTCCGGAGCTCGTGCGCAACTGGACTTCCGTGCGACGGCGATTCGATAAGATCGAATGCAACCGCAGGAAGAAAGGCACTCCGCGCAGCTTCTACTTTGTGAGTACGGAGAAATTCCTCGATTGGCATTATGCCAAGCGCCTTGCCTACGTAGAGGAAGCGGAACGACGATTCGTGGATATCTCCAAAGAAACGCCGATCCTCATCAACATTCGGCACGAACTGGATTACCAGGACTGGGATGCCGCAGAGATACTCATCGCACAAGCCGAAGGGATGGGGCTTTCCTCAGAAGATCTGGAAAAGGTCCGCTCCATGCGCAAATATCTCAAGGAGAACAAGCCGAAGAGCGCCAAGCCCACGCGCGAGACGCCTCCGAATGTCGCGTATGCTCAACTCCAGGAAGCTCTCGCATCCCTGCCTCTTCCACTCGCGGAGCTCTGCCGCAAAGCCATCAAAGCAGGCAAGTTCGACTGCCTTTCGGCGCTCATGTACAACCGCGTCTGGTGTCACGTGCACCACCATCTCGACGAAAACAAGGAAGTGCGTCTGCGCGAGCGTGCCGCGGAGGATACGAAACGCCAGCTCCAGAGCGGAACCAGAAAAAAAGAGCGCATGCTCAACCGCGACGTTGATGCCTTCAAGAAGCCTTCCATCGCCTCCTACACCTACACAAACCTCAATAAACCACAAATTCTCCATACCAGCATGGCCGGGCATGACGCTCTGATTGCCAGGATGAGAGAGGAAGACAGCCATCGCTTCCGCTACTGGTCCACACTCGTCCCTGAGGATGTTCCCTACGAACTGCAAGCCTATGCAGTGAACCACACCAACCGCATCATCAAACGCTGTTTGCGCGCATTGGGACCGTACGGAATGCTGCAGACAGCGCCGGTCGCCAAAGAGAGACGGCAGGAAAGCCGCGGACCACAGTACGCCCTTCACCCTTGATCTTCACACAGAACACACGCACAGTATGCCAACGTACCATCCCCTCTCTCTATGAAACTCCGTCATTCCCTGCTCTCACTGAGCCTTTGTCTGACCCTTTTGAGCGCCTGCGGCAAATCGCAGCAACCTTCGCTCGCAGAGCGCCTGAAGAATCCCCTCTTCGCTGAGCGGTATGCAGAAGCCGTGGTCGATCGTCTCACCGAACTCGAGATCCAGAAAGATCCCCTGATTGAGGACGAAACAAACGTACGCATCATTCAAGAGGAACGCGATGTCTGGCAGGGGGTCGCCCGCGAAGCGCGCCGCCTGCAGTACGAGGGGAAACGTGGGGGATTCGTAATGGTTTCGGAATTCGCGCGTGGCGAAACTCTCCTCTTGGGAAATACCCTCTACATGAGCACACTCTTCGAGACGGAACCGGGACCCGATCTTCATCTCTACCTGACCACGGTGATCGACCCGCGCGATGTCACATTCCCCGACGAGACGAGCGTTGATGTAGGCACTCTCGATTCACCATACGGAGCACAAGAGTACGTTGTCCCGTCAGGAACAGACACGGAGAGCATGCGCTCGGTGGTACTCTTCGAGACCAAACTCAAGCGCATCCACGGATTCGCACAATTGAGCAAGTAGAGAGGCTCAAAAGGCATATTTACTAAAAGTAAAATTAATGGTATTATACCATTGAGATTGGTAAGGCTCACAAAAACTTCCCCTTAGTTCTTCCCCCAATGTTATATGGCGTTTAGTATCAGACCAGGTGCAAGCCCAGCAGACACACCTAAGTGGGCCAAAACTACCATCAATAGACTCACAAGTCGTTCATATACTTCTTCGAGTCGCAATGAAATCGATAGGGGTTTTTCAGCCCTCCATAAAGCGATAGAAGACAATAATCCAGAGAGTGCAGCCAGAGAAATCGCTACTCTTGAGGCTTATTTCGACCTTGCCGGAACTCAATTGGCAGCAATGAGGAAATCGCTTTTCGCAGAATCCCCAGAAGCACAGCAGACATACAGCGCGCGTGTCAAATCTCTTGCTGGTGGGATAGAACCATCTGATATCGCAGTAGAAGAAGCGGGAAGATCCTTAGATCGGGCAATTGAATTAGGAGACACAAGCCCCGCCGTCAAAGAGGTACGAACTAAGATAGACGATCTCTTGAACCCCTTGGGGAAGGATAGCCCGGAAAATCCGTCTGCATAATACGCGACTCAAGAGACAACAGAGAGAGGTACAATCGGCGATTTGCTTATAACCGCATCTTGTACTCCTTGAGTATCTCTTCAATTGCCGCACTCAACGTATCAAAACCGTTGGGAACCGGCTGACCGTTGACGAAGAACGTCGGTGTCCCGTTGACCTCCCTTTTGCGTCCCTCCTCGTAATCCGCAAGGACAACCTGGCGTTTCTCATGGGATTTCCAGCAACGCTCAAAGCGTGAAACATCCAATCCGATTGTTTCTGCCCACGAGAGCAACGCTTCATAGGAGAGATCTTCCTGGTGCGCAAAGGCGATATCCACAAACTCCCAGAACTTCCCCTGGTCCGCAGCACACTCGCTCGCCTCTGACGCATCCATGGCATAGCGATGAATGGTACGCAGCGGGAAGTGTTTCCATTCATACCGAATGACATCGCCGTATGCCTCAATCAGGGGCGCTACGACACCGGTGTGTGTCGGCGCACAGTACGGACATTCAAAATCGGCAAATTCTTCGACGAGCACAATCCCCTCCGGATTGCCTTTGGGCGGCCGAAGAGACACAATCGCAGCATCGCCTCCGCAGGAGGAAAGCAGCACACAGGAGACAAGGAGAAGAGGAAGAACACGACGCATGAAAGCGGGGTGAATGAGTATCAAGTATAGAGTATCAAGTATCAAGTAGTGAGAAGATTCTCGCGCAATACTCAATACCGAATACTCGATACCAATCAATATACCTCTTTGAGATAACACGCCTCGCAATACACTGTTTCCGTTCTCTCCCGACCGTACGTCGTCTCCATCTCTTTTCCGCACTTCCCGCAGGGTCTCTTCCAGAGCCTTCTGGGATTCCTAAGCGCCATTCTCCTCCTGTGCCTCTCGTCAGGATGGAAATGGGGAATGGGGAGCCGCATTTTCCGATAGAAATCGAGCTCCTGCTTGACGATACGGAAAGGCCTCTTGGTTGCCTCACACTCAATGGCCCAGTTAAGGATGTCGTCGGGAATGTCCTCGATAGAATCGGGAAGTTTGGCGGCGGGGATGACCTTCTCCACCTTGGAAATCTCATCCTTCTGGTCACGCCATTTCCATCCTCGTTGGAGGACTTCCTCTTTAGTGAGAGGGAAGTACTCCTGGGCAACGGTTTCGTTGTACGCAAGCGGAGAGAACTCCACGGGGAAGAATTCCCCCCATTCTTTCGTCTGTTGCATATGCTCGATGATCTTAGGAACGAGTGCTTCGTACTCTTCCTTAGTGTACTGCTTGTTGAGGATACAGTGCTGCTTGCGCTTGAGACCGATACAGCCGAAGCAGTCCGTGCAGGCAATAAGCGTGTCGCAGTACAGCAGGTTGCTGTTGGAAATATCGTAGCTGGCATTGCAGAACGAGATTCTGTGTCCGGCGATGGAAGTGCCCTCGTAGGCAAGCTCTGCCGCAGATGCGTTATCCAAATCCATGGAAGAGACGATCTTCTCGTCCATCCTGTTGCAGTAGGCCAGGTCGTCCGATGTCTCGCAGTCAAAGCAGTAGCGGATTCTGCGCGAGTGGAGGAGATAATCGCCTCTGCAGTCCTCGCAGTGCAGATTATGATGCGCCTTGCGAATTGCCTTCTGAAGTACATCGCCGGTGTACGCCTGGAGGTGCTTCTGCAACATCACAAAGGAGCCCGATCGAATATCCTGCAGAACCGCCTGGAACTCCTCGGCGCTGACCGGCTTATTGAAGACATGATTCTTCTTACCACGTAAATTCCAGCAGAACGCGATGTTGTTGCACTGGTGGCAATCGAAGCTGAAGTGCACGTCCTGACAGCCCTCGCAATCCTGCAAGTGGGATGACTGGTAGCACTTGGTGCAATCGAGGAGGTTGGAGGAGAGTTCGCAGTTGCGCGAGAACGCGCAATCAATCAAATTCTGGGAGTGGTACGTGGCATAGGAGTAGAGCACATCCTCGCAGAACCCCATATCGAAGCTCAGGTACACGTTGCGGCTATGCCACAAGTGATTTGCGAAGGAGCAGTTCTCATTGAGCACACCAATGAGTCCTAAGCGCGGCACCACCCGTTGCAACGCCTGGTACTGAACGAAGAATGGCTGATCCCACTGGATCTCCCTTCCAAAACTCAGGGGATCCCACCCATCACCGTACCACGCATCCGATCCGTACACGGGGAACGGCTTATCCAGAGAGTAGATGGAAACCATGCCCTCCTGCGAAAGACCGCACTTCCTGCTGTAGAGATTGCGCTCGTTGCGAAACGCCATCCTGCGCTGCGACCGGCACTGAGGACAGAGTGTTGGCGGAGGGATCTGTTCCTTCTTGTCCCCAAATACGGGGCTGACCTTGTCATAGAACGCAAGATCTTCGTCCGTAATCTCGAAGATCTGCTTACACCACGCATTTGCGCAGATTTGCTGCATGGGAAAAGTATGAACCATGGAGCCTGAATGGTGAATGGTGAATTATGAATTATGGGTTCATCATTCACCATTCATAATTCACCATTCATGCTCAGTACACTTCTTTCAGATAACACTCTTCGCAGTAGACGATTTCGGGGCGATCGGGTGCATAGGTGGTTTGGATGGGCTTTTCACACTTCGCGCAGGTGCGGGAGAAGAGCTTGCGGGGATTCCTGAGCGCCATCCTGTGCTTGTGGCGTTCGTCGGGGTGGAAGTGCGGTATAGGGAGACGCATCTTGCGATAGAAGTCGAGCTCCTGCTTGATGATGCGGAAAGGTCGCTTGGTTGCTTCGCATTCGACGGCCCAGTTGAGAATGTCGTCGGGGATGTCATTGATGGAATTGGGAAGCTTCGCTGCGGGGATGATCCTCTCAACTTTGGGAATCTCATCCTTCTGGTCTCTCCACTTCCAACCACGCTTGAGGACTTCTTCCTCACTCAGAGGAAAGTACTCCTGAGCGACGGTCTCGTTGTAAGCGAAGGGAGAGAGTGCCACGGGGAAGAACTCACCCCATTCACCCGTTGAGCGCATGTGTTCAATAATCTTGGGAACGAGTTCTTCATACTCCTCCTTGGTGTACTGCTTGTTGAGGATGCAATACTCCCGATCACGCACGTTGGTACAACCAAACATATACTTAGCTCCAATGCAGTACTCAGAGTAGTAGACCTCATAGGTACTGCGCGAAAACGTGGAGAAGAACGCATTCGTCGCGCCATACATCCCCAGATATTCGTTGCAGAGTTCATTCTCCTCCGTGTAGTTGTTGTCATAACAGTCCTTGAGATCCACCACCTGCATGCAGTATGCGCAGTCTTCGCAACGATCGACGAAGAAGGACCGGAACGTGTTCTTGGAGTTGTAGATGTGTGTGCCGCTGACATTCTGCACATTGCTGCTGGGCATGTAGTGCCGGATAGTCGTCTGTTTGACCTTCTGGAGCTTTGTAAGCCACTCCTTTTTCTGAGTCGGATTGCAGAAATTTAGATCGCGCTTCACGGCCTCGTACTCTTTTTTATCGTACTGTTTATTCCCGATGTGATACTTGGCATTCCGCAAGCCCGCACAGGCGATGCACTCGCTGCATCCCTGCAGGTCGTAGCAGAAGAAAAGATGATCGGAGTGGTAGCAATCCTGGCAATAAAAGCATGAGTAGAGTTGCCGGCAATCCGTGCACTCATAACTCCACTGACACTCGCGCGTCACCAGGTTATCCACACAATTCTTCGCATAGTAGGCAGAGCCATACAGGCAATCCTCACTGTACACGGACCCAAACGTCAGGTAACAGTTCTTGCAATCCCCAAGGAAATTGCAGTAGTCGCAGTTCTGAGAATTGACGAGGTACAAACTGATCCGCGGAACCGTGCACTGTAGCTCCTCTATCTGCTCGAAAAAGGGACGGGTGAGATCGACCTCACGCCCGTGCGTGGTTCCGTGCCACTTGTCGCTCCACCAGCACTCTGGGCAGTACACGGGAAACGGCTTGTCCGGAGAGTACATGGAAAGGATCGACTTCTTACACAGATCGCACGTTCTCTTGTAGAGGTTGCGCTCGTTGCGTATGGCATACCGGCGCTGCTGACGGCACTGAGGACAGAGTGTTGGCGGAGGGATCTGCTCCTTCTTATCCCCAAATACGGGGCTGACCTTGTCATAGAACGCAAGATCTTCGTCCGTAATCTCGAAGGTCTGCTTACACCACGCATTTGCGCAGATTTGCTGCATGGGAAAAGTATGAACCATGGAGCCTGAAGCCTGAATGGTGAATGGTGAATTATGAATTATGGGTTCATCATTCACCATTCATAATTCACCATTCATGCTCAGTACACTTCTTTCAGGTAACACTCTTCACAATAGATCGTTTCGGATCTCCCAGGAGAAAATGCCGTCTGAATCTCCTTTTCGCACTTGGCGCACGTACGCGCATAGAGCGTACGAGGATTTCTGAGCGCCAGGCGTCGGTCGTAGCGCACATCGGGATGGAGGCGCGGGAGCGGGAGGTTCTGTGAGCGATAGAACCGCAGTTCCGGCTTGATGATCTGGAATGGCCTTCCTGTTTCCTCACACTCAATGGCCCAGTTGAGCACATCATCGGGAACATTTGCAATGCGATCAGGAAGCCGTTTGCCGGGGATGACCTTCTCCACATTGGGTATTTCGTCTTTACGATCGCGCCAGAGGAAGCCCCTCTGGAGCACTTCGTCCTTGCTGAGCGGAACATACTCGCTAGCGAGAGACTCGTTGTAAGCAAATGGCGCGTAGCGTGGGGGGAAGAAGAGTCCCCACTCTCCCGTCTTCTGCATATGCTCAATGATCTTGGGAACGAGCTCCTCATACTCCCCCTTGGTGTACTGCTTGTTGAAGATGCAATACTTCTTGCGTGTCAGCCCGCTGCAGCCAAAGCAATCACTGCTGTGGTAACAGTAATCGCAGTAGAGGAGGTTCTGCGAGTGGAAGATGAAGATGGAGTATGCGGTGTTAAAAACCTCGATCGTCCCGAGCGTTTCGTAGCAGAGTTCCGGCTTGATGTACATGTTGGAGCAATCGAAGTTATCCTTCACCTGCACACCCACCTGAACGTAGCGACAATCCTCACTCTCATTCACATCGTAGCAATCGAGACAGTTCTTGGAATTCTCAATGAAGTCCCCTGTACAGTGCTGCGAGTTGACGATATTGGCATACCGCTGCGGTTGCTGCTCCCTGAGGCTCATGAGTTTCTCCCTCATTTCCCGCATCTTTTGAGCAGACCCCCAGAACTCCGCGATTTTCTTCTCGTACTCCATTTTCTCGAGCGGCTCGTTGAGGAAGTAGTACTCCTTCTGGTGGAGATTGGTACACAAGGAGCAATGCTTGCACGCATTGAGGTTTGAAGAGTACAAGCAATCCTGACAATTCTGGCTGAAGAGGAGAGCTGTGCAGTGGTAACACTTGTGGATGGAGAAGCACTCATAGCACAGCTCCGAGTTGTACGTGTAGGAGCAGTCCACGCAGTCCTTGGAACTCTGCAGAAGCTTACCGTAGTAGCAATCCTCACAGTACTCCGACGAGTTGATCAGGTAACAGTTCCTGCAGTAGCCCGTCCCCGTCGTGTAGGTACAATTTTCATTCCCAATCGTGCACAGCGCCATACGGGGAACCGTCTTGAGAAGCTCGGAAAACTGGTCAAAGAACGGACGGGAAAAATCGAAATCGCGCCCGTACTCCAGGGGATCGAATGCATCGCTCTCCCACTCCTTCTGCTCATAGATCGCAAATGGTACCCCCCATGGCGGCTCTTTGGCATAGAGGGAAATCAATTCCTTCCCCGATTTTTTAGACGCATTCTTGTAGAAGAAGCGCTCGTTGCGGTTACACGTACGCAGGAGCATGCGACACGTCGGACAGTACACGGGCTCGGGCGGATGGATAACGGTTGCTCCAAATGTGAACGCGATCTTCCCAAGGAATGCCTGCTCCTCTTGAGAAACAAAGAATGCCTCCTGACACTTCTTGCACGTGGGCATGCGCTCAGTATACCTCTTTGAGGTAGCACTCTTCGCCCTTCGACGCCCTCAGGGCGAATCCAATATGGAAACGGACTGTTGGCACCTAATACACTTCCTTGAGATAACAGGATTCGCAGTACACAATCTCTGGGCACTCAGGAGTATAGGTAGTCTGGATGGGCGCAGAGCATTTGGCACAGGAACGCGAGAAAAGCTTACGAGGATTGCGAAGGGCAATTCTGCGTTTGTGGCGCTCATCAGGATGGAGACGAGGAACAGGGAGCCGCATCTTGCGGTAGAAATCGAGCTCCTGCTTGACGATGCGAAAAGGTCTGCCGGTAACGGAGCACTTGAGTGCCCAGTTGAGGATGTCATCGGGAACATCGCCGATGGAATCGGGAAGCTTGGCCGCAGGAATTATCTTCTCGACTTTAGGAGGTTCATCCGTTTGATTGCGCCACTTCCACCCCTTCTCTTCAACTTCCTGCTGCGTCATGGAAAAGTGCTCCTGTGCAATTGTTTCGTTATACGAGAATGGCGAGATCTCAACGGGAAAAAACTCACCCCATTCGCCGGTTTCACGCATGTGCTCAATAATCTTCGGTACAAGTGTTTCGTACTCCTCCTTCGTATACTGCTTGTTGAGGATGCAGTACTCCTGATTGTGGAGTCCTACGCAACCAAAACAATGGTTACATGTCTGGCAGAAGAAGCTGTAGAGGATATCGTTCACTTCATTTCGGCACAGAGCTCCGAAACACACATGGAACGCATTGATACCCACTACGGAGCACTCGTAACACATCTCCACTTTCACACCGAACTGGTAGATATCGTACAAATCACTGTTGGGGCCGTTGAATATCCTGTCCAAGTACTTTCCATCCCGTACATCCTTCACATCAAAGCTCTCGTGTACGTTCTGACAACGATACAGATGATCACCTGAGCAATCTTCACATTGCCGGATCATCGTGGCACGGCGTGGCCGGGGGGACAGAAACGCATCGAACTTACCTCTCCATTCCTCATATGTTCGGTACGATCCGTTCAGGATCGCAGCACGCAACCTTTCGAATTCTTCTTTGGTAGTTTTTTTGTTGAAGACACAGAACTCCGCATTGCGGAGGTTGTGGCAGGCAATGCAATTCTTGCACCCTATGCAATCGTCAAGGAACAGTGAATCGGAGCAGTTTTCACAATCCTTGCAGTAGCACAAGTTGTAGCAATTCTCGCAGTCTATGCATTCGTACTGTATCTCCGAATCGAACGCGTTCAGCACATCCACCGCATTCTTACTGAACTTCACGCCAAAGCCATACAGACAATCCTCATTGCCGTTTGCATGGAAGATCAGGTAGCAGTTCTTGTTGAACAACGCATAATTCGTGTACGTGCAATTCTCGTCTGTAGATGGTTGCGCATGGAGACTCGGTATCGGCGCTTTAAGGAGGAGTTCTGCAAACTGCTCAAAGAATGGTTTTCCGAAATCAAAAGAGAGACTGGCCTTATGCTGATCCCAGGAATCCTCCCACCACGCATTGATGTCGTACACGGTATGCTGCTTATCCGGCGAAACGTTCGACAGAATTTCTCTTCCTGTTCTATCACATTTCCTCCGATAGAAATGCATGATGTTGTGCCAGACAAGCCTCCGCTGTCTCCTGCATTCAGGACACTGCGTCGGTGGTGGAATTTTCTCCTTTTTCTCATTGAAGACAGGACTTACCTTCTCATAGAACTTAAGATCCTCATCTGTGATCTCGAAGCCCTGCTTACACCACGCATTTGCGCAGATTTGCTGCATGGGAAAAGTATGAACCATGGAGCCTGAATGATGAATGGTGAATTATGAATTATGGGTTCATCATTCACCATTCATAATTCACCATTCATGCTCAGTACACTTCTTTCAGGTAACACTCTTCGCAATAGACAATCTCCGGACGATCGGGTGCATAGGTGGTTTGGATGGGCTTTTCACACTTTGCACAGGCGCGGGAGAAGAGTGTGCACTGACTGTGTTGTGCAAGCCTGTGCGCATGACGCTCGTCGGGATGAATCCGTGGCACTGCAATGTGCATTTTTCTGTAAAAATCCAATTCCTGACTCGTCACCGTAAACGGTCTTTTTGTCTCCTGGCACTCAATGGCCCAGTTGAGGATATCGTCGGGGATATCGTCGATAGATTCAGGGAGCTGAGCAGCAGGAATGATTTTCTCCACCTTTGGGACCTCGTCTTTCTCTTCCCTCCACTGCCATCCCCGCTTGAGTACTTCTTCCTCGGTAAGAGGGAAATACTCTTGGGCAATTGTCTCGTTATAGGCAAAGGGACTGACACCTGCATCTAGGTATTCCCCCCATGTACCATCCGCGCGCATGCTCTCGATGATTCGCGAAACGAGCTTCTCGTATTCCTCTTTGGTGTACTGCTTGTTCAATACGCAGTACTGCTTGTGGCGCAAACCAACACAACCAAAAATATCGCTGTTGTAGTGACACTCCAACGAGTAGTACATATTGCTGCCATACCAGACATAGAAACAGCCAAGAGAGGACTCCAAATCCACCGTAGAGCAAACGTTGTAACAGAATCTATCACCATCTGGAGCGCAGAACGCACAATCCTGTGTTCGGAGAGTCTTGGGTGAAAAGTAAATGTACTTACAATCCTCGCAATTCTTGCAATCGAACGCTGAGAAACAGTTCTTCGAGTTGTAGACGCTCTCGCCTGTGCAGTGCTCGCATGCATACAGATGCGCATGTACATGCGGTAACGTTGCTTTGAGCTTTTCCAGTCCATCACGGAGTTCCTGCACAACGGCCGGCGTGAGATTCTTGTACCGTTCAGCTTGCCGTTCGTATTCCTCTTTTGAGTACGCCTTATTAAACATGTGGTACCGCTTCGACCGCAGACCGAAGCATCCGATGCAATCGGAACACGCCAGGCAATCTTCCACCATGGTGCAATTGCTACAATCGCGGGAATGCACAAAGTACCGGCAACCGTAACACTGCTCAGAAGCGATACCTTCGTAACACAATTCACAGGAATACACCGCCAAACTATCAACGACATCCTTGCAGTACACTACGAATTTCCCGTAGAGACAGTCTTCGTTGTCTCCCGCACCGAACAACAGGTAACAGTTCTTCTGGTTGAGCGCGTAATTCGTGTAGGAACTGTTTTCGATATTGACGTTATATAAACCAACGTGAGGTACATCCTGATACAGAGACTTCAACTGCTCGCTGAATGGTCGCTTGGGATCGTAATCACGACCATATGAGAGCGCGTCCCATTTGTCACTCCACCATTCTTCCCTACTGAAGACTGTATACGGACCTGTAGGAGCATAGATGGAAAGAATAGGCAGAGCAGAAGCTGCGCATGTGCTGCGGTACAACTTCCGCTCATTGCGAAACATGAGCCTGCGTTGCTGCCTGCACGCAGGACACATCTTTGGAGGAGATATCTGCTGTTTCTTACCATCGAACGTAGGCGAGACACTGTCGAAGAACTTCAAGTCCTCATCGGCAATCTCGAAGCTCCGCTTACACCACGTATTTGCGCAGATTTGCTGCATGGGAAAAGTATGAACTATGGAGTTTGAATCGTGAATAGTGAATTATGGGCTCATCATTCATGATTCATAATTCATGATTCATTCTCAGTACTGAATACTCAATACTCAAACAATGGGAGGTGCAAACTCCTCATCCAGAGCACCGGAATACCACGCCTCCTGGGCAATATCCCCGCCGCTCTCATCCCACTTCCTGAGGAGATCCTCCACTTCCTTCTTTGGCTTAGCAAAGGTCTTGCGTGAGAAGTCGATGATCTCGTCCTTGTGGCTCTTGGCAGGCGTGGGGCAATCCATCGTCGTGCCGGAGAAGGCGTCGCGCGTCTCCCCCTTCACGCTCATCTTGATGTAGAACTCGCGCACAGCAAGGTTGATGATGTCGCGGACCTTGAAGATCGGCGTGAACTCCTGCTCCAGGATGCGCGCATCCTCCGCGCCCACGCGGAAACTGATGATGGTGCCGACGTTGCCGAAGACAGTCGTGCGCACGAGGTCACTGAGCTGTCCCATGTACTGGTGAGCAACCGTCAGGGAGAGGCGGTACTTGCGCGCCTCGGAGAGAATCTCGGCGAAGGTATCCGTGGCGAAGTACTGGAACTCGTCGCAGTAGAGGTAGAACTCCTTACGCTGCGCCTGGTCGGTATCCGCTCGTTCGAGCGCCGCTTGCTCGATTTTCGTGATCATCATCGCTCCCAGGAGCGCCGCGTTCTCCTCGCCGAGGAGCCCTTTGTTGAGCTTCACAAGAAGGATCTTCTGGTTATCCATCACCTGACGGATGTTGAAGGTGTTAAAGGGTTGCCCGATGATATTGCGGATGAGGTTGGTGGACACGAGTTGCCCCACCTTGTTGAGGAGCGGCGTGATGGCTTCGTTATCGAACTTCTCGCTCCATGCGGCGAACTCGTTCACCCAGAAGTTCTTCACCACGGCGTCTTCGATCTTCGCGACAATCTTCTGACGGTAGTTTTTGTCGCTGAGCATCTTGAGGATGGAGAACACCGTCGTCCCCTTGCTATCAAGAAGTGCGAGCGTCGTCTGCCTGAGCACATGCTCCAAACGCGGCGTCCAGTTGGCGCCAAAGAGCTTCTTGAAGATTTCGATGAATCCGATAGTCACACGAAGCTTGAGTTCGGGGTTCACCGCCTCCATGGGGTTGAAGGCGATCGGGTACTCGATGTCCATCGGATTGAAGTACACGACATCCTTAGCTCGCTCCTTGGGGATGTGCTTCACAACGGCATCGACCAAGTCTCCATGAGGGTCCATCACACAGACACCCTTCCCCTCCTTGATGTCTGTCGAGATGAGTTGCTCAAGGAGTTTGCTCTTTCCCGTTCCGGACTTTCCTACGACGTAGAGATGTCGGGCACGGTCCTCTCTAAGAAGCCCAAACGGCATGCGCTGGTTATGGTAATTGCTCAGCCCGAACGCCAGAACGTCATGCTCCCCCGCTTTGGGGAGATCCAGCGGCGGCTCGGACCGGCGTGCCATCACATGCACCATGTGCGGGACGATGTCGGGGTCGGGGAAATGGTAGAGACCCGCAAGCTCCGAAATGCTCATCCAGGAAGACCCATCGAGCGACCGCTCCTGCCAGCGTTTGAGTGCCGCCTCCCCCCTGTAGCGCTTGCCGATGGAAAATCCGTTGTAGTCGAGCGTATTGAACTGCGCAAAGGCCTGTTCCAGTGCCCGAAGCTGCCCCCGTGCTTTATTCTCATCCGCCGCTATGGCTGCGACGCGCACAACCGTATGGTAGTGACGTTCTGCGTACTTCTTGGAAACAGCCTGTTTTTCCGCCGTACGGAATTCCCCCTGTGCCCGTGCCTTGATGAAATCACGGAAACGCACCAGCTTGCGGAAACGGTTGAGGAAGTACTTGATATTCCTGCGGAGGTTGAAGGCAAAGTTGTCGGGAATCGGCTCCACAACCACCTGCGCCCAGAGCTGCTGGTTCTCCTCGGCCTTGCTCATCACCGTGAAGAGTCCGGCAAGACTATCACCATCGAACTCCTCGAAGCGCTTCCAAGGGTAGATATCGGTGCGCCGCTGCGTAAGACGCGTCATGAGCAAATGTGCAGAGTCTATGGCCTTCGTATGCGCATAGTCGCCTTTCTGCTCCTCAATCACCGCATCGGGATAGAGCGAGTACACCTGCCCAACGATGAGCTCACGAATCTCTACGGGGATATGGATGTAGAAGTAGATGTGCTGTCGGTACGAAACGAGTTCAAAGCTCACCGTTTCCCCGGTGAGCTGCTCATGGAGGTTGGTGAGGAGCTGTCCGAATTTGGGCTCGGTTTTGCCGGCCTTCTCATCCCACTGCTGGATACGTACGAGGAGCAGCATAATTGCGTGTGAGGATACCCTAAAGGATTCCCTCTTTCTAGCGGATTTTAGGCATTTTGGCATGGCGAGAGCCATGAAGAATGAATGGTGAAGAATGAATGATGCAGAGTGCATGGTGAAGGAATGACATTCCATCATTCATCATTCATAATTCATCATTCATCCTCAGTACACCTCCTTCAGGTAACACGCATCGCAGTAGACGATTTCCGGACGATCCGGTGCAAAAGTGCTCATGATAGCTCTCTGGCACTTCTGGCAATTGCGCTGCCAGAGCTTGCGGGGATTTCTCCTGCGAATACGTTCCAGGTGGCGCTCATCGAAGCAGAGACGCGGGACCGGCAGCTTGTGCAGACGGTACTGCTGCACCTCCTGCGGAATGAGCTTATAGGGCTTGCCAGAGCGCTCACAGGTGAGAATGTTCTCCGCAATACCGTCAGGAACATCCTTGATGTCGTCGGGGATTTCCGTCGTGGGCCCTTGGTACGCAAAGTGATTGCGTTCGCTGTCCTCGTACCACTTCCACCCGCGTTTGAGCACTTCGTCCTTCGCAAGCGGAAAATACTCCTGTGCAACAGTGTCGTTGTACCCAAACGGGCTCAAATTCGGCGGGAACGGTTTCCCCCATTCTCCGGTGCTCTTCATATGTTCAACAATACGAGCGCGGAGTACTTCGTACTCCTCCTTGGAATACTGCTTGTTGAGAATGCAGTACTGCTTCTTCTGAAGAGCAGAGCAACCAAAGCAGTCCCGGCAACTCTGGCAATGGTCAAGGTACATGGAATCCTTGGAGCGGAAACTCACAAACGTAAACTGGGTGTTGTACTGGTTGATCGTACTGATCGTTCCGTAGCACAACTCACAGTTATCCACGACCACATGCCCGTCATAGCAATCGCGGGATTTGAAGCTGAAGATCAGGTATCCACAGTCCTCCAGGTCCGCGCTGTCATAACACTCGATGCAATTCTTGCAGTTGACGATGTGATCCCCCGTAACATTCTCGTTGCGGTTTCCGTCGTAGTGCTGATGAATCTGCTGCTCGCGTCGCTTACGAGTGACGATATCCTTCACGGATTGGATCGTCCGCCAGCTGCCCGTATTGAGCTCCTCAAGTTTTTTTGCATACTCCTCCTCGGTGAGCTGTTCGTTGAAAATGCAGTGCTGCTTGTTCCTGAGCCCATAGCAGCCAAAACAACTCTTGCAATCCTTACAGTCGGAGAGGAAGTAGCTCTCTGAGCAATTGTGCGTCTTCTCGCAGTACGAGAGCATGTAAGAATTTGAGCAATCAATACACTCAATGCAAAGGTTACACTCAAAACAATTGAGGCATTCCAGGCAATCCTTGCAGCTGTCGATGCCGTACGAATAGTAGCAATCTTCATCGTGATCGCTCACGAAGATCATGTAACAATTCTTGTCCTGTTGTGCGCCATTCGTGTAATCGCTATTCACGTTGTTCGACGTGAAGACGGAAATCTTCGGGGCATCGCGCATCAGTGCATCCATCTGCTCAAAGAAGGGTCTGGAAAAATCGAAGTCCCGGCCGTACTGCAACGCATCCCACCGATCTGTATACCACACGTGTTGGTCGTAAACTTTGTAGGGACTGTCCGGGGGGTAGACGGAGATAATTTGCTTGCCTGTCAGATCGCACTTGCGGTGGTAGAGTCGGCGCTCGTTACGGAATGCAAAGCGCCCCTGCATGCGGCAAGCGGCACAGAGCGTCGGATTGGGAAGCTCAATGTGCCTCAGGAATGCTTCCTCCTGAGGCTGAACCACAACGGGCGCACTGCAGCGGGTACAACGGGACATGCGGGAGGGTGAGAAGTTGACAATCACCCTACATTGATTGTGTATTTCGGTCAATACAGTAAAACACTACAATCAAATATTCTTTACTTTACATGCCACTTTGAAATATAATTACATGTAGTAAATTTGCTACAACATGCTGGTACCTCCCCTCACAGAACTGGGCCTGAGCGAAGACGAAGCACGGGTGTACCTGGCTCTGCTGGAACTGGGTGGGTCGTACGTCAGTGCCGTCGCAAAGAAGGCAAAGGTACACCGCGTCGTTTGCTACAAAATCCTCGACGACCTGACGCGCAAAGGTCTCGTGAGCGCATTCACGAAGAATGGCATGAAGCACTACGCAGTAACGAGCCCGGAGATCATCGTCCAAAAACAGGAGGAGCGGCTGAGAAAAGCGCAGGATCTCCTGCCGGAACTTCTCTCTCTGACCAATGCCCTCGCCTACAAACCAAAAATTGAATATTACGAGGGCGTGGAAGGTATCAAGAACATCTTCGAGGACACCCTCCTGGCAGAGGAGGAAATCTTGGGATACACAAATCTGGCAGCAATCCCGAAAGTGGTACCGCAAGCGTTTATCCGGAACTTCGCGGAGCGGAAAATCAGCAAGGGGATTAAAACGCGGATGCTCTCCCCCAATCTTCCCGAGGCAATAACGTACCTGAAAACGTACTACCCCAGAGAGTACGACCTCTCGCTCACCGAAGTCCTGTTCGTCAATCCTAAACAGTACTTCTTTGAGTATGAGATCAACATTTACGGAAATAAAGTTTCCATTTTTTCACTCAATCCCGATGAGCTCATCGGCATGATTCTGGAAAGCAACGTGTACGCAAATACGCAGCGGGCGATTTTCCAGTTGGCATGGCTGGGGGCAACGGCCTTCGTCGCGAAGTGATCAACACATCTCACCGGGATACGAGTACGCAGTATGAATTACGAAGAACGCACGGTGAATGAATGACGTTCCATCATTCATCATTCATAATTCATCATTCATCCTCAGTACACTTCTTTCAAGTAACACTCCTCACAGAAGACAATTTCCGGTCTATCAGACCTATACGTTGTCTGCATCTCTTTGCCACATGTACTGCATGTACGACTCCACAGCTTGCGGGGGTTCTTCTGCGCCATACGCCGAAAATGCCGCTCATCAGGATGCGCGTGCGGCACAGGAAGGCGGTGGGAACGGTAAAACTCCAGTTCCCGTTTTACAATCCTGAATGGCCGACCGGAGAATTCGCTCGTCACCGCCCAGTTGAGAACATCATTGGGAATATCGGCAATGGCGGGGGGCAATTTCTTCGCCGGAATGGTCTTCGTCACATTGAGCACTTCGTCCTGCCCATCCCGCCAAGGGAATCCCCTCTCGCGTGCTTCGGCTGCCGTGAGCGGAAAGTACATCTGTGCTGTCGTTTCGTTGTACGCAAAGGGTGAGAAACCTGCAGGAAAGAATTCCCCCCACTCGCCGGTTTTCTGCATGAGCTCAATGACCTTGGGAACGAGAGCTTCGTACTCCTCCTGCGAGTACTCCTTGTTGAGAATGCAGTACTTGGCAGGTTTCATGCACACACATCCGCACATGTTCGATCCCGACTGGATGAGATCACAGTAGAGGAGATTGCTCGACCCCCACGAACTGTGGGTGAAGATCGTGTTGTACGAACCATAACCAAGACTAAGGGAATCGTATCCAAGCTGTGCGTCGGTGGTGTGACACACATCCATCAGATCTTTGATCTGGAACCCCGTGAAGATGTACGCGCAATCCTCTCCGTAGGACACATCGAAACAGTACCGGAGATTGCGGGAATTCTTGAGGTAATCGCCCGTAACGTTCTCGCAGCTCACCACCTCTCGCGCACGGTGAGCCGCTTGCTCTTTCACCTGCGCAAATTCCTGCAGGAGATCTTCGAGCTTGCCCTGAGCCAACTTCTCCATGATGTCCTGCTTGATCCGTCGATACTCTTCTTCGGAGTATTCACGATTCCTGATGTAATAACGCTTGTTGCGAAGATTCGTGGAAAGCAAACATTCCGAACAACCCTTACAGTCAAAAAGGAAGGCGCTTGAGGAACAATTGGTACAATTCTGCGAGAAGAAGAGCAAATGGCATTTATCTACATCGATCACGTCGTAGCAGTAGTGAGACTCGGTACAATCGAACGTATCCGTGCAACCGGTGGACTTGATGACCTGGTAACCGTACAGGCAATCCTCGTTGAATTCCGCCGCGAAGATGAGGTAGCAATTCTTGTTCGAGCCGGAATGATTGATGAATTCCGAGTTCTCGTTATTCACCACGTTGAGCGCAAGACGCGGCACCACATGCTGAAGTTCCTCCATCTGTGCGAGAAACGGCCGGGTGAAATCCACCTCCCGTCCAAAATCCCGGGGATCCCAACGATCCGACCACCAGCACTCCGAGCAGTAGATGGGGAACGTACTTCTCTGAGGATACATGGAAACGATGGATTTCTTGCAGAGATCACATGTCCGACGGTAGAGACTGCGCTCATTGCGCCACAGGAGCCTGCGCTGCTGGCGACAGTCAGGGCAGAGTGAAGGAGGTGGAATCATGTACTTCCGCCCACCAAACACGGGTGACACTTGCTCATAGAACTTAAGATCCTCATCCGTGATCTCGAATGTCGCCTTGCACCATGAGTTTCGGCAGGTCTTCTGCATGCGCCTATGCTACACAGCAAGTGCTTCTGTGGAAAAAAACACGCAACACATACCCGTTTCAACACATGAAAATGGCTTCCTGATGCATATTCTTCAGGGAAAATCTTCACAGGGTCCTGTGGAGAAACGCTCATGCTCCCACCCCGGAACGCCACAGGTCATTGAACTGCTGACGGTAGAGAGTGCAAAGCTCAGGATGTCGAATAACGATCACTCGGGGGTGCGCCTCGTCGCAGATGAAGTGTGCAATCTGCGTTGCCGTGTACCCCACGTAATCATTGCGGATGGGAATGACGTCGACAAGGCGGGTGGTGCGCATCTCCTTGGAATCGCGCTTCGCAAAGCTCTCGGATTCCACAGAGTGCGTGTTGAACACGCGGCAGGAAATACCGTGCCCATAGCGCTTGTGACGGAACGCGAGCTCTTCCGGCGACTCATCGGACATTGCCGCGACCTTCCAGTAATTCTGCATGGAACCCATGCAGAGGTATTCGTCGGTGCAGAGATCGGGGAGCTTCATGTACTCCTCGCGGAAGGCATCGAGCCCCTCGCGCAGTTCAATGGGCTGGGCTTCCTCCTCCAACTGCTGAGCAACATCAAGGTACGGAAGGAGAGGATCGAGATCTTTGAGAGCAAGCTGGAGTTTGCGCAGCACCATCTGTTCTGTACCGAGCTTCTGAATGATTGCACTTAGGGGAAGCGGTGCGAAGAGCGACTGCTTGTTGTTGATGGACTGCGCTTGGAGAAGACCCCGGTCTCGGAGGCGCTTGATTGTGCGATACACCGTCATCGTGTTGAGGCCGCTTGCTGCAATCAGCTGCGTGGCGGTTGCGTGCTTCAGGCGAAGGAGGTGTACATACAAGGCAATTTCCTCCTCTCGGAGGCCGACACGCCGCAGGAGATCACGAAGACGCTGTTGCACAGGAGTAAATTATAATATGAAACAAATATTAGTCAATTAACCGTTTGCAGGGAGCACTCCTCACAATACACGATTTCCGGCCAATCGGAACCAAACGCGGCCTGCGTTCCCTGATTGCACCTGGCACAGGCTTGCCGGCCGGAACCTTGGTGGAGGCTGGTACGTTGCATGGAATATCAGTACACCTCTTCGGGATGCGAGCAGGCAGTGTGAATTATGAATGATGAAGAATGAATGGTAGAGAATGCATGATGAAAAAAACGTACCATCATTCATCATTCATAATTCATCATTCATCCTCAGTACACTTCTTTCAAGTAACACTCTTCGCAGTACACAACCTCTGGCCGCGAAGGCTGGTACGTCGTCTGGATCGGCTTACTGCATTTGGCACATGCGCGATCCCAGAGCTTGCGGGGGTTCCTGAGTGCTAACCGATCCGAATGCCGCTGATCGGGACATCGGCGGGGAATCGGCAATCCCATTGCACGGTAGAACTTTAGCTCCTGCGGAATAATTTTATACGGCTTTCCGGTGACGTCACACGCAAAAACGTGGTCGCAGAGGGAATCTGCTACGTCATGAATATCATCGGCAATTTCTTTGGTTGTGACATCCGGCTTCCTGCTCTCCACCTCTTCTTGCCACCTCCAACCATTACGAGTCACCTGCTCTTTCCTCAGAGAGAAATACTGGTTGGCCTCCGAGATGTTGTAACCGAACGTAGAAAGCGCAATCGGGAAGAACTCTCCCCACTCCCCCGTTGAACGCATGTGGTCGATGACCTTGGGGACGAGTTCTTCGTACTCCTCTTTGGTATATTGCTTGTTGAGGATGCAGTACTGCGCTTTCTTCATGCCAACGCATCCAAAGAGATCCTGGCAGTTGTTCATGCACAGGTCGCAGTAGAAGAGACTGTTCCCCGTGTAGCTATTCAAGTTGAATGCGGAATGTGACGGTGTTGGGAAACACTCACAGCTCTCGTACGCAAACTCCCCGCTCACGTACGTACAGTCGTATGCGTCCTTGACCTGGAATCCAACGGAATTCCTGCAATCCTTCGCAAAGCGGAGTTCGTAGCAGTTACTGCAGTTCTGTGTATCGGCTAAGAAATCGCCAGTGGAATCAATTACCCTACCATGCTTACGCATAGCTGGTTGGACAGCATCTTTGAGGAGAGCATCGAAGCGCTGCTTGCACGCCTGGAGATTCTTGTACGACGAGAGAGGAAATCCTGCACGCTTCGCAACGTACTCATCTTTGGAATACTGCACGTTTGCAATGCAGTACTGTTTTCCCCTTAGCCCCCAACACATGAAGCAATCGGAGCAGCCGCGGCAATCACGCAGAAACGCGCTGTCACGGCATTGCGAAGAGGAGTAAATGAAACACGAGTTGTAGATTTTGTTCGAAAAAATGCATTCGTACGCCATCTCACATTCATCAATGATGAAATTGTCGAGACAGTCACGACTGCGTTCAATCCAGATACCGTAACAACAATCCCTGCTGTAGTCGGCTGAGAAGAGGAGGTAGCAATTCTTCAAATACGAAACGTTATTGGTGTAGTCGCTGTTCTCGTTGTGTTCCTGCTGCAGTGCCATTCGCGGCACAGCCTTCTGCAACGAAGCAAACTGTTCAAAAAACGGGCGATTGAAATCGTAGTCACGTCCATACTCCAGTGGATCCCACTGATCGCTCCACCACTCTTCCTTCGCATATATGGAAAACCCCGTTCCGGGAGCATGCACCGAGATGATGTCCTTACCAGTGCGATCGCACGTTCGACGGAAAAGAGTCTTCTCATTGCGGTACGCCAAGCGACGCTGAAGCCGGCAGTCTGCGCAACAGGTCGGCGGAGGTATCTCGTATTTCTTTCCCCGGAAAACCGGCGAAATTCTCCCGAGAAAATCCTGCTCATCCTGCGTGTGTTCGAAGGCAGAGCCACAAACGATGCAGTTGCGTTGCATGGGACAATATTGACAGGATACGCCATAAATTGTCAAATTATTTGAAACAAGGAAATATGCCTTCTATAAGCTCTAAGATTAGAGATAAATTCAATTTGTCTACTATTATAGACAACACTGTGGTACTATGAGCCTATGAGAAAGCACCACCAGTTGAGTAACCGCGCCGTGCGTCCCCTCCTTCAGCGCATTGGCTTGGATGATCGTGAAGTCGACGTTTACTTGGCACTCCTTGCCATGAAGACGGGAAAAGCAACACAGATTGCAAGGGCCGCGCACCAATCGCGCAGTCACACGTACTTGATCCTGCGCAGTTTGACGGAGAAGGGTTTGGTCTCCGAAGTGGAGAAGGGCAAGATCATCCACTTCGTGACTGAAGCACCGGAGCGACTCCTCAATTACCTGCAGAACCGCGAGCAGGAAATCCATGAGCTCGAAGCACTCACCAAGGGCATGATGCCGTACTTCACCTCCATGACGCCCCGCAAGGTCGGCGAACCGCGGGTGACGGTCGCGCACGGTTTGGAGGGCATCAAACAAGTGTACAGGGACGTCCTTGCCAGGCCATTCGTAGCGTTCTTCAATCCTAAGGTGGACTGGGAGACGTTCGGCGGGAACATCGCCATCCAGCTCTTTGGCAAAGGGGCAATACTGCGCGGGAGAGAGCTGCTCGTAGACAATGCCGCCACGCGCCGGTACATCGCGAACGTTCCGCCGCACAAGGAGTACCGGATACGCCTGCTGCCCAAGAGCGTTGCGTTCGACGCCGATGTCATTATCTTCGAGAACGAAATCTCCATGTTTACCTTCTCGGAAGAGCCGACGATCATCCGCATCGAAAATCCGCTGCTTGCGGATGCGTTTCGCGCATGGCACACCGCGCTCTGGGGTATCAGCAGAGAAGTGACTGCTTAGTACACCTCCTTCAAGTAGCAGTCCTCACAGTAGACGATTTCCGGCCTCTCCGGCGCATAACTCGTCCGTATCTCTTTAGAGCACTTGCCGCACTGCCTATCCCAGAGCTTGCGGGGGTTCCTGAGCACCATGCGTCTGCGGTGCCGCTCATCAGGGTGAAGATGGGGCACGGGGATGTGGAATTTTCTGTAGAACGCGAGTTCCTGCTTCATAATACGGAATGGCCGTTGCGTCACCTCGCAGCGGATGGCCCAGTTGAGGATATCGTCGGGAATTGCCGCAATGTCCGCTGGCAGACGCGACCCTTCGATGACTTTCTCGACATCCGGCATGTCATCCTCTTCGTCTTTCCAATTCCACCCCCGTTCCTCCACTGCATCCTTGGATAATGGGGAATGCTCCTGGGCAAGGGTTTCGTTGTACGCAAACGGCGAGAAGCACACGGGGAAGAACTCTCCCCATTCTCCGGTCTCTTGCATGTACTTGATGATCTTCGCAACGAGCTTCTCGTACTCTTCCTTGGAATACTGCTTGTTGAGGATACAGTACTTGCTCTTGCGCATACCACAGCAGCCGAAGAGGTTCTGGGAGTTGAAGCACATGCTGCAGTACAGAAGCTCACGATCGTACCAGCAGATGTCACAGAAGAGGTGCATGAAGTTTGTTTCGCTTCCTATGGCTTCGTAGACAAGCTCGGAGTGATCGTCATGAGTCGTATCGTACGCATCTCTCATGAACGTGGCATTCGCCAGGTACCGGCAATCCTCCAGGTCCATCACCTCGTAGCAATCCAGCGCGTTCTTGCTGTTGATGATCGCATTCCCCGTACAGTGCTCGGTGTTGATGGCATCCATGTACTTGCGCGGAGCCGAGAGTTTCCTCTGCTGGAAGTTCTTGCGCTCCTGCTCATACGAAGAAAGCTTCTTCTCCAGAAGTTCCTTGTACTCCTGCTCGGAGTACGCAACGTTCTCGATGCAGAACGACGCATTCTGCAGATTGACGCAGCCGAAGCAATTCTTGCAGCTGTGGAGGTTGTACCCCAGCTGGCAATCGGTGCAGTGACTACAGTTCTGCAAATCCCTGCACTGGTAGCAGCGCTGACTGTCGTTACACTCATAGCAGAGTTCACACTTCTCGATGCCGGAGCAATCGCAACAGTCCTTACAGTAGAGAATGCGGTTGGAGTAGAAGGAATCCTGGTTCTCAAGAGCTCCGAAGAGCAGGTAGCAGTTGCGATTTTGAACGGAGAAGTTGCAGAAGTCGCTGTTCTCGCAGTCCATGTTGTTCACGTTGATACGCGGTACCGCTGTTTGGAGCTCAAAAAACTGCTCAAAGAACGGACGGGAGAAGTCGAAGTCCCGGCCATAGGAGAGCGGATCCCACTTGTCGCTCCACCATGCACTGTGCTCGTAGACCTTCGTGGGCTTATCAGGAGAGTAGATGGAGAGAATGTCCTTCCTCGTTAGATCGCAGGATCGGTGGTACAGATGCCGCTCGTTGCGGTACGCCAAGCGACGGGCTTGGCGGCAGGAGAAACACTGAGTGGGAGGTGGAATCGCAAACGTCTCCCCTGCGAACGTCGGAGAGATCTTCCGGTAGAACGCGAGATCTTCGTCCGTGCTCTCGAAGCTCTGCTTACACCACGCATTTGCGCAGATTTGCTGCATGGGAAAAGTATGAACCATGGAGCCTGAATGGTGAATGGTGAATTATGAATTATGGGTTCATCATTCACCATTCATAATTCATCATTCATGCTCAGTACACTTCTTTCAGGTAGCAATCCTCACAGTACACAATTTCCGGTCGGTCGGGGGCGTACGTCGTTTCCATGGTCTTAGAGCATTTGGCGCAGGTGCGCTCAAAGAGCTTGCGCGAATTCGTGAACGCCATGCGCTGCCGGTAGCGCTCATCGGGATGGAGCCTGGGCAGGGGTAAGCCCATCTTGCGATAGTAAAGGAGTTCCTGCTTCACGATGCGAAAGAGCTTTCCGGTTGCCTCGCACCGGATAGCCCAGTTGAGGACATCATCGGGAGTATCCTTGATGTGGTCGGGAAGCTGAGCAGCGGAAATGACCTTCTTGGAATTCGGCGGCGCGTGCTCCTCCTCTTTCCACCGCCATCCCCTCTCTTCTGCAGACGCTCGATCGAGCGGGTAGTACTCCTGGGCTACGGTCTCGTTGTAGGCAAAGGGCAAGAGTGATGCAGGGAAAAATTCCCCCCACGTTCCGTCACTCTGCATGCGCCCAATGACCGCAGGAAGGAGCGCAAGGTATTCCTCTTTGGTGTACTGCTTGTTGAGGATGCAGTACTCCTTGTGCTTGAGACTGATACAACCGAAGAGATGGCTTGCATTGTGGCACATGTCGCAATACGCACACCCGACGACGTCGTAGCACACGGAACACGCTGCAATGCGCTTGCCACGATTGCATGCATGACAGTCGTACTGAAGTTCGCAATTGAACGCAGGTTCATACGCATCTTGGCAATCCTGCATGTGTCCCGCGTCGTAGCAGTACGCGCAATCACGCGACTCGATAACGCCGAACGAGTGCCGGACGTTCTGGCAGTTGTAGAAGAGATCCCCGCTGCACTGTGTCGCATTCACCAAAGCCTGGTGCTGCCGATGGAACGTTGTCCTCCAGAGATCGTGGTAGCGTTCCAGGAGCACCGAGAATGTCTTGTAGGACCCCCGATCAATCTCCGTAAGCCGCTTGCGGTACTCCTCTTCGGTGAATTGCTCATTCATGATGCAGAACCTCTTGTGCCGTAGGTGCGTGCAGAGCAGACAATCGTTGCACCCCTCGCAGTCGTAGCAGAAGAGGAGATTGCAGGATTGGTCACTGAGGAATGCGTAGATATCGTTGTTCATGCCCACGGAGTACTGGGACTCGTAACACAAATCGCTCTTCTCCAATTGGTAGCAGTCGCAGCAATCCCTGCAATTGATCATCCACTTGGAGTAGTACGTGTCCTGTGCGACGACATCCACGCAGAGGTAGCAGTTTTTTGCATTCTCCGAATGGTTGATGTACTCGCAATTCTCATTGTTCTTCCCGAAGAGCGCCAACCGCGGAACCTGGCGCTGGAGCTCAGCAAACTGCTCGAGGAATGGGCGCTTCGGATCGAACGTCTTCCCAAGGGAGAGTGGATCCCACTTGTCCCCCCACCAGCACGCGGAGCAGTACACGGGGAACGGCGCATCGGCGGGGTACATCGCAAGAATGTCGCGGTTGCACATTGAGCAGGTACGCCGGTAGAACGCGCGCTCATTGCGCCGAGCGAGCCGGCGCTGCTGGCGGCAGTCGGGGCATCGCACGGGAGGAGGAATGTCTCTAAGCTCGGGCGCAGCCCTGCGCAGTTTTCCAAAGAACTCCTCATCCTCCTTCTCAACGAGAAAGGGCTCTTGACACCAGGAGTTGGCACAGATCTGTTGCACAGGGGCTAGTATAGAGTATTACGTATCAAGGGAATCCCTTAATACTCGATACTGAATACTCGATACTCTCCTCAGTACACTTCTTTCAAGTAGCACTCCTCACAGTACACAATCTCCGGCCGCGAAGGCTGGTAGGTCGTCTGCATTTCCTTGCCGCATTTAGCACAGGGACGCGAAAAGAGCTTGCGAGGATTACGCAGATCAAAGCGATCCATGCGACGGCAGTCGAAGCAGCGACGTGGCAGCGGAATGGAACACTTCCGATAGAAGTCGAGTTCTTGCGCAATGATTTTGTAATTCCTTGAACACTTCTCGCAACGCAGAATTTTTCCAATGACATCGTCAGGAACGTCTTCGATACGATCCGGGACGATATCCAATGTCTCCTTTCCCTCCGTACGCGGCAGGTTGTCCTCCCAGGGCCAGCCGTTGCGCAGAGCCTCCTCTTTCGTTTTCGGATACCACCACTGCGCCGTCGACTCGTTGTACCCGCTCGCACAGTAGCGTATCGGGAAGAACTCGCCATACTCGCCATCTGCCGTCATCTTCTCGATGATCTTCTCGCGGAGAGCATGGTACTCGCTTTCCTTGTACTGCTTGTTCAATATGCAAAACTTCCCACGCTGCAGTTGAACGCACCCGAAGCAGTCGGACGTTCCTCCAAAACAGTACATGCAGTACCGGAGCCTTGCGGCGCTTTCCATGCACGACAGACAGAATGCGAGGTCGTAGCTGTTGTATCCGATTGAGGTCGAGTCATAGCAGAGATCAATTTCGATACCGAACTGGAAGATGTCGCGGCAGAACCGCGTGCCGAGTTGCAACTGGCTGCAGTACTGCGAGTACTCAATGTCACTGCAATCAAAGCACTGTTGTGCATCGCGCGCACGGTAGAGGTAGTTACCCGTTGAGTTTTGAGTCATTTCCGTCTGCAGACACTTCCAGTGGTGTTTGAGTTGCAATTCCTTGTACTTCTTGAGCATCAACTGCGTCATCGACCATGAACCTGTCGACACTTCAGCCATGCGCTCCTTGTACTCCTTGGGTGATAACTGCTCATTAAGGAAACAGTGCTTCTTGTTGCGCAGACCAACACAGAGAAAGCATTCAATGCAACCAATGCAATCGCGGATGAATCTACTGTCGGAACAGTTGTGGCAATCCTGACACCAAGAGAGACCGTAGCACCTCACGACATCGACGCATTCGTAACACAGCTCCGACTCGTGGCAGTAGTGCACATCAATGCAGTTCTTGCTCTTCTTCACACCGTAACCGTAGTAGCAGTCCTCACACAACGACGTGTGGAAAACAAGGTAGCAATTCTTGCTGTGGCCCGTCTGGTGCGTGTAATCGCAGTTCTGCAGCACGGTGTCATTCGTGGTACATGCATAGGGCACTGCAAGCTCAAGTTCATGGAACTGCTCCAGAAATGATCTGTTCGGATCGTAGTCGCGTCCGTAGGAAAGCGGATCCCACTTCTCGCTCCACCAGCAGTCTAAGCAGTACTGGTTCTTTGTTCGCGGATTCCCCGGAGCAAACTGCGAGATCACATCCTTCTTGCACAGCGCACACTGACCGGGATAGAGATACCGCTCGGTGTACCATGCCATCCGTCGCATCTCTCTGCACTGCGGACACCACGTTGGTTCGGGAACCTGGAGCTTACGGTAGAATTCTTGGTCGTCAGCCGTGACCTCGAATGCTGCCGAACACTGCGCGCAGGTTTTCTGCATTATGCGAATGATGTCTGATAACAGGATTCACAGTATATCTTCTCCGGTCTATCTGGTGCATAGGTGGTCTTAAACTTCACACCGCATTTGTCACACGTTCGGTCGTAGAACACGCGCGCATTGCGCAGCAGCATTCTGTTCCTGTGGCGTTCTTGAAAACAGAGTCTGGGGAGCGGAAGATTGAGTTGGCGATACAGGATAAGTTCCTGTGGAATGATTTTGTAGGACCTTCCTGTTTTTTTGCACTGAAGGATTTTTTCACATAACGTTTCTGGAAAGTCTCGTACATCATCCGGCAGCCCTTCTTTTACAATCTGCCCCTTATAGATGCTCTCTTCCTTCTCTGCCCACCACAACCCCTGCTTCTGCGCTTCCTCTTGTGTGAGAGGAAAGTAATCCTGTGCCATTGTTTCGTTATAAGGGAATAACGAAAAATCAATGGGGAAAAATTCCCCCCATTCGTTCGTTTTCTGCATGTGTTCAATGATCCTAGCAACCAGTATCTCGTAGTCGTCTTTGCTGTACTGCTTATTTAAGACACAGAACTCTTTATGACGCAGGCCAATACAGCCGAAAAGATTCTTATTATAGGGAGAATGACTTGAGTAATAGATATCTGAGATTTGTCCCAACGTATGTGTGGTGAAGAGAACGTTATGAGCGTTGTACCCTACGAATGCATCCTCATAGAGCCGCTCAGCCTCACCACACTCCTGAATGTCCATCACATCTTTCAGGGGATCGAATGCCTGGTACGCGTACTTGCAATCCCATAGATCTGAGCAATCGAAGCACTGCTCCACATTCTTGCAGTTCGTGAGGTAATCTCCGATCACGTTCTCATTCTGCGTCCCGTGCATGAATTTCTGTGGATATTCAATCTTCAGCTTATCGAAACGCTCACGAGCATTCTGCAGGCGGCTGTACGAGGAGAGAAGTGAACGAAATTGTGCGAATTGCTCTTTCGTCACAGGTTTATTCTCTACGTAGTATTCTTTGTTGCGCAGATTGCTGCACATGAGACAGTGTTTGCATCCAATACAGTTCTTGAGGAAGGTGCTCTCCGAGCAGTTTTCACTGTCTTGTGTAAATGCACAGTTATAGCAATCAACGCAGTCAATACACTCGTAACACAGTTCGCACTGGCGCAAACGATAACTCTCCATACAACTCTCGCAGCTATTTATGCTGTAAGAGTAATAGCAATCTCGACAGTGATCGGAATCGAAAATAAGGTAACAATTCTTATTTTTCCCTGCATAGTTTGTGTAGTCTGCATTCTCATCGAAGTCATATCCTCGTTGTACAGCATACCGAGGAACCACGAACGATAACTCTTTAAGTTGATCGAAGAACGATCGATTGAAATCGAAATCTCTGCCATATTCCATAGGATCCCACTGATCCGAAAACCATACTGACTGTTGATACACTTTGAACGGTGAGTCAGATCGATGATTCGAAATAATGGTTGCCCCGGTTAAATCGCATGTTCGTTCGTGCAGTGTAATTTGGTTCGCCTGAGCAACCCGGCGCTGCTGCCTGCACTCTGGACAATGGGTGGGTGGAGGAACCTGATATTTTTTCCCCTGAAACACTGGTGACACTTTGTCGTAAAAAGCGAGATCCTCATTAGTTATCTCGAATATGTTGCCGCAGTGGGTACAGGTCTTCTGCATTGGGGGTCAGTATACTTCCTTTTGGTAACAATCCTCACAGTAGACAATTTCGGGACGATCGGGAGCGTAGGTCGTTTGGATGGACGCAGAGCATTTGGCGCATTTTCTGTCCCACAACGTACGGGGATTGCGCTGGTGGAACCGATCGAGGTGCCGTTGGTACCAAGAACGGCGCGGAAGAGGAAGTGCCATCTGACGGTAGAACCGGAGTTCCTGCGGTGTGATTTTGAACGGTTTCCCTGTCACCTCACACTGGATTGCCCAATGGAGAACATCATCGGGAATGTCCTTGGAGTTATCTGGCAATTTGTCTGCAGGAATGACTTTGGCGACCTGGGGAGGTGGCGGTTCATAATCCGACCATGCCGCACTGATTTTCATCGCTCCATCCTTCTCTAGGGGGTAATACATCTGGGCGGACGTCTTGTTGTACCCGAATTGCGAGAGCGACATGGGGAAGAACTCTCCCCACTCACCGGTTTGTTTCATGTGCTCAATCAAACGGAGGACAAGCGCATCGTACTCCTCCTTCGTGTACTGCTTGTTGAAGACGCAGTGGTGATTCTTCTGCATGTACGCGCACCCGAAGCAGTCCCTACTTGCCTCCATGTAGAAGCAGTACATGAGTTCACTGCACCCCATATGACAACCGAAGCTGAAACGGAGATGAAAACTGTCTTCCCCCGAAATGGCACACTCGTACGAAGCCTGCAGATTGGAACCGTACTGATAGATGTCGTGGACATCCTTGGCGGCAAGCACGACCTGGTAGCAACATTTTCCATCCTCCACATCCTCGCAATCAAAGCTTTCCCGAAGATTCTTGCAGTTGTAGAGGTGATTACCTAAACAGTTCTCAAGGTTATGTCCCTGGAATTCCTTGAACGTATGCGTAAGTTCGAGCTCTCTCCGTTTCTTCTTGCACACTTGGTACTGCGCATACGAACGCAAATCGATCTCGGCAATGCGCTTCTTGTACTCATCCTTCGTTAGCTGCTCATTTTCAAAACAGAACTCCTTCTCGCGCAGGCCAACGCAGAGAAAACAGTTGTTACACCCAATGCAGTCACGCAGGAAAGCTCCTGTATTGCAGTTAAGGCACTCCTGCGACCCAACAAGGTGGTAGCACTTGTGACAATCGACGCAGTCGTAGCTAAGTTCGCAATGGAGATTGTAAAACCCGTCAACACAGGATGTGTTCTTCTTGAATCCGTAACCGTAGTAGCAATCTTCGCAAAAATCAGCGTGCATGATGAGGTAGCAGTTTTTTGAGGAGCCCGCGTAGTGAATGTAATCGCAATTTACGACGTTCCCTTGCATATCAAGCCCCTGCGCTGGGAGGCTGTCACGGAGCTCCTTGAATTGCTCAAAGAACGGCCGAGTAAAATCAATATCTCTTCCGAAATCACACGCATTCCATTTGTCGCTATGCCAACAATCACGACAGTAGATGGTACGCGTATCGCTCGGCTCGAATTGCACGATGGTCTCCTTGCCACAGAGATCGCACTTCCCTGGATAGAGATTGAACTCGTTGCAAATTGCCAGCCGTCGCTGCTGCCGACAATCGGGGCACCGAGTGGGTGACGGGATTGAGTATCTCTTCCCACCGAACACAGGCGACACATGCTCGTAGAACTTCAGATCATCATCCGTGATCTCAAAGCTCGAGCCGCACTGTGCACAGGTCTGTTGCACAGGGGCTAGTATAGAGTATTTGGTATGGAAGTAACTCCTCTCCCCAAATACTTATTATACCAAATACTCGATACCAGATACTTCATACTCGATACTACGTCAGTACACTTCTTTCAGATAACACTCTTCGCAATAGACAACCTCTGGTCTGTCCGGACTATACGTTGTCTGAATCTCTTTTCCACACTTGTCGCATTTTCTGTCCCAGAGCTTACGGGGATTGCGCAGTTCCATCCTCCTGCGATGACGTTCATCGGGATGGAATTTTGGAACAGGCAATTTCATCCGGCGATAGAACTCAAGTTCTTGTTTGATGACTCTGTAAGGTCGTTTCGTTGATTTGCATTCAATGGCCCAGTTCAAAATGTCATCTGGAATATCCTCAATGGAATCAGGGAGTTTCTCCGCAGGAATGATTTTATCCACTTGTGATATCTCATCTTTTTCATCCAGCCATCTCCATCCCTTTGCTTTTACTTCTTGTTTTGTCATTGGGAAATTGTCCTGTGCAATTGTTTCGTTGTATGCAAATGGACTGAGAGTTATAGGGAAGAATTCGCCCCATTCTCCTGTGTTTTTCATATGTTCGATGATCTTTGGTACTAGCTCTTCGTATTCTTCTTTCGAGTATTGTTTATTGAGGATGCAATACTGGCCACGTTCGTGAAAGCCATCACATCCAAAGCTATCGCTCAGATAAAAGCAAGAATACAGATATGCAGATCTTGGTGATGCGATAGAGCAAAGGCAAAACTTCGTTTGATAATTCTTTTCTCCACCTGATGACATCTCGTAACAGAGTTCGACATCTTTATCGTGGCTAGACATGTCCATTGAATCTTTTACCCCTTCGCATTCAAATATATATTTCGAATCTTCAACCTCAAAGCAATCAAAACATTCTGCTGCGTTGTGGCAATTATAAAGATAGTCGCCAGACGAATTTTCACTATTAAGTTGAATTTGAGCTTTTTTGGGGATTGTTATGCAGAATTCAAGAAATTCATTCAATAACTCATCTGTGTTCTTTCTCTCTAAATCTTTCACGATGTCTTCGTATTCATCTTTTGAGTATTGCTCATTCTTAAAACAATATTGTTTGCTCTTTAGACCACAACACATGCAGCAATTCTGCAAACCAGAACAATCCTGAAGATAGCTGGAGAAGGAGCAGCTGCGGCAATTCGTTAAGTGATGTGCAGTGTTACATCCATCACAGTTCGAACTGTCTGCAACAAGTTCACATTTATTGAGTGCGTTGCTGTTAATGCAATCACGACAGTACTGCCCTTTTCGAACATAAATGCAATTTTCCATCAAGTAACTGCCGGGGCTTAAGTATGTATTTTTACTGAAAGCCAGAAGCTGATTGTATTTGCAATTTTCATTGTTTAACTGAAAAACCCCTGCCTTAGGAGTCTTGTGCATGAGTTCCTGAAATTGTTCGAAGAACGTACGGCTGAAGTCATACTCCTGTCCGTACTCAGTTGGATCCCACTTATTAGACCACCAGCAATCATGGCAATAAACGGTATATGGGCTGTCATTATTGAATGCTGCAATCATTGATTTCTTGCAAAGATCGCAAGGTCGTTCGTATAGCTTTCTTTCATTTCTCCATGCAATTCTGCGTTGCTGACGACAATCCGGGCAGTGAGTTGGAGGAGTAATTGTGATTTTCTTGCCATTGAAGGAAGGCGATATCTTGTCGTAGAATTGGAGATCCTCATCCGTGATCTCAAAGTTCGAGCCGCACTGTGCACAGGTCTGTTGCACAGGAGCTAGTATATAGAGTATTACGTATGAAGGGAATCCCTGAATACTCGATACTGAATACTCGATACTTTCATCAGTACACTTCTTTCAGGTAGCACTCCTCACAGTACACAATCTCTGGCCAATCGGGAGCGAACGACGTCTGCATCTCCTTGCCACACTTGGCGCAGGTTCGAGAGAAAAGATGCGCACCCGCACGCCTGCTCTGCCGGCGATCGTGGCGCACGTCCGGATGGAGCCGTGGGATAGGGAGATTCTGCTGGCGGTAGAACTCGAGCTCGCGTTTCATGATGCGATAGGGTCTCTTGGTCTCCTGACACGTTACCGCCCAGTTGAGGATATCGTCGGGCACCTGGGCAATGGTCTCGGGGAGACGATCAGCCGGGACAGTTTTTTCTACATCCGGCATCTCATCAATCGGCTCCTGCCAGCGATACCCCTTGGCAAGTGCTTCCTCCTTTGTAAGAGGAAAGTACTCCATGGCAATGGTCTCGTTGTAGGCATAGGGACAAAGTTCCTTGGGGAAGTACTCCCCGTATTCGCCTGCCTGCCCCTCCGTAGCTCCTGAGGAGCAAAGGGTGGCTGAACGCATGTGCTCGATGATCCTTGCCTTGAGTTCCTTGTACTCCTCTTCCGAGTACTGCTTGTTGAAGATGCAGTGCTGCTTGTGCCGAAGCCCTACGCAGCCAAAGCAGTCCTTACTTCCCGTAGAGTGCGCGCAGTACTCCAGATTGGCGTTGTTCGTGGTGCACGTCGAACAGAACTTGAGCCCGTACGAGTGATCCCCGCACGCCGCGCACTGGTACATGAGTTCCGCCGTATCCCCCCATGAGGTGTAATCGCGCGAAGAACGCACCGAGAAGACCTTGGCACACCACTTGCAGTCCTCCAGATCCTTGCAGTCGAAGCACTCCGCGGAATTCTTGGAATCGTAGAGATGGTTGCCGGTGGAATTCTGGTTGTGCTCGTTCTGGAGCACACGCTGCGGCTGGGTGAGGAAGAACGCATCTACCTGCTCACGCATGCGGACGATGCCACTCTGTGTATCGAGCTTCATCTCACCAAGACGCTTTTCAAATTCGGACTGCGCGAGCTGCTCGTTGAAGATCATGTACTGCTTCTGGCGCTGGTTGATGCAGCCGATGCAGTTCTTGCAGCCGATGCAGTTCTTGAGGAATGCGCTGTCGCTGCACGTTTGGCAGTACTCTGAGAACCGCACATTGAAGCACTTGATGCAGTTGATCGTCTCGTAGCAAAGCTCGCTCTCGTAGCAGTTGGAACAGTCCACCATGCTCGTATTGAAGAACAGACGATTGCCGTAGTAGCAGTCCTCGTTGTGATCCGCCTCCGCAATCAGGTAGCAGTTTTTGCAGTATCCCGTGCAGTTCGTGTAGTCGCTGTTCTGCAATGTACCCGTGATGACGAACGTCGCCTGGTGCGGAACCACGGAGAGGAGTTCTGCAAACTGTTCGAAGAACGGCCGGGAGAAATCGAAGTCCCGTCCGTAACTGAGCTCATCCCACTCGTCTCCCCACCAGACGTCGGCCGCGTACACGGGGAACGGATGGTTCCGGTGGTACGGCGAGATGATCTCACGTCCGGTGAGATCGCAGTTCCGCTTGTAGAGCACTCGTGCGTTGCGCTCGTTGAGACGCCGCACGAAGCGGCACTCGGGACAGAGACGCGGAGGGGGCACGCCAAGAGACTCGTAGAACGTGAAGTCATCCTCGGTATTCTCGAACGCCGCTTGGCATTGGCTACAGGCTTGCCGGCCGGAACCTTGGTGAAGGCTGGTCTGCTGCATGGGAAAAGTATGAACCATGAAGCTTGAATGGTGAATGATGAATTATGTGTTCATTATTCATTCTTCATAATTCATCATTCATTCTCAGTACACTTCTTTCGAGTAGCACTCGCCTGAGAAGAGCGGTATCCTTCTCTCCCCATGGCATCCCTCTACCGCCTCTACCGTCCGCAGAGCTTCGCCGACGTCGTTGGGCAGGATGCCGTTGTGACAACGCTGGAGCAGGCGGCCAAGCAGGATAAGTTGGCGCATGCCTTCCTCTTTGCAGGGAGCCGCGGTACGGGGAAAACCTCTGTAGCACGTATTTTGGCGAAGATTCTCATGACCAAGGACATTGCGGATGAAACGCTCCAGAAGCAGATCATTAAGGGGGTGGAGGATGGAAACGTCGTGGATCTTCTGGAGATTGACGCGGCCAGTAACCGCGGGATTGATGATGTGCGCGATCTGATTGAGAAAATCCAGTTCTCCCCGGTCGTCGCCTGCGCGAAGGTGTACATCATTGATGAGGTACACATGCTCACCAAGGAAGCGTTCAACGCACTCTTAAAGACCCTCGAGGAGCCGCCCGCGTACGCTTTCTTCATCTTGGCCACCACCGAGTTCACCAAGATTCCCTCTACTATCCAATCGCGATGCCAGTGCTTCCATTTCCGACCGGTTCCGGAGGAGGACATCGTGCGGCGCCTGCAATTTATTGCCGACCAGGAACGCATCACCGTGGAACGCGAGGCACTCCGCCTGATCGCCCGACACGTACAGGGCGGCATGCGCGATGCAATCTCCCTGCTCGACCAACTGCGCTCACTGCCCAAGATCTCCGTCACCGATGTGGAGGAGCGCATGGGCAAGGATGGCAATGAATACGTGGACCCGATTCTGGAAGCGATAGACGCCAGGGACGCGCAGAAGGTCATCGATACCGTTCGGGACATGGAGGAGAACGGCATCTCGCTGGAAGCATTCCTCCATACGCTCCTCAGGCGCATGCGGCAGAACCTGCATATGGCCATCGCTGAGGGAAAGGAGATCGGAGCCCTGCAGTACCTTCTTTTGAGTACACTCGATACTGTGCGAGCCATGCGCTCAGCCCCGGTGCCGGGACTGACGCTGGAAGCAGCGCTCCTCTCTTTCGTTACACAAAGCTCTCTGGGTACAGTCGCTGGAACAAGTGAGAAAGAGCCTGCGAAGAAGGAAGCAGCGAAAAAGGAACTAACAAAGAAGAAGGGAGAAGAGGAGAAAACACCGGAGGAGCATGAGAAGGACGATGCCTCCGCGGCACAAGAGGAGGAAGAAACCAAAGAGGAATTACGCTCTGCAAGTGTTGAAGCCCCGGAACTCTCTTTGGATGCACTGCGGGGAGTATGGCAGCAGGTCATCGGGGAAACGACTCCCGCCTCCGTGAAGATGTCCCTGAAGAACGGGCGCCTCATCGGACTGGATGAGAAGATCATCACACTCGCGTTCTCCTCTGCCTTCCATAAGGATAAGGTGGAGCACCCAGAAGCAAGCCGATCCATCGAGCAGATCCTCGAGCGCATCTTCAAGCGCAATTTGCGCCTTCATTGCACCGTAGGGGATAAGGAAACAGAAACCATGGCCCCTTCGGGGCAGGCAGTTGATTTGGTCGATGCTGCCGCGGAGATTTTCTAGGACATGCATGGCACACGCCGCAGACCAAAAACGGCATCTGCGCCTGGCAATGGAAGAACGGCTGCAGCACATGAATGCACAGAGCCGTGCAGCTGAGAGCCGATCGCTCTGCCGACGTCTCCTGCCTGTCATCCCGCCAGGCGCAACCGTGTGCGCGTACGTACCTCTGCCTACCGAGCCTGATATTCGCCCGCTCCTCAAGGAACTCATCCTGCGCGGTGATGCGGTCTTCCTGCCTTGTTCGGAACGCGGAGGACTGCAGTTCCGACGCAGCGAGGAACTCGCAACTCTTCTCCCCGGTCCCTTGGGCATCTTAGAACCACCTCACGATGCCGAGGAACTCGACCCTATGCAGTGCACGATTGCCCTTGTGCCCGGTCGCGCGTTCGATCATCGGGGTAATCGTCTGGGTCGGGGGAACGGCGGTTTCGACATGTGGATACATCACCAGCGCAAGACGAACCCCAAAACGCGCATGATTGGAATAGCTTTCGACTGTCAAAACGTGCACGAAGTGCCCACGGAAACACACGATGAGCGCATGGACATCATCGCCACACCAAGAGGAATCCTCAACGTTGAGAGCAACAAGTAAACTGGGAATTCCTCACTCGTTGTTGAAGTAGATCACTGCCAGGAAGATGAACGCCGCCAGGAGAAAGAGACTGATGAAGAGAGTCATGGAAGATGTGGAATACACTTCCATCCTGCCACAGGAGGATACTCCGCGTCGATACGCGGCAACGCCAAGAGTAACGAATGTAGTCATGTACCTCGCACCCCGAGGGCAGATTGGTTATGATCGAACCACTCCCCTTACCTCCATGCCTCTCGCAACTCCCGTGCGCCACCGCTCTTCTTCCCGTTCCCCCGCTCCCATGACGTACCTTCCCGCTCTCAAGGATACGGACCCCGAAATCCGCGACCTCATCATCGCCGAGGAAAAACGCGAGTGGGATAAGATCCGCCTGATACCTTCGGAGAACTATGCATCCACCGCGGTGCTGGAGGCATCGGGAAGCGTGCTCACGAACAAGTACTCAGAAGGGTACCCCGGAAAACGTTACTACGAGGGGCAGCAGATCACAGACATCGTGGAAACCCTGGCCATCGAGCGGGCAAAGAAGCTCTTCGGTGTGGAACACGCCAACGTGCAACCCTATTCAGGGAGCCCCGCGAACATGGCTGTCTATCACGCCGTGCTGGAACCGGGCGACGCCATCATGGGACTTGCGCTGCCGCACGGCGGACACCTGACGCATGGGTGGAAGGTGAATTTCTCTGGAAAACTCTACCGCTCCGTGCCCTACGAACTCGATCCTCAAACCGAGCGGCTCAACTTTGACAAGATCCGCGAACAAGCGCTGCAGGTAAGACCCAAGGTAATTATCGCGGGGTACACCGCATACCCGCGCACCATCGAATGGGAAAAGTTCCGGGAAATCTGTGACGAAGTGGGAGCGTTCTTCCACGCCGATACGTCGCACATCACGGGGCTCATCGTCGGCGGCGTGCATCCTAATCCGTTCCCCATCGCCGATACGGGCATCACGACCACCCACAAATCGCTGCGAGGCCCACGTGGAGCTATGATTCTCTGCAAAGCTCAATTCGCCGAGAAAGTGGATAAAGCGATTATGCCAGGACTCCAGGGGGGACCGCACAATCACACGACTGCGGCCATTGCTGTGGCGCTCAAGGAGGCGACGACTCCGGAGTTTAAGGCCTATGCAAAGCAGATCGTTGCGAACGCCAAGGCTCTTGCCGACCAGCTGCTCACGCACGGGTTCCGCCTCGTCTCCGGCGGCACGGATAACCACCTGATTCTCTTCGAGGTACAGAAGAGCAAAGGCATTGGTGGCCGCGAGGCTGCCAAGGCACTCGATGCGGCAGGCATCGTCACGAACTGCAATACCGTGCCCTTCGACCCCAATCCGCCGTTTAAACCCTCCGGCGTACGCATCGGAACCCCGGCCATCACATCGCGCGGCATGAAAGAGCCAGAGATGCGTAAACTTGGCGACTGGATGAGTGAGGTCATTGAACATGCGGACGATGCCAAGGTGCTCGCACGCATCGCTGGAGAAGTCCGCGAGCTCTGCCAGAGCTTCCCCTGCCCGGGTATCGACCCCAAGCACTGGGCGTAGGCAGCGAAGTTCTGCAAGCAAGACTGGAATGCCACCAGGTCTCCTCATGTACATTTTTTGGCTAGTAGATGCTGGGGATCGAATACATGTGATCTTCGTTGACCTCTCCCCCCATTCCTCATAAAGTGCACAAAACTTCTTTCCCTCTCACTCAGCTATGGACCCATTGAACCTACCAGATGATGAAAACATATTCGGCCCCGATGGCGGCCTGGACTCTCAGCTTGCGGGTATGCCCACAGGAGGCACTACCGTGCACGAAGGCCCGTTCGACCCGTACGAAGAAGTCCATTGCTTAGAAGCACGCGGCCAGTCTGTCCCTCCGGAAATCGTGGAACAGGCCCGTCAGGAGGAATGGGAAGTCTTCAACGACTGAAACAGACAACTCCGCGACACGATAAGAAAATAGGAACGCTCTCCTGTCAGTTGAAATCTATGCATGAGGAATGGACAATTCCCCTCCTCTGTCACGCACCGTCTCCACCATCGTTGCCCTTCTCCTTGCACTCCTTCCCTCGACTTCGGCACGGACGGATTGTTCAACCGTAAAGGAGGAAGATGGCCATTCCGCGTACGAGGCTTGCACGCTCAAAGAGGAAGATCAGGAGATCAAGGAAGCGATAGCGGCATTCAAGGAGAGTCAGCAGACGCAGCGCGATGATATAGAAAATCGCTACGACCGCTGGATTCGCGATGTAGAACAGGAACGCGATGACCGGGATCGTTCCCTCGAGAGCCAAGAGGAACGGGCCAAGAACGCGCAGGATGACCTAAAGAACGATAAAGCGGATAAGGGAGTCATCGATGTGGCCAAGGCACGCACCGATGCCATCAAGAAGGAACGCAAAGCCCAGAAAACGTACTTTGATAAGCAAATCGACTACCTGGAAGCCCTGCTCGACACCGAGATCGCGCGTCTTGATATCGAACTCGCCGCCTATGAGCTGCGCAAGCGCCAAGGGCAAAGCAGAACCTATTAAGGACTATAGTCAATTGTGGAAATACACTCAACGAAATTTCACATCCAAGCGACTCATTTTTACCTATCCTAAAACAAAAAACTGAGTGTACGCTCTTGAACACATTTTATATTCATAAAACGAATGAAACCCTGACGCTAGGGCGAAAAGTTGCACGAGACATGGCGCATTCGTACAATGCCAAGATTTGCCCAGTGCAGATCATTGGCCATCAGCCCCCTCGTTCATTCCACACAAAAGAAAACAGATACAAAGACGCCACACAAACACACACGAGTCGCCCCCCCACGTCAGCTTAAGATGACGTGGACGGGCGCTCTCTCCCCCGCCCCTTCACACCATCGATCACCTACAGAGAAGCAGAGGAGGGTAGCCCTCCCCCTCAGGAATTCCAGCGTCCGCTCAGTCACACATCCCTTCTTGTCCCTGCTGAGGAACAGGTTACGCTATAGGATTCTTGAACCAAAAAAAGGACCGGCTACCATCCTCTCTGCTCTGCGATGTCGTGCCGTTGATGAGAGGTTGCTTTACGGCATGCACATTGACTCCCCATGGTCTCCTTCGCCCTTGTGCGATGTCTTGAGTACCTGGCACGGGGACCTCGTCCGGTTGCGAGGAGAAACAAGAAACCAGAGCAAGGCAGAGATTCGAGGGCTCCTCCCCTCAGTCAGCTTCCCACCCCAAACGGCTGAGTATCCCATTGCGGTACTGATAGTCGAGGAAGCGAGACACAAAAACAAAAAAGACCAGAGGTTACTTCTGGTCTTTTTTGCAACATTCGACGCTACACCACCACCCAACCCCAAGTACTCACGTACTCACGTACTCAAGTATTCAAGTATTCAAATCCCTCTTCTCTTACCGTTTCCTCTTCGCCTTGAGCTCCTGCATTGCCTTACTCGGAGGCGGCACCCCCCCGCTCTTCTCTAGCTTACTGGAGAGATCGCTCATGCTCTTCTTCTCTGCATCGGTGAGCTCTTCCCCTGCAAACTCCTTCTTCCTGAGCATGTTGAAATCATTGAGCCACATCTCTCGATCGCGCCAAGCACGATATGTCTCCAGCGTCATGCCCTTCTTCTTCGCACGCTTAAGCTCTTCCTCTTCTTTCCCCTTGGCTTTGACAACATTCTTTTCCTGCTTCTTGGCCTGCGCGGCGGAAGCGGCCCACTTGGAGATCTTCTGCTCCACTTCTGTTCGCTTGGCGCTGTAACGTTGCCGCGACATTTTGCGTATGTTCTCGATCTTCCTCGCATCCTGCTCGGAGAGAGGCGGAGGCAGCGTATGGATGGAGAACGGCTTGGAAGGCACGCCGTCAATCATCAGACGAGCGTACGCGTGATACTTGGGAAGACTCAGAATGTCCTTGGGCGTTACTGCCTCTTCAAACTGCAGACTGAGCATCTCGGCATCATCACTGCCGACCTGAAAGCTGACAAGAGAACCGACGTTACCGAACACCGCATCTCGCAGCGACGTGTTACCGTCGCCGATCAGGAGCTGTGCAACGTATTGGTTGGCCATGGTGAGTGACAAGCGGTACTTACGTGCCTCGGAGAGAATGGTGGCAAAGGCTTCAGTGGCGAAGTTCTGGAACTCATCGACGTAGAGGTAGAAATCACGACGCTCCGCTTCGGGAATATCCGCACGACTCATGGCATCAATCTGGAACTTGGTCACGAGCATAGAACCGAGGAACGCAGAAACGTCTTCGCCGAGTTTCCCTTTGCTCAGGTTCACGAGAATAATTTTGCCTGTGTCCATGGCATGACGCAGATCCAGGGTGCTCTTTACCTGCCCAACAATATTACGAATCACCGGCGTGGAGAGGAGTTGCCCCACTTTGTTCTGAATGGCAGAGATCGCCTCGGTACGGTATTTTTCCGACCACTGATCGTACTCATCCTGCCAGAAGCTCTTCACAAGTGGATCGGAGACACGTTCAACGACTTTGGCCCGATAAGCCTTATCCGCAAACATTCGCATGATCCCCAGCATGGAAGACCCCTGGTACTCCAGAAGAGCAAGGAGCGTATTTCTGAGAATATGTTTCATGCGCTCGCTCCAGGCATCGGGCCACAGTTTGGTAAAAACCCCCATGAGCCCCGAAGTGACGATGGCGTTCTGGTCGGGATCACGCGACTCCAACATGTTGAAGGAGAGGGGGAAATCGCGATCGGCTGGATCGAAGAGAACGACATCATTGATCCGATTGCGCGGAAGGAATTGAACAATGGCATCAATCAAATCACCGTGAGGATCAATGACACCGACTCCTTTCCCCGCGAGGATATCACTGAACACCATGTTCTCAAGGAGGGTGGATTTTCCCATGCCGGTCTTACCGATGATGTACACGTGACGGCGGCGATCGTCGGGACGAATACCGAATTGCGTCCGTTTGCCGCGGAACGTCGCGTCTCCCAGAATGGTGATATCGGATTCGGGAGCTGTAGGAAGATTGATGGGAGGTTCCAGCTTACGGCTTAAGACCCAATCGATGTTGGGGGTCTGCACAAGAATCGTCGGCAGGTGCCAGAGTGTGGCGATCTCCTCAACGGAGAGGATGTAGGGGGGAACGCGAAAATCGAACCACATCGCCTGGGATTGCCGAACACTCTTGGTAGTGAATACGTTGCAGTTCGGCAAAGCAAATTGCCGAAAACTTCCCGAAATTTCCTCCAACTTTGCCTCTGCCTCCTCCTGATTGCCCTTGGGCACAATCACGCTAATGCGAACATTGCAGAGAAAAATAAGCCGATTCATCTTATCGAGTGCGGCTGCAAGTGCATTCTCCCGATCATGAGAACGGGAACTCGCACGATTGCGCTCCTCTTCATCGTGATCACTGGATATCTGGATTTCCCCCGTAGTGATGGATATGGGGCTGGTGAAATACACGCTGAATCCCGGCCATGCACGAAATCCTCCCAGGAAAATCGCCACAGGAAGGCAAACCATACGCCTCCAGCCACGGGCAAGCTGCATCCGCGTGAAAAAGTGGGCGTAATGATCGGAAAGAGAAGAAAATCCTCGGCCAAGCAGGGGAAGGAACCGCACGGCGCGCTTGCGGAAGCTGCCGCCCATGGGTCTAAAAACAATTTGCACATGTCCGCGCATGCCCGGAATAGTCGGGTGCGCGAGCGTCGAGGTGATGCCCGCAATGGGATCGACGTTCACCCGCGTGAGAAGATCATCAAATTGGGGATGCCGCTTGATGGGGAACACCTCGGGACCCTTGAGTACCAGATCCATCGTGTAGATTTCCTCGTCCTCCTGAGCAAGGAAAGGATCCTCAAGAATAGGCTCAATATCCATGTCCGGATACTGCGCATAGAGCTGACTCTCCGCCAAACGGGCTGCCCGCTTGGAACCGCGGACGAAAAACGCCACTTTGCCGTCGCGCGCCATGCCGATTTCTAAGCCCATCTGTTGATCCTTTCCATGGAGAGAATGCAATGCGGCAATCGCAGGCTCCATGTACAGAGGACCGCGTTCATTCTCTTTGCCAGCCCGGATGCGTAGGAGTGTCTGTGTCATGGAGACAGAAGCATGAGGGAGAAAATCGTGGAATCAACGGACGCACCCACGAAAAAATGGCTAACGGTAGGAGTGGAGGAGATCAGCGACAAGATCGAGCGCGACCGTGTTGTACGCGTAGTCCATGCGCATCGGACCGAGGATGCCGATGACCCCTTGTTCGGAACGCACGCAGTACTCCTTCACCACCATGCTACAGCTCTGCACTGAGCCCAGAATGTTCTGATCGCCGATGTAGTAGCGCACTTTTTCGTCGGTAGCGACATGTTTGAGAAGATGATCGAGCCGCTCCTCCAGGAGCTCTGCAACACCGCTTGCCAACAGTGGGTCCTGTTGAAATTCCGGTTGTTTAAGAGCGTTACTCAGCCCCAGGTAGTACACCCGATCCTTATGGGGCACCGTAGCGAAAGCGACGTTGGGAATCATGCGTGAGAGGAGCGCAACGGACTCGTAGACTCGCTCTTGATCCTTGCGCTGCATGTACTGCTCCTTAAGCGCATCGAAACGCCGGCGAACGGCGTGTTCCTGCGCCGATGGCTCCATGTATTGCTGTACGTACATCCGATACCCCAACGCAGTGGGGACTCGGCCTGAGGACACGTGCGGTTGCTCCAAAAATCCCTCATCCTCCAAGAGCGCCATTTCGTTACGAATGGTCGCCGATGAGCAGACAAACTCGCCGGATTCCAGGAGTTTTTTAGAACCGATCGGAATTGCCGTATCGATGAACTGGTCGATGATGGCGATGAGCAGCTTGCTCTGACGATCGTTCATAGGAGAAGTATAGCACTCTCTGCCCCGGAGTGCTATTCTCTCGCCCTTACCTCACCAATGCCCTATGGGATATTTCGACGCCATCGATGCGCTGCATAGGGAATTGATGTTGCCGGCAACCGCCGATGTAACAGAACCACCACGGACGGGGGAAACCGATGAGGAATTGAAGCGTCGTATAGCACGAGAAGGCGTCATCCACACCATCACCCACGGAGTCTACGAAGCTGCGCAGGGACACTCGAACCGCATCCATATTGCTTCTCCGCTTTCATCAGCGGCCAACAGTTATTCTGGCGCACAGGATTCCGCTTCTGCTGCAGAACGCTCACAGCAAAGGAATGTGAAAGAGCAGAAGCTGCGCTGAGGACGGCACGGTAAACGTCACAAGGACGCTTCACCAGAGATCCAAGGACTCGGATGGGAATTCCTCGGGCATCATGTCCACGAGGTGGCACTCCAGGAGCACCTGTGCATCTGCCGCCACACCAGACGGGCGAAGACGATAGCGGAAACTTTCATTGAGCCCTGCCCCATCACGAACGAGGATGCCATGGCTTACAAGAACGTCGCACGCATCACGGACGGTACAGAGCGCAAGAAAAAGACGATCGGCAATATCATCCGCGCGAACCGGACATTCTCTTCCCTCACGAAAGAGGAGAAGTGCAATCCTGGCTGCCCCCCTGCTCGTCGGTTCGAGGTTTGTGCGAAAAGGAGGTTCGTCGAGAGACATGGGTACGTATTGTTGAATCTACTTCTTGCTCTTCGCCATCCTCTTGCGGAACCGCTCGACACGACCACCCTTGAGCTCCTTGCGCTGCTCTCCGGTGTACACGGGATGACACTTGCTGCAGGTTTCCACGGTGATTTCTTTCATGGTACTGGGAATAACGAAGACGGCGCCACACGTGCTGCACGTAGCCTTGGCGTTGCCGTGAACCTGCGGATGGATACCCTGTTTCATAGGCGGAGCGATTGTAGGGAGCAAGAGCGTGATTGCAAGGATTTCCTGTCGAAACTCTTCCTCTAGCGCTTACGCGCTTTCTTCTTCGGAGCCTTCTTCACCGGTTTCTTCACGGACTTCTTCACCGGTTTTTTCACGGACTTCTTGGGTGCTTTCTTCACCAGTCTCTTCGCTGGTTTCTTCGCAGGCTTCTTCGCCGGCTTCTTGACTGTTTTCTTCACCTGCTTCTTCGACTTCGCCGGTGCGTTCTTCGCGGGTTTCTTCGTGACCTTCTTGGGTGCCGACGCTGCCTTAGATACCGGTGTCGAGACACGGGGAGCTTTGATGGGAGCAGCAGCAACCTTCTTCGCAACAGGAGCACCAACCGCCACGGGAACCATGGCCTTCGCGGCGCGCTTCACGCGGCGCTCTTCGCGCTTGATCTCTTCTACTTCCTCCGTACGCGTCTCGGCCGCCGCCTCCTGCACGGCTTCTTCCCCTTCCTTGTCCTCCATGACAACGCTCATGGAGGCAACCTTGTCGCGTGCTTTGAGGCGCATGACGATCACCCCCTGCGTTGCGCGACCACGCGAGGGAATATCACTCAGCTGCATACGGATCGCCTGCCCCTGCTTGCTCAAGCACAACAGATCCCCTTGATCGCCCTCTTTAAGAACGCAGGCTCCTACCACGTCACCCGTCTTCGCCGTGAGTTGTGCAGCTTTGACACCCGTCCCTCCCCTCCCCTGGAAACGGTATTCCGTCACGGGGGTCATTTTCCCCAATCCATTCTCCATAACGATGAGGAGCTTGCTGTGATCCGGATCGTCGATGGCCGCCGCCTCCACCACGTGGTCACCCTGCCCCAAGCGAACGCCGCGCACTCCAGCAGCAGCACGGCCCATGGAGCGGACATCGCCCTCCTCGAAACGAATGGCCTTGCCCTTATGCGTCAGGAGGAAGATCTCATTCGCGCCACTGGTAGCCAGTACCCAGCAAAGCTCATCACCGGAGGGCATCTTCTGTGCGATGAGACCGCTGCGACGGATATTTTCGAACTCAGAGAGATCGGTACGCTTTACCGTGCCCTTTCGTGTCGCCATAAAGAGGTGCTTCTTGCCGTCGGGATCTGCCTTGAGGATCGCTGTCACACGCTCCTCAGGCTGGAGCTGCAAGAGATTGACAATCGCTTGCCCCTTCGCAATCCGCGTACCCTGCGGGAGCTCGAACGTGGGCAGCTTGAACACGCGACCGGTATTCGTGAAGAACAGAAGATCGTCGTGGTTCATCACATGCAGGAGCGTCATGATTTCGTCATCATCTTTCATCATCATTCCTTTCACTCCCTTGCCGCCGCGGTTCTGCGCCCTAAACTGCATAGGACTCAAGCGCTTGACGTACCCCGTCCGCGTGAGTGCCACAATCATCGGCGCATTGGGAATGGTGTCTTTGGCGCTGAACTCGCCAACGGGATGTTTGACGATCGTCGTGCGTCTCTCATCACCGTACTGCTTCTTGAGCTCCTCCAGCTCATCAACGATAATCTTGTCGATTCTCTTGGCATCTTTGAGAATCGCTTCGCACTCGGCAATGAACTTGCGCTTCTCCTCAAGCTCGTCTTCAATCTTCTGGCGCTCCAGACCAGCAAGCGTCTGCAAGCGCATCTGGAGAATGGCATCGGCCTGAAGATCGGAGAGCTTGAATTTTGTCATCAAATTCACCTTGGCAATATCCTTGTCCGCGCTCCTCTTAATCGTTTCAATCACCTTGTCGATATCATGGAGCGCCAGAACAAGGCCCTCCAGGATGTGCGAACGCTCTCTGGCCCTATCACGATCAAAGGTAACCCGACGGCGCACAACCACGCGTCGGTGACCCACGAAAATACTCAGGAGTTCCTGGAGATTGAGGAGCCTTGGTTGGATACCGTCCGCGAGAGCGATGACGTTGTAGCCAAAACTCGACTGGAGATCGGTGTGCTTGAAGAGCTGGTTTAAAACCTTCTGCGGATAGCTGTCCTTTTTCAGTTCAATGATGATGCGGATACCCTCGCGATCAGACTCGTCACGGATATCCGAGATGCCCTGAATAACCTTGTCCTGGACCAGTTTCGCCATCTTTTCGATCATAGTGGACTTGTTCACCTGGTAGGGAATCTCCGAGATACGGATGTGGTAGCGCCCTCCTTTGCCCTCCTCAATGACTGCTTTGCCGCGCACAATCACGGAACCGCGACCCGTAAGGTACGCCTGGTGGAGCGCTTCCTGGTTGTACACAATGCCCCCTGTCGGGAAATCCGGCCCCTTGATGAACTGCAGCAGATCTTCCACGGTGGAGGTTGGGTTGCTGATGAGGTGCACCGTGGCATCGATGAGTTCGGGAAGATTGTGCGGCGGGATGTTCGTCGCCATGCCGACTGCGATGCCGACCGTACCGTTGAGAAGCAGACTCGGCACTTTGGCAGGAAGCACCGAAGGCTCCCTGCGACTGGCATCGTAGTTGGGATGGAAGTCAACGGTATTCTTCTCGATGTCCTGCAGCATCTCGTCTGTGACCTTCTCCATTTTCGACTCGGTGTAGCGCATGGCCGCCGCACCATCACCGTCAATGGAACCAAAGTTCCCCTGCCCCCGAATAAGGGGGTAGCGCATGGAGAAATTCTGAGCCATGCGCACGAGTGCCTCGTACACGGCCAAATCTCCGTGGGGATGGTACTTTCCCAGCACATCGCCGACGACCAGTGCGCACTTGCGGAACTTTGCAGTACTCCTCAAGCCCAATTCATGCATGGAAAAGAGGATTCTGCGGTGTACGGGTTTTAGGCCGTCACGGGCATCTGGAAGAGCACGCGCGACGATAACGCTCATGGCATAGGAGAGATAGCTCTCCTCCATTTCTGTAACAATGGCACGTGGCGCCACCCGCCCGATACCTGCCAGAGTCTCTCCGCCCTCGGCAAGCGGCGGTGGCGCAACGACACCGTTATGCTGCTTGGCAGGGGAGCCTTCGTCAGTACTTTGAGCCGGCGTTTCGTCATCCCCCTCCTCATCGAAGGGAAGGGATTCCTGGATATCGTCGTCGTGCGGATCGTTTGCCATAGAAAAACAAGCAGAAAAGGCGGTCTCAAGAATGATACCGATTTCTCCAGCGGAAGGAAGGGGCAGCCAGCCAGAAAATGACGCTCTTTGCATGGAGAGCCTACCAAGCCCCTGTGCTACCCTAATGTGGTGCTCTCGATTGTAGCCACTCCTATCGGCCCTTCGATGACGCTCAGGGCCTCGTGCCACCCCACGTCACACTCCAAGTGAAATGCTCTCAATTGTTGCGACACCTATCGGCAATCTCGGCGACATCACGCTGCGTGCCCTAGAAACCCTCACCACCGCAGACGCGGTGGTGTGTGAGGATACGCGGGTGACAGGAGCGCTCCTCCACCACCTCAAAATTCCCAAAAAGGAGCTCGTGAGCCTGACGAGTTTTACGGACGACGCGAAGGTGGAGTGGATACTCAAACGCCTGGAAGAGGGAGAGAATATCGCGCTCGTGAGCGACGCGGGAACCCCCGGTATCTCCGATCCCGGATACAAACTCATCAGCCGCGTGCGCGACCGCAATTTTTCCGTAGAGGTTATCCCCGGCCCGGCGGCATTTCTGGCCGCGCTCAGCGCAAGCGGTCTGCCAATCAACCAATTCTTCTACATAGGCTTTCTACCGCTGAAGAAAGGACGCAAAACACTTCTACAATCATTGAAAGATGAAGAACTCACAATCGTCTTCTACGAATCGGTGCACCGGATTGAAAAGACACTCACAGAATTGGCAGCCGCTCTGATAGAACAACCCACCCGTCCTGTTGTCATCGCACGGGAGCTCACCAAGCTCCATGAGGAAGTACGGCGCACGACTGTTGCAGACCTGCCGGAGGTTGCGAAATCCTTAACGAAGAAAGGAGAGTTCGTCGTCGTACTCGGACCAGTCCAAGATCGGGGTGGAAGCAGTTGACACTATCCATATGGGAACGGAGGATATTCTTCCTATGGAAGAAGCCCCTGCAGACCATCCTGGATTCGAACCATTCAGCATCACGTTCCCGTCGGAACCGGGGGTGAGCGCACGCGTTTCTGTCGAAGGGGAAAAGTACTACAAGCAACTGCCCGACGGACCGGAGGGACCGCGGTACGAAACTACGTTTGACCGCTACGGACTGCGCTTCCCCTCCGCTTGCAGCTCGGACCAATTCTTCCAGGCGTTCAATAGGGCATTCGGCCCGACCGTCCGTACATCGAGGTTCGACGCCGCTTCGCGGGATGAACGCAGCGTGGAGCACTCATCCCCCCTGATGCAGCAGGGAATCATTCTTTTCCCCACAAAAGGAGATTCTTTCGGCGTACCCCTCGATCCTTTCCTGCAGGACGGAGGATGGGAACAACTTTCAGGCGAGCCGCTCCAGGAGCTCCTGCGCACACGCTTCCGCATACGCGAAACAGTGGAACCAGCAGTGTACCGGGTAAATACCATGATCGGCGACGTGCTCTTCAGCCCGCGCCCGGAGGAGGAGGATGACCGACCGGGCATTGGCATCATTTCGCACCGGAACCTTGCGGAGGAAATCGCCACTCTCCACGAGCTCACTGCGCAAGTACGCGGAAACCGCACTGCACTCCAGACAGCGCTTTCCGTGCACCTAAGTTGCTTCCCCAAACCGTATAGGGGTGCCGCCACCGCTTAAGCGTGCTTGCTCCCCGCGCCCGAAGGAGCTTCCTCTAAAAGAGGAGACGGAGCCTGTTGCGGCTCCTCCTCACCTCCTTCATCCGCAGCTTTGGGGATTGCTTGCTGCTGGTGACCTGCAACAAGATGGTACTATCGCGCACGTTCTGCCGGCGATAATGACTGCAGAAACGTTTCGGGGTTCGCTTCATAAGGATTCCGCAACGCAGTGCCATTGCCACGCGTGCCCTCTACGACCTCATCTTCCGCAAACACTTCATCAAAAGGATTGATGCACTCTGGCGTTGGAGATGAGGGCGTTTCGGACATAGGCGGCCTATCTATACCGAACGCAGCCCCATGCAAGAACAATTCCGCCGATCCCCAGCTCCAACCCCAATCCTGTGAGCCACGGCGTGGCGCAGCGAAGCCGGGCTACTTCCTCAGCGGACCGATTTCGAGCAATCGTGACGGTACGATACGCCAGCGTGTGAGCGGAACATTGATGAAGACCACACCGAAGACCACAAGCCCCATGCTCCAGATGTGGTAAGAGGTCAGCACCTCCTGGAGAATGGAGCTGGAAACGACGATGGCGAACACGCGCCCCGCCGCCTCCACAATCCCTACGTCGACAGCCTTCACGTTGCGGATTGCTCCGAAGAAGAGGAAGAAGGGGAAGAGGAAGACGAGCACGGGAACCGAAAGCACCAACCAGATATTCTCCGGATGTGTGAGCCTCTGCATGCTTGCAGGATCGGTGACGAGAATGATGATCCCAACGACGAGCAGGCTCGCGAGTGTGCGCACGAGCACGATGGAATCCAGGTGTCGGTGCACGACGTACTTCTTGTGGATGATCGTGGCAAAGGCACCGAAGAAGGAGGAACCGACAATGAGCGGCGCACCCGCACTCATGTGGAACGCCGTGAGATCGGGCCACAAGAGCACGCCCATCGCCGCAAGGAGGAGGATACCTCCCAGCACGGTTTGTACCGTGAAGCGCTCCTTGAGGAGGAGCACCCCGAAACAGACTACGAAGAGCGGCAGCGTACTACTCAAGATCAGCGCCTCGGATGCCTCCACAGACGTGAGGCCGGTGAAGAAGAGGATCGGCGAAAGCACCCCCGCGGCGAGCGTGGAAACGGCGACGCCGAAAACATCGCGCCGACTCATCCCCCACCGCGCTCCACGTTCCAGCGCAATGTACTCATGCACCAGGAGAACGATGCTCACAATGATAAGGGTGGTGAAGTAGAGGGTGAGCGGCGTCCACCCGCGACTGAAAAGGAGTTTGGAGAACACCGGATTCATGTTCGCGAGCACCACTGCGAGGAGCATCTGTGCAAGCGCGAATTGGCGGACTGTGAATGACGCGAAGAGTGGCACTGGTCAGAATGATAGTGGATGAAAACCGATGCGCAATACGCGTGCGTGCGCGAGTCGTTACGGAAGGACCGTACGCGGATTGATATTCACGCCGTTCTTTATGACCTCAAAATGCAGGTGAGGTCCCGTGGTCATGGGACCGGAACCGGGTGTTCCAGGATCACCTCCACTTGCACCGATGGCCTGGCCCTGACTCAGTTCCTGTCCCGCGGAGACTCCAATGTGGAGAAGATGTCCGTAGAGCGTGGCATACCCTCCGCGATGGCCGACGAGAACATACGAGTACCCCCGAGCTCCTCCATCTTTGGTGATGAAAACAATCCCCTCCGCGGCGCTGGCAACAGGACTCCCCTGCGAGACGACGATATCCATGCCCCGATGGGGAACGCCAAAACGCTCTCGGTACGCGCTATCCAGGAATCCGGCGGAAATGGGTCCGTACGTGGGCCACGCGAACTGCGGCGTAAAGTCGACGATGCCGTCGGTGTGCTTTCCCGGCTGCGCCGGAAGGAGCCCCTTGTCGATGAGTGAACGCTCGGCACGACGGCGGAGTCGCGCATCAATGCGCGCGAGCTCCGACTGCATCTTGAGCACCTGTGCATGGACTTCGGCTTCGATTTGCTTGATCTCCTCCGTGCGATCTCCGCCCACGGTAGATGCCACTGTGCTCACTACCGCGAGTGCACTCTGCTGTTTGCGGTACGCATCCTGCAGAGCAGCCAGTTCCTCTTCCGCTGCTGCGAGTTCCTCCACGCGCTCTCCTGCGGTGAGGAGCTGAGAGAGAAACGTCGCGCGTGATTGCGCGAGAATCCGGTCACGCATGTCCTGCTCTGTCAGCGCACCGAGTGACACCGTGAGAAGCCGACGGAACACTCCCGAGAAATCGGAATCCCACGCGGCGTTGTGTGCATGCAGACCACGCAGAAAAAGGAGGAATGCGGCGCGCTCAGCTTCCGCAGCCTCGGTACGCGCTTGAGCATCCGCAGGATCGATATCGAATGCACTGCGCAGCGCGTCGATGCTCCAGCGCAGGTCAGCAACGCGTAAACGCAGCACGCGCTTCTCGCGCGCCAGACGCTGGAGTTGTACTTCCTCATTGTGCGCTTCCTCGGCAGTCGCCTCCGTGACAACCGTGCGTGAGCGGTACTGCTGCGCGGCCTTGCCGATAGCCTGCTGCAAATTGTTCTGAGCATCCTCACGCTCCTGGGGAACCAGGAGTGCTCCTGTCCCCAGTGGAATGAGCGCCACGAGGAGCGCCATGACCACAACACAACGTTGAAGGATGTGCATTTCCTTATAGTATAGCCTAAATCGGGCGTGGGTGGTAGCGGGGGTACGGTTACGTGCAGAATGTGCAGGAAGTGCTGCAGGTACAATGCACTACCTTTCGCACCTTCTGCACTTTCCTCTCCGTCCTTGTCAACTTTCTTGAGCAGCCTTGGCCGCAACCTTCTGCTACCATGACTCCCCTATGATCTCCCTTCTTCGCGGCATGGTCCGCAGAGGCGCACCCGGTGAGCTCACGATCGATGTGCATGGTGTGGGGTACGGCGTTGCCGTGCCGCTGGATGTATGGGAGCAGACAGAAGACGGCAAGGAGCAGGAGCTTACCATCGTCACATTCGTGCGCGAAGATCGCCTGGAACTCTTCGGATTTTCTGATGCAGCAACCAAGGCGCTCTTCCAGGCGGCACTCGCTCTCCCCGGCATTGGTCCGCGACTGGCACTGGAACTCTGCTCGGTCCCCCGGCACCTGCTGCGCACGGCCATTGATCAACAGGAAACACATCTGCTCACCACCATCAAAGGAGTGGGGAAGAAAACCGCGGAGAAACTGCTTTTAGACCTCAAATCTCTCTTTGAGCGACGACCGGAAATCTTCCATACGGCGACGGGTGCTCCGTCTACTCCCCATGACCAGGATGCGCTTGATGCGTTGACTGCGCTTGGATACGACACCGCCACTGCTCTCCATGCGCTGCGCGAACTCCCTGCAGAGTTCACCACAGCGCAGGAACGTGTCACCGCAGTGCTGCGATCGCTCTGACCATTCACTTCTCTTCTTCCTATGCTCCACCTCGACATCTCCGCCTGCCTCGGCAAAGCCATCACGCCCTCCATGGGTATTCCCGATCAGGAGATCGTCGGCGTGCACACCTCCATGCGACGATACATTGAAGATTGGCTCAAGGAACGCGCAAAGGGCAATCATCCATGGTCCATGGATCCCTACAACAAGGATACGATCGCTGCGGTAAAAGAGGTCGCGGCACGCGCCAAGGCCGACGGCATTCGTACGGTGGTATGGGTGGGTATTGGTGGATCCGGACTGGGACCCAAAGTGATCCAGGAAGTGTTCGAATCCCCGGACACGCTGGAGTTCATCCTTCTGGATTCCATTGATCCTGCCATGGTCGAGCTCTCCATGCGACTGATCGATTGGCGCCATGCGCTCCTTGTAATCGCGAGCAAATCCGGAGGGACGCTGGAACCCATGAGCCTCTTTTTCACCTGCTGGGAGGCACTCAGAGCTGTACGTAAGGATCGAGCAGCAGAGAGCGTCATCGCCATCACGGACCCGGATCAGGGGGCACTGAGAAGTTTCTGTCTGGAACACGGCATCACGATGCTCCCTATCCCCTCCGGCGTGGGAGGACGTTTCTCGATCTTCACGCCAGTTGGCCTTCTTCCGCTTGCACTCCTGGATGGAGACACGGACGAATTCGTGCGCGGCGCAAAGGAAATGGACACTGTCTGCCAAAACCTGAATCTGGACGATAATCCCGCAGCACTGCTGGCGAGCATCCAGTTCTTACTGGATACCAAGCGTGGGTACGCCGTGCGCGTGATCATGCCCTACGCGCAACGTCTGGAATCTATCGCACGCTGGGATCAACAGCTGATCGCCGAAAGTCTGGGCAAGGTGGAGACACGTAACCCCATCCCTCTGGCTGCCATCGGTACGCAGGATCAACACTCGCTGCTGCAGCAGTGGATGGCCGGCCCCCGCATGTGCTGGCACCTCTTTATCCGTGAAGAAGAGCGCCCTCGTGTGAGCGTGCCTCAGAACATCGAAGGACCGTTCTCCTCTATCGCCGGAAAGACATTCGGCCAGCTCATCGACGCCTGCTACGAAGGAACGAGCCAGGCACTCACCCGTGCCAAACGTCCGCACGCGACGATCACGCTCCCCCGTCTGGATAGCGCGCACTTAGGTCAGCTCTTCTTCCTGCTCCTCACCGAAGTCGTGCTCTTAGGCAAGCTCTACCGCATCGACCCCTACGGCCAACCAGGCGTGGAGATTGGCAAGACCATCACAAAGGAGATCCTCTCCAAGGGGAAAAATACGGAGCTTGCCTGAAGCTGAGGTGCATGCAAATGACCAGTGACCAGCGAAAAGTGATGAGCAATCGTTGGCACGGCCGTCCGTCATCCCGTATACTCGCTGCGTTCTCTTCCCTTCTCTTGTATGGCCAACGCGATCTCCGACGATCAGTTTGATCAGGAAGTGCTCAAGGCAAACGTGCCGGTACTCGTGGATTTTTGGGCACCGTGGTGCGGCCCCTGCAAGATGATGATCCCCATCGTGGACGAACTTTCCGCGGAGTACGAAGGGCGCGTGAAGATTGTGAAGATCAACGTGGATGAGAATGCGCAAACCCCGGGCAAGTTCGGCGTGATGAGTATCCCGACGTTCATCCTCTTCAAAGACGGCAAGCCCGTCTCCACCTTCATCGGCGCAAAGTCCAAGGAGGACGTGAAAAAGGAGCTCGATGCGGTCATGCAATAACTGCTGATTATGAATTTTGTTCTCGGCTTCATCGGCGTGGTGCTCTCCCTCATCATGATGCGCAAGCGCGAGATGATCGGCGACATGATCGGCGACGCCGACTGGATGCACAAAGTGGGAGGGAATTACATGATCGTCATCTACGCGGCGATCTTCATCTTCTTCTACAGCATGGTACTGATGACCGGCATGACGAGTTCGGTGTGGGAACCCATCCTCAGGCTCCTGATGCCTTGGACAGTAGACAAGAACGCCATGCCATTCTAAAACGAGCCGATGTGGTGTACACTAGGTACGGCATGGGGTGAAAGCCTCACACCGTCTTTCGCAACATCGGGGCATTAGCTCAGCTGGTAGAGCGCCTGCTTTGCAAGCAGGAGGTCGCCGGTTCGATCCCGGCATGCTCCACCAGAACAAGAAGATCACGAGTTCCCTGCCTGCCGGCAGGCAGGGAATCTCGTCAGCTCCACCATATCGACTGCTAACATTATAATGCTCATATGACTGGCGAAAATAATTTAAAGGCGTTGCTGAAAAATATGAGTCCTACCATGCAGGATGATGCATTTGTCTTTCTCACATCCAAGGAAGGTTTTTCCGAGGAAATTCAGAGGGAAGCTGTGATGGTTTTTAAAGAAGTTGAAGGCATGACTGTGATTGTTAGAAAAGAGTTTGCCAGAACACTCAGTGCACAAAATGAGCATCAATGGGCAATGATTACTCTCACAGTTCATTCGGATTTGAACGCAGTAGGATTTTTAGCTGCCATTACTGAAAAACTGGCAGAGGTTGGCATTTCGGTAAATGCTGTTTCCGCTTTCTATCACGACCATCTTTTTGTTCCTTGGGAAAAACGCATGGAGGCAATGGAAATCCTTCACTCGTTGAGTGAATAAGGTTGCACAATTTCTATCCTCTCCTCTTTCGTCATCTCCCTTACATACGCCATTTTCCAGTCCACCAAGATCACGTAATATCGTTTGCACCCCGTGGCACCACAACACATGATTCTGCACACCCATTGCTCTGTCGGCATGACTACAGGCGCAGGCTCTTAAGTCGCAGTGAATTCAACACCACAGACAACGACGAAAAGCTCATGGCCGCCGATGCGATGACAGGCGAAAGGAGCCACCCCGTGAAGGGATACAGCACTCCTGCTGCAATGGGAATGCCCAGCGTGTTGTACGCAAACGCCCAGAACAGGTTCTGCTTGATCGTGCGCATCGTGGAACGCGAGAGCTTTAGTGCCTGAAGAATCTTGCTGATGTCCCCTTTCAGGAGCGTGATGCCCGCCGATTCCATGGCGACGTCCGTTCCCGATCCCATGGCAATGCCGATATCCGCCTGAACAAGGGCAGGAGCATCGTTGATGCCATCGCCAGCAACGGCAACGATCTTCCCCTCGGATTGCAGTGCTTTCACGCGCTGTGCTTTCTCCTCGGGCAGCGCACGCGCAAACACACGCTCGATACCGACCTGCCGCGCAATGGCCTTTGCGGTATCCTCGTTATCTCCTGTCATCATCACGGGTTCGATGCCAAGGTTTTTCAGCTGTTGCACCGTTGCAACGGCACTATCTTTGAGCGTGTCTGCAATGGTGATGATGGCACTGATCTTGCCATCGTAGGCCACGAAGACGACAGTCTTGCCCTCCCGTTCCAGCGCAAGGGATTTCTGGTGAAGCTCCGGGGAAACCGTGGCGTTCTTTTCCGCCAGAAACCGCTCGGTGCCGATCAGGACCACCGCACCCGCAACCGTCGCTTCGATACCTTTTCCGCGATGTGCCTCAAAATTCTTGGCATCGCGCTCGGGAGTGTTTCTCTTCTGTATCTCCGTCACAATCGCCCGCGCCAGTGGATGCTCGGAGAGCTTCTCTGCCGCGAGAATCGCGGGGAGAATGCGCTCCTCGGACATACCCTCCGCAAGAATCAGGTCCGTCACACGAGGCTTCCCCTCCGTGAGTGTTCCTGTTTTGTCGAACACCACTGCGGTTACCTTATGCGCGTTTTCCAGAGCAGCCGCATCTTTTATGAGGATACCGTGCTGAGCACCTTTGCCGGTTCCCACCATCACCGCAGTCGGTGTGGCAATACCCAAAGCACACGGACAGGCAATGATGAGCACGGAAACAGCGGCAACGAGTGCCGATGTGAAGGCGTGCGCCCCGCCCCCAAAGAAGAGCCATGCACCAAAGGAAAGAACGGCAATGGCAATAACCGCGGGGACGAAGAATGCGGACACCCGATCCGCCAAACGCTGGATGGGCGCCTTGCTGGCCTGCGCCTTCTTCACCGTATCGATGATGTGAGCCAGGACGGTGTCGGCACCGACCTTGGTTGCCTTCATGGTAAAACTCCCCGTTTCGTTGATCGTAGCTCCAATGACAATGTCGCCGACGCGTTTGGAAACGGGAATGCTTTCCCCCGTCACCATGGATTCGTTGACAGATGACGAGCCCTCCACCAAAACACCGTCAACCGGGATCTTCTCGCCGGGCCGGACCAGGAGAAGATCGTCAACGAGCACATCGGAAATAGGGATATCCTGCTGCGTTCCATTGCGAAACACACGAGCGGTACTCGCCTGCAGTCCAAGCAGTTTGCGGATGGCTGCCGACGCACCTCGCTTCGCACGCTCCTCTAAAAACTGCCCGAGGAGGATGAGCGTGATGATGATTGCTGCCGTGTCGTAGTACACGGCAGGCGTAATACCGCCACTCTGGAGCACACCCGGCACGAACGTCGCGACGATGGAGTAGACATAGGCGGCTCCCGTGCCGAGCGCAATGAGCGTATCCATGTCCGCAATGAGACGTTTTCCCTTTGCCCAGGAAGAGGTGTAGAAATGTCTTCCCGCCCACAGCACAACGGGGCTTGCGGCGAAGAATTGCAGGATGGCGGAGACGTTCTGGCTCAGGGGAATGCCCAAAAGGTCGTGCATCGCCAGTGCGAGCGTCAGAGCGCTGAATACGGCACTCACGATAACCTTTTGCTTGAGACTCGTGGCCGCGTGGTGTTCGTGCCCGCCACCATGATCATCCTGCGGAGCATGCATGCCGTGATGCCCGGGATGCTCGGCTTGTTGCACCACCTGCGGCGTGTACCCCGCTCTGCGTATCTCCAAGAGGATGGTATCCAGCTCGGAAGCATCGTCCTTGAAGACGATTTTCGCCTCCTCATTCGCAAAACTCGTTTCCGCATGATCCACTGAAGGATGTTCCAGAATGATCTTGCGCACGGTGAGGGCACAGTGGTCCGAGCACATGCCCGTCACCCGTAGGATCACCGTTGTAGGACTCGCCATAAACGTGCTACGGAAGGAGTACAACGTATTCTGACAGTTCGTGCATGGTTTGCGATTGCGGATTGCATGTTCCAAGTATGTAGAATGATTTGCACACGAACGACAAGAGACAACCTCATGAACACCCATGAGGATAACCGGCCATGATCCCGATCAAAGGCTGATGATCGTACTGCTCCTCACAATCCGGCAATGCCACGCAGCGCTCCGCCTGCACGGCGCAGGAGCGAGGAAACACGACCCGGAGACCGTTCACGCACGCCCAGTAGCCCCATTGCCTCTTCGAGTTTGTGCAAATCTTCAGAGGAGATCGCAGCACCTTCCTCCTGTCCCAAATCACTCAAGCGCAGTTCGCCAAGGAGCGTCTCAATGCGACGGGCTTTTTCCTGATCTCCATTCTCGTCCATGGCACGCACGTGCGCCTGGATCGCAGGCAGACCCTCAAGAATAACTAGGAGCGACCGCAATCCCGCATCATCCTTGGTCCTGCTGGAGCCGTAATGATCGGCAGGAAGAAACGTGGGAAGAGGCTGAGTGGGACGGGAAATAACTGCTTCCGAAGTGAAACCCGTGAGCGCATCCATCGACATAGGAGATAGAGGGAAAGAGGAAAAAGATGCCTCACTCTGCTCCTGCCCCCCTGAGCGTCAAGAGCCCGCAGCGATTCCAGGAAACCTGCGTACAAAATTTCAACAGGCTACAACATGCAGCGACACGGACAGCGAGAGACGCTGCGGGGAAAATCCTTGGAGTTGTTAAAATTGATAACACATTGTCAAAGAATTGCACATATTTCCCAGCTATCTTCTGCGCCGAGACATCCGGGCATAGCGCCACGCCATTTCGAAAATCTGACGCTGGGTTTCGGCAACTTCCCTGCTCTCGATAATCACGCCGAATGCGTCTTCTGCGCGCTCCCCGAACGTAACGATAGCAACCGTGCTGTCGTAGATGTTGATCTCGTTGTCGAAGTTGAAATCCTTCGCGGGAACCAGCCGAATCTCACGGAGGCGCTCCTTGTCCTCGCCGTGCACCATGCGGCCGGCCACATCATCCGGGGCGATGCCGCGAAGCTTAATCCCCCGCTCCACACGCTGCGCAACGTACTCTTCGTCGTAGCGCTCCCAGTGACTCCGGACGATGGCGGAGTTCGCGTAGTTGAGGAGTTCGCTCCTGGCCGTGAGCGTGTGCTCGTACACGTGCTTCACACCGTCCCAACCCTGGAAGAAGCGCACAACAGGCTTCCGTTCCTCCGCTCCGCGCAGGGAACGCAGCTCTGGGAGCGATCGCTGCAGCGCATCGACGTTCTTGCGCGCCTCCACGGCCAGGTACTCCGGCGCCACGGGCGCGTACCACTTGGTGCGATTCTTCTTCATGACCGTGAAGAGCCCCCGCCCGACGAGTTCTTCGAGCACGGTATAGGCCGTCACGCGGTTAAGACCTGTTTGCTTGGCATAGGCGGAGGCAGGAGCGGAGAGAAGCTGCTGTCCGGCAAGGTAGAGCGCCGCTTGCTTCTCTTCGAGCCCGACGGATTGGAGGATGGAGAGGAGGTCCTTTGTAATCACCCTCCAGTACTACGCTGCTGGCATGGAAAGCGCAAATGGAGTTGTTAGTTTTTTCAACAAATTGGATTCCGCCGACGCTCACCGCAGATGTGTATATACATTGTATATACAGTCACCATGCCTCTACGTCACGATCTCACCGAGGCGGTTCTCCTCTTTGGCACGCTTGAGTTCCATGCCGATGCGTTCCCCAACGCTCATGCTCTCGCCGTAGAGATAACGCGTGTAGGGGGTCGCAAATGTTCCGGGGGACCCGGGGATGCGCAGGGAGACATCGAAGATGACGATATCCTCACGTCCTTCATCGGCAACCACGGCTCCCTGGAGCGCAAAGGGGCCGATGATGCCCTTGCCGGTGGGATCGACTTCCGGAACCAGGTTCTGCGTCGCCTTCACGAAGCGCTCTCCGAGTTCGTACGCCTTCTCCAAGATCGATTCCTTCACCGTACAGGCGACGTGTCCTGTTTCGATCATCTTGAGATCGATGCCGGACTTGAGTGCCTTCTCCTGTTCGGGAGCAACCATCCTGAGGAATCCGTCCAGGTTCGTCTGGCGCCGCATGTCGGTACCCAGGAGTTCGAGTTCTTTGGTGAGCGGCGAGTAGAAGTAATTGAAGTTCACGGGCGCCCCGACGACGAATTCCTCGATTGTGGCTTTCCGCCAATTTGCGGCGATCTTCCCTTCCTTCTCCAAGCGTGCGCCTTCGTTCTGCCACGAAGGCTTGTTCCCTGCGATGAAGAATGCACGCTCGTACCCGCGCTGCGCCTCGGCAGCCTTGACGAGCACGGGACGATCGATGTCATCGGGTGACGCGAAGATCTTGGGCGTGCGGATGCCGGCCAGCGCAAGCAGGTCGTACTGTGTGAAATGCTGATCACGCTCCTCGATCCGCAGCAGGTTCCGTGATCCGAAGATGGGAACAGAGAAATCATTCTCCACTTTGGTGAAATCGTCGAAGTACACCCAAAAGTAGCGGTTGTGGATGAAGATGGTGTTCTTCGCGCGCAGTTGCTGCTGCACATCCCGGTTGAGGATGTCGGCGAAACTCTTCACTTCGATGACATCATCAATGCATCCCACCGAACCCGAACCCCGAGTTCGATAGTACTGCCCATACGTCTTTTCCCTCCCCTTGCGCGCAACGACGACAGTATTGAATCCGTGCCGCTTGGCTCCATGGCAGACATCGAGCGCGCTGTGCCCCCCCAGCGACCCCACCGTGAGGTGTTGGAGATCGTAGCCCTTGAGAAGCTCCTGAGGCTCCATGTAAGAGAGAGTGTAAAGGAAGAACGGGAAAAGCAGAAGACGTCGACTGACTCTTGGCCACTGATCGCTGACTCCTGACCGCTGACCACTCAAAGATCACCCCAACACCTCCTCCAGTCTTCCCGCCTCTATCGCCTGCTTAATGTCGCGCGCGATGCGCCTGCCCGTACTCATCGGCTCTTTGTACTTGAGTGCGGTGTAGGGCGACCCCTCTACAAAGGGATTCGTGCCGGCAACAATGCGGGCGGAAATTTCGAACACGAAGATCTCTAGTTTCCGCGTGATGATGGTTTCCAGACAGAACGGCCCAAAGAGCCCCTTATCGCAGCACTCGTGGCTGGTCTCCACGATACGATCCCCCATCTCGAACATGTGCGGGAGCAGAGATTCACGTACGACGACGGGAATGTTGCCCACGATCGTGTAACTGGTATGAATGTTCGCAGAAAGCTGATCTTCGGCCCTGATGCGCCCGATGGAATCGGCGTTCGATTCGTAGCGCTTGTCAAAGCTCATGATCTCAAGTTCTTTGGTGAGCGGAGAGTAGAAGTAGTGGATGTAAAGCGGGACCCCCACGATGTACTGTTGGAGAACGAAGTCGTTCTGTTCGGGATATTTGCGGTTTTTCACCTCGTAGAACTGTTCCGGTGTTTTGACAACGAAGTAGCCAAACCCTCCACCGGCACCGTGGAACTTCACGATGACGGGACAGTTGATGTCCTCGGGCTTCTCAAAAACTTTGGGGAGCTGAAGCCCGGCCTTCTCCATCCAGATACGCTCCTTCTTACGGTCACTCTCCCACTCCAGGATCTCCTTGGTTCCATAGTACATCACCTGCATTTGCTTCACGCGTTCGTGCCCCATGTACGCAATGAACGACCCATGCGGGATGATAATGGCATTGCGCTTGATGAGTTCTTCCTCCAGCTTTTCATCCCAGGCAGACCAGTCGGGAATGGTGAGAATCTCATCGGCAACGGGGTAACTCCTGTACGGACGCTCGGCCCCTTCCTTACAGATGACGAGTGTCCTCATTCCTTCATCCTTGGCACCCTTAAGAATCTGCAGCGCCGAGTGACTGCCGATGGTTGCAACGGTGAAGTCGCTCGGGTTGATGGAGGCCGGAAGGATGGGAGCGGGGCGAGCCATGCTGGTATTTTGGGCATTGTAGAGAAATCCGGTCAAAGATCAAGATCTTGTGGCCCACGGAATGGAGAGACCGGAGCGCCGATTGGTTAGCCAAAAACAACAGCGATGTGCTCCTCCAACTCCTTGAGACGCGCCGAAAACTTCTCCGTGAGATGCGGATCGTCTTCATAGGCACGGAGGATTTCCCGTGCCTTCGCCAGATTTTCGCGCGCTCCGTGTTGCTCGTATTCCAGTCGCTCGCGCGTCAGCCGAGGCGCTTCGTCGCTGTCGCCGTGGTGCTGGAACAGGCGCTGTTCCTCACGCACGACGGTATCCACGTGCATTTGCGCGCAATCGCACCAGTAGAGGAAATCCGCTCCGGGCTCGTAGCACTCCGCCACCAGCCGCTTGAGCTCCTCGTTCGTGTGCGGACGCGGACGGCTCTCCTCGCTGCCGTTGCCATTCCCGCGGTACGCCATGGGAACTTTGAACGTGTCGTTGAGACGAATGCAGATGAGCTCCAGCGCATGACTGACGCGTTCCGGAGTTGATCTTCCGTCGGCGAGCAGCTTTACTCCTTCCTCAATGGCGATTTGAAATGCATGCAGAAAACGCTGGCGCTCTTCGTAGTTCTCAATGTCTCGGTACGTAACCTCCAACTGAGTGAGTGCAACCAAAAGAACATCGGCAGCCCCTGCAGAGAGGTGACCGAACATTCTGCGATGGGGTGGTCGCATGGGATCCATTTGTGTTCCCGTAAGCGTAGCAATCGCACCACGTACGCTCTGCAGATAATCTCTGCATGGCACGCCATCTTCCTTATCACGTTCCATCAGCTCTTCTGCAACATTGCGAACACGACCCATGACCTGCTCCATGAATTCTGGATCAACCGAGCACTGCTGCATCAGCTGCTCAATCCCCACAACATCTTGCTGAGAACCGGCATCCAGTGCTGAATCTTCGGAGGTACTCGTTTCCATGTTCTCTTTTATAATACGCCAATAATAGTGATGTGGCAACTACCAGACGGCCAGTGGAGAAACCTTTCTTTGGAACAAAGTTCCTGTAGAATCGGCCAACATGAATAAACGCCTCACCCTTGCCTTCATCTTCGCATTCTTCCCCGTGGTTGCACTCGGGCTCATCTTCCCCCAGCGTGCCCTGGATGGCAGAACGCCGGAGGGAGAAGCGGTGTATGTCTCCGCGGAGGGAGCGGACATCGTCGCGTTCGTGAGTGAGAGTTGCCCCCACTGCAGGGAATTCAAGGAGTATGCGCAGCGAGAAGGATGGGCAGTGAACTACTACGATATCACCGCGCTGGAGAGCCAACAGCTCTTTAGCGCGCTCCAGAAACGCGCACCCTCGCTCCAACAGGCCGTACCGACGATCATCCTCAACGGTCAGGTCATCCAAGGGTACGACCGCGACGATACGACGGGGAGCATCCTGGCCCTGAAACGTACGCAGTGCCAGGAGAGTACGGAAGGCTGCCTGCCATTTGAGGAATTCCTGGCAAGCGAGCGCACGGTTTCCGTGCAGAGCGCGGAGGGGATTTGCATCGAAGGATGCGAGGTGGACCTGGATCAATTTCTCTTTGACCTGCCCTTCTTGGGAGAAGTGGACTTAACCCTCCTCTCTCTCCCCACACTCTCGATTCTGCTGGGATTCTTAGACGGCTTCAATCCGTGCGCGATGTGGGTGCTCATCACATTGTTGACCCTACTCATTGCCACGCGCGACCCGAAGAAGATCTGGCTCGTGGGTGGGACGTTCCTCTTTGTAAGCGGTGCCATGTACTACCTGTTTATCGCCGCATGGCTCAATGCGTTCCTCTTGATCGGGTTCAACCTCTGGGTGCAGAAGGTGATCGGCATCGTAGCCATCGGCGGCGGAGCGTTCTACTTCTACGAAGCATTGGGCAAGGACCCCAACCAGTGCCAAGTGACCAACCTCCAGCAGCGTCAGCGCCTGATTGAAAAGATGAAGAGCGTGCTCATGAGAACCGCATGGCCGGCGATGCTCCTGGGCGTTGCCATTCTCGCGTTCTCCGTCAACTTGATCGAGCTTGTGTGCACCGCGGGGCTCCCCGCCATCTTCACGCAGATCCTGGCATTCAACCAGGTCTCGAATGCTGCACGCTACGGCTACATGCTGCTCTACATCCTGCTCTACATGATCGATGATCTCATCATCTTCACGATTGCGGTGTACACGCTCCACGCCACGGGGCTCACCAAGAAGTACGCGCGCTTCACCCTGATTTTCGGCGGATTTTTGATGTACGCGCTGGGAGTCCTCCTGATTTTCGCCCCAGAGGTGCTCACGTTCGCGTGAGGAGAGTGCCCTCATAAAGAACCACGTCAGAAGAATGCACTGTGTGTTTCCCTCTCCCCTTGGAGGAGGACAAGGGAGAGGGATTTAGTTTGAGGAAAAAGCGAGCACCTGCGCTCCGGTAACGATGACGGAAGCATGATGAAGTCCACCGTAGCACAGAGCCCCTCTCCCTGTCCCTCTCCCGCCGGGAGAGGGAACGAAGCACAGCACGAAACGGAGGTTTTGTGTGTTTTTCCCTCCCCCTTGGGGGAGGGCAAGGAAGAGGGGGTCAGTCTGAGGGGAAGCCGAGCGTCTGCGTGATGGTTCCAATGACCGTATCAACGCCCTGAACAACTTGAGCATTCCCGAACCGAAGAACGCGGAAACCTTGCTGACACAGGTACTGCTCCCTGCGCGCGTCACGCTCTTGCGCTCCGAGCGCGTAGTGGGAATCTCCATCGACCTCAATGACGAGCCTGTGCTTTACGCACAGAAAATCCACGATGTATGGCCCGATGGGTACCTGACGCCGGAATACGAGTCCGTGGAATCGCTTTGCACGAAGTTTTTGCCAAAGTATCCGCTCCCCCGTCGTGGAGTGCTTGCGCAGGTAGCGGGCGAACGTCGTCTTCGGCCGCTGCACACTGAAAACGAAATTCCGTAGCATAGCGGATAACTGTAGCACGGAGCCCCTCTCCCTGTCCCTCTCCCGCCGGGAGAGGGAACGAAACACCAAGTCGGAACAGATGTCCTGCTCGTTTTCCCTCCCCCCGAAAGAGAGAGAAAGAGAGCGAACCACAACAACAGAACGGAGGCACTGCGTGTTTCCCTCCCCCCTTGGGGGAGGGTAAGGGAGAGGGGGGAAATCTGAGGGAAAGCCGACCGCGTACGCGGTGGTTCCAATGACTGAAGTACGATGAAGTCCACCGTAGCGCAAAGCCCCTCTCCCTGTCCCTCTCCCGCCGGGAGAGGGAACGAAGCGTCGAGAGAGAATGCGCCTTCCCAAAGCCCTCCCTTGTACTTGCATAATTACTAATTAGTTTTATAATTATCTTTAGGAACGCTGCTCAATCACAACAAAGAAAGGGAAGGAGGTGGCGGATGAGCAAATTCGCCATCGTTTCGTGTGTACTCCTGGCCCTGGCCATTGCGGCCGGGGTTTACGGGGTCATCACTGACCCCGTTGCCGTCCTCTGCGGATTCGGCGGCGCCTACTGCGCCGCCAACCTGCTAGCCAACACACTGGAGTTTTTTGCCCGTTCTCGCAAGGAGCGGGCCCCCCAGGTTCCGGCGGTTCTCGCCGGAATCGTGCGGCTCGCAAGAGGCGTGCGCATGTTCGCGTCGCATGGCGCGGACATGCTGGGTTCCGTGACGGGGCTTGTCCTCGCGCTGGTCTGTGTCTTCGAGCACGGACACAGTGTCTGGACAGCCCTGGCTGGCGTCGCAGCGTTCGCACTGCTCACGCCGGCGATTGTCGGGGTTCCAGAGCTCCTTGCTTTCGTCAAAGAGGCGCTTGCGCCTCTCGACGAGGAGGAGGAGCCGGAAGCTCCCCGGACGGATACCTCGGCTCCAGCCGAGGAGCCGAACTTCGACGGAATGTGACAACAAAGCAGTGTTCCTAATGGTCTGACCTCGTGGGTCAGACCACCGAAGATCGGGAATTGAGTGCCTCGTGCATTCAAAACTCCCGGTCTTTTGGTATGCGCGCGTACACGGAATATCACCCTTCGAGACGGGCCGGCGTGTCATGCTGAGGAGGAGCATGCGACGTCTCGAAGCACGGACACGCCGGCCCTCCTCAGGGTGACATATCGAGTATGGAGTGGTCTCTTACCGCTGCACCGGCGTGCCGATATAGCGTTGGCCCTCGCGCTCGTTGACGATGCACCGCGTGTAGCGCTGCGTATCCTTGGCGTACTCATCGCAGTGATTATTCACGCGCGCAACTGGGCTGGCTGCGCTGGAGTGCTCCGGCGCCTGCGCCCCTTCAACGTCCACGGGACGCGCACAATCCCCATAGGCAATGGTCTCAAAGTATCGCGCAATGCCCGCTCTCAGCTGCAGGTAATCACGACCGGTGGGGATCCGCAGGAACACCTGGCGCTCAATCTCCGCAACAATGGGAACGCTCAGCGAACAGTCGGCGGAACCCTCCGTCGAAGTCTGCCGCGGCGATGCCGGAACGGCCTTCACAGAAGAAGGAACAGAAATCTGATCCTGCGCGCGCGGCTCGGTCTCTTGATCGCGCTCATTGACCGCGCGGCGTTTGTAGTACTGGCGATCAAACCGGATATCCATGCCGCGGTACGCAACGACGACAGGTTCGCCAAAGACCTGCGCCTGCAGAATCGTGTCCTCTACGGCGAGCGTCGTGATGACCCCGGCAGCAAGACCCAGAACTACTCCGAGTGCGAGTTTCTTCTGTTCCATGATGAGGGAGTGGAATGTGTGTAGTACGTATCTATTGTACCAGAACAGCAGATTTGCGGCAATGAGAGAACTGTACTGGCCCCCCTTCCGATACAAGATATGTGGCAGTGCCACGTGATCGCTCGCAGGAACGTAAAGCGGCTGCGCCGCCACGTCCCACGTGAAATCGCTTCTCGCTTCGCTGCGAGCGATTTTACGTGGAGGTGCCGGTGGGAATTGCACCCACGTATGGGGGTTTTGCAGACCCCTGCCTTACTACTTGGCTACGGCACCAACAGGAGAACGGTAACGAGAATGATCCATCTGCGATAGGCAACGCAAAGGATAGAGAAGATTGCGCTCGACGCAAAGGAAGAGGCTACTCCTCTTCAATCGGCTCACCGACGAAGGTGACACCTTCGAGCACCGCGAGAATCTGGGCAACAATGTCATCACTGACGAATGTCGGAACGGCGGCCGTCGCCGTATACCCATACTCCCCTTGCACCGTGCTCACTTGGTAGAAGCGACGGGCAGGCTCGCCTTCCACCGGCTGCGAGGAGAAAACATGGAGTCTCACATCATTGTCGTCAACCTTCATATCTTTCTCATCAATGAGCGTATACCCGGGAAGACCCGTCACGGAACGGATGCTTGCGTCACTGTAATCGGCAGGAGTTATCACCTGCGAAAGAGGTTCCGCAGTCACCGTGACCGTGGGGAATTGACCGGAGACCGGCTCGCCAGCGCGGAACGCCGCAATGGTCTCTGTAGGGACACCGCGTAGACGCAGTGTTTCGGCATCGACCGCGGACCACCCCTCCGGAAGACAGACCCCCACTGTTCCATCCCAATAGTCTTCGACACAGGCAACCTCCGACGTAGAACCACCACAGGAGACCAAGAAAAGACCGAGGAGGAAAACGAAAAGTGGTGAGCGTGCTGTCATAGTGCGCTCCATCATACGCTAGGAATGGAATTGAATGAAACCCGGGCGCACCGCTCAGATCAGAGAGCAGGTACTGACAAATTTTGATTATAGTATACCGCTATAGATATAGCGTTGAGTGGACCGGGCTTTTCTGCTACCATAAGAGGATTCATGAAATTACACATTCCCCTCACAGCTGCAGCGGCCCTGCTGCTCCCGCTCTCTACACACGCCGCGGTGCTCTTGAGCATCCCCGATACCATCGCAGGGATGCGCACGGAAATCCGCGTCGAGGGGCTCGCACCCTCAGCACGTGCAACCGTGATGGTGGAGCCTCCCTTCGGTGCGCAGGTCGCTGTGCCGATCACTGCCAACCAAAGTGGTGTCGGCACTGCAACACTGTCGGGGGAGGAGACGGAAATCGCGGGAACGTATGCAGCGGAACTGACCGAGGCACAGACGAGTGCGACAACCACATTCCGCGTGCTACCCGAAGCACTGGATCCCACGGCAAGCTCCCTGCAAGCGGAGCGCGCCACAGTGGAACCCGACGGTGAGGACGCGGTGACCGTGAGCGTTATCCTGCGCGATCGCTTAGGGAACGCACTTTCCGGTCGTCCTGTGGAACTCATCCCGAGCAGAACCGCAGACACTGCGACGCCGCTCAATAGCGAAACAGATGGAGATGGTCAGCAGGACTTCCTGGTCTCCACATGGCAAGAGGGAACCATCGCACTGCGAGCCATGGACCTCCTGAGCGGAACACTGCTCCCGTCCGAACTCCAACTGAACGCGAGTACGGGCAGAGGCGGGTACTACGACACCTACACCACCATGCCCATGCCGACGCGCACGGCAGTGGCAACTCCGTACGCACCGACCACTGTTTCGCGCACACAGGGAACAACGCTCTACCGCGGCAGCCGCATGGTGGGAAGCGTGCTTCCGGGAAACTTCTACGGTCAGGCCGTGAACTACGACGTTACGGACTCCTTTGTGATAGAAGTAAAGGAGCAACTCCTGGTCAATGAGGATGCAACACTGCGCATTACGGCCATCGACCAGTACGGCAAGCGCGTCGAGAGCTACGCAGGAACGGTATTGCTCTCCTCCACCGATCCCATGGCAATTCTGCCACTGAGTGGAGAGATACAGTTCTATCCGCAGAACCTTGGGGAGAAAGTCCTGACACTGGGACTCAGGTTCCGCACCCCCGGTCAGCACATCCTCTACGTTGAGGATGGCACAGACCCGAACATCAACGCGCAAGTCATGATAGAAGTAGTTGGCGACGGCACGACCACCACACACACGATCAGCGTCACCTCGCTGGAGGAGAAATCCACCGTGGGTTCACCGGAGCTCATAGTGGAAGGAGAAGGACCACCGTTCATCAACCTCGTCGTCACTGGCGGAAAGGAGGACGAATACGGCGATACGAACCAGGAAGGAGAATTCGCCATCCCCGTTGAGCTCGATTCCGAGCGAACGGAACATACTCTGCGCGTGCGCGGCGCAGAGAACCCGCTCTTCGACTCCGGTGACATCCACATTACTCTCGATACCCAGGATCCCGAGGTGGGGATGATTACGTTCGATCCTCTCAATCCGCAGGAAGAAGACACCGTGCATGTGACCGTGGAGACCGAACCACAACTTGCCTCGGTCACGCTCACCATCGAGAATGAGGAATTGATACTCACCGAAGGAACCCCTGGCACATACGCACTGGACATGGCGGCCCCCGCAGCAGGAACGCACCAGCCCATTATTCGGGCTACGGATGCAGCAGGCAATACCACAGAGGTACGTAACAACATCGTCGTAACCAAACGCAGCCTTCCGAAGGTGGAAAATGTCACTGCAGAATCACGGGCCAGCGCAGTATCGCTACGTTGGGACCCCGTGACGAGCGAGCGTGTGGATGCATATCGCATCTACGTCGGTGAAACGTCAGAAAATTACCTCTACACATTGGATACCGACCGTGCAACGGCTATTGCAACCGTCGCCGGATTGGAATCGGGGAAGATATATACCTTTGCCGTCACCGCCCTGCAGGGAGACCGCGAGAGTGGTGAGAAGAGCGATCCGGTCCAGGCCAGTGCACTGGGTCTGGCACTCACCATCACGGAACAAGATGGAGCATTACTCATTGAATGGGGAGTACTTGCCTCGGGCACCCCACTCTCTTCGTATCTATTGGAATACGGAGTGGAATCGGATCTCTACACCGAAAAACGGACATTGAGCGGTGACCTGCAAGCCTACACACTGCGCGATCTTATCAACGGGATTACGTACTCCCTGCGCCTGACACCGGTGGCAACCACCGGCAACGTCCTCACGGATCAAGCGGCAAAGGGATCGGGGACACCCCAGGGGGCAGGAGGTTTCCACCCGTCGAGTTCCACACCGGCACCAAGTTCCATCGGTACACCTGCATCCGCATTCCCCCCGATCGGCGGTAATCTCCATGGCGGCGCACCCGGCCTCTCCCAAGAAGGTATTCCCCTCTCTGTCTGGTGGACTGCCCTGGGTGCCGCAGCACTCTTCCTCTTCGCCCGCTGGCATCGGCGTCGTACAATGAAGCTCACGCTGCAGTTCCTGGAGGAAATGCAGTCCCGCTACCGCGCGTAATCCCATGGAATCCTCTCGCCGTCCCCGCACCATGTCCATCGGCGGAGCGACCTACGACCTGTTCGTACGTACGGACAAGCAACTGGTGCATGAGTGTAAGGAAGTGCGATCGCTCGCACTGCCCCTGGGAGAGAAAGTGCAAGTGAAGGAAGTCATCGAAACGTGCGGAGGGGGTGCATCCAATACGGCTGTCGGTCTCGCGCGCCTGGGCTGCTCAGCAGGATTCTGCGGCGTAATCGGAAGTGACCAATGGGGAGAGAAACTCCTGGAGAATTTGAAGAGCGAAGGAGTGGACGTGGAGTGCGCAACCGTAGTGGAGAACGAAGTCTCCAGCTTTTCCATCATTCTCTCTTCTGGCGGCGGTGAGCGCGTGATTCTCTACACACCGGGAACGAACACGCACCTTCATGACGCAAATTTTGGTAAAGAGACTGCGTCCGCCGTGGATTGGGTGGTGCTCAACCATATCCAAGAAGGCAGCTGCGTCATCCAAGATGATCTCATCGACATTCTTGCCGCCGAAGGGAATCCTCGCTTCACCTGGAACCCCGGCGGCTGTCAGATTGATGCGGGTATTACGGAACCGAACAATCGCAAACTCCTCGCACACACCGATCTACTGCTCCTCAATAAGGAGGAGGCAATGCGGTTCTTGCAAGCAGACTCTCCTGAGCAGGCCATTCGTACCGCAGTAGAGATAGGAACAAAGAACATCTGCGTGACCGATGGGAAGAACGGCACCATCGCATCCGATGGGAAACAGCTCTTCTCCTGTTCTATTCTCAACACAGAAACTGTGGACACGACGGGCGCTGGGGACGCCTTTGATACCGGCATGACATGGGCTCTTCTCACGGGCAAAGACTTGCCAACAGCGCTCAAGGCAGGTACCATAAACGCAGCGAGTGTTGTGGGCGCAATCGGCGCCCAGGCGGGGCTGCTCACAGACAGCGAGATACACAGGAAACTCCAGAGTGTGGATCTTGATGTCGCGGCCCGCCCGCTCTGATCCTCCCCTTGCGTGCCATGTCCGACGACAAACTGCTCCAAATCCAGGAACTCATCGATACGGCGATGTCCTCATTGAAAACAGCCCATGCGCTCCTGCGGGATCTCACGGGTGTGGTGGATACGGACCGCGAGCGTATCGTCTCCAGGGCAAGCAGCATGAGCACCTCCGTGAGCGGCAGAGTGATTGAGGGAATTTTCGACGGACAGAACATGGTGGATGGCAACAGTCAGACCTATCCCGTTCCGGCCAACTACGCCAGTAAGAGCAAACTTGTCGAAGGCGATGGCATGAAGCTCACCATCACCGATGAGGGGAAGTTCATCTACAAGCAAATCGCTCCCGTAGAGCGCCGCACAATCGTTGGCGTTCTGATTCAGGAAGACGGTCAGTACAAGGTGCTCGCCGAGGGCAAAGCATTACGCGTGCTCCTTGCTTCCGTAACGTTCTACCGTGCCGAAGTGGGAGACCAGGTGACGATCCTGCTTCCCAAGGGCAGCGAAGCCAAGTGGGGTGCCGTGGAAGCGGTGATCCCCAAACAGCTTTCCGAAGCCGCTGCAAGAGCCACGATCGCCAAATCTTCGAGTAGCGATGCGGATGGCGAGCTCACACCACAGGTGGAGGAGGATATGTGATTTGCAGCAAATAAATTCCCAAAGCGAAGGCCGTGCGTGCCATTCGCATTTTCGTCATTGCAAGGTTTTCGGCTGAGGATGACAACTTCCCTTCCTAGCGTCCTGCATAGAACGTTGGTAGTCTTCTCCCCCACATGAAGGTTCCTCTTCGCATTGTCGTCCCGATTCTGTTGGCGCTCGCATGCACCGGGGCAATTGTCGTATTCCTATGGTGGCAGATCATGCAATCAACGAACATCCTCGTGGGACCGCTGGCAATCCCGGGAGTGACCACCAGCGGTACGGAAACCGAGGAACGCCTGCCCCTGCCACCCATTGACCCACGTGACGAAGCCCTTGTTGCCCTGCGGCAGGGGGACTTGCTCGCACTGCGCGGACAGTGGAAAGAGGCGCAGGAACTCTACGAGAAGGCGGTAAAGGAAGACGGAGGCCTCCCCGCATTCAGGAAGCTGGCCCAGGCACAGCTGCAACGCCGTGATACCATCGGCGTACGCGCCACGATCCGCAAGATGCGCGACGCCGGAGCACGCGCGGAAGACCTGCTGCTTCTGGAGAGTGTTTTGGAATTGCGATCAGGCGAACTCCTCAAGGCACAGGAGCTCCTGACCAATGCGCAGGAATCCCCGCAGAAACATTACGGTCTGGCACTCCTCGCCACCATCCAGGGCGACCACACCATCGCCCAGCAGGAACTCGCACAGGTGATGAATGGCTGGGAACCCGTGCTGCGCTCCTACGCCCATACACTGCAAGCGGCGTATGACGAGTTTGCGCTCTTCCCGGAAGGCTCGAACCTCCACCTCATCACCTTGCTCTCCCGCGCCCTTGCACAGGTGCAGGAATGCGAACTCGCTTTGCCGCTCCTGGTCCAAGTGACATCGACGGAACCCAACTACCGCGATGCATGGATCGTACAGGGGTACTGCGAGCTTGTTACGGAACGTGCGCAGGAGTCGCTGGAATCCTTGGAACAGGCGTACAACTTAGATCCACAGAAGCCCGAGATTCAGTACTTCTTGGGACGCGCATACGCCGCGCTCGCGCAGCACCGCAATGCAATCACCTTCCTTGAGTACGCGCTCGTCAACGGATTCGAACCAGGATCCGAAGTGCGCATGCTCATCGCTCAGGAAGCGCTGGAGGAAGGCGATACGCTGCTTGCACTCGAGCAGTACGAGGCCCTCACGCGCGAGGAGCGCGCAACGGTAGAAACCTTTGAGGGCTTCATCACGGCAAGCACCATCATCGGCAACACGGAAGAGGCCTACGTCAAAGCAAAAGAAGCCTCCCAGCGCTGGCCGGAGGATGCCCGTGCGTTCCTGCTCCTTGGGAAAACCAGTATTCAGACAGACCGCAACACGGAAGCCCGTACCGCGCTCGAGAAGGCCCTGATACTCAATCCTGCACTGATGGAGGCGCGGGAACTCCTGCAGGGAATGCAGGAAATATGACGTATGGAGATGGAGACAGTGTCCCTGGATACTGGATCATACCAACATGAGGAGTCTTCTTTGCATGCAGCGTCAGGATCTCTAGAGTAGAGGGAGCCATGCAGCTGCCTTCTGTCCTGCGCACCGTAGGTACGATCACGCTCGCCGTAGTGGCCGGGGCGGTGGTGTTCGTTCTCATCGCCATCATGACCGCCCAGCTGACCGCCATGGGGAACACGCCGGCAGATTTTCTGCCAGCGCAACAGACTGCAGCCCTGCTCACAGCACCAATGGAGGAGGATGTGCGCCTGCTCGAACCGCTCTTCCCCGCACTCGCTGACGTACCGAAAGACTGCGATGCCGTTGCACTCTTCCATGATGGAAGCACGGCGATTTTTTCCTCTCTCTCCACAACACGGCGAAATGCAGATGCACTCACGATGGGACGATACGCCGTCGTGCTGTCCCAACCAGAGAACGCTCATTTCTTCCAAACACAGAACACCGTAAGCGCGCTCAATGCATATCGAGCACTCGCACGACTGCAACAGAGAAACACGCCTTGGATATTCCTAAAAACAGACGTGCTTCCTGCATCACAGACCATCATGGAAGAACTCTTCGCGCTCCTTCATCCGCCACAGCAAACGTACGTCTCTGTTCTACGGAGAGGAGATGACGTGCAGATATCTTGGTTTGGAGAACAACGGCCAGCAACACACTCGCTGCCCGCAACCGTGCACACAGCGAGTACAGGGAGCGCTCTGCTCCTACGCATTGCAGATGTACAGACGCTGTACTCACACATAGAAACGCATGCCAGCGAAGAAACGCGCAGTGCGCTCTTTGGCGCTATCAATGGTCTTCTGGAGAAAACATTCGGAAAGGAAATCCAACTGCGTTACGGCATTCTCCCCCTCCTCTCCGGACCCACAACACTGAACATAGGTACCACGGCTTCCGGAGCATTCTTCACCATGGAGAGCGTCGGGAACAACAGGCAGAACGTGGAGGAAACTCTCACAAACCTCCATGCGGCATTTCGTTCCGCACACCCTGCTACGCATGTCGTAACGCGTACGCTCGATCATCGCTTTACATCCAAGGACATCCGCATGGGGGAAATGCAAACCGAAGAACTCCTGCTTCAGAAAACGGAGCAGTGGAAGATTCTGCTCACCACGAGAGGAGACGGCATCCAATTTGTAACGGCACAACGGGGCGGCACGTTCGTCATGGGCAACGACATCAGGGCCGTGACGGATGCGCTACAGCCAAAGGACACTGTAGTTTCTCCCGTCCTCTCCGGGCTCATTCCCGGAACACGTTTCGCAGATGGCTGGATCGACACCGAGCTCTGGGCACCCATCACCCAAAAGTATGCGCCATTTCTCAATGTCGAGGGCTTCGCCCCCCTGTTGCCCCAGCTATCGAGAACGCTGATGTGGTCTATGGAAAGCTCTGCACAAACGACGACACTCTCCGTGCGTGCGGCATCCTCAGAGAACTCCCCGGTCAATCGCTAGATTCCCCCTTGTAAACCCGCTACCCTGCCCCAGTCCGCGATATTTCTGCTCAAACACCATGACAATCCCCTTCTTAAGGCCGGCAAAATTCTTCCTCACGTTCTCCACCATAGCCGCCATAAGCGGCGTAGTGCTCCTCATCGTCCCCGGGCCCAAACTGAGCATTGATTTTACGGGAGGCACGCTCGTGGAGCTTAAGATCCCCAGTTCTGCGACCAAGGAAGACCTTCAGAAAGCACTGGCTTCTGTCACCTTTGATACCGGAGAAGGAATCGGAAGTTTCTCTATTTCCTCAACGCGATCACAAACGATGCTCATTCGCCTGCGTGATCTTTCCAATGAAGAACACCTCGCATTGATCGAACATCTGTCAACGACATTGGGGGAGACCGATGAGCTGCAATTCACGACCATCGGACCGACGGTCGGCGCGACTCTCAAACGCCGATCGCTCATGGCCCTCGCCATCGCCAGCGTCGCCATCGTGGTGTACCTCGCATTCGCATTCCGCAAAGTTCCGCGGCGCTTAAGCCCCTGGCGTTTCGGTATCATTGCCGTTGTTTCCCTGCTGCACGATGTGGCCGTAACCGTGGGGATCTTCGTCCTCTTGAGCCACTGGACATCATTTGAAATGGATACGCTTTTTGTGACGGCTCTGCTCACGATTATCGGATACTCCGTCAATGACACCATCGTTATCTTCGATCGTATTCGCGATAACGTTCTCACACAGGAGCGTAACGAGCCGTTTGCCGCCGTGTGCGAGCGCAGTCTCAACGAGAGCCTCACGCGCACCATCAATACGGTCTTCTCCACACTCATCATGCTCTTCGCCCTCGTCTTCTTGGGGTCACAGAGTATCCGGTGGTTCGTGCTTACGCTCATTGTAGGCTGTATCGTCGGTACGTATTCCTCCATCTTCCTGGCCACGCCACTCCTGGTGTACTGGAGGAAACGGGACTGATTCCCCTCCACTGCATGTCTGCGAAACCTGTGCAATCCACCGCAGCTCCCAAGCGCCTAAAGGGCAACCGCATCGTGTGCACGGTGACGTTTTCCGCTCAGGAAATCTCCCCGGCAGAAACCCAGGCACTTGCGAAACTTGGCGAAGCGGTACGCATCCCGGGGTTCCGTCCCGGGAAAGTGCCCCCGAAGATGTTGCGCGAACGCGTGGACCCGGGCGCTCTTTTAGAAGAAACCGTACGCGCCCTGATGCCCTCGACCTTCAAACGACTTGTGGAGGAGCATGATCTCAAACCCATCATGGCACCCAAAGTGGAAGCGCAGAGTCGCGATCCTCTCACAGTTACGATCACGTTTGTCGAACATCCTGACGTGAAAGTGAAAGGCGCGAGCAAGATCCGCGTGGATCGCAAAGAGGTGAAGATCGACCCCAAAGACATCGATCGCATGATGGACTACGTGCTCTCTCAACATCAAAAAACTCAGGAGGTGGAGAGGGCGGCCCAGGAGGGCGATCAAGTCACGATGGATTTCTGGGGAGAAGATTCGGCGAAGAAGGAAGTTGCAGGGACGCGCACCTCGGGCCACACGGTCCTGCTGGGAAGCAAAACGCTCATCCCCGGGTTCGAGGAGGAACTCATCGGCATGAAGCGCGGCGATGCAAAGACCTTCACGCTCACCTTCCCGGAAAAGTACCACGCCCAAGCGCTGGCGGGGAAACCTGTCACGTTCCATGTAACGGTGACGAAGGTGGAGAGTGTGGAAAAACCTCAGCTCACGGATGCATTCGTCAAGGAACAACTGGGAGAGCAATCGGTGGATGCGTTCCGCAAGCGTGTGGAGGAATCGCTCCGTACCCAGGAAGAACAGATCGAACATCGCCGACGGGAGGAGGAACTCCTCAAGCGCATCCGGGAAGCAACGGTGGTCGACCTTGCACCGGAACTGGTCGAGGAAGAGGAACGTGACATCCTGGAGCGATTCGGCGCCGAGCTGGAACGGAAGAATCTGACACTGGAGCAGTGGCTTTCCAAGAGCGGCAAGAAGGCCGACGAACTCACGGCGGACATGCGCAAACAGGCGGAGAACCGGCTGACTCTGCGCTTCGGCATCCAGAAAATTGCGGAGGAGCGCGAGATTGATCTTACCGATGGAGAGATGGAACAGGCAGTTACCGCCTATCTTTCCCCGCTCTCACCCGAAGAACGCGAGCGGGTATCCCCCAACTTCCAGAAGGACTTCCAAGGTTGGCATCAGCTCAAGTGGCAGAAGCGCCTGGAGCGCCTCATAGAAGACCTGCTCAGTGCCTGATACGGCTTCGATGAAGACACTGAGCATCCGTCACCCGCGCATACGAAGGGGCGCTCTCATTTTCCATGGAACGAGAGCAGCTGTTCCCGACCGCAAAAGAGCGTCTAGGAACGAACCGTCTGCTTCCACATGGCCCCAATTTGGCGCTCGGGATTAGCGTTCTTGAGCATTCTGCACGTCCGCCGGTGGATCATGACCTCGCCCAAACGGTTCACAATGCCGATGATCGGCACGCGCGTATCTTCCTGAGGTTTGCAGCACTTTGCATAACGAGTGGGCATCGGCATCTCCCCCTCAAGCACGACGTGTTCATGCTGGTGCTCTGCGCGGGATTTTTGCGGTCGTTCCATCGTCACGGAAGGGATGGATCCTCTGAGCGCATCGAGACGCTGGAGCACCGACGAGGCGCGCTCCGAATCCTGCCCAATCTTCATGAGGAGATCTTCACGCCGAGCAAGCGGCAGGTCTTCTCCATCACAAGATCGAAGGAACGTAAGATCGCCATCGAGCGCCGGCAAACCATGACGACGCAGTTCCGCATTGAGGAGTTCGCGACCACGTGCGACGAATTCCGTCCGACGCTGCGTGTTGAGGTAGCGCTTGAGCTTGGAGCGCGACGAAGCCATCCTAAGCATCTGCATCCATTGCGGCGAAGGACGGGGCGTACGGTACTTGAGGATTTCCACAACATCGCCGTTCTCCAGTTGGTAATCGAGAGGAACAATGCCCCCATTTACGCGAGCAGAGCGGAAAGAGAGCCCAAGATCTGTGTGCACCTGGAATGCAAAGTCGAGCAGCGTTGCCCCCTCGGGCAATTCTATGACATCGCCTTTGGGCGTGAGCACGAAGATATGATCGGCCAGAGATTGCCGGTGTACTGCATCTTCCAAAACCGGCTCTTGGGCCGTGAGCATTTTCTTGAGTTGCACATGCTCCATCGCCTGCCGCGTTGCGCCGTACTCTTTGTAACTCCAGTGCGCGGCAACTCCGTATTTGGCCTCGCGATGCATCGCATGAGTACGTACTTGCACCTCGATAGCCGTATCTTTAGGCGCATAGGGCAGTTGCGCCAGCGTGGTGTGCAGGCTCTGGTATCCATTCGGCTTGGGAAACGCGATGTAATCCTTGAAGCGGTGTGCCAAGGGACGCCCGAGAGTGTGGAGCAGACCGAGAACACGGTAACACTCCTCAGGGGTGGAAACGATGACGCGAATGGCAAAGAGATCGTAGATATCCTCAACAGAAGAGAGACTCTTGGAATCCAGCTTGCGGAAGATGCTGTACGCCTGTTTCTCTCGGCACTCAAGCTGGACATGGAGACCATTCTCGACACAATGCTGCTCCAGGACTCGGGCCGTCGCAGTGAGAAAGTCGCCGGTTGCTCTGTGCAACTCCGAGAGCTGCCCTGTGATGCGTTCGGCATCGGAAGGGTAACAGATCGGGAATGCCCGTCGCTCAAGCTCGTGCTTGAGCGAGTAGATACCCAAACGAGCGGCGACGGGAGCGTAGAGATTGAGAACATCGCTCGCGATGGTTCGGGCGCGCATGCGCGGAAGTGCGCCGACAGAGTTGAGCACGAAGCAGCGATCACAAAGTGTAATGAGAATGGTACGCACGTCATCGGAAACACTCAGGAGCATAAGACGAAGATCACCGATGGAGTTCCGTTCTCCATGCATAAGCGACGTGAGGAGATGCACACCACTTACCAGTTGCCGAACGTCCGACCCAAAATGATCCTCAAGTTCCGTCAGCGTTACCGCGTTGGGTGTAAGGAGAGCATGATGCAGAAGACACGCGAGTATGGCGTCCTCGTCCGGCTCAAACGGCGCCAGAATCTCGAGAACGCCCAACGCATGGTCAATGATCGACATGCCGCTCCAGTGCTGCTCGTCGGCGTACAGGTCCCGCGCAAAACGGTACCCCTCCAACACCCGACCGGCGTTGAAGGACGGCGTACGCTCCTGGATACCCTGGATGAGTGCGGTGAACGTCGCAGCGTGCTGCACCATGGCAGAAACGGAAGGGGCTAAAGATTCTATCACCATTTATCGCTCCATGTACAGTGTTACAGGGCCATCATTCACGAGTTCCACAGCCATCAGAGCACCGAATGTTCCCGCTTCCACACGGGGAATTCCCGCCGCATGGAGGCATGCAATGAAAAATTCGTAGAGTCGTTGCGCCTGTTGAGGTGAGGCAGCAGAAGTGTAGTCGGGACGGTTGCCCTTCTCTGTGCGCCCCGCAAGCGTGAACTGGGATACAACCAAAAGGCCGCCGCCGATATCCAGAAGGCAACGGTCATTCACCGTACCATCCGCACCATCAAAGAGACGGAGCTTCGTCACTTTCTCCGCCAGCCAGCGTGCTTGTTCTTCGGTGTCTCCCTCCATTACACAGAGAAAGAGGAGGTATCCGCGATCAATGCTGCCGACGATCGTGCCGTCTACGCGGACACTGGCACTACTGACGCGCTGGAGGAGGAGGCGCATGAAAACAGCATAGCGAGAACGCGAATGAAGGGCACATGCAAAGAAAATTTGACAAACCCGAACAAATACAACGGCAAAATCTTGACCTGGCGATGGCAATCCCTACAATTACACATTGTCCGAAGACCGAGGGCATTAGGCTGATGGCTGAAGATAAGTCCCTCCGAGGCATACAGCATCGAACATTTGGCTCCGGCTTGGTGTTTCGTGTCGTGTGCCTCGCTGGTCTCCCGGACGGAGGCCGGCTTTCGTATCATTTCCTTAACTTCCATGACACTCACCCGCAAAGAGAAGGAGGCACAGGTAGCCATCCTCACCGAAGACTTCAAAGCCGCACAATCCGTGACGTTCGCCCACTATATCGGCCTCAATGTCGCAGATATCAGCGCATTGAGGCAATCGCTCAAGAACCAGGGGGCCACCATGCGCGTTGCGAAGAAAACGCTCATCAAGATCGCCGCAAAGGAAGCGGGATTGCCCGAGATTGATGACAGCAATATCGAAGGACCTGTCTCGTGCATCTTCAGCTTTTCTGATCCTCTTACGGGCGCACAAGTCGCATTTAAATTCGCCAAGGATCACGAACAAGTCGCCATCATCGGCGGCATGTTCGATGGCAAACTCCTCACGCGTGAACAGGCGCTCACCATGGCACAGATGCCGGGCCGTCAGGAGCTTCTTGCGATGTTTGCCGGAATGCTGCGCTCACCTCTGGTGACCTTTGCCAGCATATGCAGCAGCCCGTTGAGTGGTTTTGCTCGCGGACTCAAAGAGCTCGCCGCAAAGGGCGGATTGGCAATGGACACCCCTGCCGCTGAAAGCGATAAGGCAACCGAGGCACCGAAGGCAGAGACAGCTGTGGTAGGAATCGAACAGCCTTCCGAACCTCCTGCACCTTCTGCACCTTCCGAACCTTCCTGACCTTCCCTACCTCTCACAATTCTTTTATCCCTCTTTCCCTCTCTATCCATGGCTGAAGAAGCAGCAACCAAGGACACCGTCTCCCTCTCCAAGGAGGAGAAGGCTGTCATCGACGCACTGGAGAAACTCAATGTGATCCAGCTCAACAACGTCGTGAAGTACATGGAACAGGAATACGGCATCTCCACTGCGGCCCCCGTTGCCGTTGCCGCAGCAGCAGGCGCAGCAGCAGGCGGAGCCGAAGCCGCCGAGGAGAAATCCTCGTACAACGTGGAACTCACCGACTCTGGCGCCCAGAAGATCGGCGTCATCAAAGTGGTCCGCGAGATCACAGGGCTTGCGCTCGGCGAAGCCAAGGCTGCAGTCGATGGCGCTCCCAAGATCCTCAAGGAAGGCGTAGCAAAAGAGGAAGCCGAGACCATGAAGAAGAAGCTCGAAGCAGCTGGCGCAAAGGTGACGCTCAAATAAGCAACCCGTACCAGAGGAGATCGGGGGACCGCAAGGTGCCCTCGATTTCTTTGTTCGCGCCCCAACGTTGCCAATAGACACATTCGATCGTAGAATGCTTCCCGTGAGTCCCCGCTTCTCCTCCCCCTGGTTTGCACTCTCGATGGCCGTTGCGGGCATCGTAATCGGCTACGTCATCGTCACGGTGCAGGCAGCACCTCTGGCCTCCATCGGCCAGTGCCCGCATCACACCGATTGCGCGAGCGAAGGGTGCGACTGCACGACAACGGTCTGCCAGCACGACTGTCCTGGCCGTTGTAGAGCCCGTAATCTATAGTGATCGCATGCATCCCCCTTTCGTCCAGAGCCTGCACTTCTGGAGAACAGCACTCATTTCGGCAGGAGCACTGGCCCTCTTCTTCGCATGGGAACTGGGAGCATTCGCGAACGTTATCGCGAGTCCTCCACGACCAACGGCAACACAGGGTGAGATGCTCTTCACCGCAACGCTCATCGGCCTCTTCGCCCTCAATGCCGGGCTCTTTGCGTGGCGCAGGCAGCAGGGAACGTGTCCAATGGGTACGCGGCGAGCTAGCGTTCTCGCAGGCGCGCTGGGCGCCCTGGCACTCCTGTGCCCCGTTTGCCTCGCAATACCGATCTCCCTGCTGGGCATTAGCCTGAGCCTTTTGTGGTTGGCGCCGTACATTCCGCTCTTACGTTTTGTGGCGCTCTTGGTTCTCGCCGTGAGCACCATGATTCTGTGGCCACACGCCCCGAAGAAGAGCTCCTAACCCCGACGCCTCTGCCCACCGTCGCATCCCACAACCGGTACGTGGAGATTGATCTCCTGCGCACGCTCGCAATACTCATGATGATCGTCTACCACAGCGCGTACGATCTGGAATACATCTTCAACATTCCCGTGTTCCACGTTCTCCATGGAGGAGGATGGCTCTTGGGCCGAAGCACTGCAGTACTGTTCCTGCTCCTGGTAGGCGTGAGCTTCGCCATCTCATATGAGCGCAGCACTGCGAGCGCACCGAGGCGCGTGATGAAATACCTGAAACGCGGGATGGCAATCGTGCTCTGCGGCATGCTCGTCACTGCTTCCACGTACCTCTTTGATCCGGAGACGTTCGTACGGTTCGGTATCCTGCACATGATCGGCGTGAGCGTGATGCTGCTGCCACTCGTACGCAGGTTGCGTGAGGGAAATGCGCTCCTGGGACTAGGCATCATTCTCTTAGGGAATGTCATCACTCACCTCCCAACCCCAACCCAAACCTCAATCTCCCGCTCTCTTCTCCTCCCATTTGGATTTCTTCCTCCGCACTTCGCCTCCGTCGACTACTACCCTCTGCTCCCATGGTTCGGCGTCATCCTCTTGGGGATCGCAATCGCCGATGCGTGGTACATCCGCCCGCAACGGGAGCCGCAAGTGATATCGAAGGTACTGCGCATCCTGAGCATACCGGGGAAACATGCGCTTGCGATCTACCTGCTACATCAACCGATCATGCTCTTCCTCCTGTTGCTGATTCTACGGTGATACACGAAGGAACCTCTTCCCGTGGCAATGGCCTCGCGCCGCCTGCCCTCATGCCAGCGGCGTAAGAAAGGAGCGGACGGAACGCTGCAACGCACGCAGCCACCCCTTCGCGCGTAGCCTGGCGCTCAGGGGTATCGCCGTACACCTTTTTCTCTAAGGAAAATTCTGCCCACCCTGGGTCAAAAATTCTCAAAGACATGGCGCTTCCATTGTACGCTCTTTTTTGACCTCCACAGAGGAGCTTTCTTCCTCTACACTACGGCCCATGTCCTTCCAGGTGCGCAAGCTCAGCGAGAGCAAGCCCCGGCGTTCTCTGCCGTGGAAATCGATGTTGCTCTCCGGCATCACGATCACCCGGCCGCTCCTGGGGTGGTACGGCGCATGGAAGAAACGCACGCTCGCTGAGCGGAAGAAGAACAAACGCACGAATATGCTTAAACGCATCCTCGTTGTGCTCATCGCCGTCTTCGTCGCATTCCTCCTATTCGCTGGCGTAGGAAAAGCGCTCGTCGCCATGCGCGTACTCACGCTCTCCAGCATCACGTCGGTTACGGGAACCCCGCCACCCGCAGACGAGCACGGCTTCACGAACATCCTCCTCATAGGACAAGGAGACGCCGGACACGACGGCAAGGACCTCACGGACACCATTATGGTGGCAAGCCTGGACCCGAACGAAACCAAGAGCGTCGTACTCCTGTCGTTCCCCAGAGACCTCTACTTCCTCAAGACAGAGAAAATGGGAGAGGGCAGGATCAATTCCCTGTATCGCGACTACAAAGGATACCTGAAGTACAACCAGGGCATGAGTGAGGAGGATGCATCGGTGGAAGCCATCCGGGAACTGGCTGCCGAAATCGGCCGGAACATCGGGCTTCCCATCCACGGAGCAGTGAAGGTGGACTTCGTCGCTTTTGTGGAGGGAGTGGACGCCCTTGGAGGAGTCGACGTTGTGGTGCCCTATGACATTGATGACCAGGAGTACCCTGACGAAAACTATGGATTTGAGCCTTTTGTCATTGCAACCGGCCCTCAGCATCTGGACGGCGCAACCGCGCTCAAGTACGCCCGTAGCCGCCACACGACGAGCGACTTCGACCGGTCTCAGCGCCAGCAACAACTCCTGCGTGCTATGGCAAGCAAGGCGAAGGAAAAGGAGATCCACAAGGACCCGACGATGGTCATTGATTTCCTGCGCATCTTCCGGGAAAACGTAGAAACCACGTTCAGCATGCGCGAGATTATCGGTCTCGCGGACCTCGCGCGGAAGATTGACCCTGCGCGCGTGGTTGCGATGCAGCTCAATGACCGCAATGGTCTCTATGACGGCTTCGTCGAGCCGGGCGGTCTTCTGTACGCTCCTCCTCGTGACCTGTTCGAGGGCGCTTCGGTGTTGCTCCCCGTCTCTATCCCGGAATTCCCCATCACGTGGCGCCAGATTCAGACACTCAAAACGCTCCTGTTCGAGACTCGGTCAATCTACTTGGCTCGTCCGACGCTCGCCATACTCAATGCCGGCGCCAAGAGCGGAACTGCGCGAGCGCTCGCCACGGAATTCGCGCGGTACGGTTTTATTGTTGATGTCATTGCCAATGCTTCGTTGCCCGAGCAAGATACGACCTTCGTGGCCATGGCGGCTGAAGAGAATCGCCCATCTGCCCTCTTCTTTGCCTCAATCCTCGGTTGTAGCACGGCCTTTCCACCCCAGCCTCTCACCACCGAGGAACTGCGTCAGGTCACGATCGTCCTAGGGAAGGATTATCGCTACGAACCCCTGCAGAGTCTCATTACCCCCACCCAATGACCCCGCGTGAAATCATCGCGAAGGCGTGGACGATCACGAAGAGTGAGCGACAAGTACGCCGCTGGGGCTACGTTTCTGCAGTACTGGAAACACTGCTCAACTTAAAGCTCCTCATCTATCAAGTTTGGTTCCTTATCTCCTACATAGAGGGAAACCCTATTGGATTCTTCACTGTGGAAGCCACCCTTATGGAGCATGTGCCGTTCGGGTTCTTTATAACTTTCATCGTCGTACTCATCATCGCCATCATCATTGAATGGTTGTTCCCCAACATGGCGAAAGGTGCCATCATCGGCCTCGCCGCAAAAGCGCATACCAAGGAAGAAGTGAAGGGGGGCCTGGTCCTCGCGGTGTACAATTTCTTCCCCATTTTTGCCATCCATGAGATTTTCTTCCTTGGACGATTCACCACGGTCATCACGCTGATTTCACTCCTCTTGCGCTACGCAGGGGGGCTGGCCCCCGTGGGAATCGGCATGCTGCTCCTCTTTTATGTACTCTCACTAGTCCTCGGCTTCTTCTGTATTTTCGGCGAAGAGGCCATTGTCATCAGTAGAGATGAGGACAATAAGAAGCTGAGTATCGGCCAAGCACTGAAAGCCAGTTTTAAATTGGTCATCAGCTATCTGGGGCATGTGGTCTTCTTACTGCTCCTCTCGTTCGTGATCCTCCTGCGGGTTTTCCTCAATCTGATCATGGCGATTTTGATTCCCGGAATCGCCATTGGCATCAGCTTTTTGTTTACGCTCTTCCTTCCGCATATTGTGGCATGGAGCATCGGTGGCGTGCTGGCAGTGATCCTCATTGGCGCCGCCAGCTACTTTTTTGCCTACCTCACCGTCTTCAAACAGACTATCTGGACACTGACGTACATGGAGCTGAGCAAGCTCAAAGAGCTCGACCTCATTGAGTTGGAATGTACCTCACGCAACGGGAATGCGAGCGCGGAACAGGTAACCGCGTAATCGGGTTCGGGGTCGGGCTGGGGTTGAAACCGAGCCTAAAACCCCAACCCCAACCCCCAAAGAGGATAGACGCGGGAAAGCCCATCGTTCTAGGATTCCCGCATGGACCAGGAAGCGGCCCCATCGGTACGTTCGAACATCGCGAAGCTCTACGCCCTTGAGATCACGGGGCAATTGGGTCTCGTTGTGCCCATTATCATCCCCTTCTACGGACTCAACGGCTTAGGCCTGCGTGAGGCGCTGCTTTTGGAAGCAATCTTTTCGCTCATCATCGTCATTCTCGAAATCCCTTCGGGATACCTCTCGGACCGGTGGGGCCGGCAGCGAACCATCGTTGTAGGATCACTCTGCATCTTCCTTGGCGTACTGCTCTACTGCCTTGGCACAGCGTTTTCTGCTTTCCTCATCGGAGAAATTTTCTGGGCCATCGGCGCCAGTTTTCATTCCGGCACCATCGAGGCACTCACCTACGACACGCTCCTGGAACTTAAAGAGGAACACCAGTACCGACGTGTCTACGGGCAGCAGCGCTTCCTCTTCTTTGCAGCAGAGGCGGCAGTCGCCACGACTGCCGGATTCTTTGCCAGCGGCAACATGCGGCTGCCGTTCTGGATCACCCTTGGCTTCATAGGATCGACTGTCCTGATCTCTCTAACTCTCATCGAACCACAGCGGCACAAGAAGCAGGAAACGCGGCACATCAAAGCTCTCGTAGATGTCTGTTGCCAAACAATGCGCATGGCCCCCCTGCGCAGCATTATCATGCTCTACGGGTTCATCGGCTTACTCACTCTTTCGCTCTTCTGGTTCACCCAACCCTACCAGATCGAGGTGGGTTTGCCCGTGGAAATGTTCGGCATCACGCACGCGGCAATCGTCATCGCCGGAGCACTGGCGGCAAAGTTCACGCACAGCATATCGCGCATCGTCGATGATCGGCTGTTCCTCATCACCATCGCCGCCCTCGTCATCATGAGCTACATCGCCCTTGGGATGGTGAGTGCCATGTGGGGACTGGTGTTCTTCCTCATTGGCCGAATGGCCTGGGGATGTCTTTCTCCACTCGTGAGCGACATCATCAACCGCATGACCCGATCGGAGGTGCGTGCCACGGTGCTCTCCACCCAGATGTTCTTTTCCCGACTGCTCTTCGCAAGCTTTGCTCCGTTCTGGGGATACCTCGCCGACTTCTATAGCCTACGAACCGCCATAGTGGCAGCTGGTGCTCTGGGTACAGTAACCATTGTCTCTACGCTGCTTGCCATGCGACGCGTATGGGCGAAAATTCCGCGATAAGCACACTATCAACACAGCATTCGGGTATCTCTTCAAGGAGAAGAGATCTTGACTGTGCACGATCGTCCACCTATCATGGTGTACACTTGTCCTCCGTAACCCCGCAGAGCGGAGGAGAATCTGTCCCCCCAATCACCATGACGCTCACGCCACACCAGCGCACCGTCCTCAACTACGTCCGCGAGTTCCAGCACAAGCGGGGGTACTCCCCTTCGCTCGCGGATCTCGCTCTGGCTTTTGGTGTGAGGAGCAAGAACGCCGTGGCCAAGGTGGTCAATGCACTCGTACGCGAGGGGCAACTGGAAAAGGACCCCAAGGGGAGGATCAAGATCATCGACCTGCAGGAACCTGAGAGCGCTAAATTAGAACCGCTCATGCTCCCCCTCTTCGGCCCCATTTCCGCAGGGTTTGCCGCCCCGGTAGAGGAACAGGCGGAAGAAATGGTTGCACTGGAGCAGTACATCATCACCAAACCCGCATCGACCTTCCTCCTGCGCGTAAAAGGAGACAGCATGATTGATGCGAAAATTGAGGAAGGAGATCTGGTTGTGGTGGAACGCGGGGCAGAGCCGCGTGTAGGCGACATCGTCGTCGGGGTACTCGACGGAGAATTCACGCTCAAACGCCTGAAGAAAGACAAAGGGAAGTACTATCTTCAGGCGGAGAACCCCGCGTATCCGGATATGTACGCGCTGGAGGAGCTCCAGGTGGCCGGCGTGGTGCGGGGGGTGATTCGGAAGTATTAAGCATGAATATTGAATGACGAAGAATGAATTATGCAAAATGCAGAATGCACAGCACAGGCGCCACATAAAAAAATCCGATCGTTCACTGATCTCAATACCTGGAAAAATGGACACAAACTCGTCGTAGACGTTTACGGCATCACCCAAACATTCCCAAGGGAAGAGCTCTTTGGACTAACGAATCAACTGCGGAGAGCGGCAGTATCCTTTACCTCTAATATTGTAGAAGGATTTCGACGAAAATCTCAAAAGGAGAAACTCCAATTTTATTCGATTGCACGTGGTTCGCTAGGTGAAATACAGAATCAATTGCTCATTGCCAGAGATATCGGCTACCTGCCATCAGAGACCTTCCAGAAACTCGCTCGGCAAACGGTCATCGTGGATAAGCTGACCAGTGGCCTCCTCAAAAAATCAAAGACGATCTGAATCACCGTTCATCATTCATTATTCACTATTCAAACATATGTACTGCCATATTGATGCCGACGCATTCTTCGCGTCCGTCCTTCAACGGCACAACCCCCGCCTGAGGGGGAAACCCCTCCTGGCACTGGCCATGGGCGGCGGGTTCGTCATCGCTGCAAGTTACGAAGCAAAGGCAAAGGGGGTGAAAACCGGCATGCGCCTGCGCGATGCACAGACGCTCTGCCCGGAGGCCTTGGCCGCCCCTTCGGACTTCTCCGAAGCGTGCAGTGCCTCGCAGCAAATCGAATCTATCCTTATGAGTATTTGTCCACGCATCGAGAAAATGTCGGTGGATGAATGGTTTCTGGATCTCAAAAAATGCCCCGGAGGAGTACCGCATCATCTTCTGCGCTGGGCACGGGGAACTCAGAGGATTGTGAGTCAGAGCGTGGGCGTGAGTGTATCGGTCGGCATTGCACCAACCAAACTGCTTGCGAAGATGGCAAGCGAGTACCGCAAGCCCTCCGGTATCACCATGATCGATGAGAGAAAAACAGATATGAGCGTGGAGAGCTTCCTCCGTGATCGTCCAAAAGAAGCAATCCCGGGGATGGGCCGCCAGCGCAGCATTCAGGCACAAGCGCTTCAATGGCGAACCGCATGGGATGTCGCTCAGGCGCCGGAAGAGACGCTCGTGCACCTTTTCGGTAAACCGGGAATTACGATGCGGCACGAACTCATGGGAACAGCTGTGGAGGAGATTGAGGAGGATGTACGTCCACCACAGTCGATTTCGCGGTGCAGGAGCTTCACGCGGACGCGTAACCGCGACATGCTCATGGGCTTCCTGATGCAACACGCCGCTCACTGCGTCCTTAAAATGCGGCGCGAGGGACTGCAGTGCAGAGGCATCGCCGTGTGGCTGCGGGATGCGGCACTGCAGTATGCAGAACGTGCATGCAAACTCCCCCAACCACTGGATACCGAGGAACAACTACTCTCCTCTGTCCACGCATGTTTCTGCGATGCCTGGAACCGTTCTGTCGCCTACACACAGATCGGCATGTGCCTTTTTCGGCTGCAACCTGCAGGAGCTCAGCAGTATGCGCTCTTCGAGAACACGCAACGTACCGACCGGGCGCAGGAGCTCCAACGGTCCCTGGATACCGTGCGCAAACGCTACGGACGCGATGCAATCGTACGGGGACCAGGCGTTCTCCTCCACAAGGGCTGCCGCACCGTTACACCGAATCGCTACGGAAGCATCCCCACCGTCCGCTAGGGGGGCACAAGTTGCGCCAGAGAAAACAAAAGAGGAAGATAGAAGAACCCTTCTTCCCTCCCCTCATGAACCGATTCTTCTCAAATGTAGCTCTCGCTGCACTCTCTGCGACAATTCCAAGTGTGACTCTCGCGTACAGCGTTGAGAGCATGCCGTACCTGAGAGCGAATTCCTGCACACGTCTCAATAATGAATCCATTGGCGAGATACGTGTCTCTGACCGCCGTTGTGCAGAGCAGAAGCTTGCTGCAACAAAAGAAAACCTCGGCTCGCAGACAAGCACCAAAAAGGCTGCCGCCACGCACACCCGTACACGCACGCAGAACATACAGAGCGTGGTGCAGCAGCGCATACAAACCACCGAACGCAGGAGTGCGCGCGTCCTGCGGCAGGAAACGGAAACACACACCCGGGCGGCAAGGTTGCAACAGTGGAAGAGTGAATGAGAGCTATCCAAACGAGAGAGCTCTCGTCTGAGGGCTCTCTTTTTATGCGAACGTCTTAAGGCGCGCCTGAAGCTTCGCAGCTTTTTCCTGGGCGTTGGTGAGCTTCTCCTTCTCCAGGGCGACCACTTCCTCGGGAGCGTTCTCAAGGAACTTCTTGTTCGTGAGCTTTGCCTGAATGGAAGTAAGAAAGCGCTCCACGTCTTTGAGTTCTTTCGTAAGTTTCGTACGCTCTTTTTCAAGATCAATGAGTCCTTCCAGGGGAACGTGGACTTCGATTCCCCCCGTGAGGAATGTACTCGCGGCATGCGCGTGCTTCTTGGCTTTTGCATCGACCGTGAGATCTGACAAGCGCGCAATGCGCTCAATGTGCGCACGCTGAGATGTCAGGAGCTTTACGCAATCTGCGTGGATGATGGCGGATACTTTGGCGCCCGGCTCCACACCGTGATCCGCGCGCAGGCTGCGGATAGCGGAGATGACGGCAATGACCAGAGAGAAATCGCTATACGCATCAGGATCCTTGCGTTCCTCTTTCACCGTCGGCCATGCTTCCGTAATGAGCAGTTCTGCGTTGACAGGTTTAAAGGCAATCCAGAGTTCCTCCGTGACAAACGGACAGTAGGGGTGCAGGAGTTTGAGAATGCGCCGCAGTACATGCACGAGCACCGCATGGTTCGCATTCCCTTTGGAGAGTTCCAGGTACCAATCACAGAAGAAATCCCACACGAAGCTGTAGAGCCGTTCCCCCACCTCGCTCAGGCGGTACTCCTCCAACCCCTGTGTCGCCTCCTCAATGAGGACTTCCGATGCGTGGAGCACGGCACGATCGGCAAGGGAGAGTTCTTTGAGGTCAGGGAGCTTTGTGATGGTGTGCGGGTCGACCTCCGCCTTCTCACACTCAAGAAGAACGAATCGCGAAGCGTTCCACAGTTTGTTGACGAAGTTCCGATACCCACCGATCTTCTCCTTGTAGAGACGGAAATCATTGCCTGGGCTCTGCCCCACAATCATGGACATCCGCAGGGCATCCGCGCCGCACTCGGCGATGATCTCCAGAGGATCGATGCAGGTTTGCGGATCGGACTTGCTCATCTTCTTGCCCTCGCGCGTGCGCACGAGCCCGTGCAGGTACACGGTTTTGAAGGGAATTTGCCCCGTGGCGTACGTCGACATGAGAATCATCCTGGCCACCCAGAAGAAGAGGATGTCGTAGCCTGTTTCCATCACGCTCGTGGGGTGGAACTTCCGAAAATCGCTGCTCTGCCTCAGGAGATCTTCCAAAGAAAGTGAGAAATCACCCGCAAGCACAGGATCAATGAGCGTGGACCACGTCCACAAGCCCGAGGAGAACCACGTATCGAGCGTATCGGGGTCCTGTTCCCAACCTGCACCTGCAGGAGGAGCGACACCGACATAGGTTTCGCGCTCCCCATCGCCTTCACCGCGATACCACACCGGCACCCGATGCCCCCACCAGATCTGGCGAGAGATGCACCAGTCCTGAAGATTATCAATCCACTGGAAGTAGGTCTTTGCAAAGCGATCGGGGATGATGCGCACGTCGCCGCAGCGCACGACCTCCTGCATCACTTCCTTCAAGCTCATCATCTTCCCCTTCCAAGAAACAACCTTCTTATTCACATCAATGAACCATTGGAGTTTGGGGATGGGCTCCACAGGCTGCTTAGAGCGATACGAGATTGAGAGTGGCTGCACATACTTTTCCTCTGGGAGAAGCCTCCCCTGTGCCTGTAGGCCTGCAACAAAGTGCTCACGACAGTGCTCAATGCTCAAACCAGCAAAATCCCCCGCATGCTCCGTCATCAGGCCGTCTTCACCAATCACCTGCAAGGGCTCTGAGAGAATTTCCTCCTTGTGCCGCTGCCAGATTTCAAAGTCGACCTTGCTGTGGAACGGCGTACAGCCGATAGCACCGGTGCCGAATGCGCGGTCCACAGTATGATCGGCAATCACCGTCACATGGCGCGTAACGCCTCCGGGCCACTCCACCTCAAAATGGCGCCCGACGAGGTGCTGGTAACGCTCGTCATCGGGATGCACGATAATCGCATTGTCGCCGAGCTTGGTCTCGGGGCGCGAGGTGGCCACAAAGAGCGGCTCACCACCCGTCTGCTTGGCAGAGAGATATTCGAATGTCCATAGCGTTCCCTCACGATCGACGTATTCGATTTCATCGTCGCTAATCGTCGTCTGAAGCGCCGTATCCCAGTTGACCACTCTGTTGCCGCGATAGATGAGACCATCCTTGTACATCTTCACAAAAACTTCATTCACGCAGCGGCTGAGCGCAGGGTCCAGGGTATAGCGCTCGCGGCTCCAGTCGCAGCTCGAGCCCATCTTACGGATCTGCGAGCGGATCGTCCCTTGGCTCTTCTCCACGAACTCGGCGATCTTCTCTACGAGCTTCTCGCGCCCATAGTGCGTACGAGGGTCTTTGACCTTCTCCTCCTTTTGAATCTTCTTGATGACCACGCTCTCGGTGGCAATCGCCGCATGATCCGTACCAGGGAGCCACAATGCTTCCTTGCCCCGCATGCGCGCAAAACGCACGAAGATGTCCTCCAGTGCGAGCATCACGGCATGCCCCAAATGGAGCTGCCCCGTGGCATTGGGCGGCGGCATGCTCACGGCAAAGGCCTCCTTGGCGCTCCTGGCGTCCGCGCGGAAAGCGCCCGACTCCTCCCATAACTTATAGATGCGGTCTTCGGTCGCCTGAGGATCGTACGCCTTGGGGAGCATAGGTCCGACTGTAGCGAATTTTGCGGCCCCTTGCACCGTGTTTCTACTTGGGAACAAGGAGGAGAACATTATTGACAGAAAACCTGCTTTTACCGTATACCGCTCTTCGAGGGATCCACACTCCGTGGTTTTCCCCTCGTTGTTCCTTGGGCAAACCCCGGAATGTTCCGGGGACGCCCAGTCACTCTAGATTCTCGTCTGAGAAGACGGGAAAGGAGGTGTGCCGTGAAGCGCCTGAAGATGATGTTGACCGAGAACATGGACTTCAAGATCGCCAAGACGAACAGGGCGAACGAGACGGCCAAGAAGAAGGTCATCGACGGCGCGGCCCACTTGCTGCTCTAGCGCACCATCGAACCAGCGCGAAGACAGCAACAAACAACGAGAGTTGGTGTGCTACAGAGCGCACCAACGTAACCCTCAAGGCCGGCGTACCACGTACGCCGGCCAGCTTTAACTGAAGAGAAAAAATCACACGTAAAAAAGACCGCCTTATTGGGGCGGCCAGTTGGAGATGGAAAGAACGATTGCTTGAATTAAGCCGCGTTGTTATACAGACTCGAACATGTCTTTGCAAGAAAAACATTGAAAAACACATTCATTTCCCTTAGAATTTGTTTTCCAATGATCACACGGACGTTCGCGAGCAACGGCGTGTATCTCTCCGAGCAGCGTCTCTTACGCCTGAAAGAGAACACAGAAGAGCTCTCTGCGATGGGTTCTGGGCCAAAGTACAACATTACCCGCGCACTCGATCCCAGCGATTTTGCAAACGCCAACCTCGCCGACCCCTTCAATTGGCTCGCCAAAGCCGGTGATATCGGTCATGCAGTCGTATTCAAGCCGGGGAGCGACCTCTTGAAGCTCGTACGAGGGGACAGAGAACCCATGGAACCGCTGGGAGGGATCCAGCGCACGAAGGAGAGCACCATCGGCGCTGTGGGAAACGTGTTGAAGGGAGCGGGGAACATCCTGCGCCTGCGACCCCTGCGCGGTGGCGCGCAGATAGGCCAAGGGGTGCTCGACGCATTGGACGTTGCCCCAAGTTTTGCCGCGGATGTCCTAAGAGGAGCGTCTACACTCGACAGCAGAGCACATCTCGCAAATCCCATAGTGGAGAGCCGCAGTAAAGCAAGAACGTTGCTGAATTGAATGCAAAAGAAGCAAAGGGGGGAGACGCCTCTCGCTCACGGCGTAAGCATGCTACGATACTCCCATGCCGAGGTTTGATTTCCGGTGCCGGAAGTGCTTGGCGATATGCGAAGGGACCATTCCGTTCGGGTCACAGGAGTGTCCTCCCTGCCCTCGGTGCAATGGACCAACGGACAGATTGATCGCTCCACCTGTCATTCATTTTAAGGGCAACGGCTTCTACAAAACCGACAGTGCACCGGCAAAGAAAGACGAGAGGAAGAGTGAGAAAGCGAAGGAGGGGAAATCTCAGCAAAAGGACGAAAAGAAGCCAAAGAAGAAAGACTCTACAAAAACAGATAATTAGTGTATAATAATACTTAAGACACGCCATGTCACCCAAAACAACCAACGGCAGGAAACGACACAGTGTTCTCTACCTGGTAGAGATCACCAAACTTCCGTCTACGACGCTCATCCTCCTCTGGGTCGGGATCGCCGTGCTCTTCGCGATCTGCTATTTCCTGTTAGAAATGTACGTCCCCGCCCACGCACCTACGCCGCTAAATGCCATAGGAACGTGGCAGCGCTTCGGCGACAGCTTGTACTTTTCCATCATCACGGCAACATCCCTGGGGTACGGAGATATCATTCCACAGGGATGGAGCAAGGTCCTCGTGAGTATTCAGAGCATCTCCGCGCTCTTCATCTTTGCCGTGCTCGTCACAAAGCTCATTTCCCAGCGCCAGGAAATCGCACTCCAGGAAGTGCACAAGCTCACCTTTGAGGACGTCTTCCACAACACACGCGGCGACCTGTTCGTCGTGCGCAAGGACCTCGATACCATCATGACCGAGGCGCTGCAGACGGGGAACCTCAGTGAGGAATCATGGGAGAACCTGACCATTGCCTACCAACAGGCACAGAGTCTGATCAGCGAGATACCCGAATTCTATGATGGAGGGAACGCGTTCTACACGATCGATGCCAAGCGCGAGGAGCTTCTTCTCGAATCGGTGCACCGCACGCTCCACCGCATTAACAAAACAATTAACACATTGAGCAGCACCGGCATCGATTGGACGGGCCACGAGGCGAGCATACACGAGCTGAAAGAGCTCATACGCGTCGTGGACGCGACCATGCCCATATGGCAGGAGCGATCCCCGTACCAGAAAACCGAAGCCTTTGAGGATATCCTGATCCTCAAGGAAAAGTCGCACACATGGGTGCAGGAGGCGTTGCAGAAAACTACATAAGGGAAGAGCCCCAGGGTGGGGCTCTTTTTGGAGTACTGATCAACCGCTACCGACGCGGGGGCGGCCTTCCCCCTCCACGATGGAATCCCCCACCACCACCCGGAGAACGGCGCGGACCATTACTGGGACGATCCACGAACCCTTCCGGACGCTCCTGCATCTGCTTGAGTGACAGACGCGTTTTGCCGTCAATGGGATCGTACTCCACGCACTTCGCTTTCACTTCATCGCCAACCTTGAGCACATCCTCGACATTCTCCGTGCGCTGCCACTGCAGTTCGGAGATATGGATCATACCGTCCTTGCCGCGCAGGAACTCCGCGATGGCACCCACGCCGGGGATGATGCGCACCACTTTGCAGTCGTAGACCTTGCCAACTTCGGGTTTAGCCACGATGCCCTCGATCCACTCTTTGGCCTTCTGCATGGACCCTCCGTCCACCGAGGTGATGAAGATGAGTCCGCTATCTTCAATATCGATCTCCACACCCAGTTCGCCCGTAATCTTCTGGATCGTTTCACCCCCCTTGCCAATGACCAGACGGATATCCTCCGGATCGATCTGAACGGTCTCGATGCGCGGTGCATGCGGACTGAGTTCTTTGCGGGGTTCCGCAATAGCCGCAAGCATCGTCTTGAGGATTTCCAGGCGTCCCGTGTGTGAGCGTTCCAATGCTTCTTTGAATACGGAATCAGGGAGCCCCTTGATCTTGATATCCATCTGAATAGCAGTGACACCCTTTTCTGTCCCCGTAACTTTGAAGTCCATGTCGCCACCGAAGTCTTCTTCATCCTGCAGATCGGAAAGGACAACGTACTTGCCTTTCTCTTCATCAGAGATGAGCCCCAATGCAATACCGGAAACCGGAGAGGAGATGGGGACACCCGCCGCCATGAGCGCGAGTGTGGAACCGCACGTCGCCGCCATGGAGGAAGAGCCGTTGCTCTCCAAGATTTCCGTTACCGTGCGAATGGTGTAGGGAAAATCCTCTTCTTTGGGAAGTACGGGCTCAATGCCCCGTTGCGCCAGATTTCCGTGCCCGATTTCACGATTACCGACAAAGAGACGGTTGCTTGTTTCGCCCACCGAGAACGGCGGAAAGTTGTAGTGATGCATGTAACGCAATTTATGCTCACCTTCCATGCCTTCGACAATCTGTTTATCCCCGGGCGCGCCGAGTGTGCAGGTGGTGAGCCCCTGCGTTTCGCCGCGCTGAAAGAGCGCACTACCGTGGACAAAGTTCGGCAGCACATCGACCATGGAACCAATCGGACGAATTTCATCGATGTTGCGACTGCTCATGCGTATTCCCTCTTCAAGAATAAGCCGACGGACTTCACTCTTAATCACTTTATCCATAAGGTCACCCGCATGGGCATAGAGTTCTGTGAGCTCTGCGTTCTTGTCATCGGGAGCACCGAATTTCTCCTGGAGTTTTTCAGCGGCCCCTTTGATGAACTCATTGAAAATGCGACGACGATCAAGCTTCGCCAACGGATCTTTGATCGCCTTGGTAACGGTCGACAATGACCATTCCTTCAGGAACGCGGCTGCCTCCTTGTGCGTGTACGCCGGAGAAACCTCAAATTTCGTCTTGCCGATCTCTTTTTGGATATCGGCGAAGAACTTGGCAATCTTCTGCGCCCACTTTTTGCCGAATTCAATTGCGCGAAGAATTTCCGCTTCCGGCACCTGATTGGCACCGGCTTCGATCATAACCACTTTGTCGAGTGATGCCGTAACGAACATATCAAGATCGCTACGCGTACGCGCTTCGCGCGTAGGGTTTAAGACGAGTTCACCACCAATGAGTCCGACTCTCACCGTTCCAAGCGGACCATCCACAGGGCAATCGGAAAGCGCGGCAGCCAAATTTGCGGCATTCGCGGATGTAATGTCGTGTTCGCTCTCAAAGTCATAACTCAGGACCGTGCAGAACACCTGGATATCGTTGCGCATGTGTTTGGGGAACATGGGACGTAGCCCACGGTCAATAACACGGGCAAGGAGGACGTACGCATCACCAGGACGCCCCTCGCGCTTACGGAAGCGGCTGCCGGCAATCTTGCCTCCGGCGTAGTACTTCTCCTGATACACAACCTGCAGGGGGAGGAAATCCACTCCCTCGCGGGGATCGGAGATGGTGATGTTCCCCATGGAAACGGTCCCGCCCATCTGGCAAAGCACCGTGGCATTCGCTTGGCTTGCAAACGTGCCGGTGCGCATAATAAGAGGCTTGTCACCCAATTCCAGGGTGTACTCTTTCTGCGGCTTAATCGCAGATCCTGTGTTGGACATAGTGGAAAGAGGAAAGGATACAACGATCCTTCCCCTAACGATTGGCGTGCCAGCTGCACGGTGGATTCACGCGGGAGCAATCAACGCATGAGCACTCCAGTGTAAACCCGCGGCAGCGGACGGGAACCGGCAGGAAGGAAGGAACAGTGGAATTCTAGCACCCTTAGGGAGACAAAGAAACCGCAAAAGACGGAATTTATCCAAACATGCAGCGATGCGCGTTGGTTGTAGATTCTATCTGCACAGTCACACCTGCGCGTGGAATGGTTACGGAAATATTCCTGCCATTCTCGTGCCTTGCGTGCATGGAAAGCAATCTCGCAATGGCTCCCCTTGGTACCTTCTGGAGCACGGAGCAGCGCTCCTGGGCATCGGGATGGTACCCGCAGATATTGGGGGAACGGATGACAGACTCCGCAATATCCAATGCCTCTGTGGCAAAGCTCCCGCCGTCGATGGCAATCGTATAGCGCATGGCTAGAATCCTTCTGTACCGTTACATCATTACACACACTGCTCACGAATGCAACTAGTTCCCCTGGATTCCCGCCATCAGTTTTTCTGGAGTTTATTGAGGAAGTACCGAAATCCCCCACTGCCAAACTGCAGCATCCTGGACCCCCGCGTGATCTTGCTGATACTCACGGAAAGCTTCTGCGCAATGGTTCGTTGCGGCGTACCCTTTGCAAGCTCCCGGATGAGCTGCCAACGCTCGGCAACCGAAGCGAGTTCTTGGGGCGTGAGAATATCACTGAGCAGCTTCTGAGCTTCACGCGGTGTCTCCACTGCGCCAAAGAGCTGGTAGAGATCCTGGAGGTGCTTGGAGGGTATCGCCATACGACACAGCATTGTACCGAATCCCAATCCCAACCCCAACTCCATCAGTCACGGCATAGCACAGCGAAGGCGGACTATTTCTTCAGCTTGTTCGCATCCACTACCTGCTGATACGCGTCAGCATCATTCATCTTGAGGTAGGAGAGCAGCTGTCGCCTGCGCGCGACCTTGCCCAGGAGCCCCCGCCGTGCGGACTGGTCTTTTTTGTGCTCCTGCAAATGCTTGGTGAGTTCTCCGATTTCCTTGGTGAGAATCGCGACTTGCACCTGCGGTGAACCGGTATCCTTATCGTGCGTGCGGTGCTTGGAGATAAGCCGCTTCTTCGTTGCGCCCTTGAGTGCCATAGTCAATGAGGAGGAAACGCGACAAAAAACGATGACGCCGCGCCCCACAGTGCACGTGTGCAACTGCAGGGCGAGGACAACGCTCATTGTAGGAGGCAACATACAAATAGCAAGTATTTTGCCTTCCATGTGGGTTTTTCCGCCTCTTTGGCCCAGTCGCCGGAAAATTAGGAGTGGACATCCGTCCACCCTGTGCTAGGATGGCGACATGCTCCTCACGAACACACTCCTCGTCATCACCGTCATTGGCATCGCCACCCTCAGTTGGCTCTTCCTCCGATCCAAGCAAACTGGCGACCCTCACCTCTCCGCAGAACTGGAGAGACGCAGGGAAGAAATCGGTGAGCTGAAGAACCAATGCATACAGCTCAAATCGGAGAAGGATGAATTGAGCGGAAACAACAAGGTGCTCTTCGCGGAGAAGAGCGACATCAAAGCGCAACTCAAGGAGCTCTCCACGCGCGTGGCCACCTTCGAGGCAGAGGAGAAACGCAAAGACAGGGAGCACCAAACCTCGCTCGAAAAACTCGAAGCTGCACAAAAGAGTTTGGAACGGGAACGGGAGCGCGTCACGCGAGCCGACGCAGCGCGCCAAGAGCAGGAAATGGAAGAACGTGACCGGCTGTGGGCAGAGCATGAACACACAGTGGTCGCTCATCTCACAGAACTCTGTAGAAAACCACAATACGGCTTTACATGCTACGACAACGCCAATCTCCCCGAGGGGTTCTACGGAAGCCTGAAACCCGATGTCCTCATCGAATTCATCGGACAGTACGTCATCTTTGACGCGAAGGTATCCAAGGCGTCAAACATGCAGACGTACATTGCCGACCAGGTGAAGAAGACCGCAACAAAAGTGAAGGGGAAGAAGGATATCTACCCCACGGTGTTCCTGGTCATCCCGACACATGCCGTAGGAGAATTGAAGAAGCTCTCCTACTATGAAGACGGCTTCTCATTCTTCGTCGTTTCGCCGGAGGCACTGGAACCGATCCTTGCCACACTCAAGCGCATCGCTAACTACGAGTTCGCGCAGGAAATGGATCCCCAGCAACGCGAAAACCTGGTCGATATCCTGGCACACCTGGATTTTCATATTTCCACGCGTAACGCCGTTGATTGGCACCTCATGCAACACGGCATCGCCACACTCGCTAAAATACGTGAGACAGACCCCGAACTACTCACGGAAGTACTGGTGAAGCGCGAGAAGATCCGCAACATCAACTTTAATACATCGGACGTGAAGGAACTTGTTGCAAATCCCGAAAGAGTGCAGGAGAGGCTCCTCGAACTTACCCAGCCTCACCCTCAACTCTCCAAAAAAGACCTCGACGCTCTCCGGAAATAATTGACAAGAGGAACCGGTTCTTCGTAGCATAGAGTCACTCATGCAATCTGTGCGTGTCGTCGTCAGCCTCGTCCTCGTCGCCGTCCCCAGGATAGGCGCGTAGGTTGGTAGCTGACGATTTCCCCCCCCCCACCTCGCGCCAAGCGGGGTTTTTTGTATTCCTCCCTTTCTCCACCATGGCACACGAGTGGATCGAGCCCTATCCGGATGGCACTGCCATCCACTACCGGCAGAGTAACGGCTCTGCGCAGGTCCGCATTGTCGCAGAACTCTGCAGCGTCCATGGTGAGGTTGTCGCCACCACAGAGGAAAGCTTCCGCATGAATGCGATTTCCTTCAACCGCGAGCAGATCCTCAACCAGATCCGACGGAAATTAGGCGTGTTGTAGAGTTCGGCATGGAGGGGAAAAACGGGTAGAATGACCGCCCACCATGCCGACAAAGCACGCCGACCCCATCTTCTCACTTCTCAATGAACCGCAGCAGGAAGCGGTGAACCATACCAAGGGACCGCTCCTCATCTTGGCGGGGGCAGGCAGCGGCAAAACGCGGGCGCTCACGCACCGCATTGCATGCCTGATGCACGACGGTGTTCCACCGTGGCAAATTCTGGCAGTGACGTTTACCAATAAGGCCGCAGGAGAGATGAAAGGGCGCATCCGCAAGCTGCTCCACATCACGCAGGGCGAAGAGGTGCCCGATTTCGGATCGAAGGACGGCAAGCTCCCGGTGATGGGAACATTCCACTCGATCTGTGCACGGATCCTCAGGCGCGACTACGAGAAATTGGGACGCGACCGGTCGTACGTCATCTACGATGCCTCGGATCAAGAACGGTTGATGAAGCAGGTACTCAAGGAAGCAGGCATCGAACAGAGTGAGCTCAAGCCCAAAGCGGTCTTGGGGTACATCGGCCGCTTTAAGTGTGAAGCCGTGAGCCCCAAGGAGGCGGCTGAGCAGGCGACAATCCCGCGCATGCAGCAGATTGTGCGTCTGTACGCGCAGTATCAAAAAGCGTTGCGCGAGGCTAACGCGCTCGATTTCGATGATCTGATTCTCGAGACTGTCCGCCTGTTTCACGAAGTCCCCGAGGTGCTCGATCGTTACCAGGAAACCTGGCGCTACCTGCACGTGGACGAGTACCAGGATACCAACCACTCGCAGTATCTCTTCATCACGTTGCTCGCGCAGAAGTACCAGAATCTTTGCGTCATCGGCGACCCGGACCAGTCCATCTACGCGTTCCGCGGAGCGGATATCAGGAACATCCTGGAGTTTGAAAAGGACTATCCCAACGCGAAGCGGATTAAACTGGAACAGAACTACCGTTCCACACAACTGGTCCTCACCGCGGCGGACGGCATTATCGCAGCAAATCCCAATCGCCCGGAAAAAGCGATGTGGAGCGAACGCAAGGAAGGACCCAAGGTGGTGGTGCAGGAGGTGGAGGATGAGCGCAAAGAAGCTCAGGAGGCCATCCGCACCGCCGAGGAACTGCGCGGAAATGGCGTCCCCCTCAACATGCAGGTGATTCTCTACCGCACCAACGCACAATCGCGCCTGTTTGAGGAGGCCTGCATGCGCGCGGGCATCCCCTACCGTATCATCGGCGGCGTGAAGTTTTACGCACGCAAGGAGGTGAAAGATGTCCTCGCATACCTGTATGTGATTCTCAATCCACACGACACGCTCTCGCTCTTAAGGATCCTCAACGTTCCTGGACGAAAAATCGGCCAGACGACCATCGCCAAGATCCAAGCCTACGGTGCTGAGAACGGCATGCCTCTGTGGGACTGCCTCTGTAATGCGCAGAATATTGATGCACTGGGTGAGGGCACTACCAAGCGGATTGAGGGCTTTGTTGAGCTCGTCGAAAAACTGCGGGAACTCGCCCAGCACGAAAACGTGGCGCACCTGGCCGAGCATCTGTTGGAAGCAACCGATATGGAAGGGTGGCTGCGGGATGAAACGGAGGAGGGGGAAACTCGTTGGCAGAACGTCCAGGAGCTTCTCTCCGTGATGCACAAGTACGACACGCTTGATCCGCACACATCACTCACGAGTTTCCTGGAGGAAGTTGCGCTCGTCTCCGAGGTCGATGCGCTCCAGGACGCAAAGGATGACGCGCTCACCCTGATGACCTTACACCTCTGCAAGGGGCTGGAGTTCGAGCATGTGATGATTACGGGATGCGAGGAGGGCATTTTCCCACACAGCAACAGCATGTTCGACCGCGAGCAGTTGGAAGAGGAACGACGATTGATGTACGTGGGAATGACACGGGCAAAAACCCATTTGAGAATGTTCTTTGCGCGTTCCCGCATGCTCTGGGGAACAACACAAGCCAACGCACCAAGCAGATTCCTCGACGATCTTCCGGAGGATGTCATTGAGCGCCGCAGCGACGACATCCTGAGTGTCTTTGCTTGGGTCTCGGAAAAGGGAAGGGAGCGCGCTCTCAAGGGCGATCTGCAGCCCTATCGCCAAGAAGAGCGGGAAATCTCGGTGGAATTCAACCAAGATTTTGATACCGAGAATCTCGATGTGAATCAGGATGCCTTCGGGCCCAATACCCGCGTTTCGCATCCCTCTTTCGGCACGGGAACCGTACTCAACCGCAGAGGTGATATTGTCGACATACGATTCGATTCCGGTGAGCGCAAGAGCTTTGCCTTGAGCATCGCTCCGCTATCACCCCTCTAGACACATCGTAATAAACGGCAATATTAGCGAGAGAACGACGTGCTCACGGCCACGGGACTGGAGCCTTGAACCCATGAGAAACCGGTGTCCCCATCGGTCCAGGTCATCGCGCCGGATGACCCCACGGAACCAGCCTGGTTGATCTTGAGTCGTAACCACGCATTGAGCGCATCATCGGGAACCGAGACGTCCCCATAGAACGTGAGCGTGCGCGGCGCATCATCAAACGAACCGAACATCTCCGGAATACCGCTGCAGGTAATCGTGGAGGAGGCTACGGAACAACCAAACCGATCGGATATCCCCTCGGAACCCAACGCCACGCCAGAAACCAAGACCCCGCCATTCTGCTCAATAGTGATTGCAAGATCCGTCACGGCAAGGTCAGCGCTCGAATCCCCCAGCTCACCGGTAAATCGGAAAGAGCCCAGCGGAAGATCCGTACCCGAGACGAGCGGATCCTCTGCGTAACCGCCGTTCTCAATGGCGGTGATACGCGCACGACTCGTCTGGTAAGCGGCATATGTCTCCGTGGTGCTCTTGGTGTATGCGCGATGGCTCCAGACACCATCCCCTTTTACCTGAAAACTCTCAATTTGGACTGTTTCTCCACTGGTTCCACCACCCTTGTACGGATTGAGCATGGCACGCGCGTACACGGATCGGTTCTCACGATGGGGAACAACGAACGCACTGCTCGCAAGATCCACGGTGTAGTGCCGAGTGCCCGCAGAAGTATCGCGGTATGCTCTCCCGATGAAACGCGTGTCTTGATCGTAGACCAGGAATCCCTGGATGGAGGGAGTCTCGCCTGTTAGGACGATGGTAATCGTCGTGACATCGAGCGGTTCGGTGTCACTGAAGATCTGTGCAGCGCCGAGGATAGGAGTGGTCGTACCCAGCAGGAGAAAATCCGCGCGGACCTCGGTATCGCTGCGCGGATCGTAGCTTGAGGAACTTGAAGTAGATGCGGAAGATGTGCTGTTTGACGCGCTGGAACTAGAAGAAGAGCTGGAAGATGAGGAAGTGCCTTCCTGAACCGCATGGAGAATGTCGAGATTTCCATCCGCGTACGCGACGAAGTTGGCGACCAAACGCGCGATCTCCCCACGTGTAAGTTGATGTCCGGGCAGAAGACCGGACAGGTGGAGATTGAGCAATTGCGCCTTTGCAACATAGACTGCATACCATGCGTCAGAAGCTGTTTGGAGAACTGCCCCCTGGGGCACAGCAAAATTGAAGATACCGAAGAGAATTTTGAGAGCCTCCTCGTACTGTACGGGTCGCTCAGGCACAAAGGGCCACTGCGCAGGATCGTCCCCAACGGCATTCCCATGGACGATATTGAGTGCCTTCGCTTGGCAGACAGAGGACGCATACCATGCGCCAGCGGGAACGTCGATGAAACAACTGAGATCAACGGCATTCTGCATTGGCTCCGGCATCGGCGTGAGCGGTAGCAGACGCATAGCAATGGTCATGAACTCCGCACGGTTGAGCAACCGATGTGGACGAAACGTGCCGTCCGGATTCCCTTCAAGTATCTCAAGATCGGTGAGCGTACTCACGGCAACCGCCGTAGGGAGATCCGTTGGTGCATCGCTGTAGGGAAGGTTCAATGTGTCGTATGACACGGCGGAAACTGCGATGGGGAACAAGCCGATGAGGAAGATAAGAATTTTGCGCATGAATTCAGATTGTACACGATACACCCTATTGCAAATTGATAAATTTTACGAATCTTCGGCAAGAAGATAACGAGTCCCGATAGGTTCTTTATCAAGGAGGACACGAGGAATAACATCGGGCTCGTGTGCAAAGGCAATGACAGACTCAATGCCATGATGGGCGAGCATGGCGGCAACTCTATCTTTACTCCAGATTCCACCTCTCCCATTTTTCGACGTACCATTCTGGAAATGCTTCCGATGCGCAGTAGACCCGAAAGGAATCTCTTTAATGACACTCTCTCTATCATGAAGATCCTCCAAAATCCCAGGAGCATTCATGAGAAAGAGAACTCGCTGCGCTCCAATCAAACGCGCTACATCCCCCGTCAACAAATCATTGTCAAATTTGAACTCCTTAACAGCTACCGTATCGTTCTCATTGAAAATAGGAATTCCTGGCACGCGATCCTGAAAAATCTTACGCAAGAGGCGGCGCAAATTCCTGAGTCTCAAGCGGCTATCCATATCCGAATGCGTAAGGAGAACCTGATTCGCAACACAGACGTATTCTTGTTTCTGTAATTCCTGCAAATAGTGCATGAAAAGAACGGGTTGCCCTGCAGAAGCATACATTTGTAATGTGGCAAGATCCTCATCGTCCTGTTTTTCGTATCCATAGACATCGCGACCAGTGGGAACTGCTCCTGAAGAAACAAACCCAAGTCGAGCAATGTGTTTTCGGACAATCGCAAGCTGCCTTGATATCGAAGCAACGGAACTCACATCCAAATGGCCTTCATCATTCTCCAGACCTGCAGAACCGATTTTCACGGCTGCTGTATCAATAATTTTTTGACGATGGTGCATGATAGGGAAGAGAAAAAAATACAAAAACCCCCTCCGGGGAATCTGCGTGGGGAGGGGGCTTTACGAACGAAATTCGCTCATGCCATTAGGCACACGGCACCCTCCCCGCTCGCGGCGGCGGTGTGGAGGTGCCAGTGTTGAACTGAGCCAGAAGCATGTGGATTGCAAGTGTAGGAAACAGACGAGTCTACGTCAATGTCGCACGTAGAGATCGCGAACGGCGCTGTGGATCACCCCCATGCGCTCAACGAGTTGCGCATACTGCTCGGGAATCAGCGACTGTTTACCATCGGAGAACGCCTGTTCTGGATGCGTATGCACCTCTACATGAACGCCGTCCGCACCGGCAGCAACACCCGCCAGTGCCATGGAAGGGATGTACTCCCGCACACCGACAGCATGACTAGGATCAAGAACAACAGGTAAGTGTGTCAGATTGTGGAGCACGGGGATGGCGCTCATATCAATTTGGTTGCGCGTTTGCGTATCAAATCCGGTGACACCACGCTCACAGAGAACGACGTTGCTTGTACCATTTCGGCGGGAGAGAACGTACTCCGCAGACATAAGAAGATCCACGATCCTCGCGCTCATACCACGCTTGAGAAGAACAGGCATGCCCGTTTCTCCAACCTCTTTTAGGAGCCCGAAATTTTGCATGTTACGGGCACCGATTTGCAACATATCTGCATGCTCAGCCACAAGAGGAACATCGCGCGTATCCAACACTTCGGTCACCGTAGGCATGCCAACTTCCTCGCCGGCATCACGAAGCATTTTGAGGCCATCTTCACCCAACCCTTGGAAGCTGTACGGGCTGGTGCGAGGTTTGAATGCTCCGCCACGCAATATATGTCCACCAGCATTGTGAACCGCATGAGCAATGTCTCGTATTTGCTGTTCACTTTCCACTGCACATGGACCAGCAATGTGTGTGAGCGAACCGTTACCAATACAAACTGAACCGACCTCAACAATAGTGTTGTCTGGATGGGAGGTTCTACCTGCAAGCTTGTACGGTTCCATAACCTGATGGACGGATTCCACTCCCTCCATCGCCTGGAAATTATCCAACAGAGTGCTGTACTGCCCGTTGAATTCTCCGACAATGCAGAGAAGTGTCTTGTTTGCACCGTACACAGGATGCACCTTCAACCCATGTTCACAAGCAACTGCTTCAATGGCCTCCTGCCTGGCAATTGCACATCGGGAATCGAGTTTGGGATCGAGAGTGATAATCATGGTAGAAAGGGGAAAATAGAAAAAACACCTCCGCCGCGTGGGGGAGGAACCTACAATCCATTCTAGAACAGAGGATCATACGGCTCGTCCCCCGCACGATACGGGACGAAGGAGAAGCCGAAGAGGAAGGAATGGTGAGACATGGTCAGAGAATCATTCGATGCCACTGAGGAGACGGGTATCGAGATCCGTCACGGTGTAATGACTGCTGCCGCTCTCTCCCAAAACATCTTCAACTTGTATGGCAAGCCCCGAGCGAGCGAGTTCGCTGAGGCGCTGAACGCGCATCGCTGCCTCACGGAACGTGGGAACCTCTCTGCCGGCAATGCGGAGCGTTCTGCCTGCACGTGAGTACACTTCGGCTATGGCCTCAACCAGAGGAAGTGCTATGGGTTTCCCATTGAGGGAAGGAGGAGGATCAAAACGATCGGGAGTGTTGAGAGACATGGGAGGAAAGCGGAATGCGAAAAAAACCTTCGCCGCTGCGTGGGGAGGGTTGCCTAGGAAAATACGGATTCACTCAGGTATTAGGCTTCCGTCCCCGCGCAAAACGGGAACGCATAGAAGCCAAAGAAGAACACCTGAGCAGACATGAAAGTGATGTCACTTTACTCGTATCGCAAGCACTGTCAAGCTCTCCCTATGGCGGATCTCGCGCAGGAAATCCGGCAGTTCTGCTCTCGGCATGGGCTCAAGCTCAATACCGATCTCGGGCAGCACTTCCTCACGGACGCATCCGTGCTCCAACGCATTGTGGAAGCTGCCCACCTCACTACGCAGGATCATGTCGTCGAAATCGGTCCCGGCATTGGTGCACTCACACGCGAACTGCTCAAACAATCCAAGCACGTCACAGCCATTGAGCTCGATGAACGCATGCTCCCGCTCCTCATGCAATTCGTCACTCAGCACACCGATGCACCAACGAACCTGACGCTCATTCACGAGAATGCTCTCCACGTTCCCTTTCCAAAAGACCCCTACAAAATCGTCGCCAACATCCCCTACCACATCACGTCCCCACTGCTGCGACACGCGTTTTTAGAGTCCGCGACAACGCCCCAGAGTATGACCCTCCTCATCCAACGCGAAGTTGCTGAGAAGATCTGCGATACAGAGAACGCGGGTCTCCTCACCATTCTCGTAGGGCTCTTCGGAACACCCAACATCATTGCCCTGGTACCCCCGCAGAGTTTTCTGCCGCCACCCAAGGTGGATTCCGCCGTGCTCCACATCGAATGCTTTTCTGCGCCCCTTACCTCTACGCAAATCCTCAACGAGATTTTCCGCCTGACCAAGATCGCCTTCGGTCAGAAGAGGAAGATGCTCAGGAATACCCTGGGGGCGTTCCCCGGGGGCATGGAACGCCTGGAACGCGCTTCTGTAGCGGCTTCCCGGCGTCCGCAGACACTCAGTATTGCAGAGTGGATTCGCCTGGCGGAGATTTTCGGCGAGGATAGGTCTCATGATCCATCCTGAGCGTATTTCCTACGTCTTCCTCGGCACGTACGTCACATCTATATTCTGTCTGCAGTGGTGGCAGTGTGCGCGGTATCCGCGTATCGCATGGATACTCCTGAGCGTAGTTGCACTTCATGCATGCACCGCACGGAAGCTGCGCGGGCCTGTCCTGGCGACATGTCTCGGCATTGGGCTCGCTTTCCTGAGCGTCGCACGAGTGACACACGTACCAAACCCCACGACCATCGACTGGTATGCAGATCAGGGGAAGGTGACGATCCTCGGCACGATTGTGGAGGAACCGGATCGTCGCCCGATGCAGACAAAGTACACCGTTGCTGTCCGGGAACTCACAACGGCATCGGGTATCACAATTACGGGACTCACGGGTCGCGTACTCGCTTCTGACCACAGTGGATGGCCGCAGTACCGTTACGGCGATGAAATGATCATACGAGGAGCACTGGAGAAACCCACACCAATCGATACGTTCCGCTACGATCATTACCTGGCACGCTTTGACGTGCAGAGCATCATGGCATGGGCTGCAACGGAGGGGACGGGACAATGGAGGGGCAACGTGCTCTTCGCAACGCTCTACACAACCAAGGAACGCTTCGAACAACAGATCAACCGCATCTACAGCGAACCGCATGCGTCGTTTCTTGCGGGATTGCTCACGGGATCGCGGCGCGGAATCCCTGAGCATTTAACGGAGGACTTCAACCGATCCGGACTCACGCACATCATCGCAATTTCTGGATACAACATCACCATTGTCATCACTGTGATTGGCGGACTCCTCTTCTGGCTGCCGCTCAAGTGGCGCTTGCTCCCGGCCGTTACGGCTATCGTGCTCTTTGCCGTCTTTGTGGGTGCAAGCGCCGCGGTCGTGCGTGCGAGCATTATGGGAATTCTGGGGCTCATAGCCCTTCAGAGCGAGCGCGTTCCACAGATGCGACTCATGATCCTCTGGACACTCGCCATCATGCTCGCGGCGAACCCGATGATGCTCTGGTACGATGTTGGATTTCAGTTCTCATTTCTCGCAGTCATCGGCTTGGCGGAGCTCTCCCCAATTCTTGAACCGCTCTTCTCGAGAATTCCAAAAATCCTGAGCATCCGCGAGGCGCTCCTGGCAACCGTTGCGGCACAAATCGCCGTGGTCCCCTTGGCAGCAGTGACCTTTGGACGACTATCGCTCATCGCTCCACTCGCCAACATGCTTGCGATCCCTGCCATCCCTATCGCCATGCTACTGGGATTCACCGGAATCCTCTTAAGCTTCCTGTGGTTCCCCCTGGGGCAACTTTTCGCATTCATCGGTTGGGCGTTTCTCGAGTGGGTAATCGTTGTCGCAAAGACACTCTCGGCGCTGCCGGGGGCAGCCATCCCCATCCCTGTACTCTCTGCGAGTATCGTCTGCGTCTACTATGGATGTCTGATCTCTGTCGTGCTTCTCACCATTCATAGACGTACACTTTGGACTTCCCAAAACGCCTGGGGACAAGGACTTCCCGTGTTGCCGGGCGCCCAGGAAGCGAGAACGCATGGGAGATGACACGGGTTCCCGGCTTGAGTTCTCGATCAAACTTCAAGGCAAGTGTTTTGAGGACAGCGGGAATGAGGTAGAGGAGGATACAATCCGCATCCTGTAGATCCTGACGAAATGAATTCTTCAGGTACACGCGCGCAGAACTGCGCGCAAGGAGAATACGCACCTGAGCGAAGAACCACACGACTGGTACGATCTCGAAGCCAATGGCAGTGATCGTCGGTTCCTCCCGTTGGGCCAAGATGAGCAGACGTCCGTCACCGGCACCCAAATCGTACACTTTGTCCCCAGGACGCAGATGTGCTTCGCGGATCATCGTCCGCGCAATGGCGCCGGATGTCGGCACGAACGGCACGCGCGACCATAGCGCGCAGACAGCAGTCATCGCCATCGCGAAGATGAAAAGAATGAGGAGCGCGAGCGTGATGTCGACGAAGATGATGTGGGCACTCTAGGGGTATCCATAAGCCATTGGCAACAGGTACTCGGTGGCTCCAATTGAATGGAATTGCGATTTCTCACCAAATTATGCTATAATAGAGCAAATGAATACCGGAATCGTCATCGTACTCATTGGCGCAGCCGCCTTTGCACTGGGAACGCTCCTGGCGCTCACATGGCAGGGACGCAGGCTCCACGCGCTCATCGAAAATGAACGGCAAAAGAACGCAGTCTTCGCCAAGATCTTCCATCAGGTGGATGATCAGCTCACCAGCGTGAAATGGCATACGGAGATGCTTCTCGACCAGCAGGGAGGCAAGCTCAATATCGCTCAACAGCAAATGCTGCACCGGGTTGATACCAGCGTGGCAGACGCCATTGGTCTACTCAAAGCACACTTCGGCCTTTCCAGCCACGCATGGAAACAGGAGAAGCATCCTCAAGAGAAAAATCCTTAAGCAGAGGAACCATTAGAGATACCCACAGATCCTCTCCCAGAGCTCCTCAACGGAGAGGTCGCTCTTCACGAAGAAATCCTTGGCCCCCAGTTCCTCACACTTTTGCTTATCGATCTCCTGACTGAGATTGGTGAGAATCACCACAGGGAAAGCGTACTGTTTCTTGCGAATGTGATCGAGTACCTGGAATCCGTCAACATCGGGCATGAGGAGATCTAAGAGAACGAGATCTGGCTGTGCGCTGTCGATTGCAGCAATGGCCTCATTGCCGTCACCAACGGTGAGAACGCGGACACCATGCTTCTCCAAGTTGACCTTGTACAGATTTGCGATGAAGTCCTCGTCCTCAGCGATGAGGATGGTCTTCCCCGCTGCGGGGGTTGCTGCCATGAGAAGATGGGGTAAGGGGGAGAAAGAGTGAGAAGGTCGTTCCAACGTTTTCCTGCGATTGGAAGCTCGCGTACCCACCGAGCAGTGTAGTGAGCGACGCCACCAGGTACAAGCCAAGGCCCGTACCGTCGGTGCTTCTCTTCATGATATTTTCGCCGCGGAAGAACTTGTGGAAGACCCTATCCTGCTGATGCGCGGGAATACCATACCCCGTATCGGAGACATCGATGCGCAGGTGCCCATCCTCTTCTCGAATCGTTGTGCGAATACTGCCCCTATCAGGTGTGTACTTCGTAGCATTACTGAGAAGATTGGCGAAAACCTCTCTCAGCAATTTCGCGTCTGTCTGCAGCACGGTATTCGGCGGGCACTCCACGGTATACTGTTGCTCTTTGCGACGTATTTCATTGCCGTACTCGCGCTCCAATTCACGCAACAGTACACAGATATCTACAGCGGAATGCTGAACAGTGACTTTCCCTGCTTCCACGTGGGAAATAGTGAGCATCGTGAAGATGGTCTCCGCCATGTGCACACCGTACTCTTTGGCTCTCTGCAGGAGTGCTTCCTGATTGCCCGTGAGAGCGCCGAGTGCACCGGAGAGCAACGTATCCATGGTCAGACGCATGGCGGTGAGGGGAGTGCGCAATTGATGTGAAGCAAGGGAGACGAATTCCGATCGCGCCCGTTCAAGCTGTTTGCGACTGGTGATGTCTTCCTCAATACCGACGAAACCGAAGAGCTTTTGCTCATGGCCCAAAATGGGAGAAACGTGAATGAGAGCATCGTAGGGAACTCCATCTTTACGCCGATTGAGAATCTCGCCGTCGAAGGGAAGCCTGTCTTCCTTGATGCGTTTCCAGAAACGCTGGTAGAACTCCGGGGGCATCTGCTTGCCCCAGAGCTTGGGCGTTTGGCCGAGCATCTCCTCCCTGCTGTATCCGGTAAGCCGTTCCGATGCAGGGTTGGCATAGAGAATCACACCATCGGGATCGGTAATGACGATATGGTTGGACGCATGGCGAACGGCGAGCTGGAATTTCCCCAGCTCGCTCGTCATGCGCGCGGCAAGCCGGAGAGCACGTATGCGGGAATTGACGATGAGGTAGAACACCGTGAAAACCAGAAGGCTGAATCCCGCACCGCCAAGGAAGAGGAGGAGAGGAAACTTGACCTGCGCATCAGTGAGCCCGAACGAAGAAGGAGCGCAGATGCGCAGAATCCATACCAACCCCGCCGTGTGGAGGAATGTGCTCCTCTGGAGAGGATGGAGAATGTCCTGGCAACGAAACCCTTGAGGAATAGACTGCTCGTAGAGGAGTGCCTCACGTTCATCAAGAAGGGAAACTGCAAGTGTGGTAACGCTTTCTGGATGCAGAATGACCTGGCTAGAGAGAAAAAGTGACGGTCGTAGCCCCAACACAATAAACCCCTGGTGTGCACTGCGACGCTCCCGGACGGAATCCGTTGCTTCTCCCTGCCTGTAGACCGGCAGGGCAAAGAGGTAATCGCCATGTTCCATACGCCCAACGGAAGAGAGTTCTCCGGCATCGCGGACACGCTGGAACGATGCTCCATACTCCGCTGAAACATCCCAGCCCAAGAGGGCGAGATCTCGATCTCGGGCAGTAACGACGGTCATCACCATGTATTCGTCACGCTCCTCAGGAGGGAAAATGCGATGCTGCTCTTCAAAAAGAGATCTCTTACTGGCAGGAACGCGCTCTGCATAGGCAACGAACGCCATGCCAGGGAAACGCCGGATGATGTCTAATCCCTGCACGAACGCATCCCATTCCTCTGCATCAACCTGCGCACTGGCAAGGAAGAGTCCACGAAGGCTGTAGAGAACCTGTACGTGGTCCTCCAAACCGGTTTGGAGCGCACGCTGGATGGTGTCTACCTCCTTCTCAAAGACAGACATGGCATCGCTTTCAATAGCATCACGAACAAGGCGTGACCCCTGCCAGCTCAATCCCAGAAAAAGGAGAAGCACCACTGCGCCAACAACAACAAGCGACGCATGCATGCGACCGGATACGCGACGATAGGGCTGCGAGGGCATGTACGCATGTTGCGGGCCGGCGGAAGCGTATGGTGTATCCTTTGACTCCATGGAGAGAGATGTGGCTTTTTCTCTGCATTATACAGCAAAACACCTCCCTTGTCTCCTGTGATTCCTGCGAAGACGCTGCAAGAAAACGCCCCCCTACGGGGGCGTTGTGTAGGCAAACTGTGGCGCTCAATCGCGGTAATAGTACCCCGCGCTCGGCGCGTAGAGCACATCACGGCGGCCATCCCAGTACGTACCGTAATCGTAATAGTAGCCCCGTGAGGAGTACGACGTTGGGTAACGCACGTTATAGACACCGTCGTAGTAGTAACGTCGGGAAGTAGAGTAGGAATCGGAGGTGCGGTACGAACGGGAAGAACAGTCATCGTAGTAGCTCCAGCCCGTACGGTACGGCTCGCAGTAGCTATTCCTATTCTCATAACGGTAATCGCGGGAGTAGCCGTAGCCGTAGTCGCTGACACACGTGTAGTTATTGCACGCACCATTGCTGTCATAGGAGTGGCAAATACGCTCTGCGCAGTAGGGAGAAGCCGCATCCGCCTGCGCAGGAAGGAACACACAGAGGGTAAGGAGGCCGGTGGTAACGAGCAGGGGAATACGCATAGGAGGGAAACCCTAACCCCTCCGGAGTGGGTGGTAAAGTCCACTCTATGGACAATATCCATCAATTATGGAGTGTTAAGATTTATCAAGACAGAGAATTGCTCAACTGCAACAGCGCCTGTACCGTGGACGGGTCATCTCCCCCCTTTGATTGATGAGCCAATTGCACCCCTCTTCCCCCTGCAGCATGAAGCTGCACATCCTCCTGGGCCTCTTCGTGGGCATTCTCATCGGGATGAACCTTCTGGGGAACAAGATCACCACGCTCGCGGGAATCTCCGTCTCCGTGGGAATCTTCCTGGTGCCCCTCACGTTCCTGATCACTGACATCGTGGAGGAAGTGTACGGCAAGGAGGTGGTGAAGCACTTCATTGCAAGCGGCGTTCTTGCAATTATCGCCATGTTCTTCTTCACGGGGTTCTTCGTGTGGCTGGAGCCCAACGCACGGTTCCCCTACAACGCCGAATACACCATTATCTTCGCATCTTCCATGCGCATTATGGCAGCGAGCGTGGTCGCCTTCGTCCTCGCACAGCTCCATGACATGTGGTCGTTCGCGTTCTGGAAGGAGCGCACAAGGGGCAAGTACCTGTGGCTGCGCAACAACCTGTCCACGTGGGTTTCGCAAGCCATCGACACGTTCGTTTTCATGATGATCGCGTTCTACCACATGACACCGAAGTTCACGTTCGGATTCATCATCGAACTCGCCATCCCCTACTACCTTTTCAAGCTCGCGTTCGCTCTGCTGGATACGCCCTTCGTGTACCTGGGGGTCGCGTGGTTGCGTGGGAAGAACAACGATCAACGGATATCTTCGTAATGCCGCGTGAAGGGCCGATGCAGGAAAACCTCGGAGAGGTAGTTGAGCATGTAGGTTCCTCCAATGCGTACGATGCCATGCGAAGAGAATCTGCGACCGGAGCTCTGGACACAGAACGCTGGACGGAACACGACCGTACCACAGGCGGAGAGCCGCCGGGCGATGTCGGTATCTTCTCCATAGAACGCAATGGAGGAGTCAAAACCTCCGATGCTCTCGAGGGCGGAGCGCTTTGCCGCGAAGTTCCCCCCTACCACCATGTACCCCACGCAGTGGTAGACAGGGAGAGCAAGGGCACGCCAGAAGACGTATGAGGCCATGCGCTGCGGGAGCGGGAGATCGTAGAACGTATATGGGCCGCTCAAACACACCATATTCGGATGGAGAGCGAATTCCCGGGAGATGCTGCAAAACCAGTGTGCAGGAATATGCGTATCGGCATCGACATAAGCAACAAGATCGCCATGCGCGCTCTGGAGCCCCGTTTGGCGTGCCTGCGTGAGTCCCTTGCGTGATTCATGGACCACGCGCACGCCGGAGAATGAGGATGCCACCTGTGCAGTGGTATCCGTACTGGCGTTATCCACCACAATGATCTCGCAGACATCCGGCGTGCGATACTGCGTGAGCAAGCGAAGACAATCGCAGAGGTACCCCTCCTCGTTGTAGGCAGGAACGACGACGCTGATCGTCATGGAAGATAGTGTACAGGATATCGTTACCGGAGGAGCGGCATCGGATCCACCCACGCAGCGAGCTCCTGCTCTCCCTGTACGTATCCGCGCAGTTCGATCACCGTACCCGGATGGACCGCGAGGTGCAGGTGCTTGCGCTCGCCGTCCGTCTCCTCGGTGTGTCCCTCGCCCAACGTCCCCAGAGGATCGCCGGAACGCAGCGTATGGAGGAGCGGCAACGTGACGGATGCAATGTCGAGGTGCCCGTAGAGCACCGTGACAGGCTCGCCGCCCCGCGTGCACTGCTGGATGACCACGCCACCGTACCCCCGGACCCAATCCTTAAAAATGATCTCGCCCGAGCAAACTGCGCGGACGCCCACTGTTCCTTCCTCCTCGCCGGGACGTACCTCAAAATCCGCGCCCGTGTGGTACCCAGTGAAGCGCTCCGGTTCCACGGGGGAATCCTGAGGTGTGATGAAGATGCCAAACGGCTTCTTGCTCACGCGATCGTAAACTGCATCCAGGGGAGCGACCCACTGTTCCCCTGCAAGATGCATGTGCAAGAAATCCACAGAGCGCTCCATGAAGTCGTCCCAACGCCGGATGAACTCATGGTGCTCCCCCTCGTACTCCACGTAGGTAACTTCCTTGCCGTACACCTTGAGCCGCTCCGCCAGGAAATCCGACCACTCCTTAGGAACGCTCTCGTCGGCAGAACCATGGAAGAGCAGAATGGGATCGTCAATGTCCGCGAGGTGCGTCAATGACGAGAGCGCGTTCCACGCATCGGGATTCTCTTCGCGCGTCTTGAGGAGTGCGCGCGTACGGTCTCCTTCTTCGCGCTCATCCCTCCAGCGCAGGAAGTTCTCCCACGCGTTGCTGTGAACGGGCGCGTAGAGGATGACGGCATCCACCAGATCAGGACGTGCAACGGCGATGTTGAGTGTCACGCCGCCACCCAGCGAATGCCCCAGCATCCCCACCCTGCCGGCATCTACCGTAGGAAGATTGGCGGCGCGCACGGCGCTGATGGCATTGGCGCTGTCCATGCTGTACTCAAGACCCGCGTCGTACACCATGCGCTCGTCGGGACTGGGATCCGAGGACGCGTGTCCGCGGTAATCCGAATGGATGACAGCGAATCCGTTGCGTGCCAAGTAATCCTGCTCACGCTTAAGCCCGCGTCCGTTCGTGTAAACGTTCGGCGCGATGTATCCGTGGTTGAGGACAACGAGCGGAAACGGCCCGTCCCCTTTTGGAATATTCATGATCCCGCTGATCATGAGACCGTTGCTCTGGTACGTGATGGAGTAGCGCGTGTAGAGAGGCTCGTCGGCAAGAACACCCGTCAACGTCAACCCCGTGCCACTCAAGCGCATGTGCGCGAAGTACTCCACCGAAAGTTCAGCGGGAACCTGCTCCAACGTAGCGGATTCCTCGATTGCATCCCCCGGAACCGTGGGGAACACCTGAGAAGAATGCGGCTCAGCAACCGTGCAGGCAGTGAGACAGAGGACACTGAGGAAAAGGTACAGTCGTCGCATAGAGCAAACACTCTAGCGTCATACCCTTAAGAACACTCTGGAACGCACGCAAAAATTGTGGGGTGGTTATGCGGTAGAAATGAGGGGCCCATGGAGTTAGCCCCTCGGCGCTAGCTTTGCTCACTTGCTTGGGCCACCGCTTCGGCCAATCAGAGGAAGGCCAAAGCGAAGCGCAGGCCACGAGCGAGGCCACGAAGTGGCCGAGTCGAGTGGCAGCCCGAAGACTTTTCCAGGCAGGCAACTGTTGTAATGCGATGATTCGGAAATCACTACCGACTGTTCTCTTCTGGTAAGGCATCCCACATAAACTGCCACCAGGTGCGGTAGCTCTCAGCAAGTTTGGGGCTTACGATGACAAAAATGGTGAGGTCGTCTTCCAATTTGCCCAACCCCAGACCAGTGAACGTCACCACGCGATCGCCATACACCTCGATTGCTGATTCCGATGAGTATTGCGGATGGGTAAATTTGCACTGTGTGCCGACTGCTTTGAATATGTGCGGCATTTTGTCCTTCACCTCATGATCAAAAATATGGTAAAAACGCATATGTTTCTTGCGAGCTTCCTTTAAGAACCATTCGATGAATGTCGCCATGCGGGGGTCAAACCAACCACCTTTGGCACCAAATTCGTACATGTCTTCTCCTGCCCGCAATGCTTCACGAAGGTAGTTTTTCATGCCTTCCACTCCTTTGTACATATATGCCCGTTGTGGAGTTTTGTGTTTTTCAAAGAGAGTTTGCATCGAGGGCATGGCACCTTCCAAACGCTTCTCTTTTTCTTTGACCAATTCCATGAGCTTGTGTGGTTCCACTGCCTCGTACGTTGTTTCCCCTTCGGAGAACACCTCGTAGATTAACCCCTTTTCCATGAGTCGATGTACGCTGTCATATGCATTCCTGCGATGGACTTTTGACCGCAGTGAGATGGTGGAAACGGTGGATCCACCATAGGTAATGAGTGCTTCGTATATCTTTGCTTCGTTTGGGCTCATGCCCAGTTCTTGCAGTAATTCCGTATGCATATCACCAGTATATCACAATGTGGTGGTAGATAACACCCATTGGTGGTATTGGCCACTCAATATAAATAAAACACATTATGTGTATTATGAATACTATCACCCCACCCGCCCTGGGTTACGGAATTCTGTTGATCTTTGGCATCTTCATGATTGCTGTCACCTATGTCTTCGCTCGCTGGAAGCGGTACCGCACCATTCAGGGGTTCCTCGTCGCGGAGCGGGATGTAAGCTGGTGGCTCGGTGCGGTGAGCATCGCAGCTTCGTGGATCTGGGCACCGGCGCTCTTCGTGTCCGTGCAATCTGCCTACCAACAGGGACTGGCAGGAATTTTCTGGTTCACGGCTCCGAACATCATTGCCCTCCTGCTGTACATCTTCTTCGCGCCGCGCATCCGCGAGCTCTTCCCCAATGGCTATACGCTCCCACAGTGGATTCAATACCGTTTGCAAAGTGAGGGTGTGCACCGGATGTATCTCTTCCCGTATTTCTTCTACCAGCTCATGGCGGTGGCCGTGCAGCTGTTTGCGGGCGGGCATCTTGTCTCCCTTCTTACCAGTGTCCCGTTCGTACATGCGATGCTCATCATGGCTGCAACAGTGCTGATCTACTCATCTATCTCCGGCCTCGAATCCTCGATTGTCACGGACTTCGTGCAATTCATCCTGATTGTATTGGGTGTAGTTATCGTGGTGCCGTGGACGATCTCAGCGGCGGGCGGATGGAGCGTTATGCAGCAAGGGTTCGGCGGCGCTACAGGACAATTCAAGAATATTTTTGATCCCTCCGTGGCATTCTCTTTCGGCATCGTCACCTCCATTGGACTCATTTCCGGTGCCATCTCCGACCAGCAGTACTGGCAACGCACGTTCGCCATAAAGAAAAAGAATCTTGTACCGTCGTTCCTCTTCGGTGCACTTATGTTCGGCATCATCCCCCTGGCTCTTTCGGCACTCGGATTCCTCGCGGCAAATGAGACATTGGACATCTCCCTCCCTGAAGGCACAGACATATCCATGATCGGCCTTGCGACAGTGAGCAAGCTCCTGCCTGCCAGTGCACTCACGATCTTCGCTGTCATGCTCCTCAGCGCACTGTATTCCACTCTCGACTCTGGCCTGAATGCGGCAAGCTCTCTGTGGGTTACGGACGTGGTTCGTAAAACGGAAGACGATACGAAAGGGATCACCCATTCGCGCGCGGCAATGCTTGGAATCACGGTTCTTGGATTCCTTGTGGCGATTGCAGCAGAGACCATTCCTGGCTTCGGCCTCAAGCACCTCTGGTGGATCTTTAATACCGTTGCGGCGTGCGTGGTAGTGCCGACGGTCCTGAGCCTCTACTGGAACAGGTTGGACGCTCGTGGTGTGTTCTGGGGTATCCTGATCGCGTTCGTCATCGGCGTGCCGTTATTCGTCACGAGCAATATTCTCGACAGACCGGTGTGGATCGTCGGTTCTTCACTATTCATTATCGCAGTCAGCACTGCTTGTTGCGTATTGTTTCCGAAGCGACGTTAACTAAAGCACGCTGTTGATTCCATTCCGCTTGTCTTCAATGTACTCCGCAACATGTGCCTCAATGCGTTCTTGCCCGCTGTGGTTTTAAAGTATTTCTCACGACGAAGTGCATCCTTTTGATCACAATACAATTCAGCGAAGACCAACCTCCATGGCCTCCGTGACTTTGTTGAAAGTACACTTCCCTTGTTGTGCGTAGCAACACGTTGCTTCAGATTTGTCGTGTAGCCGACATAGAGCTGAGCATCCTTCGTACTCCGCAGAACATAGACAAAGTACATTGCAAGAAGTGTGCCCCGAAGTATGCGCTGCGCGCAACTTCAGGACACTCAGTATGCTTCGAACGGTATTCTAGTTGGCCTGCCATGAAGTTGCTGAAAACACCCCGAAAGGGTGTTTGAAGCATACTTCGTGGCAGCCCCGGCGGGAGTCGAACCCGCGTTACAAGGTTGAAAACCTTGCGTCCTAACCGTTAGACGACGGGGCCAGAGGAATGAGCGAGACAAAAAGAAACAAAAGGAGCAGTGATGTACAGGGAGTCGTCCTGAGCGCAGTCGAAGGACGACGGGGCCAAAGGAGTAAAGAACCGCGACAAACGGTACCGAAGCTCAGCACATGAATCCAGCGCAGGCTGGCAAAAAAGTTTGAGAAGTGCTATAATGAGAAGAAATGCACACCACACAAAAACGCAGGGCACTCTCCGTCATCGGCATGGGGGTCCTCATCAGTCTCGTTGGTATCCGCGGCTCCCTGCTCTCCGCACAGATGACCAGCATTGAGGGGGCCTCCACCATCGCTGAACCCCCTGACCTCATGTCCGCATTGGAGACGATGCACGGCAGCGCCCCGGCGATTGCGCCGACCACGGGCAGCGCCATCGCGCTCCTCGTGGGAGCACTGGCAATCATCGTGGCGATCTACGTCCATGCGCGTATCGTCATCGCCCGCAGGGAACGTGAGATGCGCGAGGGAGACGCCATAGAACGGTTGCTCTGCATCCGCATTTGCTAAAAAAGAGGCGACCGCTCTGCGGCGCCCCTTCCTGATGGACCGGGGAGGAGAGCTCTTTACGAGCAACAACCACCGCAGCATCCACCCTGTTTCTCATCATCGAATATCATGACACGAGGGGGGAAGAAATACGACGAGAGGAAGCATAGCAGAGGAATTTAGCACTCGCAAGAGAAGAGTGCTAATTCTGTGTTCACCCTTCACAATCAGAACAGGTGCTTCTTCCCCACATCGTCCCGATGAAACTTTCCAAACTCGGTGATCTCCATACAGAGATCGTTCTTCACCACCGGACCGTCCGTGCACAGGCGGATGCCCAGCGGGTCCACGACGCAGTTGCCGCAGAGCCCGTAGCCGCACTTCATGTACCGCTCCAGGGAGAGCTGCGAGGGAATCTTGCGTTGGGCTGAGAGTTGCGAAACTGCAACAAGCATGCGCTCGGGACCGCAGGCGAAGAGCTGATCGTACCGCGCTCCCCCATCGAGCTCTTCCACAAGTGCTGCGACGTTCGTGCCTTTGAATCCCTGTGAACCATCGTCGGTTGCAACATGGAGCGCAACGCGCTTGAGTGCACAGAGCGCATCGAGGTAGAGCAGGTGTTCCTTGCCGCGCGCACCAACGAACACATCGACGGTACAACCATCCTTCGCCGCCTCCTTGGCGACAAAGTGCATGGGCGCGGCACCGTAGCCGCCAGCCAAAAGCGCGAGTTTCTGTTTCTTCTCCCACGTGTAGTGGGTACCAAATGGACCGCGTAAGCCCACGAGATCGCCCTCCTTGCACTGCGCAAGTTTCTCCGTCATGTCCCCCGCCGCGAAGAACGTGATCTTGAGTTCTTTTCCGTCGTCTTCCGCCACGCTCATCGGCACCTCATCGACACCGGGGAGCCACACCATCACGAACTGCCCGGGTTTCGCGCCGAGTGAAACTTTAAACGTGAAGGTTTGCACGTGCGCGGTCTCGCGCACGATATGCGCGATGGGATGCGTTTCGGGGAGACGCTTGGCCGGTGAACAGTGTCCGCAGCAACCCATTAGGAGGAAAAGGAACGGTGCATGCCGCCGATGAGTTCGCCACATGAGGCCACCCCCTCCGCATCGCACCATGCACTCATCTCCTCGCAAACCTTCGCAAAGACATCCGCGCCGCGATCCGCTACCGCGGTCCCGATACCGATGAGTGACGCGCCAGCGAGCATGAGTTCCATGGCGTCTTTGCCCGTGGCAACGCCTCCCGTACCGATGATGGGGAGTTTGCCTTCGGTCGCTTTGTATACATCCGCAATGCACTTCACGGCGATGGGTTTGATCGCAGGACCCGAAAGTCCGCCGACTCTGTTGGCCAGGATCGGACGGCGGCTCCTCAAGTCGATGGCCATGCCCGGCCCGACCGTGTTGATAGCGGTGAATCCATCGGCACCAGCCTTGGCGCAAGCGAGTGCAATCGTGCCGATGTTCTCGACATTGGGAGAGAGTTTGATGAAGACCGGAATGTCCCCGCTTACCGCCTTCACCGCCTTCGTGACCGCCGCCGCATCGTCTGCTGAGCACGCGAACGGCCGGCCGAACTCGTCTTCGATGTTCGGGCAGCTGATGTTCACCTCCAGAAAATCGGGTTTGAGCTCGACGATCGCCTGAGCGGTCTTGGCGTAATTCTCGGCCGATTCCGCAATGATGTTCGCGATGAGCGGTACGGGCTTGTCCTTATTGTATTCCCCAATTTCCTCCTTGGCTTTTTCCACACCCGCATCTGGAACGCCCACGGCATTGAGCGTCCAGTGTTCCGTAGAAATGATCACAGGATTGGAATGTCCTTTGTGTTCCTTGAGCCATAGAGATTTGGTGGTGACGGCTCCTGCGCCGTGCTTCGCCACGCGCCTCCAGCTGCTTGCGGTAATTCCCCAAATGCCCGAAGCGAGCACTGTGGGGTTTGCGAAGGTGACGCCGAGAATGGTCTGGGAGAGGTCTATCGCAACCAGAGTATACCAAGTTCGTGCAGATTGCAGCGCAACAGGGAACCAAAGGGGTCTGCCCTCGGATTCCCTAAACGCTCTTCAGGAGAACTCATGCCTGCGTGCTGCGTGCGTTCGATCGCACTTTCGCAGCGATGGCGCCGAAGATGCGCTGAAGCGCATTGGCCTCTTTCAGGAGCATTTCGCGCTCCTTGCAGGCCTTTTCGTAGTCCCCCGTATCCAGGACATGCAACCAGTACGCGCTGGCACGGGCAGACTGGAGTGCTTCCAGAATGCACCGCAGAAACTCCTGGCGGTTCGGTGCACCGCCGGCTTCCACGTACCGCGCACCGAGCGCGCTCGATGTGCGAATGAGTTGACGCGCGTCGTGGAGATTAGCTAGGGACTTGGGCAGTTTCCTTAGGAAACTGCGCACGGAGCGTGCAAAGTTCACCGCGCGCTCGGTGAGCTCTGCCTGCCGTTGGAGAGAAGAAGAGGTTGTCATGCATCCACTATGACAAGGAGAGACGGATGCGGGGAGACCCCCGCAAAATATGGAAAATCACCAAAGCGGATTGGCGCTCGAATTCCTTGATGAATAGCCTAATGAGGAGTTCTACGCATCCATGGAACTCCCCCGTCCCGCAGCAGCCCGCAGGAACGCCGCAAAGAGCGGATGGGGACGGTGGGGTCTGCTCTTGAACTCCGGATGGAACTGGCTGCCGAGCATGAAGGGGTGCCCCTTCACTTCGACGATTTCCATGAGTTTGGTCTCGGGCCACTCACCGGAGAAGATGAGACCGGAATCCTCGAGTTTCTTTCTGAGCGCATTATTGAATTCATAGCGATGCCGGTGGCGCTCGCTGATGGTGCAGTCCTCACTCAATTGCTCTTCATCCGCATATGCCTGGTATGCCTTGGTTCCTTTCCTGAGTTTGCACTGGTACACACCCAAACGAAGGGTGCCGCCCTTGGCGCGTCCCATATGCTGCCCTGGAAGGAAGTGCACGACATACTTACTCTTGGGCAATTTTCCTTCTTCATCGAATTCCTCGCTCGTAAGAAGAGGATCTTTGAGTTTGGCACGAGCGTACTCAATGGCCAGAATCTGCGATCCCAAGCAGAGTCCAAGGTACGGGATTTTCTGCGTGCGTGCGTAGTGCGCAGCGGCAATCTTGCCTTCAATGCCACGCAGGCCAAATCCGCCGGGAACCACGATCCCCTTGCATGTTTTGAGCAGATCCCATGTTTCCTCATCTTTCTGCTCCAGCTTCTCGGAATCCACCCACACGATCTGCGCTTTGCGCCCCGCGTGAACGGCGGCGGACTTGATGGCTTCGATGACGCTCAGGTACGCATCCTCCAGATGCGTGTACTTGCCAACGAGCGCAATGGAAATATCTGTTCCCGCCGTCTCGTAACGCTCACGACCCTGCTCCCACATGGACATATCCGGATGGAGCACGCCTAAGCCAAGCCGCTCGCCGATAATCTCAGCGATGTTGTACTTCTGGAAATTGAGCGGAACGTCGTAGATGGAGTTCACCGTCTGTGCCGGGATCACCGCGCGGCGCTCCACATCGCAGAAGCGGCTGATCTTATCCAAAAGCTCACTGGGGATCTTGTAATCCGCCCGCGGAAGGATCATATCCGGCTGCAATCCATGACGCCGCAGCTCCGCAATGGAGTGTTGCGTGGGCTTGGTCTTGAGCTCTTTGCTCCCCTTGAGATACGGCAGAAGCGTGAGGTGCACATGGAACAGGCGCTGAGGACCAAGCTCGGACTTGAGTTGTCGTACAGCCTCCAGATACGGTTGCCCCTCGATGTCCCCCACCGTGCCGCCGATCTCCAGCATCATCACTTCAGCACCGCTCTCCTGAGCCGCATCCACCATGCGGCGTTTGATGGCATCGGTAATGTGCGGCACGACCTGAATGGTGCCGCCGAGGAAATCTCCTCTGCGTTCCTTGGCGAGCACGTCCTGGTAGATTTGCCCTGTAGTCACCGTGGAGAGTTTGCTCATCGGCGTATCGATGAAGCGCTCGTAGTGCCCCAAATCCAAATCCGTCTCGGCCCCATCATCGGTGACGAAGACTTCCCCATGTTGGAAAGGGCTCATCGTTCCCGGATCGACGTTGAGGTAAGGATCAAGCTTCTGCACGAACACACGGAATCCGCAGGCCTTCATAATCGCCCCGATGCTCGCGGCAGCGATGCCTTTGCCAAGGCTCGAACAAACCCCGCCCGTGACCACGATCAAGCGGGGGGGCAGCGGCGTCTTCCCTTGCGGGTTCGTAGGTACTGGAGATGTCTTTGGAGGAATCATACAAAAAATGGGCAGTCCTTCCGGTGTTTAAGGGGAGGCGCCCGCTGGGTAGTGTACTTGGGAAAAGAAGAATTGCAAGCGTAGTTGACAGGTTGAGAAAACCGAGTACGTTGCTACACAAACGGTATGGCCAACTCCCCGGTATTCCCTGATGCCATCGTCATTCCTATCGCACCCGACGATGCGCTCAACGCCATAAACGCAGAGGCACTGGCGGAGTTGAATGGGCCCAATGGGTTGAGCAGACAATTCCACGACTGCTGCCTTGCGGCATGTCATCCGGGCAACGGAAGCCACATGGCCGATATCCACGAACAGAACCCTGATTTCTCCCTGGAAGTTTCCCGCACGCAGGAAGGAGTGCAGATTGCCGTGCACTACCCGCCGATGTCCTCGGTGGAAACCGTGCGTGGCAAATCCCATATTCTCCATGCATTACAGAACCACATTCGCTCCATTGCACGAGACCTCCTTCTGCATGGAAAACTCTTCCGGTCCCAAGATTCAGCAGAAATCACCAACGGCGTCAGAACACTCATCGAACATGCAGGGTTGCTGCGAGCAACCCAAGCACACGGCATTCCCCTGCACCGGATTACCTACTGGGGCGGTCAGCGCATCACCGACGCGGAGTATGACCACTCCAAAGAAACAGGCTATTGGAGTGCGCGCAAATTCCAGGAAATCACAACAGGAGGAGGCCAGGGCACAATGAAGGGACCGCACAAAGGTGCCATTGAGGGATACAGTGCACAGGATATTGTCGGGGCGCGCCGACCGGGCTTTACGCAGCCGGGCATCATTGCCAATGAACCGCCGCACAAGCACATTGATCCTCTCGTCACGTTCCCCGATATGGAGAAACGTCTGGAGGCATTCGTCCGCTCCAGCGTTGGCATCATGATCGGCCCGGGGGGCGTGGGAACATTGGAGGAGATCCTGTACATGGTGACATTGCTGTTGCATCCCGAGAACAGCGAGCAACGCATCGCCATCGTACTCACGGGACCGGAGGAACGATACTTCCGCACCATCCTCAACTGCGTAGAGCAACTTCTGGGAAGCGATGTACGCAAGCGACTGCTCGAACGTATGAGCGTAACCATAGGCAACCCGAAAGCCGCTTGCCACGCGCTCACGGAGCAGATAGAAAAACCGGGAGGGGTGGTGGACTACCGCAGGGCACAGAACATGAGCTTGATTTGGAATGATACGCTCGTTATTCCGCCCGATCTGCAGAAGCCCACGCAATTCAGCCACGAAGCCGCAGCACAGTTAGAGCTCCACCGGGAACAAGAACCTTGGCAGCTCTCTGCGCAGGTGCGTCGCGCCATCGATACCGTCATCTGGGCCCATGTGACACAAGAAGGATTCGAAAGAGTGAGAGATAATCCCCTGATGCTTCGGGGTGACACACGCATTCTCAATGCAATCCGAGATGCACTGCGGTACCTGGAAGAGGAAGGACGCGTGGCATACCGCAATGGGCCGGTCAAAGCCGTAGAATTCTCCCCGGCATGACAGAGAGAAAGACGCAGGATTGCGTCCTCCTCTCCAAGAGTAAAGTAAACAGTACGCTAGAAGAGTCCCGTCGCCGAATAGAGCCCCACGGTAAGCACGGAAACAATCGTCATCAGTTTGATGAGAATGTTAATGGACGGTCCCGATGTGTCCTTGAACGGATCGCCAACGGTATCACCGACCACTGCAGCTTTGTGTGCATCGGAACCCTTGCCGCCAAAGTTGCCGGCTTCGATGTACTTCTTCGCGTTATCCCACGCACCGCCGCTGTTCGCCATGGAAATAGCAAGGAGAACACCCGAGACGAGTGCGCCGGCTAAGAGCCCGCCCAAGGCTTCTGAGCCCAGGACAAAGCCGATAACCACGGGAACGGTGACTGCCATGAGCCCCGGTGCCATCATCTCGCGCAGAGCGGCACTCGTTGCGATACCAACGCAGCGCGCCGGATCGGGTTCGGCAGTCCCCTCCATCAACCCTTTGATCTCCTTAAACTGTCGACGAACCTCTTCGATAATCGAGAACGCAGCACGACCCACGGCCTTCATGGTCATGGCCGAGAAGAGGAAGGGGAGCATCGCACCGATGAGGAGTCCGATGAGCGTGAGCGGGTTCATCAGGTTGATCGACGGAAGCGCTGCTGCCTCGGTGAATGCGGCAAAGAGTGCAAGCGCAGTGAGGGCAGCAGAGCCAATGGCAAACCCCTTGCCGATGGCCGCAGTCGTGTTGCCTGCCGAATCCAGGGCATCGGTCCGCGCACGTACCTGCTTAGGAAGTCCGGCCATTTCGGCCAATCCTCCTGCGTTATCCGCCACCGGGCCATAGGCATCCACTGCAAGAGTAATCCCGAGCGTGGAAAGCATTCCTACGGCACTGATCGCAATCCCGTAAAGACCGGCAGTAAAGTACGCAATAGCAATGGCGACAGCGATGAAGAGGACAGGGAGAAACGTGGAAACATACCCCAGAGCAAGTCCGTTGATGATGGTCGTTGCGGCTCCGGTCTTTGCTGAAGCAGCCAGATCACGTACCGGCTTGTAGTGATCGGAGGTGTAGTACTCCGTGAGCATGCCGATGATCACCCCGACGATGAGGCCAGAAATCAGCGCGAAGAAGACGCCGAGGTACTTCTCCGCGGGAAGCATGCTGCGGCAGAAGAAGAAGGAACCGACGATGACGATGAAAGAAGCGAGGTACACCCCGTTCTGCAGAACTCCGTGAACGTTATTGCTCCCCTTCTTTCCACGAACGACAAAGGTGCCCAGAATGCTCGCGACAATGCCAAGCCCGGCAATGAAGAGGGGGAAGAGGATAAGCGATTCCATGGAGAGCCCCCACGTCGTCGTCACACCAATGAGCATGGCTGCGACCAGGGAACCGACGTAGCTTTCAAAGAGGTCCGCTCCCATGCCCGCAACGTCACCGACATTATCGCCAACGTTGTCAGCGATGACCGCCGGATTCCGCGGATCATCTTCCGGAATACCCACCTCCACCTTGCCGACTAAATCCGCTCCGACATCTGCCGCCTTCGTAAAGATGCCTCCACCCACGCGGGCAAAGAGTGCCACAGAGGAAGCACCAAAGCTGAAACCTGCAAGTGCCTGCAGCGCATCAGGAATGCTCAGGCCGTAGTACTCCGTGAGGCAGAGGAAGGCAAAGGAGAGACCAAGAAGACCCAAACCAACGACTGAAAGCCCCATGGTGGCTCCACTGAGAAACGCAACGCGCAGCGCCTCACTCAGGCTAGTGCGTGCCGCTTGTGTGGTACGCACGTTGGCAGCAGTGGCTGTGCGCATACCAAAGAACCCCGCAAGGATGGAACTAAGCGCCCCCAGGACAAAACTCCCCGTCGTTACAGGATCACCCCACTCGCCCATCCGCGCATGAGTGAGCTCCGTATCAAGGAAAACATAGAGGAGTGCCCCGACAACGAGAATGAAGAGGAAGATGATGCTGTACTCTCGACGGAGGAACGCCATGGCCCCCCGACGCACAAGGAGGGAAATGGACAGCATCTTCTGCGTACCGGTGCCGCGCATGCCAATGAGCAACCGAAAGATAAAAGCGGCTCCAAGGGCCAGAGCGGCGCATACCATGACCAGAACAAGCGCATTGGAAAACTCATGATCAAAGGGGAGGACACTGAATAAGTCCTGAATGAATGATGCGGTATTCATAGGGAGAAATCGGGAAAGTTTTCTGCAGGATTGTAATAGATCTCATAGACAATGCATACCCCTATTACAAAACCACCCCGCATCTGTGCGGGGTGGCTGGATTGTCCCAGAGGAAACCGAACCTCTTATCGCTGGTTGTTCTCCATCTCTCCAAGCACATCGCGATCGCGATCATCCACCTGGGAGAAGTACATGTTCTCACGAATATCGCGGCGTGTGGGCTTGTCGTAGGAAGTCCCGCCCGTCTGTACCAACGACGACGGGAGCGAAGACTCCTCATCTAACTGACGCAGATAGCGCGTGTTGGGACGCAGATTCAGGATGCGGTACCGGTCGTAGCCCGGCTTGATCCTGCGATTGAGCCGCCGGAGCATACGGTCGCTGCGACCGCGCACAAGGCTGGCATCTTTGCCCGCCGTGGGATTTTCCGTATCGCGCACACCTTCCTCCATCTCCGTGAGAATGGAACGATTCCGGTAGCGGATATCGTCGACAACGTTGTTATCGCGAATATCGCGACGCGTTGTGCGATCGTAGCCCAGTGATTGAGTGGCCGACGTCACTTCACGGTTAGAGGGACGGGCAAAATCCCCTGGCATGACGTATGCGAAGGCGGGAGCGGCCATTCCCACCGCAAGAGCTGCAGATGTGCCGGTTAAGAAAAGTCTCCTAAGCATCGGAAAGAAGAGGTAAGAAGGTACAAAAACATGCACAGCCTAGAGGCCCTCCAGGGAAAGAGCAATACGCCAACTTCATCTATGAACACACAATGTATTCAAAAAAGCAACTTGAGGCCTAGGAGAGCTTTCGCACCTGTGCGCGAACGCGCTTCCCTGTTGTCCGCGCTGCCGTCTTTGCCTTCTTCGCGACACGACGTACGGACTGCTTTGCTTTGCTCTTGCCCTCCTGGAAAAGCTCATCGAGTTCGGCCTTGGCATCATCCACCTTCTGCTTGGCAAAACGCTTCGCCTTGCCAACGTTGCGCTGAACGTCTTCACTCCCGACAAAGTCCTGAATTTGCTGCGCAAGCTTCTTTCCGTCGTGCTGAAGATGTTTGCCGAGGAGCTTGGCCGCTTCTTCGGGATCCTTGGCGGAGGAAAGCTCCTCACGAAGCTTCTTGTTGCTGAAGAGATATCCCGCTGTAGCACCGCCGAGAGCGCCCAGGAGGAGGGAGAACTTTCGCATGGGAGAATGGGGAAGGTCGAGAGGAGTATAGGACAATTGCACGGGCAATGCGAGTGCGGGGAACAACGTGGGGAAGGTGCGGAAAGTGCTGGAGGTGAGAAACTTGGCAGGTTTCGTGAGGTCAAGGAGGTTTGCAAACCTTCCGCACCTCCCGTCAGTACGCCTTCGCAAAGAGCGCCCGATGGAGCGCAGGTGCACCAGAGACGAGATCCTTCGTCCCTTTGGCCGCGTTGTCTCCCAAGAGCCGGATGGACGCCTTCGTCTTCTCCTGGATCGCTTGTGCGCTTTCGAGCGTCCCATCCCACGGCGCCCACACGAACCCCCCTTCACCATCGATGATGCTCGTGAACTCCTTGAAGGAATCCACCTCATGCGTGTGTTCCTCCAAAAACGCCTGAGCCTGCGCGTAGAGTCCTTGCTGAACAGCATCAAGCCGGCCGGAAAGTTCGTTGGGGGTACACTGCGCAAGAGGCAACGACTCCTTGGCGCCCGTATCACGGCGTACCAGCACAACCTGCTTGGCAACGAGATCCTTTGGTCCCATTTCTATACGCAATGGGACACCTTTCACCTCCCACTCATTGAACTTGTATCCGGGAGAACGCTCCGGACGATCATCCAGATGCACACGCAGGGGGGCCAACGTGCCGGCGAGCTTCCTGCACGCCGCAAGTACCTGTTCACGTTCTGCGTCTTCCTTGTAGATGGGCACAATCACCACCTGCTTCGGCGCGATAGTGGGAGGTAACCGTAAACCCTTTGCATCGCCGTGCACGACGATGAGCGTGCCGATGAGGCGCGTGGACACCCCCCAACTGGTCATCCATGGCTGCTGCTCTTTGCCGCCTTCGTCGAGGAAACGCACACCATACGCTTGCGAAAAACCTTGCCCCAGATTGTGCGATGTCCCCGCCTGAATCGCCTTGCCATCGCGTGCAAGAGCCTCGGTACTCAGCGTGTAGAGTGCACCGGCAAATTTTTCGTGCTCGGGCTTTTTCCCCGTGAGCACCGGAACGGCGAGAAACTCCCGGTCAAAGTCCGCATACATCTGGAGAGCTGCCTGTGCCATGGTATCGGCTTCCTCTTTCGTCGCATGCGCGGTGTGCCCCTCCTGCCAGAGAAATTCGAGTGTCCGTAGGAACGGCCGCGTGCGCATTTCCCAGCGCACGATGTTCGCCCACTGGTTGATCTTGAGTGGAAGATCCCGATGCGAGTGAATCCACTTGGCGAAGGTGGCGTAGATGATGGTCTCGCTCGTGGGCCGCACGTAGAGCTTTTCCGTGAGCTCTTTCCCTCCCCCATGCGTCACTACCGCGCATTCGGGGGCGAAACCTTCCACATGATCGGCTTCCTTCTTCATGATCGATTCGGGGATGAAGAGCGGGAAGTACGCGTTCTGAGCTCCCTGCTCCTTGATCCGACAATCAAGATCTCGCTGCATATTCTCCCACAGCGCATAACCATACGGCTTGAAGACGATGCAACCACGCACGTCTGCGTGCTCCGCAAGCTCCGCCTGCTCAATGACATCCAGGTACCACTGGGGAAAATCCTTCTGTTGGTCCGCAATGCGTGGCATGGGGCCATAGTAGGAGGAAATGAACCGCAGGAAAAGAAGTATCCAGTATTCAGTATCGAGCACGAAGGGAATTTCTCAGCACGGAATGCTCCAGACCAGATGTACCCATCAGTACACAATCCACAACCCCAGCATCGTCACGACAATTCCGAAGAGAATGCCGGCAATCACTTCCACGAGCGAATGGCCGATTTCCTCGGAGAACTCGTAGAAATCCTGAAGTGAATTGAGAACTTTGGATTGTTTGCTCACGGCTCCGCGCACAGCAACGGCATCGTACCAGACGATACTGGCAAAGACGGCGGCAATGGCGAATTCCGCCGAGGCGATTGTGCGTGCATTGCCAACGACAATGAGTAAGGAAGCGACGAATGCGGAGTGTGAACTGGGCAGACCCCCATAGCGGAAGATGCGCTTGTGCCATGCACCAGTCATCACCCATTCCGAGACGATCTTCGCGAACTCCGCGAGTACCATCACGAAGAGTGGGATGAGGAAGAGGTACGTCGCGAGCGCGGAGCGGAATGTGAGGAGAATGGGCATACGACGCAGAGTGTACCAAAACTTTGCACTAAGCTGCAGCAATATCACAGATGCCACGATAGGGGCACCGTCGGCAAACCGGAGCGCTGGGTGTTGGGTGGTAATCACCGGAGGCAATCCGTTCTTCGAGAGCCCGTATCTGTACCTGCGCATCACGAAGTTGCCTGTTGGAACGTTGTGTGATGCGTTCGACGATTTCTTCGCCGAGGTAGAGCATCACGATTTCGCGGCAAGGCACGTCGTAGAGTTCCCGGAGCGCCAGGGCATAGAGTGAGAGCTGGAGATCCACGTCAATGGATTGCTGATCCTGAGGTTGTGACGTCTTGTAGTCGATAATCCGCACCCCGTCCGCACATTCTTCAACACGATCAATTCGTCCGTTGACGAGCGTAGCATCCAAAGAGATCGAGAAACTCTTCTCGACCGCAAGCACGCGGCGAGGCTCTCGGGACCACCATCGGTGGAACTTCCGCAGGAGTTCCTCTCCGCGGAGAAGCGCATAATCCGCCTCTACCCGCGTGGCATACGCATCCACGGAAAAGGAGGAATGCCAGAGATCGAGGAGGTCCTGCTCAGAGAGCAACCGCTGTGTCGCAATTCCTGTTGTGGTAGTACCTTCTCCAAAGAGATCCAACTGACTCCTGACGACCAACCCCTGGCCTCTCATTTCCTCCTCTCCCCATTTCTTCAGTGTGTTGTGTACGCTCGCACCAAAACTCTCCGGCGGAGTGATCGCACGCGGAATCTTCTTCACAGTGCCATACTCATACTGACGAGGGCACAATCGATACTGCCGAAGCTGGGAGTAACTGAGCTTCATACGGCAACGCCGATAGGATACAGAAGTATCCAGTATCCAGTATCCAGTATCCAGTATTCAGTATTACGTATAGGGAATCCCTTAATTCTTGATACTCAATACTCAATACTCGATACTTCATATTTCATACTTCTATACTGGGCACTCCCCTGCGCTCCACACACCAACATGGTATGCTGTCGGGCACTACTTCCCCCGCTACTCTCCCCATGAACATCCAACACTTCGAGAAGGGATTGCAGTACAGCGATCGCCAGCTCATGCAAATCGCACGAAAATTGGGAAAACTGGCTACCTACTGCAAACGCGTGAAGGACGAAAGCTCTGCCATCCGCGTGGAAGCAGAACAGCGCAGCACGAAGAAGGAGCGAGACAGCATGAAAGTGACCGTGACCGTGGAACTCCCCGGCAAAACCCTGCGGGCCGAATCCCGAAGGCCGAATCCCGTGGAGGGAGTAGATCGATGTATAGAGAAACTCGAACCGCAGATTAAGCGTTATAAAGAGATGCGTATGCCGCGCCAAAAGCGCACTTCGCGTTCCCGCTCATGACCCTCCTGCGCACGACTTCCCTCACAGGCATACTCCTGGCACTCTGCGTAGCGTTTCCGGCTATCGCGCAACAGGCACCTGCGGCCGACACACTCGTCCCTATCATTTCCGGCCCCGATGAGATTGTCGTAGGCAGAACTCTGGTGCTCGATGCGTCGTCCAGCAAGGGCTTGGGAGAGGATACGACATACCGCTGGTTCGTCGGAGGGGTATCGCAACCCATCAGCAGAACCGTCGAAGTGGTGTACACCCCCGAGCGCACGGACACCCTCACGATGCGCCTGCACATCCGCACAACCGTGGAAGGAGAGGTTCGCGAAGCGGAGGTGGAAAAAGTGATCATCGTCTACCAGCGAAAAATCGTTCTGATCGCGGATACCACGGTCCCCACAGATAAGGTGGAACTGCATCGACAAACCGCTGCGGAAGAAGGGACCTATCTGCGCGTCATTCGGCCGACGGATACTGCCGTGCGCATCAGTGCCGAGGAAACGCTCGCCACGCTCATTGGAGAGGAGGACACGACATTACAGGGAGCGCAGGCCATTATTATCTGGACCGACGGCATGATAGGCCTGCAGGCACTCATGCGTGCGAGTGAAGGAAACACCCAACTCAAGCAGAGTTTGGAGGGGCAGACTCTCGTCGTTATCACCGACCGAGGGCTGCAGACCTTCGCGCGCACGACCCACGCTCCGTTTACGGTACTCTCGCCCGATCGCATCCTCATCACGCGAAAGGAGGCGGTGAATCCGCTCCTCTCTTCCCAATCCCCTGAGGAGTTCCTCACCACCATCGAGCAACGGGATATCGACCTTCTCATTGTGGATGCCTCCTCCATTGCCATCCGACCATGGAACCTGCTCTCGACGCTCGTCACCTCCATGCTCACCCACGGCGTCTCGAGCCAGATCGTCATCCTGCTGCTCACACTCCCTTTGATCGCCATGATCCTGGCCTTCCTCAAACAGGTAATTGGCATCACGACCTTCGGCCTGTACACCCCCTCCATCATCACCTTAAGCTTCCTCGCATTGGGGTGGAAGATCGGCCTCACATTCCTGCTCTTCATCATCTTCACCGGATACATCACTCGCATGCTGCTCAAACGGTGGCGCATGCTCTACATTCCACGCGTCGCCATCGTCATCACGGTAGTCAGTATCACCTTGCTTCTGCTCCTCGGCCTCGCAGCAGCATTCTCGATTACCTTCGGCCGCGACACGATCTTCGTCCTGCTCATCATGTCCACGCTCGCCGAGAGCTTCCTGACCATTAAAACGGAGGAAGGACTCTGGAGCGCGGTTTTGGGGACAGGCGAGACCATCGTGGCCTCGCTCGTCTGCGCATGGATCGTCTCGTGGTCCACGTTGCAATCCATTTTGCTTGCCTACCCCGAAGTCATTCTCTTCACCATTGTCGCAGACGCCGCCCTGGGACAGTGGACAGGGCTTCGCCTGGTCGAGTACTTCCGTTTCCGCGAAGTCTTCAAGCACTTACAGGAAGAGTAAAGGAGAGAGGAAAGAGGAGGAGGGAAACTTGACCACTGACTCCTGATCACTGACTCCTGCCTTCTGATCTTCCCGTCATGTTCCCACGCCTCCTCCGTCACGGCATTCTGGGCATCAACGCCAGGAACTTGCTCTACGTGAAGCCCTTCAACCCCGCCAAAGTGACGGCGTTCGCCGATAGTAAGCTCAAAACCAAGGCGTACCTGATGACGCGTTCCATTCCCGCTGCGAAGATTTACGCACGTATCGAAACCCGCGAGCAGCTGCAACAGTTCGATTTTACCAGCCTTCCTGATGAGTGCGTACTCAAACCGAACCAGGGGTTCGGCGGAGAGGGAATCATCGTGCTTCGTGGGAGGGAGAACGGCGTCTTCCTGGCAAACGGGCGGCAACCGATCACCGATACGGAGCTTGTCGCACACATCGAAGACATCCTCGACGGGAAATTTTCCCTGGGAGGACGGCGCGACATCGCGTTCTTCGAGCAGATCCTTACGCCGCATGAGTGCTTTGCGCGATTCCACCCAGCCGGACTCCCGGATATCCGGGTCATCGTCTTCAATCTCGTACCCGTCATGGCCATGCTGCGCATCCCGACGGCCGAGAGTGATGGCAAAGCCAACGTGCACTTAGGCGGCATCGGCATCGGCCTCGACATTGCCAAGGGAACAACCACTCACGCTGCCCAGTACCACAGCCTGATTCAAGAGTTGCCGCACGGTGGATCGCCAAAGGGCATCAAGCTCCCCCATTGGGATGACATCCTCCTCGTGTGCTCACGCATACAACAGATCACGAATATCGGCTACTTGGCCGTCGACATGACCATCGATCAGAACATGGGACCGGTGGTGCTGGAAGTGAATGCACGCGCAGGGCTCATGGTACAACTGGCAAACCTTGCCCCCCTACGTGCCCGACTGGAGCGGGTGAAGGGGCTCAAGGTGAGCTCTCCTGAGAAAGGCGTGCGCATCGGGCAGGATCTTTTTGGAGAGAAAGTGCAAGGAACTATAGAGAAGAAGGAACCGCAGAAGACAGAGCGTCCCGTGCTCGGCACACAGGAGACGATTGTGATCGCAGGATCAGGAAAGAATATCGAAGTCCCCTGCCGTATCGCACCGGGGAAGGAGCGTACCATCTTCTCCCCGGAGCTCCTCAAAGCGCTGTGTCAAAGCGGTGCTGCCACTCCCACGGGGAAAACCGGCGAAACATTCCGCGTAAAATTCACGCTCGGTGGGAAGAAGATTCAAACACTCGTCATTGCCAAGGAAATCCCGGGCAAGGATGTCCAGGCAATCATCGGAAACAGAGACTTGGGTGAGTTCCTCATCGACCCGTCGAAGAAGACGCAACCAGCTTCCCGAATAACCGCAGTCAAAACAGACTTGCGAGCCGTGGATAGCACGCTTGCGGAACTCGACCGCGAATTGCTCCTCATAAAGTACTTAAAACCCCTCAATCTTCAGGAAGAGTACCAACGCCTGCTGGAGGACCGGCGCTACAACCCCGTATTCCTGTATACGAAGATTCCGCTGGACTTGGCCGATGCTGCCCGCAGGATCGCGGAACCCATCGAAGACCCCTCAAGCCTGGGACGACTGTTGGAAAAGAAACGCAGCGAGCTCCTCAAGCGCATCACACTCCTGGAAAAACGTGGACACAGCGAGCAATTCACCATGGCTTCCCAGGAACTCTACGGTTCTGTCTCCTCGGCGCTCCTGCGCGCGGCGCAGGCCGCCCTACACAATCGCGTAGCTTGCGATTTGCCCACGCCGGAAGAAGAGTTGCTTGATCCTGAACAAGTACAAACCATTTTTCAGGAAATCCTGGAACACTACGGGCTGCTCAATTGGCAGGTTGCCATCCGCGATCGCCTGGTGGCGGACTGCACGGTGGGCGGACAGCACATTTACCTGCGTGCGGAGGCGCGATTTGAACCTCTGCATGTGCAGGCACTCATCGCACATGAGATCGAAACTCACGTGCTCACTGCGGAGAATGGCGAGCACCAGCCCTACGCACTCCTGCGTCGCGGGTGCGCCAACTACCTCGATACGCAGGAGGGTCTGGCAATCTTCAATCAGAACCGGATCTTGAGCGCGTACCACGAGCGCAGGATGAACCCACCACGTAACGTGCTGGGACTGGAGTTCGGCCTCACGCATTCGTTTGCCGAAACACGCACCTACCTGGAGGAAGAACTCAATTATACGGCACAGAAAGCCATGACCCAGACCATCACGATTAAGCGGGGTTTACGAAATACCGAGGAACCGGGAGGATTTACCAAGAGTCTGGTGTACTTCCGTGGGCTTCGAGCCATCGAACGCTTCGTGGAGGAGGGTGGAGATCTGAGAAAGCTCTACGTGGGAAAGATAGCCCTGGAGGATCTGTCGCTCGTCGAAGATCTCCCTGAGCTGGAGGCACCGCTTCTTTTGCCGAAGTTCCTGCGCAAGGATTAACTGTTGCCGGGGTACGCAGGCAGTCCCCTCTCCACAAGGATGTCGTAAAGTTTACGCGTGGCGAAATACCACAGCATCGTGCGATCATTGCTCATAATGTAGGGGCGCATATCGTCGAACTCTGCTGCAGTCGGCGCCTCTGCACCGTCGAGTTCCTGTAGGCAATCTTCTTCACGCGCCTCGTACTCTCTCAGAAGCGCATGCGTATCCCCATCATCGAGCACGTCCCGTTCAAATTGCCCCTCCAGTACATAGAACGCCTCGGGGGAGAGCCTGGCAATGAACGCACGAGCCTGCTCCTCGATGAGAACGGTGCTCAGTTCCGTGCCAAACCCCAGCGCACGCTCGGGCCGCAGATTACGGTTCCTTGCACAGATCTCGGTAACAGCACGCTGGAGTGTGAAGTAATCCCCGAATTTGGCCAGTGAACATACGGAGCCATACGTCCGCTGGAGTATGCGCAGTACGCCCTCCTTAAAGGAGAACACTTCCTTAATCTGGGTAGCAACATCGCTCTGACGAGCTTCCAGCAGGGCTTCGACTGCTCCAAAATACCCGTGCTCCGCCCAGCGTAGGTTTGCCTGTTCTATCCCGCGCTGCCACTGGATCACATCATCGAAAGCAAAGTCGGTGTGCAGGAGCTGCTCACGATGAGGCGTAAGAAACCGCATGAGTGGCGCACGGTACGATGCCACACCCCCGCGCGCAAGGAAAAAACTGTCACAACTCCTCCCCGATCCATGACACGCGATCGAGCGTATTGAGAACCATCATCCATGTCTGCCCCCTGGCAAACTGTAGGGATTCATCTTCCTCTCCCACAGAGAAGGTAAACGTCTCACCCAAACGCTTGTGCCATTGACCGGGAATCACAATACCGGAACGCAGGAGGAGGAGATCCCCTTCGCCCTCCATATCAATGAGAAGGCGGCCATACTCCCCTTCGCCATCGACGGGGATTTCCAGGATGAGAATGTTCGTAGGCTGCGCCTCGCTCACAATGCCGCCGTTCGTCCGATGGTAGCGATGGCTGAAGGCATCGTACTCGTAGAGCACATCGTGCGTCTCATTGAAGAATCCCACGCGGATTGTCTTGGCGCGTTCACGCGCCTGCGCGGCACCGATCTCATACGGAGGCCATGCGGTCACCGCAATACCCTCAGGGAGCAAATCTTCCAGATGCTCGCGGCTGACGAAGAGGTCATGGGGTGCGGGGATGCCAGGTTCGCGCAGAAAGTGCTTCGAATAACGCAAGCCGTTGATGCTCAAGAGTTTTGGATCTTTCTGCACGCGCTCCAGTGCCTCGGGGCTTCCGCCCGCGTGGACGAAGATGCTCGTCCAGGGAATGAGCGCCTCGATGAAGTACGGGCGTAATGAGCGAACCGGCCCAAGGGAGACAGGCAACGCACGCGCATCGTAGAGCGCGACAAACCGTGTGATGAACCCCTCCACCAGGTACTCACTGACAAGGAGTGCGTCTTGAAGACCTTGTTGATGAGGACGGGCGCTCTCGTGGTTCTCGATAACAACGGCAACGAGCGGCTTGCGGTGGCTGAACATGGGGAGCAGCGGCAGCCGGGAGAGTATGCGGGAGAGCGATGGCGTTGGTGCCTGATCGGCGTCGCGGTCACGTACGCCCGCAACGACCGGTACCTGCATCCCCGCGGCAAAGTTCTGAGTTGCGACGTAGGCGAAGAGCAAACCTCCCGTGAGGCACGTGAGCAGGAGAATAACCGCGAGAAGGATGCGTCCGAAAAACGACATGAATGGTGTGCGTCAGGATTCTTTTGCTTCACCCTTGTTTGCCTCCGTAGAGGAAGCAGCCCCGGCATCGCCTTCCGCCTTCTCGCCTTCCGCACCTTCGGCACCTGCCGCACCTTCCACACCTGTTTCCGGCGGGGGAGCGATCTCTTCCTCCTTACGAGGTTCCTGCACGGTCGCGATCACAGTTTCGGGCCCCTCTTCCAGAACAACACCTTCGGGCACCGTGAGATTGGCAACAGTGAGCTGACTGTCAAACTCTATGAGAGAAAGGAGACTGACGGTCAAATGGTGCGGCAACCGCGAAGGAAGGCAGCGAACCGTAACGTGGTCATGCGGGGTAACAAGCACGCCGCCAAGTTCCTTGGTTGCCGGCGCCTCACCCTCGAAGACGATCGGAACACGGGCCTCAATCTCCTTGGTCATATCCACGGCGAAGAAGTCCACGTGCGTAATCGCACCGGATACCGGGTGATGCTGCACTTCGTGGAAGAGCGCCGGGACCTTTTTCTTGCCCTCAATATCCACCTCTACGAGCGTGCTCTCCCCAGCCGTCATGTACGCCTTATGGAGCGGCAAACGCGCACACGCAATGAGCAAGTGCTCTGTGCCGGAACCGTAGAGCGCGCACGGTACGGAACCCGAGCGACGTAGTTCCTGCGGCTTGGCGGCGGGAGCCCTGAACGATGCGGAAAGTGGGACCATGTCCATAAGCCTGCAAAGGCTAGGGAAAATGCCCTGTGGGGTCAAGGAAGTAACCGATATTCGAGAACGGAGGCATCTTCTCTACAATCTGCAGCGGGAATAGTGAACGGTGAACGGTGAATGCAGAATGAGAAATACGCCTTCATTCTGCATTCATAATTCATAATTCATCATTCATCATTCTGCTTCCCCCCAGCCCACTTCCAGAAATACTTGAACGCGCTCACGATATGCACTCTGCCCGTATGCTTGGTGATGAGATGCAGGAATCCCGAACCGCTTAAACGGTGCTTAGAGTCGCGCGCCGAAACCTCGGGAAAGTAGAGCACGCGCTTGCCACTGAGCCACACCCTGCGACAGAGATCGGTGTCCTCGAAGAAAAGGAAGAACCGCTCATCGAATCCACGCAGTTCTCCATAGACCTTGCGGCGCATGAGGAGGAATGCCCCCACGACCCAGTCTACCTCCCGAACGACAATGGGATCGCAGTCATGTTGCAGGTAACGCGTGAGCCTGCCGGGGAAGAACCGCTTGAGCACCGTACGCTTGATGACGATGTCGAACACTGTGGGAAACGTGCGGTAGGAATCGCGGGTTGTCCCGTCGGGAAAGAACAGGCGCGGAGCGACGACGCCGATCTTCGGATCTTCCTTGAGCACCGCGATCAGGCATTCCAGTGCCCGGGGCTCCGGCTGCGTATCGGGATTGATGATGAGCACGTACTCCCCCTTCGCATAGCGCTCGCCGTAGTTGTTGCCACGTCCAAACCCCAGGTTCTTTGGCGTCTCAACGATGCGCACGCGCGGATCGCGAATTCTTCGCCGCAGCACTCCCACGGAATCGTCACCGGAGTGATTGTCGACGACAATCACCTCGATGCGGTCGGCAATCGTCTGCGCAAGGAGACTCTCGATGCACGCCACGGCCTCCTGCGGCGTGCGGTAGTTGAGGATGACGGCCGAGACGAGTGGGGTATTCTTCACTGGAGAAAGAATATCAGACGACAATACTCATTGGTGGATAATCGTAAGTGATTCTCATTACTTATAGGATGAAACCCTCATGCCCATAGAAGGGAAAAAACAGCGTCCCACAATACGCGTACTTCTCATTGTCGTGGCTAGCGTTGCTTTAGGATTTTTTTTACTTGGAGAGAACCTCCATGCACAGTGGAACATCATTGATGATCATACAATCATTGAATATTTCAATACAGAGCAGACAGTGCACATCTGGGAAATCCCTCAGCTCCTCCGAGGAACAGAGATCGCTTCATTTGGGAATTGGGTACGGTACCGCCCAACGTACCACCTCCTGAGAATAACAGAGGCATGGTTATTTGGATCACATGTCAGTGAATGGTATTCTTACATACTATTCTCCTTCGCATGTGTCATTGCCCTTAGTTGGTGGATCACATCTGAGGAACTCGGCTTCCTCTCCGGTCTCGCTTTCATCGTCTTCATCCTCTCACACCGCTACTGGAGGGATATCTGGACCAGACTTGGCCCAGGAGAAACTTATGTGGTACTCGGCGTGGCAATCTTTGCATGGTCCTATTATCGCATCGCACATCAACTGAAAATCAGTAATGCACAGAAGAGAAACCGGCCGCTCTGGTTTCTCCTCATGCTCGGCGCACTGATCGCAATTGGCTCGAAGGAGAATTTCCTCCTTCTCATCGTACCGACGGTCTATCTCTATATCCGTGCAAACATCAGACAGAAGACACTCACCACGGGGTTATTCTCCACTTTCGTGGTACTCGGCTACTGTACGCTCATTTCAACAGCGGTCATCCTCGGTCTCATGAAAACTGGCTTCGACGTCTACCAAAATCCCATATCTCTCTCCGCAATATTTCCCATCATCGTGCAGGCTATACAACAAACATTCTCGAATTTGCAGCTTATCCCTCTGGCAGTACTTCTACTGAGCATCACACTCATCACACTGCACTTCACGAGGAATCGTCTCGAAGTCCTACAGGTATGGAAACACTACGGGCCTCTCCTCATTTTTCTGTCCATCACGTACATTTGGCAGATCATCTTCTACTATGGAAAGTGGCCAAATGGCAACCGCTATGATTTCCCTGGGATCCTCGCTAAAGAAGTCTTCTGGCTTATTTGTTTTCTCTCGAGTATGCAACTCCTCAAGAAAACACGCATACCTCCATCCGTACTCCAGGCAACATACTCAGGATGTACCATTATCCTGCTCATCTGTGCGTTACAACTCGGGGGCTTCACACATTTACGAGAAGCTACGTCCTTCAACGTACTGAGGACAACTAGATTTACAAGAGAGCTTGAGGCAATTGCACACAGTGCAGCTGAAAATCCAGCGATGCCCATCGTGATCGAACTTGGGGACTGTTATGCACATTACGAATGTACGTACTCTTTGGGTGCATTCCTAGGATTATATAGAATAACGAATCCCCTCTTCATCAGATTGCAGAATCCTATGCGAGGAAGAGAGACACCACTGAACCAACGACTATGTAACGACCTTGAACATCTCTCCGCGCAAGGATATCAAGCGAGGAATTTCTCTTTTGAACCACTTAAACAACTCACAACACGCGATTGCATCTCTATAACATTCGACCAAGCCCCACCCGTTGTCTGTTCAAAGCATAGTACCATTTCCCTATAGCATACCTGCACATCCATCGACCGGCTCTCCTTTCCATGCTGGCTATGTCTCTCCTCCTGAGTATCTTCCTTGTCGGAGAGAACCTGCGGGCAGAATGGCGGATCATAGATGACCATGAGATCGCCGCATTCCTCGGATCTGATCACCTCCTCCGCGTCCAAGAACTCCCCTCAGTCATGGGGATAACAGATTTCGCACGATTCAAAGAAATCATGCGTTTTCGTCCTGCGTACTATCCTCTCCGAATCGCAGAAGTCATCCTCTGGGGGGCGAATCCACACCTCTGGTATGCGAGCAGGATGATCCTATTCGCACTCTTCATTTTCCTTCTCTGGTGGATGACTGCAGACGCTATCGGCGTTTTAGGTGGAGTTATTTTTACTATGTTCATTCTTGCCAGTCACTATTGGAGCAAAATCATTTTATACATTTCCGGTGCCGAACCCTATGCGTGCGTGGGTACTGCACTGTTCTTCTGGTCATTCTTCCGTCTCTGCCGCCCCATTAAATGGGAGAAGACAACAGAAGCGAGAACAACTCATTGGTGGATACTCCTTTCCATCGGTGGATTCATCGCAGCAGGTTCCAAGGAGAATTTTGTTCCTCTGATTCTCCTTCCAATACTCGCCCTCCTCGCAATCAGCATTCACCGCAAGGCACTGAGGCTCATTCCTTTCCTCTCGATCGTCTTCCTCCTTAGCACAATCACAACCATCATTGGTTTCGTGGGCTATGCCACCTTACGATCTGGTCACGACGTGTATTTCCGGTCCACATCCCTGACTGCGAGATTACCCATTGCCCTTGGAAGTATCAGCTATACGGTCAATAACCTACATATTCTCCCTATCCTCGTTATCGCCATCATCCTCTCTGTTTTCGCCTATTGCCGAACGAGAGACTGGAGGAAAACCTTCATGCCATGGAGGCACTATTGGTTATTTCTCATCTACCTTATCGTCATTTACGCATCACAGTACGTCTACTATAACGGCGACATCCCGTTGGGATCGCGTTACGCTTTTCCAGCAGTCTTGTGCCAGGAAATCTTCTGGCTCGTCTGCTTCCTTCTAGGAAGTGAACTCCTCACTATTGCCCGCCTACACCAAGTCGCTCTCCTCTGCATACGCACGGTGTTCCTCGTCATTATCACCGCCGGGATCGTCATGCAGGGTGGGCTGTTCACCATCCGCAGGGCAGCACATGAAAACCTTCTTCGGACACAGACATTTGCCCAGGAGATCACGGTCCTGCGCACCCTAGTCGCTCTAACTCCTACTCTGCCCATCATCCTGGAACCGGCATACTGCTTCAGCCATTACGAGCCCCCGTTCTCCGTCGCGCGCTTCCTGCTCTTCGAACATGTTCAGAATCCCATATACCTGACGATGAAAGAGGACATGAAAGAGCGTGATTCTTTGTTAGGCGGCCCTCTCTGCAGACAACTGCAATATTACTCACGGGAAGGACGGCTGGAACATGGCTACAACATTCATCCCCTTAGAGAATTCCATGGCGGCGACTGCGTCTCCATCGTTTTTAATAACGCCGTTCCGCAGACCTGTAAGCGCTCCTTCTCGATCACCATCTAGCCATGAGAATTCTATGCCGGAGTCCAGCTGTCAGGGGGTACCAGAAGCGGTAATATGCGTACATGGTTTCCATTAGAGAGAGTATCAACCCCCATCTCCCTGCCTTACGCAAGCGTGTAGGGAAAGTCCCGCAGAATCCCGGGATCTACCGCTGGCTGAACGAGCAGGGGGAGGTCCTCTATGTGGGCAAAGCGAAGAATCTCCGCAGCCGCCTGCGCAGTTATCTCCAGGTACAAGATACATCTGTCGGACCATGGAAACTCTCGATGCGCAGGCAACTGAGCGACTTTGATATCACCGTGACGAATACGGAGCTCGAGGCACTCGTCCTCGAGACGAACCTCATCAAGGAGAAGAAGCCGAAATATAACGTCCTCATGAAGGACGACAAGAACTACCTCTACGTCCAGATTTCTCTCCAGGATCCCTATCCGGCTATCGGACTCGTGCGCAGAGGAATAGCTCCGGGGACGAAGGGGTTTGGTCCGTACACTGGTGCAATGGACATCGCGCAGACGCTCGACATGCTCCACGGGATCTTCCCGTATAGAGCGTGTAGAAAATCCGTCGAGGCTCTGAATCGAGCGTGCGCGAAGGGAAAGAATCCAGAAACAGTTTTCAACAGGGAATCCACTCCCTGCCTGGAGTACCAGATTGGCCAGTGCTGCGGACTCTGCGTAGGTGCCCTCACCCAGCAGGAGTATCGCACTGCCATCGAACAGGTGATGAAGTTCCTGCGCGGAGAACGGGCGGCGGCCATTGAAAAATTGCAGCAGCGCATGCAGAAAGCAGCGCAGAATCACCAGTTCGAGCTGGCAGCACAACTGCGCGATACGCTCGAGGCAATTGAACGCCTCGAGGAGCGACAGCTCGTATCGGACACCTCAGGCGAAGATATCGACATCATCGGCATGGCCGTGATGAAGGGTCACGCGCAGGCGCTGGTGCTGCGCCAACGTGACGGACGCATCATCGACGAGATCGCGTTGCCCCTCGCGGGAACGTGTGACAGCGAGGAGGAAGCACTCGCGCAGTTCCTCCCGCAGTTCTACGGAACGACACCTGACATCCCCCCTTTGATCGTCATCGGGAGATCGCTCGAAGAGCAGGAGGTCTTGGATGCATGGCTCACAGAGAAGCGCAGCTCTACGGTGAAACTCAAGCGTCCCGAGCGCGGACGGAAAGCGGAGCTGCTTGCACTTGCTCAGAAGAACGCGCAGGAGAAATTGAAGCAGCTCGAGACCGCGTGGGAGGCCGCGGCCAAGAAGACCGAAGGAGCCTTGAGCGAACTGAAAGACATCCTCACGCTTGAGGAGACTCCCAAGCGCATCGAAGGGTACGACATTTCGCACCTCTCCGGCACGGAGACCGTGGGGAGCATGGTCGTTGCCAAGAACGGCAAAGCGATGAGCGACCAGTACCGTTCCTTTACCATTCGTACACTCAAGGAAGGCGAAGTGGATGACTACAAGGCACTCAGGGAAGTCCTCAAGCGACGACTCCTCCATCTTGTCCATGACCTCAAGCAGGAGGAGAAACGATGGAAAGAGAAGGGCATCACCTTTGGGAGAGCTCGTAAAAACGAGATGCAGACGATCGAGACCACTATCCAGGAACAAAAGCTGGCACCTGATGACCTTCAGGCGAAGGACTTCCTGGTTGCACGCAGAGGGAAGACTATCGTCGGCTTCGCGCGGCTCTACCGCTACAAGGATGCAACAAAGATGCTCAAGTCGCTCTGGATCGAGGAAAAATTCCGCGGCGCAAAGCTGGGGCAGTTCCTCTGCAGAAAGCTTCTCAAGAGGGAGAAGAAGGGAAAGATCTACCTCCTCACATCCAAAGATCTGGAAGAGTATTACGGCGAGATTGGGTTTCGCTACATCCATGAAGGTCCTCCTCTCATGGAAAAAATGTTCAGGAATCTCCCCACAAAAACACCGTGCATCAGAATGATGTACGATGTGAAGGAGCACCGCAACGATACGTCACTCTCCACCAAGCCCGACCTCCTGGTGATCGACGGCGGCAAGGGGCAGCTCTCTACCGCGCTCGCCGTGCTCAAGGAACTCGATCTCAAGTTCCCCGTGATTGGACTCGCCAAACGCGAGGAGGAGGTGTTCGTCCCGGGGAATGCGCACCCCCTCGTCTTCCCCAAGGATTCTCAGGCGAAGTTCCTGCTCATGCGCCTGAGGAACGAGGCGCACCGTTTCGCCAACGCGCACCGCGAAAAACGCCTGAGCTCCTCGGCATTTCGATCGCAGCTCGATAGTGTCCCGGGGATCGGCGCGACCTTGCGCACCAAACTCCTCACACGGTTCGGATCCGTCACTGCCATCAAGGCGGCAAGTGACGAGGAGATCAAGGAGATCCTCACACCAAAACAGTTAAAGACACTGCGAGAGCATCTGTAAGCACTATGCGTCCATACCTTTTTCCTCGGCCTGCGGACGCTGCTGACTGAATGCATCCCATTGCTCACATGCATCACGCCCTGCATCCGTGGGGAGCACCGTAACCTTGTTCCTGGCTTCGGGAGGCCGTGGTTCTAACTTCTCACATGTACCGAGAGCTGCCCACCCCACATGGTCAAGTATGCGTGCGATAGGCGAACCCTCCGGATACGCATCACGTGCTTTTTCTCTGGCCGTCATTGCACCACCAAAACCTTGTTGCTTGTCCTCGCGGGCATCGGCAGCTACTTCTCTGCGCAGAGTCTGTAACGCTTCGCCTGCACACCTCAACGCTGCTGCTTCGTCTTTCACCGGCAGGAATTTTGGATCGAATACTTCATGCAACTTTGCGTGCGTTCTCTGCGCCGACAAACCAATAAGGAACACTGCCTGCCGCAACTGATCCTGTATCTGTTTTTCCGCTTGCGTAGTAAGTGCCGCAGCAGCCTGCTGAGCCTCTAGACGTTTCTTGGCGAAACTCGCATCTAATTGCGGCATGATGCGGTCCAAAGGAGCAGTGGAAACGGTTTCCGGTTGATCAGAGGACATGGAAGAGTGGGAATGAAAAATGGGGGCCATGCTATACCCGTGCTCCTGAGACCAGCAAGGAAATCCTGTCAGATCACTCAAAGCACTGCGCGGACATCTGCTCCAGCCACACTTCCTGCACCTTCCGCATTTGTGATATCGCTCCTTGTTCCCACAACCTCCTGTATATACAATGTCTATACACCCATGCAGACCCCCATCACCACCATCCGGCTCTCCCCCCGCTTAAAAACGGCGGCGCAGCGCCAGGCGCGCCGTGACCGCCTGTCGCTCTCCGATGCTATCCGCATGCTCCTTAAGGCGTACGTGCTCAAGGAGATCAAGCTCAAGCCGACAAAGGGGAAGAGGAAATGAGCCCGAGCCCCAACCCCTTAATCGCCGTTCCTTTACCTTGCACCAGGGTCTGCGCTCTTTATACTTCCCACCGTGGCCCGCTTGCCGGCCCGTAGCCCCGAGCTTGCCGAGGGGCGGAGGCCGGTTCGTCGCCCTGCTACGCTCATTGCTACCATGCGGCCCGTTCGTCTAGTGGTTAGGACGCAAGGTTCTCATCCTTGTAACGGGGGTTCGATTCCCCCACGGGCTGCCACGAATACGCAGACGCGCCTTGTGCGCGTCGGCGGATTTGTCCGGCAACCGCAGGGGAATTGAAGTTTATCCTGAGCGACGAGCGCAAAGCGCGAGGAGTCGAAGGGATTCCCCCACGGGCTGCCAACATTAGCGCGTGCAAAGCGTCGCCTTAGGGTGACCTAAGGGGGCGACCCCCGTCTCCGAAGGGTTGGCCGTTTCATCGTGACCATTTTTCATACATTTTTTGTAACACTGGGAATCATTTTCCGTTTTCCTGAGCGGAGATAGAGAAAAATTCTGGGTTGGCCTTCCTCTCGAATCATGATTCCTCAACGCTTCGTTTCTCATCGGAAACACGACGATAAATGGATCGTCAAACTTGCAGGCGCACAGCGAGCAGCAGCCGTCACCGAGAAAAAGGTGGATGCGGTTGATATCGCCCGTGATATTGCACGTCGAAACAAGGAAGAACTCGTCATCAAAGACATGAAAGGCAGGATCCAACAAAAGGACTCGTATGGCCATGACCCTCGTAATATCCCGGGCTGAATAGCCCTTGGTTTTTTATTTCTGCCAACCCAGAACTCTTCTCCTCGCAATAAGCTCAACCATCTGTCGATTGGACATAAATCGGCTATAATTCGGATATAGATATGATCAAGGTGGCAATTATCCGATATCCGGCAGATGTTAGACGTTGCATGAAGGATTGCCTTCTCGGCATCTTCTACAAGAAAACTGATCTCATAGATTTTTTTCGGAATGAGTGTGGTTGTACCAATTCTGATATGCGAGGAATCGAGCCATCACTTACCAAATCTCAGATTGTAGATGCACTTTATGAGAACTTGAATAAGCGTGATGAGAGCGGGAATTTACAGTTACATACAATCATCCAAAACATTATTCGATGGTCAGATTTTGAATCCTACTGGTTCAAAAATGGGTCTCTAAATCCAGAGGAGGCAAAAAAAGATATTGAGCGTTTAAAAAAGATGATTGGTGAGAAGACCAAAGAAGATGAGCACGTGCGTGAATTGAATAGAAGGAAAGCCGACATAGAAGCGCAAAGACTTAAAAAACTTA
>PFDV01000004.1:25707-79999 GCA_002772745.1 Candidatus Peregrinibacteria bacterium CG10_big_fil_rev_8_21_14_0_10_55_24 | reverse complement strand
AGTTAAGGCACAGAATGGCAGCTCCTCCTTTTCCAAGCATGCCAAGAGCAAACGGTCGAACATCTGATGGTGGCATCGTCGTCGGTTGAATCGCCAGCAGAACTCATCGAGGTACTGTTGCAAGTGCGTCTCGTCGAGACCGTGGTGCGTGCCCATGACGAAGGAGCGGAGGTTGCTGATGAAGGTGTGAACGTGCGGCAGGACGATGTGTGCCTTGCGCTTGCCGACGGGGTCGGGATTGTGCGTGAAGCCGTGGTTTTCCAACGACGGGTACACCGCGAGGCCGTCGGTGCGCACGATTGCTCCCGGTTCAATGACGTCCTTCGCGAAGCGGATGACCGTCGGCGCATCGATGGTCTTCACCGCCCGCATCTTCGCGAACCCCACGTACTCTTTCCCTTCCTTGCCAGGCAAGAACGACACCGCCACGAGAACGGGCGTCTTCTCCGTACCCCTGCCTCGTTTTTGGCCTTCCGTTGGCGCTCCGATGAACATCTCGTCCATCTCGACGCGACTGGGCAGCAGGTACTGCATGTCCCGTTTCGCCATGGCGTGACGCATGCGCTGAAGAATCGCCCACGCGGTTGGGTAGCTGACGCCGAGCTGCTCCGCGAGGAAGAGCGCGGAGAGTCCGCGCTTGTCCGCTGCTACGAGGAAGATGGCGACGAACCATTCCCGCAGCGACGTGCGCGTGCGATGGAAGATCGTGCCGGTGGTAGGAGACATGAAGCGGTGACAGCCATCGCAACGATACCCTCTGGTCTTGCCCGCCTGCACTTTGAACGATGTGCCGCCGCAGTGCTTGCAGACCATGCCGTCCGGCCACCGCACGTTGATGAGGTAGTGCTCACATGCCTCCTCGCTCGCGAGCGTGTCGAACAAGCCCATGACACCCATACTACGGTAGGCGTAGCTCACGATGCTATTCTACGGTGTTTGTTCCTTAACTGAATAGTCATTATGTGAAAACGACATACCCGCACTGTGACTAGACGACCACAGCCCGTAGCCTCTGCTCCTCGCCAACTTTCTCACGTTCCCTCATTTCTTTTGCGAGATCCGCACGTGGCAATTGCCTGCCCACTTCTTGCCAGCCATGCAGATTCTTGAGCACGAAAAGGATGCCTCTTGCGTTGGGATGACCGTGCAGGAGGCAAGTGGCCAACCAACACTCTTGCAACGCCTTGCCGCACTCCACGCCAAATTTGAAGTCGTCATGCGTCTGCAACCACAAATAGAGCGTGCTACGAGAAACGCCAAGCATTGCCGCCACATAGCTGATGGTGGCGATAGTCCGAAAATCGGTGAGGAGGCTGTAGGCAAATAGTGCAAATTCTGGTCTATATTTCGTAGGGCGGCCATTCATACGCACTCCCAACGATTGGGCGGCTTGCCAGTGCTGAGCCGTGGCAGCCTCCAAGTGCCCCATGATTTCTTCGCGGCTCAGTGCGAAAGACAGTGATTCCATATCGAGAGTATACGTTCCCCCGCGTAGATGTCCGAAAACTCATGGTGAGAGTGCCCTCTGGAAGAGAGATATCCAAGACATGTACGAAAGTACTCCAAGTATGTGCAAACTTGGCCAAAATTTTTTGGAAAATCGATTTTCTATCTATGGGAAGTACTATTGTGGATTTAAGGTAGCTCGGAGGAACAGAGGGATTTCGATTTTGAAATTCACAAAGTGGTTTTAGAAAAAGGATTGTTTTTATGGTTTACCTTCCAAAATTTCCAGTGTTCATATTTAACTAGCAGAGTATTTTAAACATCATGCAAGGACGCAAGATCCGCCACGAATTTATGTGGATATTTCAAGGATTTGCAGGATTGAAATTGAAGTGTTCGTACGGTGGGTAGATCACAGGAGCAGATTTACTACCACCTGACTTTTTCTTCGATTCTTCCTCGTTGATTAGGGCAATCATATAGATAACGGCAGCACGTGCGATTTGTAGTACCTTGATCGTCTTTTCTGTTAATTCTTCATACATTAGGTGATAGTCCTCGCCATCTATCTCTGTGCCCATGCGCCAACCCTCAACATGCGGAATCAAGTACCTATGAGTAGATACATTTCTGCTCTTTCTGATGGGGTAGAGATAGCCCTCTGGCGTAAGATCGATCGATAGATCATACAAGCCCATCAATTTAGAGTTCATGCGATCGTGGATCGACTTTTTAAGCTGCCTTTTACCATTAATTTTTTCCGTCCAAATGTTGAAAAAGTTGATGCTATTCTCGTCCATTTTTAGTTCTAAATAGTAATCGAGAAAGAACGCAATTTTATCGAGGATATTGAAGGCATTTTCAAGAGCGAACTTGACCTTGGCTACTCTCAGACCGTACGCAGCATAATCTAGGGTATCGGCATAATAAGTCATATTCTCATAAGGACTTAGATCAAATAACGGATGGAGAGCTTCAAAAAGAGAAAACCTTGCTGTGGCATACCTCTCTTTAATTTCGTTCACAGTTCTAAGTAATCGAGGAATGGTTACATCATCTTCCATGCCAGCTGTAAGCGAATAAGGGAAAATTGTGTCTGCAATAAAATCACTGCCCCTATTTCTAATCCCAAAATTGAGGAACAGCTCATTTTCTTTACACATCTCTAGGAATTTTTTGTCTGGCTTCCTTACGCGCAATTTGCGCCAGTGCTTATGAAATTTTTCAAACAATGACGCCGGTTTTTCCTTTGACAGTCTTTGCGCATCCATCCTTCGTGTTACCCAATCTAAATACGCTTTGTAATGCCCTTCTATGTGAGCACCAGCAATTTCTATCATGGCCTCCTTCTTGCCGAGAGCAGTTAGCAATAAATCTTTTGCTTCTACCAATAGGTGCGGATCACCGCTAATGCGAGAATGCAGCGCAAGCTCAACACCTAAATTGCCAATGCCGATTGGATTATTTGGATCGATTCGTATGGCTTCTTCAAATTGATGTATCGCTTCCAGGCTCCTCCCCATGCTTGATAAAACATTTCCATAGTTAATTCTGAGCTTTGCTCCTTGGGCATCGTCTTGAAGCAATGAGTGGGCAAAACCCATGCGATAAAGTTCTTTCGTCTTTTGGTATGTCTCATTGTCGGGACTAATAATGCCGCCACTCCGCTTTCGTTCAATTGTACTCAGGGCTGAGAAGCCATTTGCGAAATTATAAAGTGCTGGGGGATAAAGGGATGCCTGTGTTTCAGCAGGCTCCTTGCTCAAATCATTCATGAATTTCGTTATTCCATCTAATCCTTCCATTATTATGGCTTCGTCTTCCAAGTTGCTGCCAATATCTATCAAAAAGCCGCTCTTGTTTAAGCGACCATTTAAATATTTATCCAATTCGACCTTATTCGCCTTTATAACGCGCAGCGCCTCCTGTGGGTCAGTTCCCACAAGATTGGAGATACCATGCATAAGATCGTTAATATTCATGAATAGTCTAAAATAAGAAGTATGAACGCTATTTTAGCCCAAAATCACCATTCACATTTTTCAGATGGAAACAAAGATTCCTGATTTTGAAACCAGAGTGGCTTGTATAGCTGGAAATGCGAACCTAGCGGCATCCATTTCGTCTTATTTTAACGAAAAGGACACCTATTTTTCCGTTTTCTATGCACCAAGACTATGGCTACACGAATTTGAGCCAGGGAGAAAATCGAAAGCCATAAAGATGCTTGATCCACAGGTTGTAATACTTGCTGGCTTAGAAGAGGACGAAGAGGAAGCGCTAAAGAGCAGGCTAAAGGGTTACAGGGTCATCAAGATCCACAGTGGCTTCATGGTAAAGGGGAGACTCAGGTTTCTTAAAAAGAAATTCGAGGGTGAGCTACGATGCCGCTCACAAGATTTTGCCATCGGCTTACTTCACGCGAAGAGAAACAACTTGCTACTCATCCCAGATGAAAAAGCTGCACCCCTAAATTTAGATCTATCTGCTGGCGATGATTTGTTCGCCCTTGAAGCAGAGGGTGATTTATCAGATGTGATTACTGCGAATTATGCTTTTGCTTTTCGTGCAGGGTTGAAAATTCTTAATAAAGTAAGTAGGCAGGAAGCAGAAGAGGTTCAGGATAAATTTAGTGAGATCGACGGCAATTTGGTCAAAAACCCTGATAAGGCCAAGGCAATATTGCAAGAGGTAGAGAAAAAAATTAATGATCAGTGCTCAATTGATTTGAGTCCCTATAAATCTGCGACCTTTATAACGACAGGATTGCCGTACGGACTAGCATTTCGTGATGGGTGTCCCGTTAGCCATGTCCTTCGATATCCTGATCTTTGCAGATTTTTGTTTAATAACATTTGGTGGGAGCATCATCACTCTTTCATAGGATTGGGCGTAGTTTTTGCTCCTGAGAGATTTAATCAAAATGGAGGATTTGATGAGGTGGATTTTGTTCTGCAAAAACTATCGAGAGATTGTCATTACTACGCGGTTATATCTGAAAAAGAGCAGGCTTCTGTGGAAGAACTGGAGAGCTTTATCCATTTTTTCCCGATGGAGTTATTGCATATCTCAGCACACGGGGGAGAGGGTGAGGGCTATAGATGCAAGTACGAATTTGAATATGAGGGAAAAACACATGAAATGATTGTTGAGGAGGTAATCACCGCGAAGCCTCAATTAGCTAAACCAGATAAGGATGGAATGATTAGAGTAGGTACGAAGGCGATTTTTAAGAGGGCAACATTTGATGGTGTTCCATGGAAGGAAAGTGATTTCAAAACTTTTCCTATGGAAATGAGATTTGCTGTTATAAGGAACTCAAAACCAGAAAGGCAGCCAATTAATTATGTGCCTCACTCAAATCAAATCTTTTGCTACGATGGCGCATCCTTGGGTTCATACCACGTCACTGATTTGAATCCTGTCGTTTTCAATAATTCTTGTAGTTCCATCTCAGAACTAGCATCGTCTTTTATTTTTGCAGGAGCACGATGCTATATCGGAACATGCTGGCCTGTTTCGATGCCAAGTCCGGCAGCTTATGTAGCATGTGCCTTCTATGACGAGATTATGACAAAGACACTCCTGCAATCATTCTGGGATGCACTGAAGTTACATGCGAACCCTAATGATCCGCTGGAATGGAGAAACTATTTATTTTTCGGAACTCATTTTTCAACGCTCAGACCCACCGCAATACGTCCTAAGGAACCGTTACGGCCTTTGTTAGAAAGAAAAATTGCAGCATGGAAAAGGAGGGCAGAACACGCTGCAGGAGATTGGAAAGGGGATTGCGAGAGAACAGTTGAGTTTTTGACAGATAAACTCAATGAATTTAAAAAAGGTTACGGCCATTCTCAAAAGGCAGTTCAAGGGATAATGCCGCTTTATAACACGATGCTTTATATTCGTGATTCTATAGAGCAAACGTCAAAAATCGAAGATTCGCTTAGTGATGACTTGCTCGATAGTACAAATCAACTTATTGGCATACTTCAGCCATAGACACCTCTAAGTGAGTCTGAGAGATGTAATTAAAGGTATTTACATGCGTCAACACCTATATATTGTCCATTCCATCACTATAAGCTAAATTTATGCACACTTTGTACAATATGTTTGAAAGTATCTTTGGGCAGCGGCTGGATCAGAAAACCAAGGATCTGGCGACTTATATTTATGCGTTGTTAACTGAAAACAATAAAAGGTGTGACATTTTCTTTCTTACAAAAACTTTGTACCTTTGCGATGTTGCAAGTTATCGATATACGGGAAACAAAATTACGAACTTAAATTGGAAGTGGTGGGATTTCGGCCCTTTTGATAATAGAATCTATGATTATAGAAAGGATTTAATTCACAAAGGTGTACTCGGTCCTAGTGATGTTGAAAGTAAAACAAAACACAGTTCAATTTCTTATGTTCATATACAGAGGCTCTCAGATTTAGAGGCAGCAATTACTAAGAGGGTGGTTTTGAAAGTGAAAGATTTAGATTTCAATGGCTTAAAGACGTTGGCATACAAAACGCCGCCGATGGAGTCTGCTCAAAAGAAGGGATTAAAGCCGGGAGAAAAAGCCCCTCTTGATTTTAGTACAATTACCCGTCAAGAGATTGGGCTTACTTCACAAATTTCCTGAACCACTATTGGCCCAGGCCTTGGCAAAAGGTTCATGTTTTCATTGCAACAATTTGGAGTATCTGTTGCCTGATTCACTAACCCAAGTGAAAAATAAATTCTTCGTATGTCTCTCCGACCTAGATTTGAGCTTACAAAAAGTCCCTATAGCAATTTGCACATCACAAGACGACTATAAGAACGACAGTCATTGCATCCGATTAGGGAGCCCTATCTTTCCAAAAATTACTTACGTCAATCTGCGATTTATACAAATGATGACGTTTGACTATTTCAAGCAAAGAGCGCAAGCACAGGAAGTAGAAAAATATGGAGATATCAATCAGTCAGACCTAGATCAAATTGCAAATGCAACAAAAACCTTCCCAATTCCATCTGATCCTAAGCGCAGAGAAGACTGGCAAGCGATCTTGCTTCTCATTAGGCCTGACCTATCGATTGATTTATTCTGATCGGACCAGATGCCAATTGCTCTGCCCAAGCTAAAACCATCTGCTCTAATTGGTTCCACGAATTTTTAATCATCTCCACCACTATATAGAACACAATTCAGGATTTTGTTTATCTGAAGAGCAAAAGTCGGTTTGAAAAGATAAATATCTCAAGCTAACGGGAGTTAAACTCAGCAGATAAAACTGCTAAAATCCAATCTACAAATGAATGCGATTATCTCCGACTGCGGCACGTATCGCTATTTGCTGACTCGCGAGTTCGGATCAAGTCCGAAGATCGCCACCTTCATTATGTGAAATCCCTCAACGGCAGATGCAACCGTCGATGACCAAACAATCCGCAAGTGCATTGGCTTCTCAAAGAAATGGGGTTGCGGCAGCTTGCGCGTTGTTAATTTATTCGCAGTTCGTACATCTGATCCAGAAGAGATGAAGAAACATCCGGCACCGCAGGAACCAGACAATAAAAAGCATTTCGATACAGCGATCCGAACAGCAAAAGGTGATCCATATCAAGGACCAATCGTTTGTGCCTGGGGTAACCACGGTCTGCACCTACGACAAGATTTGGTCGTCCTTGATTGGCTCAACGCACATCAAGTAGCAACAATGGCTATTACTATCACCGGCAAAGGTCAACCTGGGCACCCCCTCACGCTATCCTATGAATTGCCGCTGATTCCCTACCAAGACATCAGACCTTAATAGGATCTTTAATTTTTGGGACCAATATTTGATTATTGAAAAATAATATTTCTTTGCCCTTTCTAATACCATGAGCTGAATATCCCAGTGAATATACTTTTCGCTTCTGAATGTTTTTATATAATTTTCTGATTTGTGGAACATTATCATAAGAAACAATCCAATTAACATTTTTTATACTTTGAATGAGATCAGAAATCTCCCGATGATCCTCATGTTCGTAATGGTTCATATATAGCGATTTGCCCTTCAAATAATACGGTGGGTCAAAGTAATAGATTGAATTCGACTCCGAAGATTCTTTTTGTAGCTTTTTTATGAGTTCAATAGCATCAAGATTGTGAAGGACAATATCATTTTTACGCGCAGAAATTCTCTTAATTCTTTCGATTAAAGTAGTTTTATTAAACCGACAATCGATCTTGTATTTACCTGTCTGCTTATAGCTACCAATAACTCCCGCATTTAAAGTTCCAGAAATGTTGGTTCTATTTAAAAAGAAAGTTGAGAAACCTAATGCTAATAATGGAGCCCTATCCTTCTTTTGCTGTACTGCTTTTGCCTTATGCCAATTTTCGATGTTTACCTCTGTTATTTCTATCAAGTTACAAAACTTTTTAGTTTCATATAATGCTGAATGCCAGAATGCATAAATGGAGCGATCAGCATCATTAATAGTTATTTTAGAGACCCTCTCTTCCAGTAGAAGAAATAACGCTACTGATGCCCCTCCCGCATATGGTTCAATATAATGGCCACTAATGTTATTTAATTCGCAAACTTGAGAGATGAATTTCGCAAGTTTTTGTTTGCCGCCTGGGTATCGTAGAGGAGAATAGAACATCACGAAATTTTAGAAGTGATTTCAAATAATAATCTCCCAAAATGAGACCATGTTTTTTCCGAATCACCTTTTTTAGGCATGTAGCGTGCATTATGAATAAATGTATTTAAATCTTCTACAAAATTTGTATCACCTTTTATAACTTTTTGCAGAGCGGTCAGAGCGTGAGGATCAGCAATAATGTTATTTGATGCGTCTGTAATAAAATCTAACATCTCCCTGAAAGAAGGACTCCAATTTTGCTTGGTTTGCAATAGAGGTTTACCGCTCTTAGCATTATTGGCATTTTTAGCAGATATAGATGCCTTATAGTCTTTTATCATTTTTTGAATATGCCCCTTCCCCTCAAGCTGATGGTAAAGAGAAAGCTCCAGAAGCACCCGTAAAGATACAATAAGAATATTTTCATGATCTGTGGGATCAAGCGATTTCATTTCTTGCAACATCTTTTTTACCCTATCGCTCCCTATATATTGCAGATATTCTTCGTGAGTAATCCAATCTGGCTTCACTAAAGAGCCTTTCGGTACTTTTGCTGATTTCTTTGTATTCTTCTGAAGAGGTGCAGACTTGGTCTTACTCGCAGATTTAAGCGGAAATGCTTTAGGATCAATTTTGAAAAAAATAGTTTCTTTTAATTTTTCCTGACTAGCCTGTGCTTCAATGTGACCTGGCTCAACTATAAACGGTACTAACTTTTTGAGCTTGGCATTGAAGCTATTTTGGTCAGTCGGATTTACTCTTCCATTATCATCGATTTCATAACCAAGCAGTTTTTTGCCATTTGAACTTAAAATTGCTCTGTCTATCTTGTTGAAACCCGAACCTAGAAGCTCATCTTGCCCCTTAGCATCAGGAGTTTCTTCAAGGATTCGTTCATAAAAGAATAATTTTGCTAAATCATTCTTAAAGTCGCTCTTCAATACTCCATACTCCTTTGCCGCAGATTGCATATCAACACCAGAATCAACCAAATTTCGATACATCCTCAATTTTTGTAAGACCTGCCAAGGTTTTAGTAATGGTTTAACATGAATATCCCAAATTTCTTTTTCGGCCGCTTTTCGTGTTGGTGCAACTGCAATCTTAATTTCTTTGATCTCATCCATATCCAATAGCTTTTGCAATTCTTCAAACCTCTTTTTGTCACGAGCATTAGGAGATAGTTCGGGCTTCAGTAAAAATTCACATGCAGCAAGTCTTCTATTTCCATCTAAAACAATGAATTTATTTCCTTCTTTGCAAACAATAGTGGTGGCACTTTTGTGATATCCACTCCTCACGATGCTTTCGGCAATACTAATAACATCCTCTTTTTCCAATAAATAATTTCTTATCTGATTTATATCATTGTGATCCTTAACATGCTTAGGCACTCTTGGATTCTGCAGATCTAAATGTAAGTCCTTGATCTCTACTTTAGAATCTTGCCAAGTACTAGAAGCAGTCATCATATTTGTAGTATTGCATTTTTATGGCTCTTTTTAAAGCTTGCTGTATTTCCATTTAGGAGCAACAGTGCTTGAACATTCTTCTCGAACAATTCTATGGTCTGCCCACTATGGCCGACTTTGATCCAGATTTGGACGATGTGGAGATGAGTAACGTCATCGGCCTACTTATGACCATCAAACAGATACGAGATCAAAAACCACTCGATGATCCGAATGCTTTGGGTATCGACGAGAAAGGAAAACCCTATTACTAAGCCATTTCTCATTCTGGGAAAAGTTTGAAAAGTCCCGGCAGCTCTCTTGACTCATATATCGTTTACATCACAAATCGCCATGGATTTTCAGGCGGATTTTTGAGGATGGAAATTATCGAAAACAGTGAATTTGTCAGTCCTCTCAGTCGTTCTGCTGTTATAATGAGTTCGGTGTTTTGCGGCTCAAAAAGTTTGAAACTCGTGCCTCCAGCTCCACCATCGATTAAATCAAGGAATACCTTTATGAGGTCAGCTCTTCCTCCGGGAAAAGGGTGAAATAATCAACCCCAACCACCTCCGCTTCACTCTGCAGTTTTTCCATGGATCGGTCTACTAATTGCCGAACACGCTCCTTTGATACACCGATGATCGCTCCGATATCTTTCAGCGTCTTCCCTTCTTCGCCATCCAATCCAAACCGCAGGACAATGATTTCAAATTCTCTCTCGTCCAATATCTGCAGCAATTGATCCATTGTTGCGGTTTGTTTTCCCACTCTGTCGGCTTGATCGATGTAGTCAAGGGATTGTTCTTCTCCTCCTACGAGCGCCAACAGTTCCTCATCGGAAACGGGCGTCTCTCTTGCATGCCGACGGCTCTCTTGCGGAATCGTGCGAGCGAAGTTTTTGATGATTGCCCAGCTAGCATACGTACTGAACTTGAATCCTCTTGCAAAATCGAATGAATTAACAGCCCGCATGAGAGAAATATTCCCGTCACTAATGTGCTCGAACAGATCTTCTGCTTCACGTGCATGGCGCTTTGCGATGGAGACAACAAGGCGCAGATTCGAGCGAATGATGGTATTTCTCACTACAACTGCATGGGCATAGAGCGCAACGATCTCATCCATGGCTTCCTGTGACGGCGATTGGGGATCAAGAGAGTTGCGGAGCATGCTTGCCCTGAATTTCAGATAGTTCATCTGCCGGAAGAGGTGCTGTTCCTGCTCTTTCGAGAGGAGAGGAACTGCATAGAGCGAGCCTAAGTACGCTGGTAAGCCCGAAGGGATCCTCTGACGCGTTTTCTGTATCGCGCAGGGGGTGAGCAATTCGTCATGCAATTTTGCATCATGCGTCGCCTCCTGAAATACGGGATTGGGTATGAAGTTAAGTGGCATATCGCGAATCCTTTGTATTCGATCCACCTTCTTGCCCTTGGTAAGGACTTCATTTTGGTCATCTTGAGTTTCGGAATGTGCAATGGGGAATACAGGAAGCGCAACAGCACCCATGCGTCGGTGCGTCCTGCTCCGGATCGTGGGCACTCCATCCTGACTACACGGCTGGTGATCATCTGTTCCAGGAGTGAGATGGACCACGGGTGGCGACGCTGCGGCATCACGTTGCTCTGCAGATTCCGGAACAGGCGGACACGGAGCTGCAGGACTATTGATCGCCGGGCGAGAGGGGATGAGCGCCCTCAGTCTTTCGAAATTCAAAATTTGACCGTCACAGAGAGCGCAAATCTGTTCCAGTGTTGCTATGCGCACCGCACCGGACACAGTCCACCTGTCCGACAGAATCGGGGAAGGGGCCGACGGCAATTCCGGTGAGGACGCGGTGGGATTCACTTTAAATCAGGGCCTTTTCTTAACTAGTCTCCTTACCCTCCAAAATCAAGACCAACACCCCTCTCAGTTCGCGGCTGATCTCGAGTTTCCCACCGCCGGGTGTGAGGTACTGCAGGGGAGCCTGCTGGCTTTGGGCTTCAACTTGAGCTTGCACAGGTGACGCTTCCACCGGTACAGGCGACTGTTCAGAAATTTTTACCCCGAGTGTTCCGAGAAGAGCGCGATTCTGTTCCATGAGTGAAGCAAGTGCAGCAATACGCTCGTCGTGGGGTTCCAGGTCCATCAATGCAGTGAGTACCCTTTCATTCTGCGCAGTGAGGCGGTCGATGATGCTGAGTTTCGCGGGGGAAAATCCTTCTCCATTGGAAGGTGCGGTAACGTGCGACGCAGCAGATGTTGGAGATGCTTCTTCCTTGGGAGCTTCGGGTGTGGCCGCAGCAGGAACAACGTCGTTCGTTTCCGGCACAGGAGCGTCCTCCGGTGCGGTGCCAGGGACAGCGGAGAGGGGTTCTGCGGAAGACACGCTGGGTGCCCCCTCCTCTGAAAAAAGTTCTGGGACTAAGTTTTTCGTCAGAACCAACCTGTGCTTCTTCTCTTGTTTGGAGAGCCGGTACACCGTGAGGTGTTCTTGCTCACGAAATGTCCTCAGTTGCTCGTCGAGCTTCCCCTTGCGGAGCAAGCGCACGAGCGCCAGTAATTTCTTGCCGTCTTCCTCTCCGATGCGTGAAGACTGGCCGCTGCCCTCGAGCGCACTGCTGAGCGTTGCGATCGCCTGCGTCTCTTCCGGTGTTAGAACATCCGTGCCATCTCGTTCCATGTATCTCTGGACAGAAGTTGACAACACGCCTGCCCGCGCAGACAGCGGACTGGCGTGCCCGAGGTATTCGCGCAATAGGGCGGCGGCACGCACAGCGCGCTGCCGATACTCCGGTGTGGAATTGAAACCCTTCCCATGATCAGCAGGTGCTTCTTCCAGGAGGAGCCGGGTCAGCTCATCGATCTCGGTCTGCACTTCAACCGGTAATACTGCAGTGTCTTCGGTCTCCGCCGCGTCCACCATCGCCAATGCATCGGTTTGGGTCTGTGTGCGTGCCGCACCAACCTCCGTTGGTGCGGAATGCGGGCTTGCAGAGGGGTGCATTGAGCCCCGTGATTCAGGTGAATGCTTCATAGAAAGGTTGGCATTGGAACATGTTGGAGGATGGAATGCAATGGAAAAGACGCTCTACTTTCCCGGCTCAGACAAGAGGAGACTCAGTATCTCTTCCCGTTGATCGAGCAAGTCTGAAATGAGCTGCAGATCAGGGGGGAGTGTTCCAGGTCGTTCAGGCGTTGCCATGTGGTCGGCCTCGGTGATCACTGAAGCGCCGAGAACTGTAGGCACGGGCTCACCAAGCACGATGGGAGGAATGGGCAGGGAATCTGCGGCAAGGACTGGTTCCGGCGCCGATACAGGCGTAATGGTCCCGAGAGATGCACCTCTCCGGCTGTCGCGTATCCAGGGGGACTTTGGAGCGGGCACAGGCTTCCGCGGACGACGAGAGGTTTTCATGCGAGCACCGGGGTGTGCCCATCGTTCGTAGCGAGCGCGGGTGAGACCATGCTGTGCAAGCAAGGCATCTGTCGGCTCCTCTCCACCGGGGCACTCGGCATGGACACGCCCGAGAAGGAGACGCCGGAGAAACATGGGGATTCGGCCTCGCAGTATGCCTCCGCCTTTTCGGTTATTCAGGAGAGCAGCGCAGTATTCAATGTCGGATCGCTCCCTCACCCACTGCGAATATTGCCAATACGGAAGATGGAGATTCTTGAGCGCCTCTGTGAGCAACGGTTCCCGCCCGCCTTCGCAATCTGCGCTGATCACGTCCAGCAGCCCCAAGACTGCCTCGGGATCCAAGAGATCCCATGCAGGAGATTTCGGAGGAATCTCTTCTGAGTGCGGCGGAAGTGCGGGGGGATACGGCTTCGGTGCAGGTGGTGGCGGAGGCGGAGATGTCGGCTCCGAAGGCTTTGGTGCCGCTTTAATTGCCGGTGGAGGAGGAATGGGAGTTGCTTCAGGGGGATTCCCCTCCATCGCTGCAAAGTGATTGAGCGCTCGTCGAATCTCCAACCCGGCACGAACAATCGGCAATCCACCGGAGCAGCGCGCATTGACGATTTGCTGCGCCTCGGCAAGAAATGTTTCATCATCCTCAAGCGCTGTGAGCTGTCCTTTGGAGCGCTCTTCATATAGCGCCCTGAGAACGCAGAGCTCTTCTTGTGTCATTTGCCACATCGCTCTGTCATCGGGTGCTTTGCGCCGTTGAAGGTGCTCGAATTTCTGGGGAAGAAGAACGCTTTCTGCTGGTGTGTGTCCACCATTATCGTTGTCGGCAATTACCAGCTTTTGCTGGTGGTCAGCACCCCGAAAAGTTTCCTGGTCTACTCGTTCCAACAATAAAGTCTTCAGCCATGTACCAAACAGCTTTTTCTTCTGCAGATCATCATCACAGAAATTTCCGACGGCGCGGACAGCTTCCGTGTGGAGGTTCTGAGGATGTTCTCCAGCAGCAGTGACGGCCTCGTCGAGACAGAACATGAATTCCGAGAAGAGTGTGAAATTATCGATGTTTACGGTTTCATTGTTCGAAACAACGGGCTTCTGCTGCGCATTTGTCCACTGTCGCACACGCACGGCAAGTCGGGAGATGAGGAGCGCACGCATGGCAAGGATGTGCTGCTCGATCTCCCTCTTCTTTCTCGCTTCGTCCGCAGGGCCATCAGCAGCAGTAAACTGCGCTTGGATTTCTGCGCGGAGTGTAGTGCAGGCATCGACGAATCGTTTTTCCAATGCACTGGCAACATCAACATCCATTTTTCGATCCTTATATTCCGGATGTGACATGCACGCGTCTCGTATCATCTGTCGGGCCTTCCGGTATGTACGCTGAACATCTGCAAGACTACGAAGCGATCCTTTGCCGTCACCGATCACATTCTCCTGTAACCGTGTCTCCACTGCGCGCAACCTTCCCGTATTCTGCTGCCGTTTCCTCTGAACGAGATCGGAAGCGAACTTCTCATTCACTTCTGCGATGAGCGCTTCAACGTGCGTGGTAATCGTCGCGCCGATACGGCACAGGGGAATGGAGACCGGAAGCGGCTCATTCTTATCACGCCCTTCGAAACAATCGATGAAGGTCAGACGATCTTTGCTCATGAATGGAGGAGCGGCAAGTTATCAGAATGCGCTGGATAGTCAATTCGCTTCTTTCTGCATCGCAATGAGTCTGATACAACTCAATTATCAGGTCTTTTGGAAGTGAAGCTGAAAAATTGATTTGCCCGTCCGAAGACTTGTTCCATGAGCCGGTTCAGACTTTTCTTCAGGGTCTCCACCATTCGACTCGGCCCTTCGGGCCTCGCTCATGGTCAGAGCGCCTTTGGCGCTCCGGCCACGTCTTCGCCGAGTTGAATGACAGTGAGCGAGCGAAGCGAGTCGAACTGCCCTCCTCCTCGCTCGTGGTAAATCATTCGTTTTCCACGAGCACCTTGCGTACACTAATCTTCAATGTGCAGACCACGCATTGGGATCAACTTGTTCCTCAGCCTAGCAATAGTAGCCCTGCAGTGGACGACCGCTTTTGCGGCAACGCTCTCCATGAGCGCTGCATCCACGTTTGATACCAACAGTCCGCAGGATATCGCCGTTGCCGTGCTCAGTGCTACGCAGGCGGTCGTCATCTACCGCGATCTGGACGTGGGCAACATCAACCGCGCGAAGGTGGCGACCATCTCCGGCGATACGATCTCGTACGGGGACATTGCCACGTTCTCCTCAAATCTTTCGACAAGCGTGAACATCACGAAGCTCGATAGTACGCACGTTGTCATCGGGTACCGCGAGCTTATTGCCAGCGACGCGAAGGTCGTGATTGGGACGGTTTCGGGAACCGATATCAGCTTTGGGACACCAGTCACCGTCTCCGATAATTCCAGTTACGGTGCGTACGTTGCGGCTCTGAGTAGTACAAAACTCCTCATTGCCTACCGCGACGGAAACAACAGCAACTACGGAACAGCCGTCATCGGGACGGTGAGCGGCACGGATATCACCCTTGGCACAGAATCTGTATTTGAGTCTTCCGCCACAGCTCCGCATGCTGCGGAGACGTTGGATGCGACTCATGCGGTCATCGTATTCGCCGATTCCGACAACGACGGCAACGTCATCATCGCCGACGCCTCCGGGGCAGTTCCCTCCTACGGATCGGCTGTGAAATTCGCCGAGTATTTGGCGAATTCAACCACGTCCGTTCACAGCAGTTCCTCGCTTACCATTGCGTATCGCGACATATCGGACGGCAATAACGGTCGTGTTGTTGCCGGCACCGTTTCCGGTACTACTCCGACGATGGGCTCTTCCGTTGTCTTCGATACCAATACTATCCAGTACTTGAGCATGACGGCATTAGACAGCACGAACGCGTTCTTGGCCTATCAGGATCCCGGCAACTCCAACTACGCAACGGCACTGATGGTCACTGTGAGCGGTACGAGTGCCACTGCCGGTTCCGCGACAGTCTTCAACTCGGCAACATCGCAGATCATTGGATCGGACACGATTTCTTCCACACAAGCCATTGTTGCGTTGCAGTCGGGAATAACTGAGGGAGCAGGCTTCATTGCGACATACGGGGAAGATTCCGACTCCTTCACGCGGGGCGGCGCGGCGCGCAGGGCGCAGCACGCGTTGCGGCAACGGATGGCTGCTGCAGGAACTCCGTCGCACGCGTCGGCGCCGCAGCAGCCGACTTTCACGCCCGATTACAGCACCGTGCAGTGCGGTTACGTTCTGCAACGTCCGGCGGAGGATGGCCGCAGCGCGGTGGTGGAGAATACGGCATTCATTCCTCCGAGCGAAGCCACCCATGTAGTAGAAGAGCCTGTTGCCACAGTGAGTACATTCCAGGAGCGTGTGTGTGCGCGTGTGGAGGGCAGATTCTCCGGTTCGTCCCTGGAGCGCGTGAATGCCAGGTTGCAACAGAGATTCGGATGGACGTGCGGGGAATGACGCTTCTCACTCCATGCTCTCCTGCTGTTCAATGAGCCGGTAGATCAGCTCAGAGAAGAGTTCGCGCGTCATGCCGGCATCCAAATCCACGGCATTGAGATCCAGGAGATCATTGTCCAGTGCGTACTGGAGGTACGGAGCGTACCAAGCAGTTGCGTCTATTCCCGAAGGCAGATTTGTTACGGCGTAGTCGGAGAGATCAATACCGAAGCTCTCGAAGGCAATTTTGAGCAGTTCTGCTTGGTTCACCGTCTGGCTAGGGCGGAAAGTGTTATCACTGTACCCCTGGATGATTTTGAGTGCCCAGGCGCGGTTCACATACCCGGCGAACCATTCATCGTAGGAGACGTCGTAGAATGTGGGACTTACGGATGTATCGGGTTCTTCTCCCAAAGCTTCCATGATTACTTTGAGTGCCTCTGCACGGTTGATGGGATTCTTTGGCTTAAAGGAGCCGTCGGCATTACCACTAAGGATGCCGCGCTGTTGGAGGAATTCCACAGCCTCTCGGTTGCGGATTTCCCCATCATCCGTGAAGGTGACTTTGGGCAGCAGTTCGCCGTCAAACGCTTTGTAACGACTGGCGTGTCGCGCATTGCGCAGCAGGTTGCGCTCGCGAACAAGTGTGCCGCTCCCCATGAGGCCGTTCTCCTCCATGAATGCCCTCTGCTCCTCGCGCGTCATCTCGTCCCAGTTATCGGGGAGTTCTACACCCGCTTCCTCAAGGCGTTGTTTGAGAAAATCATTTCCTCCACGTTGTCCGTTACCACCCGGACCCATCTCGATCCCGTTCTCCTCCATGAATGCACTCTGCTCCTCACGCGTCATCTCGTCCCAGTTATCGGGCAGCTCTGTACCCTTCTCTTCTAGGAGCTTTTCGAGCATCTGCCCGGGATCGAATGCCCCTTGGCCACCGGGGCCAAAACCACGGTCACTGGTTTGAGCAAAGGCGGGCTGCGTCAGAAGAACGCATGCCAGAACGCCGCTGAGGAAGATGGGGAGGTGTTTTTCCATGGAGAAGTGAGGGGAATAGTGATATTCGCTTGTCTCACACAGTTTCCGAAGGAAAAAGTTTCGCTTCGCAGCAGTTGGTCTGCCATCGGGCATCAGTAGGGTTTTCCTGCATCATGGGTTACACTCCCACGTATGGATTACGGCCTGACCCGCGAGGAACTCCGCGTACTGCGCCCGCTCTCCACCCCCAGGAAGATCCAGGAGTACCTCGATGCGCTCCCAATGAATTTTGAACCGGAGGGGGATACCTGCCTTTCTCCCCGGCGCGTGCTTCGGGAGCAACGTGCGCACTGCATCGAAGGAGCGATGCTTGCGGCTTTGGCATTGCGCTTGCACGGATGGCTGCCTCTGCTCGTCGACATGGCGGCAACGGACTTTGACGATGACCACGTGATCGCCGTGTTCCAACTGCGCTCTCACTGGGGCGCCATCAGCAAAACCAATCACGGAGTTCTGCGGTACCGCGAGCCCATCTACCGTTCTATCCGCGAGCTCGTCATGTCCTTCTTCCATGAGTATTCGATCAGTGACGGGCGCAAGACGCTGCGCTCGTACTCCGATCCCGTGGATCTCTCTGCTTTGGATGAGCGCGGTTGGATGACATCGGGGGAGAATCTCTGGTTCGTGCCGGAGTACCTGAATGCAGCGCCTCACCACTCCATCCTCACGCGTGCGCAGATCGCTGGTTTGCGCCGCGCCGATGCCATCGAACGCAAAATCGGTGCTCTCGTAGAATGGAAGCCGCCAGCGAGGGCGCGATAGGCAGAGGGCTACTGTCTTTACGGATCTGGCGGATGAGGAGGCATAGAGTCTCCAGAACATTGACTTATATATTTAAATTGCTATTATATATATATGAGTTTTGGGAAAGAAATGGAAGCACTTACCGGGAATCTGCAGCGCGAAGCGGCAACCAATAATATCGGCAAGTTGCTTGCGGGAGCGGCTGTGATTGTGAGAAATCGGATACTGATTGTTTGCAGATCACTGAATGACGAGTTCCTCCCTGGGTACTATGAGATCCCTGGTGGCGGGATCGATCCGCGCGAAACCATCTTGCAAGGACTGGAAAGGGAATTGTTCGAAGAAACCAATCTCAGAATCGGGACATTGAAAGAGTATCTCGGTCATTTCAATGCCGTGTCTCCTTCGGGGCAAACAGTACGACAATTTAATTTTCTGATCGAGCCGACGCATGATGAAGTGAAACTTTCTGAGGAGCATTCCCATTTCGATTGGTGGAATCTGGAGGAGGACAAACCATGCCCTGTCCCTATGCTCGATTCTATCAAGGATGTTATTTCCCGAGCAATACATTCAAGAAAAGGCTCTACCCACGGGGAGTAGAGCCTTGTGCTAGGAACAAGTCCCGGCGGCTTCTCTCTCAATCGATTCCCTTCAGCCTTACTGCTTGTCCGGTCCCGCGTGAAAGGATGCGTTATCGTACACTTTCAGGACGTTGGCGATCAGCCTTTCGAGCTTCTCGCGTATTCCGTCGAAGGGAATCACGAAAACCTTCTCCCGGCTTCGGCAGAATTCAGCAACCGACGCTTTCACTTTTCTGTGATCCATAGTGGTCAGAGGAACTTCTGCAGGTACATGGAATTCGGGAAGATGAAGACGTGGACGAAGAGCCACACGAGGGAACAGATCCGCGCGGGGATGACGAGGGAGGGGTAGCGCTTCGCCAAGACATAGCCGAGGATGAGCATGGCAGGATCGGCAATAAGCCGGTTCGGCCAGAACTCCACGCCCTAGAACCAGTACTCGACGCCCTTCCCCGCCATTCCTTCCTCCAGATAATGCTCGAGCGTCTCCCAGAGGTATCCAAGGAACAGGACACCCATGAGATTGAAGTACCACGAGTGGTGATTGTGATCCTCGCCGAGAACTTTCTTAAATGCTTTGTGGTTCCTCTTCTTGACGGCACTCCCGATGGAGATTCCGCTCAGGACGTGCTCAATGCTCCAGACGTCGAAGACTGTGGTAACCAGTACAATTCGCTTCACAGCCTCAACGTTTTGCTGCGATGTGATAGCGAGAATCGGAAGATCATGCAGCCAAGTGATGAGTCATCCTTATTTGTAGACCAATGGATGCTGCAGGTATTGCATCAGATGGACAGCATGGTCGATGTTCGTCCTCTGCCACATCTCACGAATGCTGTCCGTGAAAACATTGCCGAGACGCACGCAATCTTCTTCCGCCCAACCTTGCGAAACGTAATCGCCACTGGCGCTAATGAACACCGCTGCCCGTCCTGCTTTTTTCATCTCCAGTAGCTTTGCATTGTCTGTGCTTTGCATCGAATACTCAGCAACTTGCTGCCTGAGAGCAAATTCTTGTTCACGGTTGAGACAAATATCATCACGAAGCAGATCCGCGCGTCCTTGGGCACAGACGGGGTTCACGTAGATGCCCTTAACATGTTCTTCCTTGGCAAGTTTGAGCATGTCCCCAAGGACGCCGAAATTCGCTTGCTGGATTGTGCAGCTGATCCTTGTCGGAATCGAGTGGCTCACGAGCAAACGAATACCGCGTATCGCCGCATCAAAACTTCCCTGTCCGCGAAGACGGTCATTGGCCGCGCGCGGCCCATCGAGGCTGACTTGAACGATGATGCCCAGAGAAGCGAGCGTCTTCGCGTGAGACTCAGTGATCAATCCTCCGTGTGTGGTGACCGTGACTTCCAATCCCAATTGGGCGGCATATCGGAGTAGCGTAAATAGATCATCGCGAAGAAATGGCTCTCCTCCAACGATATCGATGCGAAGCACTCCCGCCTCCTTGAAAATTTCAAAGAGACTTTGGACTTGAGAAGTCGGCAACCCCGTATCCGAACGTTCATTACTGGCAGACATGCAATGCAGACAATGTCTGTCGCAGCAATCGAGGATTGCGTAGCAAACGGAAAGTGGGGTGGGAAGAACGAGCTTGGAATATCGCGATGTGTCCTGCTCGTATGCCAATTGCATCTCTCTGGGAATAGGATCTTTTGGAAGCGCCTGCTCTTCCAAGAGTGAATCTCGTGAAGGCGGACTGTTTCCCGCTAATAGAGTTTGATCAGGCTCGTCGATTTTTCTCTGCAACCGGCCACGCAGTTCCTCAATCGTCTGTTGCAGATTGTGCACTACCGAATCCAATGTATCGATGCGCTGGGCAAGCACATTTCTGTCCTCGTCCTCTGCCTCCGGGGTTGACTCGTATGCATTCATATTCAAAATGTACCAAAGTCGCAGATCATTGACAATGTGAAATTCCATGATGAAAACATATTACAATTTGGCTTCTCTACACGATACGGCCATACTCTCCGGTGATGCCGCAACACTTTCCCGAACCTACCGTAGGCGCTCTCATTGTTAATCCTGAAGGGAAAATATTTTTAATGGCTTCTCCCATGTGGAAAGGGAAATACGTCATTCCCGGCGGCCATGTGGAACTCGGCGAGACGCTCGAACATGCCCTCAAACGAGAGGTGAAGGAAGAGACCGGCTTGGATATTTTTGACATCAAATTCCTCGCATTTTTGGAGTTCATCTACGGGCGAGACTTCGAGGAGCGAAAACACTTCATCTTCTTCGACTACACGTGTAAAACGAAGGGAACGAGGGTGCGGCTCAATGAGGAGGGAACGGATTTCGTCTGGGTAACCGTCGAGGAAGCACTCCGGCTTCCCGTTGAATCCAATACACGAGAAATCATTGTGCGTTATGCAAACTCGCCGGGAAAAGTCCTTTGAATTGGTGTTCTCAACAAGTTGCCATGTGCCATAAACACGGTAGGATGAGAAGTCATGGTGGGCTCCATCCCCTTATCCATCAAGAGAATTCACGAGCGCCTCGGCGAAAACGTGAAAAAGGCCTATGCCCTTGCGATTTCCGCACACGCCGGACAGAAGCGGAAATCTGGGGAAAAATACATCACGCACCCGCTGGCTGTGGCCGAGCTGTTCTTTTCAGAAGAGGAGATCCGCAGTGCGGCTCCCGAATTGGCGGATCAGATATACGGAACATCAGGAGAAAAGAAGAGCGAAGACGTTCAGTGATTAGAAGCTGAGGTCTTCCTACTGCCCGACGAAGATGCGGTGGATAAGGGAGACCGCCGGGTCTATTTCGGGGCCGTACACGATGGAAGCACCCAGTGCTCCGACGATCATGAGGCAGGCAAGTCCCATCAACGAGAGAATCATGCGCACTGGCACAGAGAAGATGCGCCGTTCCACATGAGAAATCACCGCCCAAGTTCTCAGGATCGGTCGCGGAAACTTAGGCCCTAGTCCACCACTGCGCCCGATCCACTCGAGGAGGAGTGAGGCAGCCAGCATGCCGTAGGCGATCAAGCTGAGATTGGCAAAGAGCGAGTGCACTGCGATGGTCTGCACAATACTGGTGCCCTGGTAAAGGCGCGCTGCTCCTTCGCCGGTTTGCAGAGAGGCAAAACCCCAAAGGACGCCGACAATAAGCAGAACCGCCTTGGTGTAGAAGTACCATTCCTGGCGGGTGAGAATCTTCAGACGCACGACTTCCAATACGGTCGCGAATGAGAGGAACGCGATGGGAAAGTGGACGACGAGTGGGTGGAGGTCGTAGGTGGTCATGGGTACATAGTATGCTTCGCGTTCCTTACTCAAAACCCCCAGAGGGGGCATTGAGTCTCCGCGGAAGAGGGAACATTACTCCGCTTGTTCCAGAATGAGCGGCTCGACGGGCATGGGAGCGTCACTGCTGCCCTCAACGAGTTCCTTGGCGAGCGGCACCACAACGTTCTTGCGGTCGTAGTAGGATGGAGCGTTCTCGATCGCAGTCACAGGGAAGATGAGAGCGGGAACGTAGACTTCCTCCTGACTGTTCCCCTTCGTCTGGTATATGCGCACATAGCCGCGCTCTGGCGCAGCCAAGCGAATGGTCACTTCTTCCATCGTGGTATTGGGTCCGGGTTCCATGGCGAAGCGCGAGGATTCCCGGTCAATGTACTCGAGAATCGCCTCAGGATCGCTCACAGCCGGGTACGTGGAGCGCTCGAAGTTGAGGGAAATCAAGTTCCAGAGGTCCGAGACTGCCTTCAGGCGCACATCGTAGGTCACGGTGATGCCCATGGGCACGCCGTACTGCTCGTAGACGGGCATGCCGTCAATTTCCAGCGGATACGTCACCTGGATGGAGCCGGGGATCACGCGCTCCTCGGGGAGTGTTGCGCGCTCGTTCTGTCTGCGCCACGTGTCGTCGATGACAGGCTCGCCGTAGTGCGTCAAATCGATACCGTGCTTGGCGAGGAACGCATCGGCGGCGGCGATCACCACATCGTCGGAGGGGACGTCGCTCATCTTTGTCGCGTAGCGCTCAATGCAATCCGCATCCTCACAGCGCGCGAGCGGGTCATCCCAGGTCTCCCAGTTACGGTTAATGTAGATCATGCCGTCCTGTATGTTGACGCCGATCGAGTAACCGTTGGCACTCTTCTGCGTGAGCGAAAAGTTGCTCACGGTGCTGCCGGGGAAACTCCTCAAATCAATGAGATCCAGTGACGGGAGGGCAATCGACGGCGTATCGGTTGGGCGCACGCGCTTGAGAACGGGAACGCTCTCATCCTCCAGCGTCAGAGAATCACCTTCGTAGGTAAACGTGTACGTGTACACGGTGCCACCGTCGTATGGAGCAATCATTCCCATGCCTCCGCCGCCGACACCGCCTCCTCCACCGCCGCGACCAATGGCGGCGGATTCTGGCATGGCGCGGTCCTGCGGAAGCGGCGCAAGCGAGCCGAATGCAGATGGAGCCGTTTCCTCGACAGCGTAGGAGAAGAGCGCCTTGTCGCTCGTTGTCGGAGTAAAGGGCTGAGTGCCAGAGAAGTAGTAGGTGGCGGGAACGGCGACCAGGAGGCCGACGAGGACGCCCATGAGTGTGTAGGTGAACTTCATGGAGAAGAAGGGGAAGGAAGAGTGTGGAACACGATATTCGGCTTTGTCGGGTTCTGTGGAGAGCTCTGCGATACGTTCCATGAGGAGCTTCCTCAGTTTCACGGCGAACTGCCGCGTAGGTTTCATGTCCGGGCGTTTGGCAAGGAGCGCTTCGATCAAGGGAATCAATTCTGCCTCATGATGCTCAAGTTCTGGGTCTACGGCGTAGAGATCAGCGAGGAGAGAGCGAATGCGGGGGGAAGTCATCGGAGGAAGGGGAAGAGGAAGAGGAGAGCAATCGCACCACCGCACTCAGAGCGCAGCGCATCGAGCGCCCGCGAGAAGAGGACTTTGCAGTTCCCTTCGGACTTGCCGACAATCGCGGCGATCTCGCGGTAGGGCAGGTCTTCCCAGATTCTGAGGAGTACGATCTCGCGCTTCATAGGATCGAGTGCGGCCAGAGCAGAACGTAGGCGCTCTGCATCCACCGCAAGTTTCGCATGTGCGCAGCTGTCGTCGTCACCGGCGAGATCCAGAACAGTATCAATATCCACGGTTTGCTTCGCTGAGCGCAGGTGATCGGTGAGCGCGTTCTTGGCAATACCGTAGAGCCAGGCGCGGAAGGGCCCGCGCCCGGGGTCAAAGCTCGAGATCTTCTCCAGTGCGCGCAGGAACACAGTGCTCGTCAGGTCCTCAGCCGTTTCGCGGTGCAGCGTTCGTCTGTAGAGGTAACCGAAGATGGGGTCCAGGTAGGCCTGGTAGAGCTCAGTAAACCGCTGGAGGTCGCCTGCCTGGCAGGCCGCAATGGCGGAGTGCTCGTCGGGGGTCATAGCGGGAATAGTGTAGAGAAAGAGCGAGGGATGGCACAGAGCCAAATGACGCGTCCAGAGGCTACTACGCAGCAGGAGGGAGGAGGTTACAAAACTTCCTTGACAGTTTGGATGTCGGAAGTGTATCTTTGTAACGGTGCATCATTACACCTCCAACCACCGGCGTCTCTGGTGGCAGCGGTTAGGACAACCGCTGTACAGCTGGCGCACGTAATACTCCGATAGGTTTCAGTGCCGATGCTCTACAGCGTCGGCGTTTTTATTTGTATTTCCCAATTATTACCATGGAAAAAAGTTTCTACGCACCACAGGCGTTTCGGGAGAAAGATGCCGGACCCAACCAATGTTTTGGTATCGAAGTCGTTCCCGGAAGACGTTGTGATCTGAACTGCCAGGCTTGCTATAAGCGAACGCAGAAGGTGACAAGGGCAAGGATATCGTTTTACAGCAGACAGGCTGATACGCAGGATAGCGGCTCAGATACGCCGATAGATGATGTACTTGATTATGTTGCACAGGCGAAAGGAGTGGGGTTCAGAGAAGCCGCACTCCTCGGCGGGGAACCGACTCTACGGAAGGATATTCGGGAGATCATCCAGGGAGTACGTCAGCAGGGTCTATCTCCCATCCTCGTAACCAGCGGCGCACACATCGATCAGCCGTTAGTCGATACGCTCTCTGCAACACGTTCGGTCGTGGTGACCCATGCGAGCATTCCAGGGAGACCAGAATTGGTTAATCATCTTGCTGGCACTACGCGTGACTATGCGAAAATTCTCGCTGAGTCTATTGAGAAACTTCGCGAAGCGGATGGTATACAACTCGTGCTGGAGATGCCTCTCACGATGTCCGTCTACGATGAGGCATTCGATTTTTTCTGTGACTGTCGCGAAAATGGCATCATGCCGTTTATTGAAATCAGCCGCAGGAACGATGACGGAAAGCCGACTACGAGCGTGACGCCAGAGCAGGTAGCAGAGCTTTTCGAACAATGCCGCGCATTCGACGTGCTTAACTATCCCGAGCTTGCTGCTCCGGCGGTACATCCTCCTGCCTACGGCAATCCTTGCACGATGTCGATCACTGGTTTGCACGTGAAGAACAACGATAACGGTGACTACGGTGGCGTGTACTCCTGCTGCGCGCAGCACCTGCGGCACGGTGATCTCAAAGAGCAGTCTCTTGAGGAGATTCTCAAGAGTCCGACGCTCGCCGTGTACCGCGATCAGGACGCGTACATCGTGGGTCCGTGCCGTGACTGCGAACTCTACGATGTGTGCAAAGGCGGATGCCGCGGTGAAGCGTTCCTGCGCTTCGGCTGCCCGCGTGCCAGTTCACCAGCGTGCCACCGTATTCCGCCGGAGGTCCGCAATAATCCAAACATCATGGCTCCGCAGAGTTGCGAAGGGTGTCCTGCAGAGCATGCTGAAGGATGTTCACTCCTCCATACGCAATGACCTTCTCTGCGCTCACCCACGCACGGCCTGTTTCCGTTCGATTCTGCAACGAGAGTGCATGTCCACTCACCCAGGAAGAGGTGAGCGTAGCAATTGCTCGGGTGGCGAAGGAGGGAAAATCCCTCGCGATCGACTGCCGGCGCAAGCGCTGCAGCGCCGGCAGTACGTTCGCGTGTTCCAATGCAACGACTCTGGAGGAGCTCGTTTCTATCTACATCGACGGCGAGCACGTGTTTCCCGATCGTCGGTTGCTGGAGCGGTTCCTGCGCACGGTAAGGAAGAATCCCAAAGCTCTTGCGTTCGTCGAATGCACGCCGGGTGTGCAGAATATCGCAGATGTCATCGTGCTCTTCGTGCGCCCCGATGCGGCGAGTCGACTGCTCGGGCTTTCTGCGTACCTCGGAAGACTCTCGGTCGACGTCATCCCGGCGGCGCCGACCTGCGCCGCGCTCTTCCGACCGCTCATCGTGCCGGATTGCCTGCACGTGAACTTCGTCGATTACTTCGACCGCGAGTACCAGGCACCGGGGCTCTATGCCAAAGAAGAGCTTCTCCTGAGCATGACACCGATGCTCTATAGAGCGCTTGAGGAAGCATTTGAGCATTCCGCGCACGGGAAGCACGTTCCTACGGGAATTCCCGTGTACTGAGTGTTATCGCAGAGTTTTTTAATTGATCCGATACCACCGACGATTACTCCTCTGCTACGCTCTCCCCATGAACTGGCCGCCAACCACCATGGCCACGCAGCACCCCGATAACGCCTGCGTGCCGTGGTGGAAGAAGGACGGATCGGCATTCGTTTCTACGGCGGACGAGATCGGCGAACTTATCACGCTGTTTGCAGAACTTCCCATCGATGAGTACATGTGGGATTGGGAAGGCAAGTACGTCGACGAGGCAGTGGGGGAGAAGCTCTACGCCCAAGCGCAGGAGCTCTTTAAAAAGAGGCCGCTGGGGCAGGAACTTCACCTGACGTTCCGCATCCCCGCGTTCGACGGAGCCAAGATGCACCGCATGGCACGAGCGTTCATGAACATGCTCTCCTTGAGCGACCTTGCGCAGGAAATCGGCGTGCCGGCTCCTCCCGTCCATGAGATGTTCCTGCCGCTCACCACCTCCGCAGAGCAGCTCCTCAAAGTTCGTGCATCCTTCCTCCAGGTTGCCGAATTCCACCGTGCGATCTTCCACGAGAATGCGAAAGAGCACGACGCACTCACGGCGGCATTGCGCGTGACCCCGCTCGTGGAGGATATCGCCTCGATGTTCGGCATCGAGAAGATCCTGCGTCCCTACTGGCAGCATTTGCAAAGCGAGGTGCCTGCGCTCAAGGAAACGGGACTGAGGCTCTTCCTCGCGCGCTCCGATCCTGCGCTCAATGCGGGGATTGTCCCCGCAGTCCTCGCCATTCGCGCCGCGTTGAGCACCGCAGATGCATTGGGAGAAGAGCTTGGCATCTCCGTTCATCCCATTATCGGTACGGGGTCTCTGCCCTTCCGCGGCAGCGTGAACCCCACGTACACCGAGGCGTTCCTGCAGCAGTATGCGGGCGTAAGGACGTACTCCATCCAATCCGCCTTCCGCTATGACTACCCGCACGAGGATGTGGAGCGCGCGCTTGAGGAGATCAAGCGCGAGGCGCCCCGGCGCCAAGTGGAACGTGTTTCTTCTCAGGATCTTGCGTCACTGCGGCGTATCGCAGAGATGTTCACCGGGTTCTGGACAGGGTCTATCGAAGCGCTTGCCCAGCGCATTAATGCCATTGCGCGCTTCATCCCGTCGCGGCGCGAACGCCTGCAGCACATCGGGCTCTTCGGGTACAACCGCGGAGTGGGATCGGTCACGCTTCCGCGCGCCATCACCTTTACGGCAGCACTCTATTCGATCGGCGTTCCTCCGGAACTCATTGCCACGGGGCGCGGCATTCTGCGTGCGCAGGAAGAGGGTCTGCTTCCCCTCCTCGAACGCCACTACCCGGCGCTGCGTGCCGATCTCAAACATGCGGGCAAGTATCTCAATCGTGAGAACCTCGGGCTCCTTGCCAAGGAAGATCCGGTTTTCCGGGAGATTGAGCGCGATGTGGCGGCGATTGACGCATTTTTAGGATCTCCGATGGCGCCGCAGAACGAGCGGCACCTCATCCACCGGAATTTAAGTTCCACCATTCTCCAGCGTCTGCATGCGGATCTCCCCGATGCTCAGGCTCTGGAACGCGACATCGTGGAGGCGGCGGTTCTCAGGCGGAGCCTGGGGTAGCCGAGACGTTTCCATTATGGAGAGCACGCAGTGCGTGGCTCTGTTTGAGAATCCTCTTTGCAACATCAATATGCTGCCGTGCCCGCTCGGTACTTTTTCCAAGGATCAGGGCAACTTCCGCCGCAGTCCGTTGCCTGCCGTCTTTGAGCCCCGCGTGCCATAGGTAACTTTCCACAGTGAATGGTTTAACTCCCGGAGCAGAGCGTAGCACGCGCTCAATTAATTCCCGTGTTTCACGGGAAACAACCTCGACATGCGACGATGTTTGAGGAGCCACGAGGAGATTGCCGAATGATGTTTCTCCGTCATGCAGAGGGGCATCGAGCGAACAGGGATTTTTGCGAGCTTTGCGCAGTGCTTCTATGGCTTCCACGCTCCAGCCGAGTTCTTGCGAGAGAGCGATCAGTGATGGCTTGTGCGGGGATTGCGCCATGAGTCTAAGCTCACAAGAGCGCAGCGTACTGAGGCGGTCTACAACGTACGCAGGTAGGCGGATGGTTCTGCTCGTATCCGTAAGTGCGCGCAGCATTGCCTGACGGATCCACCAGCTGGCGTACGTCGCGAATTTGTAACCGCGCTGGTAGTCAAACTTGTCGGCTGCAGTGAGCAGCCCGACATTGCCCTCCTGGATCAGATCAAGGTAGTCGAGCCCCATGTTGCGGTAGCGTTTGGCCCAGTACACGATGAGACGCTGGTTGCAGAGCACGAGCGTATGGCGGGCGCGTACCGCTTCCAGCGGATCATTCGCATCGGCGGCCCGTTGAGCAATGTCGAATTCCTCTTCTTGCGAGAGCAGCGGGTGCTCACACAAGTGGCCCACAACGTTCTGGACGTTATCGTTGCGTTTGTACTCCTTACCAAGGTGTGTGAGGAGAAGTGCGTTGTCAGCAAGCTCCCCCTCACAGAGACTGTGTTCTATTGTTTGCAAATCTTCGACGGAGGGATCAGCAGAGAACCGTTCACATTGTATGTCGACGTGTTCCATAAGGAGGGCATTGTATGGCATTTGAGTCCGGAATCAGCCGAAAAACCGGGCTAATTCTTCCTCCACCATCCGGTCACGTAGAGCATCCACGCAGCGACAACCAACGCTCCGGCAGCGAAAATGGGCAAACGAACGTCGAGCGCACCGAGGAGTCCAGCAGCGATTCCCGGCAACGCCATGCCCAGTGCCTGGAACGACTGACTCGTTCCTAGCGTGGCACCCTGTCTCCCAGGTGGAGCCGTATCGGAGATGAGCGCGGTGACGCTGGGCATACTGATGCCCTGGAAGTTCGCGATGAAGGGGAAAATCAGGTAAAGGTAGATTGCATGCTGAGGGATCAGGAGCAGGGGAATCGTGCACCCAAGGAGCAAGAGCGATACCGTGAGGGTGTTCCTCGGCAGGAACCAGTGAGCGCAAAGGCGGTTCGTCACGCCCTGCGCGAAGGTGATCCACAGTCCCATGTACGCGTAGAGTAAGCCGATATCGCTCTGATCGAAGTGGAAACGTCCCACGAGGAGCACTTGGAAGAACTGCGTGAAGAAGTTGAAGCCCAGGACGTAGAGGAAGAAAACCAGGAAGAGTACGCGTAACCTGGGTTGGCGCAGCGCATGCACTACGTTCACGAATCCTTGCAGAGGGTGCACGTTTACCGTGTGTCGTTCGCGTAAGGTCTCGGGCAGTTTCCACTGCACGATGGCGATATTGATCGCGGTAATCACCGCAGCCACCCAGAACGGTGTGGCGAAGGAGAATGCTGGGTAAATGTGTGGATCGGAGAGAACTCCGCCGAGGAGCGGTCCCACAATGAACCCGAGTCCGAATGCCATGCCGATGAGGCCGAAGTTCTTCAAACGATCCTTGCCTGTGCTCACATCGGCGATAGCAGACTGGGCTACGGCGATGTTTCCACCCGTAAAACCATCCACCGCACGTGAAATAAAGAGGAGGGGGATGTTACCGATGCTTATGGCGATGGCGGTGATGATGTAACTCACCAGCGTTCCTGCACGAGAGAGGATCAAGAGCGGCTTCCTTCCATAATGGTCCGAAAGAGCTCCTAAAATCGGAGTACCGAAAAACTGTGTAAGCGGATAGGTGGCGATCAGGAATCCATAGAGGATGGTGCGCGCCTCTGTGCTTATGTTGAGAATGAGCCCATGTGCAGGGTGCAACAGCATGGGCGCGAAGACGGGGATCGCGATGCCCAGTCCCAGGAGTTCCAGGAACGACGTTACGAAGAGCAGGCCGATAATGGATCGTGTGGAACGCGTCTGCGCTGACATGGAGGCGGTAGTATAGGATTCCGACGCGGGACAGGAAGCCTTTGAACGCAGAAGTGCTCTGGCCGTTGAGCCGCGAGTATGGTACAATTAAGGTGTATATAAAACGCATCCATGAGCCCAAAACCCGCAGCGCCGGCTCCGCTTTCCAACGAAGGAGAACCTGAGCTTTCCTTCATTGTTCCTGCCAAGCCACCGGAAGTGGATTCTGTTCAGGAAGAGCGAAAAGAAGTGCTCGATACAACACGGGAGAAGCTTGCCAGTCTCATCGCGGATCTGGACCCCAACGAGGTGGATACGCCCCCTCCGCTTGCGGATGAAGAGATGATCGGTTGATCAGCGCTGTGCGCTCTCGATGCGTCCGAGCATGAAGTGCGCCATGTCCACCGTAACGGAAGAATCGAGCGGTGTTGTTTCCGGGAATGAGCGCAAACTAAGCAGTGCGTTGACCGAGGGGACGTACCAAGGCGCCGAAGAATCCGCAGAATCCCCTGCGAGCGCAAAACCTTTTGCGAGAATCTTGCTCGCTTCGGCAAAATTCACGGTCATATCCGGTCGGAAAGACCCGTCAGGGTATCCGCGCACCATGCCGCGCAGCATTGCGGTACAGAGTGCGGGAGCGTACAACGCGTCTGTTGGCACATCGCGGAAGAGTAACCAGTAGTGGGAGGGAGAGAGACGTGGGTAGCAATCCGCAGGTATACCATTGGGTGCCAGGTCGAGCATGGCGAGCGCGACGAACTGCGATCGGGTGATAAAGGTACCAACAGTTTCTACCGGAGAGAGAGGGATGCGGTCCACCGTGATACTCGTTCGTGTACGCGTGACCGTCTGGGAGGTTCGCTCTTTACGTTCCGTGGTACTGAGTGGAATGGTAGTGACATCCACGCGCGCAGCGCCCCGCAGTGCACGGGTGTCGCTCTGCGTGCGCGGCGCAGTCTTCGCTTTCTCGAAATAGGGGATCGCCGGTTCAAAATCCAGGTACGAGTACGCCTGCGCGCTGGCAGGGAGTAAGACCAGGCAGAGTGCTGTACCGAAGAGCGAAGCGAGGAACGTGGAGCGCATTTGGAAAATGGGGAGAGGAGGAGGGGAATTCTCCCGCGTCCCATGGAGTACACGCAAGCCTTCTTTGGCTTCCTCTTGATTACTTCCTGTGTTCAGGAATTCAGGCGGAGCCCTTTGGGAAAAGGTAAGCGCTCCACCGGGGGTCTATCCGGCAGAGCGCCTCTTCTCCGACCTAGAAAAGTCGGAATGGGATTCCCATTACTACGTCCTGCAGCTTGGCAATGACGTAAGCAATGATCATCCCTGCGAGAATCAACTTGATTCTCAGCATTGCACCTCACCTCCTTCCTTTGACCCACACAAGGGTCGATTAGGGAAAAGAGGTGCCAACCTTTAATGATAATTTACAATTATTTATGTAATAAGTCAACTACTCTCTTTCACGTTCTCACACTACCATGCCCGCCATGGATCAATCTGACATTCAGAAGCGTATCGAGGATTTTCTACAGGAACTGGAGGTTCCCAGCTTTATCGTCTTCGGGTGGAAGAAGGGGGCGGATGAAGCAGGGAAAGCGCAGTTCGGCATCGTCTCTTCGTACCACAAGGTGCCGCCGCAGGCCGCGATCAAGGGTATGAGCTGGGCGCTCAACGATTTCATCAGTCGTTCGCTGTAGGACCTTGGCAGGTTTGGGAAGTTCCGTGAGGTCAGAAAGGTTGCCAAACTTCCTGCACGTTCAACACCTCCAGCACCTTCGGAACTTTCCGCACCCTCTTCGCTTCCAGTACCTCAGTCTCGCGCGGAGCGGTGCAACATCTCTTTGATGAGCCAATTTCCTGCGCCGAACGCTGTAGCAACAACGATCCAGCCCCATAGTGCGCCAAAAATTTCCAGGTGGACAAGTGCAGGGTCCATGCGCTGAGTGATTTCCATGGTCAGCCACACAAAACCGCCGTTCACCAGGATCACGGCGAGGATGGTCGCGAAGAGTTTGAGCGGCAGGGTGAGGATCTCCAGTATCGGCCGCACGAAGATATTCATGAGTGTGAGGAGCGCCCCCACAATGATCACGGCCGCTATGCCGCCCGTGAGCTGGAAGTACTGATCAAGGTACGTCGCCATCAACCAGACGAGGCCCATGTTGAGGAGCGCCTTGATGAGAACGCGTAGAGGCCAGGAGGGGCCGGAATGCTCAGAGGACATAGAGAGAGCTTAGCGTTTCTCGAAGCGGATCGTCACCTTGTGTCCATTAAGATCGATGGTCTGCTCTGCTCCGTCATTCTTCTCCAGGGTTGCACGTGTTTCCTGAACGATCAGGTCGCCGTGTACGGCGAGTACCTCATCGGCACCTGCGATACTCAATGCGATGCGATCCGTAAAGGCGAGCCCCGCTTCCTTGCGCAAGCGCTGGATTCCACGGATCAAATCGCGGGCGTTCCCTTCGATTTTGAGCTCCGGAGAAATTTCCGTATCCAGGCTGACCACCACACCATGGTCTGCCGCGACATTCGTCCCCTCCTTCCCCTGGTAGGCGATTTGTACTTCTTCGGGCGACAGGCGCTCGTCGAGGATGAGCACCGTGCCGTCTTCCTCCACCGAAAAATCACCGCGTTTGCCTGCTGCAATCACTTCCTGCACGCGCCCGCCGAGTCGCGGGCCCACGGCACGCGCGTCAACGCGCGCTATCACATCCGCAAGTTTGCCGGGATCCTGCGTGAAGATGAGCTCCTTCACGTTGAGTTCCTGCGTGAGAAGCTCGCGATCCTGAGCGGAGAGCTCAATGTTGCGTAACACGGGGGGAACGGCAATCATGGCTTTTGCGAGCGGTTGGCGCACCTTGACCTTCTGCTCGCCGCGCACGCGGTGCCCAAGCGTTACGATCTGCCGCATCAGGCGGGTTTTCTGGAGGAGCGACTGCTCGTCCTTGGAGAGCGCTCTGGGGAGCGGCCAGTCGGTGAGATGCACGGATCCGTGATTCTCAGAGACAAGATTGAGGTAGATGGCATCGGTAACAAACGGGCAGAACGGAGCCAGGAGTTGGCTCATCGTAAGGAGCACGTCGTAGAGCGTGTGGAGCGCATCGAGCTGGTCCTCTTCCTCGATGCCCTCAAAGGGGGAGGCCGCACTCGCGTCCACGTCTTCAACGGGGGTCCGCCCCGCAAAGCGCCGGCGCGAGAGTCGGATGTACCAGTTGGTGAGTGCGTCGATGGTGTCGTGGAGTTCTGCGCACGCGAAGGAGAGTTCGTAACGGTCGAGCTCTTCAGTCATGCGATTGGCAAGGTCCTGCACTTCGGTGCGGATCCACTGATCCAGGGGGTGCGAGGAATGTCGCCGTGTTTCCACGGGCTCGAATTTCGCAGCATTCGCGTAGGTTACAAAGAAGCTGTATGCATTCCACAACGGCAACATCACCGAGCGCATTGTTTCTTCCACCATGCGGGCGGAGAACCGCAGATCCTCTCCGCGCACGGCAGGGGAGCTCATCAGTGTAAAGCGCACGGCATCGGCTCCGTACTGCTTGGTAAGCTCCATGGGTTCCGGATAATTCTTCAAGCGCTTGCTCATTTTCTTGCCGTCCTCGGCGAGCACGATGCCGTTGACAACACAGTGCTTGAACGCGGGTTCCCCGTAGAGCGCAGTGGAGAGCACCATCAAGGTGTAAAACCACCCGCGCGTTTGGTCCATCCCCTCCGCGATGAAGTCCGCGGGGAAACCGGGTGGGGTCTTCTCCTGCGATTCGAAGGGGAAGTGCGGCTGTGCGTAGGGCATGGAACCTGATTCAAACCAGCAATCGAAGACTTCGCTGACGCGCTGCATCTGCGGTCCCAGCTTGAGCGCGAGTGTCTGGGTATTTTCCACAAAGGTGTCGCGCACCTCGCGGAATGTGGCTAATCCATTGAGTGCGTCAAGCGCTTTGAGTACGCCTCCGTGCGTTACAAGGAGAACACGCTTACCGGCAAACGTTTGCCCGAGCCTGCGTTGGCCCTCTTCCAGACGAACGAGGAATGCGCTGAGCGTCTCGCCGTTTGGAATCGAAAGGTCCTGAATGGCAATTTGCCCCTTGGAATCGGGGGCGACTTCTTGGCGGGTTTTGCCCTCCCAGTCGCCGAAGTCCCTTTCACAGAACTCACTCCAGCGTTCCTCGTAGGGAAGGTGGAGCTGCTCCGAGAGAATCTGCGCAGTCTCTATCGATCGTTTGAGTGTTGAAGAAACAACGACATCGAATCGTTCCTTCTTGAGCTTCTTCGCGAGTTCCAATGCCTGTTCCTTGCCGGTTGCGTTCAGCCCCATATCCTTTTTCCCTTGGATCTTAAGTTGAGCATTCCAATCGGTCTGTCCATGGCGCACGACGAGGACATCAACACTCTCTTTGGAGTGCGACGCCGGCCACGTGATCTCATCAACGATGTGCTTATGCAGGTCGAGTTGCGTGCGTGTTCTGTGATCCCAGAAGTACGTGCGCGATTGTGCAAGATGAGGGTAGGGCTGATGCGAAATCTTGAGCGGATCTTCCCCCGTGAAAAAGTGGTGGATGTTCTGTATGGGATCCGCATGTGTCACAATGAGCACGTGCTCCGAACGGTGCCTGGGCAGGATTTCCATAAGGAAACTTCCGATGCGCTCCTGGACATCGCTCCAACGCTCCATGCCGGGGAAGTGGTAAATCGATTCGGGCTGACCGGTCTGGAGCTTATGTGCGCGACGCGCTTTCACCAGCGACAGGTCCGAGAAATCCACGGTTTTCCCCTCGAATTCACCGAAGCTGACCTCGCGCAGACGATCATCCACAATCACCTGTGCCCCCGTCTGCTTGGCGATGACTGCGGCCGTCTGCTGCGTGCGTGCAAGCGGTGAGCAGTAGATTACGTCGACGTTCTGTGAGGAGAGCTTCTTTCCCGCCTCCTTTGCCTGCTTCTTCCCCTTGGGTGTCAGATCGGTTCCCGGAGTTTCCCCCTGGTAGATGGGGATCAGGTTTCCTTCGCTTTCGCCGTGTCGGATCGTTGTGACTTTGGTAAAGCGGATCGGCTGGTGGCGCATCAGGTCGTCGCGGCTTGCGATTACTTCGATGTCGCCGGTTTCCTGGCACCGCCAGATGGGCAGAGGGGTTCCCCAGAAGCGATTGCGGGAAACCGCCCAGTCACGCGCTCCCTCCAGCCATTTGCCAAATCGTCCGTCGCGCACGTGGGCGGGGACCCACTCCGTTTCCGCATTCGCCTTGAGGAGATCTTCCTTGATCTTCTCCACCTTCACGAACCATGAGGATGTGGCGTAGTTGAGGAGCGGAGAATCGCAACGCCAACAGTGCGGGTAACTGTGGCGGTACGTTTCCTTGGCGAAGACAAGTCCCCGTTTCTCCAGCCATTCCACCACCCTGCGATCCATTTTGCTTGGATCGTCGATCGGCTTGACCTCTTCTCCGGCAAAATCGCTCACCTCATCCACGAAGCGACCCTCCATGGTCACGTGCTGCAGCACCTCGACGCCTTCGCGCTTGCCAAGGTTGTAGTCGTCCTCGCCGAACCCCGGAGCGATGTGCACGACACCCGTACCCTCATCACTCGTCACGAAGTCCGCGCCGACGATGCGGAAGGCTGTAGGGTATTTTTCCGCAAAGTAAGGGAAGAGGGGAGTGTAGCGCTTTCCGATGAGGTCTTTTCCTTTGTACTGTCGTGCTTCGTCTAGGCTCTGTATCCAATACTTGGATTGATCCCCTTCACGATATTCGCCTCCGGGTGGGATTGTGTGTCCAAAAGAAACGTTTTCATGGAGCAGGTGTTGATAGTGAGCAAGTGATGTGATGTACAACGAAGCCTCCGATTCATTGTGGGGTTGGAACTGAAACTTCACGTAATCCATCTTCGGATCCACGGCCAGAAACAAGTTTCCCGGCAGCGTCCAGGGCGTCGTAGTCCATGCGAGTAGGTAGGTGGGAGACGCTTCTCCCTTCAACGCGAACTTCGCTGTCACCGACTGGTCCGTGACCTCCTTGTACCCCTGGGTCACTTCGAAGTTCGAGAGCGGCGTCACGCAACGAGGGCAGACGTGCATGGGCTTGTGTCCCTCCTCAATGAGTCCTTTCTTCCAGAGTTCGCCAAACACCCACCAGATGGATTCCATGTACGTGGGGTCCATGGTGCGGTAGTCCCAGTCCATATCCACCCATCGGCCCATGCGCTCCACCACCTGTCGCCATTCTTTGGTAAAACGCTGCACCGAGCCGCAACAGAGTTCATTGAACGCGGCGATGCCCATGGTGCGGATTTGCTGGTGACTCTCTATGCCTTCCTCCTTCTCAATCAGGTTCTCCACGGGGAGTCCATGACAATCCCATCCGAATCGGCGTTCCACCCGCTTGCCGCGCATGGTCTGGTAACGGGGGATCACATCTTTGATCGTTCCTGCCAAAAGGTGCCCGTAGTGAGGGAGCCCCGTTGCGAAGGGCGGGCCATCATAGAAGCTAAAACTCCCTTCCGTTGGGCGCTCCTTTACCGAGCGGCGGAAAATGTCTTCCTCCCGCCAGTACTGGAGGATGCCTTCCTCCACGGAGGGCAACGCCTGCTTGGGGTCCACGGGGTCGAACATAAGCGTAGTGTAGCGCAAATTTCCGGTTCATATCACTAACCAATGTGCAGATATTGCAGGCGAAATACTGACGCATGTTCGTTGACAGCAGGAACCAAAAAACCGAAAATAGGAGTGCAATGTCCATTGGAAGCGAAGTCGCCTTCGGCCAATTATCGCCCCTAGAGCCCTCCTCTGCGGAACTAAAAGCTACGCAGATTGCTAAGGCCGCGCTTGATGCGGCCGAAGCACAGTCGGGTAGTACTGTTGGAGCAAACCGTCGGGAGGTTGTTGCGCAGATTGCTGCCGCTCTCCTGGGGGGGCTCTTCCATCGAAGGCGGCAGGACACTCACTGAGAGAGAAACCCTCATAAATACTAGGTTAAAGTCGTGGTTTGCTGTATAATTTCTTGCCTTTTATGCCGGAAAACGGCAACAACGCCGATCCTCCTGATTTCGGCGATACGCCGGGATCGCAGGAAGGTACCTCTCTAAACGGGGAGGATCCGCAAGTTGCACGACTGTTGCGACTGTACGAGTTGTACCCTGAGATGCTCGAAGATGACAGCGTTACCTCTCAAACCAAGAGTGCTCGTGCCAAGTTGCAAGAACTCCTTACGGAGGCCGGTCCTGACCCAAGCCCCAGCGCACTGGTCGACATCTGCACGGGAGCCTACCGCGCACTGCCGCAGCCGCCAGAGAACTTCACCGGGAATCCATCCGGCATGCGGGAGTACATCGAGTACTTGATTGGAGTCGATCCAAAAGTCGCTTTCGGTGCTGTATTTGATATTGCGAGCAGGGAGTACAAGAAGGAAAGCCGAGTTTCGGCTGCGGCGAGAGCTTCGATCATGGAGCAAATACATGATTTGGTCGCGCTTTTGGATGCCATGTGTTGCCATGGAGGGAACTCCGCCGCAGGTCTGACGCGTCTGCGCACGTTGCTGCGCTACATGCTGGAGCCGCACTACCTTCAAGACACGACGACAGCCGAACTCTTGTACCAATGGTCGAAAACGAAAAAGAGAGAGGCGGAGGAGACGGGCACTCCGCGGATTCATCTGCGGCAGAATACGGATTGGGCATTTGATCTGGGTTGTGGCAACGGGGCGACACTCGATACCCTTGCGAATATGGTGGGGGAGGAGCGTGTGCGTGGGTACGACATCAGCCCTTCCGCTGCCATGAAGCACGAGAACGCCCGAATCGGGCTGATCGATACTCCACAGGAATGGATCGCCGGCCAGCAAGGGGGCAAACTGGAACGCCTGAGTTTCCAGCACCATTTTGGAAAGGGGGGGCTGGTGTTGGATTCCCTCACGATGGATCGTGTCGCTGACCAAGGTGAGAAACTGCTGAATGCTCTGCGGCTCCTTCGGCCGGGAGGATACTACGCTTTGGCGCTCCTTCTTCCGGTGCGATGTGAGGATGATGAGCCGGATCTGCGCTGTCGCCTGCGGTACGCAGTCAATCCGTTCACTGTAGGAGAGAATGCCGATGATGATTACCGGATTATTGCGGATCGCCTTACGGCCATTGGTTTCGAGAGTGTCTCATGCCATCGTGTGCCGATTCACGATCCGGTGACGGGCCGAGCATATGACAATCATTTCGTCATCCTCGCACGCAAGAAGAAGGCGGAGAAGCCGCAAGGCAGGGATGCAGCAGTACACGTGCCAGAGGCAGACGATGAGGAGGACGATACCGAGTAAGTCCACTGCTCACCACGGGGAGGAACGCTACCGCTTTTCCGTGAAGTACGAGACGGCAGTCATGGCACCGAAAGCCAAGAGCGTGTATTCGTCGAATTCATGCGTAAGGAGCAACTCTCCGACGAATGTCACGGTGAGCATGACGTAGGCAAAGGGAATAATAGATCCCATCTCCTGGCGTGGAGCCCATTCGTAGTACAGGTAATATGGAAGACCGATGAAGAAGGTACTGAAGAGGGTAACTTGGAGAACGACCAAAGGATCGTAGATCAGCTCGGATGCGTAGACGAGGAGGGGGAGTGTGAGAATGGAACTGATGATGAGCATGGCCGTGTAATACTCCAGCCGCCGCCGTGCAATGTGCTCTTGTCGTAAGTAGCGGCCGCTCACGGCGAGGAATGCGGAAAAGCAAACGAGCGAGAGGAGAGTGAAGAGGCTGCTCTGCGGATTCCAGGCCGTAGAATTCCTGAGCAGGAGGAGCGTGCTGCCGAAGAGCGTCCATAGAATGAGCTTCTTTCTCGATGAGAGGGTGCCGGCAGCGGTCGCGATCAGGAGTACGCTCGTCGTCATCAGAATTTCGTAGTGCGTAGCTGTTCCCTGTTCGAGAGCGGCGTAGGTCGTCAGTGCGATGAGCGTGAGGAGCACCGAAGAGAGCCAGAGGAGAGGGTTGCCAATGCGTACGGGCTGCAGGAGCTTGCGGCGTCGGCTGAGCATCGTCACGACCGAAAGCGCTATTGCGAGGGACCAGAAACGCAGAAGAGTGAAGTCAACGGGTGTAAGGTGATGTTGCGAGATGAGGAATCGTGCGAATACCGGGTCCAATCCCCAGAGGAACAGAACGAGGAATAGACCGGAGAGCAAGTGAAATACGGATGTGCGCGGCGTAACGGAAATTTCTGCTGCAGTGGCGTCCGCTGCACTCAATTCGTTGATGATCGTTTGTTCCTCCTCAGGGGACAGCAATGTATGTATGACGATCTTCGTGCGCCCATCTCCTACGGGAGCAAGTTGAATGTTCGAGAGTGTAATGCCGTACTTCTGCGTGACGAAGGAGAACCGGTCGGCCACGTCGTGGAGGGACAGAGCGGAGAGCGTGAACGTCACCATGCAAGGCTGCTTTGTCGGCTTGGCTGCCTTCTTACCTTCTCTGGTGTACAGCATCGCAGCAATGGCCGAAGAAGGTTTCAGACGACCTTCGGCAATGGCAACGAGCGCTGCGTCGAATTTGGCGTACCCCAAGGCGCGAAGTCCCGTAAGGAACTGGTCTTCCTTAAACTCCTTGAGATACCCCAATCCCTGCTTTGTCATCGCTTTCTGTAGTAGTTGTTTGCCTATAGCTGCCCGCTTCTGACGCGAACCAGATGCCAACGCTTCGCGAATCATCGCTGTGGCATACCCGGTGTTGACCCATTCCAACCATTCCAACTTCACCTGGGGTGTGTTCACTATGGTCATGTCGAGAGATGCGGCGTGCTCAAGAGGAGCGAAGAATGACACCTCCTTCCCGTCGATACTGATGGAAGTGACACCCAGCGCCTTCTCGGCAAAGAGGTACAACGCTCCATCCAGTGCTGTAGAACCTTTCGGCAATGTAATCGTCTTATCATTGGGGCCGTGCACAGTGATGGAATCACCCAAGATATCGCTCTGCAGGCTTGCCCAGAACTGTTCGCTTTGGTCCGCTGTGTCTGCGGACAACGTGGCAATGCGCCGCGTCCAGGGGAGGTAATCCAGAATTCCGGCCGCTTCACTATCGAAGCACTTTGTGGTGATTCCCTTATGGGCGTATCTGTCCATTGCCTCCGTGCGTATCTTGCACCGTATGCGTATGCCGTTCTCGGTGATGATGGTGGTGTGCAGCCCCTGGTATCCGTTGATCATGGGGGAATTGATGAAGTCTTCAAAGGAGAGTGTTTCTCGCTGCCATTGCTGGTGGAGCGCGCCGAAAACTTCGTAACAGGTGGCAACATCTTTGCAGGAGAACGCGACGGTAAGGGAGGTGACTCCCGTCACGGCAGTTCCTTCCGCCTCCAGCTGTGCCCGGAGTCTTCCCCAAGATTTTGTTTCGTAGTGCAGGGTGCACTTCTTTGCAAGTGTGGGGTGAGATTTCGTAAGTGTATGAGAAATGGTTTCTATCACCTTTTTCCCGTTCTTTTCATTTTCCCCACGTAACCGTACGAGCTTCTTGAGGAGATCTGGCTCCAGGATGCCAAGGCAAAGCTCCTCCAGTGCATCGCGAAAATCCCGCATGCTCAAACGATCTGCAATTTTGACGAATACGGTCTGGGTTTCCTGCGTGAGCGATAGCTGGCGCTCCGGCTTGAGGTGCTCAATGGTCTTCATGTTGTGCATGCGGTCGGCAAGCTTGATCACCATGATGCGAACGTCCTGCTGCATGGTGGTGAATATTTTTCTGAGTGTTTCGATTTCCTGTTCCAGCGTGGGATGCCCTTCCAATTTACTTGCATCCAACTTGGTTACGCCATTGATGAGGCTTGCAACTTCTCCATCCAGCTCTTTTGCAATCATGGCTAACGTCAGTGGAGTATCTTCCACGGTGTCATGCAGGAGCGCTGCGATGATCGTGTCCGCATCAGCGCCCATGTCGATGAGAAGATGGGCGACTGCAACGGCATGGATAAAATACGGCTCGCCCGATTTACGTTGTTGTCCTCTGTGTGCATCTTTCGCCATTTCAAACGCTTTCCTGACACGTTCCTGGTCAGCGGGTGACAAGTGCCGGATACTGTCTTTAAATGCACTCCACTCCATGGATAAAATAGTATACGCCGTTTTTAGGGCAGCGGTAGAGAATTTGGCTCAGTTGAGTAGCGAAAGAATGTACGCCTTCACATTGGAGAAAATCTCGGTCTTCTCGTCGAGTGCCGCGATGTCCTCCCTGGTGAACCACCGCACCTCCTCACCCTCTTCTTCTGCAAGCGTCAGCATCTGCCCCTCGTCGATTGGTCGGGCGAGGTAGACAAAATCCATGTGCTGATGTGCCGGTTCGTTGCGCTCTTGGGATGCGGGAATGTTTTCCAAGAGCATGGCAATAGGTTTCTTAAGCATCTGGCCCTCTGTGGGATTGCGAGTAAAGAGATCCCCCTGTGCATCGCCGATAATCTCTACATCGAGGCCTGTTTCTTCCCTGCATTCCCTTCGCGCGGTTTCCTCCGGCGTCTCATCGGGGTCAATGTGTCCGCCCGGCGGCATCCAGCGGCTTAGGCGTCTATGCTTGAGGAGCAGCGTACGGTTCTGTGAGTCGACAACAAAGGCCGTGGCGGTGAAATGGCGTGGCATAGATGAAGAAGGCGACTGAGCCAATATGGTACAATAGTCGCTCCGTTCCCGTCTTGCATATGGTTCTTGTGAATGACAACTCAACAGCACTTGCCATCGGTGATGTGCTTCCGAGGTTCGCTCTCCCGGCGACGGACGGGATGACGGTGGATTCCTCAATGATCAAAGACCCCGTTCTTGTCATTGTCTTCACCTGCAATCATTGTCCTTATGCACAGGCGTACGAGCAGCGCTTGATCGATCTTGCCGAGCACTTCGACGAAGAAGGCGTGCAATTTGTCCTCATCAACAGTAATGACGCCTCGCAGTATCCGGAGGACTCCTTCGAGGCCATGAAGGCGCTCCACGACGAGCGGGGATATCCCTTTCCATATTGTCTTGATGCATCGCAGAAGATTGCTCAGGCGTTTGGCGCGCTCTGTACGCCGCACTGTTTCGTATTCGACCAGGAACGGAAACTCAAGTACAAAGGGCGCATTGACGACAATTGGGAGGAACCCGATGCGGTGATGCAGCACAATCTCCGTGATGCAATTACGGCTCTCCTTGCGGGGAAGGACCCGCCTGTGACGGAAGCGAACGCCATCGGGTGCAGCATCAAGTGGATGTGAGGAGAACGGGTGGGAGGTTTGGAAAGTCAGGAAGGTGTGGAAGGTTTGGGAGGTTGGGTAGGTGCGGAACGTGCAGAAGGTGCGGAAGGTTGATGAAGGCCTGGTGGTCACTGTTGTTGTATCCAGTACTTTCTGCACTTGCCGCACCTCCAGCACATCCAGAACGTATCGTGTCTGTTATTTTCGCGTTCCTTTCTCCAGGATCTTCTTCAGGTACTGCCCCGTAAAGCTCTCCGGAATCTTCGCGACGTCTTCCGGCGTTCCTATGGCGACGATGCTCCCTCCATCCTCGCCACCTTCGGGGCCCAGGTCAATCACGTGGTCCACGGATTTGATCACATCCAGGTTATGCTCAATCACGAGGACGGTGTTGCCCTTGTCCACCAAGCGCTGCAATACAGTGAGCAGCTTGGTGATGTCGTCGAAATGCAGCCCCGTTGTGGGCTCATCGAGGATGTAGAACGTCTTTCCCGTTGCGCGCCGCATGAGTTCGGTGGCGAGCTTCACGCGTTGCGCCTCGCCTCCCGAGAGCGTGGTGGCGCTCTGCCCCAGATGAATGTATCCCAGACCCACATCCTCAAGCGTCTGAAGCTTCTTTTTTAGTGTGGGGATGGCGCTGAAGAACTCCAGCGCTTCGCGGATGGTCATGTTGAGCGCCTCGGCGATATTCTTTCCCTTGTATGTGATCTCCAGCGTCTCGCGGTTGTAGCGCTCACCGTGACATGTTTCGCACGTGACGAAGACATCAGGGAGGAAGTGCATCTCGATGCGCTTGAGACCGTCGCCCTCGCAGTCCTCACACCTGCCGCCCTTCACATTAAAACTGAAACGTCCGGATTTGTACCCGCGCAACCGCGCCTCGGGCGTTGAGGTAAAAAGGTCACGAATCTCCGTGAAGATGCCCGTATACGTTGCGGGATTGCTGCGCGGAGTTCTTCCGATGGGGGATTGGTCAATGACGATGGCTTTGTCGAGGTGTTCCAAGCCTTCCACGCTTTCCATGCACTGGCCCTTGGTGTGGGCGTTATTCAGGGCGCGCAAGAGTTCTGGGCCCAAAATACCATGGATCAGACTCGACTTTCCGGAACCCGAAACTCCGGTGATGCCGATGAACATGCCCAAGGGGAGTGTGACATCAATCTGTTTGAGATTGTGGAGGGCTGCGCCGCGAATGGTGATATTCTTGCCATTGCCCTTGCGTCGCTTGGCAGGAATGGGAATCACCTTCTTCCCACTCAGATATTTTCCTGTAACGGAGTGCACGTTCTTGATGAGTTCTGCCGCAGTTCCTTGAGCGATGACGCGCCCACCGTACTTGCCGGCGCCCGGGCCGATCTCCAGCAGGTAATCTGCCGAAGAGATCGTTTCTTCATCGTGCTCCACGACGATGACGGTGTTTCCCAGGTCGCGCAATTTCGTGAGTGTGGCAATCAGGCGCGCATTGTCGCGCTGGTGGAGCCCGATACTCGGTTCGTCAAGGACGTAGAGAACACCCTGCAGTGCAGAACCGATCTGTGTTGCGAGTCGAATACGCTGAGCCTCGCCCCCCGACAGCGTTGCTGCGGACCGCGCGAGCGTGAGGTAGTTGAGGCCGACATTCTCCAAAAAAGAAAGTCGAGCAATGACCTCACGCAGGACTTTGCGGACGATGGTGAACTGGTAGTCGCTCAAGGGATCAATCGCCGGATCGCGCTCCAGGTTCTGTGCATCGGCGAAACCAGCGAACGCATCGTTAGGAATGAGCGAGGAGAAGAATCGCTTCGCCTCGCTGATACTCATCTCAGTGGCGTTGACGATGTTCATGCCGCTCACCGTGACACCAAGGATTTCCCGCTTCAGGCGCATGCCGTTACAGGAGGAGCACGGTAACTCCTGCATGTAGATTTCGATCTGAGAACGCACATAACTGGAATCCGTCTCGAGGTGCCGACGCTGGAGATTGGGGATGACTCCCTCATAGGTGGTTTCGTACTGGCCGTCAAAGGAAGCACTCTGCCAGGTGACGGAGAGAGGCTCGCTGTACCCGTAGAGTACGATATGCCTGACTTCCTCCGGAAGGTCTTTCCACGGGGTATTCATGCTGAACCCGGCAGCCTGCGATACCGCTTCCAGAATACGCATCATAAAGCCCATGCGCGTTGCTGAAGTCGCCCACGGATGGATGGCACCTTCGGCCAGCGAGAGTCGGGGGTTGGGGACGAGAGTGGCTTCATCCACCTGCAGCACCGCCCCCAAGCCATGGCAGACTTCGCAGGCGCCGTGTGGCGAGTTAAACGAGAAACTTCTCGGTTCAATCTGTGGGATGTCGATCGTGGGATGGTCGGGGCAGGCGAATGCCTCAGAGAAGCGCGTTTCTTCCTTGGTATCGGCATTAAAGAGCACCATAGTTCCCTCGCCCTTTTTAAGCGCCAGCTCAACCGAATCGGCCAGTCGCGTGCGATTCGGATTCGTCTCGCCCTCCTTTATAGCCAGATCACGAACCGCCAGACGATCCACCACGATCTCGATGGTGTGCTTTTTCTTCGGATCGAGCTCCACATCTTCATCCACGGTAACGATCTGTCCATCAATGCGCATGCGCACAAATCCCTCGCGACGGATGGCATCGAGGATCTTGGTATGTGCTCCCTTGCGGTCCTCCACGATGGGAGCGAGGAGAAACACCTTGGTTTCTTCCGTGAGGGTGGCAATGGCATCAACGATTTGCGATGCCGATTGCTTACTGAGCTTCTTGCCGCATTCCGGGCAATGTACGATGCCGACTTTGGCCCAGAGTAGACGCATGTAGTCGTAAATCTCCGTCACCGTGCCTACGGTGGAACGGGGATTGCGCGCTGCAGTTTTCTGATCAATGGAAATTGCGGGGCTTAAGCCTTCAATGCTCTCCACCTCGGGTTTCTCCATCTGCGCGATGAACTGACGGGCGTAAGCGCTCAGGCTCTCCACATACCTGCGTTGGCCTTCGGCAAAGATCGTATCGAAGGCCAGGGAAGATTTTCCCGACCCCGAGAGTCCCGTGATGACTGTCAATTTGTTGCGGGGAATCTCCACATCCACGTTCTGCAGGTTGTGCATGCGCGCGCCTTTGACGACGATCTTATCCATCATAGGGGAGAAACAAAAAAAACCGCGCACGGCGCGGCAGAAGCCTAAGCCTAGCAAAAAAAGAGTCCCCTGTCTAGGGTTTGGGGCCCATCGGGATCATGAGTAACTGCCAGTTTGTCGCTTGCAGCTGGGTTTCACAGGAAAAGTATTGTTTTTGTTTCTGGTATGCTAGTGTCAGCCTCCTATGACGACCCTCGCGGAACAACTCCGCATGCCGAATCTGCAGAGTAATCAAGAGAAACAGGAGTACCTTGAAGCGCTCTTCCGCCGGGAGGTGCCCTTCCCCTTGATTCAGGGCGGGATGGGTGTCGGCATTTCGGACGTAGGGCTCGTCAATGCCATGGAGGATGTGGGGTGGCTGGGCACCTATGCGGCATCGGCGCCCGGTGCGGAAATCTGCGCGTGGCCCAAGCCGCTCCCCTCAAGCCCGGAAGCGCGATCGCAGCTCTTGGACCAGGCGAATAGGGATACGGTTTGCCGGGACTTGAGCGAGATTCGCGAGCGGCATCCGCACCGCATTGTTGCGGCGAACATCATGGAGATCCTCCTCCACTACCGCTCGACGCGCGAGGCTATCCTCGCCGATCCGAATCGTCCGGACATTCTCGTCGTCGGTGCCGGTGTCCCGCGCGAGCTCGCCGAGCGGATGGCACAGCCCGATTGCCGCGACATCAAATACGTCATCATCGCTTCGAGCAGGGTGGCGGTTGAACTTGTGGTGCGCAATGCGCAGAAGAAAGGAGGACGGCTGCCCGATGGCGTGTACTACGAGAACCCTCTGTACGCTGGTGGCCACTTGGGGTTGCGACGCATGGCGGAGATGGAGCAGCCGGAACTCTTTGACCCAGAGACTGTCATCGGACAAATCCGCGACGTACTGCCGGGGAAACCTGTGTGGTACGGAGGGGGAGTGGGGTACAGAGACCAGATTGCGTATGCACGGACAATCGCAGACGGTGTTGTAGAGGGAATACGCCCGGCTCTCACCGATGCTTCGGGGATTCGCAATGACGTGATCTGCGATGTGTACCTCAACGAGAACATCGGTGTAGTTACCGACGAGAGTAGTCCGACCCACTTCCCTGCGCGGCGCATGGATACTCCCGTTACGCAGCGTACGCAGGACTACATCCGTCAGGCCATGCAGCGTTGCGTGGGGTGCGTGAAGCGGGAGACCTGTGAATTCCTCAAGAAGGCTGGCGATCCAGATGATATCCACTACTGCATTGCTGACGAGCTCACGCGGCTGCGCTTTGGAGAGCCCGAACTTCATCCTCCCCGCGGCGTATTCTTCACAGGATCACTCACCCCCACAATTCGCCGCGATGCTCTTTACCAGCGCGATGATGCTCCATATGTTCCCACTGTGCAGGAGATGACCGACTTCATGCTGACGCACGATGCCCCACCGGATGTACAAGGCTTACGCGCTGCGCAGGTTTCCCAGGAATCCTGCTGAAAATTGGTGATGTCGCGGGGTACAATCATCACCCATGTTCACCGGTATCGTCGAGGCAACGGCACGAATGAAGGAGCGTACGGCTTCGGGGCTGAGCATTGAGCGTCCCGCGGTGTTCGATGATCTTGCCATCGGCTCGAGTGTGTGTGTTGCGGGCGTGTGCCTCACGGTCATAGCGTTGGATCAGGAGACACTGCAGTTCGATGTTGTTCCTGCAACGTGGTCTGCCACCGCACTCGGCATGCTCCAGCCAGGAGATCGCGTCAATCTCGAACGTGCGCTCAAGGCCTCCGGTCGTTTCGACGGCCATGTGGTGCAGGGGCACGCAGAGGGAACTGGAGTGGTGGAGGCACTCCATCGTGATCCCGCATCGGGGGTGCTCCTTAAGCTCCGGGTCCCCGATGCACTCCTCAATGCTATTGTCCCCAAGGGATCTATCGCCCTCGACGGGGTGTCACTCACCGTAGCCGCTCTCGAGGGGAGTACCGTTACCGTGGCGCTGGTGCCGCACACCGTTGCGCAGACGACGCTCGGTTCGCTCCAGCCAGGGGACCATGTCAATATCGAGACGGATATCCTCATGCGCATGACGCGTCGGTTCACCTCCATTGCATGAAGGGAGTGGTTTCCTCCATCGGCAGACCTGCGCACGTCGATCCGGCGTGGCGCATCGGCATCATCCATTCTCTCTTCTATAAGGAAGAGGTCGATGCACTCGTTGATTCCGCCCGGTCAGAACTTCTCTCTGCAGGCATTCCCGAAGAAAATATCACGCTCTACTGCGCTGCCGGGTCGTTTGAAATCCCGCTCATCGGGAGTGCGCTTGCGAAGCAGAGGAGTGTCGACGCGCTCATCGGACTGGGGGTGATCGTGGAGGGCGAGACGCACCACGCGCGATGCATTGCTGAGGCTGTGGCACGGGGCATGATGGATGTACAAGTGAGAACGCTCGTCCCCTTCGTTTTCGAAGTACTCTACGTTGCCACGATTGCACAGGCGCGGGAGCGGCTCCAAAAGGGGAAAGAAGCCGCTTGCGCCGCACTCCATTCCCTTGCAGAACTCAAGTCACTCGGATAAGGAAACATTGTGTTTCCCAAAGAAGGTGCGGTACGATGGCTCATAACCCTTCCCATCGGATCCATGCGCTTCTGGAGCACCGGTCTTACGTTCGCTCTTCTCGTACAACTTTTTGCCGTGGTACCAACGTTTGCCGCAGTCTTTCCGGATGTCCCGGATGGGCACATCTATCAGACAGAAGTGGAAACGCTGGTGAACGCACAGGTCATCAACGGCAATCCGGATGGACGCTTCTCTCCGGATCGTCAGGTGAATCGCGCGGAAATGCTCAAGATGCTCTACCGAGCGCGCGGCAGAACGCCTGATCCCACCAGTCGCGGATGTTTTCGCGATGTCGAACCGGGGAGTTGGTACGAAGAGTACGTTTGTGATGCGGCGGCGCAAGGATACGTGCAGGGGTATTCCGACGGCACGTTCCGTCCGGCCAACGATGTGAACCGTGTCGAGGCCATCAAGATGATCACCCAGGTCTTTGCTCTCCCCGTGGAGGAAATCACCGGTGAACATCGTGAAATTGTGAAGTTCGTCGATGTGTCCGTTGCCGCGTGGTACACCAAGTATCTCTATGCGGCGTTCGAGTACGGTATTCTGCCGATAGCTGGTCAAGAAGGTGCTCAGTTCCATCCGGATTGGCCGCTCCTGCGTGGAGAAGCGGCGGCGTACATCTTCAATACGCTCACGGCGGATATCCGCGAGAGTCGTGAGCAGACGCAGCGCTCCTCCTCGTCGAGTTCCACGAGCACGGGGACATCCTCCTCGTCGAGTTCTGCCGTTGCGCAGAGTCAGGACGTGACGTTCCCCTTCTCGAAGAGCGGCAAGTTCACCGAGAAGGACACATTCTCGTACCTCTTCTCCCTCGCGCGGTCGACCGTTGCCTCATTCACGGTTTCCTTGCAGTCATCGGCGGGGAAAGTGAGTTGTCGGCTCTACTTGCTCAATGAATCCGGATTCTCTTCGGAGTACTACTTGGGGTACCAAGAGGGGAACACATGCTACTTGAAGACTGCGCTCAGGCCGGGGAACTACCAACTGCAACTGCAGCCCACCATTGCCGGAGCGACGTACGATGTCGATGCAGAGGAAACTACCGGCGACGGCAACGACGGGTTCGTGCAGGCAATCCGTTTGTCTACTGGCACTTCGGCGACGTACGTTCTCACCGAGAATGATTTTGAGGATTACTTCACGTTCACCGTGAGCGAGGAGAAGAACATGACCGTGAGCGCCTCCAGTGCCGCACAGGTGCGCTGCCTGGTCTATGCCATGGGTGATGTGGATCTGTTCGGCTTCGATGGGCCGCAGTGCAATCAATCGTACAGTTTCCCCACGGGAACGTACTACGTGGGTGTCGGTCGTAAGTCGCCCAAGAGCGCAAAGCAGACCTATACGATTCAGCTGCACTGACCCTGGAGAATCTTCCGAAAGGTCATCTTCCTCCTTTCCGCAGGCGGAGGGGGACGCTACACTAGCCAGTCCATGAGTCAGGAGGCGACGATTCAACCGGCACTCGACGCGCTGCGCGCAGGGAAGATGGTCATTGTCGTGGATGATGAAGATCGCGAGAACGAGGGTGATCTCATGATGGCGGCGCAAGATGTCGACGAAGAGAGCATGGCGTTCTTCATCCGTCATACGGGCGGCGTTGTATGTATGCCGCTTGCGAATTCCATTGCCGATCATCTGCAACTTCCGCCGATGGTGCAGGAGAACACCTCGCGCCTCAAGACGCCGTTCACCGTAAGCATCGAAGCTGCTCGGGGAGTGACGACGGGAATTTCCGCGCGCGATCGTGCAGTCACTATTCAAACGGCGATCAGTCCAACGTCTATTCCCGCAGATCTGCGTCGGCCGGGTCATGTCTTCCCATTGCGTGCTGACGATGGCGGCGTTCTGATTCGTGCCGGGCACACGGAGGCTGCAGTCGATCTCTGTCGATTCGCCGGAAAACGTCCGGGCGCTGTCATCAGCGAGTTGATGCATGATGACGGCACGATGATGCGCAGAGCGAGCATCGAGAAGTTCTCCGCATCTCATCGCATTCCTGTCATCACCATTGCCGATATTATCGCGCACCGATCCCGAACGGAGATTCTGGTACGACGCGAAGCGGAGACGGAATTGGAAACTGTGACAGGAATGTGGAAGATGGTGGTGTTCCGCGATCTCACGAAGAACGGTGAACATGTTGCGTTGGTGAAAGGCACAATCAATCCGCAAGAACCCGTGCTTGTTCGCGTGCATTCCGAGTGCCTGACGGGTGATGTCTTGGGTTCGCTGCACTGTGACTGCGGTGGGCAATTGCACTTGGCTATGCAGCGGATTGCGCAGGAAGGGAGCGGAATTCTCCTCTATCTGCGACAGGAGGGGCGAGGTATAGGACTCGCGAATAAAGTGCGTGCTTACGCGTTGCAGCACGCGGGCCTCGATACGGTGGAGGCGAATATCAAACTCGGTTTCCCTCCTGACAAGCGTGAGTACGGCATCGGTGCGCAGATGCTGCGCGATCTCGGTGCGACGCAATTGCGTCTCTTAAGTAATAATCCAAAGAAATTTGTCGGACTCCAGGGACACGGGTTGCACATTACCGAACAAATTCCTCTGGAGATTATGAATCCCAGTACGCATCAAAAAAAGTATTTGCTCACGAAGAAGAAAAAACTCGGACACACATTACACAATGTTTAATCTCCGCATCTGTGTGCGGAGTTTTCGATGTGGTCACCGAATTATTTTTCACGCACGGCGCTTGCACCGCTTTTTTTGTAAAAAAATCCTTGTGTAACAAAAACACAATTCACTCTGCAACGCCGCACGAATGATCTTCCACTGTATACAAGAAGACGTACACTAATGACCAATCTTCATTTATTTTTTCTAACCCTTCCCCCTTACTTCTATGCCGAAGAAGAAACGAGCGGCGAAGAAAACCGCGAAGCGCAAGACGAAGAAGAAGACGACAAAGAAGAAGAAGAGGTAAGCCTTTCGCGTTCGTACGCAGAGAAGCGCCCGCTCTCCTCGGGCGCTTTCTTGTTATGTGCGTCTCTTCCGTGTTCTCTGCGAACCTGATACCGTTGCGCTATGCGCATGCGCTTTGTTGCTTGGTGCCTTGCACTGTTTCTGGTTGTGTCCTGCGTTCCTGTGCAGAGTCCTCCACCAACGGATATGCAACTTACGCGTGCGACTCTCGACGCATCTCTTGCGCAAGGGAGAAAATTCCTCCTCGCGAATCAGCGTGACGAGGGAAACTTCCGGTACGAGGTGAACTTCCTCACGGGGGAGGAGACAGCCGACGACAACCAGGTGCGTCAGGCGGGGGCGCTATGGGGACTCGCGCTCGTGCACGCAGACGCACCGACTTCTGCAACGCGTGATGCACTCTTGCGCGGGTTTGCGTTCTTTGCCGATCACTCCAGTGCACTCCCCGATGGACGCATGCTTGTGACGTATCCCGGGAAGAAGTTCGGCAAAACGGGCACGGTCGCGCTCCTCACACTCGCGCTCATTGACTTCCTCCGCACCGAAGATCAATCGCGCTATCCCGAACTCTACGATCACTTGCTCGGGTACAGCGCATTCCTCTGGTCCCTACGCAACGAGAACGGACAGTTCTTCGAGAACTACGAGTTCGATGATGGTTCCGGTTGGGGCGGACCGTCGCCATACTTCGATGGCGAAACGCTCCTCGCGCTCACGCGGGCAGTGAAGGAATTCGGCGTGCCTCTGCCCGCCGAAGAACTCGTCATCTCGGCGGACGCGATGATCCGCAGTCATGTGACGAAAGCATTGGCCGCTGATCCCGACAGTGCGATTACGAAAGGGTTCTACCAGTGGGGGACGATGAGTTTTCTGGAACTCGCCACGAGCGAACTAAAGGACACCGATCGGTTTGCGCGACAGGCAATCGACCTTGCGCACTGGATGATCGACATCCACCGAACGCTCGATCGCACGCGCAACACCGCGTACGCCTACGAGGGGATTATCAGCGCGTACGCGCTCGCGCAGCGCACGGGAGATACCGCCGCGGCTCAGAAGTTCGCGCACGTGATCGATCGAGGACTCGCAAAACTCACCAGTTGGCAGGTGGGGGGACCCATGTCCAACGTCTACTTGCAGGAGCACTCCGCGCAGGATCCCCGCGCAGTGGGGGGGATCATGAATGCAGAGGACGAGCCACTTCTACGTATCGACGTCACACAGCACCAGATGCACGCCGTCATCCTCGCGCGGCGGTACGTGTATCGGGAGTAGGGGGCGCTGTTTCCCTTTGCGCGTTGTCCATGCCGAGCGTTTGCCATCGGTTCTCAGTGTAGAAACCGACCTTCTCCAAACACGTCAGGATTTCCTTGAGGGTACCTTGAGCTATGCCACTGGTACTCAGTAATGTTTCTCTGGAGCACCCAAGCACATCGCGCACAGTGAAGAGGCCCAACTCCTCAAGCTTGTTCGCGGTGCGAACCTTCAGGCCGATACTGCTCACTGATTGGTCAAGGCACTCGTCCATTTCCCTTTGTGTCTCATGTGTCGTCGGCATAGGAAAAGGAGTGTAGGAGCCAACGCTCTTCAGTGCAAACCAGCATCTCCCTGCGTCCTTAGGCAGCCTGATGATAGGAATCCGGAATGGGGATGAGGGGAACCGCCAACGGTGCTTTGGCGGCTTTTCCAGCTGCCGAAAGCGTTCCCTTTGCCGCATGGCCAAGGGCGCGCGGGGCGAACATCAACGTGTCGTACAAGGCGCCGCGCACTTCCTGATGCATGCGCTGAATGGATTTTCGAACATCAGGAGATCGACGACGAAATTCGCCGGAACATGCCCGAGCATTCCCACGGTGCTCTCGAGTGTTTGATCTACGGTCTTGCCGAATTCCTGCGCGTTCTTGCCCATTCCATTATTATTATAACAAATAATACTAAATAAGTAAATGCTCTGTGTATCCATCACTGAAGTCATGCCACTTCCGGTTGTCTCTGGGGCAAGCGCGGCGGCTTGCCGCCGAGTGCCTGACCATGAGCGCAGCGAACAAAGTGAGCGAAGTCGAATGTCACCCCCGACAGGATTCAAATCTGGAACCTCCAGCCTTCGTCTGCGTATGGCAGACTTTGGCTGGCACGTCGGTTCCGCCTGTCCGCCGTAGTTTGCAGGTGCTGTGGTACCTCCGGCAGGATTCGAACCCACGACCTCCTGGTCCGAAGCCAGGCGCTCTATCCAGCTGAGCTACGGAGGCATGATCTACGGCGGAGGCGGAAAGATCGACACTCCCTGCCTTCCGGCAGGTATCCAGCGTGCCCAACGTAGCGCAGCGAAGTCGGGTTGGGCTACAGGGACGCGTGACTAGCCTAGCACGGAAGCGTTCGCCCGAGGAACGCTCTTCCGGTAGAATAGGAATCCGTGCGCTCCCCATGGATTGCAGCGGTTACGGTTTTCCTCCCTCTCACTGTTGCGGCGGCAACGGCGGAGCCGTTCCTGGATGTCGTGGGGCATCCCCACGCAGCGCAGGTGGAGTTCCTCCATTCGCGCGGTATTATCGAAGGATACGGGTACGGAATCTTTCGCCCCGACATCCTCATCAACCGAGCGGAATTTCTTAAAATCCTCATGCTGGCGGTGGATGGCGAAGACGTGCTTGCGGATGCGGGCGATCATCGGTGCTTTGCCGATTTCCTCGGCGAGGAGCAGTGGTACTGGGTGTACGCGTGCAGGGCGCAGGAGCGCGGAATCATCGATGGGTATCCCGATGGCACATTCCGCGGGACACAGAACATCATCCTCGCCGAAGCGCTCAAGATCGTCATCGAGGCGTGGAGCATTCCCAAGCCGACGTACGTGAAAGCGCCTGATCACTGGTACGATCCGTACATGGACGCCGCGGCGGCGCGCGGGATTTTTTCGGAATTTCCCTTCGATCCGGGACATCTCATGACACGCAGCGAGATGGCGGCGCTCATCGTGGGCATGGGGGAGAACATCGCGACTGTTGGTTCTGCTACGCAATCTTCGTCCTCTTCTCAGGCGGCGCAGTGCGGGAACGGCGTTTTGGAGGAAAGAGAAGAATGCGATGACGGGAATCTGCTCGATAGCGATGGCTGCAGCAAGATCTGCGTGATCGTCCCCGAGCCTATTCGCCATGCGGCTATTCGCTTGGAACAGCGACCCTACAGTACCTTGGAGCAATCGCAGGGGTCCGAGGACATCGAGCTCTTCGCCTTCGACGCCGTTGCCGGCAGACAGGATGCGCTCCTCACGGGAATCAAACTGCGCAGTTCCACCGGAAACCTGGATAAGGGACAGAACTACCGTCTGCGCATGGATGTGGATGGTG
>PFDV01000004.1:0-25692 GCA_002772745.1 Candidatus Peregrinibacteria bacterium CG10_big_fil_rev_8_21_14_0_10_55_24 | reverse complement strand
CCGTACCCCAGAGCGGGATTCTCGCTTTCGGCGACATCGCCATTCCCCTCAAGGATGGTTACACACGCCGCGTGAAGCTCATTGGAGATTTGCAGGAGGGGAGTGCCGCTTCCACGATTGCCGTGGAGTTTGCGATCAACGACACTGCGTACGTGGAAGCTGTGGGATGGGAGGACGGACGCGAACTCACGGGGATTGTCACCGATTCGGGTACATGTTCGCTCTCGCTCTGCTGGATAACGGTCATCACCGCGGATGCGCTGCAGGTGGATGTCCTCGAGCGCGGGAATCTGTACGTAACGCAGGATTCCGTTCCCGTGCGCAGCCGCCAGGTGCGTGCCGGTGAGCTGAGTCCCGTTCTCCTGCGCGCGCGCATGCGCGCTCAGGCAGAAAGCATGGAAGTAACGGATATCGCCATCGAAGGACCGTCGAATATCATCGATTACCTGGAACTCTACCAGGGCAGCAGCCAGCAGCCGTTTGCCACTGCCCGTCAGCTCTCCTGCTCCTCACCCGCTGCCGGTCGCTACTGCGCCCGTACGGAATTCGTCATTCCGCAAGACGCGGAGATCACGGTGCTCGTGCGGGCCTTTGTCCGCCCCGATGCCCCTGCACAGATCAGCGGAGAATCGTTCGCGCTCTCCCTCACCAGTGACACGGTGCTGCCTGCCATAGAGGCGTTTGGAAAGGGATCCGTACAAGCGCTGGAACAGAATGATGGTGACTTCGTTGCGGAGGGAGAAGTTTTCATCGGTACGGTAACGCCCGGATCCTCGAGCGCGATCGCGGGGCCGACGCACGATATCGTTGCTTCGAACATTATTGCCATTGCAAACGCTCACGAGGATTCGGACGGTTCGCCGGTTCCCGCAGGCATGGCAACCATCGCGGCATTCCGATTCTCCGCTTCCAGCAAGGGAAGCTCGCAGGAGTACCCCGTGCACCTGCGCGATCTCACCTTCGTGCTCACGGCTGAGAATGTGGAGATCGATCCGGCGCTCATGGCGCTCTACAATCCCGCAAATTCGTCTGCGACCAAGAGTTGTTCGGCTTCCGCAAGCACAGGGCTCATCACCGTGACGTGTTCGAATCTGGAGAGCTCCGCGCTGGGAACAACGATTTCTCAGGGGGGCGAGCTCACGCTTGCGCTGCGCGCAACCATCGTCAATCCGCAGGTGAACGGACAGACGAGCACGCTCCAGGCGGCACTCCAGTCACTGGGGGATCGCACGACGCTGGGAACCGTGGAGTGGGACGACGGCACGACGACGTTCCAGTGGGTGGATATTTCCCAGACGCGCGTGCGTTCTACGAGCTATCGCTCCTAGGTAGTGTTCACATATCCCCAGGCACCGCAGCTACAAAGGGCTGCTGCTTGAAATAATTTGCACTCAGCAGCACCCGTTCCCGGGTGCGGCGCTCAAGGGATATTTTGGCTAGAAAAAGAGAAAAATTCTCGTATATGTGAACAGTACCTAGCGTTTTTTGGAATAATTATCTTTAATAGAAGAATAATGATTCCATTTTCTTCTTCCGAGGAGGGACAATCGCCGTTCGATGATGGACGGGAATGCATAGGAGGCGACGGGGCGCAGGAGCGTGCGACTCCTTCTCTTGGAGAGGGGGCCCGGATGAGCGCGCTCCTCGAGTTGATGCGCAAGAAGGCGGAGGACTGGTCGCCATCGTACGAGACGACCAGTGAGCCTATGGGATTGGACCCGCTGCAGGACGAGGAAAACGCCATGCTCAAAGACGTCGGCTACCGCGCCGGCGTAACCTCACGCGCAACGATCAAGGACATAAACGGCGAGATATCTTGGAAGATGGTGGAGCACTTTGCGGGGCCGGAGCGGACGGCACAAATCAAGGCATGGGCGCCGGAGTTCGCTCAGCGGAAAAAGGCCGCATTCGATGCGAAAATAGAGCAGGAACGCAGAAGGCTCAAAGGACAGTAAGCCGGAGAACCCCAACCGTTTCGTGAGGATTCGGTGGAGAAAAAAAGCCCCCCGGCCAGAGCGCGGGGGGCAAGAGACGAAAGGGAGAAGAAACTTACAGACCCTTCTCAAGGATGACACTCAAGATCTTCGCAACCTCCGCACGGTTGATGTCGGAGTCCGGTCGCACCGTATTCTTGAGGTTGCCCTGGCGATCGGTATCGCCGGAGATGATCCCTAGGCGAGTAGCTGTCGCAAGGGCACGGGCGTTGGCATGCGAGGCAGAGAGGTCTGTGTAGGAGGTGGTCGTATCCTCATCCAGAGGGAGTTCGAGCGCTTCCAGGATGGTTTGCACCACGGCGCCTCGCGGTGCTGCAGTGTTCACATCGAGCGAAGAGCCGAAGGCCGACATGTGCATGGTCTCTGCGAGCTTGATGTACTTCGCCGACCACTGATTTTTGGCCGAACGATTGGCCGGAGCGCCAGTCACAGCAGAGACATCCTTATTGGCCAATTCCAGGGCCATCTTCGCAATCTCCGCGTAGGTCACGGAATTGCCGGGTCCGTACTCACCTGTGGAATTCCCCTGGGCATCGCTGTACCCCGAGGCAATACCGTTCGAAACCACTGCGGATACAAAGGGGGCAAACCACTGCGCCACCGGCACATCCTTGAAGACGAAGGATTGCGTTCCTGCGGAGACCTTCAGAAGACCGCGGACCGAATCGAGAGCCGGGCCGCCAACATTCGCTGCAGCGGAGGAACTGCTGAGGGAAGCAGTGCTTAGAGCAGCCGTGGCCGCAGCCGTTGTGGAGGAACCTCCTGAACGACGCCCTCCGCCCCCTCCGCTTCCCGCAGTCTCGGTGGTGGTAGTGCTGGTGGAGGTGCTGGCGGTTGTGAAGGTCCAGAACGTGTTGTTTTTGCTGTCGACACAGCCGGTTGTACAGCTCATGTACGTGGCATTGATGCTGTTGGAATCCTGCACGTCCAGGTAGCTAATCGTCCGTGTGCTCTGTGCGTCAATCATCCACTGACTGTCGGTGAGCGAAGAGCGCAAAGCGAGCAGCTCATCCGCAGCGCCATTCATCGTGAGGGTATTGGTGACGACAATGACAGAGCCTTCGCCTATCGTGAAAGTTTCCGCTGCCGAGACCGACTTTGTGAGATTGTGGAAGGTCACGGAACCACTCAAAGTCTGGGTCGTGCCGTCGAACGTGACGGTGCCCATGGTGTTGGTAAATGTCGCTAAGGGGCGAACCGTCAGGTCTCCGGCAAGAGTCATCGTGGCACCGGACATGGCGGCCTGAGCGCTGTTGGCAAGAATCACATCTTGAGCCACGTCGAGTGTCACGTCATTGGTGCTCAGGTCCAAACTCCCCGTCGTTATCGTCAGGTTACCCTGGAGCGTAAGGCCTCCACTCACATCCATGATGATATCGTCGGCTGTTCCGCCGCCTGCATTCTGCAGCGTGATGCCGCTGAACGTTTTCGTGACGTTTGCTCCCACCGTGAAGGTCTGGTCTGTCACGCCGTCGAGAATGATCGCTCCCGTTGAGGTGAACGTGGAGTACGAAGACCCCGATCCTTTGGTGATGGTCAAGCTTCCCGATATCGTGAAGGTGTCCATGATGCCGGACACGATTCCCCCTGTTTGCGTGTAGCTACCCGAGAGAGCGATGGGGGCATTACCGCCGATAATGCGGCCGCTCCCCACGCGGATTCCGGAGGAGAGCACCGCGAGGGAACCCGTTCCCTGGACGAGCGATCCCGACCAGGTGGGGGCCAGGATGAGGCCGCCGACACGAACACTGCTCATAAGATGCACCAATCCTCCACTTGTGGAGAGGATTGCAACGTCGGAATCACCGGGAACGCTGGCGCCGCCAGGACCCTTTTGGAGCGCGGACCAGTTCGCAGTATCTTCCCAGTTGCCGCTTGATGTCCCTGCCCAGTAGCGGTTGGCGGCTTCCGCCCGTGAGAACACAAGAAGGGAAAGAAGGAGAACTCCGGTGAGACCCATCATCAAGCGCACCGCTGCGTGGTGCAGAGAGAGGGTGGAGAACGTCGTTTTCATAGGAAAAAGGGAGGAGAGAATGTTTGGAAACAAGTTTGTGCCATTTTCCTTGCAGGGGGAACCGGAGAACAACGTATTCCCCTTTACGAAGACAAAAATGCATGATGCAAGAAGCAAAAACTATCCCAGAACATCTTGCATAAGTTGCCTAACTAGTATGGATAGGTACAAGGAACGTTTTTGCGCAGAAGGATGTTCCTTATCCCCCCATGATCTGTCCAAGAATTCCGCGCCCCTGTCCGGTTTCCCGCGAGCGCAGGAACGGGTTGAGGGACTCGGCGAACGTGCGCAAATTCCTCGTTTGCAGGTAGAGCGTGCCGGGCCCCGTAAAGACGCACGCAAGGCCTTCTCCGGTCGTGACCATGTGAAGCAGGCCTTCGCCCACGCGTTCGATGTGGTAGGACACGGAAGAGGGGAATGCAACGATGTGTCCGTTATCCACCACGAACGTCTCCTTGGGTTTCAGCTCTTTCTTCAGGATGCCGCCGAAGCTGGAGACGAACACCGTCCCTGTTCCTTTGGCTTTGATCATGAAAACGCCCTCGCCGCTCACAAAGCCCTTCCATCCGCTGAAGGTCGCATCGGTTTCGATAGTGCCCACCGATGCCAAGAACGACCCGCCCTGGATAATGTACTCCTCCCCGTTGAGTTCCAATGCCTCAATATCGCCCGTCGCGCGGGGGGCCAGGTACACCTCGGTATCGTCCTTTTCTGCGCGGATCGTCGTCACGAAGAAACTCTCGCTCGTGAGCACCGTGCGCTTGATGGCTTTCCATGCGCCGCCCTTCATGCGCCCTTCGATCTTCGCCGTGGCGTCCATCGCCAGCATCGCGCCGGATTCTGCATGAATTTCCTCATCCTTGGCAAGAATGCACTTGAGCGCGGTGTAACTGGGGCGCAGGAGGAGTTCGTGGTGCATAAGGAGAGGGGAGTAGGCACACGGCATTGTAACAGATCTCCTGTATGCGCAGAGTGTGTATATACAATGTATATACAGGCACTTGCCCAGATGGAAAGCGGTTTAACGCCGGCCGTTGACCATACGCATGCGCATGAGCTCCAGGAGAGCGCTGCGCACCCCCTCGCAACTTGCCCCCGCATTGACGATTGCGGTGAGCTCCGCATGGCGGCCATTGTTGTCGCCCAGATCATCAACACCATTGATCTGGTCCATCAGGGAGTGATCGCCCGTCGTGAGTTCTAGGCCTTCGAATGCAGCTTCTGCTTCTCGTAAGGAGGTGGACATAGGTGGGAGGGGGGAGGAGATCTCGTAAGGGTTTTTAGCATAAAGGGATGCATATGCAAGGAGAGAGCGACGAATTCCGTCAGCTATCGCTTCGAACATTCCGTGGCTCTTTTGCAGGATCCCAGCCAAGAGGTATGCGAGGCGCATAGCGTGGGCTAAGCAACGACGGTGGGGGACTCCGAAGACAGGGGTGCAGAGGTTATTCAGTACGGGGAAATGCCCTCCGTGTCGCAGTGCTCAGGATCCTCAATACACTTGTCGAGTGCTGTGGTCCGCTCGGCGCGTTTCGTGGCGAACTTCACCGTTGCGTCGAAGGTTTCCTTGGCGACCGTGGACACGGTGCTGCCGAACACCGGAACATACTGCGTGGCGTACTCCAGGCCTTTCCCGAGGTAAATCGCGCCATGGAGCACCTTGGCTCTTCCCAAATCAATCTTCCCTTCAGCCACGAGCTTGTTGACCTCATCAATCTTCCTGGCCACTTCCGCGGCCTCGTTGTAGACCTTCGTGAGCTTGTCAATCTGCTCGGAGACCGCCTCATACTGCTCGGATGCTTTGTCGTACTTTTCCTTCAGCCACTCCAGACGCTCGATGCCACGCAGGAGATCCTTGCCGCCCTTCTCTTCCAGGTACTTCATGCCCTGTTCCGCCATGGCATCCTTGTACTTCTCGATGTCATCTCCGTAGAGATCCTCAACGGTATCGTTCGCGAACTGACCCGCTCCTTCCTTGATCTGATCCATGAGGGAATTGGCGTACTCGTCGAGACGCTTCGCCGTCTCTTGTTGGTCGGTGATTTCCCGCATTTTCGCAAGGAGTTGGTTGGGATCCGCGTTGGGATTCTCGCTGCGGTATGTCACGAAAATCTTTGCGATCTCCGATTTTACGTCTTCGTCTTCCACATCTGCCATGATCTCCTCCCGCGCGGTTTTCATGAATTGCGCCTGCGCGCCGGCGGGGGCGAAAGCGAAGAGATCGGATTGCTTCGCCAGCAGGTCCGCAAGTTTCTTTTTGGCATCTTCGTCATCCGGGTCGGCGCCCGCTTCGCTCTTGGCTGCTTCTACTTGTTTCGTAATCTCTTCCAGGCTCTCTGCGGTGATGTTCCCGCCGACCTGTTCCTTACACTGCTCAAAGGAACTGCCCGAAAGCTTCTTGCATCCTGCCGGGTCACTCTGCTTCACGGCCGCACCGAGAATGCACTCTTCCCGAGTGTAGGACATCGGTCCACCCCGAATTTGATCGCAAGCGCCGTAATCACCGGTGTTTTCCGCGATCAGGAGGTAGCACTTGTCCCGCGGAGGATTCGACCCCTGGAATCCCTCCCCTTCGATCTTCTCACATTCCTCCACTTGCCCCGCTTGGATGGCGGCGGCTTGGTAACAGTGGTCGGCGTCGGGCAGGAAGTCGCACGTCACGGCCATGAGCTCACCCAGGCAGCCGGAAAGGAAGAGCGGTGCGATGCAAAGGACAGAGAAACGAAGGAGTTTGCGCATGGCAAGAGGGGGAAAAATCAGCGACGCCTGAGGAGGATCACGAAGAACCACAGGACTGCGAGCGCGCTTACGAGAAGGGAGGAGAGGAGCAGGGGCATTGCCAGTGTTCCAATGATGCCGCGAGCAATATCCGTGTAGGGCTTCTCGCGGTACGCGAGTTGGTAGCCGAATGTGAGCAGGGGGACAAAGACCACGAGAACAATGAGAGGGTTGAGGATGCGGAACTTCCTCAATCCCAGGATCCGTTTCAGTCCGGCGAAGATGTACATCGCGAGCATTCCGAGGAACGCGACAACCGGCCCCACCGCAATGCCGTAGGAAGTGAAGATCTGCTTGATCGTCTCATTATTAATGACGAGTAGAGAGGGTTTCTGGAGGAAGAACACCGCCAGGAACACTGCGACGAAGAAGAATGCCCAGAGGAGCGGACCCGCTGCCGAGTGGAGCAGGCTGCGTGGAGGGGGAGCAGGGGGAGGTGCCATGTATGTGGGGAACAATGGGCAAGAGTATACCGCATGACGCAGAAAAAATTTCTATGATGTCTGCGAGGAGGACGTTGGTTCCGTTTTGGGGCTGTATACCTCTCTCTTCCAGGCCGTACGTATCCGGTGTCAGGAACCCTCTGCCGCACATTGTTCAATGAGGTCGCGTTTCGTGAGCGCGCTTAAGGCGCTCGCCGGATATCCGATGGCGCGAGCTGCCTCGGCGATTGCGAGGGGCGTGGGACCTTCGATCTCCAGGAAGGGCGCAGGGAGCGGAGATTTTCTCTCTTCGGAGGAAAGGATGCGTTCGATTTCGTAGCGGATTTCTCCGCGGGAGTACCGCGTGCGCGTGGTCGTAATATGGTCGCGCGGTTCTACTCCGCATGCTTCGAGGATCAGTTTCATGAGGGCGAACCTGCACTCGCAGCCGACGGTGTTCTGGAGGTCGAGTTCATACTCCGTGCGACTCTTTATGCAGGGGCCAAGGGATTCGTACCCGGGGACGTACCGGGGGTCGTGCTTGCGCTTAAGCACCAATTCCACGCGGTCCTCGTTGCCATCCCACAGTTTGCGCAGCCGCATGCTGAGTTGCTCCTCGCGCATCTGCGGCGTGGGGAAGTAGCGCTGCTCCTGGATATCGAAGTGCCCGTCGAGGATTGCTCCCGCCGCCTCCAGCCGTCTTTGGAGCATGAGCGGATCAACGCGCAGAATCTTGGCTTCCAGCTCCTGCGTGCCGTGGAGAGTCGTGGGGATCTTGAGCATGGGGGAGGGGACGAAGTATACATGCGAAGCGGCCGCGATCCATGCCTTCAAAGCACGCAAAGGTAATCACATCAGCTTTTTTCGCTGTCTCATACGCACTCCTCCATTGCAAGGAGAGAGTTGTGAATCTCTTTCCTTACGCAAAGTGGAGACCAGATACCGCGAGGCTACCCTGGGCCGCATCGTTCTCTGGCTCATGCCTATAATGACTGGCTAAACCAGATGATCTTGGCAATCTCTGCCCGCGAGAGGGGATCATCGGGCCGCACGGTTCCCGTAGGGGAGCCGTGGGCGTCTAAGTCGCCCGAGATGATGCCCAGACGGGTGGCCGTGACGAGCGCCGCGGCATGCGGATGCCGGGGGTCCAAATCCTGATAGGGGAGGGGGCCCTGCAGCAAGGGATCTACGGGCAGACCGAACGCCTCCAGAACCAGCTGGACCGCCTCTGCCCGTGGAATCGGATGGTCCGGATTGAAGGAATCTGCCATCAGCGAAAAGCCCCGTTGGCTGGCGAGCGTGAGGTAAGGCTGCGCCCAGTGGCCCTGCCAGCGAGAATCCAGTCCGGTTTCGGGTGGGGTGAGACCGGCGGAAAGCTGGGCGATCTTCGCAATCTCGGCGTATGTGACGGGATCACCCGGATGGAAGAATCCGGTGGGCTGACCTGCTGCGTCGTGGTACCCCGTTATTATTGAGAGCGCGGCGAGCGAGCGGACATACGGTGCGAACCACTGGTTGGCAACATCGTGGAACGGTGGTGACTGACCGCTGGCGGCCACTGAGGCCTGATGCGTTTGCGTAGAAGTGTCTGCGGAAGCGGGGGCAGCGGGTTGCGTGGAGCGGGTATGGAGGGACTGCACCACATGCGCGATCTGACGCGAGCCTCCGCCTCCATTTCCACCCACGCTTCCTGCGGAGGATGATGATGAGGAAGAGGTCGATTCGGTCAGTTGCGCAATGACGGAGGTGGCGCTGTCGTTGCCCGCTTCGTCGTTTATGGTCAGCATGAAGTAGTAGGTCGTTCCTGCCGAGAGGCCGGTGATGGTGGTGCCTATGGTGTCGATGAGATGCAGAGGGTGATCATCATCCCACTGCTGAGCAGTGCCCGACATAGAGGCGACGTCGGCCGAGTTCGTTCCGTACCAGACGCGATACCGGGCGAAATGCGCTTCGGTCGGGGTATCCCAGACGACCGTGACAGTGGAGGTACCTGCGTCTGTGGCGTTGAAGGAGGAAGGAACGGTCGGATCTGTGGTATCCACGGCGAAATCCGCGATGACCAGCGCTCCCGTATTTCCATACGTGTCGGTCGCGATGAGCGAGCAATCGGTGTAATCCCCCTCTGCGAGCGTATCGAAGTCGAGAGTATTGGTGCCGCTGGCAACGACGGCGAGGACGCCAGAACAGGAACCGGCATACGCGAGTGTCCCATCCTCATCGGCGGTGAAGGTGAAGGTTGGGGTCGTGTCGGTCGTCACGCCGATGGCAGTGGTTTCTTCCAGGAACGGTCCTTTGTTATCCACCGTGAAGGCGGAACTGTCGACATCCAGCCCGATGTCGTTACTCGGGGAATCGCGCGGCGTGAGCTGAAGAATAATGTCGTCATTGTCCTGGCCGTCGAGGCCGCCGTTCTGGTTGGACGTGGATTTGGTATCCCAGACGAGTGTGAGATCCACGGAATGATCCCCAGCGGGACTCGTCGTATCGATGTGGTCGGTTTTTCCAACCTGAAAGTCATTCACGTCGATCGAAACTACCGGAACCTGTACGGGGTCCGTGGCGACGGAAATGATCTGGGCATTGTAGAATGTAGTGCCCCCGTTGTCCGAAAAACGTACGCGCAGCATCGTTTCGTCCAGATCCACGTCGCGGATATTTGCCGTGAACGTCACGAATCCCGATCCCGTGGTGGACTGGGTCATCCCGGAGGCCGCGGTCACGACGGCAAGGCCGTTTCCTGCGGCATCGGTCGTATCGCTGATGCCCGCAACCGTCTGCTCGTTGCCGTAGGCATCCACCGCCCAGAGCTTGTAGTAGTACGTGGTGGAGGCTGTGAGATTGATGATGTGCGTGTGGAAGGTGGCTGCCGTTGCCAGCGCCGAAAAGTCAGATTCATCGAACTCCGTCGCCGTTCCGGTGCGGTTAGCCACGTCGGCTTCCACCTCGCCGTACCACACTTCGTAATGGCCGAAGTGGTTGTCGGAAGCCGATGTCCAGTTGAGATGTTGGGTGCTGGCACCGGCGCCCATGGAAACGAAGTCCGCAAGCCCGGTGGGATTGGCATTATCGACGGTGAGTGTGAAGGTGTCGGGCGTAGTCTGATCATTCTGATCGTCGTTCACCGTCAGCCGCAGACACTGGGTGCCATCCGCTGCAGGGAGATCCGTGGCACTGTCCCAGTCGAACTGCACGGTGTTGGGCCCCGAGCTGGTGATGATGCGCGTCGTTGCGCCCGATCCCACCTGGTAATCGGCGCCGTTATCGATATCCGGTGCTCCGCCGGAATCATCGAAATCCGCGGTGGTTGTACCGGTGAGCGTGGCTGCTGCCCACGGCCCGTCACAGGCGCCGTCGCTATCTGTTTCGTACTCCACCTTGGCTTTCGTATCCTCCTCGTCGCCGTCATCCACCTCGATGGTGATGTCCACCGTGCCCGTGCCGTCCGTTCCCTGCACGGCGCTCGTGAAGGTGCCCACGGGGGTAAGGGCGTCTTCGTCCTCGTAATCGTAGACGAATCCTGCAGTACGGAACTGGTCGTTGCCGTCGGTCTCGTGCGAGGTCCAGGAGACGTCCCACGCGGAGCCGTCCCACTCCAACGTATCAACATCGTTCGTGTCCCCCACCGTTGTGAGCATGATTGCCTGCGAATCGCTGTGCGGGGAGAGGATATGCCAGTCCTTATCTTCTACGGCTGTGGGCAACGTCGATTCCGCGCCCCATGTGAGGGTGGTCGTATCCCACACGCGGTACCGAAGCGCCGCTGCAGTCACTCCGTAGGTGATGACGGCGTCGTTATCCAGCTTGTGCTCGTAGGCGATGTCGAAGAGATGGTTGGTGGCTGCCACGAGGCCGATACTGGCGCTGAGTTCCTCGGCGGTTCCCCAGTCGCTGCCGTCCCAGGAGTTTGCTGTCAACGTATTGTCATCATCCGCCACTGCCACGAGCGCTGCATTGCTTGAGGGATTGGGATTGGCGACCACGCGCACGAAGTTCGTGTCTGCGGTGCTCAATCCTGTGACGATGTCGGTGATCGTGCTCCCCCAGCCTGCGGACGTATCGTACTCTCTGCTATAGAGCGCGTCCGCGGCGTCATTGAACCATGCGGCGACAAAGTCTCCCTGTGCCGATTCCCATGCGCCATCGTAAGAGGTGCATCGCGCGCAGCCGCCGCCATCCGTCTCCAGTTCTGTCACGCTCCCAAAGCTCGACCCGTCCCAGATCTGGATGTTCACGTCATTCGATGCGTCCTTCGTCATCAGAGCCATCCGGTCGGAGCGAGGATCGGCGATAAGCCGCAGGGTATTGATCGCGCCACCGACGGCATTCGCCGAAAAGGCGCTGCCCCAACTCGATCCGTCCCAAATTTGACAGACCGGAGTGGAGGTATTAGGAGAGGGGGAGCGAAAACACACCATGGCGTTCGCGGACAGGGATTCGTACGCGAGGTCGAAAGCCCGGTTGGCGCCGGCATTTGCCGAAACCTCAAGGAGGTCACCCCAGCTTGAGCCGTTCCAGATTTGACAGTTGATATCGCCGGCGCCATCTCCGGTGCACAGCACCTTCTCATCCGAAACGGGATCGGGCCGTGCGGCCACCCGCACAAATTCAATTGCCGAGGTGATGTCCTGCGCGGTCCCCTCGGCTCCAAAGGAGCCGTTCTGCCGAAGACGGTACTCGGGGATGGAAGTGTCGCCGCCGCCGCGGTAGATCACGATGTCCGTAAAGTTGTCGGCCGCAAAAGCTATCTGTGCCCCCATGAGTACGAGGCTGATAACAGCCATGCCGCTCCGTCGTTTGTACACCCGCATGAAGGTGAGGATTGTATCGTTTCCGTTGTCATCCAGGCAAATGCAGTCATCCTACTCTGAATGATTTTTGTCCAACGCCGCCGGTTTTTTTTGAATCGCTTCCGCATAGACGTTCCAAAACACAGCGGGTACACTGGAGCAGATGAGCGAGATCTTCTCAGTCCACGATGCCCAGGATGCCCTGCGACATTTTTTCGTAGAGGGACAGCAGGAGGAATTTCGGCAGAATTTTGGGAACGTGTACGATGCCTATCCGGATTTTGACATCGCAAAGGAGTCGGAGGTTTTCCACGAAGCGGCTGCGGCACTGAGGCTCAGCGTTGTCGTCGAGGTGATCGACAATCAGCGGGTCCGCATAAGGAAGGTTGCCGATGATAGAGCGTAGAGGAGGGATTTCTCTACCCCAGCGCCACATCCAGCATCATCATGATGAGGAACCCGATCATCACGCACCCCGTTGAGATATCCGTGTGCCCGGCACGCTGGCTTTCGGGGATCACTTCCTCCACCACGACGAAGATCATCGCTCCCGCAGCGAACGCGAGCGCATAGGGCAGGATGGGCTGCATCACGATCACGGCCGCAGCGCCGACAACGCCTGCGATCGGTTCCACAATGGCGGAGAGCTGTCCGTACCAGATGCTCTTGGCGCGCGAGAGTCCCTCGCGCCGAAGCGGCGCGGCAACGGCAAAACCTTCCGGGAAGTTCTGGATCCCGATCCCCAGCGCCAGCGCAATCGCTCCCGTGAGCGTCACCGCGTCATGCCCGTTGGCGAGTGCCCCAAACGCCACGCCGATCGCCAATCCTTCCGGGATGTTGTGCAGGGTGATGGCCAGGATCAGGAGCGTGGTTTTTTTAAGGTGCGAAGGCATCCCTTCCACTTCCCCCGAAGAAAACCCCAGGTGCAGGTGCGGCGTCACCTTATCCAGTATCCCTAGGAACACGCCGCCCAGCGCAAATCCGACAGCGGCAGGTACCCATGCGGGGAGGGAACCCTCTTGTGACATCTCGATAGCAGGTGCTAAAAGCGACCAGTAGCTGGCGGCGATCATCACTCCGGCGGTAAACCCCAGCATACCGTCCAATATCTTCTGGTTCATGCTGCGCACGCACAGGATCATCGCGGCGCCCAGCGCGGTGACGCCCCACGTGAAGAGCGTGGCGCAGAGTGCTTGCAGTACGGGGTGGAGAGCGGCGAAGGTGGACACTGGGGGGGAGTAGAGGAGGAAATTTCTTGCGCAGCTCCCTGGATTTCGCAATCCTGCACAGTGCTCCAAACAGAAGAGCTTTTGCGCTACACTGCATTGTACGCTGGGGAGTCGCCAAGTGGTAAGGCACCTGCCTCTGGAGCAGGCATTCGGGGGTTCGAATCCCTCCTCCCCAGCCAACATGGGCACCCGACTGTCTTGGCTTAAGGATGCTAAAAACTCGATGCGTCTAGGAGCTTTTTTCCGTGTAGTGTCCCTTTCGGTCTATATGCAAATATACCACAAAAATCATATATTTCCACAACGGCCGAGAATCGGTACGATATAGCTATGTCGAGTCCATCTCTGAAAAAGATCGTCGACGTAGAAATGCCCACGCCTCTGGGTGTGTATCAGCTGTATCTGTTTGAAGAAAAAATCGAAGGCGGCAACGTAAAGGAGCACTTGGCGCTGGTCATAGGGGATATACGAGAAAAAGTTGGGGTTCTTACAAGAGTGCATTCAGAGTGTTGTACAGGTGACGTATTCGGTTGTCAGCGTTGCGACTGCCAGGATCAATTGCACGAGGCAATGAGAATAATTCGGAAGGAAAATCAAGGAATCCTTCTGTATCTGCGACAAGAAGGAAGGGGTATTGGCTTAGCAAATAAGTTACATGCCTACAGGTTGCAAGATCAAGGAATGGACACTGCTGAAGCGAATATACAACTTGGATTCGAACCGGATTTACGAAGCTACGAAATTGCCGCAGAGATGTTGAATGAATTGGGAGTGAAGAGCGTCCGACTGCTCACTAATAACACCAATAAGGTGCAGGGATTGAACGATTCGGGCATCAATGTTGATGAAAGAATTCCGCTCGTTATTCATTCTGCCATTCGTGATCGGCTATTGCTTTTTCGCACAAAGCAACAGAAACTCGGCCATGTCTTTGATGATTTGGACAAAAGGACCATTGTTGATGTAGTTCCAACAAGTGAGAGGTTGCCTTTATCGTATCCTGATCTGTTTGCAGCCGAAGTATTGCTTCCTCAAGAAACACTGGATTTGTGCGAGAAAATCAAGCAATCCTGCTTAGAGAAATTTGGCGACAATATTCAGTCCGTACTATTCCAGGGCTCCAATATGCGGGGAGACGGTTCCCTGCATGAAAGTGATTTTGATTACATTCTTATTTTTGAACAAGAGACGGATGATGTATTAGAGGGGATTTCCGAGTTGAAAGTCCAACATCCTAAATGCAATTTTCTCTTTCTGACGGGAGTCGAGTATAGATCATATCCCGAACCAGCACGTCTACAGTTCTTTATTTCGCGTACAGTAATGGGGGAATTTGATCTGGGTCTCCCACCCGGACGATCAGCTCTACATCAGACGGCACTGTCGTATGCCGTACAAATCAACAATACCATTCGCCCTCTTCTATTCGAGTTTCTGGATAAAACTGCCGATCAAGATCAGCTTGTGGCGAGAGCGCACGTTTGTCTGAAGAGAGTTGATGATTGCTTTCTCCGCGTGTTGTCTCTCCTCAAAACGGGGAAATATCCTTTGAACAGATCCCAGCTTCTTGCTCTCACGACGGACTATGCAACCGTCGAGATCCTGGATGTGCTCAATCGATGGTATGGAGGAACCGTGACAGTGCGAGAGGTCTGCGAGGCGCTGAAAACTGCAGAAAGAGTTCTGCACGATTTCCTTACGCATTCCCCATAACTTTGTGGAAAGTACGTTTATTTGTCTCCTGCCAAGCGAGGAAGATGCAGCCCGGCTGCATCGAACATTTGATGCGCTGTTTTCGATCCATGCATTCCCATACATCAAGCTGCCCCTGCATATCACGTTGTACTTTTTCCCCGAATCCACTTCGAAGAACAATGCTGATGCAATTGGCTGGATCCAGCGTGCGGGCTGGGCAAACAAAGGCTCGATTGTTGCAAGTACACAGAGCGTACGATGTTTCCAAAAAAACGGACGGGATTTTGTCTACTATCTTCCCGTTTCCTCGGAGGCAATCCTCCGTTTGCATGATGATCTCTTCAGCAAATTTAAGCATGTCCACGCCGATTCCTTCGATTTTATCCCGCATCTTTCCCTTTTCTATCCAGTCAGGGATCTCACAGAGGAGGAAATGGACTCTGTGCAAAAAATCTACAAAGATATGGCAAGTATGAAATTCAATCGCTTGGCACTCGCTGTGGAAAAAAAGAATGGCACACACTTTCTACACGTCCAAGCCCTATGAAAGCAAAAAACAAATGTGTCATTTTCGACTTCGACGGAGTCGTGTATGACAGCGAGCAGATCAATTATGAGGCTAACCAGCTTGCGTTCAAGGATACCGGCTTGTCATTCACTCCTGAGGAATACAAGCGACTTTGGATCGTCGAAGGGCTCGATTTACCCGACATTGTCAGACGATATCAATTGGATGCGGATCCAGAAGCAATCCGCAGGATAAAGAATCTGCGCTGCAAGGAAATGTTCTTGCAATCCGCATCCGCTATTTTCGATGAGATGAGAAACACGATTGCATCGTTAATCGACAGTAAATGGAAAACGGCCATTGGATCCTCCAACACAGAGGATAACATCCTTGCGCTTCTTGACCGATCGGATATGAGAAAGCTGTTTGATGCCGTTGTAGGATTTGAATCAGTTCCAAGAGTGAAACCGATGCCTGATGTGTTCCTAGAATGCCTGAAGAGGACAAGCGTCCGTGCAAAAAACGCCGTGGTAGTAGAAGATGCCCCGAAGGGAATCATGGCGGCCAAAAGAGCGAAGATTGGTACCGTGGTGGCAATACCCAATGCATGGACGCAAGATTGTGACTTTTCAGATGCGGATATTGTACTGGCTTCAATACAAGACCTTCCTGACGCTATCCGCTAAAATGATCATTTCGTGTACATTGTATCCATTTCCATTACAATAAACGTATGTCAGCAGCCATCTTAGAACATGATGTACAAGTCGAAGAGGTGAACTCTGTACGTGCTGAGGAAGAAGCATGTCGACGGAAGATAGTGGCTTTACGGGAAGGTATACTCAATATTTTTGATAGCTGTGGTGTTGCCTTGAGCCAAGGTGCGTCCAATGATGATTTGATTTCGTCCGTGGCCCAGCTTTGCGGTAAGCCGCCAATCAGACAGTCAGAGCATTTGGATACTAGCTGGAAGGAAGAATACGAGTCGGTTGTACAAAGAATCGGTTCCCTTGTGGGAGGGGAACACTTCACCGCAGATACGGAGCCCATTGAAATCATACAAACAGTTCAATCTAGAAGTTTGCACGATAAGAAAAAAGAGGGGTGAATCGCAGTTGAAAGGCCGCAACTCTCTTTTGGTGGCAATGTAATTGCCCCAGCCATTAGCTGCTCGTATAAATAGACCCGAATGCCTCTATTTAATTGTAACTTCAGAAAATGGGAGTTTGTGATTCTGTGCTGATTCTACACGCTGGCCTTGCCTTAGATTCCAAGGATATTTTCCAAGGGGTGTTTCAAAATAGTAATAAATCCTAATGTTTTGATCATGAAAAAAATCACCAGTTACTCTAAGAAAATGTGTTACAGAGTCTGGGTACACTGGCAGTGAAATTATCTGCCTGCTTAAAACATATTTTTCGCCGTCTATATCAATTCTATTTGCTCCTCTCCAATCCCTTTCCCACTTAGTCAGACCATCCCCAGTTAATAGAGAAAACTCCTTATTTTCGACAAAGTCTTCTGGTAAAAAGAGTCCAAACAATACTTCATTCGATTGAAAACCCAACCACCATTTTTTGTTAATTATGGATATATCCAAAACAGGCAGGCTTGTCCCCTGAGAGGTAATTTTCACTGGAATGAAATCCAAGTCCAGTCCAAAAGAAGGAACCTTAAAAATTGTCACCAATAAAATCGCAACTAATCCAGTTCCTAAGGCGCTACCCAAAGCTCCCACGCCAGTCTGGAACAATCCTTCATGCAACAATTTCATAGATGAATTCTAGCACACAATATGGCCAGCTTACCCTCCTACCTCAAAAGTACCCTTTTCAAAACTCCGAACGGACCCCGAAAATTTGCTCTGGTCAGGGTCAGACCTATACGTTCAGCCAACACAAGAATGTGACCATAGCGCATTCCCAAAGCAGCAGAATATCTCTAGAGTACGTCGGCTTTAGAGGGAAATCTTTCCCCAGCAGTCTTCCCTATGAGTATCCGCAACATTGCCATTATTGCTCACGTTGACCACGGCAAGACCACGCTGGTGGATGCACTGCTTAAGCAGGGCGGCGCATTTGAGAGCTACGAGGAAGTGGGGGAACTCCTGATGGATACCAACGTACAGGAGCGCGAGCGCGGTATCACGATCTACGCCAAGAACACCTCCATCACCTACGGTGACTGCAAGATCAACATTGTGGATACCCCCGGGCACGCGGACTTCGGGTCCGAAGTGGAGCGCATCCTGCGCACGGTAGATAGCGTGCTCTTGCTGGTGGATGCGCAGGAGGGTCCCATGCCGCAGACGAAGTTCGTACTCAAAAAGTCGCTGGAGCTGGGGCTAAAACCCATCGTGCTCATCAACAAGATCGACAAGCCCGCCGCCGAACCCTTGCGGGCCGTGGATGAAGTCTTCGACCTCTTTGTCGCGCTCAAGGCAACAGACGAGCAGCTCAACTTCCCGTACCTCTTTACCATTGCGCGCGAGGGTATCGCCAAGCGCAAGCTGGAAGAGGATTCCAAGGATCTCACGCCGCTCTTTGAGCTCCTCATGGAGCACGTTCCGGTGGCGCAGCAGAACCTCACCGCGCCCTTTCGCATGCAGCCCAGCAGTCTTGGGTACGATAACTATCTGGGGAGGCTGGCCATCGGGCGCGTGTACGAAGGGGTTGCCCGTCCGGGTGATAAGGTCTTTATCAAGACGCACGATGGAGCGGTGCGCACGGGGAAGGTCACCAAGGTTTTCGTCGCCGCGGGCCTCAGGCGCACGGAAGTGAGCGAGGCCGATGCGGGGGACATCGTGACTATCGCCGGTATTCCGGATATCACCGTCGGCGAAACCATCACCACGGACGAAGGAGCGCCGCTCCTGCCGGCAATCACCATCGATCCGCCCACAATCTCCATGAACTTTTTGGTGAACAATTCCCCCTTCGCAGGGAAGGAAGGAACACTGGTGACCACGCGCCACATCAAGGCGCGTCTGGAGAAAGAGAAGGAGACGAACGTGGGTCTGCATGTGGAGGAGATCTCCGGCACCGATTCCTACAAGGTCTCGGGCCGCGGAGAGCTCCATCTTTCGGTGCTCATCGAAGCCATGCGCAGAGAGGGGTTCGAGCTGCAGGTCTCGCGGCCACAGGTGATCATGCGCAAGGAAGGCAACAAAAAGCTCGAGCCGATCGAGCATGCCATCATCGATGTCCCGGAGGAGTTCAACGGCACGGTCATCGACATGCTTGCGCGCAGAAAAGGCGAGATGCTGGACATGAAAACGCACGAAGGCCACACGCGGTTCGAGTACAAGGTGCCCACCCGCGGACTTTTGGGTTTTCGCGGGGACTTTATCATCGAGACGCGCGGCGAGGGCATCCTCACGCACTCCTTTTTGCTCTACGAACCGTATAAAGGGGAACTCACCGGCAGGATGCACGGCTCCGTGATTTCCATGGAGAACGGCGAGGCCGTAGCCTTTGCACTGTGGGGGCTGCAGGATCGCGCCCGGCTCTTTGTCGTGCCGCAGACCAAGGTCTACGAGGGGATGATCATCGGCGAGAGCGCCAGGGGCGACGAGATGACGGTGAACCCCACCAAAGAAAAGAAGCTCAGCAACATGCGCGCATCGGGTTCCGACGAGGCGATTCTCCTCACGCCGGTGCAACCCATGACCTTAGAGCAGGCGCTGGAGTACATAGCGGATGATGAGCTTGTCGAGGTGACGCCCAAGAGCATCCGGCTTCGTAAAAAGTTCCTCACGGATAACGACCGGCGCAAAGCGCGCAGGAGCAAGGGAGGGGAATAGAAGTGCTTGAGCTACAGCATCTTCAAGAGGTCCACCGCGCGGTCACCAAAGCCAAGCTTCCGGTAGAACGCATGTGCGCCCGTATTGGGAGCGAAGCAGTTGACGCGGATGAGCTCGCACCCGTGCGTGCGGAAGTACTGCTCCATCGCCAGCATGAGTTCACTCCCCACGCTCTTGCCGCGCTGCGCGCTCTCCACCACGAGTTCCAGCACGCGGCCCGTGACAGCGTCTGCTCCCGACAGGCGTTCCAGGGGATCCTCCTCCTCGCGTTGGATGATGCCCGCAACAAAGCCGACGGGCTTACCTTCATCTTCTGCGATAAGCATTACTCCTTCTTCGTGTTTCACACGTTCAACGAGCAGACGGATGTATTCGTTTGCATCGAATGCATCATCCTCGGTTTGCCGCTTGAGAGGATCGAGAGAGCAGATGTGTCCCTGCAGTACACGGATGAGCCGAGCGAGTTCCATGTGATCGCCGTCGGTGGCTGGGCGAATGTGCATTACGAATAGGGGATTGCGGCTACCAGTATGGCATGTGGGAACACTATTTCTCTACGGAATTCCCGCTGCGCCACAATCACTACGATACAGTGCCGTGCTGAGCGATACGCCTTCGAATTTCTTCCTGTATATCCATTACCCTGAAGCGCTTCACCGTTTCTCTCCAATCATCACAGTCTGTAAAATCAAGAGGAACGAACATTTCCGCTGCTCTGCTGCTCAAGTGTCCTGCATGATCATCGTCCCCGATTCTATCAACCGGAAGATTAGTGGTCACAAAAGTGCCGTGCCGTCCTGACGCATAGCGATTTTCAATGACGGTATCGATGAGTTGTTGCCGGCTAGAATCCCCCTTGCTATGCACATCATCCAAAAAAACGATAGGAGCGTTCTCTATTGTTTCAATCGTTTCTTTCCTGGTGTTTGGGGCTGCATATATTTCGCACAGATCGCTAAATCCAAGGTACAGCATATCGGTTGGTCTGTATTTCATGCCGACGAGGATCTTCTTTGCTTTTTCGAGTTCATTCTGCAGCACTTCCTCGGGATCCCTCAATTGCTGAACACCTGCAGATAAGTCGATGGCCTTATTCCCGCCGTCTATCGCTCTCGCGTACTGCCGCAGGCATGCATGTATGTACCCTTTGAATCTCTCCATAACTTCATGGATGCGCGTCTGCAGTTCCGATTCTATGCGGTGGCCGAACGCTGCCATGATGTGCGTTTTGCCCGCACCAGCACGTCCGTATAAATACGCTCCTATTGTGGGTCTCAAACAATCTCCATTCTCGCACACCTTTGGGTGCCCCTCCAGAATCATTTTGAAGAGCTCAATTGCTTCAAGGTGAGCTTGGTGCGGATTAAGAATGACGCTTGGGGGATTATCCAGAAGTGCGCGTCGTTCTTCTTCTCCAAGAGTCTTGGGATCAATGTTGCTACCCACGCCCAGTTCGCAATGCTTGAAGCCGTCGGGAATGTGGCAAAAAATTCCCAGACCTGCATAGACCTCATCCATCAGCTGTTGTGCAGCTTCTTCTATGGAAACGACGCCTCTTGCGAGTTGTTGGGACAAGGGCAGGGAACCACGTGCTCTTTCTAGAGATTCATCCATAGGACAGCGGAGTCTAACAAAAGCCGGGAAAGTGGCAAACGAATACTCCCGTTTACCCCGAACGTTGCCGCCCTCTCTTGAGGATCTTGTGCTGGTGTCCGCGCCCCGAGCCCTGCGCGAGGGGAGGAGTATCCTCTCGGTTTCTGCTGCGACTCGTTCTCGAGCGGCGCGTTCCTCTTCCGCAATCGTGTCGTTTACCTATGGATCGCATTGTTGCCCGCGCACTACCAGCATGACACGAGCAGGTGACACGATGTCTGGAATGGGGATGTTGTCAATGAGTGCTTTTCTGCTCTCCCTCATGCAGTCTCCTGCGTTGTTCCTCGGCGCTTTCCAGGGAAGCATGAAGGCGTGCGATTTCCGCTGCGGCATCTAGATAGGAAACATGTTCCTGGTCGCAACACGTGTGCCGTGCCTCGGCAACGGCTTCATCATGTTCCCATCCAAGATCCATGAGGGCTTCGATCCGCGGCCAGAGGAGACCGCGAATTTCCCGCAGTGCATCGTAGAGTCTGATCTGCGCCCGGGTGATCTGCATGTGTACATCGCCGATGAAAAACTCATAGACATCGGATTCGCTCGATTGCAAGTTCACTTCGTCCTCGATGTACCACGTTCCCGATAGACGATTCACGGAATGCCAGTCAGCCATAGTGCGCCATCCTCGTCGCTGGACACGGGAGAGTCAAGGCAGACGATGAGATAGTATTACGGGCATGGCTCCGCTGGCATCGGCATCGCCGGATTGCCGTGTTGCATCACGCACCATTTGCAGGAATTGCCAGTTCCCGCAGGGTATTCACGCAAAATTTCCCGATTCTCTTCTATACCACGTACAGTACGGAGGTCATGTCGTGTCAGGAAGCTGTGTTGTCCTCTTCTGCCTCTGTTTCCTGCGTGCTGGGCTCAGGTTCTGGTGTGATCTCCGGCTCCGGCTCAACAGCGGGTTCATCCGTCCCATCGGTGCTCACGCTGCTTGAGGACGAGGAGGAAGAGGACGAGGAGCTTTCCGCTGTTTCCTCAGGTTCCTCTTCGGGTTCAGGTTCAGTGGGTTCCTCCGCTACAGGCTCCTCAGGTTCCGTTGTACTGCCCGTACCGGTTTGTGGTTCTACCACGTCACCCGATCCGGTTTCTGGCTCCACAGTGTCACCCGATCCCGTGATCGGTTCCTCAGCAGTCTCCTCCGCGGTGCTGCCTGTTGCGGTCTGCGACTCCGGTGCCACTTCGGTCTCCTCTTCAGGTACCTCAGGCTCTGTGGGGAGCACTTCCTCCACGACCTGCGAGCGGTATCCGGCGGGCAAAGTCAGACGCGGTTCTCTCTCTGGGTTCCAGGTAAACTCCATGGGTATATCCGGATGACGCCAGTGATGATCGTCGTGGTACCGACTGCAGTTGTAGGGCTGACCGTTTTCATCGAGTCTGACCTGCTGGCGGATGCATGCATTCCAGATTTCGTTGGAGGAGAGCGGCACGCCGTAACGGTCCACCGGGAACTCTACGATCGTCAACGCGCCCACCCCAACACCTTTGGTAGTCTTTGGAGCCTTGGTCGCAAGTGCATGCCAGGAGAAGACGATGTCCTCCATGGCGGGTACGGCAATGGAGATCCGGAATCCAGTGCCCGTTGCCGGGGAGATGCCGTAGATCACGGGAACGCTTGGCGAGGCGCTGACCACCGGCACGGCGGTGAATGCGGGACTAAAGCGCACGGTGACGCTGGTGCCCGTCTGCGGGATCAGGGCGTATCCGGCCTGGTTCGCGTTCACGATCAGTTCGCCTTGCACCTCCACATTGCCAAGGAAGCGTGCGAGGCCCTCGATAGTCACGTCACCCAATACATAGAGCGCGTTCTCAACCGTGAGCTCGGAGAGGTCGAGCTTCTCCGCGCTTCCCAGATCGAGCAACGCCTGAGCGGTGATGGGCTTACCGTTGACCGTAAGGTCGCCTTCCACGCTCAGGTTGCCGCGGATAGTAGCACCGCTCTGCGAAGTGAGCGTCTGGACGTCGAGCACGCTCGCTGCGAGTCCCGTGGAGCGCAGCAGGCCGCCGACGGTTACGTCACCATCAATGCGCAGGTTCTGCGTGATGAGCGCGCCTTGGACGGAGAGATCATCCATCACCAGCATCGATCCGCTCACTGTAGCCTGCTCGTAGACTGTCAGTATCCGTGCAGTTGCAGTTCCGCTGACAGAGAGTGAACCACCTACAGTTGCAGAGCCGCCGACCTTCAGGCTACTGCCCACGATGAGGTCGGCAAGCGCCTGGATTGTCTGCTGAGATACGACACTGTTCTCGCTCACCGAAAGCACGTCCTCCAGTGAGGAATTCCCGAGGATGGTGCTTCCTGTGTACGTGGCGATCATATCGACGATGCGTCCAATGTCCAGGCTATCCACGGCATCGCTCACCAGAATTTGTACCTCATCTTCTAACTCCATGGCGGCAACGGTCTCCAGCACTTGCTGTTCGATGGTATCCACCGTCAGCGACGAGTTGCGGCGCGAAATGAGGACATTGACGACGCCCGTCGCGCCCTGCGATCCGCCCAAATCCTCCAATGCGACACCGACTGTGGGCTCGCCGGGGAACGCTCTGCGCGCGTAGCCCGGGATCGAGGCCGGCGTCAGTGCATCACCGGGGCGAATGGAAGATCCCGTTCCGCCTTCGATTACCACTTTTGCCGGAACCTGACCGATAAGACCCACGAGCGCGTAGCCGGGAATCGGCAAGCCGAGATTTTCTGCGCCGCCCAGGGAATTCCCCACAAATGCTGGATTGGTGGAGACGATACCCATCACGTTGGCATCGGCATCATCCCTGCAGCGTTCCACGGAGTTTGAGCGGGTGATATCGATGCACACGAGTTCTCCTGCTTTGAGATCCGTATTCTTGGTCGCAAACCATTCCGCATAGTCTGCTCCGGTGGCTGCATAAGCGTCGTCCGCGTACACATGTCCGTCTGCGGTCACGCGGAAGATAAGATTTTCATCGGTGGCCCCTTTGCCGGTATTGACGTCCGAAACGATGCGGAAAAGGTCATTACCGCCCGTGCTCTCCTCCGAGTCGATGAGGAGCGGGACCCAGTTATCCGCATCTTTTGCCTTAATGCGCACTTGATCCTGTGTGGCGAGGATATTGGCACCCCAACGGTACAGATTCGTATCGAACGTTCCTTCGTACCCAAAGAGAATATGCGGGTTGAGTGCGCCACTGCCGCCATCGTAAGCAATACTCACCATATCAATCGCCACTCCGGGGTGGCCTGTTGACTCGGAATCGAGCAGTTCTCCCGTTCCATTTCCGTTCTGGTCCAGGAAGAGCACTTTCTGTGCGGCATCCTGTTGCAGCGAGAGCACGGTGGCACCGATGGCAAGGGTGTTGTCATTGGTGATCTGCACCAACGTACGAGTACTCGTACTCGTCGAATCCGACACGATGTTGAGCGCCTTGCCCGTGGTGAGTGCGTTGAGGTCGCTCATATCCAGAGCGATGCCGTCCTGCAGTGCCGTTGCTGACAGATTGATGACGTCCTGGCTTGTCGCCTCCGAATCGATGTTGAACGCGATGCCATTGCCGTTCTGATCCAGGAAGATGCCGTTGTTGGTTCCTCCATTGAGCAGGTTCAATCCAATGCCGTTGGCATCCTGCTGGATACCAACGACTGTGGTACTTGTTGCAGACGTATGGTCGTTGGTGAACTGCGCCAACGTGCGTGTGGTGCTGCTCGCAGAGTTCGAGTATACGTAGAGCCCCTTACCGGAGGTCAGCGCATCTGCACCAATGTAGACACCGTTGGCCGTTGTCGCCTCCGTATCGATATTGAGGGCAACTCCATTGCCGTTTTGATCGATGAAGATGCCGTTGCTCGTAGAGTCCTGCTGGACACCCAGGGCTATGGCATTCGATGCAGATGCGTGATCATTCGTTATCTGTACCAGTGTGCGGGCACTCGCATCGGAGGAATCCGACACGATGTTGAGCGCCTTGCCCGTGGTGAGCGCATTGAGGTCGCCCACGTCAATCGCCGTTCCTGTAGTGAGCGCCGTAGCTGACAGATTGATAACGTCGGTTCCCGTTGCCTCGGAATCGATCTCCAAAGCAACGGCATTGGCATCCTGATTGATGAAGAACTGATCATCGGTCTTGAGCACATTCGCCGCGGAGCGGTACAGATTCACGTCGAACGTCCCGTTGTATCCGAAGAGAATGTGAGGGTTCAGCGTTGAATTGCCGCCGTACGTAATATCCGTCATATCGATCGCCAATCCCGGATGTGCCGTGGATTCCGAATCGATCAACTCTCCCGTTCCCGTGGAGTTCTGGTCGATGAAGAATGCCGTCACGCTCGCTCCGCTGTTATTGAGCACGAAGAGCTCGCTTGAATTCGTCCCTCCCGTTGCAGGATTCTTGAAGTGGATGGAATCATCGGCAGTGCTGAGCCAAATGACCGAATTGTCCCCATCCGTATCGTTGTTGTATGCCTCCTGGAGCGTCGTCGTGGCGGCACCCACCGTCTGATCCGTCCCGCAGCTGAACCGCTTCTCCGTGGCATCCCACAGGAGCTTGGAGTTCGCAGGATCGTCGCAATCCTCCAATCCCGCTCCCTCGAACGTCGTCGATGCCACCAGGTTCCACCCCGACATCGTTCCGCGCACGAAGGTGTTGTTCTGGAGGTAGGTGATGCCCTCTACACTCAACGTCCCTGAAGATGTCAAGGACGTATCAGCTTTCAGGTGCGAACCGGAGAGCGTTCCCGTAACGAAGGTATCTGTCAGGTACGTCAGTCCCGCCACATTCAAGGTTCCACTGGAACTCAACGCTTCCATCGCATGCACGGTGACACCGGACA
>PFDV01000001.1 GCA_002772745.1 Candidatus Peregrinibacteria bacterium CG10_big_fil_rev_8_21_14_0_10_55_24 | reverse complement strand
GACGACGATGCCACCATCAGATGTTCGACCGTTTGCTCTTGGCATGCTTGGAAAAGGAGGAGCTGCCATTCTGTGCCTTAACTGAATAGTCATTTAGTAAAATTCCGGCGCGGTTTCCAGTGCGACGAGCACTGGACCGCGCCGGGGTCGGTCGACCAATTCCTTCCCTACGTTGACGGACCGGATGTGGAGGGGATCGTCACGGTGACGTATTTCCCTCCCTTTGTCTCTGAGGTGAAGTAGACTCTCGCCTCTACTCCTCCAGACACGGGGATCTCGCACGCCTCGGCGTAGTTTTTCGGGCTGTCAGATCCGAGTCGCACGGCCCACTTGAAGCCTGCTGGTGGTGTTTTGAGCACCAACTTGCCTGGCTTGACGTCGAATTGCGTACCCTTTTCGGGCACGGGAACGTCCTGCGGTGCTGCCGTCTGATCGGGTTTCCCATCAACTCCGTTTTCGTGTTGCCCGTACTTGGTCGCCACGAGGACGGCCAGTCCGAGCAGAGCGAAGAGTACAAGCGTGGCTCCACCACTGGAGCCAGCCTGTCCCGTGCGGGGCCAAAAGATGAGCACGAACCCCAGGGCGAACCCCAGGGCTACGATCCCACCCAGTGGGGTCAACAAGGCGTCCAGCAGCGGTTGGAACTGTTCCATAACAACACCTCACTTTCTGGTTTGAATGAACGGTCGACCAACCCTCATTATCCAATATTATGATTAAAAAATCAATAGAAATATTGTCAAATAGTGCTCATGTTCAAAGGCGAGGGCGGCACAGGAAACGTTCCTGCACCGCCCAAGCGATCAGCCGGCAGACGGATGTTAGGGAGCGGGGGCCTTTGCAGGGATGGTAACCTTTCTGGCCAACCCACTATTGTTTCCAGAAACAAAATACAATCGAATGATGTACTGAGTCTCCTTTTTGGGGAATCCGAGGATGCTTCCCGTGTGGGCTGGCTTCCCTTCCGTAGCCCCTTCTTCGTAGATGGCCCACCGACAATCGACGGGTGGCGATTTCACCAACGTGATCCACACTTTTTCTCCTATGTCTTCAACTCGATACGAATCAAGGGAAGGATAGGGGAAACTTGAGGCATCCAAAGAAGGCTGTCCATTTCCATCCTGTCCCGCAGTAGGGCTCGGTGTCTGGATGCGCTGGTTGCGCACATCGCAGGTGAGCGTCAGCAGGACACCAAAGCCCGTTGCAATCAGAAGCATGGAAGCACAACCGCGAGGGCGGTCCTTGTGGATGATCGCGAGGACGATCCCCACGACAACAATCGCGAGGGCAATCAAGCCCCAGGGGGTCCAGAGCAAGTTCATGGCATGTTCTCCTTTTCTGTGAAAGACCGACTGATCAAGGCAATTGTGCATTGAGAAGAATGCTCTTTACAAGAGACATAAGAGTATTAGTCAAGTAGTTGGTTCAATGTGTGTTCCTCAAGCGGAAAATCCGGTTCCATGGGGGTGTGGAACGGGGGGGGAGGGAGGAGGGGAGGGGTGGACCTCACCCCCGGCCCCTCTCCTTCATGCAGGAGAGGGGAGTTGTATGTGTATGTTTTTTGGATCGTTCTCTGTAGTAACAAAACAACACAAACAAACAGTTCCCCTCTCCTCCGCAGAGGAGAGGGGTGAGGCCTGCCTGCCGGCAGGCAGGGGTGAGGTTGGAACACAAAAACACATACAAGTACCTTCCCTTCTACGTGGCCGCGGTATCTGAGGGATAGTCGAATGCAACAAAAAGAGCGGCGCACCAATACTGTTCGTTGGTCGATGACTGTGTCATGGTGAGCGCCCGCCTGCCGGACGGGCAGGGAGTCGAACCATGACACTCTTGGTTTAAGGGGGGCGGCATTTTCATCTTGATTGTGAGTGGCAGGCACTCGGCTCATTCGTTATGCTGCCTGCAACCTCACGTCATGTCCCGCCTTATCCTCTCCGATGGCACGACCTACGAAGGAGAATCCTTTGGTGCCGTAAGCGATACGGATGGGGAAGTGGTTTTCAACACGGGGATGGCCGGGTACCCCGAGAGCATTACGGACCCCAGCTATCGCGGGCAGATCCTCGTCTTCACGTATCCGCTGATCGGCAACTACGGCGTGCCGAGTATGGAGAAGAACAAGTGGAATTTCAGCGATCACTTCGAGAGCGAGGCCGTGCACGTGCGCGGCGTGGTCGTCGCGCAGGAGAGCCGCGACTTCAGCCACAGCGAAGCGGCAAGCAGCCTGCATAACTTCCTGGAGCATCACAAAGTTCCCGGTATTTCCGGGGTGGATACGCGCGCGCTCACCAAGAAGCTCCGCGAACACGGGGTGATGCTGGGGCGAATCGTGCAGTCGGGTTCGGGGTCGGGTTCGGGAATCGAAGATCCCAATTTGAGGAATCTCGTGGATGAGGTGAGTTGCAAAGAAGTACGTACCTACGAACCCGAACCCCAATCCAAACCACAGAAAACCGTCGCGGTGTTCGACTGCGGTATCAAGAACAACATTCTGCGCTCGTTCCTCAAGCGGGGCGTGCGCGTGCATCGTTTACCTTGGAACTTCGACCTCGCGGGGAGCGACCTTACGTACGACGGTGTCTTTATCAGCAACGGACCCGGCGACCCCAAGATGTGCACGGCAACGATTACGCAGATTCAGAAGAGTGTGGAGAAGGGGATTCCCACCTTCGGTATTTGCTTAGGGAACCAGCTCCTGGCACTCGCCATGGGTGGCGATACGTACAAGCTCAAGTACGGACATCGCGGGGTGAACCAGCCGTGCATTGAGCATGATCAAGCGGGGGAGAAGACGGACCGTTGCATCATCACCAGCCAGAACCACGGGTTCGCTGTTACAGAGGATCTCCCCAAGGAATGGACGGTGTGGTTCACCAACGCGAATGACGGGACAATCGAAGGCATCCGGCATACGTCGGGCAAATTCTTCGCCGTGCAATTCCACCCGGAAGCAACGCCCGGTCCCCACGATGCGGATTATCTCTTTGATGAGTTTGTGCGTGTTCTCAATGGATAGCGATGAATGATGGATGAAGTCCATTCAGCCGCACCCACGGGTCAACAGGCTCATTGTAAACTAGAGTGCGGCTCATTCTGCATTCATTATTCATCATTCTGCATTCATCAAATGTACCCCTCCATGTGCACATGTTCGGGGGGGACGCCCCATGTACTCGTGCACAGCTCGCGCACGTCCAGAGTCATCGCGGGATTGCCGCACAGGTACACATCGCGTTCTTCTATATCCGCAATGCATCGGGGGATCACCTGCTGCACGCGGCCGGTGAGTCCCCGCCACGCACCCACGGGATCCGAGAGCGTCAGGTGGAACCGTAGCTGCGGATACCTCTGTGCGAGTGTTTCCCACTCCTCTTTCCAAAAGACATCACGTTCGCTCATCACGCACACAATGAGGTCCATGCTGCGCTTGTCTCCTGCGGCAAGTGCAGAGGCAATCTGCGAGCGGAAAGGAGCCATGCCCACGCCGGTGGCGACAAAGAGGAGGTCGCGCTCACTCGGAGCGAGAGCAAAGAGTCCCAAGGGCCCCTGCATGCTGACCCCCGTACCCTCCAGCAGGATGTCCGTGACCCACTGTCCGGCGCGCCCGCCCGGCTTTACCTTGATCGTAAAGAGGAGTTCGCTTTCCTTGGGCGTGGAAGCGATGGAGTAGGCGCGCGGCTCGGTATCTTGCGGGTCTGCAACCGAAGGGACATCGAAAAGGACGAACTGCCCGGGAGTGAACGAGAACTCTTGGGGCTTTTCCAGAGTAATGGCCCACACATCATGCGTGAGTGCGGATTTGCCGGTGCAGCGCAGGGTCCAGTGTGGCGTAGGCATGCGTTATGGGCAGAGTAGCGCAGAATACAGGCCGTCGGGAAGGCAGTTGTTTTTTCTCAGGTAAAATGGTTCAATGTATATTGAAACATACACACTCTCCCATGCAAAGAAACACCTATCTCCGTATGTCTGTGCGTTTCCCTTCTCCTGCGTGTGTCTCCGAAGGGCGCCTCGTTCGCTTTGCAGGGACGCCGGACCGCAAGACCGAATTGGAACAAGAACTCGCGGAATCCGATGCTCAAGATGCCTCGCTCTCCGATCGTATCGAAGCGGAACTTGCCATTGATGCAGCCACACAGAGCGGTGCGGACAGGATTCATAAGGGCCAAGATCGCAAATTCTGGAAAGGTGTGTGGGTCGCCAATCCTCTCAACTGGCGCGGTGAACACCGTGAAGCAAAGAAACAAAAAGGTATCAAGAAGACCGTGGAGCAGTTGGCACAGGAACAAACTGAACAGATGGCCACGGAGATTGAGTACGGTGGCAATGCCGCCGTTATGCATCTCAATGGGCTTGCTCGCAAGCGTAAACTCACAATAGATATAACCGAATCGCAAATTACCATTTTAGAAGGACAAATTCAGACCATTGAACAGCGCATCAACAAGTTGCATGATCTCCAAGCCCTCTATCGGGTTGCGGCGAACGTCACAAAGATCAAGGCATTCCGCACAGACAAGTTGCATGCGGAACGTGCACGTTTGCAGAAACTCCTGTCCGAGAAAAAGGAGGAAAAGGTGAAGAACGATACTCAGAATTTTCGTGAGGTCCGTGAACTCGATACGTCATTGCGTTCGCTGGTTGCGCAGTACGTGGATACGACCGAGGCCACCGGGCGTTACATACTCCAAACGCTTGATGATGCACTCCTTGAGAATGCGCGCGGGAACGGCGTGCAGCTTGAGCAGACCATCAGTGCGCTCGCGGATCACAACGCGGCAAAGCCCATTAGCAAACAGGAGCTCAAACTTTTGAGGAGAATCGCGAAGAAGCTGCGAGGCGGGGTCGGCATGGTGGTCACCGGTCGTCGCTGGATCGGCCAGGAACGACGCGACAACGTCATTCGCTACTATCAGCAGCAAGTCAGCACGCGCCATCGTCTCAACGAAACCACGGATATGAAGAAAATCATGGAGGGGTTGCGTTCCGCGCCCATCGGAACCGTGCTCCAAGTGGGAAACGAACAGTGGGTGCTCATTGGCAAAAACGCAAAAGGGCGTTTGGTTCTTCGTGGAGGGAGCGGCAACAAAAGCGTGCTCGATACCCAGGATGACGGCGGAAATTTCCGGGCAGTCATGCGGGATAACACCGGAGCATTCAAACACTTTGTCATGCGCTCACCGACCTTGCGCGACAAATCCGGAAACATCCGTGCAAATCTCAGGGATACCAATGTTATTCATCTTCTCGTGCAAGCGGCATAAGTTCTCCTCCTCTCTTCCATGGACACTTCAGCGCAAACCATAGATCTCCCGCTCCTCCTGCAACTCATTGCAGAGGCTTCGCTCCTCACCGATGAGCAGCGTGAAACGTATGCGAACCGACTCATGTCCGGTGATGTTGACGACGCATTCATGGAAGAACTTTCCGGTCTCTTTGCCAAGGAGGCCGAGGAGTGTCAGGTGGAGATCGACGAACTGACGGAAGTACTCACAGAGAAGCGGACGGAACTCGAGCAGGAAAAACAGCGTGCAGAACCGGAGTACCAAACCGCGGTTGCCGGGCACAAAGGGGATGTTGAGCAAGTTGTTGTCGAATACACCGGGTTTGTGCAAGGTGTAGCTCGAAAGGCAGAGGCTCAAGTGGAAGGAGCCCAGAAGAGCGAAGATACGCAGGAAGCGCAGCGCATCCGCGATGAGCTCAAGGGAAAGGACGAGTAATGTCTCTCTTAAGAACGAGGGTCAACGCGGGAGCTTAAGCGCACCGTCTTCAATCATCTGCAGCGCTTGGGGATACCATTCCTTTTCCAATGCCTGGATGCGTTCCTTGAGCGTGTCGGGCGTATCGTCGTGCTCTACAGGGCAAGACTTCTGTAGGAGTACGGGGCCCGTATCCACGCCCTCGTCAATCAAGTGAATCGTCATGCCGGATTCCTGAGCGCCGTCCTTAAGCGCATCCTCGATTGAGTGCGCTCCCGGGTACTTGGGCAGGAGCGCGGGGTGCACGTTGAGGATGCGGTGCCGCCACTGTCCCACGAACCATGGGGTCAGCAGGTACATCCAGCCGAGTGTCGCAATAACATCAACGTCACCCAGTCCCCGTATGGCTGCATCCAGGCGCATGTCGTAGGTCTCACGCGGTTCCTTAGGTTGACGTTCCACCACGGCAATATGCACGCCCGCATTGCGCGCTTTCTCTACGCATCCGCGGTCCAAGCGGTCCGTCACGAGCCCCAGGCAGTGCGCGGTGAGCGTCCCATCGGCGATGCGGTCAAGAACTGCCTGGAATGTGGTGCCGCGGGAGGAGGAGAGAACGACGAAGTTCATACGATGGAAGTCAGGAGGAGAGTGCACCAAGCATGCATGCATACTAGCGCATTCCTGACAACGATTATACGCACTGGCTCTGCCGGTGAGACATCCCGGTGTTCTACCGTTTTGGTGTGAGAGTGCCCTGCTGCATCGGGAACCCCCTCACCCTCGCTCGCCCCGCGTTCACGGGGCTCGCTTCGCCCTCTCCCGCCGGGAGAGGGCGGGGGTGAGGGGGTCCGGCGATCCCTTTCTACAATGGAGCATCGATCATGGTGTTATTGCCCCCTTCCAGGGGGCTTCCTCATGCCACCGGCTCCGCCGGTGGTTCCCTGACCACTGACCACTGACTCCCGACTCCTTTCTCATATCACGCCGTGGAACAAATCCTCACTTGGCTCGATCCCCTCTACCCATCCTTCAAAGGAGGAGAAGGGGATGCCGTGATCACGGACGATCACCGCAGGGGTGCTCTGTCCGGCATTTCCCATGAGGATGTTGGCGGACGTTGCCAGCTGGTCGGCACGCGCTTCCTGTGTCATCTGGAGCGGTTTTCCAAAGAGATCGCGTTCGCCGCGCATGTCGGCGATGGGGTCAATTCCGCTCACGGTGAGGGCGATTGCCGTCACGCCCAGGCGCCGCGGGCGGCAGCATGAATCGCTCAAGATCACGGCGACGTCCGCCCCTGTTGCCTTGCGCAATTCCCGGCGCAGGCGTCCAACGGAGGCTACGGGGTCCTTGGGCCAACCGATGAGTGTTCCTTGCGGTGTATTGGAGTGATCCAACCCCGCGGTGGCTGCAAGGATGCTCCCCTGCATGAGGCCCGCAGGCTTGAGTTCGGTGAGGACAGCCTGCGGACACGTGCCAACGACGTGGCCATGCATCCGCTCAGTTTCATCGAGGAGTGCCTGCCGCTCGGCAGGGGAGTGGCCGCAACGCTTTGAAAGATCGTTCGCCTCTGCTCCCGGTTCAATGGCGTTAAGGTCGATTGCCGCACCTTCGGTGGTGGCCACGGCTTTCGAGGAGACAACGAGGATATCACCGTCGCGCAATTCCGCCTGCTCTGCGAGGATGGCGGCGAGGTCGTCTCCTGCATGGAGGAGCGGTGTGGGAATAGCAATGAGTTCCACGGGGGAATTGTAGGGAAGGTTTGGGAAGTCAGGAAGGTAAGGAAGGTTTGAAAACCTCCTTGACCTCACGAAACCTCCCAAACCTGCATTACCACAGCACCACCGGCGATTCCTGAACCAGGATGACATCGCGCTCCACGTGTTCTGTCTCCAAGTCCACGCGCGTGATGCGTATTTTCAACGGCACGCTGGAAGGGTTATGCAGGAGGAGTGCATCGGGAGAAGCCGGGATATTGAACGTTACCGAGGCTCCCGCAGGGAAGCGCCACCGGTTGAAACCGAATACGTTCTCGCTTGCGACTTCGCGCAGCTCGACACCCCGCACCTCGCGCCGGGTCCACGTATCCGGCAGGCTGACGTACGCGGTTTCCTCAGAGTCTTCGTGCGTCAGGTACAGGAGCGCCACGCCTTTGAGCGTACTCAGTTCCAGGGAGAGCGTGAGCGGCTGTGTGTGCTCGATGCCCATCTCCGCCGCCACGGGAACGTGCGGCGGCGTGAGCCATGCACGCACCGCAGGCTGCACCATGGCGATGCCCAGGAATGCTGCAGCAACCAGAAGTGCACCGATGTGCCCACGAAGAGGCGATCTGCTGCCGACTTGCACCATGGACACTATCGTACGCTCGTAGCAGTGAGAACACGCAGCGTTTTTTGTTGCGGGAGCCGAAACGTGGTATACTAGTAGCGATGGAGATTGATCCGCACACCCTGCAGCAGATCATCGAGCGCATATACCAACAAATGCGTTGCCCTCAGTGTTCAAGCCGCGTACCCGTGGACTTCTCTTCGGTGCGCGTGGTTGCGTCGGATGCGATGCTTTTGCAACTCAAATGCGACTCCTGCGGGGCGTTCATTGTGCTCCACGCATCGCTCCAGGGAGCGAAATTCGACCATGAGCATGCCGTGCATGGGACGCAGAATTTCTCCACGCAACTCAATCTGGCCGAAGGTGAGGTGCACATGCTCCATCATGCTCTTCAGGAATGCGGAGGTTCCTTCGAGAAACTCTTCCAGACGTATGGCGCCAAGGATGTCGCCGAATCATAGTGTCGCATGCCACTTACGCGTTCCAATCGTGTCCCGGGCTGTACCGCATTCCTTCTCGTGTGCATCGCAGGGGGATTGCTTCTCTCCGGATGCACTTCCCTTAAGGAACGCCAGGCTCGTGCACGCGCATGGTGGGCACACATTACCGGCACGGCCTCCGGAGCTCTCATGCAGGTGGAGGAGCAGATTGAGGGGACTGTAGATCTGGGGAAAACCGTCGTTGATACCGTTCAGGAAAGTGCTCAGAGCGCGAAGGATCGTGTGGAGAATGTGCGTGAGGGAATCGAGAAAATTCAGGAAGGCAAGAAGCTCATTGAAGAAGGACTCGGGGAGTGAGTGGTGAATGATGAATAATGAATGATGAATGGTTAGGAAGGTTGCACTCTGCACTTTGCACTCATTTTCCTTATCACTTTTCACTAACCACTTGTCACTCCATCACTATTTCCTGAATTTTCCTTGCACCTGCCCGGACTCCGGGTAGAATTCATGGGAAATCTCCGGAGTTCTTCCCCCGATGCAGACGATCGGCTGGGAGGGCTGCGGTCTTTCGTACGTGCTTCCCACTTTCCTTTATGCCCCCGCCACGCCGCGCAACGTCCACGACCGATTCGTTCGATTCCGTCGCTCTCTCCATTGCCAGTCCCGAGGATGTCCTCGCCTGGTCGCGTGGGGAGGTCACGAAACCGGAGACCGTCAACTACCGCACCCAGCGTGCGGAACCGGATGGACTCTTCTGTGAACGTATCTTCGGTCCAACGAAGAACTTTCAGTGCTTCTGCGGAAAGTATAAAGGAGTGCGCTACTCGGGCGTGGTCTGCGAGAAGTGCGGTGTGGAAGTGACGCGGTCGATCGTTCGCCGTGAGCGCACGGGGCACATCAACCTTGCGGTTCCGGTGACACACATCTGGTTTCTAAGAAGTTCCCCCTCACGCATCGGTTTGCTCCTGGATCTCCCCATCAAGACGCTTGAGCAAATCGTGTACTTCGCCGCGTACATCGTGATCGCAGTGGATGACAGTATAAAACAGGAAGCGCAGAAGGAGCTTGATATGGCCATGGAAACGCGCCGCAATCAGCTCAAGCGCGAGTACGAAGATGCCAAGAAACAGCTTGCGGACAGCAAGGCGACACGCGCGCAGTTGGATGCACTCGATAAGGAGTACGCCGATAAACTTGAAACGCTCAAAATCAACCACCGCGAGGCGCTCGATGACCTCAATAACCTGCGGGTCGGGGCGGTGCTTTCCGAGCTCAAGTTCCGTGAGATGAACATGAAGTTCGGGCATATCTTCCGTGCGGGAACGGGTGCGGAATCTCTGGAGGAGATCATTGCGAACATTGATCTTCCTACCATGGTCGATACCCTCCAGAAGGAGCGCGGGCAATCCAGCGGACAGAAATTGAAGAAGCTCATGAAGCGCATCAAGCTCGTGAGTTCCCTCATCAAGGCCGAAATCAAACCTCAGTGGATGGTTCTCAGGCGTCTGCTGGTCATCCCGCCGGATCTGCGCCCCATGGTGCAGCTGGATGGAGGCCGTTTTGCTGCGTCGGACTTGAACGATCTCTACCGTCGTGTCATCAACCGCAACAATCGCCTGAAGAAACTGATGAGCATCGGCGCGCCGGAGGTGATCTGCCGCAACGAGAAACGCATGCTCCAGGAGGCGGTGGATACGCTGCTCAACAACTCCGCGCGTGCGGGCAAGACACTCTTCACTTCCGGTGACCGCAGAAAACTGCGGAGTCTCTCGGACATGCTCAAGGGAAAGCAGGGGCGCTTCCGCCAGAACCTGCTTGGAAAGCGCGTGGATTACTCGGGACGCAGCGTGATCGTGGTCGGTCCTGATCTCAAACTCCACCAGTGCGGGTTGCCCAAAGAAATGGCGATGAAGCTCTTCAAACCCTTCGTCATCGGGATGCTGATTCGTGGTGAGATGGCCCACAACGTAAAGGGCGCAGAGCGCCTGGTACAGGAAGGTGGCAAAGAGGTGTGGGACATCCTTGAGGAGATCATCCAGGACAAGTACGTGCTGCTCAATCGCGCGCCAACGCTGCACCGTCTGGGAATTCAGGCGTTCAAACCCAAGCTCGTGGAAGGGCTTGCCATTCAGGTACACCCACTGGTCTGCTCCGCATTCAACGCGGACTTCGACGGTGACCAGATGGCCGTGCACGTTCCGCTCTCGGATCGCGCGCAGCGTGAAGCACGTGAACTCATGGCGTCGTCCACCAACGTGCTCAAGCCTTCCGCCGGCGAGCCGGTGATCAACCCCTCGCAGGACATGGTGCTGGGATGCTACTTCCTTACAAAAATCCACGAGGGGAAAAAAGGACACGGTATGGTCTTCTCCTCCCCGAATGAGGCGTTTCTCGCGCATGAGCAGGATCTAGTCGATCTGCAGGCCAAGATTTCCGTTCGCATGCCCATGCCTGACGGCACCCGCGCGCTCATAGAAACGTCGGTCGGGCGTCTCTACTTCAATGAGGTCGTCCCCGCACCGCTCGGGTTCATCAACGAGCCACTCACCAAGAAGCTTCTCTCGAATCTCGTGCGTCGTTCCCTGGATGCCGCCGGCCGCGACGAGACAGTCGCCTTTGCCGACCGTATCAAGGATATCGGCTTCCACTACGCAACGCTCTCGGGCGTTTCCATCGCCAGTTCGGATATCTGTGTCCCCGAAGCGCGCCAGAAACTCATTGACGCAGCCAACGAACACATTCGTCTGGTGAACAATTATTACTGGAAGGGTCTCATTACCGCGGATGAACGCTATAACCACGCCATCCGGATCTGGACCCGTACGAAGAATGAAGTCGCAAATCTCATGATTGAGAATTTCCGCAGTCGTGAGGAAAATGACATTACCTACGTCATTGACTCCGGTGCACGTGGTAACTGGGGCCAGGTGACACAGCTCGCCGGTATGAAGGGTCTTGTGGCCAATCCTTCCGGGCGCACCATCGAACTGCCGATTCAATCCAACCTCAAGGACGGATTCTCGGTTCTGGAGTACTTCATTGCCACACACGGAGGACGCAAAGGCAAGTCCGATACGGCACTCAAAACAGCCGAGGCAGGGTACCTCACACGTCGTTTGGTGGATGCCGTGCAGGATATCCTCATTCGCGAGGAAGACTGCGGTTCCACGGATGTGCACCTGGTGTCGCGCAAGGAGTCGAATGACATCGGAGAAAAGTTCGAAAGCCGCATCTACGGCAGAACCCTTGCCGCAGATTTGAAGCTGGGCAACACGGTCATCGCGCGACGCAATGAGGAAATCGATGACGCTTTGCTCGGGCGTATTCTACAGGATGAAATTGACGAAGTTCCGGTGCGCTCCGTGATGACGTGCCAAACCAGAAAAGGAATCTGTCAGCGTTGCTATGGTCGCGATCTGGGAGATAACGAAACCGTGATGATCGGCACGCCGGTCGGTATCATTGCCGCGCAGTCCATTGGTGAACCGGGAACGCAGCTCACCATGCGTACCTTCCACATGGGAGGTGTTGCCGAAGGCGCGGATATTACCCAGGGTCTTACGCGCGTGGAGGAACTCTTCGAAGCGCGTTCGCCGCGTACTCCTGCCGTTCTTTCGGACATCGCGGGTACCGTGAAGGTCAGCCATCCGGGCGGCCGCACGATTGTGCACGTAATGGCGACGGAGAAAGGCGAGGACACCTACCGCATTCCCGCAGGCTTCGAGGTGATCGTTAAGAAAGGACAAACCGTCAAAGAGCGCTCGGTACTTGCGAAGTCCTCCATGGATAAGTCCACACTCAAGGTAAGCGTCGCCGGAAAAATCTCCGATGCCACGGATGGCATCGTGACCGTGCGACACTCCGAGCTACAGGAGCGCACGTACGAATTTGCCGCGCGCGAATCGCTCCTTGTGAAGAGCGGTGACACCGTCGAGGTGGGACAGCCGCTCAACATGGGCCACTTCAACCTGCAGGATCTTCTCATTAAGAAAGGCCGCTACTCCGTGCAGCGTTACATCGTGCACGAGGTCCAGCACATCTACGCGTCGCAGGGGCAAACCATCAACGACAAGCACCTGGAGATTATCGTGCGCAAGATGTTCTCCAAAGTCCGTATCCTTGATGCGGGTGCTACCGCGTTCCTCCCTGGCGAAACGGCGGACATCGGTGAAGTTGATTTCGAGAACCGCCGTCTGGGTTCCAAGAAGAAGCTGGCCACCTACGAACATCTGCTCCTGGGGATCACCCGCGCCGCTCTGGCAACGGATTCGTGGCTCTCGGGCGCGTCCTTCCAGGAAACGATCCGCGTGCTCGTGGAGGCGGCAACCACCCGCAAGGTGGATCTCCTCCAGGGTCTCAAAGAGAACGTCATCATCGGTCGCCTGATCCCCACGGGGCAGGTGTACCGTGAGCACCTGGGCCTGGAGAAGCCCGAAGCGCCGCAGCAGGAATAGCAAAGTCGGCATTCGCCTGCCTGCCCTGTCTGCCGACAGGCAGGCGGCAGGAAGGGGTTGGGGGTCGGGTTAACCCGAATTCCAACCCCAGCCCCAATCCCAGCCCCGGAATTGGCGTTGAGGAAAACGGCAAAATTTGGTACAATAAGGGGTGAAATACCAACAGCACTACCCGATGGACCATCTTTTCCTGGAGGGCTCTCTCTACAGTGCTCCCAACCACGAGCATCGGTTGATTGGTATGGGATTGGATGCTCCTCGCTCCGCTCCTCCTCCACAGGGGGAGTATTACGATCGCGAGCCGCAGTCACAGCGGGAGGATCGTATTCACGGAGGGGAAGTGCAGGAGGAGCGCGACCGCCAGGACACCCAAACGGAGCACTACAAGGAACGCTTCGGCAGGTTGGAGTTTGCAAGTTCTCAGGGAGAAGTGCTCCTCAGCAACGAGGAATTCACACAGGTCGTGCGTGACCGCATCATCCTGCGGTCGCTCAGTGAACAGAGGTACGAGGAAGTCCGGAAGGAAACCCAAGAAGGATGGCAGGACAAGCGCGGGGCGATGGAGTACGCGTACTGCGGACGCAAGCCCGATGAATCCAGAGGCGCGTACATGAAGCGCAGGGAACAGTACACGCGTCAGGTGCGCCATGAGCGCAAGAAGCACTGGAAGCCGTGGCGCGACGGCGTTGATGGTGTTCGTACGAAGTGCGATGCGGATGCGCGTGAAGAACTCGCCGTGTTCTTCGGCGGTGAGAAAGAGATGGATAAGACATTCGAGGGAATCACGAAGAAGGTGTTCAGCGAGTTGGAACGGCAAAAACCAGGGAAAGATGTACCGCCGCCCTCCTTCGAAGCAGCCGTTGAGAAAGCCATGGGGCTCTTCACGGCGGAGGTTGCCAAACACAAGCGCAACCTCGGCAGCATCCGTCCACAGAAGGAGCCCGAAGGGCTCGCTCGCTTATGGAACAGGGAACGCGGAGGGTACATGCCTCCCGGCCGGTACGAGAACGGGCAGCTGGTGCAGATCTCCGTCCCGGGAGTTGTGGGAGCACAGGAAACCGCATGGGATCTTAGCGGTGAACCGGAATCCAACTTCCGCGAAACGTTCGATTACCAGTACGAAGATATTTCTGAACCGTTGAGCAATCCCAAGAAGAATCTCTCGGTGGATATTGCCTGGCAGACGGGGTTACTCCCGCGCAGACCTGAGGAGTGGACAGAAGAAGGCGTCTACAGCGCAGGAGCCGAGGCCTTCTACAACTACGAGTACCAAACGCTGCAGGAGGATCGCCCCGACCTCGATCAACCGATGGTCGTGCACTACAAGCAGCGCCATGTATTGGAGGGGCGCAACATGAAAATGAAGGATGGACAACCCGTGACGCCGAAGGAAGGATTGCTCATCGTTGAAGATGGACTCGTGCGTCAGGCGGTGGACTACTTCGAGGTTGAGAAGATGTTCAATGAGTTCTTCCTTCTGAAAGACGAAGGTGCACCACCAATGAAGGTCAACCGAGGAGACATTAATCTCCTATTTACAGATTACTTAGATATTATTGATCAGGCAGAGCGTGATGGAGGATTCCGTTACACCGAGGAGGGCAAGGTTGATCCTAAGCTCCTCCAGGAGCCCCGTTTGTGGGGACTCATAGAGCACTATAAGCACTATCAGGACTTCCGTCGCGTACTTGGGGAGGGGAGCAGCAATCTTTCGCTCGAGAAATTCGAAGATGACTCGGTGTGGAATAACGGCCAGCGCGAGAAGTTCGTGAAGACGGTGGTAGAGGCACAGGAGCAAGCCGGAAAGGATACCAAGCCAGGTCTACTCCTGGATCTCATGGTGTCTACGGCAATTGACCCCTCGAACAAATTCGAGAGTCCTGCAGCGCAAAAATACAAAGAAGTTCTGCGAAATTACCTCGCAGCAAATAGGCCGCCCGCTCCTCCCGCTGCTGTGTAATTCCTATGCCAACAACTACTCCAACCATCGGCAAAGCCAAGCCGTCCGTCGACGGCAAGTGGCTCTATAACTTGCTCATGAGTGAGATCGAACCCGATCTCGTGCTCGAAACGATTCCGCTGCTTAAAGAGCGTTACGCCGGGGAGACCCCGGAGGAACATGCCAAGCGCGAGCGGCGCTATGCCAAGGCCTTCGAGGTCTTCGATAGCATCGCCGCGGACCTGGACCAGAACTTGAGCGAAGATCTCCAGGCGCAGAAGAAGAGCGTACGTGAACAAGTCAAGCTCAAGGAGAGCTCTGAGCACGAAGAAGAGCTCAAGCAGGTGGAGGAAAGTATCCAATCCCTCACCGAAGACCATGACTGATATGTCCTTCCACTGCCGGCAGAGCGGAATAGAGCCTTCCGGAGAGCGGAGGCTCGTCCACTGGAACCCCAGCTCCTTTGCGCCCAAGGGTGGCGAATTGCCACCCGACCGGCAGAGGGAAGCCGTAGAAGGCTTTGAGAAGCGCCTGGAAGAGGCAGCCCGCAAGCGCGTAGGCATCAGTGACAGCGTTGTGAGCAAGGCATTCGATGTTGCGGGTGTCGGTGGGACTGTTGCTGGCAAAGGTGTGGAGTCTGCGGCATGGGCGCCGAAAGCGAGAGAAGGTGGCAGGTATGCCATTGAGCGACATAACCTTAGGCATGCAATCGGCATGTCGCGCAGCATGCGCGAGAAGGCTCTTTACATTGAGAGCAATGCTGGTGGATATCTCGTCTTCTACTCCTCTGCAGGGAGGCTGCGTGTGCGCACACGTGGTCTAACTGATAAACCCGAGGAGGAACGTGATGAGATCAAGAAAACCCTCAATAGTGCTATTGAAGACGTGACGGATTTGCGCACAAAAGGCGGTTGGAATGCTGAGGAATGGGACGATGTCTTGAAGGCGCTTACTGCCGCAAAGAACATGTCCATACGCGCAGGAAAGGAAGCCCTCGAATGCGCTGTATCTCCCGGTGCCGCGCTTGATCTCCGTCAGGATATAAAGGACGAGAGTCCGATGGTGCACAGGGAACTCCTCATTGAGGGTGCCAGGAAACAGGAGAGCGATATTGATGGGGCATTACTAAGAGAAGGAGCTGCAAGAAAAGATGCTGAACCCCGAATACTGCGAGCAGAAAAAATTTCTGCGGTCTCTGCGGATGTCGCGACTCTCTTCCCAAGCGGTTCCCCGGATGCAACGGCGCTGAGCGCCATTGGTCAGGCGGGTTTCAATGCTTTGCGTGACAAAGCAACTGCGATCGAAACAGAGATCCGCTTTACAATCACCGACATTGCCGGAGCGACAGAACCTGCACTTGTTAACGAATTTGCGCAGATGACGGCAATTGCTGTGGAGCTCAATGCATGTGAACAACATTACGACGATGTCGTACGGACAAGCGGACCCGCATTCTTCAAGGAGGTTGATAGATTGGCGCAATTACGCGCGCAGCTGCCCGTGCTCGAGCAGAACTACGAAAACATGAAGACGGGGCTCTTCAGCAGGAATCAAGCTGGTGTCGGCGCAGCGGCTCTTGCCGTGAATCGGTGTAAGGAGGATATCAGCAGAGCGGAGATCATGGTCCAGCAGCAAGGTCGTGACATTTTGCCTGCTGCGAGCGCGATGCTGCAGAGCATGGAACGAGCGAAATCGTTCGTCGGTGCTTCCGCCGAGGCGGCAAGACAACGCGCCCGCGATGCGCGCATTATTTTGCGCGAACTCAAAGACCAAGTGGGCAAGCCCGGTGGCGTGACACAGGAACAGTATCTGGATGTGCTCGCATCCGCAGCAGGAAGCAATCTTGGCGTGCTCGACCGGTACATGACGCCCGATGCACGCAGTGCCGATCCCGCGCGCTTCCGCGCATTCGCGGTGAACCTCGCCAAGCAGAACGGAGACGTACTCGCAAAGGTATCCGGTGATCCGGAGTGGAAGCAGGGTGGCGCGTACGTCCCGGAATTCACAGAGCTTGTCTCCGCAGCGGTCGCGCAGAATCCCACTGCGTACGACAGCATTCCGCCCATCTGGAAGACCCAGAATCGTGCGGAACTAGGCAAGATCTTTGCAGCATCCGTCGTGGGGAAACCCGGCGCCGCTGAGCGTTTGGCCAAGGACCTTGCACTCATTGCCCCGACGTACGCCTACGAGGGGAAGACCGGAGAGCTGGCTGCCTGGTGGCATGTTTTCGCCCTGGATCAGGGGGCGTTCCGCAGCGCGGTCAATGCCCCGGATGGATACAACCTGAAATACTTCAAAAAGCCGGCATTCGCCGCGCTCCTCGATCACTTTGCTGTTACAGAAGTTCGCGCGAACCACGGTGCATATGAAAAACTCAAGACTGTGGAAGCAGTACAGCAGTGGCTCTTAGTCGAAGGACCTTTGAATCTTATGGAGAGAGGCGGAAGGCAGTTTGTGGATTTTGTGGAGAACCACCGCGACCTCTTCTTCAAGCGTTTGGAGACGGATGGTTCCGCTTTCAAATTCGCACCGGAAGCGTGGAAGAAATCCGTGCAGGATGTGGTGCTTGCAGCGCGCGTTAACGCGAATGTCGTCGAGTTTGCCGATCCCAGAGTGCAGAAGAATCCGCTTGTGGTCGCGGCAGCGCGTCTGGCAGAGCAAGGAAATCTCACGGCTGATCCTCCCGTACCCCGTCGTGGCAACTTGAACATACCGGGCGTACCCGCTCTCGATCAGGCGATGCGCCAGATCAAAGTGGGGCACCTTACACCTCGTGTCTTCAACTTTGGTACGCGCGAAGCCGAGCGCGAGAGCTTTAAGAAGTTCATGGCGGAAGTCGTTGCCAATGGAGAATTGCAACCTGATGTTGCTGCAACGATCCTAGCCAACTATCCCGACCTCCTCCTCAAAGCAAATAAGGAGAATTACCAGAACCTCGATTTCCTCAAGAAGCAGGCTGCCACCAACCCCGAACTCCTCACGTACGCCGATCAGGTGCTTACGGTGGAGGTCGAAGGAAAGCAGGTGTCGCTTGCCCAGGCGGTTTCTGAGGGCAAAGTTGCGGCTGGGGATGCAGCAAATAAGGAGTATGTGAAGTACGCGGCTGCTGTCCTTGCGTCGCGCCCAGGTCCCCGTGGCAAAGCGCTCATCATTGATACGGCCTCCGGAACACCGACGGAAGTTGCCAAGAGGCTCGTTGCCAACCCCGAACTTGCAGATCCCGCATACAAGGATCTCCTCATTCGTATCCTCAAAGAAGCACCGTCACTTGCGACAGAGCTCCATGCATCGGTGATTGCAAATGAACCTCTCATGGACCAGCTCATTGCCGGAGCGCCGGAAATCGTGCTCTTCATTGATGCCAAGATGGATGCCAAGCGCTACCTGGATGTGCTCTGGAACATCATGGATACGGCGGCGCTCCCCACCAACAAGATTCAGGGCAAGCTGGATATCTACCTCCTCAAAGAGGATGTGAATATCGATACGGTGGTGAAAATCATCACCCATGCAGACGTCAAAGGGAACCAACCGCTCCTTTTGCGCGTGGTGCCTGTACATCCTGCGGTGACGCCCAAGCTCCATGCGGATGTAAAGGAGAACAACTACCTGGCTCTAATCAAGGCTGCGGCGGAAAGCACGCGCCCTGGCGGGGGAGTGGCGCTCCTCGCAGACCCCGGCCTGCAGCCGCGCATGCGCGACGCGCTCAAGCTCCCGGGAGTGGATTCGGATCTCGCGCGATTCCTCATCCTCAAGACCGACGGAAAGGAGCTCCCGTATACAGTGGCAAAGCGCAAGGAAGCGGCATTCGTCCGCGCTCTCGTCACCGAGAATCCGGCGATCATTCAGTTTGTGAACGAAGACGAGACAGGAGCGGAAACAGAGGACATCAAGGATGCGGCATACGTGGATATTCTCGCGGCCGCGGTTTCCAAAGATCCCACGCTCTTTGTTCACAAGCACTCTAAGCTTGCGGATTGGATCGGGAACGCAGCCGTCGAACGCGACGATGCCAAGGTGCTTGTACTGCAAGACGTTGCGCTCATCCCCAAACTCCATGAAGTGTTGCGCAAGGATGTCGCCTTCATGCGTACCGTTGTTCAGGAGAACGGTGCTGCGGTGAAGCAGATCAACAGAGTGCCGGATCCGGCAGCCCCGCCTCCAGCACCCGGTGCCGCACCGGCATTCCTCGATGATATTACAGGTGATTCCTACGTTGAACTGGTGCAAGCCGCCATCGGTGACGGTGATCCACACAATCTCCTCAATGATCCCGATGTTGTGGAGAGCACGAAATTCAAGACGTGGATCGGCGATGCGGCTGTCCCCATCGAACGTGCCACATTCTTCGTCGTCAAGAAACCGGATCTCCTCGCGAGTGTTCACGCAACGAAGCGCAAGTCCGTAGACTTCGTCCAGGGGTGCGTCGGGCAGAATCCCGATGTGGTTCTCAAGGTTGACACGGCAGATATCAGTGGTAATGGCTACCTCACGCTGGTGCGCGACGCAGCGCAAAAGAAGCCCACGCTCATTGCCGATGGTGGATTGCAAGCGAAGATCGTGGGCGTAGCGGGCGGCCTGGATGATGCGGGCAGGGCTCTTGTGAAGGAAATCCTCGCCGTGCAGGCACCAGCAGATGCGTTCTGCACAAACTTGGTGAATGCCGATAAGAAGCTCATCCACGCAATCCCCGACGGTGTCTCGGCGCAACTCTACGTTAATCTTCTCAAGATATCCGTCGATGCGGAGGCGGCGAACTTCACTGATGCAGAGAAAGCGCGACTCCTAGCTAAGGTGCCGGCAATGGCACCAGGAAGCCCGGAACTCGTGAAAACTGGTGCAGTACTCGAGTCCTTGCGCACAGCTGGAGTCGATCACTGGGAGAAATTCCTCGAAGCGAATCCTAAACTTCTGCAGCATTTGCCCGCCGCTCACCTGAAGTACGTTGATCTCGCGCTCAAGGCCATTGAGAAGGAAAAGACAGTGTTCAGTCTTGTAGATAGTGCGAAGATCGACGATGCATTCATTCGCGAAGCGATCAAGAAAGCTCTCGGCCCCGACTACGCGCTCGCCGTTCTGGATAACGTCATTGGGCGTGGTATTGCAGGTCAGCCGACGCCTGTAATCATCAAGGAATGCGTGCAGGCGTACTTCACTACGGCAGCAGTGTTGACACCCGTGCTGGAGACAAAGCATCCCACGTGGCTGGAGCATGTTACTCAAGCAGCGCTCAAGAGTGACAAGGCTGTGTTAGAGGCTGCGCTCAAAGGTGGTAAGAATGCAGTGGATGGTGCTTCGACGGTTGCCGTTTGGAACATCATTATCACGGGGAATCTTTTGCCCAAGCCTGCTGGCTTAGCAGCGCCGGTTGCCGGTGTAGCGCTTCCCCAGCACCCCGCACCCGCTCCAGGGGCGCCTGCGCTCACGGCTCAGCAACTCGCATGGAATGATCTGGCAACGAGATTCGCTCCGTGAGAATCCTCCTAGCGTAGAGGAGTTCGCGCGGATTCCCTCCGCTTTTTTCCTTTACTTCCTTTTCGCGCATGTCTAGTATTTTTCGGCTCCTCTCCCTTTGTAAGAGGGTCAAGGAGAGTCGTTTCTATGCCCACGATTAACCAATTGATCCGTCGGCCGCGCAGGAAGAAGACCAAGAAGTCCAAGGCTCCTGCGCTGCAGTACACCTGGAATGCGCTTAAAATGCGCCAGGTACCGCTGCGCAAAGGCACGCCCTTCAAGCGCGGCGTGTGCATCAAAGTGACCACGATGACGCCTAAAAAGCCCAACTCCGCTCTGCGTAAGATCGCCCGCGTCCGGCTCACCAACGGGCATGAGGTGAAGGCCTACATCATGGGCGAAGGACACAACCTGCAGGAACACTCCGTGGTGCTGGTGCGCGGCGGCCGCGTGAAGGACCTCCCCGGCGTGCGTTACCACATCGTTCGCGGCATTCTGGATACCGAAGGCGTGCAGGGCCGCAAGCAGGGCCGCAGCCGCTACGGTGCCAAGAAGCCCAAGTCCTAATCTCCCTTATGGCGAAACCGATCAAGCAGTACATTCCCACCGGCTCCGATCCGCTCATCGAGAAGTTCATCAACTCGATGATGCACGACGGCAAGAAATCCGTGGCACGCTCGCTCTTTTGGGATGCCATGGAGATCATCAAGACGCGTACCAAAGACAGCCCGCTCGATATCTTCAGCAAGGCGCTCCTCAACGTGACGCCGGTCATTGAGGTCCGGCCCAAGCGCGTAGGGGGATCGGTGTACCAGGTTCCCGTGGAGGTCGGCCCCAAGCGTCAGCAGACACTTTCGATCCGCTGGGTTCTGGAGGCGGCCCGCGCACGCAAGGGCATGCCCATGGCGCAGAGGCTCGCTCTCGAGCTTCTGGATGCCTCGACGGATCAGGGTGCGGCTATCAAGAAGAAGCAGGATGTGGTCAGAATGGCGCAGGCAAACAAGGCGTTTGCGCACTTGGCGGCAAGGTAGGGCGGGTTTGGGAGGTCAGGAAGGTGCGGAAGGTGCAGGAGGTGCGGCAGGGTATTGTTGTCGTGGTGTTCTGCACGCTCCACTCAGCTTTCGCAGGAGTGAGGCGGTCTTATTGAGTTGATACTGAAGCTTTTCGTGCTCTGGTTGTTCGATGAAATGGAGATCGAGGCAGAGTTCGAGGAAGCTGTCGACCTCTGCAAGCGAAGCATAGGCTCGTTCGTAGTAGAGGTTTCTGTGTCGAAGGGTTTCCATGTGAGATCCTTCGGCAATTTGTGCTGCAGTGGAACAGGCCGCCCGTCGGATTTGACTCGTTATCCCAAATCGCTCTTCTGCGGGGAAATTCGCGGTCGTCCGATAGATCATAAGGGCTAGTTGATGTGCTTCTTTCCATGCGATGAGCTGACGAAAACCTCGTGTGTACTGTGGTGACATGTGTACAATCGTACACCCATATACTTGCAGGGTCAAGAGCAACTTCCCGCACCTTCCGCACCTCCTGCACCTACAACACTTCCCATTTCTCTCACAACTTGCTCCAGATTCGGATTGCATGAGAATCCTCATTTCCGTATAGTCTTTCGGACATTTCGGATGCTCGTACGCATCCTTCCTTTCGCACGTACCTTCACCACACGTATCCATGGATCTCCACAATCTCCGTAACATTGGGATCATTGCCCACATTGATGCCGGTAAGACCACAACAACCGAGCGCATCCTCTTTTACACCGGTCGTAACTACAAGATCGGCGAAGTGCACGAAGGAGAGGCCACCATGGACTGGATGGAGCAGGAGCGCGAACGCGGCATCACCATCACCTCCGCGGCTACGCAGTGTCACTGGAAGGCGGTGGATGCTCTGGGCAAAGAGATCGACTGCACCATCAACATCATCGACACGCCGGGTCACGTGGACTTTACGGCAGAGGTAGAACGCAGTCTCCGGGTGCTCGACGGAGGAGTGGTTGTCTTCGATGGGTCTCAGGGCGTGGAGCCGCAGAGCGAAACCGTGTGGCGCCAGGCAGACAAGTACAACGTGCCGCGCATTGCTTTCGTCAACAAAATGGACAAGACCGGAGGGGATTTCTACATGTCTCTTGGAAGCATCCACGATCGCTTGAGCAAGAGTGCCGTAGCGATCCAGCTTCCCATTGGAGCGGAAGACACGTTCCAGGGTGTTGTGGATATCGTCGCCAAAAAGGCCTACAAGTTCACGGGAGAACACGGAGAAAAGCGCGAAGAAATTCCCATTCCAGCGGACATGGAGAATCAGATCACGGAGTACCGTTCCCAGCTGATGGAGAAGGTAGCGGAATGCTCCGAGGATCTCCTCGACGCGTACCTGGAGAACGGTGCCCTCACCGACGAACAGCTTGTGCGTGGCATTCGCATTGGTACCGTAGAGAACAAGATCTACCCGGTGCTGTGCGGTTCCAGCCTGCGCAATATGGGGGTCCAGCTCCTGCTGGATGCCGTTGTTACGTACCTGCCCTCGCCGTTTGACGTTCCGCCCGCCAGGGGCAAGAATCCGGACTCGGAAGCAGAGGAGGAGCGCAAGCCCTCCAATGACGATGCTCTGGCATCCCTTGCGTTCAAAATTGCAACAGATCCGTATGTGGGGAAACTCACATTTGTCCGCGTCTACTCCGGCGTGCTTGCATCAGGAGGATTCGTGCTCAATACGAGGAGCGGCAAAAAAGAACGCATCGGACGCTTGGTGAAGATGCATGCCAATACGCGTGAGGAGGTACAGAAGGTAGAAGCGGGGGATATTGCCGCCGTCATCGGACTCAAGGACACGCGCACGGGAGACACGCTTTGCGATGAGGCCAAGCCCATTGAGCTTGAGTCCATCACGTTCGCCGAACCGGTGATCTCCGTTGCCGTGGAGCCCAAAACCAAAGCGGACCAGGAGAGGATGGGCGTTGCGCTGCAGAAACTCACCGAAGAAGACCCAACGTTCCGCGTGGAGACCGACGACGAGACCGGCCAGACCGTCATCTCGGGCATGGGCGAGCTGCACCTGGATATCATCGTCGACCGCATGCGGCGCGAATTCAAAGTGGAGACAACCCAAGGCAAGCCTCAGGTGGCTTACCGCGAGACGATCCAGAAGGAAGTGGATCACGAGGAGAAGTACGTCAAGCAGACGGGCGGCCGTGGACAGTACGGCCACGTTGTTTTCAAGCTCATCCCTCAGGAGCCGGGAAAGGGCTACGAATTCGAGAACAGCGTCGTGGGGGGCAAGATCCCGCGCGAGTTTATTTCCCCGTGCGACAAGGGGTTCCAGGAGGGTATGAGCAGAGGCATTCTTGCGGGGTTCCCGGTAGTGGACGTGAAAGTGGAACTCTACGACGGGTCGTACCACGACGTGGACTCCTCAGAAATGGCCTTCAAGATTTGCGCGAGTATCGGATTCCAGGAAGCGGCAAGGAAGGCCGACCCCGTGATCCTTGAGCCCATTATGAAGGTGGAAGTCGTTACACCCGAGGAGTTCCTTGGTGATGTGATAGGCGATCTCAACTCCCGTCGCGGCATGATTCAGAATACCTCTGAGCGCGGTACGGCCAAGGTGATCGATGCGCTGGTGCCGCTTGCAACGATGTTCGGATATGTCACGGATCTGCGATCGCTTACCCAGGGACGTGCGAATTCCTCCATGGAGTTTGGGCACTACAACAAGGTCCCCAGGAACGTTGCCGAGGAGATCATTGCGAAGCGCGGAGGGGGAAAGAAGAGGTAGGGGGGAGTGAGGTAAGGAGGGTTTCCTGCCTGCCTGTCGGCAGGGAAGGTGCTGAACGTGCAGGAAGTGCAGGAGGTAAAGGAGAAAAAAGTGTGGTACTACGTTGACACACCTTCGCGCGTAGGGTAGGCTCACGTCGTTGCGTTTGTGCACTCTTCTCTGAGGAGCCTTACGCGCTACGGCGTGCAGTCACACCTTCGTGCGAGAGGGGCAACCGCAACGTTCCCTCCCCACCATTCACTCTTCATCATTCATTCTTCATCTTCCCATGACCAAGAAGCGCTTCACCGAAGACTCCTACCGCAAGGAACCCTGGTTCCGGGCTCTCTGCAGCGCGATGGTCTCCTGCAAGAGCGAGGAGCAGATGGCCGATCTCCTGAGGGATGTAGGGACGCTCGGAGAACTCCAGTCTTGGAGCGAGCGGCTGGAGGTGGCCAAACTCCTCGCGCAAGGCTTGAGCTACAGGGAAGTCGCTGAACGCACAGGCGCAAGCACGACGACGGTGACCCGCGTGGCCCGCTTCATCGAGAACGGCCCCGGGGGATACCGCCGCTACTTAGGCGTAAGCCGCACGCTCAAGGGCTCTGCAGAAGTCGTGCATCACCATGCCGATTCTCCCCGTGGGGAGAGGACGGCATCGGTACTGCAGGGGTATTTGGATAGAGCCCAAAGGTAAGGGGAAAACTGCAGACCGGGATCGTTCCCTCCTCACAGAGGGAGGTTTTTTCTCTTTTCCCCTTTTTTCTATGGAAACTCCATTAACCAGTATCGATTGCATAGAACTCGATCCGAAAAGCGAGCGCGCAGTGTTCTCAGCGGTTCTTCAGTTAACTGACGGCCAAGATCCACGAGCCGACCTCCTAAAAGGCACTGGAGTATGTGCCGTGACCGCAAAGACTGCGTACCAGAAGGGCGTTCTCATTGTGAATGATGGTAGTGAGGCCGAAGACTGCGTTTGGAGACGCCTCGCTCTCGTTGGGGCTCGACCTGTAGAAGTTATTGGCCAAGAAGAGCTTGTGGAGAGCTTGCTACGCACCGCGGATATTCGGGAATGCATTGCGCAGGCTGATACGCTCGTGGTACCGCAAACAGCGGGGACAAGGGTATTACAAGCTGTGCAGAAGGTGGAAAGGCCTCTTGTAGAAGGAAAGAATATTGTAGAGGTCTCTCCGCAGCGCTTCCTGAATACAAATCGGGGAATGTGCGATGTTCTTATCAATGACGAGGACAGATGTCTCCTCAGAGGAATTCCAGATGGCTCACGTGTTGTTATCCTCGACGACGTCGCCAGTACCTACACGACCGCTGCACGTTTGGCTATGAGCATGTCGCAGGTTCGCTGCGACTTGGTGACGCTGCTTGCTGCCAATCCCAAGGCGGCGGACATCCCTCGGCTAGTTCAAAGTGGATTAAGCAGCGTACGTTCGGCTGTTGTCACGCAGTATAGAAAGCTTGCGGATTGGCGCCCTGCAATCACCACGACGGGTGGCATATTCGATGATACGGAAAAGAGTAGAAATAGCTTCGAGAATCTCTGTCGCTATGTGCGGAATGAAGGACTTGCTCTGAGGATTCTCGCGGAAAGATTCCGACTGAGGGATATGGGCCTCCTTTTCCTGGATCTCGATGGCACATCGTTGATTGACGGAACCATGCCTCCTGTCATGCAGGAAGCGCTGCAAACCTCACGAAGAGCACTCTTCTCCGTCGTCGCAACCGCTCGCAGTCAGTTGGAGTACGCTAAGCTCCCGAAAGATGTTCGTTCACTGTTCCGTGCAGGAATTCTGGATGATGGCCTGATGTGTTCGGTCAATGGGTCGATGCAGCCTGCATTGGAAAGAAAAGTAAATGAAGCTGAACTCAGAAAACTCCTGTTTCGGTCTGCAAGGGAGGCGAATGCCGAAGTGCGTATCATGTCCGAGGGGAAAATGTTGCCATGGAAAGTGCGTATTCGCGATTTTGGAGGTGATCTCTCCAGTGCCGATTATATGGATGCCGATACACAAACTGCACTGCGTCTTGCCGAAGCTTTTAATGCGAAGTCACAGAAGTTTGTGCTCCAACCCTCTGGATATGGCGATGCAACCGTTGTGTGGCCTGGGAGTGGCAAAGGTACAACGGGTATCAATGCTCTCGCACGCACCATACCGACGCTTCCGTCTCTGTCCCGCGCAATTTCTGCCGGAGACGGTCCAAATGATGTGAGCATGTTTGAGCGCATTCAAAAAGCGGGAGGCACGGCGTTGGCTGTAAATACGACGAATGCTGTCGTTCGCGGTGCTGCATCCGGTGTGACGGATACGCAAGGTCTCGCTGAGTTTCTTTCTCGGTATTCCTCATAGTTTCTTCCTTACTGCTCCTATGTCTATTCAACTCAATCACTTACAGTGTTCTGCTGAGGATATTGCGCCAATCGTGCTTATGCCAAGCAATCCTGCAAAGGCAGATTGGATTGCGTCAACACTCGACGATGCCCGCAAGATCAGTCAGTACCGCGAATTTACTACATGGACAGGGTTGTACAAGACAGTGCCCATTTCGGTGATTTCAACGGGGATCGGTTGTCCTTCCACCGCCATTGCAGTGGAAGAGGCAATTGCCGCCGGCGCTAGAATTCTCATTCGTGTGGGAACATGTGGTGGTGCATGGAGAGCCGGTATTCCTTGTGGAAGTATCATCGTCCCCACGGCGTGCGTTCGGGAGGAAGGAACCACACAGGAGTATCTGCCGCTCTCATATCCTGCTGTTGCGGATTACGGTGTGGTGCGTTGCATAGAGCAAGCGGCGGCAAAGGAGAATACGCGGGTGTTTTCTGGCATCAACAGGACGCACGATGCGTTCTATGGCTCTAAACAACGGCGCCAGGCATGGGCAGGAGCATTCGATGCGGCGCAGGTTCCCCTGGATGAGCAGCCCATTCTCTCGTCAGAAATGGAGTGTTCCGTTCTCTTCGTTCTTGCATCTATGCGTAACGTGCGCGCCGGAGCGGTACTTGCCGTTAATGCAGACCCCGAACCTCTTACGCTGCGGAGCTGGGAATCCTATTCTCCCATAATGAGGAGCAATAGTCCCAGTGCTCCATTCAGCGAACAGGTGTCGATTAACCTCACGCTGGAGGCGGTTCCAGGTCTTCAGAAGCTTCTTCTTCAGTGAGTGCGCATGTATCGTAGATCGCGTGGATATCCACGCCCCCTTCCTCCACCGCTGCCTTGCCCTTGCAGAACAGGGGAGGGGCAAAACAGGCATTAATCCGCTCGTGGGAGCCGTTCTTGTGCGTCGGGGAAAGATCATTGCAGAGGCGTTCCACGAAGGCTACGGGCGGCTCCATGCCGAGCGCGCACTCCTCACACAATGCACGGCTCCTCTGGAGCCCGAGGACGTGCTCTACGTCAATCTGGAGCCCTGTTCTCATCGTGGCAAGACTCCACCCTGTACGGACATCCTCATTGAACGTGGAGTGAAGTATGTCGTCTATGGCCTCAAGGACCCTAACCCGCAGGTGGCAGGAAAGGGAATTGCTGCACTGGAGAGGGCAGGAATCACCGTCACAGGTCCCGTGGAGCGTGCACGCTCTGCATGGCTCAATAGGGGCTTTACTACGCTCCAGGAGAAGGGCAGGCCTTGGATCACGCTCAAGCGGGCACAGACGAAGACAGGTCTTACGGCAGCCCCCGATGGCTCACGGCTCACAATCACCTCCAAGGAGCAGGACACCTGGTCGCACGCGCACCTGCGAGCGAAGCACGATGCCATCCTCGTTGGGGTGGGGACTATCTTGGCAGATGATCCTCAGTTGAGTACAAGATTTATACAGAATACGAACACAGAAGTTGATCAACATTCTCCGCTTCGTATAGTGCTCGATCCGAAATTACGTATCAAAGAAGATGCTCGGGTTCTCTCCAAAGAGCTCGCTCAGGGGACGGTGGTGATTTCGGGATCGGGTTTGGGTTCGGGTTTAGCAAAAAAGGGGAGGATAGAAGCGTTAGGTACTCGGGTGTGGGAATGCCCGCTTGATGGGGAACTCTTTGCCTGGAAGGCGCTTTGGGAACTCCTCACCACCCCCAAGGGAGACTTTTTCGGCATTACGAGCATTCTCGTGGAGGGTGGTGCCAAGACCTGGGAAGCATTTGAGGATGCCGGGATGGTGGATGAGGAGATGGTGCTTGTTGGATGAGCTCCTCTTCACTTGACGATGGTAGTACAACGGTGGAATATCCTCTTCCAAGAAATGGGCGAAGAAGCTCCCCAACAACCCGGCTTACTACAGAAAGAGGATTGCGTCGCTTTGGCGCAGGTCGTTCAGTTTTTCGGTGGCACAGAAGAGGAGGCACGACTAGCAGTGGGCCATCTCGTTACGAGCCACGGAGGAGTGGAAATAGGAGGTGTTCGTGTTGTTTTTGCGCGGAGCATAGGGGAAGTGGTAGCTGCGGTAAGGCAAGAATTGGAGTGTATGGAGACGCAGGTTACTCAGCAATCAGGAGAGTCGCCCGGTAATTCTTCCCATTAGCTACTTAGTTTCTCCCCTTTTATCACCATGGAAAAAACGATCTCCACTGCTCAGTTCTACCACGCGCTAGGTAATCTCGGAGAAAGCGGTACAGATGCTCCCAGAGTTCAACCCGAGAGTGGCTGTAGTGAAACCATTACCGCCCTACTTCATACGATGAAAGGATATGCATTTGGAGTAACGCAAGAGCGTATGCAGGATAAGGGAAGAGTGTATCTAGGCGATCTTGATGTGTACGGACAGGAACTCACTACGCTCGTGGAACAGCGCCTAGGAATGGCTCAATACTCTGAGGAATTCGCAGGTGATTTGCGGCAAGTGGCAGAAGAGCACGTTGCCTCACTCAGAAAGCTGTTCGAGGAGACTGAAGTGCCACAAGCTGCGTAGGAGCGGCATGCAGTGTACGATGCTTCCGTGACGAACTACGCGTTTATCGACGGCCAGAATCTTCATAAGGGCATCCAGGAATTAGGATGGAGTTTGGATTACCGGCGGTTTCGAATTTACCTCAAGGAGAAGTACGACGTTGGGAAAACATTTATTGTGATGGGATACGTAGCCACCAACGCGGAGCTCTACACAGCTCTGCAGAACTACGGTTACACGCTGATCTTCAAACCGATTCTTACGTACAAAGATGGCAAGGTGAAGGGGAACTGCGATGCAGATCTCGTGCTGAATGTGATGACGAGAATCGGGGAATTTGAGCAGGCGGTCATTGTATCCGGCGATGGGGATTTCTATTGCCTAATCAAATACCTTAACGATCGTAGCAAACTACGAATGATTTTGGTTCCCGACGAGAACAGCTATTCAGCACTCCTCAAATCTTTTGCGGCAGGAAGACTTGCAGGTATCAATGTTCAGCGTAAAAAGCTCGAGTACAGAAAAACACCCCGTAAGGACGGAACCGTACGGAGTGCGTTTCGTGGTGATACGAGAAAATGATACTATTTTAATGTCAAACAGTCAATGGTGCTTGCGCCGTCGAAACTTGCATGTATTTCATCCCACTTTCTTCAACACCTTCTGCGCCACCTGGTAGATGCGGTGCCAGAGGTTCTTTCTCATAGGCAGGACTCCTATTTCTGCGTAACGTCCCACAACCTCCGCAAACGCCTTCCCTTTACGCTTCACAGCCGCCAGGGATTCCGGGCGCTTATCGACCACCAGGGTGAAGACGCCTTTTCCCCCCACGCACTTGGGTTCGAAGTGCTTCCCCAAGACCGTGCCGCCGAAGAACTCGATGGCTGCCTGGAGGTGGCTGGTGGTACGCCGCATGAGACCCGTCCACACGCCCATCCCCGTTCCTCCTGTCAGGAGGATGAAGAAGGGTTTGCCCTTGAGTTGTCCTACGATGCGCTTGTCATCCAGCGCGAAGCTCCCCATGCGGTCCAAGACGTTCTTGAGGTGTGCGGGCACGGAGAAGTTCCAAATGGGGCTCGCAATCACTATGCCGTCCGCTGCGAGGATTGCCTCCTTAAGCTTTACAAAGTCCGCCTCATCCCGGTGATCGTTGTCATAGCAATCCAGGGTGAAGTGCGCCAGCGAGAGCTCAGAAAGGTGCATGATCTCCACTGTGGCGCTGACCTGTGCTGCGCCCTTAGCAAACGCGTCCGCCAGGGTTGCAGAGTTACTCGGCTCGTTGGTTCCTGCGATGAGGACGAGGATGCGCACAGGGGAATGGTAGCAGATGGATGACCATGTGTGGGAGGTGCGGGAGGTGTGGGGAGTAACGAGAATGGAGGAGATACCGACCTTCTGCACCTTCCGCACTTTCAACACCTGATGACTTCACCTTCCGCACGTTCTCCACGGTGACTCCACCTGACCTTCGTACATTACGATGGCATCCGCTCTCCAGAGCAATGACAGTTGGTTGAAGGGGGATAGAGTACCATATATCGTGTGTGATTGCTGTGTTTAGGCACAGGATGTTGTGTTTGCTTTCCCTGTCCTCTCTCCCATGAATCCGCCCGCTCCGACCACAACGGACACCGATTTAGCCTCCCAGGGCATGGTGTCCTCCCCTAAGAAAAGTGTTCACAAAGGCCTCTCGATTCCGCGTGTGTTCACCACGCCGGGGAGCGACCCCTTGGAGGAGGTTGCCTACGAGCGACGCACGAGCAAGATCACCAACCCGGACGGATCGGTGGTATTTGAGATGGAGGGGGCCGAAATTCCCGCCGATTGGAGCCAGGTAGCAACGGACATCGTCGTGAGTAAGTATTTCCGCAAGGCGGGTGTGCCGCAGGTCGATGCGAAAGGGGAAGTGGAGAACGATGCACAGGGAAATCCTGTCACGGGTCCCGAGCGCAGCGTGAAGCAGGTGATCGGCCGTATGACTGGGTGTTGGCGCGCGTGGGCAGAGCGGCACGGGTACTTTGAAACCGCGCAGGACGCGCAGGCGTTCGAAGATGAGCTTAAGTACATGATGGTGCACCAGATGGCGGCGCCCAACAGTCCCCAGTGGTTCAACACGGGGCTCCACTGGGCCTACGGCATCACGGGGCCGGCACAAGGGCACTATTACTGCGACCCTAAAACTGGGGACGTACGCCAGAGCGAGGATGCCTACACGCATCCCCAGCCGCATGCGTGCTTCATCCAGTCTGTGGATGACGACATGGTGAACCCCGGCGGCATCATGGATCTGTGGGTCCGCGAAGCGCGTCTTTTCAAATTCGGTTCCGGCACGGGCACGAACTTCAGCGCCATCCGCGGCGATGGCGAACCGCTTTCCGGGGGAGGGAGGAGCTCGGGGCTCATGAGCTTCCTCAAGATCGGCGACCGCGCCGCGGGGGCCATCAAATCCGGCGGCACCACGCGCCGTGCGGCGAAAATGGTCTGCCTTAACCTGGATCATCCGGATATCGAAACCTTCGTCAATTGGAAGGTTAACGAAGAAAAGAAAGTCGCGGCGCTTGCCGAGTCCGGGTACTCCACGGGATTCGATGACGAGGCGTACCAGACGGTGTCGGGCCAGAACTCCAATAACTCCGTGCGCATCCCGCACCACTTCTTTGAACAGGTGGAGAAGAACGGTACATGGAATCTCTACTGGCGAACGGAGCTCAAACGTGCCAAGGAGGAGGGGCGCGACCCCGTTCCCTGCAAAGCGCTCAAAGCGCGTGATTTGTGGGATAAAATCGGGTACGCAGCGTGGGCGTGCGCGGATCCGGGTGTGCAGTACGACACGACGATCAACGACTGGCATACCTGTCCTCAGGACGGGCCGATCAATGCGTCGAACCCCTGCAGCGAGTACATGTTCCTGGATAACACCGCATGCAACCTGGCGTCCATCAACGTCCTCAAGTTCTATGATACAGAGCACGGCACGTTCGAGGTGGAACGCTTCCGCCATGCAGCACGCCTGTGGACCATCGTGTTGGAAATCTCCGTGCTTATGGCGCAGTTCCCCAGCCGCGAGATCGCGCGCTTGAGCTACGAGTTTCGCACGTTGGGGCTGGGGTACGCGAACCTCGGCGCCATGCTCATGCGCATGGGCATTCCCTACGATTCACCGGAAGGCAGAGCGACCTGCGCCGCGATTTCTGCCATCCTCACGGGTGAGTCCTATGCCACGTCGGCGGAAATGGCCAAACATCTGGGGGTTTTTGCAGGATTCCAGCGTAATCGTGAGCACATGTTGCGCGTGATCCGCAACCACCGCCGCGCTGCCTACGCGGCTCCCAAAGCCGAATACGAGGGTTTGCACGTGACTCCCGTAGGTATTGATCAGAAGGTCTGTTCCTCCTTTCTCTTAGAGTCGGCCAAGGAATGTTGGGATCGTGCTCTTGCGATGGGGGAGAAGTACGGTTACCGCAACGCGCAGGTATCGGTGATCGCTCCCACGGGGACGATCGGTCTTCTCATGGATTGCGACACGACGGGCGTAGAGCCGGATTTCGCTCTCGTCAAATTTAAGAAACTCTCGGGTGGTGGATACATGAAAATCGCGAATCAATCGACCAAACCGGCACTCTCTGCTCTGGGGTACAGCGACCATGAGGTCAAGGACATCATGCGCTATGTCTTGGGAACGCTCTCGCTGGAGGGCGCGCCGCACATCAACCGACAGTCACTCAAGGAGAAGGGGTTCGCGGACGAGGACATCGCCAGCGTCGAGAAAACGCTTCCTCAGGTCTTTGAACTCAGGTTTGCGTTCAACAGGTTCGTCCTCGGTGATGATGCCATGGATCGTCTGGGCTTTAAAAAAGAAGAGCGCGAAGCCCCCTTATTCGATTTGCTCACCGCGCTCGGGTTTAGCGAGGAGCAGGTTGAGGAGGCCAATACAACCGTGTGCGGTCACATGACGATTGAGGGCGCCCCTCGCCTTAAACCTGAACACCTTCCAGTCTTTGATTGTGCAAGCCGCTGCGGAAAAATCGGTCAGCGTTTCATTGCCCCGGAGGGCCATATCCGCATGATGGCCGCTGCACAACCCTTCATCACGGGGTCCATTTCCAAAACCATCAATCTTCCCCACGAGGCGACGGTGGAAGATATCAAAAACGCGTACTTCCTCAGCTGGAAGCTGGGACTCAAGTCCAACGCGCTCTACCGTGACGGGTGCAAGTTGAGTCAGCCGTTGAGCAATCGGTCAGAGAAGAGGAAGGAAGTACAAGAAGCAAAGGAAGCAAAGGAAGCAAAGGAAATCGTGGAACGCATCGTCATCAAAGAAGTTCCGCGCAGGAGAAAACTTCCCGATGAGCGCATGTCCATCACGCATAAATTCTCGGTTGCCGGTCACGAGGGGTACCTGCATGTGGGGCTCTACGAGGATGGCACCCCCGGTGAAATCTTCATTAAGATGAGCAAGGAGGGTTCCACGCTCTCCGGTGTCATGGATACGCTGGCCCTGAGTCTCTCCATGAACCTGCAGTACGGGGTTCCCCTGGATGTTCTCTGCGCCAAGCTGGTGCGTACGCGCTTCGAGCCTATGGGCATGACCATCAATAAGGAAATCCCCATGGTGAAGAGCTTGATGGACTACCTCGGACGCTGGCTGGCGCTCAAGTTCCTTTCCAAAGAGCAAGCCAAGCAGTTCCATAATGGAGAGCTCGTGGAGTTTGCCTACAGTGAAGGAACAAAGAGCAAAGATGCCTTCGCCATGAGGCTTCCTGTGGTGGATGAGGGAGGTGCGGCCCCAACGGCCCCCGTTGAAACCGTATTTGCGCTGCACCAAACCGAGGAGATCGAGAACGCGCAGGAGGAAGTAGGGACCGTCGCTTCCAAGATCGATCAGGCGCGCCTGCAAGGCTTTACCGGTGCTATCTGTGGTAGTTGCGGCAGCCTGCGGGTGAAGGCGAACGGCTCGTGCGAAGTGTGCCTCGACTGTGGTGCGACCTCCGGTTGCAGTTGATCATTCCACTTTCGGTAGCACTTGCTTGACCCCTTCCTGGGGGGCGATCACGCTCGATCTAGCGAACTCTGGGACTCCCGGGGTTCGATCCCCGGGTTCCCGCTGCGATATGGCTGGTGGGAGGTTGGGGGGAGAGGAGGGGGTTGATAGGCAGCTACTGCCTCCCCCCTCCTCACATTTTCTGTGCAGTGTCTTCAGCTTCTTGGTACTCTGCTCGTATGTCCGAAGGCACCTGGCTGGATTCCATTCCCTCGCACGAACGACGCAAAGCCATCGAGCGTCTGACGAGGATTGACCCCAAGCTTCGCGAGAAGCTCGTTGTGGGGCCTGAGAGAGCGGGGGAGATCATGCGCAGAAACGAGGAACTCGCGAACCTCAATCTAGCGCTCCAAACTGAACCCGTTGTGCGCGAAGCGCTCAAGAAACAAATTGAGAAGGACATGGACGCTCATGGAGTGACATCTGTCCTTGAACAACCTCTCGAAGGAAATTTCGATATCGCCGTTGCGGAACATCCGCAAACACACAATGATCAGCTCGTCCTTATCCCCGAGGGAAACGTCGGTGAAGCAGTCCCGCTCAAACCTGCGTACAGCGATCGGTATGTGTCGCAGTTCAGTGCACTCCTGTAATCTTCTGCTACAGAGAGAGGAAGAGGACGCCGAAGAGTGCGACAATGAGGAAGGCGCGCATGATTGTGCGAAAGGGTTGGGGGGCGAAGCCTACGCCGACTGTGTAATATATTTCAAGACTCTATTAACAAAGAGCCCTTGCAAGAGCGTAAAAAGATGAACAAATAGATTGAACATATGTACACCCCTCGACTCGTCCGCCTTCGGCGGATTTGCTCAGGGTAAACCCTCCAGTATCTCTCTCTATTCTCCAGAACTCGCTTAAGGGCAACCCTCAGGAGGAAATGCCGAAAGATCGTCATCCGGCGCCGTTTTGTTCGCAATTTCCTTGGCGCACCGTTCGCAGCGATGAATGAGAACGAACCCCTTCTTCGCGCGCTGGTCGAGTCCTACGGGTCGCATAAGAGCTCCACAGGATGAACGACGGTCCCCCGGTCCTTCCAGGTCAACGTGCTTGCTCCAGAGGCAGTGGGGGCAGTGGTTGCGGTACGTTCCTTTGGAGAGGGGCTCTACCACTGCGCCGCAGTGTTCACAGACGAACGGTTCCTGACGGGGGATGAAAACCATGCTCACACGTTGAATTTGAACAGCATCACATCGCCGTCTTGTACCACATATTCCTTACCTTCACTGCGTGCTTTGCCTGCCGCCTTGGCTCCCTGCTCACCGCTCAGCTGCACGTAATCCTCATAGGCGATGGTTTCTGCGCGAATGAATCCTCGTTCAAAATCCGTGTGGATGACGCCGGCGGCCTGCGGGGCTTTGGCGCCGCGTCGTACGGTCCACGCGCGCACCTCCTTGGGTCCGGCGGTGAAAAACGTGATGTATCCCAGTGCGCGGTAAGCGGCATGAATCAACCGATCGAGACCCGAGGATGTGAGCCCCAATCCGCTGAGGTACTCTGTTCCTTCCTCCGGCGAAAGATCCTGCAGCTCCTCCTCCACCTTGGCGCAGACGAGAATCACCGGTGCGTCATCCTCAATACCCAGGATCTGACGCGCCCGTTCCTCCGAGAGTTCTTTGAGTTGCTCTTCGGAGACATTCAGCGCATAGAGGAGAGGTTTTCTGGTAAGCAGGAAGAACGACCGTGCCGCGGAATCTTCCTCTTCCGTGAGCGTGACGCTTTGGGCGAGCTTACCCGTATCGAGGGCAGCCTTGAGCTTCTCTGCAACGGCGAGTTCCCGCACTTTCTCCTTATCGCCTGTCTTCGCGGCGCTGCGTGCTCTGTCCAGACGTTTCTCCACGCTCTGCAGATCTGCCAGGATGAGCTCGGTCTCGATGGTCTCGCGGTCGCGCTTGGGATCAACGCTCCCTTCTACGTGCATGATGGATTCACCCGGGAAGAACCGCACAATATGACAGAGTGCTTCCGCTTCTCGTATGGAACCCAAGAACTGGTTCCCCAATCCTTCACCCTTGTGAGCGTCCTTCACGAGACCTGCGATATCCAGGAACTCCACGGTGGCCGGAATGATTTTCTGCGGATGTACGATTGCCGCGAGGCGATCCAGACGCACATCCGGGACCTCGACGATGCCGACGTTGGGGTCGATCGTGCAGAAGGGAAAATTGCTTGCTTGGGCAGCGCGCGTGCGCGTGAGCGCATTGAAGAGTGTGGATTTCCCCACATTCGGAAGGCCGACAATGCCCATGCGCAATGCCATGGGCGCAGTGTGTCGGGAGAACACGAGCAGCGCAAGTCGGGGGATGCTTGGGGGAGGCATGGGTAACAGATTCCCATGTCCTCCATTGAGGAATACCCAGAAGAAATGGCGTTTCTTTCAAGGAATTTGGCCCCCCAGTAGTTGACATGTTGACAAAAACAAGTAATATACTCAACTTCCATGCAGAGACTTCTCCTCCCACTCGCGTGGATCCTCGTTATTGGCTTTGCCTCGCAGGCGCTCTCGGCGCCCGTGGTGCTCAGCGATGTGCGCTCGACTCCCTATGAGACTGCCTTTGAGTACCTTATGGGGAAGGGGGCGGTAGAAGGGTACAGCGATGGCGAAGGCAAGCCTAATGCTCCTCTCAATCGTGTGGAGGCATTGAAGGTACTTCTCAAACTTAAGAATCCCGACCGCGTTGCTTGGTTTACGCAGAATCTGGCGCCGCTCCCGCTCTTCTCCGATGTGGATCAGCGCGCGTGGTATGCGCCGTACGTAGAAGCGGCATTTGAGGAGAATATGGTCACGGGGTATCCCGATAGCACCTTTAAACCGGGGAGATATCTGACCGTTGAGGAGGGGATAGCCATGGCACTGCGTGCGTATGGTGTGCGCGGTGCGGAGAATGGCGCGCAACTTTCTCCCTTTGTTCAAAATCGAGACCATGCATGGTTTACACCCTACATCAATGCTGCCATTGCCAAGAATCTTGTCATGCATCAGGGGCGTCTGGAACTTGGACAGATTTTGAGCCGGGGGAGATTCTTTGACATTGTGTATCGCCTAGCGATGCTCGAGAGCACGGGCGCAGTACAATTCACGGAACCTGCTGCTGCCCCGGCGTCGAATACTGTCACCGCCGTTCCTCAACAGCGCATTGCGGTTCCTCAAACGCAAGGGACGTCCGGGGGGGTGCAGATTCGCGTCCCACAGCCTGCCGTGGCTGCGAATACGCAGTACTCCTCGGAGAAGTATTTCTCCATTACCATGCCGTCGCTGGGCATTACCGATCTCACTATTACGCATCCCAGCGATCCCTTTACATCCAACGGCGTACTCGCCCCCTTGCAGGCGGGAGTGGGCCACCTCTTCAGCTACCCGGGAACGAGCGGAAAGATCATGATCTACGGTCACTCCTCCAGTTATCCGTGGGACGTGTCGCAGTACACGAAGGTCTTCCGTCAGGTGAATAAGCTCAATACAGGCGATCGCATCTATGTAACATTCGATGGCAAGCTCTTTGCGTATGAAGTCAGTCATAAGCAGACCATCGCAGCGAGCGATACCGCTCCATTCCGTGACGATGGAGCAGGGGAGGAGCTCATCCTCTATACCTGCTGGCCTCCCGATTCCATTGCGCAGCGCTACCTGGTGCACGCGTTGCCCGTGAGTTCGATTGCGGTGCGTTAAACAGAAAGAGAGCGCATGCTCTGCGCTCCCTTCCCTTGGTAACGACGTTGTTTCCAGTTAAGGGTACATCCGGTAGAGCACCGGATCTTCCTCGTCGTTGTAGTAGATCTCGTAGCGCAAATCGCGCGGTGTCGCGCGATCGGCCTGCTCGTTCTCAGGAGCGCTGGAGCGCACGCGGACGAAGGGGACGACATACTCGTCCTCTATGTCGCTGCGATTCCTCAGCTCTCCCTCGACGGCAGTGCGCCAGTTCTCCTGGGACTTGGCATACGTGGGATCGGTGCCCTGGAACGCAATGACCTGTGCGTACTGCACGGTCCCTGCGCCCATAAGTACGCCCACGACGAGCCCAGCGAGAGCGGCAACGACCACATTGTTGCGGTTAACCATACGGGGAATTGGGAAGGGAAATAAAATGTGTTTGATATTATTATACAACATTTATTAAATTTAATCAAATGCGCATGTGGATGCGAAAAATGAGGGCTTTTGCTCAATGTAATGTTTCTGCATAGACGTAGTTGCACGTTGGTACAATGTCACGGCGAAAGCCGTGTCACCAGTGTGCAATTTGGGCGAGCTCTTTCGGAAAAGAGTGAGCTGGCTATGCAGTGTCATATGCTGTAATGAAAAGCAATGTCGCTGATTAGGCGACATTATATTCTGGCATTTTTTCAATTCTTGCCGCCTCGCGAAGCCTCATCAACAAGCCTTCCTTGCAAGTCGCGTGCCGCCTTCAATAGGTCTTTGATTGGGTAGTTGCCGCCAAAGGGTCCTTCCTGTAAGTAGGCCTCATCCTTACTCTCATCTTCCAGAGATTCATAATGATCTATGACATATTCCTGTACAAGATCATACATTTCATCGGCAGTAAGGTTGGCGGCTCTTTCTTGTGCTTGTTCTGCGGTGACACTTTGGCCGGAGTCTAAGCCCTTTTTGATTAAATCTTGGGAAAATCTCATGCTTGCATTCTCAAACATGGTTTGCTGCATTTTTTGTGCTTTGATGAGGGCTTCGCGACGTTCATCTGGTTTACCTTCTTTGCGAGCTTTGTTGGCGGCTTCCTCATTAACGATGATTGTGTTTCGCATTGTATACCAGGCCATTTCAGCACTTCCTGGGTTAATATCTTTGGGAATCTCAAGACGTTTTGCGCGCGCTTCCTTCTCTCGTCTTTTCACTTCTTCTACTCCTCTTGCTAATTTCCCCTCGGGGTCTTTCATTTTCCCCGCGCGCGAATAATCCCAAGTACCATCAGAATTCTTTTTTGCGCCGATAACAAAGCGTGGTTTTTCTTCATTTGGTTCGGACGCCGCGCCGCCTCTTTCTGCTGTACTCATAGTTTTTTGTAGTTAAGTATCTTTTAATTATAGCGTATTTAGGCAAGAATTTTTTGCTTGGAAGGGGAACTCTATTTTTTCTCTTCTTCGATAGGTGCACCTGCCCACATTGTGTCCATTGCTTTATCAAATGCTTCATCTGGATCCATTCCTCTGGCAATGTCACGGAGCGCAAATCCAGTGCGTGGATGGAGTCCTTGATAACCCAACATGTTATTACGAAGCAAAGTGTTCATCTGAACGACGGTATCACGACTCTGCTTCGCTAATTGCCTCAATGTTTCGAGTTGCTCTCGTCCGCTTGGATCTTCCGTTCCCTCGCAAAGTTCTGTGCATTGGATTTTTCCCAGATCTTGCAGTTTTGAATCCGCATCATTTGGTATTGCTGCTGTCATGGTATGGATGTTAGGAAGTAATACATCTCTATTCTATCACACTTAGTTCTGTTATGGAATAGTGGACGGACAAGCAAAAATATTTCGCCTAACGTTTCGGCTTATATGAAGTACAAGGCAGCACAATGTACCACGAAGCGGCTCATTGCTGAAGGATTTGGGTCGAGGAGCGACGACCTCCATATTCTTTTGAAAGCCAGACCGAACTTTATTTTCCATAAACACCATCCAACAACCTGTTGAAGAAAGGAAAATCCTCTTCGTGATAGTACTTACTCAACATTGTTAAAACATCTTCTCTGCTTTTGCCATGCTCTTTCAGGTATTGAAATTGCTTGGTGAATGTGAATTGTTCAACGGGATTATTTGGGTATGTATATTCAGTTTTCAAATCTTCAAAAGCAAATTTTTGCATATTGCCTTGATATGCCTCTGGAGATTCGGCATCTAAAAAGTTTTGGCAATGCGCTAATTCATGACATAACCAAGCAATTTCATCAGGATTTTCCTGCGCTTCAAAATAACTTTGTTTGATTAAGATAAGTTGATTTTCAGCACTAGATTCAGAGGGCTGGCTTCCCTTAACCCACAAATCATCTGGAATTACTGCGATAATCACTTTGTCCAATCTTTCATCACGAAGAGCCTTGCGTTGTGTCTGATAATGATCAGGAAGATTTTTTGCTTTTAATAATGCCACTCTTTCAACAGCACCTTCTTGTAAACCAAGATATTCTTGTAAGTGTTGGTTGGTTGTTTTTCCACCTTCCGCCTGCTCTAGACCAAGCGAGGCTCTAATCTCTGATATTTTAGCATCATCTTGTTTCTTTGCTTTCGTTTGTTCTCTTTCTAAATTATGAGAAGCCAGCTTCTCTGAATCAGTTGGAGGTTTTGTTGATGTTTCAACCTTTGGCAATTCAGGTTGTTGGTCGATTTGTTTTGGTTTTCCTTCTACACTCATATTTTGTACCATTATATCATTTTATAAGCAAAAAATGAATCAAAAAAGGTTTCAAAATGTTTTCTATTTCACATAACGTTCCGCCTTGTACGAAGTGCAAGGCCATAAAATATGGAGCGACTTGTCCACCGTAGTCCGCCGCAGGCGGACGAAGGTGGAAGCGACTCACCGCCGTAGCATTTGGGAGAGTCCATTTAAGTTGGACGAACCGTACAAGGCGTGTTGTGCGATGTAACAGAAATGCTCATTGTCCCGACATTCTCTCATGTGCCTCAATCACTTGCTGAGCACCCCATTCACCGTAATTCTTTCTTGCTTCAGCTATCTGCTGCGCAATCAGAGCACCTTCACTTGCTAGCGATCTACGTTCCTCCTTTGGGGTAACGGCATCTTCTTCGGATGCTTTTTGAGGATCATCTGTTTCATCAGGTTTAAGATTATCTTTGCTCATACTTGGAATATATTATCTTTGATTTGTATAATCAACTCCTTAGGGACATTTCTGTTAAGTCGCACAACTCCCCGATAAACACGCTTGAGTCAAAGGCCTCTCAACGACTTAGCCGATTCTGCGCAGGATTTCCCTGTTCACAAAGTCCTTTTGTCTGCCGTAGGTGAGCCGCGAGAGTTGTTTGAAGGCCTCGGCAGCCTGGGGATCTTTGGGGTAGGTGGTTTCCAGCCATGGTCGTGGGACCTCAATGGAGAACGGGCGCGAAGGCTTGCCATCGACGCAGAGCTTCATTGCTCCCTTGAAGGCATCCATGTTCACAAGGTCCTGCTCGGAGAATACCGGGGCCATCTCTTTGGCACCGACCTCGGCATCCTGCGGGCCGATCTTGTAGAACATCATCGTGCCCACGTTTCCAAAAATCGCTCCTTTCAGACTTACATTCCCCGAGAGCTTGTCCTGCTTTTCGAGCTGGTCGAGGTACTGATGTGCCAGAACAAGTCCCAAGCGGTACTTGCGGGCCTCGGAGAGGATGGATTCAATGGATTCCGTGACGAAGTTCTGGAATTCGTCGATGTAGAGGAAAAAGTCCCTGCGCTCCGCAGCACTCTGTTGTTGGCGCCGCATGGCGGCCACCTGGATCTTGCTGACGAAAATCATACCCAAGAGTTGTGAGTTGATATCACCGACGAGACCCTTGGAAAGGTTGGCGAGGAGAATCTTCCCCGAGTTCATCACCTGAGAAATATCAAACGCGCTCTTCGTCTGGCCCACAATGTTGCGGATCAGCGTGTTCGTGTAGAACTGACCGAATTTCGCTGCGAAGTAGGGGATCATCTCCTGTTTCTCCCGTTGCCCGGTCTGGGCCATCTGCTTCTCCCAGAAGGCGCGTACGATGGGGTTCTTTACTTTGCTTACCTTGTAGCGTTGCCACTCATCGTCGGTGAAGAGCTTCACCAGGTCTGTGATGGCGCCGCCTTCGTCCTCATCCTCCATCAGTGTCAAGCACCCGTTGCGGAAGTAGTCCTGGATGCGCGGGCCGAAGATTTCGTTACCGAACATCTTCACCATCATGTTCATGGCATCGAGGGCGATAAGGTCCCTCTCCTCGGAGGTTTTGCCTTCGAGCAGGTTGAGTCCCATGGGACGCTCGGTATCCGCGGGATTGAAGTAGATCACATCATCGGCTCGTTCGCGTGGTATGTAGGGAAGCAGGTCATCAATCAGTGATCCGTGCGGGTCCACGACGCACACCCCCCTGTCACTATGAAAGTCCTGACGTGCCATGAGCTGGAGAATCGAGGACTTGCCCGTTCCGGTCTGTCCGATGATGTAGAAGTGACGAAAACGGTCTTCCGGTTTCAGGTGAACGCGGTGCTTTTCGCCTCTGTATGTATTCGTTCCCAGATAGAGTCCCTCTTGGGGAATATCTTTGGGTGCTGGAGCGACCTTGAAGTTCTGCCATTTGATCATATCCACCTTGTTGTAACGGATGTTGGGGAAGTGGAAAAATCCGGCAAGCTCGGTGGTTCCCAAAATCATTTTTCGTGCGTGCAGCAATTGCTTGATCGTGCGGCTCGGTGTCCTGCGGATGAATCGGTTCAGGATCGAGCGGCGTTCCACGATGCGTGTCTTGCGCAGGCTGTTCCCACGGATACTGTTGAACTGTGAAAATGCTGCAATGATCGTATCCAGCAGCGTCTGCGCGCGCGCTGGAGTGTCAGCCGAAGCCACCAGTCGCACAATGCACGAGAATCCCGGCTGGTTGGCCTTCTCATCCACGGATTTGCTGTATTCCTCCACTGCGGTGGATACGCGCTCTCCCGTGGACTTTTCCTCGACTTGCAGCTCCACGGCCTCACCCGTTGTGAGCATACTGAAGAAGGCGGAAAGCCAGGAAATGGGGTTCCACCACTTTGCTCGATGGAGTTTGGGGTTGATAAGTCGGGTTGCTTCCACTTGCAACGTTCTCTGCCAACCTGATTTTACGGGCTTGAGCACAAACTGCACCGCTGCGCCCTCGGTGATCTGTAACTTGGAGAACGCATTGGTGATGGCGTTCACCGGATCACTCTTCAGTTGGTCGTAGGTTTTAAAGACGGCAGCGAAAGGTTTTGCAGGGATGAGCGTCTGCACCGCAACCACCGAGTTCTCGGTGAAGATGTTGTAATCCTCCACCTCATCAATGATGACATCGGGATAAAATGACGTGATCTGTTTCTCGATGATCGGGCTAAAGCGCCGGGGACACACAACGAAAAAGAGAATCTCTCCTGCGAGTGCCGCATACTCTACGGAGAAGAATACCTGTCCTCTCCACAGGCGATTAATGCCGCTGTTGTAGAGCCCGTAGAGTGATTGGTACAGGTGATCCATGACGCCCAGTACCTCGCGGAAATCGTGGCCTGTGGTGTACTTTTCCGCTTCCGTTTCCTTATCCTCCTTACTCTCTTTCTTCGGTACCAGGATCTGCAGAAATACCAGGTCGCGTTCGTCGCGACGCTCCTGCCTTTTCCTCAGGAACCATAGCACCAGCACCAGCGCGCCCAGCGCCAGAGCCAGCGTTGCGGTGAAGAGCAAGAGCTTCGGCATGGCTTTATCTTACCATTGTAGCATGTTTTTTGCTGCGCTGATACGGCTTCGCGGTTGACGCCAGACGCTATTCCCTCCCTTTTTCTTTGGCAGGAACAGCGTAGTAATCCACTACGCCGTACGAATATGCGCGCACAGAAGATGCCAAAACTGTTCTCATTGCAAAGCCGCATGATAGCCAGAAATGGCTTTCTCAAGGCCTGTTGCACCAGCCGGGTATCACCCCTTGATGAGCTTCTGCACCATTTCGAGGAGCGAGCGAATGGTCATCTCGCTCTTCACGAAGTAATCGTCGGCTCCCAATGCGTCACCACGCTCACGATTCTTCTCGTTACCGAAGTTCGTGAGGATGATCACAGGAAAGGTCCGTTTTTCCTTTGGGAATTTCTCCAGAACCCCAAACCCGTCCACCACGGGCATGTTGAGGTCCAAGATCAGGATATCGGGCTGTTTCTGCTCAATGGCGGCAATGGCTTCCTGTCCATCCTTGACCGTTCTGATGGAAAATCCCGAGAGGGAGAATTTCTTCGTGTACACCTCTCTCAGGACTGGGTCGTCCTCGGCAATGAGAATGTCAGCTTTTACCATGTCAAATTCCATTGTACTCCTAAGGCTCTGGAGCGGCAATCAGCTTTTATTCCAGGACGAGGCAAGGGTCAGGAGACAGGAGAATACGGCTCAAGAGGTCATCGGGTATATCTGATCACTGCTTCCTGATTCCTGTCACCCGACCGCCAGACGCACGTATGCCTGCACGGAGGCCCCATTCAAGTACTGTGCGACAGTCTTGGTCGGGTCTTTTACAAACTCCTGAGTAGTGAGAGCGTTCTCCTCACGGAACTTCTTCTCCTTGCCGAGCATAATCTTGTCCCAGATGGCTTCGGGTTTGCCTTCCTTTACAAGCTGAGATTTCCAAATCTCTTTCTCGCGCTCAATAGCTTCGGGGGGGACATCCTGCGGCGTGCGGTAGAGAGGATTCATCGCAGCGGCATGCATGGCGACATCCTTCGCAACCGAAGTCTCCCCCTTATCCAAACCGACTATCACACCGATCTTGCGGTTCGTGTGGACATAGGTTCCCAGTACGGGGGCTTCCAGGATGAGTACTTCACCCAGAGAGATGTTCTCCCCCAGTTTCTGCACGATGACAGGGAGATCCTTTTCGGCGCGTGTGCGCACGGCATTCTCGCCCTCAGCCAGTAGGAGATCGGCGAATTTCTGCCCGAAGGCCTGGAAATCTTCGTTGCGCGCCACGAAGTCCGTTTCGCACTGCAGGAGAACCAGCGCAGCGCGATCGGCGCTCTGTGCCAGGAACACGTTCCCTTCTCTCTGGTCCTTTCCCGCGCGCTTTACCGCCTGTGCCTCTCCGCTCTTCCTGAGGATCTCAATGGCTTTCTCCTCGTTGCCTTGGGCCTCTTCCAGTGCCTTTTTGCACAGGAGAATGGAAACGCCCGTTCGCGAGCGCAAGGAGAAGACGGCGGATGCGGAAATGTTCGTCATGACGGAGAGGAGAAGAGGAATTACGCCTCGGAGAGGACGGGCTCTGACTTTTGGGAACCCTTGAGCTGAGAGGTGATGGTCTCGAGGATGATGCTTAAGGAGGAAACTGCGTCGTCGTTCGCGGGTATGAACGCCGTAAACTCATCGGGGTTCGCGATGCTGTCGCAAATGCCGTAGACGGGAATCTTCAATTTCTTGGCCTCGAGCACCGTGACATGGTTGCGCATGGCATCCACCACGAACACGGCATCGGGCAGATCTCGCATACCCGCGACACCCGAGAGGGCGGCATCGAGCTTGGCGAGTTTCTTGCGAAGCTGCATCTGCTCCTTCTTCTTGTACTTCTCCACGTCTCCGGTCTGGAACGACTTCTGGAGGTCGAGGTAGTGCTTGATGCGCCGCTTCATGGTGTGCCAGTTAGTCAGGAGTCCCGGGATCCATTTCTTGGTGACGATCGGTTGGTTGAGCGCTTTGCCCAGTGCCTCGATCAAAGGAATGCTCTGCGGTTTCGTGGAGACGAGCAGAATCGTTTTCCCTTCGTTCTGTAGTTTTTTCAGTGCGCTGCAGACATCTTCCAGGTGCTGGCGCGTCTGGACGAGATCGAAGATGTGGATGTTCCTGCGTGCTCCAAAGAGGTAACGCGCCATGCGGGGGTTCCACTTGTCCTTGCGGTGGCCGATGTGGCAGCAGGCATCGAGGAGTTCCTTCTCGGTTGGGATAGGCATAGAGGTTGAGGAAACGATGGAAGAAATCCTTGGCGGTTATCCGGCGTCTACTTGCCTGGGGCGGAGGATACGCGTAGTGCGGCACCCCTCGATTTGTCGTCAGCCTGTGGCTGACTCCTCACTCAGAGTGACGCTGCGCGTCAGGACCGCAACAATCGACCGGACCGATGAGCGCAGTGTACGCATCTGCGAGTCGAGATCAACTGTTTACGCGGAAAAATCAAGAACACTCGTGGCATCTCGTGAGCGGTCTATCCTCGGCTACACTCCCTTTTTTGCGCAGTTCTTGCGCTTATTTCCGCATCCGCAGGGGCACGGAGCATTGCGTCCGATCTTTTCTTCTTGGGTGATTGTCGTGCCCGGCACATCGAGGTACGCGTGCGTGAGCAATGCGAGCACCATTTCCATCGTCATACTTCTGTTCCTGGGAATTGCTGCCCCACTCATCGCAGGGGGTCGTGCGGTCTCATGCCCTCCGTTGAGGTGCAGAGGGGGAGGCGTGAGCCGTTGCTCAAATGTGCGGACCATATAAAAAAGAAGAATGGCCGCGAATGTAGACCTGCACTTCCTACGGCGCAAGGATCTCCACAAGCTTTCCAACGGGCACGCGCTCCTGCTTGAGACTGTCGCGATCGCGGATCGTCACCGTATCCTTTTCGCCCTGCACGTCGTCTTCACCCAGCGTCCCAAAGTCCACCGTCACCGCCTTGGGCGTTCCGATCTCGTCCTGGCGGCGGTAGCGCTTGCCGATGGAGCCTGTCACGTCGAAGTCCGTGACGAGGTCGGCTTTCTCCGTGATCATACGATGGATCTCCTGCGCCTTCGCAACGAGGTGTTCTTTCTTGCTCAAGGGAAGGATGGCCACATCGATGGGGGAGAGGCGCGGGTCGAAACGCATCACCGTGCGCACGTCGCCGTTTGGAAGCTCCTCCTCGGCGTAGGCCTCCAGGAGGAACGTGAGGACCGTGCGGTCACAACCGAAGCTCGGCTCCACCACGTGCGGCAGGAACTTCTTTGTCGCATCGTCGGGGTCCGTGTACATGAGATCTTCCTTGGAATACTCCTCGTGCTGCTTCAAGTCGTAGTCGCCGCGATTGGCGAGCCCGAAGAGCTCCCCCCAGCCCCACGGGAACTGGTACTCGATATCGACGGTGCGTGAGCTGTAGTGGCTGAGCTCCTCCGGACTGTGCTCACGTACGCGCAGGTGTTCCTTGGCAATGCCCAGGCCCGTGTACCAATCCCAAACAGCTTCCTTCCATTCATCGAACACTTTCGTCTCTTTGCCCGGTTCCACGAAGTACTCAATTTCCATTTGTTCAAACTCGCGCGTGCGGAAGGTGAAATTCCCGGGCGTGATCTCGTTCCTAAACGCCTTGCCGATCTGCGCGACACCGAAGGGAAGACGCGGCCGTTGCGTCGAAAGGATATTCTTGAAGTTCACAAAGATTCCCTGTGCCGTTTCTGGGCGCAGGTACACCATGGTTGCTTGTTCTTCCACAACACCCTGGTGGGTTTTGAACATCATGTTGAAGGTCTTGGCCGGAGTCCATGAGACTGTTCCACAACTGGGACAGGGGATCTTCTCGGCCGTGAGCATGGGTTCCACCTGCTCAAGTTTGAGGACAGAGGCAGCCTCCACGCCGAGCTTCTCCTCAATGAGCTTATCGCCGCGGAAGCGCTCCTTGCACTTCTTGCAGTCTACGAGCGGGTCGTTGAAGTTCTGCATGTGGCCGCTGGCTTCCCAGACTCTGGGGTTCATGAGGATGGCGCTATCGAGGCCCACCATATCGGGCCGTTTGTGGACGAAGGCTCGCCACCACTCCTGCTTCACGCGGTTCTTCAGCTCTGTGCCCAAGGGGCCGTAATCCCACGTATTGGCCAGTCCTCCGTAGATCTCGGATCCCGGGAAGATGAATCCCCTGCGTTTGCAGAGGGAAACGACGCTATCGAGTGAGGAAGCCGGCATACGGCACCTTACGGTACCAGCCGTTGCGGAAAACCGCTACTTATAGGGAAAACATCACTTCCTATAACAGTCAAAATATGCTAAAATATCTTCAGTGGTCATCACACACATCCTCCATCGCTTCTGGCGCAGCAGAGCCCTGTGTTCTCCTGTGCTCGCGTTTGCATTTGTCCCTGCAGTGGCTGCGGCTCAGGAGGGGAGTGCGCTTGGTGAATTCCCTCTGGTATCGGGGTCGCTGACACTGCTTGCATGGATCGCGGGCGGTGCTGCAGTGGGGGTGCTCCTCACCATTGTATGGCGCGGCATTGCCAACCATCTCTTCATCCACCACGAGACCATCGCTTCCATCGAGGCGCGTCGTCCCTATCTCCCCGGCGTGATTGCCATCGTGGGGACGCTCATCGCCACGGCCGGACTCTTTGTGCTCTCGCTCAAGGTCATGCGTCATGTGGAGCCTTTCCACCAGTTCTCTCTGTTCCAAATCGGTTTCTTCTTCACGGCGATGGCGTGTGCAGGCAGCATTGTCGAACTTCGATGGCGCTGGGCGCGCGGCGAAGTGTTCGCCGTGCTCGTCGGCACGTTCATTGCATTCATTCTCCTGGCATTCAACTGGGCCATTTTCAACACGGGTCTGCGCGAAGACCCCTTCCTCATGGCACTGGGGATCGTGGGAATTCTCCTCCTGTGGCGCTTGCTCTTCGGACCCTGGTCGGTGCACATCAAAGCGACGGTCCTTGCGACATTCGTCGGTTGGGTCGCGATACACCTCCTCCTCAAGGAGACTCCTCAGGAGCGCTTGGCGCACCTGCTGGCCGCAGGCATTGCCATTCTGCCGGCTCTCGTTTGGTGCTGGCTCTTTTTGGAGTACCACCGTCAGCGGAAAGGATTGGTACTGCTCATGTTCCTGGCGGGAATGCTCTCCACCGCTCCCATCCTCTTCTACGATGCGCTCGTGCGCTCGCAGGCGCAGTTCCAGTTTTTCCTCTTCCGCATTGTTCCAGAGAACTTCAACAGCGTTACCAACGCGCTCGTTTCGGGGAGTTTGCTGGATATGAGCGGCACGCAGTCTACCGTCCTTGCTACGCTCATTTCGTTCCTCATCGTTGGATTCATCGAAGAGTTCTCCAAGTTCTGGGTATTAAAGCAGAGCGGCAAGCCGTTCTTCTCAAGCATTGATGATGTCATCCAGCTTGCGGTGATCGTGGCTATCGGTTTCGCGTTTGCCGAGAACGTGCTCAATCCAAGTTACTTCATCGGATTCATCCGCGAATATTTGATCGAACCTGAAGAGGCACAGTGGGGTCTTTTCCTTGGGAACGTCACGGGACGTGCCATCTTGACGACGATGGTGCACATTGTTTCCTCGGGGGTGATGGGCTATTTCCTGGGGCTGGCGATTTTCGCGCGGTCCTGTCTGGAAGATGAGCGCAGAGAGGGCAGTCTCTCTCTGCTCCCTACGGTGCTCCATTGGGTGCTCTTGCTGCCGCGCAAGCACGTGTACCGCGTACAGATGCTGCTCACGGGCATCTTGCTTTCCACCATGCTCCACGGACTCTTCAACTTCATGGTGACGCTCCCGGAGATCCTGCCGGGCAATCCTCAGAATATGGGCCAGCTCTTCGGTGTGCCGGATTCTCCTTTGCGATACATCTCCCTTCTGCTGTTGCCGTCACTCCTCTACGTTGTTGGCGGATTCTGGCTCTTCTCTTTCCTCTTCTACCGAAGTGCGAATATGAAGGAGCGAGGGCGACTCGTCACTACCGATGCGTTTGTCACCGCGCACGCGGTTGCGTAGGATGGGCGGGCACCTTTCCCCCCGTTCCATGGTTACCGCAACTCGTCTGCTTCGCGTGCGCATGCTCAATGGCGCATTGAGCCTTGCCGCGTGTACATTGACCCTGGTTCCGGCGGGGGCATGGGCCCTGAACGTGGACCAAGTGCTCCGTGTGGGAGAGCAGCAAGTGGTGAGTCGCGGAGACTTCGTGCGCGCAGCAGTCAAACTCCTCAATCTCACAGCAACCGAAACGGATGCATCGTTACCGTACGTGCGGGTGCCCTCCGCAATGGAGCCCTATGTGCGCGCGGCGCATGAGAAGTACGCCCTGAGAGCGTTTGGAAAGGACTTGCAGCTGGCACGCAGTATCACACGCGGCCAAGCGGCTCAGGTGCTTGCGGCGTTACACTCGCTCGAAGGAGACGGCGACACATCGTACGAGGATGTGGATGCCAATACCGATGAGGCAAAGGCCATCGCTGCCGTGGTGGCGCGCGGGTGGATGGAACCGCAGCGTGCAAATTACTTTGGAACCCGACGTGTGCTCAAAGGAGACGAAGCACAGTCCATGCTCCGGCGGGCGTTGGGTCAGAGCGACACAGAGCCTGCCGAACTTCCCGAACGTCTGGAGCGGCAGAAGGCTCAAGCGCAAACCATCACGATCAATTTGACTGGTGGGACCACCAGTCTGCCCAAGCAGGCGATTTTAGAGACCGTCTGGCAGCTCATCCAGAGCGACTTTCTCTTTGAGGACAACATTGATGCGGATGAGGCGGCCTACCGCGCCGCAGAGGCCATAGTTCAGTCGCTCAAAGATCCCTATACGTCGTTCCTTCGTCCCGCGGGTGTGAGTAGCCTCAACACGCAAATCGATGGCGAGGTTTCCGGCATCGGGGCACAGGTGGAACAGCGCGACGGCATTCTTACAGTCGTGACGCCTCTGAGAGGATCTCCGGCGGAGAAAGCGGGACTTCTGCCCAATGATGAAATCCTCAAGGCGGATGACACGGTACTCACGGGATTGGATTTCCTGCAGGCGGTGGAGCACATTCGCGGTGCACAGGGAACGCGCGTACGTCTGCACATCCGACGTTCCGGAGCCGAATTCGATGTCACCGTAGTCCGTGACATGGTCAAAGTTCCGGAGGTGGAGATTACGTGGCAGGGAGAGATCGCTGTGGTGACGCTCCTGCAATTTGGACGCACCACCGATACGCTCCTTAGGGGAGAGATGGAGAAGATCGAGGCACAAAATCCGCGGGGGATCATCCTTGATCTACGCAATAATCCGGGAGGACTCCTCCATGCGGCGAACATCGTTGTGAGCAATTTCGTGCGCAAGGGCTCCGGTGTGGCGCAAATCATTTCGCGCGAGGGTGAGAGGGACGATTCCACAGAGTTTACGCCGACGATCAGCATGGATATTCCGCTTGTCGTGCTTGTCAACGAAGGCTCCGCCAGCGCATCGGAGATCGTTGCAGGAGCGCTGCAGGATCACGAGCGTGCGACCATTGTGGGAACAAAGACTTTTGGCAAGGGCACGGTGCAGCAAGTGGTGCAGTTCAATGACAACTCCGGCATGAAGATGACAGTGGCCGAATGGCGCACGCCAAAAGGTCGCCAAATCGACGGCGCAGGAGTCACTCCGGATGTCGTTGTCGAGTACGACGCCGATCGCGATGTGCAGCTACTCAAGGCGCTGGAACTGCTGCGCTAACAGCTTGCATCTGGGTTACGCAGGTCTACACTGCTTTTGATGGCCAAATCCGTCGACATTACTGGGAAGTTTGGAGTTCCACCTATTCAGCAGGAGCTTCCATCTTCCGCCCGCCGCCAACTCCTTCTACAGCATGCGACGGATCCCAGTGCGGCACGTGTTGCACTCATGATCGTGTTGGAGGCGAGGGGAGGGAGGCCGCCGGAGGACGGCATGGAGACCAAGGGTTCCGGCGTGCCCGTTCCCACCAAACCGCCGGAACTTCCTGCGAATGCAGCAAAGCTCCTCCCGACTGGGCAGGAGTAAGCACGGGTTTCCTCTCCGCGTTACATGTTCGAGTAGAACTGTCGCTTTCTGTTCTGCGTTCGATGCTCCTCACGCTTGAGCGCCCGCAGGCGGATCATGCGTTTGCTGAAGGGGCGGCGGAAATGCGACCGGCTCCTCATGAGCTTCATGAGGCCGAGATTTTGCACCTGCTTCTTGAAGCGCTGCTGGAGCCCGTCGTTCGATTCGTTGCCTTTTTTGACTGCAAAGATAGCCATGAGCGGGGGGATGCTAGGGGAGAACGGTGCTGCGTGCAAGAAAAATGGGGTTTGGATTGAGACTCGGGTTCGGGAATTCTCCAGGCCATCTGTGCTGCCGATTCCAACTTCAACCCCAATCCCAACCCGAACCCGACTAAGTCCGTTGCATCACCGCCTTCTCCTCAGTAGAATCCCCCAAGATATGCCCAGTTCACCCAAAAAAGACGCCTACGGCGCAGGACAGATTCAGGTTCTTGAAGGTCTGGAACCCGTGCGTAAGCGTCCAGGCATGTACATCGGGTCCACCGATACGCGTGGATTGCATCACTGCGTCTATGAGATTGTCGACAACGCAATCGACGAGGCCATGGGTGGATACTGCACACAGATCATTGTCGTGCTCCATGACGACGGATCGGTGAGTGTGGATGATAACGGACGCGGCATTCCGGTCGATATGCACCCCAAACTCAAGCGCCCGGCGTTGGAGATCGTCCTCACGACGCTCCATGCAGGCGGTAAATTCGGCGGTGACGATAGCGGGTACAAAGTCTCCGGTGGTTTGCATGGCGTTGGGTCTTCCGTGGTGAATGCGTTGAGCATAAAGATGCGCGCGGAGGTGTATCGCGAAGGAAAAATTTATGTGCAGGAATACAGCAGGGGGAAACCCACGACAAAACTCACCGTGGAAGGCAAAACCACGAAGTGCGGTACCATGATCAGATTCACGCCGGACGAAGAAATCTTTGACACGACGGTCTTCAGCATGGACATGCTCATGACGCGCCTGCGCCAGCAGGCGTACCTCACGCGTGGAGTGACCATCGCCATTCTCGATGAGCGTAAGGTGCGTCCTGAGGAAGATCAGTTGCATCCACGTCTGTACCGTTTCCACTTCGAAGGGGGAATCAGCGCCTATGTGCTGCACCTCAACGAGTCCAAGGAGCGCATCGGTACGCCCATCTGGTTCGAGAAAGATACGGATGACGGTTTTGTGGAGATCGCTCTGCAGTACACCAAGGCATTCCAGGAGCATGTGGTGAGTTTTGCGAACAACATTCACACCTCTGAGGGCGGCCATCACCTGACCGGTTTCAAGTCGGCGCTCACGAGGACTATCAATGCCTACGCGCGTGCACAGGGTTTTCTCAAAGAGAAAGAAGAGAATCTCACGGCGGATGACGTGCGTGAGGGGCTCACAGCCGTGATCTCCGTGCGACTCAAAGAACCGCAGTTCGAGGGGCAGACCAAATCCAAGCTCGGCAACGCCGAGATGAAGACCGCCGTGGAAACCGTGGTCAATGAGAAGCTTGCCGAGTACCTGGAGGAACATCCAGGCGAAGGCAGGGATATCGTGGGCAAGTGTCTTCTGGCCTCGCGCGCCCGCTTGGCCGCGCGCGCTGCTCGTGACAGCGTGATTCGTAAGGGGGCATTGGAAGGCATGACACTCCCCGGAAAACTCGCCGACTGCTCCAGCAAGGACCCCGGCGAGTGCGAGCTCTTCATTGTCGAGGGTGACTCTGCCGGTGGTTCAGCGAAGCAGGGCCGCAATCGAGAGTTCCAGGCCATCCTTCCTCTGCGCGGCAAAATCCTCAACGTAGAGCAGGCACGTCTGGATCGCATGTTGGCGAATAACGAGATTAAGTCCTTGATCATTGCTCTGGGAATCGGCATCGGCGACGTGAAAGATTTCTCCAAACTTCGCTACGATCGCATCGTGATCATGACCGATGCCGATGTCGATGGCGCACACATCCGTACCCTGCTCCTTACGCTCTTCTACCGTTATTTCCCGGAGCTCATTGAGGGCGGGCACCTCTACATTGCGCAACCGCCGCTCTACAGGATCGCCAAGGGAAAAGAGATGCACTACGTGTACACCGATGAGGAAAAAGAGGAGACACTCACGAAGCTTGGTGTAGATCTTAAGGCAACAGAGGAGGTGATGAATCCGGAAGAAGCTCAAGAGGTTGAAGAAGCTGAAGAAACGGAATCTGAGGGGGAGAAAAAAGCAGTGCAAAAGAGTTCCCGCGTTGCCATCCAGCGCTACAAGGGTTTGGGAGAAATGAATCCGGAACAATTGTGGGATACCACGATGAACCCCCAGAGCCGCAGTATGTTCCGTGTTACGACAGATGACGCAGAACGTGCCGATGCCGCTTTCTCCACGCTCATGGGTGCGGAGGTCGCTCCGCGCAAAAAGTTCATCCAGACCCACGCAAAGGGAGTGAAGAATTTGGACATCTAATGCGAATGGATTTTCTGCGAAGGGTCCTGAGCACTGTCGAAGGGACCACGCAGAGGGAGTGAAGAATCTCGATATCTGAGGAGTCAGGAAGCAGAGCGCATTTACCATGCGAGGATTTCGAGTCGGTCTGTGCCAATGCCTGACTCCTGACCAATGATTCCTTTTCTAGTCCTCGTCGATTTCCACGAACTGATCCTTGAGCGTGTAGGTATCCAGGCTTTCTGCTCCGCCGAGAAGATCAATGACCGTGGGAATGGCCTTGGCGAGAGGAATCTCTTTCTGCTTGCCCGCAGCCATGTCTCTCAGGATGATCGTAGAATTCTTCACTTCCATTTTGCCCAGGAGCAGTGCGTAACGCACCTCAAATTTATCTGCGAGCCGCATCTGACTTTTTAAGCTTGCTTCTCCCAGGGCGCCTAAGGTGTGCACGCCCTTCTCCCGAAGGTCAGAGATAAGCTTGAGACAGGTCTTCTTGGCTTCGCTGCCCAGTTGTGCCACAAACACGTCCACTTGGTCCTTATTCGGTGCCTGGACGCCTGCCTGTTTCATATGCCAGATCGTGCGTTCCATTCCGCCGGCGAAGCCGATGCCTGGTGTGGATTTACCTCCCAGAAGTTCAATTAAACCGTCGTATCGGCCACCGCCACCCACCGCGTTCTGCCCCTTCGTTTCGCTGTCCCAGAACTCGAAGACCGTTTGTGTGTAGTAATCCAGCCCCCGTACCAACGACGGATTCGTCTCGTAGACGACGCCAAGCGCATCAAGGTATTCAAGCAGAGTCGCATGGTAGAGCTTACTCTCCTCATCCAGGAACTGTTCGAGAGTGGGAGCGCTCTTTAACAGGATCTGCGTATCCTCCTCCTTGGAATCAAGGACACGCAGAGGGTTTTCCTGCAGCCGTTCGCGGTCGAGTTCGGGGAGACTGTGTTCCTTGCCGATGAAGAAATCCTTGAGGGCTTCCACAAATGCAATGCGGTTCTCTGCGGTGCCGATGTTGTTGATTTGCATCGTGAGCCGATCGAGGATTTTGAGATCGCTGAAAACCTTGGTGAGCACATGGATGAGCTGAGCATCGATGCTGGGGTCTTTAAGACCGATGACTTCCAAGTTGAACTGATGGAACTGGCGGTAACGGCCCTTCTGTGGACGGTCGTGACGGAAGCATTGTCCGATGGCATAGAGCTCCACAGGTTGCGGGAGTTGCTGCATCCCGTGCTCAATATACGAGCGACAGATGCCGGCAGTGAACTCGGGGCGCAGAGCAAACTCCGGTTCGTCGTCAGCCTTCTGCTTGGAAGAAACCAGAAAAAGCTCCTTCTCCACAATGTCCGTGTGCTCGCCGATACCACGCTCAAAGATGTCCTTTTGTTCAAAGAGTGGCGTATCAATGCGCTTGTACCCTGCTTGTCGGCAGCGGTGGCGCACGGCCTTCTTGATATAGGTCATGTACTGGTGGTCCTCCGGGAGGACGTCATGAGTGCCCTTTGGTGTGCGGTACTGTGGTTGCGACATAGGAGTACGCAAAGAGGGAGTGTACACGCCAGTTGGCGCTGTGCCAAGGGTACCGATTGCAAGGATACGTTCACTTGCAGGCAGAGAGTACCCGCCATTTCTCAATGGATGAATCGTTCACCTATATGTGGGGCGAGTGGAGGGAGTTGAACCCTCGACCTTCTGGGCTCTGACCAGACGCTCTAACCAACTGAGCTCTCCTCGATATAGGTGATGTGGGGCGAGTGGAGGGAGTTGAACCCTCGACCTTCTGGGCCACAACCAGACGCTCTAACCAACTGAGCTACACCCGCCATGGGAAAAAGTTCCTACATGGAAGCAGGGAGAGTGTACGCACTCGTCTGGTCTGTGGCTAGATCTTCGGCTGTGTTCTGGGAGGGGGAGCGGAGGTATCCGTAGGCGGAGGGGGAGGCGTTTCCTCGTCATGTTCCTGATTCTCCGTAAGACTGTCCGCGCTGACGAACGCAACAGGTTCATCGTCGTTGGATGGTTCGGTCTCTCCTTGCACTATGGGAGGAGATTTCTGTTCCGGTATTGCTGCACTTTGCAGCCAGGGTGGTACGGGAGCAGGTGGGGCGACCGGAGCTTGGCCGGCGCCCTCGGGTGCGGACGACTGGAGTTTCACCTCCGTCTTGCTCTGCGGGATTGCTTCCTCTGCTCCTGCGGGAATTACGGGGGAAGAGACGGCGGGTACGTCGGTTACTGGATGCGGTTGAGAAGCTGGCTCTGGAGCCGTAGACGGCGCTTGTGGCTCCGGTTGCAGCCATGGGGGCACAGAGGTCGCTATCTCAGCAGGCGGTTGCTGTGCAGGTGATGCGGGAGGTTCTTTCTGCTGCGGCATAGGCGAGGGCTCAGTCGGTGCTGTGGCCATGGGAGCAGTGGTCTTCTCCGCAGCGAGCCATGGCGGAATGGTGGTGCTTGAGGGGGAAGGTTCAGGAGTGTTGATGGGAGCAGGAGTTTTAGCTGCCGCAGGAGGAGTTTCCAGAGCTTTCGGTGGCGTGTTCTTCTCGGGTTTAAGCCATGCAGGGAGCGTCACATCATCGTCATCATCCAAGCCTGGTTCGGGTTGTTCCTCTGCGGATGTCGCGAGCTCAGCTTTTGGTGGTTCTTGAGCAGGAACGGGAGGAGGGGGAGGAGGCTCCTCCTTGCTTGAGAGACGAGTTTCCTTTGGAGGTTCACGGACTGGCTCTTCGGCCAGTTCAGCGTCAAGGATTTCGAGCGTCCCACTCGTATCATTATTCTCTTTCTCTCCGACGAGTTTCTCCTCTGCCTTGGCAAGCGTTTTTTGAATGGAAGGAGCGCGCCCGCGAAGCTTTGCCAAAATGAAGATGGCCACGGCACCTAAGAGAATCGAGAAGAGTCCTACGAGCAGGATCTTGATTCCAAGAATGATGCGTGCGCTCCAGGGTTTATGCGTTTCTGTAGGCTGCTCTTCTCCTTCGGGAGGCAGAGGGGAGGGGAGGCCCTCCGCTGTAGTCACCGAAACACTCGTTGTCGCTTCTTCCACATCTGCGCCTGTGGTCAGGTTGCGCACCTGTACCCGCACGGTGTACATGCCGTTTTTCGTATAGACGTGTGTCGGCGCATCGAGCAGGCTCTCCTGCCCATCGCCGAAGTTCCAATGGAAGAGCAGAGGATTCTCCGTGCCGCGCGTGGGAGTGTAGGAGAGTGCGACGGTTCCCCCAGAATGTTCTGCGCTGGCGATACCATGTGCGAGTCGTTCCTCTTCGTCTTCCTCGGAAGCAGTCCTCTGATCGACAATGCGGATTGTCTGAGAGCTCACGGTGCCATCTGCCGCGGTCCCGCGCACGGTCAGTGTCTTCTCCCTCACGGGAGACTCCAGCCAGAGGTAAAGCGGCGTCGATCGCTGGGAAAAGTACGTCTCCTGGGTATCGTTGTCGTTTTCGGGGTTGCCATCAGCATTGCTGTCCCTGAGGATATCCATATCCAGTGAGAGCTTTGAGACCCCGGGTAACGGAATCAGAGCAATCACACTCTGGGAAGCTGCAGGGATGGTTCTTCCATGCTCATCGATAGCGGGACTCGTTTGGGCCAGATTCCCGCTGTCAGGAGACTGTGAGTCCGCCTGGACGTTCTTTGCGGCGATTTCGATGGTGAGTGTGCGCGTAGCACGTTCCTCTGTTGTGACTGATTTGAGATCCAAACGCAGTGCAAAAGTGCCGACCTCGGCGAATCGTGTGCGGTACACCGCCTGTCTCCCGGCCTCCAGGAACGTTTGATCCTGCGTGAGTACCCAGCTCTGTTGTGCCTGCGGGATTGCGTGGTCGGCAATGATTTCAAAGAAGGTTCCGCGAGAGAGCACAAGTTGCTCTATGTTTCCACTCGTCTGCGCGAGCAGATGCGATCCTCCGGTGATAGCCGCGCTTGTCACGACGACTGTGGTGAGCACGTTGCGTACGAGGAGTTGCCGGAGGAAGTGACAGACGTGCATGAATTTATGCGAGGGAGACAAAGACACTGACAACGGCTCCTGCGATGAGGATGATCAACACGCCGACGATGGTATAGAGGAGGATTCTCTTTCCGCGTTCCACGCCCGATTCTCCCCCTACGATCATGTAGACGCCGCCAATAATAATGGCGATCACGGCCAGGAGCGCCGTGAATTTTACGATCGCGATCATGACGTCGGTAATGACTTCTCGCGGATCCATTGCTCCGGTTCCGCTCAACTCACCTGCGTCACCAAGAGGATCTCCTTCGGCAGCAAGGGTAGTGGGAATGAGCACACATGCGATGGCGGACGAGGAAAGCAGCCGATGCAAGCGCTGAAAAAGTGCTGTGGATTGTGCAGGCGTAGTCATAGGACAAGTCCTTTAATGAATTGCACGATTGCTCCTGCCAGGAGGATCAAGAGAACGCCTACCCCAACGTAAAGGATGATCTTCTTCGCTTTATCCTTTGCTCCCTCATCCCCGAAACCGAGGATCAGGTAGAGTCCGGCAAGAATGATGACGCTCACGGCAAGGAGTGCCGTGTAGGAGACGATCTCCAACATGATTTTAATAATTGTTGTACGAATATCTGCACTGCCTATGCCGGTGTTCCCCGCCTCGTTGACGCCCTCTTGCAACCCTCCACCATCGTAGACAGCAGCAAGAATGCTCTGGGGCAGACTCAAGAATAGTGCGCTCAACCCTGTAAAGGTGAGCCCAAAGGAGCACAGGAGACCTCTCCAATTGAAGTGTGTGTTCATGGCTCTATGATAGCAGAAAATGCCTTCTTGCGCTACCCTGAGCTTATGCGTCCACAATCTCCTTCTCCAATCCTCAGGCGGTGTGATCTCTCTGCTTTGCTCGTGACGAATCTTGTCAATATTCACTATCTCTCGGGGGTGCGTCTCTCGGCAGGGGTACTCCTAGTACGCCGCAGCGGATTCCACCTCTTCGTAGACGGCCGCTACGGGGAACTTGCTGAGAAGGCGGCATTCGCGCATGTGCGTGTCCATGATGTGGATATGATCGGTAAGGCACTCGACCGCACGGAGCAGTGCGGCGTGGAGTCGCGTAGTATCACTATCGAACGCTTCCGTATGTGGAAGAGGAAATATAAGAATACAAAATTTGTTCGCACAGTGGGGATTATCGAAGAATTCCGCCGCCAGAAAGATGCGCAGGAACTGAGCGCGTTCCGCCGGTCTCAGCGCATCACGCAGGAGCTCCTGCGCAGGGTTCCATCGGCACTGAACGGCATTCCCACCGAGCGGGAACTCGCGTGGAAGTTGCGTACCTGGGCGCATGAACTTGGAGCGGAGGATCTCGCGTTCGATCCTATTGTCGCCTTTGGGACGCACACGAGCCGACCGCACCACCAACCCACCGATCGGCGCTTCAAGCGGAGGCATGTCGTGCAGGTGGATGTCGGCGTGCGCTACGGCGGGTACTGCAGTGACCAGAGTATGGTCATTCTCCCCAAGAATCCCACGGTGCTCGAATGCAAGATCTACGCTGCCGTGGACGAGGCGAAGCGTACGGCGTTGCAAGCGGTGCGTGCAGGAGTGACCAATTGGGAGCTCGATCGCGTTGCGCGCCGCGTGCTGAAGCGCCACGGGCTTGAAGAGTACTTCCCCCATGCGCTGGGGCATGGTGTAGGCTTGGAGGTGCACGAGGGAATAACACTCAGCAGCGTCGCCCCAAAGCGCAGCGTACTCACGAATGAAATTGTGACGATAGAGCCCGGCATTTACATCCCTGGCAAGTGTGGGATGCGCTTAGAGCAGGAAATTATCGTACGTGATTAGAAGATATTGGCGATTACCGAAACAATTGCTCCTGCAAGCAGAATCAGGATCAAGCCAATCAGAGCCCAGAGTAGAGTTTTCTTCGCGCCGCTGACGGCTCCCTCATCTCCCATCGAAATCACCATGCGCACGCCCGCAATGATAATGACAATCGTCGCGATAAGGGCCATGTAGCTCAGGATTTTTATAACGATGTCCACGACAGAGCCCGCGACGTCCGAGCTCCCTCCCAGTCCCGGAGGGACTTCACCGATATCAATGCCGTAGGCCGCAGGGATGGCACTTATCCAAAGGAAGAGTGATCCAACGGCAACACGGAAGGTTCGTGCATGGTGCAACATGGTGCAGGGAGGAGGAAATTTCCTCTATTCATACTCAGTTGCGAGCAAATTGACAAGTACTCCATCAGGTCTGTGTTTGAAGAACACTTGACTGATTGCTCAGAAATATTCCCATATAGGAAAAGGAAACACGACAAAAGCGTGTATTGCGCGATATTTCAATGCGATGTCATTACTCGCAAGGGCGCAGAAAACACAGAGGAATGCTACAATAATAGGATTTCTATGAAGCGCATGCCACGCCACATCATGGTTCTCCTCTGCGTTCTGGGGCTGACCGTACCCACGTGGTCGCGAGGCAATGCAGATCTCTTCGCAGGGGCAGAGCCGGTGGAAGTGGACTTCGTACTCACGGCGTACTACTCCCCCGAACCGGGACAATGTTGCTACGTCCGTGGTGGATACGAGGCGGATAAAGTGCTCAATGGTGAGGGGGCGAGAGGCGCCGATGGCACCTCGGTGTTCCCCGGCATGGCGGCTGCGCCCGCGGACATCCCATTCGGGACGCGTATCCTGCTGCCCGGCATCGGGACGGTGGGTGTGCACGACCGTGGCGGGGCAATACGCGTTTTGAATTCCGGTGAGTATCGGTTGGATCTCTGGGCCGGATACGGTGAAGAAGGTCTGGCACGCGCGCTGGCATTCGGTGTCCAGCGTATGCGGGGGACGGTGTATCCCGTGGGGATTGAGCAGCCGGCAGTTTCGCTGGCGCTCGATACGCTCCCGGCGGCTTATGACCGGTTGGAACCGTTTGCAGTGCATGCAGGAGATCTCCTCGCAGTGCAACCGCAGCTCAATGACCGCGGTCCTTCCGTGACCCTGCTCCAGGAGTACCTGCAGCGTACGGGATATTTTGATCGCAAACCCACGGGCTTCTTCGGACCTGAGACGCAGCAAAGCCTGAGGATCTTTGCACAAGATTACGGTCTTACTGCTCCCACGGATCAACTTGGTGAGGAACTTGCCGCGTACCTCCAGGCCGCGCGCGATCGTGAGGAAGCGGCAAATCCGGTGAGTGCGTTCATTGAACAGGGTGCGGCGCCGACGGTGATTATGGAAGCGCAGAGAACGCTGCGATTCCTTGGCTATTACGCCGGACGTACCGATGGGACGTATTCCGATGAGCTCAAGCAGGCCATCCTACGGTTCCAGCAGGATCACGGTCTGGTGGGAACGGCGCAGGATCCCGGTGCGGGGCGCGTGGGCCCCCTCACAAACCAGAAGCTTACGCACGCGTGGAACCGCGCTCTCGTGGCTGTGCGGGCTGCGCGTCTTCTCGATCGCAAGAAGGTGGGGGAACTCCTGAGCGAAAGGGGAGAAGTTCCTGACCGCTTCTTTGAAGAAGGATACGCGCACGAGCACGTACGCACGATTCAGCGACTCCTGGCGCAGGAGAGTTTTTTCCCGGAGGATCGGATCTCCGGGTACTACGGTCCGGTGACAACACAGGCGGTGCTCCAGTACCAACTGGCAAAGGGGATCATCAAGAATGCCGACGACCCCGGTGCGGGACGCGTAGGACCTTCGACGCTCGAGCGCCTGCGTGAGGAGCGTATCGCTGCAGCCTATCGTAGAGTGCGGGCATTCGGTTGGGGGGCGGTGTGAGTGGGGAAGTGGGGAAGGTGCTGGAAGCGTGGAAGGTGCGGAAAGTATGAATGGCGAATATTGTCGAACTCCCGTGTACCTTCCGCACATTCTGCACTTGCCAAACCTGCCGTACCTTCCTGATCTTCCAAACGTTCCAGAGACGAGCGGCATTGCATGTCGTGTGAACCTCGTTCAAGCTACGGAAGATGCGTCGGGCACTTACCGTTCTCTTTGCGCTCCTCATAGCCATGCCATGCGCGGCAGAGGGGTGGGTCCCCAGGAGGGACGGGTTCCTCCTGATTTGGGAGAGCATCCGCCGCCCTGCCGAGGAGCAGATCACGCCGGAGTTTGACGATGTTCAACTGGGGGATTTGGGTTTTACCGAGATTTCCTACGCCTGTGAGCGGCACATCCTCGATGATGCCGAGAACTTCCGCCCCAACGATCCGCTTCTCCTCAGTGATGCGCTCGTGTGGCTCTACCGAACACGCAATGTGGACGAGCTTGATGCCATGGAGGAAGGGGATCTGCCCGTGCTCCTTGCACGCTATCCTCTTGTTGAGCCCGATGCCGATCTCTCCGCCCGCCTCTCGCGCGATATGCTTTTCCAAATGATTCGCTCGCTCGATGCCATGCTCGCAGAGGAAATCCATGAGGTCAGCTTCTACGCCGATGATTTTCACGGGAATGGGACGGCATTTGGTGAGACGTTTGACATGAATGCACTGACCGCTGCACATCGCACATTCCCGCCCGACACGTTGGTACGCGTGATCAATCAGGACAACGGTCTCACGGTTACGGTGCGCGTCAATGACCGCGGTCCCTACGTAGAAGGGAGGGACATGGATCTCTCGCTTGCGGCGTTCGAGGAAGTTGCGGATCGTTCGAACGGTGTTATTCGCGCGCGATTCCAGCGTCTAGGAGACCAATCACTCGTCGACATGTGCACGCAAGAAGCGCAGCGCTTTCAGAAGCGCATCACTCGGGATGTGCGTTTCCACAGGGGCATTCCCCATGTCTGGCAAGTAGGAAAGAAGCTCTCGCTGGGCGCAAACAGATTCTTTGTCGTTCGCGGTGTCACGTATCCCGATGGGACACACATGCGTACCCAGGATTGGGTGGGCACCGACGAGCGTTTCCATTTCACACCTGCCATTGCGGGAACCTACATATTCCTTGTTGGTACTGCGGACGGGCGCAGAAGAGAAATGCGCATGATTGTGCAGCAATGTGGGGGGCAACAGTAAAGGGAGAATTTGGCAGGTCAGGAAGGCCATAGAAATTTGGGAGTTTGGCAATTATCCGGACTTCTTCGCACTCGCCAACCTGCCAAGCACCATGGCTTGGAACTATCACCAACATGAGTTTTCTGCTATAATAAAGCGAATTTCGAGTCTATTTCGTTACACTGTACTTCCACAGTGATCACGTTTCTCCGCTTCTTCCTCTGGCCGATCATCTGGATAACTGTGGCCGTCGTCACTACGGTAGTCCATGCGGGTGTATGGGGAATACTCTGGCGGTGGTTCATCGATGCACCGTTCCAGCGAGTTCTCCTCCTCCTCACGATCTACCTCTGTTGGCGTCTCTTCAGACACTGGGGCCGTTTCGCGTATGCGCTGTGGAAGTCGAAGACCCTCGTTTCTCTCAAGGTTATTCTCCCGCGTGACGACAGCAAAATGGACCAGGAGAAGCGTACGGAGAAAGATTTTAAGGAGAAGGTTGCGGTGATGGAGCAACTCTACCGAGCACTGTGGGAAGTCAGAAACCTCAACTTCTGGCAGATGCTCCATTTCTGGTTCTTCCGGCACATCGTCTTGAGCTTCGAGCTCTTTGTAGACCGGGGACAGCTGATGTTCTACGTCGTTACAAGTCCGCATCTCGCTTCGATCGTCGAAAAACAGATCACCGCATTTTATTCGGATGCCGAAGTTTCGCCGAGCCCGACACCGGATGTATGGCCTAAAGGATCAAAGCTCGTGGGGTACAACCTGGTGTGTAAGAAGGATTTCATGTTTCCTATCCGGTTCTATGAGCAGATGCAGGATGATCCGCTCAACGGAATCGCCAACGTGCTTTCCAAAATGACGGATGACGAAACGGCGGCCGTACAAGTCGTGCTCACGCCGTCGTTTTCCGCAAGGTGGGGAGTGATTGCGAAGCGCAAAGCGACAATGAGCTTTAAGGGCAAGAAGGACTGGTGGATGTCGCGTATTCCCATCGTGGGTACTCTCTTCAGGATCTTCGGTGGTGTGATGGGCGGTACCGAGGGGAAGACCTTTGCCCCGGGGGCTTCGAGCGGAGACTCCTACGTGCGCATGATTCAGCCGGAAGAAGAACTTTACAAACGCATGGGCGAGAAGGCAGGCATGAGTTTTTACCATGCGTCTATCCGCATCCTTGCAGCGAGCAAGAGCTACCAGCGTTCCATGGAGGTCACCAACAACATGCAGGTGGCTTTTAATGCATTCAAAGATCTCTACGGCAACCACTTCGCCAACAGGCGGATGTTCGTCGACTTCCTGCCACTTTCATGGAACGCGCCGCTCATTTACCAGTTGTGGAAAAAGCGTCTCAACGGATACGTGCACAAGGAAAATTTGCTCGTTGAGAGGGAGCTAGCAGGGATTTATCACTTCCCGGACAGCCGCTACAACCGTATTCCCATCATCCAGTGGAGCACGTACAAGGTGCTTCCGCCGCCGCCCAATGCTCCGCAGGAGGGCATTCTCTTGGGCATCAACAATCACCGTGGCGTGGGAACGGAGATCCACTTCCTCGATAAGGATCGTACACGTCATCAGTATATCATCGGAAAATCCGGTTCAGGTAAATCAACGCTCCTCTCGTACATGTCGCGCCAGGACATCGCGAATGGCCAGGGAGTGTGCATTGTGGATCCGCACGGAGATCTGATTGAAGATGCATTGGCCCATGCGCCCAAAGAGCGTGTGAAGGACATCATCGTCTTCGATCCTGCGGATCTCGAGCGACCTATGGGGCTCAATTTGCTCGAAGCCAAAACTGACGAGGAAAAGGATCGCGCGTCCTTGGATGCGATGCAGATTTTCCTCAAGCTCTTTGGCAATGAGATCTTCGGACCCAGGATTCAGCACTACTTCCGCAACGGTTGCCTAACACTCATGGATGATGAGGAGGAAGGGGCGACGCTCATCGACGTCCCGCGTCTCTTCGTGGACGACGAGTTCCAGCGTTATAAGGTGAGCAAGTGCCGCAACCCCGTTGTGCGCACGTTCTGGGAGCACGAAATGGCCAAAACCGGCGCACGCGAGAAGGAGGAGATGATCCCGTACTTCAGTTCCAAGTTCGGTCCCTTCATAACGAATACCACGATGCGCAACATCATCGGGCAGCCCAAAAGCGCATTCCACATTCGTGATGTCATGGATAACGGCAAGGTGCTCCTGGTCAACCTGAGCAAAGGAAAGATCGGCGACATCAACGCTCAGCTCCTGGGACTCATTTTCGTGAACAAGGTGAACATGGCCGCGCTCTCGCGTGCCGATGTCCCCAAGGAGCAGCGTCGCCGTTTCTACTTGTACGTAGACGAATTCCAAAACTTCGTCACCGATGCCTTCGTCACCATCCTCTCCGAGGCGCGCAAGTATGAGCTCGCACTCATCATGGCGCACCAGTACATCGGACAGTTGGTGGGAAAAACTGAGGCGTACGGCGAAGCCAGTAGCCAGATGCGCGACGCAATCTTCGGTAACGTTGGCACGATCATGAGCTTTAAAGTCGGCGCCGAAGATGCTGAGTACATGGCCAAGGAGTACGCGCCGGTGCTCTCCGAACAGGATGTTATCGGCATCCCGAACTTCAGCTGTTACTGCAAACTGAACATCAACAATGTCCCTTCGCGTCCGTTCAACCTAACCACGATCTACGACGAAACCAACCGCAACGAAAAGCTTGCTCAGCTCATCAAGGAGTACAGCCGCATGAAGTACGGCAGGAAAAAGGTCTTCGTCGACCAGGAGATCGAGGACAGAATTGGGATTGTACGATGATGGTGCACCAGGGAAGAAGCCTGCTCTGAGCTTGGCGAAGGGTCGACCGAGAAATCGAAGATAGAATCGGCATAGTAAGATAGAGATTACCTCAGAGATACCCTGAGTTTGTTACGTCGATCGCGAGCGGTGTGATTCGCCGAAGGGTCGACCGAGAAATCGAAGATCGGATCGGGATTGTTCGGTAGAGCAGAAGAGTAATCAAAACGGAACGATCAGACATCTACCATGCGATGGTCCACGTATCCGCAGTGGTATCCTTTCCGTTTCATTTCGTCCATAATTGTGGTTTCCTTTGATGGATGCCCAAAAATTGCATCATCTGTTCCCATGTCATATCCCTCGTCGTACCGTTGCTCAGGAGTCAGCCGGAATTTTCCCTTCGATGCAATGCCCCTCGCTTTGGCGTAGTCTTGCATCCCCTTGCTCGTCTCAAGAGCTCTTTTCAGGCGTTTGCGATAGGTGCGCTGGCCTCTGGTGAGGCGGCCGTCGGCTTCTTGTTGAGCGTGCAGTTCGGCGCTGCGCTGTCTTAATTCCCCGAGGGGCATACGCATGTAACGTTCGTGTGCTCTGCGTTCATCCATGATGGGAAGAGGAAAGGGAGTGATGCTCTTCCTTTTTGAGGTGATATGTCAAGATACGAGGGGATCCCTTGTCCCTGTGCCACTGCACCAGTACGCTAGTGTCCCCGTTCCCCGTTTTCTATGGTCTCCTTCTCTCAGGCTCGTGATCTCTTCCGTCTCCAGCGCGAGGCAAAACGCGTGAAGAAGGAGCTCAAGAAAATCCAGGTGGAAGCCGAGGCGCAGGGGGTGAAGGTCATCGTCAATGCCGAACAGGAAGTTCTCTCTATAGAAATCAGTCCTGAGGCCGATCATGCCAGGCTTCCCGAACTCCTCAAGGACGCGCTCAACCGTGCGCTCAAAAAGGCGCAGGTCGTGGCCTCCGAAAAAATGCAGGGCGTGATGGGGGAGATGGGGCTGCCTACCGGTGAGCAAGGGATGCGGGGAATGAGTCAGTAATTGATCAGGAAGATTGAATCCCTGATAATGCGTCTGCTGAATCATGAGGTTGCAATGCTCATTCTCCATTTTCAATTCTCCATTCTCTCCTTCCATGCGAAAAATCTTTCTCGCCATTGTCGTGGTTCTCTCCGTAGCTTCCGCTTGGTATGTGTGGTCTGTCTCCCCCGTGGATCGCGCGAGTGAGGAGCGCCTGGCGGTGAAAATCGAATCCGGTACGTCCGTACGGCAAATTGCTCAGCTCCTTACAGAGAAGCACCTCATTCGTTCGCCTTTGGCGTTTGTGCTCGCGGTGCGGTTTTCCGGAAAAGAGTCAGATCTCCAGGCGGGCAAATTCGTGCTGCGTCCGTCCATGAGTGTCGGCGAAATCATCATTGTGCTGCAGGAGGGAAAAGCCGAAGAGATGCTCATCACCATTCCGGAAGGGTTTACCGTTCGGGATATGGATGCACTTTTGACGGAGAAGGGTCTCATCGAAGAAGGGGACATCATTGCGTGTGCGCAGACGTGCGATTTTTCTTCCTTTGAGTTTCTTCCGGCTGTCGAGGGGCTCGCAGAGCGTGGAGGAAAATTGGAGGGATATCTCTTCCCGGATACGTACTACGTGGAGGTGGACGGCTTCGTCGACAAATTTTTCCTCGAGCGGCTTCTCACCACGTTTAAGCATCGCGTGGTAGAAGCGCTGGGTGAGGAGATCGGACGCGGCGGAAGATCGCTCCACGAGATCGTCACGATGGCATCGCTCATTGAGGAGGAAACTCTCACCGATGAAGAACGCTCCGTTGTTTCGGGCATCCTATGGAAGCGCTACGACGACGGAAGGGGATTGGGAGTGGATGCAACAGTGCGGTACATCACAGGGAATCCATCGGACGAGATCACAACCAAGGATCTCAATGTCAATTCCCCCTACAACACGCGTAAGTTTAAGGGGCTCCCGCCGGGCCCGATCGCGAGTCCTGGTTTCGCGAGTATCCTGGCTGCACTGCACCCTCAGGAAAGCTCCTACTGGTACTACCTCCATGGCACCGATGGGCAAATCCGCTATGCGGTGACGAATGAGGAGCACAACATCAACCGGTGGAGGTACATCCGAGGGGGATCGGGAGAACCGCCTCCCGAAGCGGAGGAATAGGCAAAGGACAGCATTTGCAAAAATATTAAAATATAGTATAATATCTATGTGAAACACATACTCTTCCTGCTCTTCCTCGTCGGATTCATCTGGGTCTCCTTTGTCCCGCCTGAGGGAATGTCCAAGCTCCCCGCAGTCAACGTAAAGTTCCAGTACAGCCGAGAGAACGGCCAGATCAAACTTCGTGTGGAGCAACTGGATTCCTCTTCCTCTGCGCAGAGCGCAGGTGCTACTTCCACGGAGGACGACAATTAGTATCGGTTCCCCTACAGGGCTCCTTCCCGTACACTACCGTAAGTGATGGCTCACAAGAGGCTCAAAATCGGCGTCATGGGTTCTGCCAGCGGCCCCCAAATCGAAGACGAATCTGTCCGAGAGCGGGCGAGAGAACTCGGGAAGGAAATCGGTCGCCGGGGACATATTTTCATCAATGGTGCGTGCCCCGGTTTGCCGCACGATGCATTTCTCGGTGCGAAGGAAGCGGGTGCGTTTACCTTGGGCGTATCACCCGCATTCTCCGAACATGAGCATGTTGCCGAATACCGTTCCCCGGTGGGACACGACCTCCTCATCTATACGGGGCTTGGGTTCATGGAGCGCGATATCATCAATATCCGCTCTTCCGATGGCATTGTGATTATTGCAGGAGGAATCGGGTCCCTCAACGAGTTCACGATTGCGTACGAGGAAGGCCGTTCCATCGCTATCCTGACCGAGAGCGGTGGCATCAGTGATTCCATTCCCTACATCGTCGAAGAACTCTGCAGACGCAAGGTGGCACCGAACATGGTGTTCGACTCCGACCCCAAAACACTCATGGATAAGCTCGAGGCGGCCGTCGCAAAGTACCCGCTCCCGATTCATGAGGATGGTCGTGTCGTTGACCAGGACAAACCCGAACCGCGTCGCAGCGACTGGTGGTGGCAGGAGAAGGGGAGACGGGGATAAATAATGGGACATATGCCGTAGAGACGAACCGTCGGTTCGTCTCTACGGCATCATCGTGCGGCTTTGGTAATCCAGCGCACGGGTGTTCCCTCAAAACCGAAAGTTTTCCTGAGGGTGTTTTCCAAATACCGAAGCTGGCTCAACTGCACCTGCTTGGGGTCGCGGACGAAGAGGACGAAGGTCGGGGGAATATCCTCGGCCTGTGTGAGGTGTTTCGTCTTGGATAGTGTGCCCAAGGGTTTGTCTTCCACTGCGTCCTGATACCATTCGTGGAGTGCTTTTGTGGTGATGCGCCGCGTGCGGCTCTCGTGGGCGAGGGTGATGAGATCAAAAATCTTGATGATGTCCGACCGTGTTTTGGCAGAGCAGGGGAGCAGGGGAGCGAAGCGACAAAAAGCGAATGCGCTGCGTGCTTCCGCAACAATGCGGGGACGTTCCACAGAGGGGACAAGGTCAATCTTATTGAGGAGGATGATGAGACCTTTTCCTTCTTCAACGGCCATCGAGGCGATGCGCTTGTCATGTTTGCTAACGGGTTCATGAGCATCGACGATGAGAACGACAATATCCGCCATTTCCAGCGCGCGGATACTGCGCAGCTCCGCGAGCGCGGCAACGGGCTCATCTTTACGATGCCGGTGGAGTCCTGCGGTATCGATAAAAATAAACTCCTTCGTTTGGTACTTGAGTGTGATGTCTACGGCATCGCGCGTTGTCCCCGGCAAATCGGAAACCAGGAGCGCCGAGCGTTCCCGCTGCGTATCGGACATCAGGGCATTGACGAACGAGCTCTTGCCGACGTTGGGTTTTCCAACAATGGCGATATGCGGAGACGTACTCTTCTCCTCCTCCTGCGCTTGGAAGTGCAGGGAGGCAAGAAGCTTCTCGATCTCCGTTTGCAGATCGTCGATACCGATACGATGCGTAGCGCTCACGGGGATGACACTCTCGGCTATACCGAATTCATACGCGCGCGGCAACACCTCATCGGTGGCTTCAGGATTGTCACATTTGGTGGGAACCAGAATCACGGGGACATGGTTTTTGCGCTTCTTCCTCAGGAGGTCGGCAATCTCAAAATCACTCGCTGTCAGTTCGTCCCGGCTATTGATTGTGAAGAGGATGAGATCGGCATGCTCCAACGCCAAGAGCGACTGGGCATGGACATCGTCCTCCAGTTCCTTGTCCTCTGTGCCGCGCCCCATGCCGCCCGTATCTACGAGGAGATAGGGGATAGGCGCCTCAACCCTCCCGGCGACATGGTCGCGAGTGGTACCCGGCACCTCGCTCACGATAGCCTTACGTCGACCATACAACCGATTGAAGAGCGTGGATTTTCCGGTATTGGGTTTCCCGATGATGGCGACGGTAGGCAGCCTAGGCATACATCCGATTGTACGTAGCAATGGCAATCTCGTCCTGAGCGATCCCGAGCTTGCCGCCCTTCGATAAACTCAGGGCGGCCCTGAATTTGTTGAATGGGCCGAGGGAGAGCCGAAGGATGATGGCGACCGTAGGGAGCCGCGCCATGGAGACAGTGAGTGTAGCGTATTCCTGGTTTCTGTTCCACTTTTCTCCGGATCTCTCCATTGCTCCTCCGTACGCAGAAAGGCTATGCTGCGCCCATGTCCAAGGAGTACAACCCCGGGGTCATAGAGGCTAAATGGCAGAAAGCATGGGAGAAGAAGAGTCTTTTCTCAGCCGACCTCAAAAGGTCAAAAGATCCCTACTATGCGCTCGTAATGTTCCCGTATCCCAGTGGTGCAAAGCTCCACGTAGGGCACTGGTTTGCGTACGGGCCGCCCGATACGCATGCGCGCTTCATGCGGATGCGTGGCAAGGATGTCTTCGAGCCAATCGGGTTCGATGCTTTCGGACTCCCTGCGGAGAACTTTGCCATTAAGACCGGCACGCCGCCCGAGGCATCCACCGAAGAGAATGTGCAAACCATGGTCAAGCAACTCAAGCGCATGGGATGCATGTACGACTGGGACAAGCTCGTCATGACCTCGCGTCCCGAGTACTACCGCTGGACGCAGTGGCTCTTCCTGAAGATGTATGAGAAGGGACTGGCATACCGCAAGGAGGCCCCGGTCAACTACTGCCCAAGCTGTCAGACGGTGCTGGCCAACGAGCAGGCGCAGGATGGCACCTGCGAGCGCTGCTCAACGACCGTCATCCAGAAGCCGCTCACGCAGTGGTTCTGGAAGATCACCCAGTACGCCGATGCGCTCCTGGAGGGACTCGATGATCTCGACTGGCCCGAGAAGACGAAGACAATGCAGAGAAACTGGATCGGGAGGAGCGAAGGCGCGGAGATTCACTTCGCGCTCGACGGGCACAAGGAAACGCTCACTGTCTTCACTACGCGGCCCGACACGCTCTTCGGTGCGACGTACATGGTGCTCGCGCCGGAGCATCCGCTGGTGGAGAAGATCACGCCAAAGGATCACTGGGGTGCTGTTGAGGCGTATCGCGAAGCAGTGGCCAAGAAAACGGAACTCGAACGCACCGACCTCAACAAAACGAAGACCGGTGTTCCCACGGGTGCGCACGCGATTAACCCGGCGACCAAGGAGAGGATTCCCATTTGGATCGCCGATTACGTGCTCCTTTCGTATGGCACGGGAGCCATCATGGCCGTCCCGGCGCACGATGAGCGGGATTTTTCATTCGCTCAGACATTCCAACTCCCCATGGTTACCGTTGTCGCTCCTGATAAAGAAGGAGAGCCTACGGAAGGTGTGTACGCTGAAGAAGGAGTGAACGTCCATTCGGGTTTCCTCGATGGACTCAAAACACCCGAAGCGAAAAAGCGCATGATTGCGTGGCTTGAGGATGAGGGGTTGGGTCAGGCAAAAACGCAGTACCGTCTGCGGGACTGGCTCGTATCTCGCCAGCGTTACTGGGGTGCGCCCATCCCGATCGTCTACGACCCTCAGGGCAAGCCGCATCCGATTCCCGAGGAACACTTGCCGTGGATGCTGCCGACAGATGTCTCCTTTAAGCCAACGGGCAAGTCACCGCTCACGCAGTCACAGGAGCTCCTTGAGCGCGTAGAGAAAATTTTTGGCAAGGGGTGGATTCCTGAGTACGACACGATGGATACCTTCGTGTGCTCGAGTTTCTACTATCTGCGTTATCTGGCTCAGGACGATGATGAACGGTTGGTCGATCCCACCACAGAAAAAACGTGGATGCCTGTCGACATGTACATCGGCGGAGCGGAACACGCGTGCATGCACCTCATTTACGCGCGCTTCGTCATGCGGGCGCTCAAGGACTTTGGGATCGTGGGACACGAAGAACCTTTTGATCGGCTCTTTCACCAGGGCACGATCACCAACCAGGGCGCGAAGATGAGCAAGAGCAAGGGCAATGTGGTAAGCCCCGATGCATTCGTGGAGCGCTATGGCTCCGACGTCTTCCGCATGTACCTGATGTTCATGGGTCCCTACAGCGAAGGAGGGGACTGGAGCGACACGGGGATTAAGGGCATCGATCGTTTCGTGCAGCGCGCATACACACTGCTTACCACCAAGGTGAATAAAAAAATTGTTCAAAAAGAAGAGCTTACGGCTGCGCTCCATAGGACGATTAAGCGCGTCACCGAGGATATCGGGCGTTTCCACTTCAATACGGCAATTGCCGCCCTCATGGAACTCCTCAACCTCTTGGAGAAAGAGGATGGGATTGCGCTCGAAACCGCACGCACGTTCGCACTGCTCTTGGGTCCGCTCGCTCCTCATCTCAGTGAAGAACTCTGGTCGCAGCTTGGAGGCAAGGGGTTCGTTATGGAGCAGCACTGGCCATCCTTCGATCCTGCGCTCACCACACTGAGCACGGTGAAGATCGCCGTACAGGTGAACGGCAAGGTTCGCGCGGAGCTCACAATTTCCGCGGATTCTCCAAGTCAGGAGGTTATCGCACAGGCGAAGGAGCTCGAGAACGTTGCCAAGTACCTCAGCGGAAAGGAGGTGGTAAAGGAGGTCTACGTGCCAGGGAGACTCATCAACTTCGTCGTATGAATGCAGAATTTGGAATGCAGAATGCAGAGTGATAAATGTAGAATGAACCCATGAATAGAGATGATGACAATGCAGTGCTGAAGAAGTCGTATGAGTTTGCGCTTCTGGCCATACGACTCTGTAAAAAGCTCACGGAAGAACAGAAGGAATATATTCTAAGTAAGCAGCTTCTTCGTTCGGGTACGAGCATCGGCGCGAACGTAACAGAAGCGCAGTCAGCGGAAAGCAAGAGCGATTTTGTTCATAAACTCAATATTGCTTTGAAGGAAGCGCGAGAAAGCAAGTATTGGCTTCGATTGCTATTGGACGGTATGTATGCTCAAAGTGGAGATATTGAGCCACTTCTGGCAGAGATTGAGGAGATTATTTCGCTTCTTGTTGCTATCATTACATCTTCCAAACGACCCAAGAATAATTCTGCATTCTGAATTCTGCATTCTGAATTCTGCATTCTGCATTCCCTTCCATGGACCCCGCAACAGAGATCAAGGCACGGCTCTCCATCGATGAGCTCGTCGGGCAGTACCGTCAGCTCACCAAGAAAGGGCGACACTTTGTATGTCTGTGTCCTTTTCACAACGATACACACCCCAGCATGCTGGTGTCGCCGGACAAGGGGATTGCGTACTGCTTCGCGTGTAATTCCGGCGGGGACATCTTCAGCTTCTACCAGCAGATCGAGGGCGTGGACTTCCGCCAGGCGCTTATGGATCTTGCTGAGCGCACGGGTGTGACGATTGATGTCGCACAGACTCCTGTAATCCACAAAGACGAGAAGGAGAACGTACGTGCTTGCTTGGAAAACGCTCGACAATTCTTCCAGGATCAGTTGCGCGCATCGCAGAAGGCTCGTGCGTACCTGGAGCAACGCAAAATCCCCGAAGCACTTATCGAAGCCTTCGGCCTTGGGTATGCGCCGGATTCCTTCTCTCAAACCTACGAACACCTCCTCAAATCGGGGTACTCGCGCAAGGAGATCATGGCGGCGGGTATGGGTGTGCAGAAAGATCTCAGAGAGGAGAAGATTTACGATCGCTTCCGCAATCGCATCATGTTCCCCATTGCCGATCACCAGGGTCGTCTGGTGGGGTTCGGCGGCCGTACTCTGGGTGAAGATGATGCGAAGTACATCAACTCGGCGGAGGGCATCCTCTACAGCAAGTCCGCTGTGCTCTACGGACTCGATTCCGCGCGGGAAACCATCCGTGAAAAGCGGACGACTATTCTGGTGGAAGGGTACTTCGACGTCATCGGTTGTCATCGCGTGGGTATCACGAATGTCGTGGCCGTCAGCGGAACCGCGCTCACCGAGCAGCATGTCAAACTCCTCAAGCGCACGGCAGATACTCTGGTTCTGTGTCTTGATCAGGATCAGGCAGGCCGCGACGCTTCCGAGCGCGCCTTCCGATTGTGCGCAGCGGAGGGCATGAACGTGCGCAGCGTGGTGTTACCCTTCAAGGATCCCGACGAAGCGGCGACCAAAGACCCAGATCTTCTCAGGCAATTGCTCAACGCAGGAGCCGTGCCCTACTTTGACACGGTGCTTAAAGAAATCGCCGCAGGAGACGTCGGTTCCGCTGCAGGAAAGCGCGTTGCGATGGAACGCATTGTGCCGCTCCTGCAGGCGATTGCCTCGTCCGTAGAGCGCGAGCATGAGCTCAAACGTGCCGCGGAAGCTCTTGCCACCACGCCGACGGCTCTTCAGGAGGATATGGAACGCTTTAGTCTGCAGATGACGCGTCCTCAGGCTGCAGTTACAGAAGAACAAGGCGCGCATCGCAAATCGGAGACATTCTTGCCGATTGATATCGCCTTGGGGATCATCGTGCTCCATCCGCAACTACGGGCGTCGCTCTTTGAACTCATTCCTCCGGAGGAGGGATTTTCGCTCGTTCTCTTTGAAGCGATCCGTGATCTTCCTCAGGATGCGTTGCTGAGCCTAGAAGCGCTCCCTCTTCCTCCGGAGTACATGGAACGCGCAGCGATTCTCCTGCTCTTCTGCGAGCACCACGGATTTCGCGAGTGGTCCCAGTCTGTGGCCGTGCGGGAACTGCGCCACAACTGCCAGCGAGCCAATCGTGATTTCCTCAAGCAGAAGCAGAATGAGATTTCTCAACAGCTCCTCCTGGCTAATAAAGAGGGCAAAACGGCCGAGGCACAGCAGCTCTCCAACCAGTACCAACAGCTTCTGAAACTCGCGAAAATGGCGGCATGAGCCATCGAATGCTGCTTCGTCCTGCATCACGGGGCTACGCTGAATAACGACTGCATTCAAAAAAATGGCTCGCCACCTCCATTGCGCATTCGTAGTAAGATCAAGATTTTTGCTTTGCAAGGGGCAATTGCAGGTTTAGGCTGTACACCCGTGACGCTTGGCGTGCGCTTCTATTTGCCTATACTGCTCTTGCATGGCTTCCCATCCGCGTAAGTTTATCTCTCAGCCGACGGACGAGGATCTCAAGAAATTTCCCGAGGCTGTTAAGCATCTCATAAAAAAAGGGCGTGAGCAGCGCTATGTCACGCACCAGGAGATCATGGCGGCCGTGCCCAGTGCGGAGGAGAACGTCGACCTGCTCGATGACATCTACACACTCCTCGTGGAACTGGGTATCCAGGTCATTGATGTGAAGGATGCGCTCATTTGGGAGAAGAAAGGGAAAAGCGAACTCGACATTCCCGAGCCAACGCAAGATCTTACGGAAGTTGCTTCCTTTGGAGAAGGTGAAGAAGTGGGAGGTACAGATGACGAGGAAGAAGGGGATGAAGATGAGGACGATGATGACGAAAGCAGTGTTACCAAGGTAGATAAGGATGAGTCTGACATGTTGGATGTCGTTGCCACTGCAGGGATCGTCCTCGACGAAAAAGATCTCAGCGAAGAAGAGAAGGGCAAGCGCCGCCGGGAGCGCGAAGTGGATTTGCTGGAGATCAGCAACGACTCTGTGCGCATGTACCTATCCGAGATCGGGCGTGTCCCGCTCATTGATGCGCGCAAGGAAGTCGAGCTGGCCCGCCGCATTCGCAAGGGCGATGCGTCAGCAAAGCAGCAGCTTGCGGAGGCGAACCTGCGCCTTGTGGTGAGTATCGCCAAAAAGTACATCGGTCGAGGTCTCTCTTTCCTTGATCTCATCCAGGAGGGGAACATCGGACTCTTCCGTGCCGTGGAGAAGTTCGACCCGGAGCGGGGTTTCAAGTTCTCCACCTACGCAACCTGGTGGATCCGCCAGGCCATCACGCGCGCGATTGCCGACCAAGCGCGTACGATTCGCATCCCCGTGCACATGGTGGAGACGATCAACAAACTCACGCACACGCAACGCCGCTTGGTGCAGGAACTGGGGCGAGAACCAACAGTCGAAGAACTCTCCGTGGAAATGGAGATGGACATCAAGAAGGTTCGACACATCCAGAAGATCTCGCAGGATATCATCTCCTTGGAATCTCCGGTGGGTTCGGAGGAGGACAGCAAACTGGGAGACTTCATTGAGGACGAGGACGCCATCAACCCCTTCGATTCCACCAATCGACAGCTGCGCAAGGAGAACGTGCACGCCATGCTCGAATTCCTCACACCGCGAGAGCGCAAAATCATCGAGATGCGCTTCGGCCTCAAGGACGGCATCGGGCATACCTTGGAAGAAGTGGGTAAAGAATTCGGTGTCACGCGCGAGCGCATCCGCCAGATTGAGGCAAAGGTGCTCCAGAAGATGCGTGATCATCCCCGTTCCATGACCATTCGGGAACACGGAGGTTCCCCCAAGCGCGTGGGTTTTTCCCCGGTGCAGGTTTTCAGCCAAGGCAAACTCTGTCCCGAATGCCGCAGGGGCACGCTCATTGAAGTGGTGAAACAAGGCAAGGCGCTCTACAAGTGCGACCACTGCGCGTACGAGCTCAACAAATAGCGTGTTGAAAAGTCAGGCAGATTCGAAGTTCGGTTTATTGTTGCGCCTCCTCTGTCTCTCTGATTTTACAGGCCTTCCAAACAGAAAGCGCCCGGTTGCCCGGGCGCTCAATACATACCTCTTGAAGTGGGTCTCTACTTCTTTGAGTTCACGAGCATGTAGACTGCGCTCAGGCCAACGAGGACGTAGACGACAGCCTCGACGATGGGCCATGTGCCTACGAGGAGACGGACGACGTTGAGGTCCTGGTTAAAGAAGTACCCAATGCCGACGAGTCCCCAGTTAAGAGCACCGACGAGGACGAGCAATTTGGCTATGGGGCCGAGTTGCTGCATGGAAGAAAAGGGGGAAAGGATGAAAGAGGCTTCTTTCTACTCTACCACCCTTTTCAAGGAGGAAAGCACGGTAAACCATAAAGAACGTAATTGCGCATCCTTTTTCTTTCCGGTGAGTTGAGCACATTCTGCGCTATCATGCTCCCATGACAAAGGGGTCTCTCCATCGTCGGACCACGTCTGCATACGAAGAGCGTATGCGTGCGCTCAATACCGACCAGCGCTTGGCTGCTGAGACGATTGAGGGTCCCGTGATGGTGGTTGCGGGGCCAGGAACGGGCAAAACCGAGGTTGTGGCGCTGCGCACGGCTACGATCTTAAGAAAAACGCAGATGCGACCGAGCAATATCCTCTGCCTCACATTCTCCACATCCGGGGCCAAGGCGATGCGGGAACGCCTGCGCCAGATCATCGGTCCTGACGCCTACGGCGTCACGGTGAGCACGATTCATAGTTTCTGTAACGATTTGATCCAGCAGCACCCGCAACTCTTCGTGGATTTCCGCGCACTGGAGCAGGTCAGCAACATTGAACGGTTGCAGATCGTCCGTAGGGCAATCAAAGGGCTTGGGCAGCGATCGGAACTCTACATGCCCGTTGCGGAGCATGACCGGGCTGCAGATGTACTGGATCGCATTACACAGATGAAGAAAGAGGGGATTGCCCCTGACGATCTTACGAAGTACGTGGATGCATTCGTCGAGGAAATCAAGAAGACACCCACTGGAAGAGAGAGAGATTTCGCCAGTAAGGCGTACAAAGATGATCTGAAGAAAGTGCAACAGTTCAAGGAGTTCATTACGGTCTATCGGGCGTATATCGGGGAGTTGGCGGCAACGCACCGGTACGATTTTGATGATATGGTGTTGGTTGCACTGGAGGCGCTGAAAGAACACGAATGGCTTCTCGAATCCTTACAGGTGCGCTACCAGTACATTCTGGTCGATGAGTTCCAGGATCTAAACGGTGCGCAGAACCGTATCCTGGATCTTCTCACAACGTATGCATACATTGAGCAGGAACCCAATATTTTCGTCGTCGGAGACGACGACCAAGCGATTTTCCGATTCCAGGGGGCAAACATCGGCAATATGCTGTCTTTCCTCAAGCGGTTTCCGAGTACGGTAATCGTAACACTAAAAACGAATTATCGTTCAATCCAGCCGATTTTGGATGCGGCCTCTGCCGTGATTGCCGTCAATCAGGAGCGCCTGGTCAACGTAGCCAACGGTATCGAGAAGGATTTAATCGCAGGTCGGAAAAAGGACGGAATGAAACCCCAGTTTATCCGCTATCCCGATACGAGTACGGAGTATGCGGGAATTGTCGGTCTTCTCCGGGATGCACAGAAACGGAAGATTCCCTGGAGGGAAATGGCAGTCATTTGTCGCAGAAACGAGGAGGTGCTCGAGCTCTCAGACACGCTCACTGCTGCCGGCATCCCCAATGTGGTTGCTGCCAAGCAGGACTTGGTCCAGCATCCGCAGGTTTTGCAGCTCATTACGCTTCTGCGCGCGATTTATGAACCGGAGAGTTCCAGCGCGCTTGCCGGCGCACTCGCTCTTCCGTGCTTCGGATGCTCTCCGGCAGAATTAGGAAGGTTGTTCATACATTTTCGAACCTACAAACGCACGAAGGAGAAGATTTGTCTGTATGAGTATTTGCTCAACGAGCCGTCACTTCCTGCGGCAATCAAGAGTGCGCATGAGTTCATCATGGCGAAGCATCAAGGCATTCCGAGTGTCACACTCACCGCGCTCCTTGCTGCTGTTCTCACAGAATCTGGCCTCTTGCCTCCTATGGAAGCCAGAGAGGCGGACCCTCGCGCCATTGCCGGTCTGCACGCGTTCTATGAGTACGTAAAGAACCGTTGCTATGAAGTACAAACCACATCGCTCATGACATTGCTGTCCGATATCGATCAGTACATGCAAGAAAAGAAACTCAAGTTGGAGTATGACCTCCCGCATCTGGTGCAGGATGGTGTGCAACTCATGACGGGGCACGGAGCCAAAGGGCTGGAGTTCGATGTCGTGGTCATGTCGGGCGTCCGGTACCGCAACTGGGGCAACAGAAACAACGGTAATGCACTCGCACTTCCCGATCATCTCATCCTGGGAATGGACAAGGAGGTGGAGAAGAGGGCTGCGCAGGAAGATGAGCGCAGACTCTTCTATGTGGCGATGACCCGGGCGAGACAGGAACTCTTCCTCACCTTCCCGGAAACGTACCGCAGTGGGGAACAAATGCGCGATGCGCAGGTGAGCAGTTTCGTAGCAGAGGCAGGAGAATACGCGGACGAAGTGACGCTGGCACAAGAGCGCATCCCGTCACCCATTGAAACATTGCGCATGCCCCCACTCCACATTGATACAGCATTCCGTGCATTTCTGCTGGATCGGCTGGCTGACTACGAGCTTTCCGTTACCGCACTCAATGCATTTTTGAAAGATCCGCAGGAGTTTCTCTGGGAACAATTGTTGCAGAAACCGAGCGAGAAAAAGCCAGCTTTAGCCTTTGGAACCGCAGTGCATGCCGCCCTGGAAGAGAGGAATTCTGCATGGCAGCACGGAGAAACATTCTCCGTCGATGCATTGGTCCAGGCGTTCCAGGAACACCTCAAAAAAGAAATCCTCACCGTCGAAGAACTTGAGCATTACACGTTGGTGGGGGAAGACATCGTACGGAAATACGGGGAGAAGACTTCCTCGGATATTCCCCTTGTCCTTTCCACGGAACGGACATTCCACGCAGTCATTGACGACATCCCGATCAAAGGAAAGGTCGATCGTATCGATCTGTTTGAGCCGAATGGCGGAACATGTCGCATACTGGACTACAAGACAGGACAGACCAGAAAGACGGAAGACGCAGTGAGAAAAGAAGAAAAATTATTCCGACAACTCGTGTTTTATAAGATGCTCTGTGATGCAGATCCAAAATTCATTCACGAAGCCGTAAGCTTTACTCTTGATTTTATCGGTAACGAGAACGAGGAGAGGAGAGAGATCACGTTCGAAATTACGGAAACGGAAGTGAAGGAACTTCGAGCTTTGGTTGCACAGGTCTGGTCGCGCATCACCGCGCTCGACTTTCGGCCGATTGGAAACAGTTGAGCGATCGTGTGCTGATTACTCCACAATGACCGTATAGATTCGCGTCTCTATCGGTTGCACGCTCTCCCAGGGGCGCGCGTAGGAAAATTTGAGTTCGCTCGTTCCAGGGACCAGAGCCTGGAAGGTAAAGGTCTGGGTTCCGCCTGCGCCGACCACATTCTTCTCGCTTGAAGGGACGTAGACTTCATCCGTGATTTCTATGACTTCCTCATCGTACTGCGGACTCCAGGAGTAGCCTGTCGTGAGATTACTCTCGAGCGTGATCTCGAACGTTGCATCCACGTCGACGGAAATCGTCGAATCCTCTTCGCCTTGCGGTGAACCGGGAGAACCCCCCGGCGTTTCGGGTGTGCAGGAAGCAAGGAGAAAGAGCGCGCAAGAGCAGGTGAGGAGAGATCGCAATGAGGCCATAAAGAGGGGGGAATGTTACTTCAGAAGCACGGGAATGCGGATGGCATCATCGTACTCCTTAAGCCCTGAGGGGTTATCCTTGTGGAGCACGAGCGTGATGGCCTCGCCGTCGAATCCGTCGATGGAAATCGTGCCCGTAAAGGGAACAAAGTCCTCGGTCATCCAGTCCCCGTTTGCTGTTGCATACGACTGAGCGATCACCTCGCCTGAGGCATTCTCTGCGGTCAGGGGGAACGTACCTTCGAAGAACCACGTACCGCGTGCTTCTCCCTCCACTTCCACCGGTGATTCGACGATGCTATAGGGCTCCGGAATGTTGACGCGGATCACGTCTGCATGATCCGAAGGAATCTCACGGACGAAGGTTCTCCCATCGGGAGTCCTGCACTGTTCGGGGTAACTCTCCATCACGGGGTATCCCGCCGCGACACAGTCCTCAAACGAGGTGACAGAACCCGTTTGCGAACAGGCACTTACGGTGAGAGTACAGAGGAGGATCGCCGTGGCACGCATGGCTGTATGGTAAGGGTGTGGCGTACAACTGCCAAGCGCTTTGACTTGCGCGCGCGAGCCTCCATCCCCATACTCCCCGTACCATGTCAACAACCGTTCTCGCCATTTTCATCAGTATCACAATTGTAAGTTTTTCTTCTCTTGTCGGTGTTGCCGTTCTGTCACTGGGAGAGCGGCTACTGAGAAAGATCTTATGGATCCTCGTGAGTTTCTCCACGGGTGCGCTCTTGGGGAATGCGGTGCTCCACCTCTTACCCGAAGTGGCGCATAACGCAGAAGGCATATGGACAGGCTTCCCCATGGTTCTGGGTGGAATCCTCTTCTCGTTTGTCATTGAGCAGTTCATTCACTGGCGACACTGCCATTCACTCACCTGTGAGGAGCACGTGCATCCGGTAGGGTATTTAATCCTCATCGGCGACGGTGTGCACAACGTGCTCGATGGTATGCTCATTGCATCGAGCTTTGTCGTGGATATGCGGTTGGGAATAGCGACAACCATGGCTGTTCTCCTCCATGAAATCCCTCAGGAACTCGGCGATTTTGCCGTCCTTCTCCACAGTGGATTCTCACGCATGCGTGCGCTCATGCTCAACCTGCTCTCCGCGCTTACGGCATTCCTGGGAGCTGGTGCGGCGCTCTTTCTCGTGCAATATATTGCCCACGTAGAATCCACACTCGTTGCCGTAGCTGCGGGGCACTTTCTCTACATTGCAGGAGTTGATCTCATTCCAGAGCTTCACAAAGAGACGCGTGTACGCTGGTCACTGCTGCAACTTGTCGCGATGCTCGCGGGGATCGCCATCATGTTTGCCATGACACTGGGGCACAGCCATACGGTTCCCGAAAGCGCGGATCTCCACGGCGAAGAAATGCACGATCATTGATCGTCGGTGCAGCGGAAGAAGAGACACAAGACCGCGTGGACCGGCTGGACGATCGTTTGCTGAATCACGCTGTTCCACGCGTTCCATGCAGGCCCGATGAGAGGGAGCGTACCCGAGGATTCCTCTTCCGGTAGAAACGGAGCGCCGACAAGCTCTTCGGTGCGGTGGACGGTGGGGGAGTTTGAAGACGAGGAGGACGTGCTTCTGGGTGGTGGTGGGGGAGGTGTGGAAGGTGCGGAAGGTGCAGGAGGTGCGGCCGGGGGAGCCAGGGGCTCAGCTATAGAGCTGGAGGATGTGGATGACGATGCGGGTGATGTTTGGGCGGGGGGAACGCACGTTCCGGGAATGACGCCATCCTCCAGAGAGGAGCAGACGAACGGAGGAACACAGTCACTGGGGGAGTAGCAGACTGCCTGTGCGAAGAGGAGAGTCGTCGTGAGCATGCAGCGTAGTGTAGGGATGTTGCCCCCTCTGTCCAAACTGAACAAAATTTTTGTTCAGTTGGGTTCAATCACCAGGTGGCGGATACGCAAGGCTCCGCCCGATTGTGGAATACCAAAGCCCATGACAGAGGCGCCGACAGAAAGATCCTCGGGGGATTGGGGATTGTGTGGAGGACCAAAGCTCATTTCCGGGTCCAGGAAGAGCACGCGCTCCTCTCCGCCGCGATCAAGAATCGTGAGTTTCTCCGCATCCTTGCGCAGGACTTCCCCGGCAAACCCATGACCCTCGCGGAAGAACCTGCGTCCCAGGTCTTCTCCCATGAATTGCGGGCCACGAAGGGCGTTTGGGGGGAACCCCATCTGGTGGAGCGGGGCAAGGCATGCGCGTTCACAGAGTCGTTCGCCGACAATGGTTCCCAGGGTGAATGTTCCGCCAATCACGACGCATCCCAAGATCACTGACATCACGATGAAGAGCGCGGAGTTGCGCTGAGGAATGCTAGTGGGCATGGCGCAGGGGGAAGAAGAAGTGGATCGAACGCAGGTAGGCTCGAATTTCTAAGGTGTTGAGAATCAGTGTTGCGAGAAGGACACTGATGCTCATGAGCGGAATGGATTCCAGAAGCGCCATCCAACCCTCGTGCATTGCGAGCATCGTCGGCTCGCTCAGTGCCAGCGTGACGAAGTCCACCGTGCGGGCCGCCAGGAGGTCTATGATGAACCATGCGGCGCATGCGAAGAGGAGGATGAGAGATCCTGCAAGGAACAATCCCCTCCAAAACAGTTGCCGTTGCTGTCTGGCGTGGATGTGTTCCCACACGGCAGAGACGAACCCCTCGGGGAGAGTTTCGCGCGGTGCGCAGGAGCCAATGAGAGCGTCGAGGTTATCCATGGTGGAGTTCCAGCGTATCAGACCAGTGCGGAGAGGGAAGAGCCCAGGCGGTCTTTTGCACGTTTGAGGTGCGTACGAACCGTGTTGATCGGGATACGAAGTACATCCGCGATCTCCTCGTACGAGAGGCCTTCCCAGTAGTAGAGAGCCACCACCGCTTGGTACTTCTGCGGGAGAGCGGCGACTGCTTTCGCCACGACTTCAGCGCGGACCGATGCGAGGAGAATTTCCGACGGAGTGGGCTCCTGGGATTCCTGGAGCTCCACAAACGAACTGTCCTCCTCATCGCTCTCCAGGTCGCTAAACGCGATGGTTCGTTTGCGCTTGGCCAGGTTGCGGCAAAGGTTGGTGCAGACGCGGTAGAGCCATGGTTTGAGCGGATCGGAAAAATCCAGCTTTGCAAGATTCTGATGCAGGCGTACCAGCGTTTCCTGCACGATGTCTTGCGCATCCTCGTCGTTGCGGGTGAGCCTGCGCGCGTAGCGCAGAAGTCCCGGCGCGTACCGTTCCACGAGCGCCGTGAAGGCGTCGGATTCCCCTGCGAGTGCGCGACGGCCGAGATCTGCGTCCGAGGGGGGGAGAGATTCTGGAGGCATGGGTAGTCCACAGCATTCTTGTACACAACGCAGGGAAACAAAAGTTTCATGAAACTCTTTTGCTTTACAGGTGTGAAAAGCGGCGTGCACACCTCTACTTCTTTCTTACCCCTTCCCCATATGTCCATTCGTACCACACTCGGCGGCGTAACGACTGCTCTCCTTACTACAGGAGCGCTCCTGATCGGTACTGCTGCATTCGCACAGAAAACCACACAGAACCCCCAAGGTCCGCGTTTTGATCCTGCGAATCGCGAAGCCGTAGAGCAAACCTTCGAGAACGGCGATTACGCCGCATGGAAGGCGCTCATGGAGGAGAGAAACTCGAACATGCCTCTCCTCGACTCCGTGAGCGAAGAGAACTTCAGTGAGTTTGCGCAGGCGCACCTTTTAATGCAGGAAGGAAACTTTGAGGAAGCGAGCGCGATCATGGAAGAACTCGGATTCCCCATGATGGGTCCGCGCCAGGGTGGTCGTGGCCCGAAAGGCACTCCTCCGGATAATGAGCAATTCCAGGCAGCGCAGGAAGCCATCGAAAACGGTGACTACGCCGCGTGGAAATCTGCCATGGAGGAAAGCGGTCGTCCCGCCGGCATGCTCGATATCATCACGGAAGAAAACTTCGATCGGTTCGTAGAAATGCATGAGCTCATGCAGTCTAATGATCGTGACGGTGCCCAGGCTATTGCCGAGGAGCTCGGCTTGCCCAAAGGTCCCGCCCACGGGTTTGGCCGCGGCGGTATGCGCGGACGTGGTGAGATGTCCCCCTGCCGCGAAGGTCGCGGGCCGTGGGGTGTGAGTGAGGACACGGACGAATAACTCCGATGCAGACCTTATGAAAAAGGGTGGAGCAGAAGGGCGCCTCAACGTGGGCGCCCTTCTTGTTTCCGTCCTATTCCCCCGTATCTTTCTCCAGGTACTGCCTGAGTTTTCGCGTTGCCTGACCCCTATGGCTTGTACTATTTTTTTGTTCAATAGGGAGGGCTGAGAATACGTAAGAACTGCCATCGGGCTTGAAGCATGCGGAGATGGGGAGGCCCGGGAGGTACGCGGCCTCAAGTGTTGGGGTGATCTCCCCCTCGCACCGTCCCTCGAAGAAGTGGATCTGGCCCCGTGCATCGATGTGCGCCAGTGTGCAGACGAAGGCGGCGCGTTTGTTCGATTCTTTCTCCATGCGTTTAAGGAAGTACGCGATCCATTCCTCATCACTCGCGGTAGGACCTGCCCCCCAGCGTCGGGTGTGGAGGCCTAGCTCGTTCTCAAGCGCCTCTACGATGATCCCCGAGTCATCTGCAACGGTAGGAATTCCCCCGGAATGCACGTAGAAATAGCGTGCTTTCTGCAGAGCATTCTGTGCAAAGGACATTCCGCTCTCCTTCGGTGGCTCCTCAATGTTGAGGTGCCTGGGCGTAACAAGATCAAGCTCCAACCCCGAGAGCACCTCGGCGATTTCAACCACCTTCCCTTTGTTGTTGGTTCCGAGTAGGAGTTTCATTACCAAAGTATACCAAAATGGTGTCATGGTTCGACTCCGCTCACCATGACACCTGCTGCGTCCCCCTTCGAGACGGGTCGGCGTGTCATGCTGAGGAGGAGTCCGCCTTCGGCGGACGACGTCTCGAAGCATGGACAAGCCGCCCCTCCTCAGGATGACACGGTACTCGGTGCACAATCACACTCTCGTCTTCTCCATGTAGATCTTCCGCGCTTTCGCCCCCTCTGCCGGACTCACCAGTCCCTTCTCCTCCATAATGTCGAGGAGTCGCGCTGCCCGCGCGTAACCAACTTTGAGCTGGCGCTGCAGGAGGCTTGCCGAAGCTCTGCCCGTTTCCTGGACCACGCGTACGGCCTCGAAGAAGAGATCGTCTCCGCCGTTGTCGTCCGCTTCCAGATCAATGGAGTCGTAGGCGGTTCCGTCATTGCCGGCAGTTTCTTCCTCCTCTTCATCACCGGAGAGGCCGATTTGCTCGGTGATCTTTCCGCCTCCGGCAATCTTGACTGCGTTGATGACGCGCTCTACCTCCTTGGTGGAGATGTAGATGCCTTGTACGCGCATTGGCTTGGGCGTACTTGCTGTCATATAGAGCATGTCGCCTTTCCCCAAAAGGTCCTCGGCACCAATCGAATCGAGGATCGTGCGGCTGTCCACGGCGCTCACGGTACGGAAAGCGATGCGTGTGGGAATGTTGGCTTTGATGAGACCTGTGATCACGTCCACGCTCGGGCGCTGGGTGGCGATGATCAGGTGCATGCCCGTGGCGCGGGCCATCTGTGCGATACGGGCGATCATCGTTTCGGTATCGCGGCGGAATTGTCGCATCATGAGGTCGGCCAGCTCATCCACCACGATCACGACGCGCGGCAGGACGTTCTCCTCCTCCATCTGTTGCTCGTTATATTCGTCGATGTTGCGGACTCCCGCTTCGGAGAAGCGGTGGAGCCTGCGTCCCATCTCCGCAACGGACCAACGCAGGGCCTGCAGGGCTTTCTCCGCTTCGGTGATCACCGGGGTCAAAAGATGCGGGATGCCGTCGTAGGGCATCAGCTCCACGCGCTTGGGGTCAATCAAAATGAACTTGAGCTCATGGGGAGCGTTCTGGAAGAGGAGGCCCGTAAGGAAAGTGTTCATGCACACGGATTTCCCCGATCCCGTGGCACCGGCGATGAGCAGGTGCGGCATGTCGCAGAGATCCGCAACCATCGCATCACCCGAAACGCCTCGGCCTAAGGGGAGCGTAAGATTCGATGTGCTCTGGGAGAACTCCGGGCTGTCTAAAATTTCCTTGAGGTAGACGAGCGCACGCTTGGCATTGGGCATTTCCACGCCGACGAGTGCTTTGCCGGGAATGGGGGCTTCTATACGCAGACTCTGCGCGGCAAGCGCAAGAGCCAAATCATCCTTGAGCGCACCGATGCGGCTCAGTTTTACGCCCTCTGCGGGTTGCAGCGTGAACTGAGTGACCGTGGGTCCCGGCCGGGCGTCGCGCACCGTTACTTCCACCTCAAACTCTTCGAGTTTTTCCTCGATGAGCTTGGCTTGCTTTTTAAGCTCCTCATCATCCACGGTGAGTTCGCTGTGGGAATTATCCAAAAGGTCGAAGCCCGGGAACGTCCATTCCTCAAAGCGCGTGTCCTTCATCTGGAGCGTGTCCTTGATCTTCTCGGCAATGTTCTTGGCCGCTTTCTCCTTGAGCACCTGCTTGGCGAATGTGGGACGAATGATGTTGAGCTCCGGAGCTTCCTCGTAGAAGTCGTCCTGCGATTCTTCTGTCTGCGCGCTCTCCTCTTCTTCGTCATCTTCCCATTCCTCCTCGACTGCCCTGCGTGCGGCGCTGCGCAAAGCAGGGTGCTTTTTGCGGATTACCAGTCTCATCAGCAATCGTCCTATAGCCCCGAAGTCCGGTTCAAAGGCGATAACCAGACCGATCAGAAACCCCGCAATGAGGATGGTGTAGCCCACGGTTGAGCTCATGAAGAGCACGAAGGGAAGACTGACGGTAAACCCTATGGCTCCGGCGAGCTCGTCCCTGTGCGACGCAAGATCTTCTATGGGTGCGCGCATGTGCATGCCTCCCAGGAATGCCAACACGCAGAGTAACAACCCCACCGACCGCTTGAGCTCGAAGGCGCTCTTGGCCGAGAACCAGTGGAGCACCCCCGAGGCGATCAGGAAGAGGGGGAAGATCGCTCCGTAGCTCCCGAAGAAGAACGTGAGTGCCTGATGCAAACTGTTGCCGATGAGCCCCGCTTTCTGCTGCAGGACGAGGAAGAGGAGAATCCCCGCCGTCACCTGCACGATGCCGCCGATATGGCGGCGCGTGGATTCCTCCAGGTTGAGCATGGGGGCTTTTTTCCGTCGCGCGATGCGCTTGCGTGCGCTCTTTCTGCTGCTCTTGCGGGACATGGATTGTATTGTAGGACAGTCTGGGGGGGATGGGAAGGAGGGGGAGAGGTGCGTGTGCGGTAGGTGCGGAAGGTGCAGGAGGTTTGGCAGGGAAGGGAGGTCAGGAAGGTTTTGAAACCCTCCAAACCTCCTTGACCTCCCTAGTCGTTTTTCGTTCCCATCTTTGTTTGCCTCTCGTCGGGTTCCTCGTGCTACCATGCACACATGACTGTCCTCGTCTTCGGTGCACGGGGGTACTTGGGGGGTGCTGTCAAAGCACTCTACCCTGGCGCACTTGCGCCATCGGTGGATATCGCAGACTCGGCTGCAGTGTGTGCCGCCCTCGATCAATACAAGCCTGACGTCGTCATCAATGCCGCGGGCAAGACCGGGCGCCCGAACGTCGACTGGTGCGAGGACCACAAATTGGAGACGCTCTCGAGTAACACCTTGGGGCCGCTCGTGCTCCTCAAGGCTTGTGCTGAGCGCAGCATCTACTGGGTGCACTTCGGTTCGGGATGTATCTACGCGGGGGATAATGGGGGAGCGGGATTCACGGAGGAGGACACGCCCAACTTCATGGGCAGCACCTACTCGCGCACCAAGTCCTGGGCCGATGGTGCCCTGCGCGAGTTTGCGCAGGACCCCTCGCACCCCGGGGGAATCCTCCTCCTGCGCCTGCGCATGCCCTTTGAAGGTACGAAGAGTCCCCGCAACCTTCTCACGAAAATTTCAGGCTACGCGCGCGTGCTCGATACTCCCAATTCCCTCACGTACCTGCCTGACTTCTTCCGCGCGCTTTCCATCCTCGTTGAGAAGCGGGCGAAGGGAGTCTTCAACGCCGTCAACCCGGGACCCATCTCTCCGTATGCCATTATGGAGCGGTACAGGGAGATCGTTGATCCATCGCATCAGTTTGAACGGTTGACGCTGGGAGATCTTCCTCAGGTTGCCCGTGCGGTGCGCAGCAACTGCGTGCTCAATAGCTCCAAAATCCAGCGCGAAACCGGCAACGTTTTTCGGACTGGTGAGGAGGCGGTGGAGGAAGCGCTCGAAATGCTTCGATGAGTAGGGGATATCCCGGATTGGATAGACTTCATCTACATAGATTTTTAGTCTTCAATAAGCCATAAAATCGTATCGAAGGCACTTCATCAATCTCTGTCCATGGAGCAGGGGGACAAACTGGCATACGTTCTCCCTGTATTTTTCCTCTCACTCCATGCCATATCCGGAAAATTTCGGTCGAAACGGGGACATCAGCGAATGTTCGCAGGAGCTCAGGCTCAACGGGGAACGGCGGACGATCACCGCGTTCAATACCACGCAGAGTGTCGGGAGCGTGCGCGAGGCGGTATCGGCTCTTGGCGATGCATTCCATCTGCGTCTCCTTACGCACTTGGGCATGGGGGTGCGTCATGTGGCAATTTGTCATCCGGTTGGCAGGGAAGACGATGTCCGTGGGGTCATGGAGAGGCTGCAAGGCAGGGAAACAGCCAGCATCGTCGGATGTCCTAATCTCTGCAGGGCTGAGGGGTCTGCCGGGGAAGTTCCTTTACAGGAAGAAGCTCTGTATCCCTGAGCTTCGCTGGAGTACCATAGAGAGCTCTCCCTCATTCATCCTATGCGTGAGGACGGTGAGCACCTTGTATGGGCGGTCAAGACGGTGGTCAAAAAACCGCCGACGGTTTGGGAAGATCACCTGAAAACCATTGGCATGGAAGGGGCCAAAGTGTTGCCCGTGCCCGAGGATGCCAATGGCGCCACGGAAGTGGTGGAGGTCGTCATTGACAGCGCCGGTGTGCGGATGAGCAGGGAGAGGATCAAAGGGATCGAAACGACGCTGCGCTCTGCCATGGGGCAGGTGTTGGAGAATTGAGAGTTATGTGAAATGTCAATGATATACAGTTTTAGGTCTATTTTGACTGTATTGTACTTAAAATTATATCATTTTCTCATGACGAATTCTTTAAGCAAAGCCAACAGGAAAGAGGCAGCGAGAAAAAAATCACTAGGAGAACTTGGTGAATTATTTGCGATAAAAGCTTTAGTTGATAATGAGTTTGATAAAATCAGAAATCTCAATGATGACAGCTATAATGAAGCTTTTGCAGATTTAAAATGTGAAAAAAACAACAAGAGATATATCATTAGTGTAAAAGCGAGAAACAAATATCAAAAGAATGGGAAAATTAACTCACGCTATAATCTCGGAACAAACGCCTATCAAAAAGCAAAAAATGCAGAGTTAAAATATAAGGCTACGGCTTATTGGATGGCAATCCAATTTGAGAAAGACAGTTTTTCAATATATTTTGGCTCATTATCTGAATTAAATGGTTCAAATGCCATACCTGTAGATAAATGCGAAAAAGGACTTATTGGTTCAATATTGGCTAATAAAAAGAGACACTATTTTGATTTCGACTTTTATTCGAATGATTAAAGTAATGCATTAATTATTGTATAGAAATATCATTGGCACAGCACATAACACGCCTTGTACGGTTCGTCGCTGCTCCTTTTCCAAATGCTTCGGCGGTAACCTCGCTCCGCAGTAACAGTATACCGCCACGCACTTCACAGAAGCCGAAACGTTCTTCAACAGTGATCGTAGGAGTAAGAGTGGAATTCTGTTGACGTTTCTCTTGACTGCGTTCTATTTTGGGTATATATTCAAAACAGATTACTTTTTACCCCACTATGCTATGCCAGCATTCGACGGAACAGGACCGGCAGGGCAGGGCCCGATGACAGGGCGCGGCGCGGGTCCCTGTGCAGGAGGACAAGGAGCACCTGCACGCGGATGGTTTGGAAGAGGAGGGATGAGGAGGGGATTGGGAAGGCGTTTCCCGTGGTTCGCTGCGGAGGCGCCCACCACTCTGGAGGAGCAGGAGCAGGCGCTGGAGGCCGAGCTCCAGGCAATCCGCAAAGCGCGCAAGGAGCAGAAAAAGTCGTAGTATACTTCTGCAGTATCTTCCTTCTGCACTCATGCCCCGTCCGCGAGGACTGCGCCGCATCCGTTTTTCCCCTCTGGTGACGTACTACAAGCCGCAGGGTGTACCCCTGCGTACGCTCAGGGTTGTGGAATTAACCCCGGAGGAAATGGAAGCATTGCGCCTGAAGAACGTTGTGGGGCTCAAGCAGCAGCAAGCTGCGAAAGAGATGAAGACGTCCCAGAGCACGTTCCAGCGCATCCTCAAGAGCGCGCATACAAAGCTCAGCGCCGCACTGGTCGAGGGGTGCGCCATCCGTATTCAGAACGAAACGCGTTCCTAAGAACCCGCGTTCCCGCATCTCAATCCGCTGCCCTGCGGTTTGAGAAGGCGTACGCCGCAAACACCGTGGACGTGGGGATGGCCAGGAGCAGCGCGGTGCTCCCCACCAGCGTGCGGACAATCTCCTCTGCAAGGAATGCGCTATTGAGGGTCACCCAGTAGGGGATACCGCCGCCAAAGTAGAAGAGGAGGAAGAGCGGCAGCGAGGCACCGATGTACGCCAGTGCCAGGGTATTGATCATCGAGGCGATATGCTCATGGCCCACGGAAAGACCGGAACGGTAGAGCTTCTGGAAATCGTACGACGTTTGCTCCGTGAGTTAGGCGGCGGAGAAGAACCGCAGGCCCACGACTCCCAGAATGATGAGGGCAATGCACCCGATGCGCACGGCGTCGATGCTCTCGTGGTAGAGCACGATGCCCAGGATGGTGACTCCCACAGCGCCGAGCCCTGTCCACACGGCGTACGCGGTTCCCGTGGGGAGACTCTTCATGGCCATGGAGAGGAGGTAGATGCCTGCGAGCGCTGCGGCGAAGTTGAAGAGCGTCGGTCCCAGTTTGGTGAGTCCGGCCGTAGCCTTGAGGCTCGTTGCCCAGGCAATCTCAGCAAAGACGGCGACGAAGAGGTACATCCATGCCATGTGTAGGTGGGAGGGGATTTGCGCGCTTCCGCGTTGAATTCTATGCGCCGGATCACTAGACTTCAACCGTCCTTTCGCTCTCTGTGGAGCGTGGGGTCCAAGCTCTTTTGTCAATTTGCGTTCACGTGGGTCGGTACCGAAGCGGTCCCGCCTTCGCCCCTCGACTACGCTCGGGGCTACGGACGGGCAGGCAAACGGGCCAGGCCCTTCGCTCATTTCTTCTCATCGCATTGTATTGTGGGTCGGTACCGAAGCGGTCAAACGGGCCTGACTGTAAATCAGGTGGCTTATGCCTTCGGGGGTTCGAATCCCTCCCGGCCCACCAGAATAGAATGACGAACTCAGCCCCTCTAGAATTGAGAAACAGTTCTTGGGAGGGATGAGAAGTTTATGCTGAGCGACGACCCCGAGCGGAGCCGAGGGGGAGGAGTCGAAGTAAATCCCTCCCGGCCCACCATGTTTTTGTATTTCGCTCGGTGAAAGTTTCCCCAATTTAATCAGCTACCTTGAGTTTGCCGATGCTTTCAATCTTCATACCAATCCCAGACTCCGAAAGCTTTTCAAGATTATAGATATAAATTTCTTTACCCAATTCTTCAGTTTCTTTGTTGATAGGCAGTGCAATTGCATTATTTTGGCGAATTGCGACAACGGCAAATTCTTTTTCATTGATAGTTATAATCAGATAGTCAGTTTTTCTTGCTGCACTGCCATAGCCAATCGCATAACCCGAATATGAAATTCCGACAATAATCGCAATTGTAAGAAACCACCCAAAGCCAATTCTCTTGGAGACCCTGTCAATAAAATCATTCTGTCGCACCTGGATTGTTCTTAGGTTTCGTGCCTTTTCGCTAAAATCGTTACCTTTGGTTCTTGTGAGGCTTACAAGGTCACTAATAAACCAAACAAGATAGCAAAAGAATGCGGTTAGTGCATGGAATATGACGCCAACAAAAAGAGGAATACCAACAATAATTAAAAACGCAATAAACCACTGTATGAAAAACAAGCCAAGTGGGGAATATGATCTCTTCAGAAAAAGATCAAAAAACCACAGACCTAATAAGCCGATCGAGGCTAGGAAAAAAGCAAGAAGAAGAATCGACGAAATAATGCTAGTAACTTGAATATTGATTAAGTCTGCTGGAATCTTATATTGGGATAAATAACCAAACTCATACAAATATGCTAGGACATATGCCCATGCAGTTATGAAGGCAATTATGATTGCATCGGTTAGGAATCTACTTAGCCGTCTTGGCATCTCCGACTCAGTCATAGCAAAGTAAATGATACACCATCAGGGCGGAATGTTGTGTGCGATGAACGGAATCTACTCCTGAATGAACCCTCTGACCTGGCTTTGCCAGAGTCTGGCGTACATACCTGCGTGTGTAAGGAGCTCTGCGTGCGTGCCGTCTTCGATGATCGTGCCGTTCTCCAAGACGATCAGGCGATCCATCGCCTGGAGTGTAGAGAGGCGGTGGGCGACCGCAAGCACGGTCTTGCCCTTCATCAGCTCTGCAAGCGCCTGCTGGATCAACGTTTCGCTCTCGCTATCCAGCGAGCTTGTCGCTTCGTCTAAGACCAGGATTTGCGCGTTCTTGAGCATCGCGCGTGCGATAGCGATGCGCTGGCGCTGGCCGCCGGAGAGTTTAACGCCGCGTTCGCCGACGAACGTGTTGTACCCGGCGGGGAGTTCGCGGATGAAGGTGTGCGCCTGCGCGAGCTTTGCCGCGCGTTCCACATCCTCCGGCGAGGCGTCGAGTTTTCCGTACGCGATGTTGTCGCGGATCGTTCGGTGGAACAGGGTCACGTCCTGCGGAACCATGGCGATGTTCTTAAGCAGGTTCTCCTTCTTCACGCTGCGGATGTCCTGGTCGTCGATGCGGATGGAGCCTCCCTGCACGTCGTACTGGCGTAAGAGGAGCGCCGTGAGCGTGGTTTTCCCCGCACCGCTCATGCCCACCAGCCCCACCTTCTGCCCTGCGGGAATCTCCAGATTCAAGCCGGTGAACACAGGCTTTCTGCCGTAACTGAAGCTGACGGCGTCAAAGGAGAGGTTCCCCTCCTTGGGGGCGAACTCTTTGGCATCGGGCGCGTCCACGATCTGATGCGGTTGCAGAAGTTCCTGGAGTCCTTCGCTGATCTGGCCGTACTTGTCCATGAAGTCGGTCATTTTAAATCCGATGAAGAAGAGCGAGCGCATGATGCCGATGATGATCGTGGTGATCATGACCACCGTGCCGATGGTGATGGTGCCGCTCTGCAAAAGCAGGAGCGACATGGCGATCATTCCGGCGATGAAGATGGAGATCAGTCCTCCGTTCAGGAACAGAATCCACTCCGAAAGCCACCAGTTGTAGCGGTCCGCTTCACGGTGGCTCTCAATGTACTGATCCAGGTACTCGCGTTCGTGCATGTGGCGCGCGTACTGGTGGATGGCGGAAATGTTAGAGGTCGCATCAACCATCTTGCCTTTGAGGACGGAAGACTGCGCCGCAACGGCGAACGCGAACTTGAGCTTGCGCACGACCAGGTACACGTTGATGACCAGGAAGAGCACCACCCATCCGCCAAGGATCAGTCCCAGCCAGGCGTTGGACCACAATGCCAGCAGAAAACTCCACAGGAATCCGACGATCAACGGCAGGAATTCCCAGAGCACGGTGGAAACCATGTCTGCCGCCCCAGTGGAGGCATTGGTGATTTTATTCGTCAGTGCTCCTGCAAACCGGTCGTTGAAGTACGTGCTGCTGTGTCCGGTCAGGTAGGCGAACAACGTGCGACTGATGCTGGCGCGCATACTCGTGATCCAGCGCATGCCGCTAAACCCGCTGCACCGCCAGATGTTCTCGTCCATGAAGAAGGTGAGGGGGTATGCCATTCCCCAGAGCCACATCGCCGTGACGTCCTGGAAGCCGTTCTCTACTGCAAGTTGAGCGCCGTCGATCAGGAACTTGAGTTCCAGCGTGAGGAGTCCGCCCAGTGCCTCTGCGATGATGACGCAGGTGACCGCGATGATCGCAGGCCAGCGGTGCTGCTGCGTCATGTACCACACGAAGGCGAGCGGGTTTGCGGGGGGCCGTTGGGGGCTGCTGCGAGGATGCATGAATTGAAGACACAGAATACAGCAAAAGCGCTCTCTGGCACGGAGAATGACGGGATTTTGGGTGTTTGTAAGGGCGCTGCAGTGGAGTTTGCCGGGCGTTTGACATACCAATCAAAACGGGTATCTTGCTTTCCTTTGTCCGTTTCCCTTCTCTCTGCATGTCCCAGCACACTTCCGAGAACTTCTACGCAACGATCAATCCCGCTGCCGTGGAGTGTGAGTTCAACGGCGAAGGGTGTTTTAAGCATGGCGACTACTGCGCCCAGCGTTGCGGGGTCATCATGGCGGAGACCGTTTACAATCTTCAGGGGACCGGCTACGGACAAAGCAGCGGAATCCCCACGCCGCGCACCGTCCAAATCGCAGCCCCGGCAGAGCACATTGCAAAGACTGACGCGCAGTTGAGGGGAGCGAGGGCTCTCAACGGATTGCCACTCTTCGATGTGAAGACTCTGACGGAAATGTGCAGGAGGTAGAGCGAGAAATGAGAGGGGGATACTTTCCCGGCAGCGGCACGTGCTGTACCATGCGCTTGGCGATGTTCTTCGACAGGCGAGGTAGACGTCTCTCCACTGCGCCCGATTTTTCTCTCCTTCTTTTTCTTTCTCCCCCATTCGTATGCGCATGCGCACCCTTATCGCCGTCAGTGCTCCGCTTCTTTTGCTCATTGCCTGTCAGACGACGTCCAGCGTTACTCAGCCGAAAATGGAGGAGACCAACCAGCAGATGTCTTCTCCCGATGCGATGATGGAGGATGATTCCGGCAAGCCCATGGTGCACGATGAACCGATGATGGCGGAAGACGAGCCGCGTGTGATTGAGGTGACGGCGCAGAACTGGGTCTTTACGCCCGCGACGATTACGGCGAAGCAGGGGGAGAAGATCCTCGTGCGCCTGCGCGGCATCTCCGGAGTGCACAGTTTCGGCGTGAGTGACATGGGCATCAACGTGACGATTAATCCCGGGGAGACCAAGGACATCGAGATTCCCACGGACAAAGCGGGCACGTTCAGTTTCCGCTGCATGGTTCCGTGTGGCGAGGGGCACATGGATATGGTCGGCGAAATTGTCATTGAATAGAACGATGGCGCCGCTCTTCGCCGGGCAATCGTCTGGATCTCTCTGACCATTGACAAGTGCAATGATTGGAACTTGAATGGCTTTCAATGGTTGAAGAAGACCAACTGAGTGCCTATGGCGGGTGCATCATGCCGATCCTGGGGGATGAGCCTTCCTGTCCCTACGAATGTGCGTACTGCTTCGCGCAGGAGACGGGTTTTGAGCAGGGGAAGACCGCGGAGGAACAGGAACGCATAGACGGGCGTATTCGTGCGACGCTCGATGCGGCGGGAGGGGCAATCCGTACGATCTTTTCCTCCCGTCTCCACGAGATCTTCGCACGCGGAGTCCACAGAGGACTCGCCCACATCCGCGCCCTGGCTCGCTACGGCAAGAATGTCTCCGTACTCACCAAGGCCGCACTCCCGCCGGAGGCCATCAGCGAACTCGCCGCTATCGATCAGGAGCTTTCCGCACAGGGCAATCATGTGGTGGTGGAAGTCTCTTTCACATCCGGCGTAGAGCGCCCGGATCTCGAGCCCTGTGCTCCCAAAACGCGTGATCGGATCGTCTCGGTGGAGGGAATGGCGCAACAGGGAATTCCCGTGGGTATTTGCATCAGTCCCGTACTGCCCGAGAGCATCGTACCTACACAGGAGATCGAGTCGCTCATCGAACGGACCATGGGAGCCATCCGTGCCTACACCGTCGCTCGGCGCTTCGTCTTTACCGAAGCCATTGCCCAGCGGCTTGGGATAGATCCTGCGTCTCCTGCGATTGCCCCGCACACGACGCATCGCCGCTCACTCGCCCTTGCAGAGCAGGAGAAAGACACCGACTGGCATGTCTATGCCGATCCCAGGGTCCGGAGCATCATGCAGTACATCGTGCATTCTGGTCGCAGAGCATTCGCACAATCACGCAGGACGGTAGAGTACCTCACTAAATCCGCATCTGTCTCCCCTCGTACCGGCGCAGGGTGAGCAGGTTCTCCCAACCGTGTTTCCCTTGGTAGCCTTGTTTAGGGCATCTATTCAACATCCTGGGTTGCTTGCGCTGCGCGTTTCCATGTTCTCCTTGCTCGTTGGCGTTTTGCGTTGTGCGTTTGGCTCTTCTGTTCCTCAGGTTTTACGTTCACAGGCACATCGGAGAATGCATCGACCACTCGCCCGTGTGTTTTGCAGCATTCGTATGCGATTGCATAGAACGCCCGGCTTTCGGGGTCCGGATTGTTGTCGATGAGCGTTGCTTTGTCTCCGTAGATTACAAGGGAGTCCTCGGCGCGTGAACATCCGACATTCCCTCGCTCCACTCTGTCCAAGAATCCAATGGCTTCCTGGTCGTTGCTCCTGGTTGTTGCCATGTAGATGTGTGCTCTCTGTGATCCTTGGAAAGCATCAACGGTGGAGATATTCCCCGCGAGACATTTGAGGTATGCATCGCGTTCCGCCGGATCTGCGATAGGTATCTTTCTTGCCTGTTCGCGTATCTTCTTCCCTTGCGGTCTGTACATGGTGATGACACCGAAGGAGCTCTCTCCTCCAATGTGGCCTTTACGGAAATCCCGATGCAACCTTCTGGCGACAAGTCGCGCTTCCAGGGGATTCACTTTGGAAGTGCCGGACCGCTGCTCGATTCTATCCGGACGCGTTGAGGTATCAACCCAGACGAGTTCGCCGATGTTCTCTGGGTTCGTGTGGTCGATGCGCCCCGCTTTCAATTTTCCATCGTACGCCGTCTTGCTGACGAGCTCGACGATTGCGGGGAGCGATCGCCTGTTTGTCCGCAGCATGACCTGGGGGATGTCGGTCTGCTCCGCCAGGAGCGTGAAGAGTCCTCGTTCGTAGGCTGCGACGTCCTGAGGACCGATGCCTTCCCACCAGCGATCGCGGCGGGGAGCAGTCAGCGGATCGCGTGCGCCGTTGTCTTCCAGAAACCGCTTGAGGTGCGGCGGCAAATCCATGTTTCCCAATTGCTTGTGATCTCCGATGAAGATGATTTGCTTCCCCGCCTTCGCGAGAGCCGGGAGAAATTCGTAGAGGTGCCCTTTGGTGGCCTCGTCCACGATGACGACGTCGAAGTCGAGTTCCTGGATGATCTCATCCGAGATGAGCGAGTTGAGCGTGACGCCGGCAACCAGACCACTCTCCTGTTGCAGCTCTTCGAGGATCATCCTCTTCTGCGCGTCGAACTCCCGCCACGCTTCTTTCCATGCTTTACTATCGAGCGTGTACGAAACGTAGTCCTCGCGCCGCGGGGCTGCGACGGTGGGGTCTTGCGCGTGGCGCGCCTGGGCCGCAGAGAAATCCTCCTCATCGAAAGAGCTCACCAGGAAATCGCTCCTGTGGGGGTGCGCAAGCCCGCGGCGGATGAACGTGTCGTGGAGTTCGCGGTCGCAGACCCCCATCTCCGTGCCGCCGCGGTGCACGCGCGCGCCGCACTTGCGGGCCGCGAGGAGCAGTACGTCAAGACCACGGTTGCTGTGCGAGAGGATGAGGGTCTTGAGACCCTGTTGCTGCAGGTGCCGCGTCAGGTGGCTCGCCACCGTCGTCTTGCCCGTCCCCGGGGGGCCCTGGATCAGGTAGCAGGGGTGCCCCGCGGCACCCAAGCCGAAGGCGGCACACTGCTCGGGGTCATCCACGATCGTGCGCGGGATGTACTGAGGGGAGAACGATCTGTCGTACGCTTGATTCCGTGTACGCCGTTCGACCTCATCGGGGTTCGTGCCGAAGAACGCCTCCTCAACCAGCGAGAGTCTCTGCACGAGGCGGTCGTAGGTGTACATGCTCCCGTACGGGTCCCTGTACGGGGCGTCATCCTCTTCTGCGAGTTCTCCCCATTGGTACGCTGCGCCCGCGCGATCTTTGAGGGTTTCCTCGCAGTCGAGCTTCCCGCAGGTGCGCTGCACACACCGCTTGTACTCCATGAGGGCGGTGCGGTTGGACTTCTTGCGCATGGTGAACCCCGTGCGCAGCCGAACGCCGGAACGCAGGTGGAGCCGCACCTCGTTCCCCGCGACGTCGCTCACAACGGCTCTCCCGACGAAGTTCCCCTGCTGGTCGAAGATGTCCACGTAGTCCTCCTCATTGAGGACGGGCATGTCCGCGCTGGCATCTACGCGATCCTCAAGGAAGGATGCGAGCGTTCTTTCGTAGGCTTCCTCATCGACGTGCGTTTCCCCCGCTGCATCCGTCGTCGTGAATCGCTCTCTGAGCGTGCGCTGCATGGCGGGGTCTCGGTAATCCGTGCTCCCCCATGCGTTGCGCGTGATGATCGTGATGTGGTGCTTGCCGTGGTGGCGCACGTTGAGGACGGGCAGACGCACGCCCAGCGTGCCTAGGTCCTTGTTGCCGCAGATCTCCGTATCGAGTTCCAGCTGCTGGTCGATGTGGCGCAGGGAGACTCTCAGCTGTCGTTCCAGGAGAAGGCGCCGCATCTGCGTTTCCTCGTGTTCTTCTACGATCGGTTCTGCGGAGGGCGATTCCTGCGCGTCGTCATCCTGGTATTGCCATAGCAGGTTCGGGCTGACGATCCTGTACACCTCCAGGAGTGTGCTCCTGCGCGCCTGGTCGATCTCCTCGGTCGTGAGCTGCCGCGGGAGGTTGAATTCCACGTCGAGCTGAGCCAGTGCGGGGTGGGGGAGTTGCGTAGGCATACGGTTTCTGTACGGAATGTGATCATACAAGTGTTTCTGTACTAGTAAAGAGAAGAGGCCCCGTCTCGCGCTGGGGCGAGAGGGGCCTCTGGTTGACATGCCGGCGGATCTACCGCCGGCCTCCTGCCTCCCTCAGGGAGGCGCGCGGATTGTCGACACGATCGGCGTCCTTCGTTGAGAGAAATCAGAAGGGTCGTTTGTTCGGGTACCGCAAGCGGCACCCGAACGCCCCGCGTTACCCGTCCAACCAGGACGGATAACCTTAGTCCGACACCCTGTAGGGGGGACAAAGGGGCTTAGGAGTAAGCAACACTTACTCCTAAAGTCAACGATAGGCGTCTCCCGGCGGGGGTGCAAGAACATCGCGCCGCAATCTCTGTTGGTCAGATCCGCATCCGTCTCCCCTCGTACCGGCGCAGGGTGAGCAGGTTCTGCTGCCCCAGGATTTCCTTGCTTAAGGGATCGTCATAATCACTGTCGTACACCACGGTGGTGATCCCTGCGTTGAGGATCATCTTCGTGCAGATCACACAGGGGAACGTGTTGCAGTAGAGCGTGGAGCCTTCGATCGAGATCCCGAACTTTGCCGCCTGCGTGATGGCGTTCTGCTCCGCGTGCGTGCCGCGGCAGATTTCGTGGCGCTGGCCGGAGGGAATCTTCAGTTTCTCGCGCAGGCAGCCGCCGAGCTCTATGCAGTGCGGCACGCCGCGCGGGGCGCCGTTGTAGCCTGCGGTGAGTTGTTGCTTATCTTTGGCGATCACGGCGCCCACCCTGCGCCGCAGGCAGGTCGCGCGCTTGGCCCAGGTGTAGGCGATCTCCATGAAGATCTCGTCAAAGGTGGGACGATCTGCGCCGCTCTCGAGCTTGAGCACATGGTCGAGTTTCCTCTCAAGATCCTCAAGGGTGCTCTCGTTGAGGAAGATGTAATCCACATTGTTCAAGCACTTGCCGACCTGCTGTCCCTCGGGGGGCTCGCCTTTGCCCATCTCGCGCTCAAGCTTTTCGATAATGCTCTCACGGCTCAAAGCGTTTGCTCCTTCGCGTTGGCGCTCCATCACGCGACGGATGATGATCTCACGGTCGGCGCTTAGCCCAACCATCTTGAATCCGGGAATCCTCCTCAATTCCTCGGCTTCCCCCGGGTTGCGGATTCCATCCACAATCCACTGAGCGGAGGAATCATGTTCGATCGTCTCACGGACGCGTTTTCCCAATGCCCCGGGGCCGTGCTTCTCCCGCAGTGCATTCCCCGTGTTCTGCAGGTTTTCGCGCGTATGTTCAAGACCGCGCTTCGTGGCTTCCTCACGCACGATGTCCGAGAGCGAGATTGCGCGAAACCCGCGCGAAGAGAGCATCTTCACCACCTCGCCCTTGCCGCTCCCCAGGCTCCCTGTGAGTCCGATGACCTGTGCCATAGGCGCTCAGTGTATGGCGCGGACTCCCATGGACACAAGGTGCAAAATTGCGCCGTACGTTGCCGCCCTCAACGCACCTGTGATCGTACGCGTTCAGAGAGTCCCGTTTGCTGTGCACCGGGGACATGCATGAGCTCAAAAATTTCTCTCATGAATTGGCTGTGCTCTTCTGTCAGAGGTTCTTTGCGAGTGGCGATGGGTTCCGATGCGGCGAGCACCGGCCGCTCGCGCTGCTCAAGCGCCCGGAGAGTCCATGCATCAAGATGCCGACGGAACAGCGCGTACCCGTTGGTGGCGTACGTGCGGCCGAGCGCGATGCGTGCTTGGCGGTAATCAGTGGGGAAAGGGATGGGGTCGCCGTTGTGCGGAGGATCGGCTTGCTCATTGCTTGGAGCATCCAATGACATGTGTGGGAGGGGGAACGATGTCTCGTTTTAGAACGCGCGCAGGCGAGCGTCAACATGCCCGGTGCGCTCAAGCTCATGACTGTTACATCTGCTAACAGATCACGTTTCCCTGCTGTGCGTGTTCGCTCTCGACAGAGAGATCGAGGCCATGAAACTGTCCGTTTCCATGACAGGTTGCATGAAAAAACTCCCGATGTTCCTGTGTGTTGCGTATCGCAGTGTCTATGCCTTGCCCGTTACACCTCGCCAAACTTTTTTTGCCAGCCACGAAATCACACCAAATCCCAGCGCGTACGGGAGCGCCTTGATGACAACGCCCCAACTGGTATGGAGGAGTTTTTCTGCCACATTACCCGTTGTAGCAAGCCTTTCTCCCACGGCGGCCTTCAGGCCTTCCGGCGAGGTGAGGGGGAGTTCGGTCGTCTGCGGCGTAAACGGCAACGCTTCCGGGCCGGTGGGGGACAGGGGAGTCATGGAGTGGAGGAAAGTGCGTGTATCTCTCTGTACGAGCTATGCCACAGTCCTGCGTGTCCTCCAGGTGAGGATACTGATGCTCACGAGGAGAAGAACGGCGGCGACCCATGTGCTGGGACCGGTCTGCGGTTGCGTGAAGGGCTTGTAGCCCTGTTGGGCCAATGGCACCTCGCTCGGGGCGCCGGTATGGGCTGTGCGCCCGGCAACCGTATTGGTGTTCGTGGGGATGCTCTGCTTCTGCACATTCTGCGTAGGCACCGGTGCTGTCTCGGCGGTAGGAACTTCCACATTCTCCTGTGCCATCGTGGGTTGTGTGGATGGCAGGACAGCGGCCGTGCGTTGGGCGGGGAGATCATCGGCAACAACTTCCTCTGCTACGCGAGCGAGTTCGTCCAGAACGGTATGTTCCATAGATCCGATACCCGAAGGTGCGCTCTGTGCGGTTTCGACGGTCACCTGCCCCATGAGCTCTGTGTGCGTTACCGACCCGTAGGTGTAGTTCCCTGCAGCGATATCCTTGGTTACCGTAAACTCCACGTTGTCACCCGGGAAAATTGTCGGTGTGAACAGGCATTCGCCTGCGTCGTTGCACAGGTCGCGGGATTCCAGGATTTGCGGATCACTGTGATCGTTGATCCACTGTACGGTCGTTCCTTGTTCAACATGAATGGAAGCAGGAACCATCCCGCTTTCAGTGATGTGGACGACCACATTGCTACCGGTGAGTTGTCCTGTGAGGGTCTGCAGTCCTCCGAAGAAGGAGAGACCCAGGAGGAGCACCATCGTAATACCCACGATTGCAGCCGGTTTGCGCGATACGAGACGGGCATCCACCGGCACTCCTGTCTCTTTCTCTCCTGCTTTGGAGCGGACGGGGACAATGTCCTCATCATCAGTGGAAAGCCAATCAGGATGGAGAGAGGAATCCATGGTCAGGGTTGCTGTGTCGTGACCAGCATCTGGCGCCGTGCTGCGAAGAATGTTCCGATGACCGCGGAGGCAACAATGAGCAGCGCGAGAATCGTGGCAGGACCCGTTTCTCCCGGAACACTCACTCCGCCTTCCAGCGGATTGGAGACCGAAGCATCCAGCCCACTCGTTCCCTCCAGCATCAACGGTGAGCTGGAGGTTGCGGGATTGCCGATCATCACGGCGACTTCTTGGCTGAATGCGCTTTCCTCATCACTCTGGCTCACCGCGCGAATCGCGAAGTACTCCGTGACCCCTTCTGTGAGGGGACGGATCGTCAGGCTCTGCATGGCACCATCCACGGTTTTTCTCTGGATGTACTGTCCCGTCGTGGTTCCGTAGTACACGTTGTATGCCTTGAGTTGCGAGGATTGCAGCGGGTCCCAGGCCAAGTAAGCGGCGTCTCCTTGGGTGGTTACACGCAGGTTGCGTACCTGGAGCAGAGAGAATGCCGTCTGTTCGCCGCCCGTGGGCGGAGGCGTCGGCTCTTCCTCCTGCGGTTCGCCGCAGACGCCGTCGGAGCTGCAGGTACCGCTGCGGCACTCGCTGGATTCCGTGCAGAGCGCACCGTTGGGTGCCAGGAGACTTGCCGCATCGGCGCTGCAAACACCGGAGGTGCAGATGCCGCTCTCGCATTCGTTCCCCAGCGTACAGGCGCTGCCGTTGGGGAGCAGAGGCAGCCTCTCTTCCACCGTGCACACGCCATTGGTACATTGGCCCGATGCGCATGCGTCATTGCTTGAGCAAGCACTTCCTGCGGGGAGCTTTTGCATTGTTTCGCCATCGCTTGCACAGATGCCGTTGATGCAGCTTGCATTCTCGCACTGGCTGCTGAGTAAGCAGCTGGCGCCGTCAGGGAGCAGACTTGCACCGGTGGTACATGTATTGTCAATACACCGGCCTGCAGCGCAATCCAGATCACTTTCGCAGTCACCGCCCTCGTCTTGGGCAACAATCACCAGGAGAGAACTGGGGTCGGTTTCCAGCGCAGAGATCGCTGCGCCCGATGCGTCGCTGAGGCGCTCAACGAAGGTGTGTCCACCCGGCTGAACATCGTAGAACGACAGCACGGTTCCGCCGGAAGGATCGGCGATGACGCGAAATTGGATCCTGACGACGACCGTCTCCGTATAGTCGGGCTCTTCGCCCTCTTCGGCACTCGCGTCGATCATCACGTATCCCTCTTCCTCATCGAAATCTTCCTCCCCCGGAGTCACGGTGGGAAAGTCCTCATGCACCTGGATGTCGACCCCTTGGAGGACTTCCGGGTCGTAGGAGATCCACGCGCGAACGCGCGAAATTTCGTATTCGGGAGGATTGTGGACAATGAGGTCTATGTCCAGGGTATCGTTGAGTTTGAGCGGTGCGGTGCGCAGAGTTTGAGGGTCTTCCACGGCAAAAGAGCTGCAGCGCCCTTCTCCCAACTCGATCATCGGCTCTGGCGAGGGAACGGGTCCAAAGAGCGTATCGTCGGCGAGGTGTTGCGAGGCGCAGTGCGGTCGTAATTCCAGTGTGACTTGATCCGTGGTTTCCTGCGCGCTTGCGGAGGGAATTCCGGCAAGGTTCGTTGATACGAGGAGCATCTGCAGGAGTGCAGTGCGCGTCATCCACGTCTTGATTCCGCGGTGCGTCATGGGTTAGCGAAGGGAGAGGACAGTGAGGATGCGCAGGGCATCGTCGACGGTGAGTGCGCCGTCCCTGTTGGGATCGGCCATGAGGTTTGCAGGGGTCACGGGTTCATACCCCTGTGCAATCTCCAAGATGTGAATCACATCCTGCAGATCAATGTCACCATCACCGTCGATGTCCCCCGGCTGCTCGATGCTTCCGGCCTCGATGAGCGTGACCGGTTGCACCTCGCCAACGCTCTGAATGCCGATCGCGAAGGAACTCACGATACACACGGCCCCCAGCGCAAGGGCGCGGAGGTTCCTACGCGAGGGAAAGAGGGAACGGATAGAGGTGTACATTTCCTCTCATTATAGAGCAAAGCGCGTTTTTGGGCCATGGGGAGTCATTGACAAAGCATATTTCAAGTATGTAAATGGCACTTTGCCAGCAGGTGCTTTTCATCTGTAGAATGCGCCCTGTGCCGCAGATTTTCCTTTTCTCCGGGGAGAACCGCTTCGCCATCGGTGAGGAGTGTTCTCGGTGGATTCGTCACTTTCGTGAGAAGCATGGGGAGGAGAACCTGCTGCGCATAGAAGCAAAGGGGTTGACGACGCTGGATATCCTGCGGGAGGTCGCCGTGGCCCCCTTTATTGCTCAGAGCCGTCTCGTTGTTGTCGATGGGCCTCTGCGCTGGCTCAAGGCGGATGTGGAACAACTGCGTGAACAAATCCATCCCCAGGTGGTGCTTTTGACGGTGGTGCACCTTGAGTCCGACAAGTACGGAAAATTGCCCGCGACGATGAAGGAGTACGCCAAGGTCGCTGAGCAAAAAACGTTCCCCCTCCTCAGACGTACCGAGCTTCTCCAGTGGGTTGCCGCCTGTGCGCAGGAACACGGAGTCTCCATCACCAACGCCGCGCGCGATTGTCTTCTGGAGATGGTAGGGGAGGATCAGGGCATGCTGCGGCAGGAGATCATCAAATTAAGTCTCTTTGCCGCAGGAAAGCCCATCGAACGCGACCACGTCCTTGCGGCGGGCGTCTGTGCTGGGGAGCGTGAAATTTGGCCGCTCATGGATGTGCTGGGTACGGGAGACGTACGGTCGGCTCTTAGGTACCTCGAGTCCGCTCTAGAGCGCGGCAGTAGCCCCTCGGGAATATGGACACAGTTTCTCTGGATGGTTTCCCAGCTCGTTCTTGTATGGTCGGCACTGGAAGACGGCGTCAGTCACCCGACCGCTATCGTGAAACACGTCGGAGTACGTCCGTCGGCGGCGCGCGCTCTCCTTCCCTTCGCGCGCACAATCAAGCGTCATGATCTCCTGCGCATAACCGATCGTGTCGCACGTACGGATCGTGACCTCAAGACAGGGGTCTTGCGTGCAACAGGAGAGGCTCCGGAGGAACTCACGGTGGCTCTGGAGGCGTGTATCCTTTCGTTTGCGGCTTAGGCCTTCTCAATCTGCGCGAGAAGTTCCTGCGCAATCTCCTCATCCTTTGCTGCGGAACTCCGTTCCACCTGCGTACGTTCAGCGGTCATCTTCCGGTGTTGCTGTTCCGTTTTATGCACCAGGTTCTTGGCACCGATACGCTCAATTTCTTTGGCGTACTTCTCATCGATGGCTTTGAGTTGTTTCTTCTCTGTGACCAGAATGTCCGTGAGCGAAGTGCGTTGCTCTTGGGTCATCACAGGGAGGATGTTAATCCAGTACTGCCGCTCTTCGTCGTTCATGCTCTCTGATTTCAGAATCAACTCAATGAGTTCAGAAAACTGCGCGCGCGTTTCCTTGGGGATGACAAGTCCGCGCGCTTGGGCGGCCGGAGTACCAGCATGGTCGGCATCAGCCATACATTCCCATGGTACAGGTTCTCTGTGTTGACAGGAAGACGGTGCTCACGACACCTTGAGGACCTCGTACTTCAGCATGCCGGCCGGTGTGGAAACCTGTACGAGGTCTCCCTTCTTGGTTCCCAGGAGCGCCTTGCCGATAGGAGATTCATTACTGATCTTATGTTCCAGGGGATCGGCCTCAGTGGAACCGACGATCGTGTACTCCTCAGGTTCGTCACGGTCGGTCTTGTTGCGCACCAGAACCGTGGAGCCGATCTCGACTTCCTTGCCGATGCGCAAGTCCAACTTCTTCTCGCTGATAATCCGGGCGTTCTTGATCTTCTGCTCCAGCTCCAGAATGCGTCCTTCGACGAATGCCTGTTCGTTCTTTGCCTCCTCGTACTCGGCGTTCTCCGAGAGATCTCCATAGGAGATGGCTTCCTTCAGACGTTGAGCGACTTCCTGGCGACGGACGGTTTTGAGATGCTGGAGTTCCTCCTTGAGCTTTTTGAGGCCTTCCTTCGTCACGAGCGTCTGCTCGTCACTGTAGGGTGCGCCCTGGTCGTCGTCCTGCGTAAAATCATCCATGGAGAAATGGGGAGAGGAGTGCGGCGCATTCTACGAGGAACACGCAGGTGGCGCAATGGGGTGATCGGAGAAAATCAGAGGGGATTATGGGGTTTTTGGTGCGCACGAGCGGCTGATTCCCAGCAGTTTCGGCCAGGGGAGGAGCGGCAGATCTTCCGGTTTCTCGATCCGACAGAGTGTTTCGATAATGCGTTTCGCAAGCTGCACGTTCGTGATCAGGGGGATGCCCTGGTCGGTGGCGATGCGCCGGATGAAGTACCCGTCGGTTTGCTCGTCTCCGCTTGAGTGCGTGGGGATGTTGATGACGAGGTCGATGCGGCGCTTCTCCAGGTACTCCTGGATGTTGGGGCTCCTCGGCTCCGAAACCTTATGGAGGAGCGCGGAGGGAATCCCGCGGGATTCCAAAAACTCGTGCGTGTGTTTGGTTGCAAAGAATGCAAAACCCTTATCGCGCAGTTGCTGGACGGAGGGGAACAGGTCCAACTTGTCCTCGATGGTGCCCACCGTCAGGAGGATGCTCTTCTTCGGCGGCTTAAACCCCACGGCGATGAGCGCAGTCAACAGAGCTTGTTCGGCATCCAAACCGAAGCATGCCACCTCTCCGGTGCTTGCCATCTCTACTCCCAAACGTGGGTCGGCACCCTTTAAGCGACTGAAGCTGAACTGTGCGGCCTTCACGCCGACGTGATCGAGATCAAGCGTCTGGTAGCGCTGATTCTCCTCGGCGCGCTTGAGGAGTGCCTGGGTAGCAATCGTGATGAAGTTTTCACCAGTCACTTTGCTGGCAAAAGGGAAGCTCCTGCTGGCACGCAGGTTGCATTCAATGACCTTGATGCGGTTATTCCGCGCCAGGAACTGGATGTTAAAAGGTCCCGAAATCGAGAGGTTGGCGGAGATCTTCTTCGCTACGGATTTGATCCGACGGAGCGTTTCCAAATTCACCCGCTGTGGGGGGAGCACGATCGTTGCATCGCCGGAGTGCACGCCGGCATTCTCGATATGCTCCGATACGGCATAGAGGAGGAGCTGTCCGCCCTGCGCAACGCCGTCGAACTCAATCTCCTTGGCCCCCTGTTCGAATTTAGAAACGACGATCGGAGCTTCCTTATTAATGAATGCGGATTCGTTCACGTAGGCTTCCAGGTCCGTGTCCGAGTGCACCACGGCCATCGAGGCTCCGGAGAGCACGTAGCTGGGGCGCACGATGACGGGGTATCCCACGCTGTTGGCAAAGCTCGTGGCGGAGCGGACGTCGCTGAATTCCCGCCATTCAGGTTGGTCGACGCAGAGCTCATCCAGGAGTGAACTGAACTTGTGCCGGTCTTCCGCGCGGTCAATGTCGCGCGGATTTGTTCCTAAGATGGGGATCTTTGCTGCGGCAAGTTTGGAAGCGAGTGAGTTGGGGATCTGGCCGCCCATCGAAACGACAACACCATCGGGGTGGAGCAAATCCACGATATCGCGAACGCGCTCTTCGCTCAGTTCCTCAAAGAACAGGTAATCGCACTCGTCGTAATCGGTGCTGACGGTTTCGGGATTGCTGTTCACCATGGCGACGGAAAAGCCTTGGCGCTGCAACTCATGCGTAGCCTGAACGCAGCACCAGTCAAATTCCACGGAGGAACCGATGGAGTACGGACCTCCTCCTAAAACGATGGCACGCTGCTCTTTCTGGGTGTCGAAACAGATGTCGTGTTCCGTTCCGTGATAGGTGAGGTAGAGGTAGTTGGTCTGGGCGGGGAACTCGCCGGCCAGCGTGTCCACCTGTTTTACGACGGGTGTCACCCCCTGCGCAAGGCGCAGTGAGCGAATGGTTGCCATGTCCTGGTGCATCTGCAGCGCTATCCCACGGTCGGAGAACCCGGCGCGTTTGACTGCAAGCATTTGCGTCGGCGAGAGGGGATCGCGTTGTTTGCTCAGTGTATCCGCGAGTATCGCGCAGGTGCGGATACGCTCCAGAAACCAGCAATCGATTCCGGTGTTCTTGTTGAGTTCCTTCGCACTCATGCCAGTGCGCAGGGCTTCGGCGACGGCGAACATGCGCCGCGGGGTCGGGCGACATGCCTCTTCGCCGGCATCTGCGAAGGAAAACGGCATGGGGAAGAGCCCCTCTGCACCGATATTGAGCATGCGAATGGCTTTCTGCAGAGCTTCTTCAAACGTGCGTCCGAGTGCCATCACCTCTCCCACAGATTTCATCTCACTGGTCACCTGTTGCGAGACGAAGCGGAACTTCTGCAAATCCCACCGGGGGATCTTTACGGCGACGTAGTCGAGCGAGGGTTCAAAGTCCGCGCACGTCACGCGTGTGATGGCATTCGTGAGCTCAGGCAAGGTGTACCCCCAGGCGAGCTTTGCGGCAATGAAGGCGAGGGGGTATCCGGTCGCCTTCGATGCGAGTGCGGAACTGCGGCTCAGTCGCGCGTTGACCTCGATCACGCGGTAGTTGCGCGAATGGGGATCCAGTGCGAATTGGATATTGCACTCACCGATGATTCCAAGGTGTCGGATGACCTTGAGTGAAATGGAGCGCAGCATCTGGTAATCAGTGTTATCCAGGGTTTGGCTGGGGGCGACGACGATGGATTCGCCCGTGTGGATTCCCAAGGGGTCGACGTTCTCCATATTGCATACCGTGATGCAGTTATCGGTGATATCGCGAACGACCTCGTACTCTATCTCTTTCCACCCTGTCAGATCTTCTTCGACCAGGATTTGCGGAGATTCGACGAAGGCGACTTTGCAGATTTCTTTGAGTTCCCGTTCGTCTTTGGCGCGGCCGCTGCCTTTGCCTCCTAACGCAAACGCTCCGCGCACGATCACCGGGAACCCAATGTCCAAGGCTGCACGCAGCGCTTCTTCCAGGCTCTCACAGGGGATGGAACGGGGGACATCTACGCTGATGCCCAGGAGTTCGCGGTTAAAGAGTGCTCTGTCTTCGGTATTGCGAATGCTCTCGATGGGGGTTCCCAAGACCGTGATGCCGTACTTGCGCAAGAGACCCATGTCACTGAGTTGCAACCCGCAGTTGAGCGCGGTTTGGCCTCCAAAGCCTAAGAGGATGGCATCGGGCTTCTCCGCAACGATCACTCGCTCCACGAATGCGGGGGTCACGGGGAGGAAGTACACGGTATCTGCAAGGTTCCAACTCGTCTGATTCGTGGCGATATTGGGGTTCACGAGAATGACGCGAGCTCCTTCTTCCTTAAGTGCTTTAATTGCCTGGCTTCCCGAGTAGTCAAATTCACCCGCTTCGCCGATCTTCAGAGCGCCGGATCCCAGGAGGAGGACGGTCTTTACTTCGCCGATTCTTGAAAAACGCCTCCCCGTGCCTCGGTCAGGCATGCGGGAGCCGCCGGCATTCCGTGCTGTCATGTCCGCAGGAGACTACGTGATTGCCAGTAGCCACGCAAGACATCTACGGAGTATCGAGTATGGAGTATCCAGTATGGAGTATCGAGTATGGAGTATCCAGTATGCATACTTAATACTTAATACTCGATACTCCCGTGCAGCTCCACGTTGCCGTCCACCGGCAACATTGCTAGTATTTCTGCCAATGGCACGAACGACCCATCTCGCCCTGGCCGGTCTGATCGTCTTCGCTGCGGCGGGCGTTGGGGTTGTACTCCATGCGCAGTACGCCATGGAACAGGATTTGTTGTATCTGCATAGTGCTCTGGAGACGGCGGAAGTCGAGCAGCATGAGCTTTCCGGCCGTAGAGTACGTCAAACTGCGCAGGAGCTTTTCCCCCCGGTTGATTCTCAGGAGCTGCAAAACGTGCGGGGAGCCGCACCCCAGGGTGAGGAATCGACGCTGGTGATCCGGGTCAACGGCGTTCCCACTGCGCTCAATGACGTGCCAATCGATTCATGGTTTGCACCGTACATTCGGGATATCGCCCAACGGGGGATTGTCTCGGGCTATCAGGATGCACAGGGATTGCCTACGGGATTCTTTGGTCCGCAGGACAGCATTACCATTGAGCAACTGGCAAAAGTGGTCATCGAAGCCATAGATGTCGACAAGGAGAAATGCGAAGAAGAGGCAAAGAACGTCTCAGCGGCGGGACGCTGGTCTCAGTCCTACATTACCTGCGCGGAAATGTTGGGATGGGCGGTCTTCTCCGACGGCTCTATTAACGTGGAGTCCCCAGCAAACCGTGCCCAGGTCGTAGCGACAGTGCTCCAGGGCTTTGGTGCGGATATCGAAACGCCGACGGGTGATCGTTTTGAGGATGTTTCACTCTCCACGGAATTTGCCGCAGCGATTGAGACAGCGGCACTCAATGGCATGGTCGGCGGGTACACGGATGCCGAGGGAAATGCCACGGGCACATTTGGTCCGCTCGATCCGGTGAACCGGGCGCAGATGGCGAAGATTCTCTCGCTGGCATTGCAGGTGTACTGAGTATCGAGAAACCTCCTGTCGATACTTCTCACGTACTATCCACAGCCTCACACCCGTTGCTGGTGCTGTGCGTGGATGTGGGTACGGAAGTGCTGTTCAGAGGCATAGAGTCCTTTCATGTGCACGAGACCGGCTCCCAGAATGATGCAGAGCGTGCCCACGCCGTGGTACCAGTGGAGCGGTTCACCCAGGTAGAGATGAGAGAAGAAGATAGAGCCGGCCACGGTCGTTGTGGCCATCAGGGCGTACGTGTGCACGGGGAGCCTCTCGATCGCCTGGTAACAGGTAAAGACCGCCACAAAGCGCGCAATGAAGCCGAATCCGATCAGTGCGGGCAGGAGGGTCAGCGGGAACAGGCGTACTTCATCGATAAAGGGATGTGCGATGAAGGGTGATACGAGGAAGAAAACGCAAAGCGCCATGCCCGAGCGTGCGATAATGAGGAGCGCAGGATCAACGCGCAGGAGCGACTTGCGCACGACCGTTCCACCAATGCTGAACGTCAGGGCGGAGAGCAGAATGAAGACATCTCCGCTGTGTAAGGTAATGCCGTTGGAAAATCCTTCTAGCGTGGCGGTTAAGATTCCCAGAAGGATGACGGCACCGCCGACGATGTGGGGGCGATCGATGCGTTGATGGAGAACGTTCGCTCCCAGGAGCATGATAAAGATCGTTTCCGTTCTGCCGAAGAGTTCGGTGTTAATTGCCGTCGTGTGCTGCAATCCGATAAAGAGCAGCAGGGGAGCGAGTGCTCCATTGAGTGTTCCCAAGAGGAGCAACTGAGGGAGGAGTGACCGCTTGAGTCGGAACAGTGAATGGAGGAGGGGAAGAAGTCCAAAGGAGAGAATGGCGAAGATGAGCAGCATCGATTCACTCAAGAAGAGCATCGAGAGCGGAGAGAACACGCCGGTAAGTACCTTGGCGAATGCGGCGTACGTGGACGCCGCAGGGATCATAACGGCCAGGGAAGCCCACCCAATAGTGCGCGAATGCAAGCGCATTCTGCGGTGTGCCTGGATGGGGTGGAACGCAGCGTCAATCGAGTACATTTCTCTTTATTATATGATAAATATGTTTTTTTGTCTAATTTGTGATAAGAACCTTATCCGGTCCTCAACGCAACGAGACCTTGCACCTGTGCTCCCGTGGGGGCCATACTGATGCGAACTTTCCCCCTCCACAATGCGGCTGCGCTCACTCACTCCTTCTCTCCTTGTTCTCTTCGGTGCGCTCCTGGGCGTTGCCGGCACGAGTATCGGTGCCGGTGTGCTGGGTTCCTCACTCTTCCCTGACGTGCGCAGTGGTTCCTTCTACGATGAAGCCGTAGGGGAGTTGAGTCAGGCGGGAATTATCCATGGCTATGCGGACGGACGATTCGGCCCAAACGATTACGTCACACGGGGACAGGTGGCAGTACTCATGCAGCGCTTGCGTGACGACCTCATGGGGAACGTCTCCTCTTCGAGTACATCATCGTCGAGTTCGTCGTCATCAAGCTCTTCCACGTCAACATCCACGTCATCTTCAACATCCTCCTCAAGCTCGTCCATTTCCGTTACCTCAGCAGGCTCATTCCGCTTTACGTTGAGTAACTATACCGTGGATGAAGATAAGGAGTACGCAACTATCAGTGTCGTACGGGTTGGAGGGAACGAAGGCAGCGTCTCGGTTCAGTACGCGGCAACGGCCAGCACGGCAACGAACGAGCAGGATTTTGAAGTTGTGTCAGGCACGCTTACATTTGCCAATCATGATACGAGCGAGATGTTCTCCGTACGCATTTTGGATGATACAACTGGAGAGGCGAATGAAACCATCACGCTCACACTCTCTGGTCCTACAGGCAGTGCAGTACTCAACATGCCCAGTACGGCGACCATCACCATCATTGATGATGACGGTGGTAGTTCCTCTTCCTCCTCTTCCTCCTCAGCGGCATCGTCGGATGCGCAGAACACCATCGAATTCTCCGCTGTGGGATACGATGTTGCGGAGAATGCAGGACAGATTACGATCAGCGTCGTGCGCAAGAATCCCAGTGGCACTGCATCGGTGCAGTACGCAACGCAGAATGGAACAGCGACATCGGGAACGCAGTACACGGCGGCCAACGGGACGCTCGAGTTCGCATCCGGAGAGACCTCCAAAACATTCACGGTTTCCATCGCAGATAACTCCCAAATCAACGGGAGCAAAACTGTCACACTCAAACTGCAGTCTCCCTCTGCGAGTGCCGTGCTGGGGTACGCCAAGGAAGTCCTGCTCACGATTATTGACGATGAGGTGGTGACGTTTGGCACAGGGGCGCTCAAGTTTGCGCAGTCGTCCTTCGAGGTCGAAGAAGCCGATACCACCGCGTACGTCACGGTCATTCGCTCCGGAGGGACGAAGGGGACGGTGACGGTCGAGTACGCAACCACCGGAGGAACGGCTATTATTGTCCAGGATTACACGGCGACCTCAGGGATACTCACGTTCGTTCCAGGCGAAGCCAAGAAGGTGTTCCCGGTGCAGATTTTTGACGACGAGTACAACGACTCTGGTGAACTCATCAACCTGCGTATCTCCAATCCCACAGGGGGAGCTCTGCTCTCCTCACCGGCGACTGCAACGCTGGTGATCCAGTAGCTTAGCGACCTATGCGTTCTCCTTCTCGGGTCCTACGAGTGCTGCAAGGCTCAGGTAGCGCACCATGAGTTCTCTGCGCAGTGTCTCCGATGTAGAGGCATCCTCAACGATTGCCGTGTATCCTCCTTTTTTCTCCATTTGCCGGAGGAGATCGGGGATCATCGCAGGATTGTGAGATGCGTCCTCAATCAACGTATCGGTTTCCTGAGACCAGAATTGCGCGTGCTCAGGTTTATGAAAAAGATGCTGTCGCTGCCAGTCGTCTATCGGTGGGAGCGTGGAGAGTACGGTTCGTATCTCCTCCGGCGAAAGCTGTTTGAGCATGCTGTCGATGGCATCGAGATCGGCGCCCATCAAGGATTGTAAAAGCAATTCCTTCGGTTGTACTGCTCTTTGCTCTTCCTCCTTGGGTGGCGCAGGTTGCTCCTGGGGAACATCGTCTACTGCTGGTTTGGGCTTGGGTATTTCCTGAAGCTTCTCCGCAGGTACTTCTTCAAATGGTTTCACTTCATATGCTCCTGCGGGTTTACCCAGAATCTTCCCCGCGTCCTTCTGCAGCTTATCAAGGTAGGCATCGTGCTCAGGAGTTCCAAAATCAGGGATGTCCGTATGCTGTTTACGTAATCCTTCCATAATGGAGAAGAAGTTCTCCGGTGATCCAGAGTAGCGCCAGAAGTTGGGATGTCCCTTGACTTGCACAAAGAGCGAATCGTCCTGGTGCAAGAGCTCTGCGAATGCTTTCACTGCTTCACTGCTATTGAGAGCAATCACCGGTTCGGTGATGCGATTCGGTGCCCAGGTTTGCAAGTGGTCAACGACAGTGCTGAGCCGTACTTGATCAGGAGTCATCTTCTCCCTGCTAAAAGGCATCCCGCTGTGGTAGCCTCTAATTATCTGAACGATGAGCACGGAGTCTCGCCAGTTACTCTCAATGCGGCGATCCTCTTCCTTATCCAGCTTTTCCTGCTCGGCACGAATCTCCTCGTCGGCGCCGGAGAGGTCAGGCTTTGGTGCAGGAGCACGCGGAGCGCGAAGGGGTGACTCCTGTGCGGGTATCGGTTCTACGCTTCGTTTCTGCGGTGGCCTAGGTTTCTGTGCGGGGCGTATAGGGGGTAACACGTTCTTCGTCGGTTGCCGAGGTTGCTTTGAAGGTATTGGCGTTGGACGCATTGGAACCGCAGCTTTCGGTGCTGGTACGGCATGTATTGGCTCAGTCTTTTGCGCTGGTGTAGCAGCCTGCGGTTGAGTTTTGGGTGCCGGTGTAACCTGTTGTGGTGCCGACGGTGCTCTGGGTGCGGGAATCACGGTCGGGTTTTCTTCCTGTGTGGCCTGTGGTCTAGGTTGCATCCGCCTTACCTTCCTCGTTTCGGGCGCGCGCGTTTCCTTGGGCTCTGCGGGTCTCGCGAGCATCTGCTCGTAGCGTGTAAGCGCCTGCTCCATGCGATCAATGGCCGCCGTGTGTTCGGCAATGAGGAGCGCCCGTGCGTCGTGGAAACGCTCTCCGCTCCAGTTCCGGTCGTACCCGCCACTGTCGAGAATGGGTTTGAGGTGACGCGTCGCTGCTTCGGAGTGTGACCCAATGGCATCCCCGGCAGCGAGGTACTGCTGCCAGAGGATATTCGCCTCCTGTTCGAATTTCTGTCCGAGGGTGCGCCACTGTGCCGCCTTCTCGGGAACAGCCATTCCGGCGTGTCGTTGGATGGTGTTACGGATCTCCTCGAAGCGCGGTTTGAGCTCATTCATTCTCCGGAAGTCCTCGCGCACCTGGTCCACTTGGTTGATGCCGCGCTGCGTATCGGAAACAGTTTCCTTGCTTCCGTCGGGGGATCGCGGCTTAAACTCCGGTGCAGGGTCGTACGCAGAGGGAATCATTGCTGCAACGGGGGAGTGGTGAGTTGTTCCTCAATCGATTGCAAATCTTTTTCATGCTCCTCTTCCTCCCTCTCGTCGCGCGTGAGTCCGCGCATAGCGCGCTCGGTTCTCTCCAGGAGTTCTTCGAATCCCTTGGTGACTGCGTTGATACTCTCGCTCAAGGTTTGCAGCACAGCATTGCCCTCAGTGAGTTCGTCCATGAGTTCCTTGCGTTTCACATCGGTGAGTGACTCTGTCAGTCTGTGCGCACGCTCAATAATGTCAGCGGGGAGTGCCGTGAGTGTTCCCAGGGTGGCGTTGAAGGTGTTGGTATTCACTTTATTTTATTATAACAAATATTTGTTGTTATGGCAATAACAATTTACTACACAGCGCTATTCGACATGTACAAGTACTTCACTCAAGCTGCCAATCTGACGATCACCAATATTCGCCTGGTATCCCAAAGAGCAACCGCATGCCTGGAACATGCATCGATCGCTCTTGCCGTCACCAACGCACAGGCATTCGTCGCGCGAGAAACCGAAACGCTTGCGGACGTAGTCCACGGCGCGGCGCTTGCAGACCTCCATGCCGCAGCAGGTTCCGTTCCTGTCCACAAAGCGCGACGGCCGCAATTCTCCCGTATAGCGTCCATCGTGCCCCAGTTGCAGCCGCGGGCAGACGAAGTCATGGATATCGAGCTTACGTGCGAAGTGCTGCACGACGGGGGAGTATGCCACGGAGAGTATGCGCACGCGGTAACGTTGCTTGCGCAGTTTGGCTACAACTTCCTTGGCAAAGGGGGAAACGGGGATCTGTTCACAGAGCGCATCAATCTCTTCCTGCGTGCGTCCGGCAAAATGCCGTGCAAGCGTTTGCGTAATCACACGGTCGGGGATCAGCCCACGAGCAACCCTTGCGCTTAATTCCTTGAATTCATTGCTGAATCCCCACGCATCGGCGAGCACTTCAATACTCGAAGTGGCAATGAGTGTCTTATCCAGATCGAAGAAAACCAAACGGTAATGGTGCGCGATGAGCTCGAGTTCCGAAAGAATGGTGCGAATGATCTGCTGCGACATGCGCGAGAGCGCATCCAGGTTTTGATGCTTGTGCTCCTTGCGTCCTAACAGAACCTCTTTTATTCGCAGCTTGCGCCGCGCGGCCTGCAGCACGAGTTGGATATCCACTCCCCAGCCGTCCTCAATATTCTCCAGGTGAAACTTGCGTTTATCGAGCGCCACTTCACCGCTGAGCGGATGCTTGAGATTCACAAAAGGGTACACGATTTTGAGCAAGGGGGTGACAACCAATTTACTCACGCGGCCCATGGCATAGTCGTACGATCCCTTTATGAAATCCGCCTTCCCTTCCAATAACGGCCGAATGAGCCTGCGGATGGTGCTCGGGCTGAGATTCTTGAGATCTGCATCCACGAATACCAAGTACGCATTACGCGCAGCCGCTGCCCCGTCCTTCATCGCGGCGCCCTTGCCCAAGTTGCGTTGATGTCGCACGACTCGAGCACCCTCCCGCCGCGCGATCGTGGTGGTTTGATCTGTGGAGCCATCGTCCACCACGATGATCTCCTGAATTTCTTTGACGCTCTTAACCACGCGGATAACCTGAGCAATGGTTTCCTCTTCGTTCAGTGCAGGGATGATGCACGTGACGCCGTTGCGGATATTCCCTTGTATTGCAATCACTGTTTAAGAGGGTAGCGCGTGAGCAGAGTAGTGCAAGAATCTTCTTCATTGTTTCGAATGAACACTTGCGAACGCTGCCGAAATTTACCCTTTGACCCACCACGCTTCTGAATTTCTTCAGGGCTTTGCGTGATGCATGTACCCGTCCGCGACCTCAGCAAAGATCAGTGCAAGTTTCTCTCTGTAGTGTCGCATTGCCTCCGGCAGAACAATCTGAGTTTTCTCATGGAGGTACAGTCCGCGTTTGAGTTCGACCTGGACGACAGCACGGTCGGGATTCTTCGCCTCTCGCAGTTGAGGGTTCTGTGGGTCGCCATAGTGTTGCGTGACGAACCCCCCCTTGTACCGTGTATTGCATTCAACTTCGTCTGCGTTGAGGCCCAGGTGCTCTTGGAAGGCGGCCTGCAGGTCTGCCATCAGTTGTTCCGGTGCCGTTTGGCCATCCCGATTGGAGAGGATCACGGGAGGCATGTTCCATCCCTGCTTCGCTTCGCGGGTCACATCATACATCGGCTCGGGGGCGAGGAGTAAATCTCCCGTATCATGGAGATCGATTGCGACAACGAGATTACGCGGATCGCCGTGGACTCTAAGGAGATGTTCAACAACCGCGCGGTGATAGGGGATATACGATGCGGCGAGAGCTTCCTCTTTGACCTGATCGGGAAGGGGCTTGCGGTAGATTTTGATTCCGTTGAAATCCGTAGGGCGAAAGAGATCCTGGGCATCGAGTGACCGGCCCGGATCGCCGCCGATGCGTCCGTACCGCGGCACGGCGCGTTGCTGCTGTGGAATATCTTCAATCAATTCCGCCGTAGCAAAGTCCGAGAAGTTGCGTCGCATGCGTTCTCCAAATTGGCGGTGAATGTGCTCCTCGAGCTCAGGTGGTGCCGCGAAGGCGCCGTGGGTTGCGAAGACTTCGAGGTTTTCCGGGATACGCATAGGAAATATAAGATAGCACTGTATTCCAGTATGTCAATTTCTAGATTATGGCTTAAATATGCGCATTTTGCGAAATCATCACTTGTTGGAAAGTCCATTCAAGCTACTGGGTTCTGCGAGATAATTGGCTATGTGTTTCTTGAGGAAGCGCCAGCCCGAACCGCTCTTCAAAAACTTCTCACGACCGAGGGCATCCATTTTATTTACATAGGTTTCGCAGTAGATGAGTTTCCACTTCTGTTCTCGCGATGTCGAAGTAGTTTTGTGGTTGGTATGCTCAGCAAGTCTGCGTTTGAGGTTGGTCGTATAGCCGATATATCGCTTATTGTTGGGTTCGTTCTCAATGATGTAGACGTGGTGCATAGCGAGACAGTATATCAGGCTTGATGTTGCATAGAGTTGCGTAAAGTTCACTCGGTTATCATCTCGCAAACAACGGGGCAGACCATTGCTCGTTGAAAAAAGCTCTAACTTGATGGCAGCGCCACGTGGGCGCGCCCAAGGAAGCCACGTAGAGCGGCTGCGCCGCCACGTGGCACGTAAAGTCGCTGGCGCGCCTTTACGTGGTGCCGCCGGCTGGATTCGAACCAGCACGCCCGGTAAGGGGCAGGGGATTTTAAGTCCCCAGTGTCTACCATTCCACCACAGCGGCGACAGAGCACATATATGAGAGAAAGAACAACAGTTGAACTATTCACCCACCGTAGCGGCGGTGGCTCACTCTATCCTACCTCCATTTGCTTTAGATGGGCAGGGCCTGTGGGCGTACGGACTTAGTGGGTCGCGAGGCCTTCTCGCCCACGGCGAGTGCGATCCCTGTTTGCGGATCCACCTCCTGTGCGGTGAGGACCAGGCGGCGTAACGTCGTACCGATGGGTGTGCAGGTCATCAGAGTTCCCATGCGCTCGTTCACCGGTTGGTCGAGCACGCTGACATCCGAGGGGCGCACCTCTCGCTTGCCGCGCACAACAAAGCGATGTTTGTCGCCGCCGTAGTACACCCAGTACTCGTCGCCCACTTCTAGCTCAGAGAGCCGCGCGAAGACGGTCTTGTATTTTCCCGTCGTCCACGGATAGTACGAGCTGTGACCGGTGACGAAAAAATTCCCCGCCTGTCCCGGCTTTGCCGTACCCGGGTAGTGCACGGCGCCGTACTGGAGCGCTTCCTGAATATCACTCTCCACCTGGGCCCAGTCCTCTTCCAGGAGCGCCTGGTACGAAGGGGTGATGAGCGGCACGTTGAGCCCCAACTTGGGGACGATGAGCCGGTTCTCCGGGGGGCCGACACTGGGCAGATAGCTCAAGAGGTTTCCGTCATTGCTCCCAGCCACGGCAAGCGACGGGCTTTTGAGGAGCGTATCGCGCAGGGCGGAATCTACGGTGGCGGTCAGCTCCTGGGCGCTGCGCACGCGCTCAATGGGACTCAAGTTGTTGGAGACAATGCTCCAGAAGCTCTGGTAGTTGAGGCTGATAAAGAGCGCAGCGAAGATCGTCGCAAAGGTCCCCCCGAAGCGCACGGTATCGACCAGGAAGAGTGTCAATCTGCTCATCTGTTTGGGTTCCTTGCGCCGACGGGGTACCCAGACGGGTTGTGCGAGGAAGGTGCTCAGCTTTCGCGCGGATCCTTTGAAGTCTCGCGCCGCTTCGCCCAGGGACAGAGCCAAGGACCGAACGCTCACGCGGTACTGGGTGCCGCCCTCGCGCAGTAATCCGACGGCAGATGTGCGCATCCAGTCGTGCAGGGCATTCCAGGTCTCCTTGCGCAGGGCAGAGAGCTTCTCCGGCACGTACTCCTGCGGTGGAAGTTGCGTCAGGGACTGTGCCTCCACGCCGCGTGCCTGCTCTGCAGTTTCCTCTTCTTCTATGTGCCAGAGCACCTGCGAACCTTTAGGTTCGCCCTCGCGAGCAGGGATGATGATATTGCCTTGCTCGTCGTAGTGTGCCCGGTGCTCGCGTGGCGTGAGGGGAATCATCGTAGTATAGCAGAAGAAAGCCAAGAACGCACGCAGAAGGTCAGGAGGAAGATCCTAGCACGAGCTGGGCGTTCCTCCAGCGGAAAGTCCCTTGATCTCTTACACCATCGTGCCTCCTCCCACAACCTCCTCACCACGGTAGAGCACCAGGAATTGCCCGGGAGTTTCGGGAGGAGCGGGAATAAGCCGCTCCAGCGTTCCCTGGTTCCCGTGATACCGCAGGACGCCCTTTCTGCGCGCGGCACGGGAGTGCGTGCGGTACTCAAAGGGTTCCTCCGTGTTCTCCTCAGGCTTCCAAGCGATCCAGTGAAGATCCTCCACGGAGATGGAGCGTGTTGTGACGGTTCCCGCATCCTCCACAATCAAACGGTTCGTTTTGAGATCCTTTCCCACGACTTCCAGAGGGATATGTAGTCCGCCGACACCGATGCGGCGCTGCCCGAGAGCATAGAGTGCCAGACCCTGGTGCATGCCCACGACCGTGCCGTCCCTGCGCGCGATTTCCCCCGGCTCCATGGCATCTTTCAAGTAACGCTTGAGGAAAGCGCCGGGACCCTTTTCCGGGAAGAAGCAGAGATCCTGGCTTTCGCGGTAAGTCTCCTTCTCCAGGGGAACGCCAAAGTGCTCGGCCAGTGCGTAGACTTGACGCTTCAAGAGGGTACCCAAGGGGAAGAGCGTGCGGCGCAGCTGGTCTTGGTCGAGTTGATGCAGAAAGTAGCTCTGGTCCTTGGTGCTATCGACTGCCTCCAGGAGCACCCATCGTTGTGAGTCGTCAGGCAGACGCTCGACCGCGATGCGTGCATAGTGGCCCGTGGCAACGCTGTTGCATCCCAGTGTGTCGGCAAGCTTGAGGAGCTCTGCATGCTTGAAGTCACGGTTACACCGCACGCAGGGGTTGGGTGTACGTCCGCTGCGATACGCATCCAGGAACGGAACAACGACCGCGTCGTAGAATTCCTGCTGCAGGTCCGCCGTGTGAAGCGCGATACCGAGCTTCTTGGCCACGGAGCGCGCTCGTGCTCTAGTCTGTGTATTGCAGCACTTGCTGGGGAGCAATCGCGCGAGCGGTGGGGCCAAAGGATCGCTCCAGAGCGTGAGTTGCGCACCGACTACATCGTGACCCTGCTCTTTGAGCAGATACGCAGTTACACTGGAGTCAACTCCGCCGGACATGGCGACAAGAACACGCAAGATTGCTTACTGGCGTAGAGTGAACAGAGTGAGTAGAATACTCCCACTATGCCGCACGATTCCATCGGACAATTCATTGCGCATGCGCGCGACAAGGGATTGGATCATGCAACCATCCGCATGCTCCTACTGAGCAACGGCTGGAAAGAAAAAGATATCGCTCGGGCGCTCACGCAAGAAGCGCTCACGATGCCCGTGCCTCTGCCTCCCGATACGGGCGGTGCACGCGAGGCGTTCTTCCATCTCCTCTCCTTCGGTGGTCTCTACACGACGCTCATTAGTGTCATTGTCCTCGCCTTCACGTACATCAACCGCTTGTTCCCCGATGTTGCCCTGGAGTCATCGCCCCTGCGCGAAGGCGAGCTCTCCACCATTCGTTGGTCCATGGCCGTGCTCATCATAGGATTTCCTCTCCTCATCTTCATGAGCCGGGCTGTCCTCAAGGATATTGCGCACCATCAAGATCATGCAGCAAGCGGCAACCGTCGTTGGTTGACGTACTTAACGCTCCTCGTGACGGCGGCTGCGATTGCCGGCACATTGGTGACGTTGGTGTTCTATCTGCTTGAAGGTGAGCTCTCCATCCGGTTTCTCCTTAAGGTGTTCGTCGCTCTCTCACTCTCCGGTCTGACGTTCCTCTACGAGTTCCAAGCATTGCGCTTCATTCCGGGAACGGATGTTGCTCGGCGCTTGCACCGCACGTTCTTCTGGATTGCCACGTCGGTCGTTGTCGTTGTGTTGGTGTGGGGTGCTCTGCTCATCGGTTCGCCCATGCAGGAACGTCTGCGCAAGATCGACGAACGTCGTGTGGAGGATCTGCAGGCCATCTCCAGCGAGATCTACTCCTATATCTACCAGGATGAGTTTCCGAAGGTTATAGAGCAAGAGGGGCCGCTTCGTGCGCTCCCGGAATCATTGGATACGATTGCTCAGAACGCGCGGTACTACCGCCTGGAGCTCGCCGATCCCGAGACGGGAGAGCCGTACGAGTACACGGTTGAGTCAGGGAGAAAGGCGTTCTCGCTCTGCGCGGTGTTCACCGATGCGCGGACGCACGACTACGACGTCTTCTGGGATCATCCGGCAGGCAGGCATTGCTTCGCTTTCGATGTCAACGATCGCAGGTTCTAGCGCCTCTCTCCTGGGATTCCACGATGCTCAAAAAGCTCCGCGCATTGGCAGACGAATACCGCAGCTTGGAGCAGAGCATGCAGGATCTTGAGGTTTTGGCTGATCCCAAGCGTATTGCTACAGCAGGGAAGCGCATGGCCGAGCTCGAACCGCTCCTCTCTCTTCTCAAGGAGTACGATCGTTGCCAGGCTGCGCTGCGGTCTTTGGAGGAAGTTGCCGGTGATCCCGAACTTAAGCCGCTCGCGGAGGAAGAGGCTCGCGAAGCCCAAGAGCGTTTGCCCCAGATAGAGGAGGCCATGCGCGCATTCCTGACTCCAAAGGATCCCAATGACGATCGCAATGTCATCCTGGAAGTACGCGCCGGAACAGGTGGAGAGGAGGCTGCCCTCTTTGCTGCTGAGCTTCTCAGGATGTATCTGCGTTACGCGCAAAATCAGGGATGGAAGACAGAGATCTTGAGCAAGGCGGATGCGGAAGGTGGGGGAATTAAGGAAGCTATTTGCCGTATGGAAGGTGTGCGAGCGTACGGGAATTTGAAGTACGAGTCCGGTGTGCACCGCGTGCAGCGCGTACCGGAGACGGAGAGCAAAGGACGCATTCACACGTCTGCCGCATCAGTGGCGATTCTGCCTGAAGCCGAGGAGGTCGATCTTGTCATCAAGCCCGAAGATCTGCGCATCGACGTGTTCCGCTCGAGCGGCCCGGGAGGGCAGTCGGTGAATACGACCGACTCGGCCGTGCGCGTAACCCACTTGCCTACGGGGCTTGTCGTGCAGTGCCAGGATGAGAAGAGTCAGCTCAAGAACAAAGTCCGAGCGCTCAATATTCTCAGGAGTCGCCTCTTCGCGCTGGAGGAGGAACGTCGCGCGAAGGAACGCGGGGAACTGCGCTCGGGGCAGATCGGCTCGGGGGATCGCAGTGAGAAGATTCGCACCTACAATTTCCCCCAAGACCGCGTAACCGATCATCGCTTGGGCAAAAACTATTCCAACCTGCCCGGCATTTTGGAAGGAGATCTCCCTGAGATCATCGCCGATCTCGTCCAGAGGGATCAAGACGAGAAAATTGGCTCTATGAAGGGCTCCACGTGAATAGAGCACGTTGGATAAACCCTCCGCACTTCCACTCCCGTCACTAAGGTTTATGAACCTAAGGTACGCGGATTCATTGCTGGAGCAGTCCTGGTCATGAATGTACGGCGGAGCGGAGACGTTGCATCGTGGTACTACGCTCATTGAGGAGCGCCTCCGTGCCAATATCACTGCGGTGGCGCACCGGTCCTTCCACGCGTTGGCAGAGTGACTCGGCAAGCGTTTCCGCCTCGGCAATCGTCGATCCAACCCCGACGATTCCTGCCGTGCGTGAGCTACCCAGGTGGAGTACTCCATCACCATCCCGACGGATGTTGCCATAGAAGAGTCGTGCGTTATTAGGCAGAGCGGGGAATCGCACCACCGCATCACGCTGATCGTTGTTCTGCGGGTACCCCTCTGGCGTGATGTACTTGCATACGGTTGCCTTGTGCGCGAAGCGCACGAGCTCATCGCTAAGCTCACCCGTGAGGATCGCCTGGCAGATCGTGACGAAGTCCGATTCGAGGAGCGGTAGGATGTTGAGAGCCTCGGGATCGCCGAAGCGCGCGTTATACTCGATCAAGCGCACGCCGTCTTTGACGGCGATAAAGCCACCGTAGAGGATACCCTTGTACTCCGCATTGCATTCCTTGAGGAGCGCCTCGGCTGTGAGTCGATTGATCTCACTCGCGCGGGCAAGATCCTGAGTTGTAAGAAAGGGGAGTGAATGACCTGCATCACTGATGGTACCCATGCCTCCGGTATTGGGGCCCGTGTCACCATTGAATGCTCTCTTGTGGTCCTGCACGGCGGGCATGTCCACCGTGGTCTTGCCCGAAGCGAAACTCAGGAGGCTGAATTCAACTCCGATGAGTTTCTCTTCGATGACCACGCTGCCGCACTCAGCGATGCACTCACGCGCGTAGGCAACGCCTTCGTCAATATTCTTAAGGTGCTCTCCACTCACCTTCACGCCCTTGCCCCCCTTGAGAGCATCGTACTTGACGACGAAGGCTCCTTCCAATTCTTGATCAATAAATTTGTACATTTCGGAGCCCTGATCTGAGCTAAAAACTCTAAACTTAGGTGAAGCATCAATGCCGTGCTTCCTCAGGAGATTCCTTGTGAATCCCTTGCTCGATTCCAGTCTGCCCAAGCTCTTTGTCGGAGCAACGCAGGGGATACCTGCGGCACTGAGCGCATCGCTCAAGCCTCCTCCTATGGGATCTTCCGGTCCGATGAACGCAAAGTTTGGTTTGTACTTTTTGGCTATATTCAGGGCTGATTGAAAATTCATGATGTCGTCGACTACCAGGGTTTCTGCCAGGTCTTCCACCCCAGGATTACGCTCTTTGCACATGGCGATGATATCCGGGGACTCTGGGCTGCGCTTCAGCGCGTCGGCGATGGCGTGACCGCGGGCCGAAGAGCAGATGAGCAGGACGCGCATGAGAGGGGAAGGAGACAGTTTCCATAATAGAGGAGAGTCGGCCAATCGCGAAGAGTCTCGCACACGAATGCGCATACATGAGGGAAGCTTAAACCTTGCTTCATACTAACGTCATTGTCCTGCCTGCTTCGTTCTCTTCATCCTCAAAGAGGCTCTCTTCACGATGGTAATCGGAGCGAGTTTTATTCCTGCAGGTGCCCAGTTTTTTGAGGAGCGCCGGTGTCACTTCCGGCGTGGGGTACTTGGAAGTGAAGTAGCCTTCGCTGAATTGATGGATCTTCTTGTTCCCGTAACGGACTGCTTTATGGAGGTCTTCCACTCTACCGTAAAAGAGAGCGTCCGCGCCGATGTATTGTCGTACTTGTTCTATGCTCCTACCGCTGGCGATGAGTTCCTCTTTCGTGGGCATGTCGATGCCGTACACGTCGGGGCTGACGATGGGCGGTGCCGCAGAGGCGAAGTACACCTTGCGAGCTCCCACATCACGACAGAGCTCGATGATTTTTTTGCTCGTGTTGCCGCGCACGATGGAATCATCCACCAGCAGGATGTCTTTTCCCCTGAATTCGAGTTCGATGGGGTGGAGTTTGAAGCGCAAACTCCTCTTGCGGATGCTCTGTCCCGGCATGATGAACGTGCGTCCGATGTAGCGATTCTTAATCAATCCTTCGCGGTAGCGCACTCTTAACTTGTCCGCGAGCCCCGTAGCGATGGGACGTCCGGTATCCGGAACGGGAACGACCGAATCGATGTGGAGGCCGGACGCTTTAATTTGTCTGGCCAGATATTCTCCCATGCGCACGCGGGCTTTGTAGACGCTCACGCCATTGATGGTGGAATCTGGCGCGGAGAGGTATACCCATTCAAAGATGCACGGAGTTAAGTGTCCTTGGCGGATATGTTTGGTATGGAGTCGGTTATGCTTATCAATGAAGACGGCTTCCCCGGGCTCGATATCGCGGACAAACTCATAGTCCAACGCTTTCATTACGGTGTTCTCCGAGGCAATCATGTACTCTTCCTTCATACCGAATTTCCGTCTGCCCAGTTGCAGTGGTCGAATGCCGTAGGGATCGCGGAAGCCCACGATTCCCTGGCCGCCGATGAGTGCGACGGCGGAGTAAGCACCTTTACATTTGCGCATGACGTGCTTTAGAGCTCCAAAGACATGGTCTGGCGTCAGGTTCTTGGGACGCTGGTGGCGCAGTGCCGATGCAAAGACGTTCAAAAGAATCTCCGAGTCGGAGTTTGTATTGAGGTGGCGGAACCGCTTTTCCAAAAGTTCCACCCGCAACTCATCGGCGTTCGTCAGGTTTCCGTTGTGTGCGAGTGCCATGCCGAAGGGCGTGTTCACAAAGAACGGTTGTGCTTCAAATTCGCTCGAACACCCCGCGGTGGGGTAGCGGACATGCCCGATACCCATAGTGCCGCGCAGGCGGTTTAAGGATTTGGTATGGAAAACGTCGCGCACCATGCCGTTGCTCTTCTTCAGGTGGAATTGCTGGTCGTACGTGATAATGCCTGCTGCATCCTGGCCGCGGTGCTGAAGGAGGATGAGTCCATCGTAAAGATCCTGAATGACGTCGCGGAAACCGGACACAGCAAGAACACCGCACATAGCTTAGGCGGGGAAGGGGGGGGAGGCAGCCGGAAGGGTGGAAACGCAGGGAAGCCGAAAATCAGCGGTGGACGGTGTTTCCACGGAAGCATTTTACAGAGAGATTGTCGGAGTGCAAGCGACTGGCGTTGTTCTTGCGCTACTCCGACCCCGTTTCAATAGCGGTTCTCACTTCAGTATCAATCCATTCGGGCAGGTTCACCGGCGGAATGCTTTTGCCAGATTTGAGGCGGATGAGGTGACTAAGTTTGGCTTCGACCGCATGTCCGACACGTAAAACCGCTGCATAGGTACCTTCACCGAGATGCGCATTCCCTTCAATATCCAGTTGTCGGTAGAGAGGTCGCTCCTTACAAGCATCCATGCGCAGATCCAGCGCGTTCACTTTCTGTTGTGTTGCACTCTGAATCGTAGCTGGAGCTACCCAATCGCTGTTACGGGAAATATCATCGACGTAATGGAGAATGAGCATAGCTTCCTCGAGAGGGGTACAGTGCTTCTCAAGCAAGGACTCCACGGTTTTGAGGGAGAGATGACCGATCCCCCCGGTCAACTCGATGACGTCTGGGTCGACGTGTTGTTCCACAAGGAATGCCCGGAACTCTTCACTTGCACGCGCAAATGCTGCCCAAATAGAAGTGCCCTGTTCGCTGGCTTGTCTTGCCAACAGAATTTCCTGCTGTTTCCACGCGTCGTGGAGAATTGCTGCTTCGTCGAGTTTCTTCCGCACGGCGTCGGGGAGCCGGAGATGTTCAGCGAGTACACGACAACGCGGCACTTCGACAAGGCAATGTTCCGTGACATTACGAAATCCATGTCGGTCTCTGTTGTCTGCTTTCCAGAGGCCAAGTGCTTTGTGTATGTTCAGTGTTGGTCGTAGAGACAACGCGAGACGCCTAAAAAAATCGCGCTTCTTTTGCTCGAACGCGTTTGGAGCATGTGGGTCTGTATCTTGACTCTCCATAATAATCATTGTACTCCAATAGATTCGATGTGTCTACGCGTGACCGTGTTCTCTACGCTACACTGTGGCCATGCGCTGCGCATTCTCCAGTATCTCTCTCTCTGTGTTTTTGGTGGGCTGCACATTGCCCACGATCTCTTTGCAGCGCCCGTGCGAGGAGCGTGAAAAAGGGGTACAGCGCGATACGTGCCTGTTGGAGCAGGCCCTTGATGAGCAGGTGGTTGCACACTGCGAGGAGATTGCAAATTTTGAAGTTCGGGAGCGTTGCTTTGTCTACCTCGCATTGCAGTCGTGCGATGCCTCACTCTGCGATCGCCTGAAGCTGGCGTATAGCAGCGAAGGGTGTAAGGAAGAACTCGCTCTGCTTCCTCAGTGCGCTGCAGAAGAGCAGCCTGAAGAGAAGGTGGAGGAGCAGAAGCAGCAAGCCCCCGATGCCGCCGGTGATCCTTGTGGTGCACTCGAAGGCGCAGAGCAGGATCGTTGCTATGAGCGCATGGCGCTTGAGGAAGGAGATCCTCTGTTCTGTGAGCGCATTCATGGCGAAGATTTTGCGCATCTCGAAAGCAATCCCCCTCGTGACAAATGCCTCTTTTCTTTGGCGGTGGAGCAGTGCAATCCCTCGCTCTGTGATCGGATACGGGGAGGGGAGCAATCCTTTACGCCTGTGCAGTGCAAGCAGATGATCTCACGGGAATGCCCGTAATTGACTAAATATTAAAAAAGTATATAATAATAAAGAAATGCACAACACACTTCGCGAGCCTCACGACAGGCGCCGTTCACCCAGACAGCAAAATTCTCAGGAACGCATGGCGCTGGACGCACTGCTCACCGATCGTATCGGCCTCCATGACCCGGAGGATTTGACGCAGGGCGAAGTACTTTCGCTCCTGCTGGATATGGAGGCGCTCTATGCGCAAACAGATGCACCAACGCTTGCACGCGAAACGCAGTCCGGTGCGCTCCATTACCGCAGTGTCTCTGAACTTGTTCAGGATCTCAACAACAAGATCGATACATTCTACGCCAACAACGCCAGTGTGCAACGACGATTGGAACAGGACCATCGCGTTCTTACGTGGCTCCAGGGAGAACTGGAAAATGTTCAGTGTGTCCTCCATCGTGCACATACAGTGGAGGAAGGTTTTTCTACGAGTGAAATTCAAAAGCAACAGAGCGAGGTGCGTGAGCGCATGCAGCGTTCCATGGCAGGAGAACGCGGTCGTCGTCACGGTGAGTTGGGTGGAGGAGTGAAAGGAGTGTTTTCGTAAGCACCTTACAGCTCCAGCTGGCGTTCCTTCGCGCGGACGCAGTTGCGCATCAAGCTGGCAACGGTCATGGGACCGATGCCGCCGGGGACGGGGGTGATTGCCGAAGCTACTTCCTTCACTGCATCGAAGTCCACGTCTCCCTTGAGCCCCTCGTCCGTGCGGGTGATGCCGATGTCCACGACGACGGCGCCGGGTTTGACCATCTTTGCCGTGATGAGTCCGGGTTTCCCCACAGCAACGCAGAGGATGTCGGCTGTCTTCGTGTGCGAGGCAAGATCTTTGGTATGGATGTGGCAGGTGGTGACTGTTGCATCGCGGTTGAGAAACATGGTGGAGAGCGGCTTACCCACCAGGTTGCTGTGGCCCACAACCGTAACGTTCTGTCCTCTGATGGGGATATCGTAGTACTCCAGGAGTGCAATGACGCCCGCGGGGGTTGCAGGAGGGAGGTGTTCGAACTCTTTGGAGAGGAACATCTTGCCAAGGTTGTACGCGGTGAATCCGTCCACGTCCTTCTTGGGATCGATGGCACGGATGACCTGCGGCACATGCGCACTCAGGTGATCGGGGAGAGGGAGTTGCACAATGAATCCCGAGACATCCGCATCGGAGTTGAGCTCTTCAATGAGCGCCATCAACACGGAAAGCTCTGACTCCTTCGGGAGATGACGGTGCTCGGCGCGCATGCCGATCTCCTGAGAGTTTTTCATCTTCTGCTTGATGTAGCTCTCGCTTGCAGGGTTGTCGCCCACCTGCACCACGACAAGTTTTGGATCGAGGGTCTTCACTTTGAGTGTAAGCTCTCCAAGGAGTGCCGATGCCGCTTCCTTGCCGGAGAGGATGCGTGCGCTCATGGCGGTAGTATAGGGTTGGGGTTCCACCTCCGCCACAGGTCTTGTGCTTCTCAAAGAAGGCTACGGTGGACAAGTGGGGTTCGGGCTAGGGTTCGGTTCGAGGATTGGTTGTGCGGTGTCGTAGAGCCTCCTCAACGACTGCGAAAATCCCGTCTGCAACGGTTTCCTTCTCACCCGATGTGTCGATGATGTGCACAGAGGGGAGTTCCTCTGCCATTGCTTGGTACTGCGCGTACACGCGGCGCTGGATGGAGTCCTCCTCCAAGGCATCGCGCGTTTCGCGGTGAACCATGCGTTCGCTGCACACCTCGTATGGGGGGAGGAGGAAGAACAGCACATCTGGTTGTATAAATTTTTTGTTCAATTCTTCCAGCTTCTCCTTGGGGATTTTCAATGCCTGACCGTATGCCAATGTGGAGTGGAAGTACCGATCCGAAATAACCATAACCCCCTTGGCGAGGGCAGGTTCAATAACGGCAGAGAGATGCCAGGCCCGGTCCTTGCAGAAGAGCTCCTGGAGCGAAAGGGGGTCAAAACCCGCACCGCTCCTTAGGTCGCTGCGAATACGGCTTCCTACAGGGCCGTCTGTCGGTTCGAATGTGGAGAGAACGGGGATCTTGGCAGCGGTAAGCCGATCGGCCAGTAATTGCGTATGGCGGGTCGTACCGCTCCCATCAGGGCCTTCGATAACGATGAAGAGGCCGCGCATCGCGGCGCACTCTACACGGGCCTAGAGCTTCATCCAAGCCCGTTTTTCTGCTATAATGAGCGGATACTCATCACGTATCGCCCGCGCATGCAGATGACACTCATCCTCCTTCGGCATCCGCTGACTGTGGTTACGCTCCTCCTGCACTTTCCACGGTGGTACTTCGCCACCGTACCGGCTGCGATGGTGCGCTCCTACCGCGCGTATGCGCATGCGGCGAGCGAGGTCTTCTCCATCTGGTTTCTCCTGCGAACGTTCTTCAAGCCGTGGAAGAGCATCACGGATCCGTATCCCAAGCAAGGACTCAACATCGGGCTCATTGCGCAGGCATTCACGCTCAACTGTACATCGCGCGTGATCGGCATGATCTTCCGCACCGTGGCGATCATCATCGAGGCTGTCGTACAACTCCTGTTTCTCGCAGGGTTTCTGGTCGCCTTCGTGACCTGGATGGTCTTCCCCGTCGTCTTTCTCCTGGATCTTCTGTATCTGATTGGATCGTACGTCTGATGCAACAGCGACCCGTCTCCATTACCGGTACGACCGTTGCAGTGGGGCATGCGCTCCTGCGAACGTTCTACGGAAAGCTGGCACTCTTCCTCTACGGGCTGATTGCCATGGGGTGCGGCATCGTGCTCTATGAGCACGGCGGCGTTACGCCGCTCGTGGTGGCGATTGCAGTGCTCCTTGTTCCCGCGTGTGTCTTCCATGCGTTTTTGGAGCACATCTTTGTACGGGAACACCTTGCAACTCCGTCTGGAGGTTCACCCGAAGAGCATCTCTCATTTTCCATCGTACGACAATTAAAGCACCTGCAAGCGGTGACGGTGCGCGACCTCTTGGAGGCGGCTTTGGCAACAAAGGGGGGGAAGTTCATTGCACGGGAGATGGGTCAGGAATCCAAGGCTTTCCTTGCAGCTGCACTCACGGCGCTTGAGCAATCGCGTCAGGATGCGGTGGAATTTCTCGCACGTGCGGCAGCGGAACTCCCCAACGTAGAGCGCAAGCGCATCGATGGACCGACGATTCTCTTCACGCTTCTTCGGCATGAGCCGGCGTTCCATGCCCTCCTCGATGGCGCCGATCTCTCGATGGGAAACATGCTCTCCATCCTGCGCTGGGAAGCATTTCGTGCTCGTGTGGAGGAACGGCCTCCTCTCTGGTCCCCTCAGGGATTGCTCCGGAGCGTGGGGAGTGTGGGGCGCAGCTGGGTGATGGGATACACCAATGAACTCGATCGCCTGACGGAGGATCTCTCCGCTGACGTGCTCTGGCACGATCGGCGTGCCGTGCGCATTCACACTACGGAACTCTCTCATGCGCTGCGTATTATCGAGAAGCCCGGCGTACATGACCTGCTCCTCATCGGCCGTGTCGGCGTGGGCAAACGTACACTCGTCAGGAACCTGGCGTACGCGCTCAAGATGCAGGAACGTAAACGCTTCCGTGCGTACTCTCGTATGCTTCTCCTCAAAACCGCAGAACTCCTCTCGGGCACCCAGAGCCCGGACGTATTCCTGCTCCATGCGCTCAAGAAAGCGCAGCAGTCTGGCCGCTTCATCCTCGTCGTGGAAGACCTGGCGCTCTTCCTGCAGTCGGGTGGCGAGCGGCTGAGGGCGATCCTCATGAAGTTCCTGCATGAGGAGAACATCCAGCTCATCGGCGTGATGAGCACGGAGGAGTACCACAAGACCGTCCGTTGCGAGCCCATACTCGATGCCGCGTTTGAAAAACTCCTCATTGACGATGCGAACGAACAGGACACATTGGGTGTGCTGATGGAGCGTGCGTTCATGCTAGAGCACAAGCGCAAAGTTGCGGTGACCTACAAAGCGTTACGCGGAACCATTGCGCTCTGCCGCCGCTACCTGGGGGGGCAGGCATTCCCGGGGAAAGCTGTCTCCGTATTGGAGGATGCGGTGGAACTTGCCGCGACTGCCTCTGATACCTTCGTCACCGAACGTCACATCCGCGAGATCATCTCGCAGAAAGCGCACATGGATGTAACGGAGCTTTCCAAGGACGATCGCTCGCGATTGCTCCATTTGGAGGAAGTGCTCAAGCACCGTATCGTCGGTCAGAAGCAGGCGATTGATGCTCTGGTTGCCGCGCTCAAGCGCGCCGCGCTGGAGCTGCATTCCAGTAAGCGGCCCATTGGCACCTTCCTTTTTTTGGGTCCCACCGGCGTGGGGAAGACACACACCGCCAAGGTGCTTAGTGAGGAGTACTTCGGTTCGCTGGAGAGCCTCATACGTCTCGACATGAACGAGTACAGCAGCGAATCCTCGATCGGCGGTATCGTGGGGGCGCCGGGGGAGAGCGCAGGCTACCTGGCGCAGAGCGTCCACGACCGTCCGTTCTCCTTGATTCTCCTCGACGAGATCGAGAAGGCACATCCCAAGGTCTTAAATCTCTTCCTGCAAATCCTCGACGAGGGAGTGCTCATCGATCATCTGGGGGAGAAGACCGACTTCCGCAATACGATTTTCGTCGTCACTTCCAATGCAGGCGCGCACTTTGTGTACGATGCGTTCCGCACGGGAGCACCCGCGGATCCGGAGGGTTTCCGCAAGCGCCTGATTGAGCAGGTACTTTCAGAACGAACCTTCTCACCCGAATTCCTCAACCGCTTCGATGCCACCGTGGTCTTCAATCCGCTCACGGTGGAGGATGCTACACGCGTGGCGATCCTGATGCTGGATGGCATTATCAAGGACATTCGCAGAGAGAAAGGCGTACGTGTGCTCGTGGAGCAGGGCGTGGTGGAAGCGATTGTGACCAAGGGCTACAGCCGCGAGTTCGGCGCGCGTGCCATGCGCAGAGTGATCACCGATACGATCGAGAACCACATTGCCGACATCATGCTGCAAGGTAACGTGAAGCGAGGAGACGAGGTGGTGATCCGCAGGGATCAGCTGGGATTCTAGAGTCCGTTTCTCTGTGTATTGTGTTGGAGGGGTTTGTTCTGCGTACTACACTCTTTTTCCTCCGGTCATTGAAAGGAGGTGATGCGCATGTTCGGCTTCGCGGAGCTTTTCTACCTTATCGTTGCTCTCCTGTTTGTGGGAGCAAGTACGATGTGCGTTCGCTGGGCCAATGGAATCCGCATAGCGGACTTCCAAAGAGTATTGCGAGTGCTCGCAGTGCTCTGCGCACTTGGCGCACTCGTGTGCGCCTACCTAGCGTTTTGCTAGAGAGGTGTCCTCTCACCCGTGGACCGGAGGACCTGGCCGCCATCCTTGATCGGCGGTTTTTTTTGTACACAAAAGTAGAACAGAGAAAACCGCATAGTACAGGGCTCCATTGATAATAGAGAGCTAAGAAATATTGGACTTAAACAGAGCGGTCTTCCTGCTGATCGCAGAGGATCGCATCCGGATCGAGCACCCGCACCAGATCTTCGTGGCGGATACGCGGATCCTCGTACGACGGCTCGTAGCGCCCGCGCATTGCCTGCTCGTTGAGGTTCCCCTGCTTGAGGATCTCGTCCTGCGCCGCCGCCGTACTGCAGTCGCCGTAGCGGAACGCCTGCCTGTACGTGCTCTCCAGAATCGCACGGGAGAAGGAGCTGCCCATGCGTTGCTTGATACCTGTGCGCTGCGCCATGGCAGTGAGGAGCAAGCGGGAAGTCCTGGGGTCATGGCCTCCCGAGAGGAAGACCAAAAAGAGCTCCGGAGGCAACTCTGTGCGTTCCAAGATGCGCTGCATCGCTGCGGCAGATTCCTCCGGATTGATCGGCTCGCCGCTCTCTGTCCCCGGCGTGGGGAAGCTCGTCTTGATGAAGAAGGGGTGGTTCCTAAAGTCACCGGCCTCAATGCGCTCCCACAGGTGGGAGAGCACTTCGGTCATCAGGGCTTCGTTCTGCTCCAGGGTTCCGGGATTCTTGAGGAGGAACTCCGGCTCGAGCACGGCAGCGATTTTGCCGTTGCGCGCACACTGCTCGTGGATGTGGGCCATCTGGACAGCTGCGGCTTCTTTGCCGCGCTCCTGGACGACGGCTGCGACGGTGTTGCGGAACTTTCCGACGTGGATGCCCATCCCCACCAATGCCTCCAGTTGTTCGGGCAGTGCCGCCATGTCTTTCACGGGGATCAACCCGTGCATTTGATCATTGGGATCGTTCACCAGACCGCACTTCTTTCCAATAGGCTCAACGCCTTGTTCACGCAGGTGCTCCATGAGCGGTCTGCCGTCCGGTCCCGTGAGCGCGTAGGCGTCGTCCGCCTGGATTGCTCCGGTAAAGTACTGCCCCAGGTTGGGTGTAGTGCAGATCGCCTGACGGATCTGCGTGGCTTTGCGTTCAAAGTCCGCATCGTCTGCTACGGGAATTCCGAACTGAGCCATGTGCTTGCAATGCGTCTTCTTGCTCTGATCCATTGCAAGGAAGTGCGGCGGGCGGCTCTCATCGTGAAAAATTTCCATAGTCTCGTCGAAGTGTGAGTTTGGCATGATGAGCGGAGGGAAAATGAAAGGAGATTAGTATGCATCCGCAGGGGTCTTCCCGGTCAAGCTCAGGATATGCGAAGTAGCCCAATAGCATGTTTAGAGCAAGAATTGGAGGAGGATACGAGGTAGGTGAAGTCGGCTCTCTCTGCAGCGCGCCTCGCGGAGCGCATTCCTCAACCTTTACCCCATGGTGGCGTACTCCGTCTGCCACTTGCCGGGCAGGCGAACGAGATCCTTGCGTATCTCCTCCGGAAGGAACGTGAGGGTGGTAATGTAGTGCTCCGTGGTGCGAACAGCGCGCTGGAGCACCTGGTCTTTGTGGCGGTGGCCATTGTTGTGTGCGGGATCGTACTCTTCAAGAATGCTCTGGTCGCCGCCGAGTGCAGCGTCGAAGACTTTCATGCACGCATGCCGCACGGCAGAGCGGTAACGCTCCTTGCCTACGGCACACAGGGTTTCGTAGTCGCAGAGATCCACGCGCATGTTGCACTGGAGGACCGGGAGCTCGCCCGGCCGCAGATCTCGGCAGGTGAGTGAGTACGGGTGTTTCAGGGGGTCTGCATCCTCCTGCGCCAGGACATCGTTCTCCACGAGGGGCATGCAAGGACACTACCCTCCTTCGCTTGCCAAGCAAGCGTTTGATGGAGATTACAAAAGAGGCTGCTTTTGGCAGCCTCTTGCGCGTATTGCGTTCTTAGAAGTCATCCATCCCGCCTCCCGGAGGCATGGGGTGAGACTCCTCCTTTTTGGGAATTTCCGTGATCGCCACCTCGAGTGTTAAGAACATGGAGGCGACGGAAGCAGCGTTTTCCAGTGCGGAGCGCGTCACCTTCTTGGGGTCGATGACCATGGCTTTCACCAGGTCTTCATAGCTGTCGGTGAGCACGTTGTAGCCGACGTTGCCCTTCTCCTTCTTCACCTTTTCGAGCACGACTTCACCGGCGATTCCTGCGTTCTCTGCAATCGTGCGGCAGGGGGCCTCCAGCGCATGGCGGATGATGTCGATGCCGATTGCTTCATCGTCGTTGTCTGTTTTCACCTTGTCGAGCGCACTAAGCGCACGCAGGTACGCGGTACCGCCGCCCGGGACGATTCCCTCCTCGGCAGCTGCGCGCGTAGCCGAGAGTGCATCCTCCACGCGGTGCTGCTTCTCTTTCTGCTCCACTTCCGTCGCGGCGCCCACCTTGATCACGGCGACACCGCCGGAGAGCTTGGCCATACGCTCCTGGAGCTTTTCGCGGTCGAAATCGGACTTCGTGGTTTCCAGCGCCGCCTTGATCTGATTGATGCGCGCTTCAATGTCTTCCTTGTGTCCGCCGCCATCCACGATGAGCGTGTTGTCTTTGTTAGCGACCACCCTGCGGGCGGTTCCCAAGTCATCCATTGTTGCGTTCTCCAGCTTCAATCCGATCTCTTCGGAAATCACGCGACCGCCCGTGAGAGCGGCAATGTCCTTGAGGATTTCCTTGCGGCGGTCTCCAAAGGCCGGGGCTTTGACTGCGAGCGCGGAGAAAGTGCCACGGAGCTTATTTACGACGAGTGTGGCCAGGGCTTCGCCCTCCACGTTCTCGGAGATGATGACGATCTCCTTGCGGCCTTTTTGCGCCAGTGATTCCAAGAGCGGCAGGATCTCCTGGATGGAGCCGATCTTCTTGTCGGTGATGAGGATGTGGGCGTTTTCGAAGATGGCCTCCATCTTCTGCGTATCGGTGATGAAGTAGGGGGAGATATAGCCGTTATCGAACTGCATTCCTTCCACGTACTCCTTTTCCAATCCAAAGGTCTGGCCTGCTTCTACGGTAACGACTCCGTCCTTTCCGGCCTGGTCGATGACCTCGGCGATAACCTCGCCGATTTCATTGTCCTGTGCGGAGATCGTCGCCACTGCGGCATACTCCTCCTTCTTGCTCACGTCCTTCTTGAGCCTTTCCAGCTCGGCGCTGACTGCCTTCACTCCTTTCTCAATGCCACGCTTGATGGCGATGGGGTTCGAGCCGGAGGCAAGGTGCTTGAGACCTTCCTTCATAATGGCGTGGGCGAGCACGGTGGCCGTGGTCGTCCCGTCGCCCGCGGCGTCGTTGGTCTTGGTCGCCGCCTCGCGCACAAGTTGCGCGCCCATATTTTCAAAGGGATCATCGAGATCTATCTCCTTGGCGACGGAAACGCCGTCCTTGGTGACGGTCGGTCCGCCGTACTTCTTTTCGATCGCGGCATTGCGGCCCTTTGGACCCATGGTGGCCTGCACGGCCTTGGTGAGGAGCGCGACACCCTTGAGGACTTTCTCGCGGGCTTCGGTCCCGAAGAGGAGTTGTTTTGCGGACATAGTGGGGGAGGTAAGGGAAGTAAGGAAGGTGTGGGAGGTGCGGAAGGAGCGGGAGGTGCGGGAGGTTTAGGAAACGCGGCCCAGGACAGAATCCAGATGGAGGATTTTGACCTCCACGTCCTTGCCGTCTTTGCCTTTGAGTTTCACATCGTCACCGGCGTACTTGCCAAAGAGCACAGTGTCGCCGACTTTAAGAAACTCTGAGGGATTGGCGCAGTCCTTGCCCACGCCGCCCTTGCCTACGGCAAGCACGACGCCTTGGCTGGGTTTTTCGCCGGAGGCGGTATCGGGGATGACGATGCCGGAAGCCGTCACAAGTTCCTGTTCGAGCGGGTGGACGACCACGCGGTCACCGAGAGGTTCGATCTTCACCGCGAGCTTGGGGAGGTCTGCCATAAGAAGTAATGGGAAAGGGGAAAGGAGAGAATGCGTTGGAGCGTTGCAAAAGGGCCGCTAGAACCCCGTAGGCAACGGGTTAGCAGTCGAAATTATAGAGTGCTAAAGACGGGAGTCAAGGCCTTGCTGTTCAGAGCAGGCAGTTTATTACCAAGTAAACGTAGACGGTTTTGCCGCATCGGGATCAAGAGGGTCATCGTCGTACCCATGGCAATTCAAAATAAATCCGTATCGCCGGATGAGGGCAAGAGCATACATGTGTCTAAAGTTGTGAATCGGGTTCTTTCTTAAGAACAACTGTATGCACGCTTCGATGTCAGATACTTTCCCCATATCGCCGTGTGTGATTCGTAGTTGTTGAGAGAATTCTTTGCTGATTCGTTGGTTGTACTCCCAGCCAAGCGCTATCGCGAAGGTATGAGCGAGATGTTCTCTGTTGATCTCGCAGTGTTCACGTATTATCGGAATAACATCATCCGCCAGCTCATATGCTTGCTGTTCGTGTTCAATGGCACATCGTTTTGAGAGATTAAATTCTTCAACGGTATCCATAAGGGGCAATGCTATATCTAGTGGCACGGAATGCCCAGGAAAACAGAGAGGGAGTGGATCCCCCTACCGGATCAGGAACGACGCTCGGACAATCGCCGTGATCTTCTTTTCGATCGTTGAGGTGTCGTACATGCCGTAGTCGGAGTAGTCCACGGAATTGACCGGCGTCACCTGGAAAACGCCCATGCTCGCGGAGGTGAGCGATCCTAAGCGCGATCCTACGCTCTGGGCGATATTCTTTGCGCGGTCGCGCGCGTCACTCGTCGCATCCGTCATCATCTCCACTCTGAGTTCAGGCAGCGAGCTTACGTAGTACTCCAGGCCTGCAGAGGAGACGACGGCGCGACCCTCTCCCAAAAGTTCTCCCACGTTCTGTGCGATTTGCGTAAGGCCCTCAACGTCACTCGATTCCACCAGAACATCCTGGTTCATCTGGTACCCGATGGTCTGGTTGCCGTTCTCGTACCCGTTGGTCAGCGGGAACATGTTCATGGGCGAGATCGTGATCGCCTCCGGCGCGACCTCATGGTTCGAGAGGTACGCTCGCAGACGCCCGAGTGCTTCTGTAACAGCGTCATTGCCTTCCTTCAAGTCGGAAAGCCCCGTGGAAACGGAGATATTCACCCGCCACTTGGCCATGTCCGACGTCACCTCGCGCTGTGCCGATCCTGTCACCGAGATCGCGTTGCCCAGCGTCTTCACGCGGTACGCGGTATTCGCGGCGAGCGCGGTAGCGACAATGACACAGAGGCCCAGCGTGAGGGCGGGAGCGACGAAGGGCATCTCGAGAGCGCGGCGGATGAACGACATGGTTTAGGGGGGAGGGCGGGGGGAGTATACGCGGAATGGGTTTGGGAGGTAAGGGAGGTTTGGAAGGTGCGGGATTTCCGCTACGAGGTTCGTCAGGACGTGCTCGTGCTCTTTGGGAGCTGCACCACGTTCTACGGCAAGCAGTGTGCACAGAATGAGGTGCGCAAAGAAGTCCCCGGGGTAAAGATCCAGAATGAGATTGAGAGGAAGGAGGACTGAAGCCTCCGTGCTTCCTCCTAAGACATTGTACTTTGCACAATGCTCCGATGGATTGGTATCTGCAGCAAAGCGGACCTATTAATATTGTGAGCCGATGCCCGATGCGACCAATCGCTCGCAGCTTTCCGGAGTAGCGCGGAGGATCCACAATTGGCCATCTACACATTTTCGACGGTGTACGACGCCGATATCGAGCGCCATCTGTGCGAAGAGCGTTCGTAGTCCATGGTCGAGTTTCGCTGCTGCCATCTCTTCGGCTTGATCCGCTGATGGCGTAATGAAACTTTTCCAGTGTTCACGTTCGATTCCAATTGCTCCATTTTCCATGTGCACCTCCTTTTCTTCTTCGTAATACCACACGGCGCTTGCCAATGCGCGTTTTGCCAGTTCGAAGGATTCCTGCGTTGCGGGTGGGTCGGATGACAATTGTTCGGCTTGCGCGGTATTCGGGTCATTCAAAAGGCCGTAGATACGTTGCTGGAGAGCAGTTACACCCGCGAGGATTTTCCGCGAGAGACCTTCACGAGATTCAAAGAATGCGGGGTGCGCTTGGAGTTGGCTGGCTTCTCCTGCTTCTCTTTCACTGTGTTCCACTGCCTTCGGAGTGAGAATAATCCCATCATTCGCGTATGCAATTTGCGTATCGTGCCCCAGCTGATCCTGGAACACTTTCCGGATCTGTCCCACGCAATCCCAGCAGTGCTGCTTCCTCGTCTCTTCGTCCATATCCGGGAAGTTGAAGGTGAGGTGCAGATCCGGCGTGAGTATGCCGTCACTCGTGCGCCAGATGTTCCTCTCGGCGTACACCACAACGTTATGGCCACCGACATCAACCACTGCGAGAGGTTTCGCATCGCGGTTGGAATCGTAAATGTAGCTGGCCTTTCCTTCTGGCATGGTTGTTGGTGGGGAGGCGTGTGTCTGTTAGTAACATTATATCATAAAAATAAATAAAAACAATTGCCTCCAAAGCAAGGGTATATCTGCCGAACACAACGCAGGCATAGCTGATCTATTGGTAATACAGTGGAATGTCTTTGGTGCCGATGGAGAGACTCGAACTCTCACAGGATTGCTCCTACACGCTCCTGAAGCGTGCGCGTCTACCAATTCCGCCACATCGGCATATCGGGGCTTGAGAAAGAGCAGGTGGAGTATACGGTGCCATGGCTTTTGTGCAATCATACCCTGGTATGTTCATCGCTCTTAGAGAGAAACTTTCTTGGTTCTTCTTCCAAGTCTTCCCCAATCTTCCCTGGCGCAGTATTGCAGAGTGGTTGCTCTTAGGATTCACTGCCTTCGCGCTCTTCTGGAAGGGGGGGAAGACACTGGAGAGCACATGGCTCTTACTCCTCTTAGGATGGTTCCTCACCATGGTGTGGTGGTGGAAAGACCAGCGTAAAGCCCAGGCGCCTCTGCTCCTGTGGGGGTTGGTCCTCGGGTTCATTCTTTTGACCATAGCAAGTTACATCACTTCCACGACCAAGAACTACGGGCTCGATGAAGTGCTCGCCACTGCGGCGCTGGGGATGGTTTTCCTTTGGGTTGTGCGTACGCTCACGCTCCCCATGGATCGGGAACGCTTCACGCTGCGGCTTTCGCGCGTGCTCGTCGCGGGGACATTCCTCGCGGCGTGTTTGAGTGTCGCTGTGTACGCGCTCCAGCCCGTGAACCGGATGGTGGGGACGTTCTTCGATCCCAGGTTCCACACGGACTACTGGCCCAACGCGTGGGCGGATTTTCTCCTCCTTACGTGGCCGCTTGCCGCGTGGTGGCTTAAGCGCGAGAAGCGCTTTACCCACGCGCTCGTGTGGGCGCTCCTCCTCGGTATTGATTGGGGTGTTCTCGCATTGAGCTTCTCACGTGGTGCAATCATCGCCTTCGCAGGTCAGCTCGTCGTCTGGGGGCTCATCGAATGGGCGGGGAGAGAGCGGCATATCGAGTGGAAGAAACCCCTGACACTCGCAGTGATTGTCCTCTTTACAACTCTCGCACTCTTCCTGGGGGCCAATGCACTCAGAGGCGAGCGCTTCGCTGTGCAAACAGTGGAGGAAAAGGTCACCTTTACCGCAAGTGAGGGAACATCCTCGATTTCCGAACGAGGAAACTTCTGGGGCCAAGCGGCGGCTCTTGCCATGCAGCGTCCGGTTTTGGGATGGGGTCCCTACAGCTTCCGGTTCATTCAGCCCAGGATGGAAGAGAACGTGCTGGCAACGTCCGATCACCCGCACAACGTGGTTCTTAAGTACGCGGCGGAGCGCGGATGGGTTGCGGCCCTCCTCTTTGTCGTCTTCGTGGGGATTATTCTCTACCGCGTTGCGTGGCTGCCATGGGGGGAGAAGAAGCATACGCCGGTGCCCTTCCTCTTCGTCGCGGTTCTGGGGCTCCTTGCGCACTCGCAGATTGACTACAACCTCCAGTTCGTAGGGATAGCGCTGCCGCTCTGGATATTCCTTGGACTCCTGGCACTGGAAGTCCCCTGGAGTGAGAGCAAAAAACTGAACAAAAAATTAGTTCGATTTGTCGAAATTTCCCTCATGACGGTTCTCCTTGCGGTTGCCGTCCTCGAGGCGCAGTGGATTGTGCTCTCCTCTGTGGGGCGTCACCTGGAAAAGATGGGGGAAGGGGAGCGTGCGCTCACGTGGTACTCTGCTGCACGCGGGGAGTGGTTGAGCAGGGATATGCACCTTAGTCGTGCACAAATTTTATACGGACTTAAGCGCTATAAAGAAGCACAATCTGCCATCGGTGATTACCTGAAGGTGAACCAGGAAGACCCCCGTGCCTGGAAGCTCCTGGGTGAAGTGGTCCTCGCTTCGGGCAACAGTTTCGATGCCATCGAACCGCTCAATGGCGCTTACGTGCTGGGCCGTTACAACGATATCGGCATCACGCGGTCGCTGGTGCGGACACTCCTCGCTGCCGGGGAGCGCACTCAAGTCGATGAACGGCGAGAGGAGTTCGATGCACTCATTTATGAGTACGTGCAGGCGATACAAGTGAATGCCCACTACATTGCGCTCTCTTCCAACGTGGAGGAAGTGGTGGAGCTCGCGAATCTTTTCGCCAAGCTCTATCCTAATGACGCCCCGCTCTACACGGTGCTCGCTGCCCGTGCAGACCACCATGCCAAGCTTGAGCGCGAGAGGATCAAGGCACGGGCACCGGGGATGCTGTGGTAATGCAGGTGAGGAAGGTGCGGAATGTGAGGAAGGGGTGGGAGGTGCGGAGGGTGTGCATCCTTATTGGTGTGGAGCCATAGCTTTCCACTTTCAGCACTTTCCGCACCTTCTGTACCTATAAAAACACCCATTGTCCTTTCTTTCTCCATGCTATACTGTGCCGTCCTCACCCCTTGTTTCCCATGCATTCATCTCTCTTTTCCATGCGCCGCACGATCTTCTTTTTACTCCCGATGATGGTGTTGCCGTTCCTACTCCTCGCGTGCCAGCGCGATGACACGGTAGGGGTGGAAGAAATTCAGATGGTCATGCCGCAGGACGGAAAAGCCGTGCATCCAAAGCACGGTACGGAGACGTGGTTTGCATATGGAGCCATGAGTGGGGAGGAGGGGACGCCGGCAAACGGCGTTGCCCAGGCCTATCTCTTTGAGGATGGCGCCTACACGCTCACGATGCAGCTCAATATCGAGCCAGCGGCCGACGGGTCGTTCTACGAGGTGTGGCTGGAGGAGAGTGAGGATGAGCTCCTCTCCACAGGGCACCTGACGAACTACTTCGGCGACGCGCGTCACCAGCTCACCTTTGAGAGTGATGAGGATCTCTCCTCTCTCCTCAGAGTGGTGGTAACGCGCGAGAGCGACGACGGGAATCCTAGGCCGTCAGAGCAGGTTGTGGCTCGGGGTCTCCTGAAGCCGACAGAGCGCTAGGAGCAGCAGGTAGATGCTCCAAATCAGCAGGTTGTGGTGCGAGAAGCTCACGCAGGTCTTCGGGGAGCGGCGTCGTATTGCCGTTGCGAGTGGAAAAGATGCCTACGTACCGTTCGCCCGCAACTTCGACGAGCGCTCGCAGGCGCCAGGCTATGGGGTTCTGGGCTTCGGGGGGGCCGTTGGGGTTGCCTGGCATGAGCGTTGGTTCGAGTGTGTGCAGGATTTTCATGGGAGAAATGGGGAATATATAAAAAGACCCTCGGGTGTTCTTGGAGGGTGCGGTTTACGACGTGAACGTACGAACTACCGCGCCCTCACTGCAGAGCAGGAAGACACGGGGGAGCAGAAGAGGACGTACGCACTGTTCACAACCGAAGTATACCCTGGGCTTTCTACGAAGCAAGGTTCGGTTTTCCCGCCCTCACGCGGGGGTGAGGAGGAAGTGGTGTCGGGTCTTTGTGACCCTTTGCAATGCAGGCGTTTCTGTTAGCCGATCGTCGGCAGACTCACCACCAGGAAGAGGCAGACGGTGGTGATGAGGAGCGCATGGGCCACCATGAGCTCGACGCTTGCGCGGTGTGAAAAGGATTTCACGGTATCGATTCTAGGGGGTTCCATAGAGAGGCGGCAGTGTACGGACAGTCGGGCTGTTGTCTAGCATTACTTGACTACATTTTGTGTTCAGTCTCTGGTGCACTGTGGGAAAGTAGTACCTCATAGCATTTCTAGGCACAGGATTTCCTTTGGTAAGGGAGGAGGGGAAATGATAAGAAAAGCTTACATTCCGCCCCCCCAAAGTTGTATACAAAATTTGTTCAATATGGGGGTTCTACCGGTGGATTTAGGTGAGGAAAATGGCTTGGAGAAGAAGAAAATCTATGTAGAAGGCTTACTGCGCACTTCTGTGTACGAATAGCGATTCTCCCCCTGGTCATCGGTCTGTTGCCCCAGCAACGCAAGGAAGTCCTCGATGTCCTCTCGTCGGCCTGTCTTCGATGCGATGCCAATGCTCAACGGAGAATTGCCGTTGTCTTGATCCTCATCGAAGTGCATGTAGGTAATGTTAATTCCGGCAAGCTTGCTGCGTACAGCCTCAAGGAGCTCCAGGAGTGCAGTAGGACGATCAGGGAGGTAAACATTCAAGTATGCTTTCTGTCTGCGGTGGAGAGCGGCGTGCTCAAGGACTTTGGGCATACGGTGCATGTCGAAGTTATTGCCCGATACGACGCAGACAATGGGGCCTCGCTTGGATGTGGCGGTGATATGAGGAAGAGCAGCAATGGAAAGCGCGCCGGCAGGCTCCGTAAGCTCTCCATCCAACTGAAGTAGATCTGCCATCGTTGCACAGAGGAGGTTCTTGCTAACGCTCATGAGCCGCAGGCGGCCAGTTTGTATCGCTTGCTCGACCCGCGCGTAGGTCAGATCTCCCGGGCTTGCTGCGGCTCCGTCGGCAAACGTGTCCATCTCTTCCAGGCGTACAGGACGACCGGCGGCAATTGATGCGGCCATGCTCGCGGCGCCATCGGGCTCTACGCCGACGATCTCAAGATCGTCATCCATCTCCAGCATGTGCGATGTGCCCGCAACGAGTCCTCCTCCGCCAACGGGAACAACGACCGTGGAGAGCTGCTTGCGCATGCTTTGCATTTGGTCCCAGATCTCGAGACCGACCGTTGCTTGCCCCCGCATGACATCGGCGTCGTTGAACGGGTGAATGAATGTTGCGCTGTGTTCTTGGACGTACTGGAGCGCCTCCTGAGCCGTTATATCGAATGTATCACCAGTGAGGACAATCTCTACGAACCCATTACCGTGACGCTGTGTCGCCGCAATCTTCTGCGGAGGAGTGGTTGTGGGCATGAAAATCCTTCCTTGGGAGCGGAAGTAGTTGCACGCTGCAGCTACTCCCTGAGCATGATTCCCCGCGCTTGCGCACACCACGCCGGCAGAGCGTTGCTCTTCGGAGAGGGCGAGCATCTTTGCAAATGCGCCGCGAATCTTGTAGGAACGAACAGGCTGCGCACGTTCATCTTTAAGGTAGACATCCGTTCCATGCGTTTCGGAAAGACGGGGATGGAGCGTGAGCGGGGTTACGCGCACGAGATCCGGCGGAAACTTGGCGCGGGTTTCGCGGATTTCTTCGAGTGATGGAGGGGCATCGAGTTGCGGCATATACGGGGGGTGATACAAAAAATCCCGCTCGAGATCTTCTGGCGGGAGGGAGCTCAATCAGTCAGCACTTACGTCCTCACGCCAGGCGCGGGATACTAATGATGCTGATCTGGATGAACCGAACGGTCATCGTCGGGCGCAGTCTACTAGCAAAGGGGAGAGTGTCAAGCAGGAGCCGGATTCGATGAATAACGTGTCATCCTGAGGAGGGCCGGCGTGTCCGTGCTTCGAGACGTCGTCCCGCTTACTCGGGACTCCTCCTCAGCATGACACGCCGGCCCGTCTCGAAGGGCGTTGTTCATTGGATTGATCTTCTCGCTTGGTAGAGGTACAGACTCTGCTAGGATAGCGCTGCCTTGCGGGGTGTAGCGCCCTTCGACTTACGCTCAGGGCGCACCCATCTCGCGATGGACATGCTCATTGGTCATTCTCCTATTGCCTGACGGGGTGTAGCGCAGTTGGTAGCGCGCAGCGTTCGGGACGCTGAGGTCCCGGGTTCGAGTCCCGGCACCCCGACCAAGCTCTTGAGAGCGAGCCCATAGGGCGAAGCTCGAAAGGCTTGGGAGGCTGTCCTTTAGGGCACCCCGACCATCCTTCGCACAGCGAAGGATGCCGACCGTAGCTCCTGGACTGTGGCCGCAGCACTGCTTTCTAAAGCGCTGCGCTACGGATGGCAAGCCCACCAGGAGCGGAAGTTGGCTTTTCGAGAGTCCTCAATCCCACAAGCTCGGCACCGGCCCGAAGAGCGGTGCATCTCCCTCCAAAAGGTTCGGAGTAGTGCCGAAGAGGTTCTTCTTCTCCAGGAGATTTGGTGTCGTGCCAAACGGCCTCCTGCCGGAGCGTTTGGGCGCTGTGCCGTGGCGGCTCCAGTAGTCGTCTGCGCTGGGGACAGGCCCAAAGATTCCGCGCTTGGGTTCCAGAAGATTGGGAACGGGCCCGAAGATGCGCGTACTGGACTGCGTAGACGTATCCGTATTCTCAGAGTTCCACAAACTCGGAACGGGCCCGAAGATCGCGAGCGCGTACGCGAGGGTGATAAATGCTGTGGAGAAACGGTATGTCGAAATCATGAATGGGTAGTATTCAGTATAACGTATCACGTATGGGAATACGCGAAGTCAATCTTCCTACTCAATACTCAATACCAGATACCAGATACGGGCCACCTGCCTTGTGCAGGCGCGGGAATGCAGGAATTCTCCATCGAGGTGCGGGTCCAAGCTGCAGCAGGAGCCATGCGGTCATCGGCATCAGCATGAGGAGCAGCGGGAGCAACGCCAGAGCGCCGTCCAGCCCCGCGTACCTTCTGAGTGTTTCCACGAAACGTCCGGAGAGGAGCGAAGGCCAGTAAATCTCCTGCAGGGGGAAGAGCACGTTCTCGTCGGGCATGTTCGTGATGCAGGTCGCCGTTCCCGTGAGGAGGATTGAGAGCACCGCCAAGAGTGTTCCGCTCTTAGGTGCAGAGGGTAGTGCTCGTGCGCAGAGGAGCCCGAGGAAGGGGACGAGTGCCGCAAGATGCCGCGGTCCCAGCGCCCAGCCTCCGCTGGGGAGGAAGTACCCCGCAATGAGCACAATGTGGAGCGTAATGAGGCAGAAGAAGAGGAGGAACTCCGTGGGGGAACGCTTGCAGGTGAGGAGAAGTCCTCCCACCGAGAGCAGGAAGAACGGCGTCCAGAAGAGGAGTCCTCGTGCCTCGCTGAAGAGGAGGAAATTGATCGTGCTGATACTGGGGAGAGAACGAATGCCGAAGAATCCTTCGCGCATCTCAGCGAATCCCTCCACGTGGGCATACCCGATGCTCACAGGAGAGCCAAAAGCGACTGTGTTGTAGATGAGGAGTAGTGCGACGGGGAACGCGGCGGCAAGAATCATGCGCACTGAGCGCCGCCATCCTCTTCGTACCATTAAGAGGAGGAGCACCCCCGCAGCAAGGGCGGATGTGTACTCTCCGCAGATGGCGAATCCGCACGCGAGACCGGCAACGGCATCACGCGTAGATATCGTCGAAGCGTCGCGAACGATCGAATGCCAGCACATGAGCAACGTCACACCTGCGATTGTCCCTCCTGCGAAGAGCAGTGCGATGTGCGATGGGTGCGCACCGATAAGGAGCAATGTACCCACATTCATCGTTTTCACGAGCGCGAGGAAGAGCGCATCGCGGAAGCACCAGACGAGAGTACGGCTCGGTGCGCGCATGCTCTTTTGCGCAGGTGCAGCTTCCACCGCCCAGAGAGCGATGGAGAGGAGACCGATCGTTGCCGCGTGCGAGAAGAGCGACGTTGCGTAGGCGAATGCGGAAGAACCCAGGAACACGGCGAGCGTGGCGACGAGCGCGAGACGGCGGCTCAAACGCTCTGCAAGGAGCAGGAAGAACGCACAACCACCTGCGGCGCTGATGAGCCCCACGGACCCCACGGTCGTCATCCATCCCAGGAAGAACCATGCGCGCTCAGTTCCCGGCCATCCGGTTACCATCTGCACACCGCGAGCGGCGGCGTATGCAGGCAATGCCAGGAGCGCGGTCCCCGGCGCTTTGTCGCTGTAGATGTGTCCCTCGTACGATGATTTGTCGATGGTTTTCTCTTGCCACGTGTCGATGACAAAACTCCCGTTCGTCACAATTGCTGTCAAGAGCGCCTGACGCGAGTTGGGGTTAATCGTATCGGCGTTGCTCGCGTAGGCATACGCGAAGAGGAGAAGGCAGAAAACCCAGAGAGCAGCAGTACGGAGAGGCATGTGTGTTTCCTTGTAGTATAGCAGAATACGCGTGGTTGGAGAATAACGAAGAGAGAGGTTTGGCAGGACAAGGAGATCTGGAAGGTGCGCAAGGTGCAGGAGGTGTGCGCTCTTGTTGGTTTGGAGTCATAGCTTTCCGCTTCCAGCACCTTCCAAACCTTCTGCACCTGCTCTAGTCTCCACCCATGCGTTCCTACCGCTATATCGACATCGTAACGGCGGTCTTCGTGGCCGTGCTCCTCTTGAGCAACATCGCATCCTCGGCCAAGATTCTCGACTGGGGGGTCTCCCTCTTCGGTTTGCCGTTGGCCTTCGACGCGGGGACGCTCCTCTTCCCCATAAGCTACGTCTTCGGCGACATTCTCACCGAGGTCTATGGGTACGCCAGGGCGCGCAGGGTAATCTGGATCGGGTTTGCTTGCGCGCTCCTGATGAGCGCGACGTTCGCGCTCGTAGGCTTCCTTCCGGGTGAGGCGCTCTGGCAGGAGCAGGTAGGGGATTCAGCATATCAGGCGGTCTTAGGTTCCGTGGGAAACGGCGCCATTGTGCTTGCGAGCGTGCTCGCCTATCTCTTGGGAGCGTTCAGTAACTCCTTCGTGCTTGCGAAGATGAAGGTGGCGATGGAGGGACGTTTCCTCTGGATGCGAACGATCGGTTCCACGCTCATCGGAGAGGGATTCGATACCATTGCATTCATCCTCATCGCGAGTGCGTTGGGAGTTTTCCCATGGGCGATTGCGCTCAGTCTCATGGTCGCCAATTACGTTTTCAAGGTGGGGATTGAGGTACTTGCCACTCCCATTACCTACGTTATCGTCGCTTTCCTCAAGCGTGCGGAATCGGAGGATTACTACGACCGCATGACGGATTTCAACCCATTCCATTTGCGCTGATGGCACGGGTTCTCCCACGCGCGTTCTTTGCGCGTCCCGTGCTCACGGTGGCAGAGGAGCTTTTGGGTAAAGAGCTGGTACGTCAAACTGAGCAGGGGATCGCAAGTGGCACCATCGCCGAAGTCGAAGCCTACGACGGTCCTCAGGATCTGGCATGTCATGCTGCGCGAGGACGTACGCCGCGCACAGAGGTGATGTATGGCCTCGCGGGGCACTGGTACGTGTACTTCGTCTACGGCATGCACTGGATGCTCAATGTTGTCACGGGAGAGAAAGGGTATCCCGCTGCGGTCCTCATTCGCACGGTAGGGGAGTGGGATGGTCCGGGGAAACTCACGCGAGCGCTCTCCATTGATTGCGGATTTCATGGAGCTGAGGCGATGCGGAAAACCGGGTTATGGATTGAGGATCGCGGTGTACATATCTCTCGAGAGCACATCGAACGCACGGAACGCATCGGTGTTGCCTATGCCAAGAAATGGGCAGCCAAACCCTACAGGTTTGTCATCCACGAGGGTTTCTGATCGTGGTACACTTCCCTTGAAAGTATTTTCCCCATTACCCCATGAAGAAAACTCTGATCATCATTGCAGTTGTTGCTATCGTGCTCGCCGGATGGGCATGGTTCGGTTACAACGGTTTCATCTCGTCTCGCGAATCGCTCAACGAGAACTGGGCGCAGGTGGAAACGCAATACCAGCGCCGGGCGGATCTCATTCCCAACCTCGTCAACACGGTCAAGGGCGCTGCGGAATTCGAGCAGACCACGTTCCGCGAGGTGACCGAAGCACGCACACAGTGGATGAATGCGCAGGGCCGGGGTGAGCAGATTGCTGCGGCGGAAGGAATGGATGGAGCACTCGGCCGCCTTCTCGTCACGCTGGAGAACTATCCGCAGCTCCAGGCAACGCAGGCGTATCGCGACCTGATGGCGCAGCTCGAGGGCACCGAGAACCGCATCGCCACGGCGCGACGGGATTACAATAGCATCGTGCGCAGTTACAACGTGAAGGTGAAGCGCTTCCCGGGGCTCGTACTCGCCGGTCTCTTCGGCTTTGCCGAGGAGTCTTTCTTCGAGGCACAGGAAGGTGCGGAGGAAGCTCCTGCTGTGGAATTCTAATGATGCTGCGTTTCTTTGCAGTCATCGGCGCCAGCCTTGCACTCCTTCTTGCGGGGCACGCACTGGCGTTCGATGTTCCTCCCAACGACGGATTTATTACGGACATGGCCGGGGTGCTCTCATCCGAGGAAGAAGCTGCGTTGGAGAGCGATCTTTCGCAGTACCGCGATGCGACGTCGAACGAAATCGCCGTGCTCATCGTGAACACGCTCAATGGCGAGCCAATTGCTGATGCATCGGTCGATGTGGGCCGCAAATGGGGCATCGGCTCTGCTGAGAACGATAACGGTATCCTTCTCTTCATCGCGTACTCTGATCGCGAGCTCTTCCTGGCTACGGGGTATGGATTAGAGGGTGCGGTTCCGGATATCGTCGCCAAGGGCATCATCGATGAAGAAATCGTCCCGCACTTCCGTGACGGAGATTACGCGCAGGGAATCCAGGCGGGAGTAGAGGCGCTGAAGAAACACATCGCCGGCGAGTACACGTCTGATCGTTACATGCATTCCGAGAGCGGTGGTATCGGCACGTGGATATTCATCGTGATCATTGTGCTCTTTCAGTTTCTCGTTGCATTGCTTGCGCGCACGAAATCCTGGTGGCTCGGTGGCGTCATCGGTGTCGTTGCGGGCGTAATCATCGTGCTTTTTGTCGGTTGGTGGCTGGCGATTCCTCTGCTCGCGCTCTTCGGATTGATTCTTGATTTTGTCGTCTCTCGCTTCCCCGCGCTCGCCAAGAGCGGAAGGCGGGGGCGTTGGACGAGCGGCGGGTGGCGAGGTGGGAGCGGCGGCGGAGGGTTTGGTGGCGGTTCCTTTGGTGGAGGAGGTGCGGGAGGGCGTTGGTGAGTGCAGGAAGTTTGGGAGGTGGGGCAGGTCAGGAAAGTCAGGAAGGTTTTAACAACCTCCCAAACTTCCTTTACCTCACGAAACTTCCCAAACTTCGTCCATCTCTCACCTCCTGCACCTTCTCAATCCTCATGTATACTGTGCGCGATGACGTCTTCCTTGCTCCTCGCGTACTTCCTCTATCACTTCACGGTGAATGGGCATCTTCCTGGCACGGTCGTAGAGCAACGTGAGCAGGCACAGGGTGTTTTGGACGTTGAGGTGATCAGTGACAGCGAACCCCTTTCGGTTGCTCCGGGTTCGCAGAGGGTAGCGATGCTCACCCTGCATTTACGCGCCCATTGCAAGGCGGATGTGCCGATTTCGACGATTTCCGTTCAACGCAGAGGAATGGGGAGCTCAGAAGACATTGTTGGCGTGTATATCTTGAGCGAGAGCAGGCGTCTCACGAACTCATTTCCCATCGCGCGCCGCGATGGTTGGGTGGATCTTCGGCTGCGTTCCTTCGTTGTTCCTGCCTGCCAGGAGCGCGAGGTGATCGTGGCTGCGGATTTCTCCCCCGATGCCGCGCCGACAGGGGAGCATCGGTTCATCCTGTACATGCCGAGGAACATCGATGCAGGTGGCGCGACCGTAACCATAGAGCAGACCACGCGCAAGGTTGCCGTAACGCGCACGGTCGGGCCGCAGGTGGGAACGATCTCCGTGACGTACTTGCCGCTCCTCAAGCGCGTGACATACGGTAACGGGAGAGACGTGATGCGCTTCCAATTGGAAGCGGATGGATACGACGATCATCTGCTGCGTTCTGTGACCTTCACTAACGAGGGATCTGCGCGGGAGATGGATCTCCAGCAGATCTTCCTTACGGGGACTCGTGGCCCTGTTACGGACAAAGCCTCTTCTCTGACGGGGGATACGGTGCAGCTTACCTTCGATCCGCCGTTGCTCCTTGAGAAGAATGTGAAGAGGATCTTCCTCCTGCGCGCAAATGTCCGCGCGAGCCGACGTCGCACGTTATCCTTTGTCATCGAGGAACCCAGTGATCTCATCTCCGAACCGGCGGACGCAAGAGAATAGGGCGGGCTTATTGGCATACGCTCCTCTGCGTGGCACACTGGTGGAGACCTACCCGTGCCACAAAAGCGAACAATCATCGGCGCGCTTTGCCTGGTGCTTGTTGCCTGCGCGCGACCACCGGTGCAGCGATTGCCTGTAGAGGAGGTGCTTGCGCGCGCAGCGCGCGAGAGTCAGCGCGTAGAATCCGTCGCATTTTCTGGGGATGTTCTACTCACCTATGCTTCACCGGATCGCGAGGATTGGATGAAGGAGGTGACGGGAGAAGCCCAGATTTCCGGTGTGTCGCAGAACGGAGGGGCACAGGTGGCGCTTGAGGCCGACGTCGTCCTCAGGAGTACAGCGAACACGGATGGCGGAGAGCTTCGAGGAACGGTGCAGATCGTCGTCGCATCACCGACGGAAACGTACGTGCGTATCGAGAATATTCGGGATGACTCGGCGTCGACTTTTTTGCCCCAAGATATACTGGAAGGAATTTCGGGAGTGTGGTGGCTGCTCCCTTCGGATGGTACGGAAGCGTTCGGAACCTCCGTGACGCCCGATCCGCAGATCATCAACGCGCAATCCCAAGTCGTGCGCGTGAGTGAAGACAAGGGGTTTGCCACAGTCGACGGCCACACGACGTATCACTATGTGACCGCAATTGATCCGGAGAAACTTGTTACGTATTTTTCCGAGCTTTCGCTCGAGGAGGGCGGACTTGAATTCGATCCGCAGGCATTGCGGACTTTTGTTGAAGAGAGTGATGCCCAGGGTGAGTTGTGGATTGATGCGGAATCCTTCTTGCTGCGTCGTGTGGAGTGGTCTGTGAATGCTGTCCCTCTTGGACCGGAACGAATGCTTTCTCTGCGCTTCTCCATCGATCTTACAGATCAGGGGAGTGGAGCTCCTGTGACGATTCCCAAAGGAGCGAAGCCCATGGGGTTGTCCTTGCCCGTTTCTCCCGCTCAGAGCATGATGGAGGGAGATATGGTGCAACCTGAACTCGACGATGCGTTCATGCAACAACTCATTGACGAAGGTATCGTTCCGTCCCTTCCTGCATCGTAGAGCATGCAGCAATCTCCGCCGCCATCCATCGACAGCATCTCTCCTGCGCCGGGCGAACCCGTTGATGCGGCTCATCCGGCCGTTCCGGAGAAGATGACGAAGCGCATGCGCAATGTGTTGCTCGTGTTCATTGCATTGCCCTATGGGGCCTATGTTCTCTGGTGTGTGTTCCTGCTCCTGGTTTTCCCCAGTGCGACAGGGGCGATGCAGGATCTGCTTCTCCCCGGTGTGATGAGTTGTGTCGTCGGCGCGCTCGTTCTCCTCTCCTTAGGGGCACTCGCCCTGCGCCGCGTCAATCGTAAACATGTCGCTCCGCGCGTGCGTATTCTCAGCTTTGTCCGAGTCGCTGGTTTCCTCCTCCCCGGTGTGGTTTTGAGTGCGCTTACCCCCGTACTGATTCTCCGTGAGCCATCACTCTCTCTCGTCATCACGGATCCGGTTGATCAGGAGCAGATGGTTGCTCCACTGGCCGTGACATTTAGCCTGGAGCATGCGGTGAAAATTCTTGCGAACAGGAACTTGCGTCCTGTCAGTTTCTCATGGGATTTTGACGGTGATGGTGTGGAGAATGACAACACGGTCGAACCCGGTGCTACCGCTCTCTATGATCGTCCGGGCGTCTATCAAGTTGCCGTGACGATTCAGCTCAATAATGGAACAACGCGTCGGATACTCAGGCGCGTTTCCATTCCCAAGGCGGTTTTCTCCGTTTCGCCGCTGCGCCCGGGCGTGGAGGAGCCCATTCGTTTCAGCGTGGCACACCTCATTGATGAGGAAGAAGAGATTCGCGAAGTCCAGTGGGATTTTGAGAGCGATGGTATTGTGGATACGGTCAGTGATCTTCCCGATGCCGCGCACACGTATCTGCAAACGGGCACTTTCACCGTCACGGCAACGGTGAAATTTGCCAATCAGACCCAGAATGTCTACGAACGGGATATTGAGATCTATGAACCGGAAGAGCCGCCGTTCCCGGTGAGCATCGTTTCCGAGCCGGAAAACCTGATCGGCCCTGCTCCTTTGGGGACGATTTTTCACATACAATCGTCCATTGCCATCAAGGACGTCATCTGGGATTTCGGCGATGGGGAGAAGGCCAAGGGGGAGCGTGTCGGGCACAATTTCCAGCAGCGAGGCGTCTTCCAGGTGAAGGCTGTCATCCACTCACAGAGTGGTGCGGTGGCGCAACTTTCCAAGGTGGTTCGTGTTGTGGAAACGCTTAAACTCCCCGATTTGGCTTTTGATGGCTCGCCAGAGTTCGAGCGAGGTCAGGAAGAGTTGCGTGGAGAGGTACCCGTGTCCGTGAGTTTGACCCCCCGCACCACGCTTCCGCTCGTCTCCTTTACCTGGGAGGCTCCGGGTGCCACGAGTGTGGGTTCTACCGATACGACGCTCCAGGCAATTTATCGCCGCCCGGGTACGTACACGCTCACGCTTGTCGCGCAGGATCCTGATGGCAAGGTTCTGCGCAAGCCCATTACACTTATCGTGGAACCCCAGGCATCCAGTGTCTCCATTCGCATGACTCCGGAGCAGGGGGTAGCGCCGCTCGTTGTTCGATTCGATGCCTCGGAAACCGTGATCCCCGGCGAGGAAATCACCGGTTTTGAATGGCTGTTCGGTGAAGAGGAAAGCGCGCCTCAACAGCGTGGGGCTCTTGTGGAGTACACCTTCGAGCTCCCAGGAACATTCCAAATCACTCTCAAGGCATATACGACGAGCGGGAAAATGTACGAAGGCTCAAAATTCATTGTCGTTCGGGCTCCCGTGTTGGATGCGTGCGCCATGCCCAGTAGAACATCGGGTAAGGTTCCGCTTGGTGTGAGTTTCAATATGGCATGCACGACGGGCAATCCGGCATCCATTCTTTGGGATTTTGGTGATGGAGCGCAATCCGATGAGCAACAACCCGTTCATGTGTTCGAGAAAGCGGGGACCTACAAGGTGACGTTGACGGTGCAGGATTCCGTGGGCAGCACGAGTAAGGAAGTCATTACTATTTCTGCCTTCTGATTATGTCCAAGAACCACCGTACCATTCGAGTTATTGCCTTCCTCGGTATGGCGGCAATCGTCCTCACAGCGCTTCTCCCCGTCTTCTCGGCGTTCTAGTGCGGCGTGTCGTCATTTTAACCGTGCCCGCCGGACGGAGGTATCAGTGTTCCAGTGCTGCAGAGAGCGGCAGAGCTGCAACGGTTTCGAAAGGCTCGAAAGCTTTCTTTCCACGTTCGGCGTAAAGGAAGTTTGCGGCAGCCGCAATCATGGCACCGTTGTCCGTGCAGTAGCGAAGATTGGAAGGAGTGCGCAATGGCAGGTTCCCAAGGGCTTCGGTGAGCATGGTACGCAGCGCGGTATTCGCCGAAACTCCGCCGACGAGGTGCACTTCACAAATATCGGGTGTAACACGTACGGCAGCAAGCAAACGGTCGGCGAGATGTCGGCAAATAGCCTGTTGGTAGCTGGCGGCGAGATCAGCGATTGTTTGCTGCGAGGGCTCATGGAGATCGCGCAACGTATAGCGCAGGGCAGTCTTGAGACCGGAGAAGCTCAACGAGAGATCTTGGCTATTAGCGAGAGGGCTGGGGAACCGAAATGCCTTGGGGTTGCCGTGACGCGCGGCGTTGGCAATGGAGGGTCCGCCCGGATACGGGAGTCCCAGAAGCTGCGCTCCCTTATCGAACGCTTCGCCGGCTGCGTCGTCGCGCGTGGAGCCCAGGAGTGTTCCGCGCGTGTGCCCGGTGCGGTACCAGAGTTCGGTGTGCCCACCGGAGGCAGAAAGGGTGATGGATGGAAACCGAGGTTCGTTGTCTTGTTCAAGCCACGGTGAACTCAAGTGCCCCAATGTGTGGTGTACGCCGATGAGCGGGACGTTCCAGAGCGCATGAAGGGTGCGGGCAACGGTGGTGCCGACCAAGAGGGAAACCAAGAGACCTGGCCCGCGAGTAACCGCGATGGCATCCAGTGTTTCGCTATCGACATCGGCTTCCTTCAGCGCAAGGTCAATGACATGAAGAATGCTCTCCATTTGTTTGCGCGCAGCGTGTTCAGGGATGACTCCGCCCAGGGCACCATACGCATCTTTTGATGTAGCGATGACATTGCTCTTGACGTTCGTGCCGTTCTCAACGATGGCAACGCCGGTCTCATCGCACGAAGTTTCGATACCAAGAATCCGCATGGTTGCAGTGTAAAGCTTCGCCAGCTTACGCAAAAAAAATCTTGCAGTATACTCAAGGATTTTTATTGCGGTACCCGTTCGTCGTCCGCCTTCGACGGACGAGGATGGGTGATACAACCAGTTCTTCTACGGAAGTTGGAGGAGATACGATATTTGAATAAAATACGAAAATATGTTATAATAATTAATAATGACACACACAAAAAAACAGGTACTCCTGACGGTGCTTGCCGTAGTTCTTGTTGTGGAATCCTTCGCGCTGTGGACGGGAATTGTTTCCTGGCATGTTCTGAGGGGGGAGCTGACTTCGATAGAGGAATACATGTTCGTAGCAGTGGCTCCTCCCATGTTCACAGAGGAAGATCCTGTTGATGCTGTGCACTCTGCAGCACAAGAAGATGTGCAGGAGATTCCTTCTTTCGTTGTTCCTAAGGTCGATCTGGCGCAGGAAAAAGTCGTTGATGCAACGCAGAAAGAAGAACGTGCGCCTGCGGAAGATGTCCCCAAGAGCGATCTTGAGCGATGGGGCATTGAGCCTTGGCTCACGCTCAGCATCCCCTCACTCGATATTACGGCTCCGGTGTGGCTGCCTTCGCGAATCTATTGGGATGCGCATGACTGGGCCATGCTTGAGGAACAGATGCAGGTGGGTCTGCTCCACGGCGCCACCGCCTATCCACATTCCAGTGCTCCCGGAAGATCCGGATCTCTCATCATTGCAGGGCACAGCAGTCCTCCCGATGAGCGCGCTCAAGACTCGCTCTACGGTGCGCTCTTCGCGCAATTGCCGACCATCGATCGCGGAGCAGAAATCATCGTCACTGCCCGCGGACAATCCGTACGCTACCGCGTACGGTCCACAGATGTGGTCCCGAAGACGGCCACGGATATTCTGCATCAGGAGTACGAAGAGCGCACATTGAAGATCATCACCTGCTTCCCCGTTGGATCGACGCGAGATCGTTTTGTGGTTCTGGCGGATCTCATTGAGGATTAGGTAGTGTTCACATATCCCCAGGCACCGCAGCCACGAAGGGCTGCTGCTTGAGATAATTTACACTCAGCAGCACCCGTTCCCGGGTGCGGCGCTCAAGGGATATTTTGCCTAGAAGAAGAGAAAAATTCTCGTATGTGTGAACATTACATAGTACAACAACTCTCTCGATGATGAAGGAGCGAGCAGTGTACGTAGTAGTCATCAACCGGCTCCTCCTTCACCCGGACGTACCCCTTGCCAACGAGCAGATGGCAGAGACTTTCCTTGGATTGCTCTATGGAATTGTGTTCCACTGAAATGGCGAGAAAGGTGTATTCCTCAAAGGGAAAATCCTTCAGGATTGCGTACTCCGAGCCTTCGGTATCCATACTCAGGTACTCAATGACCTGAGGCGCACCTCGATCGCGCAATACCTTGATAAGCGGCACCGTTGGCATGGTCACCGTTCGATAGGCATCACCTACAAAGAGGTTTCTTTTCCGAACGTATCGTTGGAGGACGGTATGCCATTATCCTAGTGATATGCCTCCAGGCGTCGCAATGACTTGGCTCTTCTTCGGTTGTGCTGTGGTATGCTTGTGCAAATGCCGTACCAGCATGCAGGTCTTTGGGTAAAGAAACACTCCGTTGCGCTCATCGTGGGGGCTCTGATCCTCCTCCTGGCAGCGAAGTTCCTCTACCCAGTCGTGCGCTTTGGATTGCCCCTCGGGTTTGACCCCGGCATCTATCGGTACCTCTTCCTGCGCTATGCTGAGGCTTGGCCGCCCTTTGTTCTTCCGGAGTTGCGTCCTTGGGCGCAGGAATACCCCTACGGGCTCTTCATCGTTTCGAGTTATCTCCTGAAGCTCTCCATCCCCGTCGACTGGTTCTTGGGGTGGATATGGAGTGCCATGGCGGTTCTGCTTATCAGTGTCTTTGGTATGGTGATGGCACAGAGGGAGGACAGGACAATCGGAGTGCTCACACTCCTCATGGGGTTGCTCTCCCTGGCGTACTACGACGGCTTTGCAGCGATGTATTGGAAGACGTTTTTTTCCCTGGTCTTCCTGGTCCTCACGCTGAGCGCATTTGAGAAAAAATCACTGTGGATCGTGCCGCTCGGTGCGATGACGATTCTCTCCCATAACCAAACCGGATTGATTCTCGCACTTGTTCTTGCAGCGTGGTGGGTACTCCACTTGCCCACGCAGTGGCGTAATCCGTCCTTTCGTCGCCTCACAATTCTGTTTGTTCTCATCGCTCTCTTAGGACTCATCTGGTATGCACCGATCTGGTTCAGGGCATTCTGGGCGCCCTTGAAGTCCATCCTTCTTCTGCGGGGGGAAGACGCGCCCGGCGGTGTCTTTCCGGATGCCATCCTCTACGTGCGTAACGGGTGGGTGCTCCTTGCCTTGGGCATGGGGGGATTTGCCTGGAGTTTTCGCAGAGAACGCTTTTCCGTATGGCAACTTTCCGTACTCGTCTGTGCCGTATTCGTGCTCTTCAAGCTCGTCTTCTATCGGCGGTTCTTCCTTCAACTCGATTTCTTTCTTCTCCCCTTTGCGGCGATGGGCCTGCGCGATACGTGGATCTACATCGCTCCACGATTCCTACGCGTCCTTCTGGTCGCGTTGATTCTCTGGCAGGGGTGGCTGAGCGTTACCTGGATGCTGCGCTGGGAACCGGGGACCAGCGTCGAGGCGCTCCAGTCCATTCAGGCGCTCCCTGCTGCGATAGAGAGCGATGCGGCGGTCATTGCTCTGGAGAACCAGATGGCCGTGCGGCTCCTGGGATGGTTGCCTGAGCACCAAACGGGGGGACCGGGATTGTTCGATTACCCTCCGTGGACGTACGATGACTGGGAACAATTTCTCTACGGCAGCCATGACGAACGCTTGGATCTCCTCTCCGCTCTGCAGGAGCGACCGCTCTACTTTATGACGTCACCGCTTTTCTACGAATACTACGGTGAGTATGTCAAAGCGTTTCTGGCGGACCCGTGTTTTGAGCATGTTAAGAACGCGCCGCTCCTCAGAGTGACCTGTATGCCGGGAGAAGGGGAGTGATCTTCTGCTATGCTCAGTACATGATTGAATTTTTTCCTTCAAGGACGATTGCACTGAGCATTGCCGGTTTTTCGATTCATTGGTACGGCCTGTTGTACCTTGCCGGTTTTCTTCTGGCATTCCTCATGCTTCCCAGGATCCAGAAGTGGCGTAATCTTCAGCTCACGAGCGACGATTGGTCCAGCATTCTCGCCTGGGGCATCGTCGGGGTCATTGTCGGTGGACGATTGGGGTTCGTGTTATTTTACGAGCCGTGGTATTTCTTAAGCGAACCTCTCGAAATTGTGCAGGTTTGGCATGGCGGCATGTCTTCGCATGGGGGAATGATCGGCCTGGTGCTCGGGATACTCTTCGCTGCTCGCAAGAGGGGCATTGATTCCGTTGCGCTCATGGATTGTATCGTTATTCCCGGCGCGATCGGTCTTGCGCTGGGGCGCATCGGGAACTTCATCAACCAGGAACTCTACGGGTCCGTGACCACGCTGCCGTGGGGCATCGCGGTTCCTGATGTGGAGGGCTTGCGTCATCCCACGCAGTGGTATGCCGTGCTCAAAGATCTCTTCATCGCTGTGGCGTGTTACTGGCATCTGCGTACATACCGGAATATTCCCGGCCGCACGCTTGCGCTCTTCCTTATGCTCTACGGAGCATTGCGATATCTGTTGGAGTATTTGCGCGTGCAAACCTATCCTCTCACTGATCTCAAGATCATTCTCTTGAGCAGGGGGCAATTACTTACGCTGCCACTCTTCCTCGCTGGTGCGCTCTTCTGGTGGTGGCTGGGGCGTCAGGCATCACCGGAGCGCTAGCGCATTTGGTCAGGAAGGTCTTGCGGTGAATGGAGCAGGGGCCACGGCTCTTCACAAGATCCAGGTGCTCGGGTGTGCCGTACCCTTTGTGGCATGCGAATGCATAATGAGGGTACTCCTTGTCGTAAGCGACCATCAGTCGGTCCCGCGTGACCTTGGCGACAATGGATGCTGCGGAAATGCAGGGTTCCAGTGCATCGCCATGAATGATGGAACTGTGCGGGTAGTCGAACCAAAATGCGTCGCGGCCATCAATGAGGAGGTACGTGGGTGTCACTTCCTCCGCGAGCGCGGCAACGGCGCGCTGCATAGCAAGTTCGGTCGCCCAGAGGATACCATGCGTATCGACATCCTCTGCGCTTGTTGCGCCCGTGCCGATTGTGCAATTTCTGCAAATCCAGGCAAAGGCATGTTCGCGAACATCAGGGTCGAGCTGCTTGCTATCTTGGAGGAACGGCGGCAAGGACCGAAAGTTCTTTGGCAGTACGCACGCCCCCGCGACGACCGGACCCGCGAGTGCGCCTCTTCCTGCTTCGTCTACTCCGACGATGACAGCGGGCTGCAGAGCGGTTGCGGGCATAATTGACAAATTATTAATTAAATCTATAATGATAAAAGTGTTCTTTCTCACTAGGTATACAGGAACTAGCGGTGCGGTCGCAATGCGCAGTTGAACACGTTTGTGGATCGTCCGTTGGTTCTTGGAAGCAGGGGGGCCGTCTCTCATGGAGGACCAAACATGAATGGTCTCCTCGACGCCCTGCTTCACTCCGAAGACGTGCGCATGAAGGTTGTCGCACTCGTCGGGGCACTGCTCTTGGCCCTTATCGTGCACTTGTACGACAAGTGGACCTCGGGCAAGTAAGCAGGACCAACGCCGCTGTCATGGATGACACCTGATAGCGGCTATTTTTTTGCGATCTCTTTGAGGAGCGCGCGCGTGATGGAACGCTCATCCCAAGGCACCTGCCCCTCTGCCGTCCACATCGTGGTGTCGCTGCCCTTGGCACAGAGGAGCACGGCATCGCCAGGTTGTGCTTCCTGCAGCAAGAAACGAATGGCCTCCTTGCGGTCGAAGATTTGCCGGGCGGTGCAAGCGGATTGGTCGATGCCTGCCCAGACCTCGTCAATGATTTTTTGGGGGTCTTCGGTATAGGGATCTTCGTTGCTCACGACGACAACGTCGGCGAGTTCGCTGCAGAGCTTTCCCACGATCGGACGTTTTTCGCGCATGCGATCGCCGCAACTCCCCGTGAGGACAAGGATGCGCTTGGCTGGTTCCAACATGTCTCGTAACGCCGTGAGAGTTTTTTCGTAGGCTGCAGGCGTGACGGTAAAGTCCACGAAGACAGCGAACGGTTGCCCCTCATCTATGCGCTCCATGCGCCCCGGTGTTCCCGTAAACTGCTTCAGGGCTTTGCAGGCAACCGAGGGCGCTACGCCAACAGCCATCGCACATCCAATCGCGCAGAGAGCATTCTCCAGATTGAACACTCCAGGGATCGAAAGGTGCAGAGGGAGTGCGTCTCCCGAGCGTGCATCATGGAGCATTGCCTGACTCCCATTAGGAGATGCGGTGCCGTTTTCCAACGTGAGGTCAGCCCCACTTCCGTGCATGCCAAATGTTATGGTGTCTGCAGAGGAAAATGCGCAGTAGGCAGCGTAGGTGTGATCCTCTCGATTGAGAACTTTGGTTCCCCTTGTACGCAACATAGAGAAGAGTAGTCCTTTGTCAGTTTCGTACTGTGCCATGGAGCCATGGTAATCGAGGTGTTCCGCTGTCAGGTTTGTTATTGCCGCAACCTGCGGCCACGTACAATTCAGCCGACCCTGGACCAGTCCATGCGACGAAACTTCCAGCACGGCGTGCGTACATCCTGTGCGCACGAGCCGATGCAGGAATCGCTGAATGAGGAATGGTGAGGGAGAAGTTTTCTGCGTCGCGTTCCATGTACGTTCGCCGTCGATGTCCACGAATGCCGTGGAGAGAGCACCAACGCGCGTGTCCGCATGTCGCAAGATGTGCACAGTCATGTTGACGGTCGTCGTTTTTCCATCGGTTCCGGTGATGCCGATCACCGTGAGCTTCCGCGCAGGAAAACCATTGAGTGCCGCGGCAACGAATGCCTTACCGGCATGCCAAAAGAGGCGCAAGGGACTGCGCGTGCCGATGCGCCGCTTGATTGCCCTCAGGAGGTTCATGCATCAATGAGGATAGCACGTGCACGTGCGACGTCCTGGGTAATTTGTGCCGTGAGTGCAGCTTCGTAGGGGAAATTCTGAACGGGACGAATGCGTTCCATAAGCTCAACCGTAACGGTTGCAGGCAACGAGGGGAGGACGCGATCAATCACATGGATTTCAAAGGAAACGCTATTCCCATGGAAAAGGCGCGGACCGTAGTGGATAGCGGCAGGGAGGCGCTCGTCATCCTCATTGCACTGCACCCAACCGGCATAAATGCCTTCATCGATTTCTTGGGGAACCTCCTCAACTCTCAGATTGACGGTAGGAAAGCCCAGCGCTTTTCCTCGCTGTGAACCGCCGATGGTATGTGCCCGGAAGGAGGACATCAGGTACCGCTCATCGCTTCGCGTGCGCTGTCGGCCATGTTCTTGGCGATTTGCTGGACCTGCTTGCCGATGGTTTCCAGGCTTGCGTCCAACTGTATCGCGCGGTCTGCGAGTTTCCACGCCTCTCCCGATGCATCGACCACAGACTGCAGTTCGCCACTCCTCCCATGCCCGTAGGCGAGGACGATTTGCCGGAATGCTTCGGTGATCTTCACGGCACCCTGGACGATAACTTCATCGGGGCGTTTGAAGTGCGCGCCGCGGGCAGCCAGGAGGGCGCGGGCCGAGGCGTACTGGGCTTCCGGGAGGTTATCCTGCTCCAGCATTCCCAGGATCACAATGAGCTCATTTTCCGCTTCGGAGAGCAGTGCCTGCGTACGCCGTGCCTGCTTGTACATCAGAAATCGGTACAGGTAGATCGCCGTATCTCCACGTGTGAGTTCCTGGGCGGGATGCAGCAAGCCGTCCTGTCCGATCATGACCATGGAGGAGGTCAGCGCATAGCGCATGTACGGGTAAAACCACGCTTGCGTATCCGCGACATCGGAAGCCATGGGGAGTTTGATATCACTGAAAGATCCGGTGGGGTCCACCTGATGCGCAAGCTCAAGCATTTTGAAGAACTCGGCAGTAACGACGGTATTTCCTCCCAGGAATTGTTCCTTCTTGGGCGGACCGTCGATGATTCCGTTCTGCCGGGCTGCTTCGATGTACGGGATGAACCAGGCATCGGGGGCAACGTCAGTAAAGACCGTGGATTTCACCTCTGCGAGCTGCTCGGGTTTGACCAGAGGCGCAATGATGATTTTGAGCGCCTCGGCACGGTTGACTTTGCGGTCGGGCTGGAAGGTGCCATCGGCATAGCCGGAGATGATTCCCTGGGTTTTGAGGTACTCCGCGGCGGCGTATGCAGGATGGTCGGACGGAAGATCGTTAAACGATTGCTCTGCATGTGCGAGCGGGAGAACGGCTGCAAAGCTCAGGAAGAGCGAACCTAAGGCAGAGAAGAGAATGCGTTGCATGGGTCAGCAGGGAGGAAGGTCAAAGGAAGCCTATCAAAGAGGGGTTGTTCTCGCTAGGTCTCCTTTTGGGAGAAACTGCCATTCTATTAATAAATAACAATATAGACAAAAAAACAAAAGTGGATTATAATATTATGAACAATGAAGAAACACCTCTCATCGCTCCTCGCCGCTCTGTGTGCCTGCGCATTCTCGACAGTGCCGCTTGCAGTCCATGCAGAAGAGAGCGCGTCGTTTCGTCTCTACAATGATACACCAAACTACGCAAATCGGGATTCGGGAACCGCTGCGTCATTTCAGTTGCTTGAAGGAGGCGTAACGTGGCTCGCTGCTCCGCTTGTCGGTCCGTCGTACCAGGTGGTCACTGCTCCTCCGGCGGCGGCGCAGGAGCCTTCCGGCGGGGAGGAACTGCCATCAGGAGCGGGAGAGGAGGAAGGGGGAGGAGGCGGAGAGGGGGCAGGCCGACGCGCGCGCCCCTCATCCGAAGGAGCTCCTTCGGGTGGAGAAGAGGGGGGAACGCAGCATCCCTCAGCGCCGGGGACCGATGACAGCGGCACCGAAGGCCCCATGACCTTTGGCAACGTGAGCTTTACGATCCCCGGTGCAAAGCCGCTGTACGACGTTGGCGTGCGCTACCCCCGCGGCGAGAGACTCCTCGGGCAGTTGCACTACTTCTACACCGTGGAAGAAGGTCCTGTCTATGTGCGGGGAGCTCCTGCATCCCGGGCGATTGCGCTGAAGGATGTCCTTGGCATCCTCCAGGGCTACACCGCTCGTCAGAACCATATTCTCATCCTGCAGGCGATTGCCTCCTTCACATTCCTCATGTCGTTCCAGCTCTTCCTGTCCAAACTGCCGCATGCGGTACTGGAAGAAGTGCGTTGCGGGAGCATCCTGATACCGTTCTTGAAGAGGAAGAGGAAAGAGAAGAAGCCCAAAGGACAGCAGAAGCCCAACAGCAAGAAGGCCACTGACGGCAAGCTCACGAGAACCACCTTCTCCTGCCCATGAGGAATGCGCGCTTCTCCATCGGCATCGGACTCCTGTGCGCCATCGGCATGACCGTCGGTATGTTCCGACTCGCTTCCGTGGCCTATGCCGAGACCACCGCTCCGCAACGCATGGTCTACAACGGTCATCTGCTCAATGCAGACGGCACGGCTGTAACCACAGCTGTTTCCGTACGTTTCAGCTTCTGGGACAGCAGCGATGCCGTGAGTGGAGATGTGACAGCGACGGGAGCGATTAACGTCGGAGCCGCGTACTACGCAGATTGGTACGAGGTTCATACAGTGACGCCCAACAGCGACGGGTACTTTACTCTGGAGATGGGGAGCGCCACTGGCCTGCCGGATTTTTCTGCAATGGAAGCCTCTCTGTTCCTTAGTCTCTACCTGCAGGTGGAGGTCAAGGCGGCATCAGGTGCGGATACGGTATACGAGATCCTCGATCGTGACGCCGCCGACGACACAGTGGACCGTGCGCCGTTGCTTGCGGTGCCGTTCTCCTTGAATTCGGATTTGCTTGATGGGCGCGACACAGGGACAGGGAGCGGATCTATCCCCGTGCTGCTTTCGGGGGGACTTCTCGACGTCAGCGCGGTTCCCAGCGGCACGAATCGTGGCGATTTTATCGTCGATGCCGATGACTCCGTACAGACGGGGACCATTGATTTGCAGTTTGGGACCACACTCGGCGCAAAGCTTTCCTACGATGTCGATCAGCTGCAGTTCACCTTCAATGACGACGTGGAAATCCAGGGCAACCTGAGCGTCTCGGGAGGTGTGCAGTTAGGTGCGTATGCTCCTGGGAGCGGGACGGGAGCCGGGACTCTGCGTTTTACCGGTTCTGACGTGCAGGCCTATGACGGGACGGCATGGAAGAATCTCAGCGATGGCCCGACGTTCGTCGGTGTGACGTCGGTATCTACCGATGGGTCATTTGGTACGGGGAGTTTGGTGGGGTACCAGGCGGCAAACAATTTCTGTGCAAATACGTATGCGGGGAGTCACATGTGTCAGGTGGGCGAGCTCATCACCACAATCTCCTCGGATGTAACGGCGTTCCTGGGATCGAGTAATGCGTGGGCTGCGGAGGGAGCGCCGGGATACACCTCCGATTCCAACGATTGCAGGGGCTGGACCTCTGCTGACAATTCGGATTTAGGCGCGTGGTGGGAATTCAGTACCGACGGAGGCGCCACCGTTTCCGATGGTGGAGGACAGGGGTTCCTCACAAACTGTGCCGTTACCCAACCTATTGCCTGTTGTCGCTAGCATGCTGCACAAACGTCGCGTCATCCTCGGCATCTGCGCTCTCGTCCTTGTGGCGGCGGTGTTTGCGTGGGGCGTGCAACGGGCGTTCTCCGCGGTAAGTGCGCCGCATTACGTCACCGATCCTGCGGAGTGTCCCGATGAGGACGAGGAGTTCCCGGGCCAGAAGTGTCCGTACGGAACGGTGATTTGCGGAGTGAACGACGGCGACATTCCGCAGTGCTACGATCCTACAAATATCGCAGCACCAGTGAGCTCTGCCTCATCCAATACCCAGTACACCGCTTCCCTTGGCGGTGGATATATCATCGACTGCTACGCGCAACCGCTCGACAGCGCGGCACCGTACTGTGACAACAATGGATCGGCGTACTGCAACCGCTCTGATACGTGTTACACCGATAAGAAGCGTGCTACCACCTGCACGGCGGGAAGCTTTGGAGCGTTTGCTTGCGGGAACTGCCGTACGGGGTACCAGGACTGTCTCGGTGATGATGTCTGTGAGGTGACCACGGGGGTTACAAATTATCCCAATGAGGACAACAGTAACTACGCTGCATCCTGCACTGCGCAGTGCGATAGTGGCTACTTGGACTGTAACGTGAACCTCGGCAGCGCCGTGGATGGCTGTGAAATTGATGTTGGAGGGATCTGTGGAGCGGGAACGTCTCATGCAGTCTTCGGAGCTTCCTGCGACGGAACGAGTGGGGATTGCAACTGCAGTTCCGGTTATTTGGACTGTAACGCAGATCTCACCGTGGATTCGGGCCAGTGCGAAATCCAGGTTGGAGGGAGCTGTGGCGGAGCAAGTTCCAATGCAATCTACGGAGCCTCCTGTGATGGTGCGAGCGGGGATTGTGGATGCAGCTCAGGGTACCTGGATTGCAACGTCGACTTAACGACGACTTCCGGCCAGTGCGAGATTCAAGTCGGGGGAAGCTGTGGCACCAATGCGATCTACCAATCGTCGTGTGATGGTACGAGCGGAGACTGCCAGTGCAGCAGCGGATACTACGATTGCAACAGTTCTGGTCCTGATGCGGGCGATGGGTGCGAAGTGCAGACCGCGACGGTGTGCACGACGGATCAGGGGGTGACAGGTGTTTACAGCGGATGTACCTGTGTCCCCGATAAGAGCTACTTTGAGACGGGGACGGATTCGGTATATAGCTCACAGGACCCCTTGCTCTGGGGAGCGCAAATGGGCACAGGAAAGCTCATGAGCTTCTCCAACGCCGTGGGCGAACAGTTTGCGGTCTTTAACAGCGGTGCCGTGAAGATCGGCACGACGACAGAAGAAGAAGCAGGCATCCTGCGCTTTACGGGTGCGGACTTCGAGGGGTTCGATGGGTCGAACTGGGTGAGTTTTACCGGCGGGGGAGCAAGCCAAGATACGCGCTACGTCGATGTACAGGGCGACACGATGACGGGCGGACTCATCATCTCTGGGGCGGGACTCACCGCATCCGGAACCATCGCCACGGAGAGCGGCCTTGTCCTCAATCTGGAGAACGAAGCAAAAGACAGTGTCATTGTCTTCGGGCACACGCTGGGTCAGGAAACGCTCAAGTTCAAAACGCTCGAGCACCGTTTTGAGTTCAGCGATGACCTCCACGTAGAGGGCAACATGACCGCGAGCGGAACGCTTACGATCGAAGGGGAGACGCTCATCAAGGACGATGCCTCCATCCAGGGGGACCTCACGGTAACGGGGCTCATCAACGGTGTCGATATCACCGCGCTCTCCAGCGATACTGCCACGCATCTCAAGGTTTCCAGTGGAGCGGGACTCCTAGTGAGTGTAGCAGGGGGCGATTACCGTCTGAGTGGAACCGTGACGCAGTACGCAGGAGACAGCGATGTGAGCGTTGCTGATGATGTAACGAATTATCTCTTCTTTACCTCGACCGGCCTTACGGTGACGGTTGGGGGCTTCCCTACGGACAAGGTCTACATACCCCTGGCTACGGTGCAGACTTCCGGCGGGGGCATTACAGCAGTCGTTGACCGTCGTGTCTTTAATAGCGACGATCGCGAGCGCACGGTGACGCGTACCTTCGAACCGCAGTTCGAGGCTGCGTCCTACCACGCGGATGGCAGCGATAACGTGGGGCAGCTTTTGGTGCACCATTCGGGGAGTCTCTTGCGGAATTACTACACCTGGGCGAGCACGCGCAGCGCTCTGCAAGATTACGACGTGCGCCTGAAGGTCGTTCTCCCCGATGATTTCGTTCGCTGGGCCTCTATTCCACTTTCGGTGGATTATCGCACCACCTCGGCGAGTCCGGGGTTCTCCAAGCTCGATGTCGCAGTCTACGATACCGCGGGGAACGTGGTCACGCTTTCTGGAACTAGTACGGATCTTGCCAACCTGGATTGGACGACGACGCAGCTCACATTTACGGGGAGCCCTACGTGGAGCGCAGGGGAGGAACTGACGGTCGTCATCAAGCTCTCGGCCAAAGATCAGGAGGAAGCGCAGCTGGGAACCGTGAAAATTGGCTATGTAGAGCTCTTGAGCGAATGAACATCTGACAGATATTAGAAGCTATTCTATAGAATCTGTCCATTGCATCTACAGGTAGGGAAAGGGAATTTTTGCTATAATGGCAAGAACACATCAAGAACCATGAACAGCAAACATCCTTTACATCAGCTCAAGCGCTGGATCAGCAGAGTCCTCCTCGTAGGGCTCATGTGGTCGATGAGTGGCTCCGCTGCACTCGCGGCATCCAGCTGGAACCCAACACTCCTGGTGAATACGGAGTCCTTTAATAGTATTGACGATGGTGACGGCACGACGGATATCGAACTGAGGTTCGGGGACACCGGGAATCTGCGGCTCTTTTGGGATGTGAGCGATAGCCACTTCGAGTTCACCCGCCCTGTGTACGTCCAAGGTGACCTGACGGCATCCGGAGCACTCACCATTAATGATGATGATACGGGCGATGCGATTATCACCTTTGGGAATACAACCCTCGACGAGACGTTGAAATTCAATGCGACGACCGGTCAGTTCGAATTCAGCGATGATGTGAATATCTCCGGAACCGCTTCCGGTTCCCATGTTCACGCTGAGCGCCTCATGACGACTTCCGGTGCGCTCGTTGTCGAGGAAGGCCAAACCTTTACGATTAACGGCAACACCTACACCTTCCCGCTCTTGCAGGTGGGTTCCGGCCGCGTGCTCAAAACGGACGGGAATGGCCAGCTGACATGGTCTACGGACGTTGATACGAACGCTCAGACGCTTTGCGACGCGAACGAGTACCTGGACGGGGATGGTAACTGCGTGGATGTCATCGAGGAGTCGGAACTGGGTTCAGAATCCGACCTTGAGACGCAATTGGGAGCTATCAATGTGATCGTCGAGACGGAAATTGATTCGGAGTCTGAGTTGGAATCGCTGCTCGTTGATGTCACGAACGTGTATACGAATAACGACGGTATCCTCTATACCGAGTCGGTTACGGACAATCGCTACGTCCGCATTGCCGGAGATACGATGACAGGCGCACTCCTTATTAAGGTAGGGGAGGGGAACGAAGCCCTAGAGGCTGAGGCAGGGCTGGGACTTGAGGTCGTCGGTACGGCTTCCGGTGAGCACCTCCATGCAGAGCGTTTGCTCACGTCCTCCGGGACAATCAAAGCCGTTGGCGCAATCACGACTGATGACCAGCTCCAGATCAACGCCGATGACACCGGTGACGCCACGTTGACCTTTGGCAGCGATACCGCCGACGAGTTCATCCTCTTTGATAATACGCAGGATCGCTTCGAATTCAGCGATGACATCCAGACTCCGGGGAGCATCTCCGGTTCCACGCTCACCGTGGACGGTCAGGTGACGATCCACGGCGTGACGTACACCTTCCCAACGACCAATGGCGACAACGGCGAAGTACTTACTACGGACGGAAACGGAACGCTCTCGTGGACGTCGCAGACGGTCGGCGTGGGGAGCGGTGGCGTAGTCTTCCTGAGTCCCGAGTACCCGCATGCCGTGTACTTTAGCTCCGGATCGGTGACCAATTTCATCGGCCAGCTCACGTACGATCGCGATGAGACGAACCAGGAGAACTACTACCACTGGACATCCACCAAGGCTGATCTGCAGGAGTACTGGATTTCCGCGCAGATCCGCGTGCCGGACAACTTCTCCACGTGGGATGACGCGCGTCCCATCCAGCTGCGCTACCGCACGGGAACGGCGAATGCGGCAGACAACTACATCTCCATGCGCATGATCGATACCGCCGGCGTCAACGTGGCGCTCACGGGCGCGGAACAGCTTAAAAACACCAGCTGGACCACAGCGATAATCACAGGCCCGGAAGCAGGTGGCACCTTTACCGCCGGAAGCTACGTGACGATCTTCCTCAAGCTTGTAACGACAAGCGCTGGGAGTACCGATGCGGGGTACATCAGCTTAAACTGGGAGACGAGCGCACCGTGATGAGGATGAGGGGATAGCATAGGTGGCAGGGTTTGCTGATTTTGCATGTTATTGCAATGGGGGACAGTACCACGACCTCTTTACATTGTTCGCGGGGGGAGAGATGCTTCTCCTCCATATTTGTCTGTCTCCTGTCTTGTGTCTGCCATGACCGAAGCAAATACATCGCCACCGCATGTCCGGAGTGAAGATGATGTCGTCATCGTCGCCACGGGGGGTGTGAGCCCCACGGGGAGGGATCCCGAGGAAGCCCACAGGGCTGCTGTGGAATTTCGGACAGGGCTCAGACTCCTCACCCCCTTAGATATCGAGCACTTCGACGTGATGGCCTGTATGAAGGGACTCTCGACACCGGAGGAGAAACTGGCGTTCTTCCGTAACGCATGGGGGGACAAGTGCGGAGTGGGCGGCGTGATCCCGGCGGAGTACCTGCCGGATCCGGAGAGCGGTTTCTACCCGACGACGTTCTTCAAGAGGGGGGAGCGTCTGGTGGGGAGGTCCATTCTCCAGGCGTACGTTGCCCTCGAGCAGATTCGTGGAAAGCTCCAAGCGCTCTTTGCAGATGAGGGGAGGCGGATACGGGCCGATCTGGCTCCAGAGACAATAATGGATATCGGCTGTGGTATGGGGTGTGCCATGGAGAGAGTAGAACGCGAGTTCGCCGAGTTCCTCCATGCGGAGAATACGCCGCAGCTGGGGATGAACTACGGAAAGACGAAGTGGTTGCTGGGGGTTCTGGAGAACATGGTTGCCGCTCAGATGGCAGCGCAGGCAGGCGTGCAAGGAGGGCAGAGTTCCTCCAATGCTGCATGCGCCTCTTCGGGATTTTCCATGTTGAATGGGTTTAATGCGCTGCAATCCAGGAGCGCGGACGTCGCAATTGTGGGCGGGAGTGAATACGCCACAGGAGCGGTGGTGACCCTCGCCTTCGATGCCATGATGAAGAAGCGGGGAGCCCTCACGCGCAACTGGCGCAACGATCGGCGTGCGGAGCACGCTCTGCTCGCCTTCGGTGCGGGACGAGACGGATTTGTCCCCGGCGATGCCGCGGGGCTCGTGGTCATGATGCGGCGACGGGTTGCCGATCTCTTAGGAGTCGAGCCGCTTGCGTGGGTGCGGAGTGTTGTTGCCAATACGTGCCAGTCTCAGATGTACGACAAGAACCTGGCCGACGGAACCATCACGGGGCAGGCAGCACTTCTCACGAGGCTCTTTGGGAAGATCGGCGTCGAGGTTGCGGACATTCGCGGACGTCTGGTGCACTTCCTCCACGGCACAGGAACCAAGGTGGGAGCGATCAACGAACTCTATGCCGTAGCGAAAGCACTGGGGGATCTAGCACTGGATGGGCGCTACAGCGGGACCGGTGTGAAGGAGCGCGAAGGTCATTCCCTGGGTGCAGCAATGGTTGCCAATGTCATTGCTCTCATCGAAGCGATGCGTAACCGGTGCGTTCCGGGGTTACCCACAACGCGGGAAGTCGACCCGGCGCTGCGCACTGCGGATCCTCAGGTCATCGGGCGTGAGGGGATTACTGTAGATCCCCGCGCGCTCAACGCCGTTGCCGACGGTATCCTCTGTCGCAGGCATCAGGCTTTTGACCCGGAGCGCGATGTTGGGGTGGTGACTGCCATGGGGTTCGGCGGGTCGAACGTTGCGGTTCTTCTAAAGTCAGAATGATTTGAATGTCGTTTCCTGATGTATCCGCATCAGCAGGTTTATGAATATTTCTAGCAAGTATCGTTGAGGCCTATCAGGTTTTCTATGAATCTGGTAGGTGTATGTATAGGCCGTAAGCAAAGCTGCTACTTCAATCTCAACAGGATCTTGATGGTACCTGTCTCCCCACTAAAACCCAAAGAAGTAGAAGAAGTTCTTTCCGCCACCACCACCCGCAGCCAGTGTTCCGTTGGATTCTTCAGAGGAGAAAGCAATCTCGTAATCCGCTTGCGCCATATTATTGTACTCAAACTTGATCCAGGCGGCGGGACGGGCGGTAGAGGAGATGCGGACTTCGTCGATGCGGCCGTTCAAGCCGTAGGCACCCCCGTCGATTTTGGCGAACCGCACGTTTCTGCCGCTGACATTATTGACTGCAACGGCCCCCACTGCCGTGGTTTTTTTGTCCACTCCGTTCACGAATATCTTGATGTTCGTTCCGGTGCGTTGGCCCGTGAGATAGTACCACGTGTTGTTGCTTGTCGCGGTAGGGCTTTTGGCGATATGGGAAGTGGTTCCCGAATGTATGATAAAACCAGGGAGGGTTTCGGTTCCAGAATCTACACCGCCATGCGCCAAATCCCATTCGTTGGTCCCGGGTGATCCCCCCGTATTCCATTTCCCAACAACAATGGTATCCCACGATCCAAAACCGGTATTTCTGTATGCCCATGCCGAAACAGTGAAGTCGTTCGCCCCGAAATCAAACATCGCCGGGTCGCCGATCGTGACGTACTTCGTCCCGCCGTCGGTGGTGACCCCTCCATCGACGACACCGGCTGTCGCAGTGGCGCTCACGTTGGTACCGTCGTTGTTGTTCTCGGTGCTGTCCAGCAGTCCCAATGTTGTTCCGTTGGGGATATGCCATACACCTTTGAAGTTACTATCCCACACTCCCGTGACGTTCTGCCCATCCACCGCTGACCCGCTTCCGTAGTACATGTAGATATCCGTATTGATGGATCCGTAGATTTTGGGTATCTTCACCCAGAAGTTGCCCGTACCGCTGCCGCTCGAAACAGAAAAACTATCCTCCTCAAAGTAGAGGAGCAGGCCTGTTGCCGTGGCGAAGCGGATGTCATCACCGTCGTTCTGCGCACTTGCGCCGATGTCGCTGTCGGCTGTGAATCTCACGTAGAGGGGGAAATCCATGAGGTCACTGTCCACGTAGGTATGGTCGATGGTGATCTTCTTGCGCTTCGTGAAACCCGATGGCCACTGGCGCTCCGCACTGCCCCACGCAAGCTCCTGGTCACTTTGTGCCATGTTGTTGTATTCAAACTTGATCCAGGCGTTTGAACGAATAGTTGTAGATACCCGAAATTCATCCAATCTTCCATCCATAGCCACGCCCGCACTCATCGCTTTACCTAATAGCAAATTGTTGGCGTCAATGTTCCTAGTATTGTTTACCGCAGAAGTGCTGGCAGACGTACTGTTGGCTCCGTCTACATAAGGTTTTAAGCCAGTGGCGTCTAGAGCGAGAAAAGTAAAGCCCACATAATGCCAGTTTGTGTCGTTAATGCTGGTGCTTGAAGCTGCAGACCACGCCATATCTGTTCCGTCAGACACAATGACAGACAGGGTATTTGTGTTACCTGATTGAGAACCCGCTCCGACTGTCTCATCACGGAACAGAAGAAAGTTTTTATCGTTCGCGGTTGGCCAAGTGTGGTTTCCTTTTGCTGCAACCTCATAATCAGAAGCAATGCCATCAAATTTCGACCAAACCATAATCGTTAACTGGGTTATGCCGTCAATCGCAGACACATCGCCGAAGCCAATCAGGTCATTGCTGAAATCCTGACCGTTGTAAATATTGCCTATCGCCTCAATAGGATTATTAGCTGAACTTTTAGTACCCGTATAACTGTCTTTGCTGTCAGTGACTGTTGAGGTAGTGGCATCTTTTAAGTGATGAACCATCACGAAATTAACATCCCACACGTTCGCCACATCCTGCCCATCCACCGCCGATCCACTCCCGTAGTACATGTAGATGATGGTATCGGATGCACCGAAGACCGTCGGCACCTTCACCCAGAAGTTGCCCGAGCCTGAGCCGCTCGAGATAGAGAAGCTCTCCTCCTCGTGCGGGAGCACGGTGAGCCCGCCGCTCGAGGTGAAGCGAATGTCATCGCCATCGCTCTGCGCGTATGTTCCTACGTCGGAGTCAGCGCTGATCTTCACGTAGAGGGGGAAATCCGTGAGGTCGCTATCCACATAGGTGTTGTCGATGGTGATCTTCTTGCGGTAGGAGTACCCCGAGAGCCAGCCTTCACCGACGTCGTTGGCGATTTGCCAACTGCGCAGTTCATGGAGTGCGTCTCCACCTGTTGCGGGTGACAGAATGAGCGGTCCGAGGAGATAGAACTCGGGAGAGATGTCGGGAGCATCGTACGTGTACGAGAACTCGGCTACCTCTCCGGATTTCCATGATCCGTGCCAGGAGAGCGTCTGGCCGGCTCCCAGTGCGTCGTTGGTGTTTTGCGCAGTGGCGTGCGGTTGCGTTTGTGTGACAGCAAAACCTTCGGGGACGGTATCGGTAATCGTGCCGGAAAAATCCTGCGTGAAGAAGATTTGGATGTTCATGGAAGAAGGCGCAAACGGCCAGAGCCGTGTGGCAGCAGTACGCTTGATCCTGACGGGAGCAGAGTCGGAAACGGCGATGGAGGATGAGATAGTCCAGGTACCGTTTTTAGTCTTTGCCAGCAGTTCCAGTGCATACGTTCCTGCCTCATGCAGGGGGAGTGCAGCCCGGTAATCAGGCTCAATGAATCCCGCGGCTTTGTTCCCGCAGCTGCCGGTTGTCGCAATAGCCCCATTCTGAGTGGAGAGGGCAGAGGAGTTCCCTGTAGGGGTATGGATGATGAGGGTGAGCTCTGCATCGCACACGATGTCTCCACGCTCATTCAAGACGCCAAAGTCTATCCGAGCAGTTTCACCAGTGGTGTAGCTGTCCTTATCCGGGTTCATGGCAAGAACTCCCCAAGCGAAGTCCTGTTCCGTGCGTTGACTGATGCCACTGAGCGGATCGGTTGCGTCAATGCTGACGGTGTAGAGCCCCGGCGTAAATGTGCGCCGAGCGTTGATGGTGATTGTTCCGGTTGTTTCATCCAGTGCATAGTGGGGCTTGAGTGGGGTTCCTCCTTCTCTCACAATGGCAACGTTGAGGATTGGCTGGAATGTCTCAGACGCTCCCGGGTGATTTGCTTTCAGGGTATTGAGGACGGTGGCTGCAGAGAATTGGATGTCGGTATCCAGCGTATTTCGGCGTGCATACATCCATTCAGACATATCATCCAGCAAAAGCTTTCCCATTAGGAAAGAGCGTGATTGAGATGAAAGACCACTGCCAAACAAGAGTGTGTCATCCGTATCCGCGGATACACCCTGAGCGTTCGCTGCTGTAGGTGAGTATGGCGTGCTGTGCGTAATACTCAGCAGAAGTACAATGACTATAAAGCGAGCAACAGCCTTCTTCATTGCTCGGTATTGTAGCATGCATCAGTATCTCCTAATCCCTTTCAGTATGATCGTCAGGCCGTTACCTGCGGTGGAGCTTCCGACCTGGTCCACGTCGAGCGTAACTTCTGCTCCTGTAGAGAGATGCGTGTCGCTGAAGGAATGGTTCCCATCCTCGCGGGTTTGGCCGCCGTCGATTTCCGCACGTGTCGAGAAGATCGATGAACCTCCCTCATTGATATCGATGATGAGGCTGGAGCCCGATGGGGCGGTTTTCGCCTTCATGTCGATGTCCGTTACCGTGAAGTCCCCCGGCATGATGACTGTTGCGCCCTGATTGGTTCCGGTGCTGATGTCGCCATCGAGATACCAGATCATCGAGGACACGAGTCCGCCGGACATGGTTCCCTCCACGAGCAGGTTCCCCTTGATGCGCACGGTATCGTCCGTTGCCAGTACGTTGGCAGCGTAGCGGTACAGATTCACGTCGAACGTGCCGTCGTACCCGAAGAGCAGATGCGGGTTGATCGCCCGATTTCCTCCGTCGTACTGGATCGCGAGCATATCGATGGCTTCACCGGGGTGCAGGAGGGACTCCGAATCAATGAGCTCTCCCGTTCCCGTGGAGTTCTGGTCTACGGTGAATGCCTTGAGTGCCGCAGTGGCGTTCTCCACTTCCAGCTTGCTGTCCGGCGTCGTCGTCCCGATGCCCACCCTGCCGTTGTAGCTCCCTGAGGTTCCTCCCACGAAGAGCGTGTTCGTATTGAACACCGCATCGAACGTCGCGCCGAAGGTCAGGGTATCCGTCGTGGATTCCACGGCGCTGAAGACCGACGCCCCCCCGGCAACCACCTGGTATTGATCGGTATTGAAGTACGTGTACGTATCCGCGTCGTCATTGTGGTAGATGTAGTCGTTGAATCCCGCGTTCCCGGCAACGTCCAGCTGGTAATCCGGCGCCGCCGTGTTGATCCCCACCTGCCCCCCGTCCTCGAAGGTCACCCGGTTGGTGCCCTCATCCTCGAAGTTGAGGTCTCCGGCGGAATCAATGCCCAACTGCCAGTCCTCCCCGCCGCTGTACTCTTCCAAATGAATGTTGTCCTCACCGGAGTCCGCAACGACGTGCAGGGGATCCAAAGGATCCGTCGTACCGATGCCCACTTCGCCCGTATCCTCAATCACCACTTCATTGGTGCCGTCATCATCCGGATCGAACACGAGTTCATCATTGGCCGTGGAGTACTCGATCTCCGCCTCATCCCCGTCTGTACCGATGTGCAGCGTATTGGGCCCCAGGTAGAGATCCCTCCACCGTTTGGCGGAGGAACCCAGATCCTGTGCGTTATCCGCCTCCGGGTAGAAGTGCGAGTTCGTACTCAGGGTATTGGCCGCGCTCCTGTAGAGGTTCGAATCGAACACCCCGTCGTACCCGAAGAGCAGGTGGGGATTCAAGGCCTTCCCATTGCCGTACGTGATCACCGGCATGTCGATGGCCTCGCCCGGGTGCGCAATGGACTCGGAGTCCAGGAGCATGCCGGTGCCCGTGGAGTTCTGGTCGAGCAGGAACCCGATCTTCCCGGCGGCATCGTTCTCCACCTCCAGGATGTAGGCGCTGTCCGTCCCGCTCGAGGCCGGGTTATCAATCCGCACCGAGTCATCCGTGCTGTTGGTCGCGATGGTGCTGTCCCCGCCGTTCGCGTCGTTGTCGTACGCCTGCTGGAGCGTGGTTGTCGATTCTCCTGCGCTCGTCTGATCCGTCTCGCAGCTGAACCGTTTGGTGGAGGAATTCCACACAAGCTTGCCTGTCACCGTGTCGCAGTTCGTAAGCCCTGCGCCTTCGAAGGTGGTGGAAGCCACAACATTGGCTCCCGAGAAGGTCTCCTTCACTTCCAGCCCCAGGGTGCCCGAAGGCAGGTCGATCAGGAGCTTGCCCGTCATCGTGTCTCCCGCCGTCTCCACGTAGCGCTCATCGAAGATCGCCATGAGCGCTCCTGTGTCAGTAGCGGCGCCTCCTCCGCTGTTGTTGTCCGCCTGCCACGTCAGCGTCCCGGCTCCGTTGGTCTTGAGCACCTGCCCGTTGTCCCCGTCGGAGGAGGGGAACGTGTACTCCACGCCTCCGAGCGTGATCGTAGTGCCCGCACCACCCACGATCAAGTTGTCGTCGGTCTTGAGGTAATGTGCCGCGCTCCTGTACAGGTTCACATCAAACGTCCCGTTGTACCCGAAGAGCAGGTGGGGGTTCAACGCA
>PFDV01000010.1 GCA_002772745.1 Candidatus Peregrinibacteria bacterium CG10_big_fil_rev_8_21_14_0_10_55_24 | reverse complement strand
CCAACGTGTTACTCAGCCGTTCGCCGTGGGTCTAAACCCACTCGACTTGCATGTGTTAGGCGCACCGCTAGCGTTCACTCTGAGCCAGGATCAAACTCTTCGTGAAGAAGAATTGACTGGTTTTTGGTGATCCATTCCTGCAGAAGCAGGAAGGATCTAGTTTTTCAAAGGATTCGTATGAGGAGGCGATGTTCAACGAAGAGGAAACCTCTACGTTTTGCATAATCTCCGTCATACGGGTTCACACTTCTCTACTCTGCAATGCTGTGAAGGATCTCATTTTCCATGCGTCACGAGAGACGCCCCTGGCCCGCAGTACCCCAGGCCAAGGCCGAATCGAGGAAAGCGGGATGGAAAATTTCTCACCCCCCATTCCGTTGTGGAATTGGGAGCAGCGGGGCAATTGTAGGCAATGCGCAGAACCGGTCAAGCGGTTTTCTGCAGTTCCCGATTTTTCTCAGCATTCACACTGGAGTTCTGCAGGATTTCATAGGTGCGAACACAAAAAGTCACATTGGTGGTTTAGCTCTTTGGTTAGCTCATTCATCGACCATTTCAGATATTTTTTTGCCCCTGTTTCACCACAACTTCTGCAAGTAAACCAAAGAGTCCGATCTGCACGCCGGTGAGGAGGAGCAACATGCCTGCATCGGAAATGTTCCTTTCGGTGGAAAGAGTGTAGACGATTGTTCCTGCTCCCATGAGAACAAGGAGAACGCTGGGCCACACGAAGAACCGCAGGGGTCGGAAGTATGTGGTGATGCGAATGATGAGTCCGAGGAACGCGGCAAAGTGCTTTAGACCATTAAGTCCCGAACTCATGCTGCTCTTCCCCTTGCGTTTGAAGTAATCGATGGGGATGAATTCCACCAAATAGCCGCTTGTCAGTGCTGCAAGTGTGATGGTGAGCGTGAACGAAAATCCTGCGGGGTACATGTGCATGAACGCAGTGCCAAGTTCACGCGTAAACACACGCATGCCCGAATTATTGTCAGGAATGCGCATGCCCGTGAGTGTGTTGGCGAGCAGGGCTACGACGGCTTTGGCCGGCCGGCGTATGAATGGGATTTTGGCACCTTTCTTCGTGCGTGCCCCCACCGCCATATCGGCATCCGTGCGATCCATGATTTCCAAAAGTCGGGACAGTTCCTCAATGGGGTACGTGCCATCCGCATCGACTGCTGCAATGCGCTCTCCATGCGAACGACGAATGCCGGTTTTCATCGCTGTGCCGTACCCACGATTTGTGGGATGCGTGATCACGGTCGTGTGCGGCAAATTCAAACCGCCAAGAATGCGCTCGGTTGCGTCTGTACTTCCGTCGTTGATGACGATCAGCTCAAAATCCTCGTCCAATGCAGAGAGCGTACGGTGTGCGCGTTCTACCGTTTCGGCGATGGCTTCCTGCTCATTGAAGACGGGGATGAGGAGGGAGATCATCTAAAGGGATGAAAAGGAAGCAAAAGAAGAAAAGGAAGGCTACCGAGAGCATACCCGGAATTCCATGGAGCGTAATCCTTTTCGCTTGGTTGGTTTGGATACTGCTTTCCAGGATTTTCTCAATATATTAAACGCAGGGCCGACAATGCGCAGGGGGATACGTTCAAGCAGCCACCGTACAGAGCGTTGTTTCCCCATGGAAAATACGGCGCACAGGCACCACTCAACTGCAACACGCATGAACGCAATGTGCGCTGGGGCATAGCCGTACTCCGGTTGCACCTTGCGCCAGCTGTTGCGGATGAACGATCCTCGCTTCTTAAAGTCGAGCATGTGGCCGTGCATGTCGAGTGCCTCCTCTAGCGATACAGGCTCGCACGAAAGTATGTTCTGCCTGATTGCGGCTTCGATGAGGTCTTGCCCTTGCTGGGAGCGCGCGAGGATGACGGCGTACCCGCCGCGTTTTTTCTCGTACATTGGCGACCAGGCGTCTCCAACGGAGATATCGGTGAGCTCGTTGGTAAAGTCCACGAGCTGCAAGCTGCTCTGTGTGATGAAGAAAGGAATCAGGTAGTTGTAATGAAATTTTTCTGCCGTAAGTACACGACCATCTTTCAGTGCGATGCGCAGGTGACCTGGCCATTCTCCCGCACGGTACTTGAGGTATGTGATCTCTTCTTCGGAGCGCACGTCGTGGGACCGCAGAAAGCTGCGAATTGCCTCGAAGTACATCTGCGTTCCCATGTACGGTCCGATGATGTACCGAATGTTGCGCACGCTCGGGTGCTTGAGCATCTGTAATTTTCGGATTGCTGCCACCTGATCGGGGAGGCCGACGTATGCCAGCGGCCCCTCCTCTCTCTCCAGCTTCGAGAGGATGGTATTCACCGGTGTGAGGCTGTAGATGCTCTGTGCGCAGGCGAGTACTTCTTCTCTGGAACGTGCGATGACAGGTTCGGCACGGTAGGGTTTGTTCTTCCCAAGTTGCAGGCACACGGCTCCGTTGACTGCTCCGGATTCAATGAGATGGATGAGGAGCGAGGAAATCACTCCGCCGGATGCTCCCGTTCGGCGCACAGTTTCGTCCGATGCGTGACCTACGGAGCTCTTCTTTACGACACCGCAGAGCCAATTCTCCGGGAGCTCTCCGAATACGAATTTGTTGAGCTTGGGGTAATTGCATTCGCGTGCGGCACATCCAAGGAATGCTTCGCGTGGTAGGCAACCAGGTTTGGATGTTCGCACAGTGACGGGGACTCCGTCTTTCTCCTGTAGTTCCAATAGCCCATTCGAGACGCCAACGCTCGTACCGCAGTGCGTATCCAGTCCGGTACGAATGATTTCCTCATTCAGTCGGTGCCACCAGTAGTCTGCTCTCTTCGTGCAGATGAAAGTCCTCCTCAAGCAGAGGATGCGCAGGAGAAACTCGGGCAACACTCTCTCAAAGGATTTGCCGATGGCAATGAGCCACTTGGGTCCGACGGGGATCAGGACGAACGATCTCTCGGTTTTGATGTCCAATCCTGCTTCCCGTATCGCTCTGAGCAGCCTCCCCCTGGCGAGCATCCAGTGCGGCCCTTCGCCGTGGTCCAACTTGAGAGCTGCGGAAAGGAGATGGACAGGCTCCCAGAGGAGGCTTGGGGTCGTGAGCACGAGCGTGCCGCCGGTTTTCAGTACACGGGAGAGCTCGGCGAGGTATGCCTCCGGCCAGGGTACATGCTCAATCGTCTCGTAGGTAAGGACAACATCGAATACTTCATCATCGAAAGGCAGAGGAATCGATGCAAACGGAACAATGTTCGCGCTGATACGCTCTCCGGAAATTTTCTTCCCCGCCGCTGTCGCAAATGACGGCGCCATCGGCATGCAAGTGAAACGTGCGGTGGGATACTTGCGCGCGAAGAACGTCGTACCAACAGCCGTGCGACAATCGACATCCAGTACCTTGGCGTTCTGCGGGATAGAGAATAGCGGGGCGCTGTCGACGAATCGGCGGTAGTACGAATCAATCTGTGCATTGATATCGTTGTATTCAGGGACGCTGTCCCAGTGAGCCGCTACCTGTTCCATGGTCCAGTTGCGCTTCATGGTACAGAGAGAGGGTGAGGACCGGGGTGGCCTCTGCCCCAGTAGTAGAGCCCGGGAATACTGCTCACGAGAATCGTAACAAACATCAGAAATCCCAGTGCAACAGATTGCTCCGCAGGGACTCCGTAGGGAAGCAGGAGTGCAATGAGTGCCGCGTCGCGCGTGCCTAATCCTGAAGGCGCGATGGGGAGCAATGTGATGATCCCCGCAACGGTGAAGCTTGCAATGAGCACGGTCAGAGGAGCAGCGATGCCGACGCTGCGCGCCAGGAGAACGGCAAGTACGAAGTAGATACACCAGCTCAGGGTTGTGTAGAGCAATGCAAGAATTACCGTGCGCGCATCCATGATTTTCTGCAGGGCAACCAACCAACGATTGGGGTGATGCATAAGATGGCGTTTCCACAGCACTCCTCCACAGAGAAAACTCACACCGATGACTGTCAGACTCATTGCTCCCAGCTTCCATCCGAAGAGCGCTCCCATCCCGAGAGCGGTAACAACAGCGATGACGACTCCATCCATCAGTCGGTCGATCACTGCAAGCATGATGGCTTCCCTGCTATCCATGCCGTCACGCAATAGATACGCAGCGCGACCAACTTCACCAATCTTGGCTGGAGTAATTGTCGAGAGGAACACGCCGATGTTGTAGAGCCTCCACGATGTTGCCAGTGTCGGACGTGCACCCAGTCGATGGACAAGGAGGTGCCAACGCAGAGTCTTCACTCCATAGAGCGCCATGATGAGGATTAGTATGACGACGCATGTTCTTGTATTGATGCGGCCGACGAACATCAGGAGTGTCTCGCGGTCAAGGCGCGAGAGAATCCATAAAAAGAGTCCAATACCGATGAGCTTCAGCGCCGTAAAACCCCAATTCTTCTTCTGCTGACTCGGAGTTGCCATCCGTTCAATGGTATGCTGGCAGCCTGGTTCTGTCATGCGTCTCGCAGGCAAATCCGTCGCCGGCCACCTGATTCTCCTCTGTGTTGCACTGGGGCTCCTCCTCTGTCTTTGGGTTACTCCGGTTCTCTTCGCCGGGTTCCCCTACCAGTTTCCGGGCCTCCTTCCCGCGCGCAACTTTGCCGCGACGGAGCTCTTCTCACTCTTCGATGGGCTTGGACGATTGCTCTCTACGCAGCTTCTTCCCATCGAAGGAGTTTCATCCACCGCTGACGGTCGCCTGAGTACCGTGCTCTTCGCTCTGATTTCTTCATGGGTTCCGTGGAATAATTTTATCGGTTGGACGGTCGTGAGTGCCGTGGTAACGGCGTTCTCGCTCATGTTCTTCTGGCTTGCCGCCGCGAAGATCTTCGGCGTGCGTGCAGCGTGGGTCGCTACCCTTCTTCTGGGGCTCTCTCCGCTCATGTGGCAGCAGGCGCTCACTGTGGATAACTACACGTTTGCATTCTTCTTCCTCTTTGCGAGCCTTGCTTCGTTCGTATGGCTTGAGGAGAGGTCCCTCTGGGGTGCACTCGTAGTATCGGGCCTCCTCTTGGGATGCAGTGTTGCCTCTAAAGATGTCTTTCTCATTTTCCTCCCGTGGTACCTCTGCGTGTACCTTTGGGTGGAGAGGCGTGCGTGGAAGCGGGGAGTGATCGGTATCGTGCTCTTCGGTGCGTTTGCTGGCGCTGTATACCTTGCTCCGTACATCGGTGACATTCGCACCCTCGGGTATCCGGCAAACCAAAACCTTGCGCGTGTCTGGCCCGGTGCCGAAGAACTTGAGAATGCGACGTACCTCCATCTCTATCCCGACCCCTACACATACTTCTTCGATCGCGAGCGCTTTGATCAAGAACACCTTTCTCAGGTGGCACAGTGGTCCTGGCTTGCACGCATGCAGGAACAGAAAACTCTCATTAATTACGGCTTGCGATCCGGATTCCTCCTTTCGCTTGCGAATGGGGGATGGCTCTTCCTCAACAGCATTCCCTCTTTTTTCCAACAGGCGCGCGTTGGCTCCGTTGCACTGTGGCTCTTCCTCATCCCGGGGTTTTTCTTCCTCTGGAAGCGCGAACGCCGATGTACACTCCTCCTCCTGGGATTAGTTGTGAGCAGTTACGCAATCATCACGTTCGTTCTGCACTACGAACGGGAACACCTCATGGATGTCCTGTGGGTCTTTATGCTCTTCGCCGGTGTGGGTGTTGGCGTTGTGAGTGATGCGCTCGCTCCTTCGCTTGGGCGCGTGCGGTCGGGGCTCCTGCTCACCGGCGTTCTTCTCGTGCTCGGCATAGAGATGCTTCAGGCAAACCGGCTTGAGCTTGCTCGGTTATACGGTGCTTCTACCGTTCCGGTAGCGCTCGCGCAAGCAGAGGTGCTGAAAGCACTGCCCGATGATGCCGTTGTTGCGCTCTGCGAACATCCGACGAGGATGATGGACTTGAAACTCCTGAGCGATCGCACGCTCGTTCTCTTTTCCGAGGAGACCGTTGAGCGTCTCCGTGCGGATGGAATGCTGCGCAATGCGCTCGATGCATTTGGCGTCACACACCTCTTTGGCTATTCGGAGGATCTTTCCGCACGTTTATCCAGAACCGTTCTCGGAGCAAAGGTTCTCGCGGCTCCGCAATCGGAAGCCACTCCACTCGTTATCACGCCCTTTATCAACTATATTCTGCATACTATTCGTTAGGCGATGTTCTTCAACTCGCTCCACTTCCTCCTCTTTTTCCCTCTCGTTTCGGCCGCGTATTTTCTGCTGCCTCATCGCCTGCGATGGGTGTTCCTCCTCCTCGCAAGTTATTACTTTTACATGGCGTGGCAGCCGGCGTACGCGCTCCTCATTCTCTTCACGACAGCGGTGAGTTATGGGACGGCGTTGCTTATGGCGAGGGAAAAGCGGCAGGAACACAGACGCTGGTACCTCTTAGGTGCTCTCGTGGTGTGTCTCGGCATTCTCGGGATCTTTAAGTACTTCAATTTCTTCAGCACATCCCTCCAAAGTGTCTCCGCTTTCCTGGGGGTGTCATGGGATTCCCCATTCCTCCATCTCCTCCTGCCTATTGGTGTCTCCTTCTACACGTTTCAAACCTTAAGCTACGTGATCGACGTTTACCGAGGAGTACAAGTCCCTGAGCGGCATTTCGGCATCTACGCGCTCTACGTTTCCTTCTTCCCGCAGCTTGTTGCAGGCCCCATTGAGCGACCCGGGAATCTGCTCCCACAATTCCGTGAGCGCTTCTCTTTTGAGCCCGGGCGGGTGACCGACGGCTTGAAGCTGATGCTGTGGGGTTTCTTTAAAAAGGTGGTCATCGCGGACAACCTCGCCGTTGCCGTAGATACCGTCTACGGTGACCCGACGCGCTTCACGGGGTTGCCGCTCATTGTTGCCACCGTGTTCTTCGCTTTCCAAATCTACTGCGATTTCTCCGGTTACAGCGACATCGCCATCGGTTCCGCTCAAGTAATGGGTTTTAAGCTCGTGGACAACTTCAATCGCCCGTACGCCGCGCGCTCCATCGCGGACTTTTGGCGAAGATGGCACATCTCGCTCTCCTCATGGTTCCGCGACTACGTCTACATCCCGCTCGGCGGTAATCGTGTACCTCCATTGCGCCATGGACTCAATGTGCTCATCGTCTTCCTTTTGAGTGGCCTATGGCACGGTGCAGCGTGGACGTTTGTGGTGTGGGGCGGTCTCCATGGTGTGTATCTGGTCGTTGGGAACCTCACACATTCTCTGCGCGCACAAACCGCATCAGCACTGGGCCTAACGCGTTTTCCTCATATCCTTGCCCTTTGGCAGATTGCATGCACCTTCCTTCTTGTGAGCGTCAGCTGGGTTTTCTTCCGTGCCGCATCCTTCGGCGATGCGCTCTACATTCTCTCTCACTTCACGACTGATCTTTGGGCACAACTGACACATTTCTCGCTTCTCAAGGAGGTCTTGGGGAACTTGAGTATGTCCAAGACGCTCTTCATTGGGGCTCTTCTCTCCATCATCTTCCTTGAGGAAATGCATCGGTTGCAACGCCACGAGGGAATGCGCCACATGTTCCGTCGGCAACCGGTATGGCTGCGCTGGTCTGTGTTCTATTTCCTCCTCTTCGCGGTTCTCTTTGCCGGACGGTGGGGGAGCCAATTCATCTACTTCCAGTTCTGATTCGTGAGTATTCGCAGATTTATCCTCTTGGCCGTATTCTTCCTCCTTGGCTTTGCCGCGCTCTTTGGTGCGTGCTCTGTGTACTACTTTTTGCGCGTGCGTCAGACCGATATTTATCTTGAGCAGATTGCGTATCTCAAAGATGTTCCGGCAGATCCGGTAGTGGTTTTCTTTGGCGACTCGCATCCGGCGATGGATATCCGCACGAGCGTGCTGGGACCGGAGTACCTCAACGCGGCGTATCCCTCGGACAACCTTCGCGAAGTCGCTCTCAAAGCACAGGAACTCCTTGTGCTCTATCCCTCCATCCACTTTCTTGTTGTTCCCATAGATGACCACGTCTTCGGTGCGTATCGCACAGAGGACAGAAACTTTTCCGGTATTCTCCATTTCGTCTCACTGCGCGATGCTCTGCGCCTCTACGGGTTCCATCCGCTCGCCATTGTGGAGTCCGTTGCAACGTACCTTGTTCCGCTCGCGCATCCGGAACATCGTCAGGAGTTTGTGCGCATCTTCAAGCAGGATGTTGCCGCACTCTTCACGGGCGAGATTCCTGAACGCGAACTCTTCTGGGATGAGCACTGCCAGCTTTCGCTCAGGTCGGACAAGGTATGGACGGACTTGCCTCAGGAAAAGCGCGATGAGCTTGGCAAAGGCCGTGCTGAGCTCCAGCTCAGAGAACCGATTATCAATGAAGAGCTTGTTGAGGCGCTCGATGCGCTCTTTCTCATCGCCGAGGAGCATGGTGTAGATGTCGTTGGCGTGCGGTATCCCATGACCCCTGCATACCAGCGCCATGCAGCATCTCACCATATATCCGCCGTGCGTGATCTGTTGTATACGTATCCCTTTATTGCTCTTCTTGATTATGAGCAGCTGTTCGATGAACAGCGCGATCTCTTCCAGGATGAAGATCACCTCAATGCCTCCGGCGCGCTCCTCTTCTCCCGTCGCGTGCGGGAGGATCTTCAATCACTCCTGGTAGAGCCGTAGGAACTCTTTCGCCTGTTTCTCCAGAGTGAAATATTCCTGCGCGCGTTGTCTTCCTGCTTCTCCCATGCGTTCTCTCAGTGCGTCATCCTGCAGGAGTGTTTTGAGGTATCCTGCAAATGTATCAATGTCACGTGGATCGCAGACGAAACCAGTTTCCCCGTGCACGACCACTTCCGGCGTGCCGCCGAAAATTGTTCCCACAACCGGCTTACGTGCAGCCATCGCCTCTACGTTCATCATGTTGAATGTGTCCAGACAGAGCGATGGGATCACTGCGATGTCGGATGCGTAATTTGCGCAGAGAACATCGGGCCGCTCCAGCCATCCCGTGCAGCGCCAGTGCGCAGCAAGATTTTGTGGTACTTGGGCGTGCTCGACTAATCCCTGCCAACGCTCTGTGTCCCCCATGACCAGGAGCAACACGGATGGGATTTCCCTGCGGATACATTCCAGTGCATGCAAAAGCTCGACTGCTCCCTTATCCACGCTCAGGCGTCCCCCAAAAAGGAGCACGCGCCTCCCTTCCAAACCGTGCTTTGCACGGAATGCGTTCACTGCCGCTTCGCCACACTGCCATGGCGCAGGATCAATGCCGTTGTAGATCAATGTCGCATTCTCGATGCCGTTCTGTGCCGCAGCGCGCCCCAGCGCGTTGCTCACGACAGTGACCCATCGTACGTTCTTCCGGAATGCTCCACGTATACGAGTGTTACGCAGAGGGTTCCATTCCCATCCCACCGATTGCACATGGTCTTTCCATGTCATGTGCGCATCTTCTCCAAGCGAGCTCAGGTACTTTGCAGTCGAAAGACGAGCGAAGGAAAAGCTGAAGACGTCGTGGAGCGTAATGACAATGCGATCGGTGTGTTTCCGTGCAATGCGCAGCGCGTCGTACGTCAGGTACTGGTGAATGTTGTGCGCGTGGACGACGGTTGGCTGAATGCGGCGGATTTCCTCATCAATCATCCGCGAGACTCTCCCCATGCGCAAACAACGGTAATGCCGCAGAGAAGCGCGATAGGAAATCGGTAGACTGACAACATTTCCCATACGCAGGATGCCGGGATTCTCCTCTCTGCGGTGTGAGGTGAGTATGAAGACTGCGTGTCCCCGTTCCCCGTATTCCTTGGCGAGCCCTTCCACAATAGTCCCCACACTGCTCGCCCCGCGTGGGGGGTAATCGTCATTCAGAAGGAGGATCTTCATGTGAAAAGACGGGAAACCAGAGCGCCGTTTGTGAGGGGCGTGATAGCACCGCGATGCTCATGGACATACGCAAGGAAATTCTTCAAATCCCCCTGCATTCCGTAGCGCCGGATTTCTTCCGTGTGCCCCCAGAGGTGGAAGAACGGTCGTTCCTCTTGTAATGCACGGTCGAAGAGGGCACAGGCAAGCGAAAGCCATCCGCGCTGTGCGATCATGGGAATTTTCATCTCACTCAAGCGCCCCCTCTTCACGCGCCAGGGACCCGCGATATCGAAGAGGTGCCACCATCGTGTGAAACGCTTGCGCCAGGGAAAGGGGTATAGGTGGAGGCTGGTTGGCAGTGCAAAGGGATTCCCTGCGCTGAAGCAGAGCTCCTCCACCGTGCGTGCACCCTGGAAACCTGCCCCTTTTACCAGACCAGCGATGCTTCCACTCCAATCTCCTTTGGGGTAGCAGAACATGGTGCATGCGTGTCCGGTTCGTTCTTCCACCCACGCTTTGCTCTTTTCAATTTCTTCTTTCGCCTGTTCGGGTGGAATGCGACTCAACCGCGGATGTGTCAGGCTGTGGGCGCCCACTTCGTGCTGGGTGGCGAGCGCAGCGATGTCGCTGTCACTGAGCATGGGTACGTTGTGTTGCTGCTGTGGGCAGACGTAGAACGTTCCTGTGAGTTTGTAGTGCGAAAGGAGATCGGCGGTTTTGCGATCGCTTGCGTAGCCGTCATCCCAGGAAGTCGTGAAGATCATGGTGCATGGAAAGCGGCATCCATTATTCCTGTCACGTGCTCCCACAGGAAGCCGCTTCGCACAATTTCTTCTCCTCTGCGAGCCATTGTCTGAGCTTCCTGAGGCTCCTCCAGCATGCGGCGCATGGCTAAGAGGAGCTCTTCCTCATTGCGTGGATCGACAAGGAGACCGGTTTTTCCGTCTTTCACCACGTCTGTTGTTCCCCCAAATCGAGATGTAACAACTGGCTTTCCACAGTAGAGCGCTTCCAGGCAGACCGTAGAGAATCCTTGGTAAATCATCGGATCAACGAGCGCAAAGCACGCATGGAAGAATGCGGGTACCTCCTTGCGTTGCACTACTCCGAATAGAAAAACATGCTCAGGGTCTTCATCGGCATACCTTTGAGCTTCCGCCGTGAGTTCCTCGGACCCCTTTCCCACGATCCACAGCTCAACATCATCGCGCTCACGGCGCAGCGTCTTGAATGCTTCGAGGAGATGGAAGATGCCCTTTCGCTTGGCAATCCTTCCCACGAAGAGAAAGACGAATCTATCCGTGTGCCGCGGAGGAGGGAAGGGTTGTGCGAAGAGTTCTGCATCAACGCCGTTTGGCAGCTCCACTGTTCTGCACCGCACGCGCGTCTTCCAGTATTTCAACGTCTCCTTGCCCTGGCACAGTACCAAGTCGGCATGATCGGTGTTGTGATGCACTGGGAGAAGGGTGAACCACGCATCGGCGAGTACGGAGAAGAACCGGTACCACAATGGCCGACGATAATTCCACTGCTCTTCTTCATCCTTATGCCTGCGGTCGTATCCCCAATCTCCGGTTGTGAGGAGCTCGCGCACCTCGGGCGTATCCGGGGCCAGAACGCGCGTAGCCAAACGTGCGCCGAGTTTGCACCGGTGGAACGGTGTCCGTGCAGGATCCACGACGTAGATCCAATCGAATCTTTGGGTAAGCCTCAGGCGGAGTGCCGTAAGAAAACAGCGTAGTGCAAGCGGCTTCGTAAGATTGTGCATAGGGAACTGTGCAACGTGGTGTACATGGATTCCCTGTTTTCTCAGTGATGCGATTGTCTCGTTTTCCAACGCGAGCCACGTGGTAATCACGTGCACCGAGTTCCCGCGCGCGGCAAGCCCGCGCGCGGTGTACCACACGACGGTGTGCAGCCCGCTCTGCGGGCTGTCGGTGAAGGCGTGCGTGGGTAGGAGGATGCGCATCGAGGTTTCGGGAGTATATTCGCCTTTGCACGATATCTCCAATATGGCTAGGGTTTGGGTTTAAGTTCGATCCCAATTTGACCCGAATTCACATCCCAACTTTTCACCCTTCGACAGAAGCGCGGCGGCTTGCCGAGGATGCTTCACGCACGAAGCCGTACTACACTGCTCTTGCATGGAGTCCGATCAAAATTTTGCCACTGCACCCAAAGCTCGTTTGCCACTCGGCAAACAGCTCTTTCTGTGGGCGGTACTCCTGCTTTTCCTGTTTGTTGTAGCCGAGTCGCTTTCCTGGGTCACTCTTTTTCTGCTTCGCGGGGGAATGCCGACATATGGAAAACTCAGAGGAGATCGTGCGGTGCTCCTTGACGTGGAGCTTCAGCCCTCGGCCGACGGAGAGGAAAACATGGCAAGCGACGACATCAGCTATCGTATCCTGCATCCCTATTTGGGATACGTGCAGAGCGATAAGATTCCGGAGTATGCGGTGCCACAACCTACAGAGGATGTATTCACTGCGGTTCTTGTGGGAGGGTCGGTTGCACGACGTATGGGGTTGGTGCACCAAGATGGCCCCGATGCGCTCATTGCCGAACTTGAGCAATTGCCCCAGGTTGTAGGGAAGAAAATTCGGTTCATCAATCTGGCAGCAGACGGTTATCGCCAGCCACAGCAGCTGCTCCTCCTCAACTATCTCCTCGCATTAGGAGCGGATATTGACCTCTTCATTAATCTCGACGGATTCAACGAACTCTATGTTCCCGTGAACAATCGAACATTGGGCAGCTACGCTCACTATCCGGAGTACTGGACTTCGCGGATGAGTTGGATGGTGCGCAAGTCGCAAACGAAGAGTGAGCGCCTCTTCGATGTTCTCATGGAGAAGCGCATCCATGCGGCAAACGGCATGCAGGCAAGTCCATTGGCGTACAGTATGACAGCGAATGTTCTGTGGTACGTCTACGATCAGTTCTTGCGCAACAAGCTCATTTCTGGCGCGTGGAGACCGGACGATTCGCTCCACCGGTTTCGCGAGACGTACGGACCTCTCACTGCTTCCGGATCGGACATCACCGCAGATTCCCTTGGGGGAGCTGCGGACATGTGGGAACATTCATCACTCATTCTCCACCATTTGGCGGCTTCGCAGGGCATTGCATATGTTCACTTCCTCCAGCCAAACCAGTACGTTCCGGAGTCCAAGCCTATGGAGGATGAAGAGCGCGCTAGGGCAATCGGTGATTTCTTTTGGAAGGGCATTATCGAACGGGGGTACCCGTTCCTTCAAGAGGCGGGGCAGCGGTTGCAGCAGGAAGGAGTCGCCTTCTTCGATATGACCGGTGTCTTTGCATCCGTAACCGATCCCCTGTACGTCGATCTCGTTGGGCACTTCAACGCACAGGGCGATACCATCCTCGGCAAGGCAATGGGAGAGGCGATCGTTTCGGTGCTGAGCGGTTTGTAACCGTACCTTTTTCTATGGAGTCGAGAAGATATCCTCGGCGAATTTTTCGCAGAGGAATGTTGAGGTGAGTTCGCCAACGAGTCGGTGCCCCTCCACGTTCCAGTGCCCCTTGCCCGTCGCATCAGATCCATGGAGGAATACGGAGTTCTCTTCTGCAAAGGCGCGCAGAGGAGGCGTGAGTGGGAGCACAGGGAATCCGCTCTTTGCTCCAAGGTCGGCTATGCGTTCTTCTCCATACATGAGGTTCGATGCTCCGATTTGCACCTGAAACCGGTGACGAAGGGGCATATCCGGATGCACACCAATCCCGGAACTAAAGACGATGACAGCGAAACGAGCTCCATGCGCCACAACGTCTTCCTGTATCTGGGTTACGAGCCGTTCGGTAACTGCCCATGCTTCGCGTGTGATTTCTGTAGCAGGAGGAAGAAACGTCCATGTCTCAATGCCCGGTTCGTTCCATTCCACACCTTGTTCTGTGGGCAGAGGGGGATTGTGTTCCCATTGGATGGGTTTTCCTGCCATGCGAGCATGGAGAAACCCTTCCACTGTGCGTTTGGCGAGTGCGGTTCCCTGCAAAATTCTGGAGCGGTTGAGGATGGCAGTCCACAGGGAATACCACGGTGTGCTGCGTCTCTGAAATTCCGGTTCTCTCCTGAATGCGTCATCCAAAAGGAGCGTTGTTCCACTCAGGGTGTAGTACGACCGTAGCGGATTGCCTTCCAATACTCGGCTGTTGTTGCGCACATCATTACTGGTAAAGAACGCGAGTACTACGATATCCGGGTCGAATGCCAGCGCTCGCTCTCGCAGCATGAGGAGTTCCTGCGCGGTGCCGTACCCTCCCACGCCAAAATTGAGGACCTCGATAGGTTTATCTGTGCATTCGACCAGCTCTTCCTTTATCACAGACCAGAACGCTTCATGTTGCTCCACTTGCATCGCTTCCGTAAACGAGTCGCCGAGTACGGCGATGCGCAATGTGCCTTGGGGTTTCGCAAGCGCATGTTCCATGTCGCGGAACCCTTGGCTGCTAATTTGCACGAACGTGCGGCTTTCGTCACGGTGCCAGCCGGCGGCGTGCGGGCGCAGTGCATAGCCCAAGATCTCATCGGGCCGATACCACGAAGGATAGGCGATTCCTGCAAGGCGCAGAGTCATTTCCGCAATGAAGATCATCGCAGCGCTGATGCCAACAAGGAGTGCGGTTTTTGCTGCGAGTTCGATGGTACGTGTCATAGTTCCCTGCAAAGGTGCCGTGAGACTAGCACCAGCACTCTATGTGCTCCACCGCATTCTGCACAACTGCCATTGCCTCACGATGTCACAGATGGCTAGAGTTGCCCTGTCCCATGTACACGGAAATCCACACTTGTCGGATCTGCGGCAATTCACATCTTACGACGCTTTTCTCCCTCGGCGAACAGGCGCTCACTGGAGTGTTTCCTACTTCACCCGATCAACCCGTGGAAAAAATCCCCGTGGAGCTCGTAAAGTGCACGGGGAAAGATACCTGTGGGCTTGTGCAGCTAAAGCATACGGGGGAACCCGAACAGATGTACGGCGATACCTACGGGTACCGTTCGGGCCTCAATGCAATGATGGTGACGCACCTCAAGGGGATTGCCGATGAGGTCATGGACATGGTGCAACTTCAGGATGGCGATGTCATTCTGGATATAGGTAGCAACGACGCCACCCTGCTCTCCTTCTTCAGTCCTTCGTACCGGTTGATCGGCATGGATCCTTCGGGCGAGAAGTTCCGTTCCTTTTACCCTCAGCACGCAGTTCTCGTTGCGGACTTCTTCTCGGCGGATGCTTTTATTGCGGCATCTCAAGGCGCAAAGGCAAAGGTCATTACCTCCATTGCGATGTTCTACGACCTGCCGGCTCCGCAGAAGTTCGTTGAGGATATCGAACGTTCCCTTGCGGATGATGGCATATGGGTCTTCGAACAGAGTTACCTGCCCTCCATGCTCAGGGCAAATGCCTACGACACCATTTGCCAGGAACACCTGGAGTACTACACCGTTCGGCAGATCCAGTGGCTCCTGGAACGCGCCGGCTTGAGCATGCTCAGGGCATCACTCAACGATGCGAACGGGGGTAGCATCCGTATCGTTGCTGCGAAGAGTACGCACCCATCCGTTGCCGCCGGTTCTGTTGCCAAGGAATTCCTGGAGCAGGAACGCAGAGAAGGGTTGGACGAGCTCTCCACGTATGGACGATTCCGCGAGCGCATCTTTGAACATCGGGACGGGCTCAATTTCCTCCTGGCCGATCTGCGTAAGCAGGGGAAAACGGTCTTTGGTCTGGGGGCTTCCACCAAGGGGAATGTACTCCTGCAATTCTGTGGCCTCACCGAGCGAGAATTACCCTGCATTGCCGAGGTCAACGAGGAAAAATTCGGGCGCTATACGCCCGGGACGCACATCCCCATCGTCTCCCAGAAGGAGGCCGATGCACGCAATCCCGATGAGTATCTGGTGCTCCCGTGGCACTTCCGCGAGGGGATCGTGCAGGGGTCTCGCGCGTTCCTTGAGCGCGGCGGCAAGCTCATCTTCCCCTTACCGGAGATTTCCATCGTCGGCGCGTAGGTGCGGCGACGCTTCCAATTGTTCCATGATCGAAGTCCACTACCTCGGCAAAATTGGGAACTTCCTCTTTCAGTACTGCTTTGGGCGTCTCCTTGCCGAGCAACTCGGCTATGCGCTCCGTGCAGAACCATTGCCGGGGTTCCCTGGAACACAACAGCGTATCGATGGTCAGTCGTATCCGGACGGCGATACCCTCGTTCTCTCCGGTAACGTGGTTGATCTTCCTGCACTCCTCGCCGATACGCGACCTCGTCACATCATCCTCAAAGGGGCGTTCCAGCGGTACGAGTATTACCGACCGCATCGCGATGCGATTCGTACGTGGTTACAACCCGCGTGCACGGGCATGCCCGCGGCGAGTGCCAACGATCTTGTCATGCAGGTACGCCGAGACGACTACCTGCGTGCGGTCGGATACCCCTTGCCGTTCTCCTACTACGAGCAGGTGCTCACGCAGGCGCAGTACGATCGGCTTGTCATCTGCACCGACGGTCCCACAGACCCCTTCCTCCGGCGTTTTCGACGGTTCAATCCGGTGATTGAGCGCAGGGGGGTTATGGAGGATTTTTGCCTGATGCACTCCGCGCGCCAGATTGCGATTTCGCAGAGCAGTTTTTCTTGGTGGGCGGCGTTCCTCTCGCACGCTGAGACCATTTACTTTCCCCGGTCGCTCACGGGGCCCTTTAGCCCGGAGCGTCCGGATATTGATCTGGAAGTCGATGAACCGCGCTATGTCTATGTACAGTGCACGGAATGGTACCGTTTCAGTACCAGGGAACGCATGCAGCAATTCAAGAAACATATTCTTTTCCGTGTGAAGCACTTCCTGATGATCTTTGTGCCGGGAGCTGTGCGTCATAGACTTCGCAAACGATAAGGGGTCCTCTACCATTTACTACGTCGTATGGGAAAGCGCGTTCTCGTCACCGGCTCTTCGGGGATGTTGGGGTCCTTCCTCTGCCCGAAGTTGCGCAAGCAGAGTTGGGTGGGAGAACTCATTACCCCGGATCATCACGCGTGTGATTTGCGTGACCAGCAAGCGACACGACGTCTCTTTGAGCAGGAACGACCGGACATAGTCATCCATCTTGCCGGGAATGTCGGTGGCATCGGGTACGCGCGTGCACATCCCGGGAATTTTTTCTATGACAACGCCATCATGGGTATCCATGTGCTTGAGAGCGCACGTCTCACCGGCATTGAGAAATTCGTCGGCATGGGTTCGGTATGTGCGTATCCGGAGTTTGCACCCATTCCTCTGCAGGAGAAAACGCTCTGGGACGGCTATCCCCAGGAGGTCAATGCGCCATACGGCATCGCCAAGAAGGCGCTCCTCGTCATGAGCCAGGCGTACCGTCAGCAGTACGAGCTCAACGCCATTCACCTCCTCCTCGTCAACTTGTACGGTCCCGGGGACAAGTTCGATCTCGAGCGGTCGCATGTCATTGGAGCACTCATCCGCAAATTCAGTGATGCGGCACGTGACGGTATGCCGTCAGTCACGCTGTGGGGTGACGGTTCGCCGACGCGCGAGTTCCTCTATGCACAAGATGCAGCCCAGGCGGTGCTCCTTGCCACTGAGCGCTACGATGGAGCTGACCCCATAAACATCGGTTCGGGACAGGAGATCTCGGTCAAGGATCTTGCCAAAGTCATCGCTGCTGAGGTGGGGTTCACTGGGGAGATCTCTTGGGATAGAAACAAACCCAACGGACAACCTCGCCGTTGCTTGGATACGCGCAAAGCCGCAGAGCTCTTTGGGTTCCAAGCGCACACTCCACTCGAGGAGGGAATTGCCCGTACGGTGGCGTGGTTTCGCGAGAATCGCGAACGCATCGCTTGACACTCTCCATGCTCTGCAGGAACCTGACTTCGATTCATGCGCAAAAAGGCTCTCATCACCGGGGTAACGGGGCAGGACGGTTCGTACCTTGCTGATCTTCTCCTCTCCAAGGGGTACGAAGTGCATGGCATTATCCGGAGAGCCTCCACGTTCAATACCGAGCGCATTGAGCATGTGTTTCAGGATCCCCATGAGAGGGACGTGCGACTCTTCCTGCATTACGGTGATCTGGCGGATTCCACAAACCTGGTGCGCTTGATGGTGGAAATTCGCCCTGACGAAGTCTATCACTTGGGTGCTCAGAGCCATGTTCGTGTGAGCTTCGATATTCCCGAGTACACGGGGGATGTCACAGCTTTAAGTTCCATCCGCATGCTCGAGGCTATTCGTCTCTCCGGAGTGAAGGCCAAGTATTACCAAGCAAGCAGTTCCGAAATGTTCGGCGCGACAAACGAGGTCCCGCAGAAGGAAACCACTCCTTTCCATCCCCGCAGTCCCTACGGAGTCGCCAAGGTTTACGCGTACTGGGCGACCGTAAACTACCGCGAGAGCTATGGCATGTTTGCGTGCAATGGCATCCTCTTCAATCACGAGTCTCCCCGTCGAGGAGAGACCTTCGTCACACGCAAGATCACCCGTGCCATTGCGCATATCGTCGAGGGACTGCAGGACAAGCTTTACCTTGGGAACCTCGATGCGAAGCGTGACTGGGGCTATGCCAAGGAGTACGTGGAAGCAATGTGGCTCATGCTGCAACAGGACAAGCCCGATGATTTTGTCATCGCCACCGGCGAGACGCATACGGTTCGCGAATTCCTTGAGGAGGCGTTTTCCCATGCGAACCTCAAGTGGCAGGATTATGTGGAATTTGACTCGCGTTATCTGCGACCCGCAGAGGTGGATCTCCTCCAGGGAGATCCAACAAAGGCGAAGGAAAAACTCGGCTGGTCACCAAAAACAGGATTTCGCGATCTCGTAAAATTGATGGTGGATGCGGATCTCGCCATAGTGAGGGCAAGGAAAAAGGGCGAGAACCCACCGGTGTTTTAAGCGGGTTCCTCTTTGCTGCGAATGATATGAAAATTCACGGCGTGGCAGAGCTTGGAGACGAGGGATGCCGCAACAAGGTAGAGCACCGTGGCGATGAAGGCGCCCACGCGTGGTTGCGCGAACCACCACACCAGGAGCCCGCTTCCTACGGAGGCGAATTGGAGCCAGATCGTTAGGTAGAGTGCCCGGTGGATGCGATATATGCTGGAGAATCCCACGGTGATGGCATCGAGTCCGATGATGAGCATGAGCGGAAAGATCACAGAAGGCACGGCGAACTCCGTGCCGTAGAGGAATACCAAACCTCTGTTGCCCAGCATAACGAGAGGGATGAGGAGCGTGTAGGTAATAATCAGGTTTCCGATACTGCCTTTCCAGAATGCTTTGCGCATGCGCTGGGCATTCGTTATATGGAGGAACGGCAACACACTTCCCATCATTCTGCCGACGTTGGTCGAGAACATCAGCGATAGCTGGAGATAGGCAAGCATGTACCGATACTGCCCCACTGTCGTCGCAGACCCGAAGAGCGCCAGCAGGTAATTTGGTATGTAGTTGGCGAGCTTGCTCATCTGCTTATCTGCTGCGATCCAGAGTCCAAGGGAAAGTCCACGCCGCTTGGGAATACTGGGTAAGCTCCGAAGAACAACGCGAAGACTCGGCATCAGCGGATCGGTCCGGAGGTTCCCTCTCCAAAGCAAAAGACTTATTCCCGCTTTCGTGGCAGCGGCGATCAGGCGACCCAGCACGAGAGCTGTAACGCTGCGTTCCCAAAAGAGCATTGCAAGCGGCAATCCAAGATCGAGAATGTTGTACAGGAGTTCCGTGCGCATGAGCGCCGGGATTTTTCTCGCTCCTTGCAGTGCGAGGGTGACCAGGTCATGTGCAGGGAGAAACAGGAGCGTTACGAGTGCCAGGCGCACAAGTATCACGATGTCGTTTCCCGGATAGAAGCGCTCGATAAGCCATGGAGTACATACAACAAGAAGGATGGTGATGGGGAATACCCACCACAGCGCGATACGGACGAAATAGGCGATTACCTCTTCCACTTCCTGTTTCGATCGTTTGCCGTAAGCTTCTGGAAGCAGAGTTGTGACACTGTAGTTCTGGCCGAGGTCGGTCAGCATGCCCACGGTGCCCACGATGGTGAATGTCAGAGCGTAGAGACCCACCGCGCGCGCTCCCAGTACTCTGGCCAAGACGATGCTCGAAGCAAATTGCATGATCATCGTCAGCCATGTTCCTGCTTGGAGAGTCGTGACGTCCCGAACAAAGGGGATGCGGGAGAGCCGGAGGAGTGAAGCGGGTACTTGTTGCATGGTGTTATCGTTGGGGCTTGCGTATGCGCACCCAGAGGTATCGCTGAGTCTCCCGCGTTGTTTCGATGGCATCGAATCCCATATGTTTCAACATTCCCTCCAGTTCTTGCGCAGTGAAGCATGCTCCTAATACGGTGTCGTACCGGCGTATCCATGGGAATGGCAGCCACCTTTTCCAGAGGATGAGAGCAATGTAGAAATGATCCAATCCGCGGAACCACACCACCCTCCCCGGTGCTTTTCCTGGTGCGCCACGCACTTGAATTTTTGCGTATCCTCCTGGCTTGAGCACGCGGAGCATCTCCTGGAAGTACGAGCGGATAATACGTTTGGAGGGAATGTGCTGGAATACGATGAAACTGAAGCAAAAATCAACACTCTCAGCATCGATGGGAGCAAGGTCGACCCCCGAGACCTGGAGGAATGTGCAGTTTACAAGATCGGCGTTGTCCTCCTTGGCTCGTGCGATCATCTCCTCTGCAATGTCCACGCCGGTAACGCTTCCCACATGAGGAGCAAGTGCGCGGCAGAGACGTCCAGTGCCACAGCCGATATCGAGGACGTGGAATTGCCGCAGCTGTTCTTTGGAGATGCCTTTCGTCTCGAAAAACGGAAAGACGTACCGTTGAACATCCTCTTCGCCCTTGCGGTAGTATTCCTCTTTATCCCAGTTTGTACGGCTGCTTTCCACCCAATAATAGGCGTTCTCTTCTGCGCGTTCGTTCCAGTCGCGACGCATGGCTTGAGAATCCTTCATGATGCCGAGTGTAGCAGCGCGTAGACCTGTTCGACGGCAATTCGGCACTTTTCAGCGTTATGTTCTTCTGCCCAGGCACGGCAATCCTCAGGCTTGATGCGCTTGTCGTCCAAAATCCAGTGCATGCGCTCTGCAATGGCCTTGGGATCAGAGGGATCGATGCGGTATCCACTCACTCCCTCGGCGATGGCCTCTTTCGCGCCGCTGTCATTCGGTCCGATGCATGGGATACCCCGGGCATTCGCTTCGAGATACACCAACCCAAAGCCTTCGAACGTATCTGGCGTGGTGATCGCCGGCATCAGGTAGAGGTCGGTCCGTTCGTAGAGTGCTTCCAGATGTTCCTCATTGACGTAACCAATGAGCTCCACGTTCCCGGTGAGGTTGGTTTCCCGTATGCGATTGCGCACAGCGGTGACATAGCTGCTCTTTTCCTGATAAGAGCCCACAATCGTCAGGCGAAGGGGGTCCCCATGGGTACGTTGGTATTGCGCACAAGCATCAATGGCTTCAAGAACACCCTTGCGAGGCTTCACTTGGCCGATGAGGAGGATATCTTTCACCGCATCATTCGCTTTTCTCGGTGTCCATGGCGGTAGGGCGATGCCGTTATGAATGACATGCGCACGCTGATTCCATTGTTGTGCTGCCTGAGCATCGTACGTGGTGAGCAGAGAAAGCACATGGTCTTTGGTGTAGTTGCTGACGGCGATGTAGCGTGCAATAGAACGGTACATGCGGCGTGCCGCCCAACGACTGGAAAGTTCTAAGAGAGGACGCACACCGTAACTTCCGTGGACCGTGAGCACCGTGCGTTCTGCAATGGTGCGCGGTACATGAGGGATGGCAAGGGCATAGGGCTCTACGGTTATATGTATAACATCCGGTTGTGTCGCCTTCACGACACGTTCCAGTGTGTTGGAACAACGAAGGCGCACGAAGGGGTTTGTCATCATCTTGATCGGTGCAGGCAGCACCCCCGGAGCTCCGCTCTCTTCCGTATGACAACAGAGGTGCACCTCGTGATCATGGTTCATGAGGCTCTCCATAAGTAGCCGCGTGTACGTGCTCCAGCCGTCCGTGCCGCGTATGTGTTCGCAGACGAAGAGGATGCGCATGGTGTTAGCGTAGCTCTAACACCCTCTAAAGGGCCAGATATGTCCTCTTGGGAAGTTTCTTGGGGTTCAAGATCGTCTTCAAATCAAAAATTATTGCTCCATCTTTGGATGCTCTACAGAGCGCACTCTCGCCTGCGTCCAGGTATTCCCTGTGTGGGACGAGGAGGAGAATAGCGTCATATACACCGCTTTTTGTGAGTGATCCGCGTTGCCACTCCTTTGGGAACGCCTCCGGGGAGACCTGTGGATCATCGACCTCCACAGAGCACCCCTTGGCTTTGAGCACGGTGATGACATCACCTGTCTTGCTGTTCCTGGTATCGGGAACGTTTTCCTTGAAGGTTATGCCCAGTACGAGAACGCATTTACCACTCGGGTTACCCAGTGCATCCGCGACACGCTGTGCAACGTACGACCCCATGGAATCGTTGACTGCTCTTCCTGCAGCGATGACCTGTGTTTCCATATTCAGTTGTCGCGCCTTTTCCACCAGGTAGTAGGGATCCACCCCGATGCAATGGCCACCCACTAATCCCGGGAGGAACGGGAGAAAATTCCACTTCGTCTTTGCAGCATCGAGCACGTCTTTTGTCGCTATCTCCAGACGATTACACATCATTGCCACCTCATTCATGAAGGCAATATTCAGGTCACGCTGCGCGTTTTCGATAGCCTTAGCCATCTCGGCAACTTCGATACTCTGGGCACGGTGTACACCCGCCTCGATCACCGATCCGTAAAGTTTCATAAGGAGATCGGTTGTTTGCTCATCCTGTCCTGCAACGACTTTCACAATTTTTTCGATCGTGTGTTCGCGATCCCCGGGATTCACGCGTTCCGGAGAGTATCCGAGCGTGAAGTCCCTCCCACAGGTGAGGCCAGAAGCTTTCTCTAGAATTGAGCCGCAAATGTCGCGTGTGGTTCCCGGGTAGACGGTGGACTCAAAGACAACGATTGCCCCTTTCTTCATGTGCTCACCCACGGTTTGTGTTCCGGCTTTGAGGATGGCAATGTCCGGCTTATTTGCCTTATCGATGGGCGTGGGGAGCGCGACGATGATGACATCTGCCTCTTTGAGGACAGAAGGGTCGGTGCTGAATTCTATGGCGACCTCCTGCAGTTGCCGTTGCGTGAGTTCATGAGTCCAATCCTCTCCTTTCTTCAATCCTTCGATGCGGGCAGTACTGATGTCATAACCGATTGTTCGCAGCCCCTTGCGCGCAAATGCATGGGCGAGTGGCAAGCCGACGTATCCTAAGCCAACGATGGCGACAACAACTTCCATTGCTGTCCAAGTCTATACACCTTCTTCCTTCTACGGAACTCAGTTTCCTGTATAGTTGGAGGGCACATTTCGGTGCTCTATGAAGCACTTTGTCTTCGGCCGTACTCGGCACACGCACATTCAGTTCTTCCGCTACTTCTTCGTGGGGGGGTCTGCGGCCGTTGTGGACTTGGCGATCTATGCGTTCTGCTTGCAGGTGCTGGAGGTGCATTACGCTCTCTCCGCACTCATTGCGTATCTCCTCGCCCTTGCGTGGAATCATGCCATCTGCCTGTTCTGGGTTTTTGAGAGCAAACACAATCGGACCACAGAGATCCTCCTTGTTCTTCTCATTGCGCTTGGTGGACTCCTCTGGACAGAACTTCTCCTCTACGTGCAAATCGAGTGGTTCCGTTTCGGTGCGGTCCTCGCAAAAATCGTCGCACTGTGGATTGTGCTCCTGTGGAATTTCTTCATGCGGAAGTACTTCGTTTTCCGCTAAAATCAGCATTTTTTCGGTAGAGGAATTCGGGGACGATGGTGTCGCAATGTTGTGCAAGGAATGCGAAAACTGCCGGTCGTTCCTCTTGAGCCTTTCGTGTATGCGTGCTTGAGAAATCTTCCTCTTTAGGGAACGTGGTCATGAGTATCCCTCCGGGGCGCAGAGCACTGAGTAAACGTTTGGTGATGGCGAGGGGCTCCACTGTGTGTTCCAGACAATCCAGTGCAAGAATGAGTGCGTACAGGTTCTCCTGAAGATGTAGTGTTGCATCAATCGTGTGGAGCGCGTGGAGGCTGGAGACGAGTTCCTTGCTTACGAATTCCAGCGTTTGCGATGGAATGTCTGCCGCTTCGACATTTCCAAAGCCTTTTGCGATCAGGAGGTGGCTTGCTGCGCCCGCGCCACAGCCATAATCGAGAATGGGATCGTCCTTCCTACAAGATTGATATGCAACATGGAGGACCCAGAGAAGTTTCTTCTTATAGAGGTAGTCATAGCGGCTCAGGTACGCCTGGCGCCATATATCCTTGTCATGTTCCTGGTAGAAGTGCGCGATGTCCTGCTCGGTTGTGCGATGGCGCGATTGCCACAACTCCTCGAATCCCTGCGTTTCGCGTTGGTAGCGTCCAATGAACTCGTTCGCTGCCACGTTTTTTGTGTGGCACACCAATGGGATGATGGACATGGAAGGGAATGCCCAGCGCGGAAAGAGTCGCAAAAACATCTGTGCACTCAAAAGGAGCTTTCCCCTGATTCCGTGGTACGGAAAACACTCGGCGATGAGCAGAAATCGCCGTACAAGGTTTCGCAGGGTCTTCATGGTTACTTCTGGTGTTGTCCGTACCATGCCACTGCCTTCGCAACGCCTTCTGTAAAAGGCGTTTTTGGAGCGAATCCCAGGAGTGTCTTCGCCTTGGAAATATCCGCGACGTAGCGGATGATCTCGCCCGTGCGCGACTTCTTGATGCTTATCCGTGATGAGCTTTTTGTAAGTTGAATGATCAAAGATGCGAGATCAACCAGTTTTGCCCCTTCGCCGTAAGCGATGTTGAAGGTTTCGGCTGCGGCTGCCACTTTGTATTTCTCCAATACCAGGAGAATGCCGGCGACGGCGTCGTCGATGTACGTGAAATCCAGACACTTCTCTTCGCCGTACACGGCGAGCGGTTCTCCTGCGCGGGCGCTGCGGATGAATTGCGGCACCACACGCACGGAATTGTCGTACATCCCGTACACGTTGCTGAAGCGCAAGATGACAGGGGCGATTCTGTAGCAGGATGCGTACGCATGCACCAACGCTTCTCCTCCCACCTTGCTCGCAGTATAGGGGCTCTCGCAGTTTTCCACGCGCACCATATCCTCGCGCAATACCTCCTCAGGGACATTGCCGTACCCTTCGCGCGAAGAAGCGAAGATGAACTTCTGGATCTTGTTCCTGCGGGCGTACTCCAGCGTATTGAAGAGGGTGATGAAGTTGTCCCGTGCTCGGTTCGGGTGCTCAACCAGTTCGTACACCCGCGCGTTTGCTGCAAGGTGGATGACCACGTCTGCTTCTGCCGGAAGATTTTTCAGCAGCGAATCATCACGCAAATCCATGCGGATCGTTCGTTTCTCGATGGCGGGATGCCACACATTGGGTTGCCAATCGACACCTACGACATCTTCTCCTTTTTCCAAGAGTTTCTCGCAGAGGCGCGTGCCAATGGTGCCGCTGGAACCTGTGACAACGATCTTCATCGGCGGCTATCGTAGCGAGGACCGCAGCCCGGTGCACGTTGAATCGGCGGCATCTTACGCTGCACCCAGGAATCGGTGCAGCTTGCATTATTGCGTCTTGAGGATTGTGACCTCCTCATCCCTGTAGAGGATGCGTGCGTGAGGGAATTCCCCCCGGCGTTCTTGATCGAGGAGCAGATATGTCCCCTGTATGTGGTTTGTGTCGAACGTATTCCCAATGAGTACACGCGGTTCCAAGTACCAACGTACGTGGTGGCCTGCGGATCCCAGAACAATGATGCTCTCTTCACCTGCAAGTGCGGCGTTCATCTCTGCCGCATGCGTGTTCCAGTAATTGTTGTTTCTGTAGAGATCGTATGTCCAGGGGTTTTGGACCGGGCTGAGGACGAGCAGAGTGGAGAGCGTGAGGGTCAGAAGAACAGTCGTGCGTGCCGCCGGTGGCAACGTTCCCAGGAGTGCCGCGATGGGAACGGACCACAGTACGAGATGCGTGGTGTAGTACGCATGGCTTGGCCCCAAGAGCAGGCCTATCCCCGTGCCGAGGAGCAGGAGGATCCACACAGGCCACGGCAAGCGGGGGAGCTCCACGACCGAGACCGCTGCAGCGACAAAGAAGAGGAACAGGAGCGACCACCACACGTTCACAAGTTCCAGGCATCTTGCGAAGATTCCCGAAAGCCCGTACATGCTACCGCCGTAGAGCAGAAGTGTTGCCGGTATGCCGGGGTGCGTTGCGATGTACAGCAGTATGGGGATCATGCTGAAGCCCAACACCCAACACAGTGCATCCCTGATACACCGTCCGCGAAGCTCAAAGATACGTCCCCCCAAGAGGAGAGCGGGAAGGAGGATTCCCTGCGTTTTTGTGAAGGTTGCCGTCAAACTGACGATGTAGAGTGCAATGAGCCACCAGGGGTTAGCATTGCGGCGCACGCGCAGGAACATGAGGAGCGTGAGCGCCCACATGAGGAAAAGTGGCACACTCAGGTATGCCAATTTGGAGAAGAGAACATGCCCCGGAAAGACACTTGCCAGTGCCGTTGCAAGGAGCGCGTTCTCTCGGTCCAGTATTTCCCGGGCAATGAAATAGATCACGGGAAGCGTGAGGATTCCCAAGACGACCACTGCACCGCGTACCACGAGAATATCTGCTCCAAAGAGCATCTGTGCCATGCGCAGGTACATCATTCCCAGTGGCGGTTGCGCTGCCGAAGCACTCAGAGCAAATTGCGCTTCGTCTGTGGAAAGATCTGGCAGCGTCATCTGTGTCATACGCAGGAGCACTCCCAGGAGGATGGCGAGCCAAGGGGCCACAGAACGACAAGTACAGCGCATCAGAAGCATGTGGTAATGGGTTTGGCGTCTCTCTGCTGCGTTCTATTGCGGTAACGCTCCACCCAATGGAAGCAGACGCTCTCTCCATTCCGTTCGATTCCCGTAAGCTCGGTATTCACCAGCCACAGGCCGCGTCGGCGTAAGCTCTCCACCGCCTGCGGTGCCCGGGCTCGTACAACGGGGTCCGCCAATGCCATGCTCAACGGCAAATCTTTCGCGAGCGGAATGCAGAGCAGGATCGTTGTGATGCCGCAGAACAGAATGAAGACACGCTCTCGCATGTTCGTATTGTAGGTCTGTCGTGCTCTGAGCGGAACAGGACTGTTTTTCGGTTCCGAATTCTTCAAAGCGGCTCTATGCTTTGTGCGTGCTCTCCTTAGTCCTCCCCACCTACAACGAGGCGAAGAACATTCCCGAACTCCTTCCCAAACTCGAGGAAATCCTCACGGGTATCGAGCATGAGATCATCATCGTTGATGACGACTCGCCTGACGGAACCTGGCATATCGCGCTCGAACTTGCGCAAGGCAGAGAGGATCTACACGTTATCCGTCGCTTGGGACGCCGTGGTCTCTCTTCAGCTGTCATTGAGGGGTTCCTTGCCGCGAAGGGGGATGTCTTTGCTGTCATGGATGCGGATGGACAACACGACTTTGAGCTTTTGCCGGCTCTCTACCATGCGGTGCGTTCAGGCAGCGGTATTGCTGTGGGATCGCGATACGTGGAGGGTGGCAGCGTAGGGGAGTGGGATGAGCGTCGACAGGTCTTAAGCCGCATCGCAACGAGATTGGCGCTTTTCCTCTGTGCGGTGAAGGTGAAGGATCCCATGAGCGGGTTCTTTGCGATTGAGCGCAGTCTCTTTGAGCGGGTTGTCACCAAGCTCAACCCCAAAGGATTCAAGATTCTCCTCGATCTCCTTGTCTGCGTGCCCAGAGAGACACAAGTTACGGAACATCCCTTCACCTTTCGTAAGCGTCTCCATGGGCAGAGCAAGCTCTCGTTGCGCGTCCAGGTCGATTTTCTGGAATACCTCTACGATGTCACCGTAGGGAAGTACATTCCCCTCACCTTCGTGAAGTATTCCCTGGTGGGGACGCTCGGAGTCTTTGTGCACCTCTGTGCGTACTATGCGATCACGCGATTTGTTTTGCAGAGTTCGCATCCGTCTGTCGGGGGATTCTCCATCGCCGTGATCGGTGCGACCGAAACCGCGATCGTCTTTAACTTTTTCCTCAATAACATCTGGACTTTTGCCGGGCAGCGACTTCAGGGGAAACAAGCGGCAGTGGGTTTTCTCAAATTCAACATCGCCTGTCTCTTTGGCGCGCTCGTGAACTGGGGCGTAAGCACGTCACTCTTTGCGCTGAAGTGGCAAGAATTCCTGGCGGTATTCCTGGGTGCAATGGCGGGGGTGATGTGGAATTACACGGTGAATCGTATCTTCACATGGAAGGAGTGATCGGAAATCACACTCCGTAGTATTCCCGATACCACTGCACAAACCGTGGTATCCCCTCCTTGATCTGCGTTTTGGGTTCGTACCCAAGTTTTTTGCGAGCCTTTGCAATGTCCGCATCACTTACACGAACGTCGCCCGGTTGCATGGGGAGGAACTCCTTTTGCGCCTCCTTGCCGCAGGCTTTCTCAATCATCGTGATGAAGTCCATCAGCTCCTCCTTACGTCCACATCCCAGATTGAATATCTCCTCATCATAATTGCGGTCGATGGATGCGACGACGCCGGCAACGATATCATCAATGTACGTGAAATCGCGCTGCTGTTTTCCCTCTCCAAAGACGTTGATGGGACGGCCGTGGAGGATGGCATCGGTGAAGAGGAAAAGTGCCATATCAGGCCTTCCCCACGGTCCGTACACCGTGAAGAACCGCAAACCCGTTACGGGGATGCCGTACGAGTGATGGTACGTGTGGGCCATGAGTTCGTTGTCCTTCTTCGTCATGCCGTAGAGCGAGAGTTGATCGTCCACGCGGTCCTCCTCGCTCGAGGGGAACGTCGTGTTCCCGCCGTACACGGAACTCGAGGATGCGTAGATGAGACCGGGGATCTCCTGCTTGCGCGCTTCATCCAATACATTGAAGAACCCCAGGATATTCGTATCGACGTACTCCTCCGGGTGCTCAAACGAGTAGCGCACGCCAGCCATCGCCGGTAAGTGGAGCACGCGATCAACCCCCTTCATCGCCTCCACCACGGTCTTGCGGTCACGAATGTCTCCTCGTACCAAGGTAAAACCTTTCTGCCCAGTCAGCATTGCGGCACGCGCCTCCTTGAGCTTCGGGTCGTAGTACGTGTTGAAGTTGTCGAGTCCGATGACTTCATCGCCACGTGCAATCAGAGCCTGCGATGTGTGGTATCCGATGAACCCGGCGGCACCGGTGAGGAGGATGCGCATAGCGCTATCGTACAAGATTCACCTGCGTACCACACCTCAACCGACGACATTCTCGTGGATAGGTTTCTGTCTGTTCTCTATTACTTTAGGCCGATGCCCCGATAGCTCAATCCGGCAGAGCGGATCTCCTGCGGATCGTAGACATTGCGGCCATCAAAAAAGTCCGATCCCCGCATTGTTTCCTTGAGTTTTTTGAGGTCCACTCCCCTAAATTCATCCCACTCGGTGAGGAGTATCACGGCATCGGCATCCTCTGCTGCCGCAAAGGGACTCTCGCAGTACTCGATGTCATCCGGCAGGAGTGGTTTGGCAGTTTCTACCGCTGCGGGGTCGTACACACGAACGGTGTGTTCGGCTTTGACGAGCGCGGGAATTAAGTCGAGGCTTGGGGCCTCGCGCATGTCGTCGGTCTTGGGTTTGAATGCAAGACCCCAAACTGCAACGATTGCCTTCTTCGGCAGAGCGTTGAGCACCTGGGTGAAGAAGCGCTTGCGCTGCGCCGCATTGATCCGGTCCGTGGCTTCGACGATATCCATCGGCACGTCGTACTCCTTTGCCGTGGCCATGAGCGCTTTGACATCCTTAGGGAAACAACTTCCGCCATAGCCGATACCCGCGTGCAGGAACCTCGGACCGATGCGGTCATCCAGGCCCATACCTAACGCCACGTCGCGGATATTCGCCCCCGTCTTTTCTGTAAGCTCCGTGAGCATGTTGATAAAGCTGATCTTCGTTGCGAGGAACGCGTTCGAGGCGTACTTCACGATCTCTGCGCTCTCACGGCTCATGAAGACGATGGGCTTACCCACGCGCGTAATGGGGCGATAGAGGTCTTCCATCAGTTCACGGGCCCATGGGTCTTCGTTGACCCCTACGACGATGCGGTCCGGCATGAGCGTGTCATTCACGGCCATGCCCTCACGCAGGAATTCGGGGTTGCTGACAACGGGAATCTTTAGTTCAACGCCGCGTTTCTTGAGAACTGCCGCAATCTTCTCTTCACACTTCTTCCCCGTCCCAACGGGCACGGTGGATTTGTTGACGAACACGAGATCGTGATCCGCATGTTGCGCCACTGCTTCCGTCACGGTGAAGACCGCTTTCAAATCGGCCTTGTGACCCTCGCCCGGAGGGGTGGCAACTGCGCTAAACACCACTGAGCATTCGCTGAGTACTTCGGAAAGATCGGTCGTGAACGTCAGGCGTCCGCTCCTGATCCCTTTCTGGAGCAATTCTTCGAGTCCGGGTTCAAAGATAGGGCTCTCGCCGCGTTTGCACTTGGCAATCTTGGCTTTATCGATGTCGACGCCGATCACTTCGTGACCCAGTTCGGCGAAGCATGCGGCGGAGACAAGTCCCACGTAACCGGTACCGATAACAGCGATCTTCATCGCGGGGGATTGTAGCGCACATCGTGCCTATGTCGCTCGAAATTCCCCGTTCGTTCTCCTCTGGCATTCCCCGGGTACTTGTGCCACCATTTCCACGGATGGCCAAGCGTATTCTCGTAACAGGCTCGTTGGCGTACGACCTGCTCCTCAACTACGACGGGTCCTTTACGCAGTCGCTGCGTCCCGACAGCCTGGAGAGTCTTTCCGTTTCCTTCTTCTGTTCGCACTTTGCGCGGCACCGCGGCGGGACCGGCGTCAACGTGGCGTGGAATTTGAAGCTGCTTAAGCGGGATGCCCTCCTCGTGGCCGCCGTTGGGTACGATGGCGATGAGTACCTCGATATCCTCAAAAAGCGCAGCATCGCGACGGAGCATGTTGAGCGCATTGACGATGCAGTGACGGCGACCGCCGTTATCGGGAGCGACAGTTCTGAGCGTCAGATCGCGTTTTTCCACCCCGGCGCGGATGCACGCTCTACCTGGCCCGATCTTAAAGAGGAACGCGAGGACATCGCCTACGCGATCGTCGGCGCGCGCGATCCTCACCAGATGATGCGCGCGGTGGAGTGGTGCTTTGAGCAGAAGATCCCCGTCCTCTTCGACCCCGGGCAGCAGACGATTGCCTTTGGCCCCGATGAACTCAAGAGGCTCTTTAAGATGAGCACCGTGGTGATCGTCAACGATTACGAGTGGAAGACGCTCTGCAGGACGCTCAAGTGCGATGAAGAATCCGTGCTCAGGTATGTGCCCACGCTCGTTGCGACCCACGGGGGCGAGGGCTTTACGGTGTACTCCAAGAAGGGAGTGAGAGGCGTGCGCGCATGTGCGTCGAAGGGCGTTGTGAATCCCACGGGCGCGGGCGACGCGTTCCGCGCCGGCGTACTTACGGGATTGAGTGCCGGGTGGGAACTCCTCGACGCCTGCAAGTTGGGGGCGGCCATGGGCTCCTTCAATGTGGAGTACGAAGGCACACTCCTCGATTCCCTCGATGTTCCCGCGGTGTTCGCGCGCGCCAAGGAGGCCTACGGAGAAGCGTTGCCGGAGTTGCGCTGAGAGGATATCGAAGAAGACAAGGAGTTTTAAAGAGATCAAGGGGAGGTAATGGGTGACAATTCAGGTGCGTGACGCCCATAACTTCGGTATGGTGATGCCCATGTCCTACGTCAAAGACCCCAAGTTGGCCGCGCAGGGAAAGCTCAACTTAGAGATTGCTGAGAAGCGCATGGGCGCACTCCTCACCGTGCGTGAGCGCTTCGCTAAAGAGAAACCGCTCAAGGGCCTCACCATCGGTTTGGCGCTCCATGTGACCAAGGAGACCGGCGTACTCATACGCACGTTGCAAGCCGGCGGTGCGAAAGTCGCCATTACCGGATGCAATCCGCTCTCGACGCAGGATGACATCGCCGCCGCACTCGCGCAGGAGGATGTGCTCGTCTGGGCCTACAAAGGGGAGACTAAAGAGGACTACTACAAGTTCCTCACTGCAGTGATCGAATCCGAACCCCATATCACTATTGATGATGGGTGTGATCTGGTTACCGAGATTCATACGAAGCACCCGCATTTGATTGAGCAGATCATCGGGGGTTGTGAAGAAACGACCACCGGCATCATTCGTCTGCATGCCATGGAGCGAGAGGGCGCGCTCAAGTATCCCATGATTGCTGTCAACGACAACCGCACCAAGCACCTGATGGATAACTACTACGGCACGGGGCAATCCACGTTCGACGGCATCCTGCGTTCCACAAATCTGCTCATTGCGGGGAAGACGGTTGTTGTTGTGGGGTACGGCAGTTGCGGCAAAGGGTGTGCGATGCGCGCGAAGGGCTTGGGCGCGCAGGTGGTTATCACCGAAGTCGATAACTTCGCGGCGCTCCAGGCGGCCATGGACGGGCATCGCGTGCTCCCCATGCACGAGGCCGCTCTCTTAGGCGATCTCTTCATCACGGTGACAGGAAACCTCCACGTGATTCGTATGGAACACGTGGATCACATGAAGGATGGCGTGGTACTTGCGAATTCCGGACACTTCGACAATGAGATCGATATGGAGGCGCTTGAAAAAGCCGCCAAGCGCAAGCGCCGTGTTCGCCACTACTTGGACGAGTACCTGATGAAGGACGGGCGTGTCATCTACGTTGCGGGGGAGGGAAGGCTGGTGAATCTCGCTTCCGCGGAGGGGCACCCCAGCGAAGTCATGAGCCTCTCCTTCTGCGGGCAGGCGCTGGCGTGCGAGTACCTGGCCAAGCACCGGGGCAAGCTCCCCAACGAAGTTCTCACGCTGCCCGACACAGTCGATGATCTTATCGCGAGATTGCAGCTTGAAGCGATGGGACTCTCCATTGATACGCTTACGAGCGAGCAGGTGGAGTACTTAAAAAGCTGGAGAGAGGGGACGTGAAGTCGGGTTGGGGTTGGGGCTGGGGTTCGGATGGGAAGTGTTCTTGTGTAGCGGTACAGAGGAATTGACAAAGTATTGACATTATGGTGATGGGGGCGTAGAGTACGGATGATGGCTCATACGCCTAATCTCTTCATTCTTTCGCGTTCCCTGCGCACTGCGCAGGGGGGCCAGGAGGGATGTGTATGAACCGGAGAGGAGAGTACATGCCCCCGTTCCTCTTTTTAGGACAGGGGTGGTTCGCAGATCTTTGGAAGCATCGTTCGTACCTACGCTGCTCTGCCCATAAGCCCCGATTGGATCAGGGGCGCGGGGGAACCACCCCCCGATGGACCCGGGCAGAGAGTCTCTTTCTTGGGAGTTCGAAGATGGTTAGTCCTACAGTGGCCCGCAAGGGCCCCACGGACAGTGGCCGCTGCAGGCGGTCGGGCAACGGCAAGGCCAAGCGGGTTGCAGCGGTCGAGTTTGGACCGCTGCCCCCCAGCGTGCTTAATGCGCCACGCGCCTTCAAGCGCCTGGCGAAGAAGCACGCCCACCGCTCCGTAAAGTCGGCGCTCAGTAAGCGCCGACTCAAGCGGGCCCGCGCCGCCGCCCTGGCGGCCACCTAAGGGACCCTTCGTTCGGGCCCCTCCCAAGACGGGTCCCCTGCGTTGCCATGTGCGACGCGGGGGACCCAAATTTCAACACTACGGTTGGACAGAGCAGTGTGTGTACAGCATCTCGGTTGTTGTTTATCCCCGGGTCCACCGACTGGGGTTTTCTTCAATGTACCATTGAATACGGCGATATTCCGTGTCCGACCGAATAATGCGATCGTTGTAATTGCGTTGCCAGGCGAAATTTGCGTACCCCATTGCGCGGATGCGTTTGGTGCAGAGGGATTTGATGTGATTAACGATGGCGCCCAACGTGCACGGGCGGAATCGGCACAATGGGATCAATTGCGTTACGTTCGTAGAGACGTCCCGCCGGGACGTCTCTACGGTGGCGGTTGATGTCGTGACATCCCGTTCATCAATGATAATTATCATGTGCACATGGTCGGGCATTACAATCCAATCATTGATTGTGACATAGGGTCGTACGGTTGTGGTGCGTTGGATTTCATCGGCAACAATGCATCCGATAGCATTCAATCCCATGATTTCATTACGGATTTCGCCGAACCACGACATGTGGTTCTGTGCGCAGACGGTGACAAAATACCGACCCTGTGCCGCGTAATCCCGGCCAGGTTTCCGATTGGATGCGATGCGGTACCGTTCCTGGTAGAGATTCATGCTGTCATTGTGCTGTCTTATTCCCTGTCTATGTTCCGGATTACATCCATTTGCGTACAACGATGCGTTGTTCGTGGCTTATTCTAAAGCATTTTACGGTTCTGCAGCCCCATGGAACGACCGTATGCGGTAGAATGCTCCTCATGGAGAACAACAAGGTGATCGCCGGGATGCTCCGTCAGATTGCCGCGCTCCTTGCCGAGCAGGGGGTGGAGTTCAAGCCCGCTGCGTACCGCCGTGCGGCACAGGTTGTCGAGGAACTCCCGCGCGATATTTCGACGTACGGGGACGAGAAGGAACTCAAAAAACTCCCCGCCGTCGGCGAGGCGATTGCGGGGAAGATCATGGAGTACCTGAAGACCGGCAAGATGACCGGGCTCGAGAACCTGCGCATCACGCAGGGAGGCTTACCTGCCGAGCTCATGGATATCGAGGGTTTGGGACCCAAGCGCATCCGGCAGATTCAGATGGTGTTGGGCGTGAAGACTGTTGCGGATTTAGTTCGTGCATGTGAAGAGAACAAGGTTGCAGCACTCCCGCGATTCGATAGCCTGCTCCAGGCGAAGATTCTCGCCAATGCAAAACGCGTGAAGGAGCGTACCACGCGATTCCCTCGGGAAGCCGTGCGCAAAGATGTAGAGAAGCTCATCGCGCGCATCCGCAAGGTAAAGGGCGTGGAGCGCGCCGAGGTTGCAGGTTCCTATCGGCGCGAGAAGGAGACCGTGGGGGATATTGATGTCTTGGTGGTTACCAAAAAACCCAAGGAAGTCGCGGACGCCATTGCAGGTCTCTCCTTCGTGCGCGATGTGGTTGCGCACGGGGATAAGAAGCTCTCCTTTGATCTCTTAAACGGCTTACGGGTCGATGTACGTTTCGTGAAGAAGGACCAGTGGGGCAGCGCGCTCCTCTACTTTACGGGGAGCAAGGAACACAACATTGCCATGCGCAAAGTGGCGATCCGCAAGGGGTGGAAGCTCAATGAGTACGGGCTCTTCGAAGACGATCGGGTCGTTGCCTCCAAGACCGAAGAAGAGATCTACGGTGCGCTCAGTCTCCCGTACTACGAACCGGCGCAGAGGAAAGAAGCGCTGTAGGGTTCGGATTCGGGTTGGGGTTGGGGTCGAACCCGGGTTTCACCTCTCCAACCTTTCCTATGGGATTTGCTCAATGAGCGCGAATACCGCCCAGAAGTGGCTCACGCTCCCTGCAATCACGAAGAGGTGAAACACGTCGTGCATGCGCAGCGAGCGAACACTCGCATCGCCGCGGTCGAGCAGGAAGAAGAAGCACCCCGTTGTGTAGAGCGAGCCACCCAGTACGAGCCAGAACGTCGCCGCGGCATTGAGCCATGCAGCAAGCGGCACGATGGCGATGACTACGACCCATCCCATGGCGATGTAGAGCATCGTGGAGAACCAGCGTGCGATGCGCACATCGCTGAGTTTGAGTATCACGCCGACTGCCGCCAATCCCCAGATCACTCCAAAGAGACTCCATCCCCACCCGCGTGATGTCATCGTCAGGCACACGGGCGTGTAGGTCCCCGCGATGAGCACGTAAATTGCCGCATGGTCCAGGCGTTGCAGCATCTTCTTTGCCTGTACGGATCGCGGACAGAGGTGAAATACCGTGCTCACGGCATAGAGGAAGATGAGCGTCGCGCCAAAGATTGAGGCTCCTACGGTGTCGGCGCTCGTCTGCGTTCGTGCGGCGGCTGTGACCACCAGTACCAGCGCCGCGATTGCGAGCAGGAATCCTAAGAAGTGCGTGAGGGCGCTCAAGAGTTCGTTGTCCTTGCGCATAGCTTATGCATCGTACGGGTTTTCTCTTCTCTCTGTCTACGTTCGTGCGCCCATGATCTACTTCAATTTGTCTTGGGTATGACACAACGGTACATGAGTTTGCTTTGTTCGCGTTGGCTTACGCCCCACTCACGTGTGCCCACACGGGCACCAGCGCGCTGGAGGCTCTCGTAGAGCTTTGTCACGAGTTCATCGGGATCTTTCTTTTCCAGAACAAATGGCTGGCCAACAATGGCATTCACCTTCGCTGGCCCCAAAGACATCATGCAACCCAGGCTCAACTGGAGGAGCCGACGATTCTCATCCGTTTCGATGTCTACCGGTGTCACATGGAGACCCTTCATTGCTGCAGATGAAATAATCTTCACACGATCCCTGTCGGGTCCGCGCAGCGGTGTGATGCCTCCTTCCGGTGCGAGGAGCGGGATGTAATCCGGATGTTTTTGCAATGCGAGGAGCGTGAGGAGGAAGTTTCTTCCATGTGCTTGAACAAGCTCCTGTTCCTCCGGGGAGAATCCACTGTGATATTTTGGGGGAATGGTCATGATGGTATCCATCGCATCTGTGAGTGCCGCACGGAACGGATTGAACGCCATCTGTTGTCCGATGACGGCAATTTGGTTGCGGCGCATCAGACGCGCCGCAGTCCGATGATCCTCCGGTCCGCACCCTTCTGCCTGACGCTGCATGAGCACGTTCCAGATAATGGGGTCGGCATTGCAGTTGTGGGGATAGTAAATAGCAGTGGGTTCTCCTTGCTGGCTCTTACGCACGGTCTCTACGACATGGTCCATGCCGATGACACGACTCATACGGTCGAGAAACCGATCTACCAGATGTATGACAAGCTCCTCTGTTTCAGGGCGACGATAACGGATCAATTCCGTGTCGTGTCGTGGTTGGTAATGTGTGAGGATGCCGCGGAATTGCCGCGCGAATCCAATAGCTTCGCCGAAGCCCATGCGCGCGCTCCACATTGCCTTGAGAATGAGGATCGCCTTCGTCATTTCGCAGGTCCGGTCGATTTTTTCGCTGCGCTCCAACATTGCTCTAAGTTCGTGCCCTTCTTCCTGCAGGCGCCCACCGCATGACAAATCCACGTGACGAATGTCGGAGGGGTCAATGATCTCGCGTTCTGTTGTGGGCAGAGTGAGCTCTGTGGTTCTTCGATGCCAAAACGCCATGGGGCGCGTATGGTACCCCCCTTTCCACCCTGTGCCCAACGTCCTGCTTCACTTTCTTTGGCTTGTTCTGCAGCCGCTTGCAGGGGTTCTGATACAGTGTCTGTATGCAGTTTCTTGTTGAGCGCGTACTCCTGACACCTCTGGGCATTCCGCTATCGTCTCCGCTTGGAGGAGCTCTCGTATTCTTCATTGAGGACAGCGTGAAGATTCTCCTGCTCCTCATCCTCATCACGCACGTGATGGGACTTGTGCGGTACTACCTCCCCGTGCGCAGGATCCGCTCCTTTCTTGCCGCACACCGTCTTTTCGGGCTCGATTACTTCCTCGCCACGATCTTCGGCGCAGTGACGCCGTTCTGTTCCTGCTCCTCCATTCCGCTCTTCATCGGATTCCTGGAGGCCGGTATTCCGCTTGGGGTTACGTTGGCGTTCCTCATCATCTCTCCGCTCATCAACGAAGTCGCCATCGCGCTCTTCCTCAGTGTTTTCGGGTGGAAAGTGACGCTTGCCTATGTCGGTGCCGGCATTGCTCTGGGCATGGCGGGAGGCGCCGTACTGGGCAGTTTGCGATTGGAGCGGTTTGTGGCGGATGTCGTTCGCAAGGACCTGTGCTCCTGTACGCAGAAGCGAGATCCTGTGTTGAGCGCCGTTTCGCGGGATGCCTGGCGCATCGTACGGTCGGTTGCGCCATACGTTCTTGCCGGAGTCGCGGTGGGTGCAGCTGTCCACGGCTTTGTTCCCGAGGGGTTTTTTGCGCAAGCGCTGGGCCGCGAGCGCCTGTGGACTGTCCCGCTCGCCGTCCTCCTGGCTGTTCCGCTCTATGCCAATGCAAGTGGCGTCATTCCCATTGTCCAGGCGTTGGTTGAGAAAGGTATTCCTCTGGGTACGGCACTCGCGTTCATGATGGCGGTGGTAGGGCTTTCGCTTCCCGAAGCACTCATCCTCAAGAGGGTGATGCGCTGGCCGCTCCTTGCATCGTTCTTCGCAACGGTGATGCTTGCAATCATTATCATCGGGTACGCGTTCAACATTGTGCTCTAGTCATCCGTGCCGGATTTTGAGTCCGATAAGGATGAGCGTCATGGCAATCGTCACGCCGCTCATCACGACTAACGATCTGCTTGCAATACCCACACCGTATGTAAGCCAGAGTACTTGTCCCGCAAGATTGATGAGTGTCCAGGAGAGAGCGAGGTCTTTTGTCGAGCGCGTGCGCCAGGATTTGATCACTTGCGGGAGGAGCGAAGCGGCAACCAGTGTCCCTGCGGCGAATCCGATTGGTTCCATAGTTCTTATCTTACAACTAACAGTTATATCCGTATTGTCCCCTCCGCTCCCTTCGGGAGCTCCGGGGACACAGTGTCTTCGGCTTCGCGTATCGCACTTCAGTGCTCACGCTCAGCTCGAATTCAACTGTGGCGGAGAGGGGGGGATTCGAACCCCCGAGACCCTTGCAGGCCTACCCGCTTTCCAAGCGGGCGCAATAGACCACTATGCGACCTCTCCAGCAGTGGCACTGTACTAGGACTCTCATTCCTGGGGGAAGCGAAAACCTCCGCTTCCTCCCCTTACAGGGAACACTGACCGTCGCAGGTCATGGTCTTGATCCACAGGTGTGTGGTGAGCGCGAACGCAATCAGGGCCATGGATGCCGGGGTTGTGCCAAAGTGTGCTCCGGCTCCGGTAATGTGCGTCTGGTATACACCTATGAGTGAAGCCGCCATGGCGAGGAACGCGAGTATGCGGATCACCCACTTGAGCCCTTGGCCCAGAGTGAGGGGAGCGGATTTCTTCATAGGTTTGCGGAGGAATGGGAGATGCATGGGTACCCCCTAGCCTAGCATTTCGCTCGTAAAAGACAATGGCGGCTTGCGTGCACAGAGCACGAGGCCTCGTGTATGCTGCACCCATGAAGATCTCTTTGGATTGGCTGAGTGATTTCCTCGTGTGGAAAGAGGAGAATCCGCGCGTCATCGCTGACCGCTTGACGGTGAGTGTGGGCGAAGTGGAGCATCTCGTTGCGCAGGGGGCGGCGCTCGCCCATTGTTGCGTGGGGAAGGTACTCTCCGTTGACAAACATCCCAATGCCGACAAGCTCTCGCTCTGCACCGTGGAGACCGATAAGGGCAAGAAGCGCGTCGTGTGCGGCGGTACGAATTTGCACCAGGGCATGCGCGTGGCGTTCGCTCACATCGGTGCCCGTGTGCTGTGGCATGGCGAGGAATCCGTGACGCTGGACCGTGCGAAGATCCGTGGAGAGGAGAGCGAAGGAATGATTTGTGCTGCTGAGGAGCTCCAACTTGCTGCGCAGTTTCCCCTGTGCACAGGGCACTCGATCATCGATCTTGGCGATGGCGATGAAGGCGTTGGACTTTCTTTGGCCCAGTACCTGGGTCTCACTGATGCAGTATTCCACATCGATAACCACGCCATTACGCATCGTGCGGATCTCTTCTCTCACATCGGGGTTGCGCGGGAATGCGTCGCACTGGGGCTTGCGACATGGCGCGAAGACCGTCCCCGATACGAGGCGCCGCCGTTCAGCTCCAAATCGCTCCCCTTTGCGCACAAGGTAGAGTGCAAGGATCTGGTCCCGCGCTATTTGGCCTGTACGCTCACCATTGATGCATTGGGAGAGACGCCCCTATGGATGCGTCGCCGCCTGGAAGCGGTGGGAATGCGCTCCGTCAATCTCCCCGTCGATATTACGAATTATGTCACTGTGGAAATCGGCATGCCGCTCCACAGCTTCGACCTCGACGATTTGCAGGGCGATATCCGCATGCGTTTGTCCAAAAAAGGAGAAGCCATCACCACGCTGGACGAGGTCGAACGCGTACTGCCTGAGGGGGCTTTGGTCCTGAGTGATCGCAAGGGGATCTTTGACCTCATGGGCATCATGGGGGGCTTACGGAGCTCGACGAAAGAAACGACGAAAAGAATCTACCTCCACAGCGCGGTGATTGATCCTGCGACGATTCGCAGGACGATCATTGCCACGGGGCACCGCACGGATGCAGCAACGGTGTACGAAAAGGGGATTCCTCCTGTTGCGGCTGCCACGGGGTTCTACCGTGCGCTCCAGCTCTTTTTAGAGCATGTGCCCGGGGCAATCGTTACTTCCAGTCTTGATTCCTGGGGCGACGATGGTGTGCCGCCTTCCATCCCCCTCAAACTCCCGCGCATCGCAAAAGTCCTGGGGACCGACATCCCCGAATCCGCCGTGCGGTCGATCTTCCTTAGCTTAGGATTCGACGTACAGAAGAAGGGCGAGGACGCTCTCACGGTCACCCCCCCGCTCTGGCGCATGGGGGATATCACCGGCGCGCACGATCTGATAGAAGAAGTGGCCCGCATCTACGGTTACGATGCCCTCGACACACGCATGCCGTCGGCGAGCATCACGCCTCCTGTGCGGGATCACCGCATTGCACGACTGCGCGACGCGCTCAAAGAAGAGGGATTCTTCGAGGTTCTCCCGCTCACGCTCATCGGACCACAGCTCCTCAAACGCGCTCACATGGAGCATGTGTCCGCACCGGAAATCGAGAATGCGCTTGGTGAGGAGTTCTCCCTCCTCCAGCCCTCCGTGCTCCCCGGTCTTCTGGAACATGCTCAGGAGAATCTCCGGTACAGCGCAGGGCATCTCAAAACGTTCAGCTGGGGGCAAGTGTTCGAGGCGGGAACCGAAGGACACCGCGAATGGGGGATGCTCGTTGCATGCAAGGAGGCACCCGGTGTCATGGATGATCCTCTGCTCCTCCTCAAGCGTTCGCTCTTCTACGCAACGCGTATGGCGGGTCATCAACTCTCCTCGCGCACCTTGCGCAAGGTTCCGTCCTTTGCACACCCCGGCCGCGCAGCCGAGGTTCTGGCAGAGGATACGGTCGTGGGACGTCTCTTCGAAGTGCACCCGGCTGTGCGCAGCGCGTTCGACCTGCCACAACGTTGCGCAGTGCTCCTCCTCAATCTCGACGAGCTTCTCGCTCTTCCTCCTACGGCATCCACGCCCCGTACAGTTCCCCAGTACCCCGCGGTGGAGTACGACGTCACGATCACCTGTACGCCGGAACGTTCTGTCGCGCACATTCTCACTCAGGCTCGATCTGGCTGCGATCTTCTGGAGCGATTGGAGATCGTGGATCTCTTCCAGCCGCGGGATGCACAGGGTATCATGCACATCACGCTGCGCTGTACGTACCGGGCACCCGATCGCACGTTGACGGAAGAAGAGGCGAAGCGAGAGCATGAGAAGGTCGTTGCGGCTCTGGGGGGAGCATGACGGAAAGGTTTGGAAGGTCAGGAAGGTACGGTAGGTCATGGGGTTTGGAGATTTTTCCTAACCTGCCAAACCTCCTTGACCTCACACAACATTCCCGAACGTGCTTCGGCAGCGGCATCCCACTTCCGTTTGGGTATACAATGGTTCTCCCATGAGCATTACCACGCGCACCGGCGACGACGGCACCACCGGCCTCTACGGGGGAAAGAGGGTGTCCAAAGCCTCGAAGCGCATGGAAGCCATCGGAACTGTGGATGAGCTCAACGCAATCCTCGGTGTCGTTCTCACCCAACCGCTTGAACAGCATCTCACCGATGTACTGCGGCGCGTGCAGCACCTCCTCTTTGCGGTCGGTGCGGATTTGGCAGCACCCGAGGGAACCGAGCGCATCACCACTGCGCATGTCAAACTCCTGGAAGCACAGATTGCGTTGCTGGAGCAGGAATTACCTACACTCACACACTTCATTCTGCCCGGGGGGAGCAGTGCCGGAGCGCTCCTTCACCAGGCGCGCACGGTCTGTCGGCGCGCGGAACGCGCCGTCGTAGCGCTGGAACCTATAGAACCTGTAGCGGAGTCTCTGCGACTTTTCCTCAATCGTTTAAGTGACTACCTCTTCCTCGCCGCGCGCAGCGCGAATGCGGCTCAAGGAGTGGAGGAGGAACGCGCAACAGCCTGATACCCCACATTCTCACAGCAGGGGTTCGCCCTGCGGGAACGGCAGCACAGGCCAGAAGTTTAAGACAATGAGTGTCAGGAAGAATGCTGCAAGAATGATGAAGATGACGGTCCCCAAGACGGGGGATTTTCCTTCTGTTCGCTTGAGGCTGCGGTAGAAACTCGTCCCGCCATAGAGCATGGCGATGAGAGCAAGAGGGAGGTCGGCGCGTTGCAGCCACCAGGCGGCTTCCTGCGCATACATCTGATTCACCAAAAGCAGGTACGAAACGAAGAACGATGTGCCCAGGAGATAGAAGAATGTTGCAGCAATCCGGTGAAGTATCTGCGACATAGGAAACCAGTATAGCGATTGCGTGCTTTGGGGCTAGATTCGATTCTCTACGCTTGTCCCCGTTGCACTGTGAGGATTTTGCGCCCCCTGCTCCTGCGACGCTGAAGCACCTGGCGACCCTTCTTTGTCGCCATACGGGCACGGAAACCGTGCTTCCTGAGTCGCCGACGCCATTTGAGTTTTCCGAGCATTATTGATGGACGATTGTTGCCAAACCCTACAGAGGATGGCAAAAACGGTCAAGCGCTCGGGTGGGATTTTGGCGGTGACGTCCTGCGTGCGCTTCTCTACACTCGGGCTATGTATGCAGCCTCCCCCCTCTCTTCCGGACTCACAGTCCTCACGGCTCCCACCGATGGGACAGCCTCCATCACTGCTATGGTCTTTGTCGGAGCCGGTTCACGCTACGAAGAGCAGAGCGAGCGAGGCATCAGCCACTTCTTGGAGCATATGTTCTTCAAGGGCGGTAAGCGCTATCCCACCACGCGTGATGTGAGCGGGGCCATCGATAGCGTCGGAGGATCGTTCAACGCGTTCACCGGCAAGGAGTATGCCGGGTACTATGTGAAAGTAGCCGCAGAGCAAGTGGAACTTGCCTGCGATGTCCTGGGTGACATGCTCCTCCAGCCCGCTTTTCCTACAGAAGACATCGAGAAGGAGCGTGGCGTAATCATCGAGGAGGAACGCATGTACCAGGATACGCCCATGTATCGTGTGGGCTGGGACTTCGAGCAATTGCTCTACGGCGACCATCCTCTGGGGTGGGATACGATCGGAACGGAAGAGGTCATCCGCTCGGTGACGCGCGAGGATTTCCTGCAGCATAAGAAGCGTTTCTATACACCCGATAATGCCGTTGTGGTCTTTGCGGGAAAGGTGACGGAAGAACAAGCAGGCACGCTTGCGCAACGCTTCTTTGGTTCCCTTGCAGGGAAGAAACAGCGTGTGTTCTCCCCTCTGGAACGCTTTGGAGAGGAGCGCGTTTTCCTGCGGACAAAAAAAACCGAACAGGCGCACCTGGTGCTCGGCGTTCCCGGTGTTTCCGCACTCGATGACGCATACTTTGCCCAGCGCATCCTTGGCGTCATTCTGGGCGGCAATATGAGTTCACGCATGTTCCTTAACATCCGCGATGCACGGGGACTGTGTTACTACATTTCCACCGAGGTAGACAACTACCTGGATGCCGGAGCGCTCTCCACGCGTGCGGGTGTGGATCAAACGCGCCTCTTTGAGGCGATCACGGCGATCCGGGAGGAGTACGTGCACTGCGCAGAGGGCGGCGTCACGGAGGAAGAGGTCGCCAAAACCAAAGCGTATCTGAAGGGCGGCATTACGCTATCCCTTGAGGACAGTGAGGAGCGAGCGCACTTCTTCGGCCGTCAGCAGCTCCTCTACCCGAAGGTCCGTGATATCGACGAGTTCTTTGCTGCCATTGATGCGGTTACCAAGGAGGACGTTGATGCACTTGCCAAGGAGATCCTCACCCCAGAGGCGCTCCGCCTGGTGGTCATCGGCCAGGAGAAGGATGAGGCGAAGCTTCGTGCTCTGCTCTAGAAGAAGGGGAAAACACGTGTATATACAATGTATATACACGCGGGTTTTGCGTAGCCGCATCCGCGAAGGGATGCGGCTGCTATTCCAGGCGGTACGTCCGGGTTTTCTCGTCGTAGAGCAGTTGTTCCTTGTCTTCTTGCAGCAACTCAACAATCTTCCCTGCCAGGAACTGAGGGCTCTCCATAATGGTTTTCTTCTCCTGCAGGGCTTCCCCCGTCACGTCGTGCCGGGCAAGGGGCGTATCCACAGGCCCCGGGAAGAGCATTGCCACCTTCATCTGGGGCAACGTCTTCTTCGCAATTTCCATAAGGTGTCGTTGGAAGAGCTTGGAAAGCGCATAGAGGCCGGGGTTCGGCACGGGATTGCATGCGTAGCGTGAGGACATCTGCACGAAGACCGCATCCGGAGAGAGGAAGGGGAGAGCCGTCTTGAGGGTGAGCCACGCGCCCTTCACATTCACGGCGAAGAGGAGATCGAAGTCTTCTTCGCTGGATTCTATGATCGTGCCGCGCCGTATCACTCCGGCATTGCTCACGAGGATATCCACCGGTGTTCCCACACGTTCAAAACCGCTCCGGATTTCCTCTGCCGCAGTCACATCCACCGGAACGTGTGTCACATGCGCAATGGATTCCTCCGGCTCCTTGCGATCGAAGGAGAATACGGTTGCTCCCATTCCCGCAAGAACGCGGGCGAGCGCCAATCCAATACCGCTGCTTGCGCCGGTTATGACGACGGTCTTTCCGGGAATTTCCATGGGTGTTGCTCTCATTATAGCAGATATTGACCGTTTTGCCGACCTGCAGAGAACCCTGACAAAAACCCTTCACTCCGTGCGTTTCCTTCTCTACCATGGCGCCACTCTCCTCTCTCCCTCTGCATGGAACGCACACTTGTCCTCCTCAAACCTGACTGCATGACCAAGGGGCTCTGCGGCACCGTCATTGCACGCTTCGAAGCGGCCGGATTCACCATCCTCGGGTGCAAGATGCTTGCACTCACCCCAAAGGTCTTGCGTGAGCACTACGCGCACATCGCGGACAAGCCGTTCTATCCCGACGTCGAAACCTTTATGAGTTCTACGCCCGTGATTGCCATGGTGCTTGAGGGTACGGGCATCATCGCGCGCATGCGCGACATGCTCGGTGTTACCGATTGCCTTGCTGCGGCACCCGGCACCATCCGCGCGGAGTTCGGGAACAAGGAACCTGAGAAGAGCAAGATGGAGAACGTCGTGCACGCATCCGATAGTGCAGAAACCGCGCAGAAGGAAATCGCGCGCTTCTTCTCCTCCGAGGAACTCTTCGCTTGGTAATTACGCAGCTTGCTGCGTTGTTGAACCTGTCACTGTCTCTATGCGGTGCGCGAATTCCTTGCGCCCCGTGCGCACGAAGTCGGGGCGAATTTCGTATGCCCAGGGGTGGCGGTCCGCATCTGCGCCGCGCACGAACACCCAGTACGCACCGTTTTCCATCGCTACAATTTTTGTGACCGCCGCCGTGGTGAGTTTGCCGCCTTCGACGAATTCCAGTTCCAAGCTCTTGCCCGGCGCCACAGTGCCGATGATCTCAGCGGAAACATCGCTGCCGCTGTGCGCGGAGCTCGTCTGCCCCGTGCGGCACTCCACCTTCTTACAGGTGATGGATCCGAGCGTTGCCGGGAGCTCCTTCAAGTCCTTAAGTTCCTTGGGCGGTTCGGGAAGATCTTCCAGGCCTTCCCCCCACGAGGATTCGCGAGGAGTCTTTCCAGAGGAGAACCCGTCAGGGGGTACCGTGGGATTTGTCATGGTGTGGAGTGTGTATCGTTAATTATTGTATCATAAAATTGGTTTTTGGGCAATCTCTGGGGAATCCTGCTCACTGCGCCGTCACATCCTCTCCATCCAAGAGCCATTCCATGGCGGCAGAGAGCTGCGGGTCGCGCCCTGCGGCAACGTCTTCGCGGGTGAGATCCACCTCGATATCCGGCGTCACTCCCGCGGAGCCTAAGTCGTGCCCCAACGGGGTGAGCCATTTGGCAATCGTGATGCGCACGCTGGCGTTGCCGGGAAGATCGAAGACTTCCTGCACCGTCCCCTTGCCGAAGCTCTGCTTGCCGATGACTTTTGCGCGATCGGAGTCTTGCAGTGCTCCTGCGAGGATTTCCGAAGCGCTGGCAGAGCCTTCGTTGATGAGAATCGCCAGCGGGATGGTGGGATCACTGGGGCGCCCGGAAACGTAGTGATTGGTCGGTTCGCCGTCGCGGCGTTCGACGGTGACTACTTTCCCCTGGCTTAAGAACATCGAAGCGATTTCTACGGCGCCTTCCAGGTAACCTCCGCCGTTGGAGCGCACATCGAGAATAATGCCCTTGGGGTTCTCTGCACGCAGTGCACGCAGAGCCTCGCGCACTTCACCCACCGTGCCGTCGCCGAACTGGTTGAGTTGGATGTACCCCAGAGTGCCGCTCCCTGTCAGCTTGAGTTCCTGCTGCGTGCTGGGGATGGTGATCCGTGCCCGCAGTATGGAGAGAGTAAGAAGATCATTCTCCCCCTCGCGCAGGATCGTGAGCGTTACCGAAGTCCCCTGTGGGCCGCGGATGCGATCGACGACCTGATTCAAAGTTTCGCCGGCAATGTCGACATCGTCCACTTTGAGAATCACGTCCTCCGGTTCCAGGCCTGCTTCCTCTGCAGGGGATCCCTTGAGAGGGACGACCACTACCACCTGCTCGTTGCGCATCGTCAGTTCCGCACCGATCCCTTCCAGTTTTCCCTGGAGGGACTGGTGGAATTCCTTGTTTTCTACGGGGGTCATAAACGTGGTATAGGGGTCGCCAACAGCCCGCGTGAGGCCGCCGACGGCGCCGTAGACCATGGCGCGCTGGTCGAGATTTTCCGAGGAGATGTAGTGCTTGATGAGCAGACGCCACACGCCCCAGAGGAGGGAGATGTCCACTTCCTTCTCGGGGTCGGCGAGAACAGAACCCGTTCCGGTTTTGCCCGTGTAGAGGAGTTCCAAGCGCTCTGAGAGCTCATTGAGCTGCTCCTGTTCGTAGCGAGCACCCAGCTGCCATCCTATGGCAAGTGTCATGAGAGGCAGGAGAACGCCGATGGCGAAACGCAGTGATCGTCGCATGGATTTCCATAGGAATACCATTGAGGGCTCCTTGCCCCCCGCAGTACGATCACGATATGCCAGATGCCCCTGTTGCGCCAGCAGATGATCGTTTTCGTGTAGATCCTCGTCTGCATGTGCGTCAGATTCTCACGTTGATTCCCGGAGCGCAGGACATTCTGTTGCAGTATGGTCTTTCCTGTGCGGCATGCTCCTACGGTTCCCGTGAGACATTGGAGGAAGGGTGCCGTGCACACGGTTTCTCGTCGGCGGATCTTTCTGATCTCCTGCAGGATTTACAAGACGCTCTCATCAGAACACCGAAGCGGCCGGAGGATCTTGTGGTTACTCCTGCCGCCGCCACGCATGCACGATCCCTCGTTTCCTGTGCATACCCCTACCTACGTGTCCTTGTGGATGAAGAAGGCGTCATCTGCCTGGAGCTCTCACAGAGCGCGCAACCGGGTGAGGTGGTTCTCGAACGATCCGGTGTGCATCTCTGTGTGTCTCCCCTCCTTCTGCGTAGCATCGGCGGGGCGACTATTGATGCGCAGGAGGGCGGATTGCGTCTCCATCTCTCTTAAGGGCGAACCGTGTTAGGATAGGGAGGATGATTCGGTTGCCGGCTTCCCTCGAACGGCGGCTCCAGGAACTTTTCCCCAAAGTGCGTGAACGTGAGCGCTTCGTTGCCGATGTCTTGAATGATGCTTTGGCGGAACAGAAGGTGGATGACGATGTGCAGGCTGTTGGGGGAACGCTGCACCTTTTCACCGATGGCGGGTCGCGCGGGAATCCCGGCCAGGCGGCGATCGGGTGTCTTTTGGAGGATCCTGTTGAAGGGAAGATTTTGCGTGAGCACGCGGAGCGTATCGGTATCACGACTAACAACGTGGCGGAGTATCGAGCCCTCATCGAGGGGCTCAAGATCGCACGCCGCTACCATCCCAATCGCCTGATCTGCCACCTGGATTCCGAGCTCATCGTCAAGCAGCTCAATGGCCAGTATCGCGTGAAGATGCCGGCGCTCCAGGAGTACGTGGATGAGATTAGCGAGCTCGTCCAGGAGATTCCCACAGTGGAATTCACATACATTCCCCGTGCGGACAATTACCGCGCGGATGCGCTGGTGAATCGCGCGCTCGATACGCATCCGTCTCCTTCTTATGAGCGTCCGCGGTAGTGCATGGATCCTCTTTGCGGCCCTGCTCTTCCTTCCGTGCGTCACATCTGCGGCGTACCCCGCTCTTACACTGCAGTACCGGCATTTCCTCTTTACAGTCGATCCCGACCAGTATCCCGAATGGCACGCATCTACAGAGGTCTGGACATACCAGAATGTTCCCATTGCTCCTCTCCCGTCATTCCGTGTAGATGGCGATACGGTTCCGCCTCTCCCCGACGGAGTTACAAAACAGGTGATTCCCGGATGGAACCGTGATGCTATCCGCACGGTTCTTGCACAACAGGTTGGCGAGGTTCTTCAGCGCGATGCGGGTTCCGTGACAATTCGTCGGGATGCCGAGGGCACTATTCTCTTTGATGGTGTTGGCATGCTGGGGAGGACCCTCAATCTCGATGTGGCTGTTGATCTTGTCATTGCTGCCCTAGAGCAGGGGATCAGTACCGTCATTCTTCCCGTTGAGGAGCAACAGCCGCTGGTGCGTGTGGAAGACGACGAACTTACATCTCTTGGCATTCGCGAGGTTGTGGCGATCGGCGAGTCGGATTTCAGCGGCTCTCCCTCTGCACGACAACACAACATCGGCGTGGGGCTTTCCCGCTTCAACGGCCATCTCATTCCCCAGGGGGAGGAATTCTCCTTCAATGAGGTCTTGGGCCCGGTGAATTCTTCTACGGGGTACCGGCAGGAGCTCGTCATTCTTGGGGAGCGTACCCTGCCTGATTTCGGGGGAGGGTTATGCCAGGTCAGCACGACTGCGTACCGGGGCGTTTGGGAGTATGGATTCCCCATTGAGGATCGTCGGAACCACAGCTACGTCGTACGGTACTACAGTCCCCAGGGGACCGATGCGACGATTTACCCGCCTCATACGGATATGCGGTTTCTGAATGACGGGCCCAGTGCGCTGCTCATCCAAACGCATCACGACGAGCAAGGCCACGCATATTTCCTCTACTACGGCACGCGTGATAGTCGTACTGCGCAGATCATCGGGCCATACACATGGGGGCACACCGATCCTCCGCCCGATCGTACGGAGTACACGACCGAAATTCCTCCCGGCACAACCCGCAAAGTCGGAGAACGCGTACCGGGGATGCGCGCGGCATGGTACCGCATTGTTCAGTCCCCTTTGGCAGCAGAGGAAAAAGTTGAACCTGTGTACTCCGCGTACGAAGCACGGCCGCGTTTTACACAGATCGGTGCCGTCAGTGATGTGCAGCCGTGCACGAGTCTCATTTGTCCATGAGCGCGGCTGCGATGAGAGGAGTGCGCAGCGTCGTCCCCGTGCTTTGAGCAAGGATGTCGTTGCATAGAGTCTTGAGCGTACGTGTGTAATTCTTCGGGAGATCTGCAAGGGCATTCCATTCCCCGCACGTACAGGCATGGACAGCTGCGCGTATTTGCGGAGAGAGTTGCGGGGCATGCTCCATGACACGCACGTCTGGCAGCAAGCCGAAAAGATGGAGGATTTCGATCGTGAAGGGGAGCACGGGGTCAGAGAGCCCCTCGTGGCACGCATCAAGAAACGACTGTGTGCAATCGAAGATTTCCGGCAGCGGCTCTTCTCCATGGAGGAGAGCGGCAAGAATTTCCATGCCCTCTTCGGCGTGCAGGAACGGCAGAATTGCCGATGGTGTGGATGGTGATTTTCGCTGTGCTGCGACGACAAGGAGTCCCGCGTGCCCCTCGACCAACGTGAGAGAGCTCCTCTGGAAAGGGAGCACGTGCCCACCCATGCGGCTCCCGGGCTTGCGCACGCCACGAGCACGCGCTGTCAGCTTTCCGCGTTCCCGTGTAAACAGAATCAGAAACCGGTCGGCTTCTCCGACATCATAGGCTTTTAAGATGATCGCCTCATACGTCCGGCTGTGTGCCATCTTAGGAACGGTGGAGGGAGAGGACACGCGACCGCAATTGCGTCGAGATGCCCAGCCAGGCCCCTCCTGCGGCGATGAAAGGAGTGACGAAGAATTCCGCGGCAAATGCCAGGGGCAAGAAACTGCGGGCATCCTGTGCGATGTGTGAAGAGAGGAGCGAGAGGATTCCGCCTTCCTTAATCCCGGGGAGGAGAAGAGGAATTCCCCAGAGAAGCAGGAGAAGAACACCTGCACTGGCGAGGGTCGCAAGCCAGAGGAGGAGCGTTGTCTCGCTTATGAAGGGCAGGAGAATGGAGAGAGGGTGTGCTCCGGCAAGTTGCTCCACGAACACCTCATCGCAACGGTCGAGTGATCGCCGGCGCACGAGTTCCGTGAGCAGGAGCACGAGGATGGTTCCCATCAGCGCGAGAACCAGGAGGGTAAGAGAACGGCTTGCCTGCACGATTCGCATGATTTCGCGGACCTGGGATTCCTGATCCGTGACGTGCGAGAGGAAGGTGGGATCCACCACGGTGCGCCATCGCGGTTGTTCCAAGAACGTCGAAAGCGCATCGTAGTCATCAAGCGAACGCAGCGTAACACCGATGGTATCGGGGAACGGATTCTGCATCTGGAACTTTTCCAGGAAGGTGATGAGCTCCGGGTCCTCTTCGCGCATACGCTCATAGGCTTGTTCCTTGGTGATGTACGTGCCCTTGGCAATGAACGGCTGTTGCTGCAAGAAGACGAAAAAATCCTGAATTTCCTGATTTGTGGCGGCGGGTTCGATCTCCAAGCGCAGGTCGGTGCGTGTGGTGAGCATGTCTTCGACTGTTCGTACGCACAGGAGTCCAAAGAGCAGGAGCTGCACTGTGAGCATGACACCCAAAAGTGTGCCGAAAGCAGCGAACCACCGTTGTTCTCGTTTGGCGCTTTGGAGACCGCGCAAGATACCCTGCTTCCACATACGCGGTGTATACCATTCTGTATTCCACTGCATGGAGGCCAGTATAGGGGATCGGTGATCGGAAGTCAGCGATAGAGAAAATCAAAGGAGGCCGACGCGACAAAAAAGCGACGGCGTGTGCCGTTGGCAATCGTCTCAGGCACGGCCCCGCATACTCTCTTTCAGTCTCTTTGGCTTCCCCGGCACACCTCCTTATGCTCGTGCTGTGCGTTCCAGGCGTTCCACGGCCTCTACGCACTCCCGTGCACGATTGTTTTGGGGATCGAGTTCCAACGTGCGCTGAAAGAGATTTCGCGCTTTTGCGAAGTTGCGTACATGGAGGTACGTCACGCCCAGATCGCAGAGGGTAAGAGGGTTATCGCTATCTAAATTGAGCGCACGTTCGAGGGTGACAATGCCCTGCGCCCGCTCACCGTTGTTGAAGAGCGCCCAGCCCAGGCAACGCAGAATCTCGGGGTTATTCGATTTGAGCGTATTCGCACGTTTGAGGAACGTGATCGCCTTGACCCACTCCTCGCCATGCGAGGCGATAAAGCCCAGGATGTAGTATCCGGTGTAGCTCTGTGCGTCGATCGTAATGGCTTGTTTCGCCGCGTTTTCGGCACGACGATGATGTTCCATGCTGAGCTCGTTGTCTGCAACTTCCTCCAATGCCGCGACATTCTGGGGATCCTCAATAAGGAGTTGCTCCAGGATTTCGAGTGCTTCCTTGTGTTTACCGATGAGCTTGAGCTCCTCTGCCTTCTCCAATCGTTCGAGCGTATCTGCCTGGGGACGCATGTCGTTGGTCATGGGAGTGAGAGTATATCGCAGGGCTGCTTCTTGTGTAGAAAATCTACGAGTAAATAAAGTAGAGCACGGTGTTCATAATGCCCTGTGCTCCGGCAATAACGATTGCAGCGACGACGGCGCCGATCATCATGCTTTTGCCCAAACCTTTCCATTTTTCCTGTTGCAGTGAGATGATGTAGAAAAACGCGCCTCCGACGAACACCGCAACGCACAGGGCGTATGCCGTTCCCATCAGTGTCATCATCAGATTCTGAATGAGCATTTCTATGCTCATATTGCCGTAACCTATGCCGGATACGGAAAGTGTGGCTGCGTCCACATGGGGGACGCCGAGCACGGATATTGCCGCAGAGAGGAAGCGTGCAACCATCCAGACAGTATAGCACAGATTCACCTGCGGTGCACGTTGCAGCACCCCTCCTGAGCGCTTACACTCGCACTCTCGCCCATGAAGCCAAGCGCATTCCAATCCCGACGTCTTGAGGGGCGGTCCCTGGGGCGTGCCGTACGCCTTTCTTCCGGGGTATCTGGCCGATCGGTTCTCGCCGCAATTGGCGGAGTTTTGCGGAGCCTTTTGGCCCTGCCTCTCTCCGTGGTTCGTTTTCGCCGAGGGCGACAGCACCTCTCGTTTTGGAAACTCTCCACGATTGTTTTGGGTCTGTGCGTTCTCTACATGGGGTATCTCTGGCTCACGCTTCCCGATGTTTCCGATCCGGCGAGTATGCTTGCCGCACAGAGCACGGTGATCACTGATCGCGACGGTGTTGAGCTCTACCGCCTTTTCTCGGAGGAGGATCGAACGTACATCAGTGGTGATCAAATCCCACAACATATGAAGCAGGCGGTTGTCGCCATCGAAGATGAGCGGTTCTTTGAACGTGGGTGCTTGGACCTGCGTGCAATCGGGCGCGCAGTATTCCTCCTGGGGCGGGCGGGCGGCGGCTCCACCATAACGCGTCAACTTGCGCGCAACGCACTGCACCTTCAGCGTGACAATCGTTACAACCGTAAGGTCAAGGAGATCATCCTGGGCTGTCAGCTGGAACAGCAGATGAGTAAAGAAGAACTCCTCGATCTCTATCTCAACTGGATACCCTTTGGGCAAAACGCCTACGGTATTGAGCAGGCGAGCCAGGTGTACTTTGGCATTTCGGCCAGCGATCTGACGCTTGCAAAAGCTGCAGTGCTTGCTTCTCTCCCCCAGCGTCCGTCGTACTTCAGTCCTTACGGCGTGCACGTTCATACGCAGGTGAGCGATCGTATCGAGGCACAAGTGCTCTCCGGGCAGATCACGCGTTCTTCGCAAGTGCCCGATGACGAAGTCACTATCGGGCTCCTCGGTGCGTATGTAGGGACGGGAAGTTCGGTGCTCTCCATAGGAGGACGCACGGATCAAGTGCTCATGAATATGCAGCAGCAGGGGTTCATTACCGAACAGCAGCGACTGCAGGCACTCATGGAACTCGAGCAGATGGTGTTCGAGCCTTCACGCGAGAATATTCGGGCTCCTCATTTTGTGCTTTGGATACGTGAGGAAGTCGAGCGCATGTTCGCGGGAACCCTGGAGGAAGGACTCCTGGAACAAGGGGGTCTCACCATCGAAACCACGCTCGATTGGGATTTGCAGGAGAAAGCGGAACAGGCGGTCACCGAACACAGTGAAGATATTTTCCAGCGCTTTGGGGCGCACAACATCGCTCTTCTCGCTATGGATCCGGCTACACGGGAGGTTCTCGCGTACGTCGGGAACACCGACTACGCCGACGAGGAGCATGGCGGAAAAATCGACATGGTGCTTGCCCCGCGGCAGCCAGGATCCAGCTTCAAGCCATTCGTCTATGCGGCGGCATTCCAGCAGGGGTACGGACCTGCAACGCCGATTTACGACGTGCCCACGAAGATCGGGGAGGATGAGCCGCAAAACTTCGACAGTACCTTCCGCGGGCTCATTACCATCCGTCAGGCGCTGGGTGCGTCGCGCAATATTCCGGCGGCAAAAGCATTCTTCCTTGCAGGAGGAGAGGAACCGATTCTCCAGTTGACGGCGCTCCTGGGTGCTCCGTCGCCGCTCACGCGCAAGAAAGAGCTTGCCATCGCCCGCGAGGATGGGTTCGACTACGGATGGCCGTTAGCGCTGGGTGCAGCAGAAACTCCACTTCTGGAAATGGTCCAAGGATACGGAACATTCGCTGCCGGAGGAGTCGCCGCTCCCGCGGTGCGTATCCGTCGCATTATCGATAAAAAGGGAAACATTCTCTTCCAGGCAGATCTTCCTCCACAGGGGCAGAACGTCCTCGACCCTCGTATCGCGTACCAAATCACGTCGATTCTCAGCGATGAGTGGGCACGCCCTGAAGAGTACTGGCGTACCCAACTCACGGTTCCCGGCTATCAGACTGCGGCGAAAACCGGAACGAGCAACAAGTGTTTGGAGTGGCAGGGAGAAGAGGAAAGCGACCGTTTCTGTAAGCTGCGCAAACCCGACAACGGCTGGGTGATCGGCTATACGCCAAGTCTCGTGACGGGCGTTTGGGTGGGGAATGCCGACAGTTCCGCCATGTACGAGAAGGGCGGAGGACTCAATACGGCGAGTCCCGTTTGGCATGATTTCATGGTGCAGGCGCACCGTACACTGGAGCAACCACGCACAGAATTCTCTGTGCCGGAGGGTGTAGTACAACCACAGGTATCGCTCCTCTCAGGCGAGCTGCCCACAGCGTGCACGCCCATTGCACTGCGTCGTGCCGATATTTTCTTGGAGGAGCTGGCTCCTTCGCTCCCCGATCCCGCATGCGCGATGCTCACAGTGGATAAACTGACGCATCTTCTGGCGTCCGATCGTTGTCCCAAAGAAGCGCAGGAGGAAGGGAATTTCCTGGTGGCGCACAGCCTACTCCCCGAGCGTTGGCCCCAGTGGGAGGAGGGGGTACAGGCATGGGTCGCAAAGCAGATGGAGTTGTGGTACGCAACGGAGACTCACAGCGGCGCCATCATTCCTCTCCCTGTTGCGCCAACGCAAGAGTGTGATCCCGATCTGACCCCGGGGCGTCTGGTGCTCCCGGAGCTCAGCGTTCTCTTCCCTCAGGACGGAGGCATTGTGAGTTATCCGTCATTCCGTCCACGCATTTCTTACTCCGTTGGTTCCTCGGTTCAGGAAGTGAGGTATGCCATTGATGGCAAAGATGTCGCACAGGCGACAGCAGAACCTTTCGATCGTGCAATTCGGGTTCCCCGCTCTGTGCAGGAAACTGATATGCACACACTCACGGTGGAACTCACGGATGCCTACTTCAATACGGTGACGCAGGCCGTGCATTTCCGGTTTGGCGAAGATCGCAACCTGCCGCAGGTACGGTTCCTGGAGCCGAGCGGGGATATGACAGTACGCTCCGGTGCGCAGATTACGATCCGTGCGGATGCGCGTGATCCCGATGGCGGGATCAAATACGTTCAGTTCTACCTCGATGATACGTTGCTCTCCACCAAGCCCAAAGAGCCCTATACAATGACGTACACATTCTCCGTGCCCGATGGGGTCTACACCCTGCGCGCGGTCGCGGAGGATCTTGCTGAAAACACGGCTGAGGATACGGTGACACTTACGGTGGGAGATGTGCAGAGTCCTCCTTCTCCGTCCACTTCTTCAAGTAGCGGCATCTCACCCTCCTTCGCGGCGCCGCCTCTGTCGCTTGAGAGTGTGGGGAAAGATGAAGTCGTCGATGTTCGCGTGCTTACTCCACGCATTGGCGAGGGCACCATCCATCGGCTCCGCGTTGTGGTGACGAGTACGGTGACTGCCGAGGAGGTTCTCCTGGATCTCACGGAGGGCGAGGGAGAGTACGTACGGCCTTGGCAAGCCAAAAAAGCCGGCACCTATACACTAAAACTTCTCACGGAGAACCGCGATCGTCAGGTGCGTGAGTGGGCCGTGCGGACGATTGAGGTGCGCTGAGATCGCCAATTATTCTAGAGTTGAGATGCGACCTCCTCCGTTATATCGGCATTCGTGTGGACCTCGGACACATCATCGTCTTCTTCGATAGTCTCGATGAATTTCATGAGCTTCTGCGCCAGAGCGAGGTCGCTATAAGAAACCTCCTGCTTTGCGACGTACTTGAGCCCCGCCTCTTCAATGGTGAGGTGGGCGTTCTTGAGGAGGTCACGTACATGAGTCCACTGCTTGGCACTTGTGGTCACGGAGACGACGTCGCCGGTGGTTTCAATATCTTCTGCACCGGCGTCGATGAGGGCAAGTTCCGTTTCCTCATCCACGGTACCGCGAGCGATGACAACGCCTTTGCGATCGAAGAGAAAGAGCACCGAACCGCTCTCGGCCCACTTACTTCCGCGTTTTTCTATCGTTGATCGTACATTGGCCAGGGTTCGATTCTTATTATCCGTCAGACATTCAATGATGCATGCGGCGCCCCCCGGTCCATATGCCTCATAGGTCACTGCAACGGTCTGTTCGCCCTTGAGGTCTCCACTTCCTTTCTTGATTGCGCGGTCAATGTTCGCATTCGGGACGTTGTCTATTTTTGCATTTTCAATAGCTGTTGCCAGACGAGGATTCATGCTGGGATCTCCCCCTCCGCCCTCACGCGCGGCAATTTCTATCAGCTTTGCATGACGCGTGAAAATCTTTCCTCGCTTCGCGTCGGCAGCGCCCTTCTTGTGCTTAATGCTGTGCCACTTACTGTGTCCTGACATGGGATGATTCTAAATGCAAAATGTCCGATGAGAAACTCCAAGAGTCTCTTTCCACGGTTTTCCGCTTGCAGCAGGTTACTTTCGGTAGGCGAGCATCCCCAGGAATCGTGCACGCTCAATGGCGGTTCGCAGCATTTTCTGGTGCTTGAGACATGTGCCGGTGTAGTAGCGCTGGCGGATGTTCCCAAAGTAATCCGTATACGGCTTGAGCAGGGGGTAATCTTTATAGTCGATGTAGAGGGCATTCTTCTCGCAGAAGGGGCACTTCTTGCGACGAGGATCGGAACGTTGCTGGTCAGAGCGCTTGCGCATGGGAGGCGGGGTTAGAGATTCAGTTCATCATCAGAAATGAGTTTCTCAAGTTCCTCGGCGAGTTTAGCTTTTTCCAGAGGAGCGGAAGTTTCTTCGGCGGTCTTTACCTGTTCCTTCTTTGCACGGGCGACCTGGCGCTTGGCCTTCTCGGCGACCTTGCGCTTGAGATTTTCTTCCTCATCGCTCACCTTGTGCTCTTCATGCTCCTTGCGTTCCTTTATCCATGTATCAAATTGCTCGGAGTAGCGAACAACCTCATAGTGTTTTGGCGGTTTGATGAGCAAGTGTCTTAAAACACCAGGGGAAAGACGCAGGGCTTCGTCTATTTCTGCTACGGAGGACGGGTCCATTTCGTAATGGTAAATGACGAAACTTCCCTCGGCGTGTCCCCGGATAGGGTAGGCGAGACCGCGGCGTCCCCAGATATCCTTGGCGACTTGTTTTGCTTTTCCATCCTCAAAAACACGCTCTACCCCACGTTGGATATCCTGCTCCTCTTTTTGGGAGAGGGGGAAAGCGTAGAGGATTGCGCACTCGTAGAGACGCTCGGTGATTGAGGATTCGCTCACTGGCATGCGATTCTTGGGTAGGAACCCCATGCTACAAAAGAGCACAGGGGAATCACGCAGCCGAGGGTACGGTGTCCGTTCATCGGCGTCAACGCATTCACTGGGAAAATTCTTCCACGGTTCTCCTCTCTGCAACATGTCGCTACCATGGTTCCATGATGTTTCTCAGGCGTCGGGTTTGGGTGGATGTGCTCTGCATTCTCACGGTGCTCTTTGCCGTTGCAGCCGTGTACGGGCGCAACGCGACCTTCGATTTCGTCAACTGGGACGACGGAAACCTGATGTACCTAAACCCCATCGTCACGCAGTTCACCGGATGGCCTGCACTCAAAATTGCGTTCACCTCCTATGATCCAGAGCTCTATATTCCGCTGACGTTCCTTACGTACCAGGTCGAGCATGCGCTTGTCGGATTGCACCCCGCACTCTATCACCTGACGAATGTCTGTCTCCATGCACTCAACGCGCTCCTCGTGTACTGGCTCCTCTTCCTTCTCTCCCGTGGTAGAAAAGACCTCGCATTCCTCACGGCGCTGCTCTTCGCACTCCACCCCGTCAATGCGGAGGCAGTGTCGTGGGTGAGCGCGCGCAAGGATCTCCTCTCCGGATTCTTCGCGCTTGCAAGCTCCATTGCATACCTGCGTTCTCGCGCGAGATTCTCTTGGATCAGTGCATCTCTCTTCCTCTGTGCGCTTCTTTCCAAGGTGTCCGTTGCGCTGCTTCCCTTGGTCTTCCTCCTCTTCGATTGGTTCCTCACCGGACGCATCACACGCCGCAACGTCGTTGGCAAATGGCCCTTTGCGCTCCTCAGCGTGCTCTTCATCGTCATCGCGCTCCTGGGGAAAACCGCGAACCTCTCCGGTTTACCCGTAGAGGATCACGTGCTCCTTGCAGTGCGCAGCACCATGTTCACCTTGAGCAAGCTCTTCTTCCCATTCCATCTCTCGGCGTTCTACCACCAGACACATCCCATTACGCTGTTCTCCGTTGAGTTCTGGCCTTCTATTGTCGGGATCATTCTCCTCTTCTCTCTCGTCGTTCTTCTGAGGAAGTACCGAGCACTCCTCGTTGCAACACTCGCGTACCTACTCCTCATCCTCCCCAGCTTCACGACGTTCCGTAAATCTCAGGAGATCATCCTCTTTGCTTCCGATCGGTACGTGTACCTGGCTTCCGTTGCCCTCCTTGCTCTCACCGTGTGTTCTGTACTGCGATTCTTGGGAGGGAAGTACCCCAGGATCGGTGTCGTAAGTTTCCTTTGCGTTGGAGCACTCTTCGGCTTCCTCTCCTACCGGCACAGTGGGGCATGGGCGAATACGCTTTCACTCTACGAACATGCGGTTGCCGCTCGACCGGATACGTACATCGCGCAGCACAACCTGGGAGTGGAGTACCTCAATGCGGGGCGCACACAGGAGGCGATTACGCACCTGGGTATTGCCATTGGTATTGATCCTAAGCGGCCGATTGCCTATGAGAACATGGCGCGTGCATTGGCGGCGCAGGGGCGCTACGAAGAGGCGCTCGCCTATACGCTCCAGGCGCTTGCGCTCAATCCCGCCAAACGGGAGGAGTACGAAGAGGCGCTAAGAAAGATTGAGGAGGCAGGAGGTCGGTGACGGATGCTCGGCTCTGTCTGCGGACTACGCCGAGGCATTCGGTTTTCCGACGCAAAAGAACGGCGAACATTGCGGCGTAGTTCCGAAGGAACGAAGCCGAATGGAGCCGCCCACCCTTCAACTCGCTTCGCTCGTTCAGGGTGTCGTGGTCTCTCCATTATTCTGCGTGGGTGTTGACCGAGGAAGATTCTGGAGCCGCCCACGGGAGTTGAACCCGTGACCCCCTCCTTACCATGGAGGTGCTCTACCACTGAGCTAGGGCGGCACATGCACGATGGACAATGAAAAATGAGCGTACCGCTCACATGCACCTTGGCGATTATCAATTATCCATTCTCAATTATCAATTCATTCCCCAAGGGTTTCTGCCCAACTCTGTGACGGTTTGTGATGCAGCTTCAGCAGTGCATTCTTCAGTGCGTGCAGGGACAAGAGAGCGCACTTGGTGCGGCGCGGGCCGATGGGGACGCGCAGCATCTCGCGGATGTCGTTGGGCTTTAGGGCCGCTGCATCCTCCGTGCGCATGTGCTCCAGCTTCTCACTGAGCATCGACATCGCCGCTTGGCTCACTGCGCACCCTTCCCCCTGCCAGCGGACGGCCATGATGATGTCTCCTTCGACAGTGAGTTCTATGGCAAGATCGTCGCCGCAGCTCTCGTTGCGTTCCTCATGTACGACTGTAGGGGTGGCAAGTTTTCCCTTTCCCAGGGGATGGTGGTAGTGATCGAGAATATGTTCGGCGTAAAGGTCCATGGGTAGGTCAGGATTTGGAGAGCAGGTGGATGGCTTTCTCCAGTGCAGGGAGGAACGCTTGGACCTCCGCAATCGTGTTGTACATCCCAAAGGAGATTCTGGTACTCGCAGGAACGCCCAGATGTTCGTGGAGCGGTTGCGCGCAGTGGTGCCCCCCGCGCAGGCAGAATCCCTGGTCTCCCAGGATTGCCGTGAGGTCGTGGGGGTGAACGCCCTCCACGACGAAGCTCATGCACCCAGAGATCGCGCCCGGATCGTCGGAACCCAGGATGCGCAGTCTGGGTATGGATTGTAATCCGGCGAAGGTCGTCTCGATTAGTGTGCGCTCGTGCGCTTCGATCTCCCCCCACGGGTACTGCCCAAGCCATTTGATGGCGGCGGCGAGCCCCACTGCCTGCGTGATGGGGGGCGTTCCAGCCTCGAATTTTTGCGGAAGCTCTGCAGAAGAGAACCCTTTCCGTGTCACCTCTCGAATCATCGAACCTCCCGTGAGGAACGGCGACATTCCCTCCAGCAGCTCGCGGCGGCCATAGAGCACGCCGATACCGGTAGGTCCGTAGAGCTTGTGGCCGGAGAACGCGAGGAAATCGCATCCCAATTCCCGTACGTTAACAGGGTGATGCACGCAGAGCTGCGCGGCATCCACGAGGACGAGCGCACCCGCGTTGTGCGCAACTTCAATACTCTCCTTGAGGGGCGGCCGGACACCGACGACGTTGCTCTGTCCGGTGATACAGACGAGCTTCGCTTGTACGGTGTCGAGTGTCGTTCTCAAGCTTTCCACGGTGTATGCGCAGGAGGCATCCATGTTGACCCATGCGAGAGTGATCTCCGAGTGCTCCGCAAGCTGCATCCAGGGAACGATCGCACTGTGGTGTTCCAATGGAGAGAGAACGACGGCGTCGCCTTTGCGCAGATTTGCCTTCCCCCAGCTCTTGGCGACGAGATTGACGGCTTCGGTGCAGTTCTTGGTGAAGATGATCTCCTGGGGTGCCTGTGCTCCAAGGAACGATTGCACGCTCTGTCGGGCAGCTTCGTAGATTGCCGTTGCCTCCTCCGCGAGCGGATACATGCCGCGGTGCACGTTGGCGGTGTGCATTTCCTCCTGCTGGCGCATGGCGTCGATGACACTCTGCGGCTTCTGTGCCGTTGCCGCACTATCCAGGTACGCGCAGGGGCTCCCGCGCGCCGTGAGAAACGGGAATTGTCGCCGGATTACTTCGGTATCCATGCTCATGGAAGTGCCAGAGTAGCAGGTTTCTGCGGTGTGCTCCCCTCTTCGGTCTGCTAGGCTACGCATCGTATTCCCCCCTTTCATGCGCCAGAGAACCATTCAGACCCTCTCCATCAGCCTTTTTGTTGCCACGCTCCTCTGGGGAGTCTACACGATCCTCGTGTATCTGGGCATTCCCGTGCACGGGGCAGTGCTCCTCACGGATACCGCGAATCAGTCGCTCCAGGAGCTCTGTACTTCCGGAAGTTCCGTTTGCAGAGGTTTGTATGCGTTCTTCCCCTTCATCGTGCGCACTGTGGCACGGATGGCCCCGTTTCTGTGGTATGTGGTTCTCTGTGCTCTGGGTTTTGCGGCTTTTGTGGGGTGGTCTTTTCTTATGCGCGGTTCGGCGCGCATCACATGGACCGTGCGTCCGTGGCATATCTTCCTCTTCTTCTTTGGATTCCTTTTTCTCATCTTCAATGTCCTTAGTTACCTGCCAAAGGAGAACGAGATACCGCTACGTAAAATCCTCGAGCCGACGCAGAGCATTTACCACGGTGTGAATCAGGAGGGGCTCACCGCATTACAAGATAATTTTCAGCGTTTGAAGGACGCAGGTTGCCTGCGGCTTGACGGACAACTCTCCAATGGAGCGAACCTCTACACCATCCGCGGTTTCTGCATTGAGCGGTCGTTCTTTACGAGGGTGTTGCCGCCTCTCCTCTTCGTCGCGCTCCTCCTCCTCACGTTCCTCGTAGCGGGGAGCACACTGCTTTCGTGGGTTCGTATCCGGTTTCCCACATTGCTCCTGGAAACAACGATCAGCGTGGGTCTTGGCGCGTGCGTGCTCGTCATACTGCTGTGGCTGATGGCGGTCCTCAGTCTCCATTTCCCCTTCCTCCACCTCTATTCCGCTCTCGGCGGATGGTTGCTCATCCTCGCGGTTCTCGCAGCGGGGTATCGTGCTCTTGTGACATGGGGGAAACGTTTGCATCACACCTCCTGGAAGATTGATCTCCCGTGGTACAACGTACGGCTCTTCCTTGTCTGGTTGCTCTTGAGTTATCTCGCATTCAATTTCCTCACAGTGATCCGGCCGTTCCCCATCGGTTGGGATGATCTTGGGAGTTACCTCAACCGGCCCCGATTGCTGGTGAGTTACGGACACTTTATCTACTCCATGGCTGCGTTCCAGTGGGAGTACCTCACGTCGCTCGGGTTCCTCCTCTTTGGGTACGAGAGTACGTTTGGGGCGATCATCGCGATGATCATCAACTGGACAGCAGGCCTCCTTGCCGTTGTGACTGTTTTTACGTTTGCGCGGACGTTCTTGGGTCGCGGTGCCGGCGTCCTTTCGGCGCTGCTCTACTACACCCTTCCCATGGTGGGACACTTTTCCTTTGCTGACATGAAGATCGACAACGCGGTCTTCGTGATGGGCGCACTGGGCTTGCTCAGTATGTTCCTCTTCCTGTTCAGCAATGATGAGGACGAGGTAGCCGCTGAGCATCACGGGCCGTGGTCGTGGCTCGCGCTCTCCGCATTCTTTGGCGCGTTGGCATTCGCCATGAAGCCCACCGCCATCATGGTGCTGATGGCGCTTGGTTCCGTTCTCATCGGGGCACTTTTATGGTGGCCGGCATTTTTGGGAGCAGCGCTTTTGGCCTTCGTCGTGTATGTCGGGCAAAACACGCTGGATTTTGCCGGGGTTATCGCAAGGGTTTTTGGGGATCCTGCTGCGGTATCTTCAACAACATTCATTGCGGTGAGCGTTCTTATCGCCGCGGTGCTCTTTGGGTGGGCCGCGTGGCACGGCCGACAGAAGATCAAGACGACCGCTGTTGCCGTTGGCTTGTTTGTCGGTGTGTTCCTGCTCGCAATTTCTCCCTGGATTTTGCATAACAACATCCTGCGGGGGCGGGTGATCCCCCGTATCGATCTTGGCGCACCCAACACCGTGACGCCGATCTTCGATCTCTACGGCACCATTGATCCGACGCGGGAGGATCGTGAAGTACGTACGCTTCCCGAAGATCTGCGTGTCGATCGGGAACATCCTGCGTGCAAGGCCTCCGGGGCGGAAGAAGAACTGGGGAGGTATTGGGGGTTTAGGCAGGGATGGGGGCATTATCTCAAGCTGCCATGGCGCACGGTGATGAACATCGACAGTGCGGGGTACTACGTGATGACCATGCCGGCGCTCTTGCTCGTCCCGCTCCTCTTGCTCCTGCCCTTCTTCTGGTCGCGTCGGGCTCGTTGGGTGCGTTGGCTTTGGGTGGGGACGGCATTCATGCTCCTGCAGTGGATGGTGCTTGCGAACGGAGTCGTGTGGTATGGCGTGGGCATGTTCCTGGGGTTTGTGGTCCTCCTTGAGGTCTTGGCCGCCCGGCCGCCCGATATCCTCAACCGCGTACTGACGTCGGTGCTCCTCTTCTTCTCACTGCTCATTGTTCTGTCACTGCGCATGTGGCAATTTGAATCGCAGTCCAATCTTTTGGAGTATCCCATGGGCAAAGCATCCGGTCCTGTCATGGTCGAGCGGACAATCCCGTACTACAACGACATTGCCGATATTGTCGTCTCGCGCCACGCCGCGATGCCCGATCAGCCGTACCTGTATCGCATTGGCACGTTTATCCCGTACTTCATTCCCAGAAATTACGAAGTCATCGGGCTTGCCGATCATCAACTTGATTTCTTCAATTGTCTCTATCAGGAACGCGACCCCCAGATTACCCTCAAGCGGTTGCAGGTGTTGGGTATAAACAGCATCGTTTTCGACACGAACACGGCGACCATTGAGAGAGATCCCAACGGTTCACTCCATCAAAAAGTGAGCGCATTCGTCGATTGGGCGAACCATGCCGAATTGGGTCTCACCGTTGTGGTGAGCGATTCGCAGGCGGGAGTTGCCTTTGTCCTCCTTCCCCCGATATGAACGTTGTCGCGGTCATACCGGCGTTCAACGAGGAGACGCGCATTACCGATGTCATCCACTCGGCCTTTGGGTACGTTTCCACAGTTATTGTAGTCGACGATGCGTCTGCCGATGCAACGGCAGTGCGCGCACAGGAAGCCGGTGCACTCGTTCTCCAACACATGGAGAACAGTGGTGCGGGAGCCGCAACGATGACAGGTGTCGAGGCGGCGAGAGCTCTGCATGCCGATGCCGTCGTCACGCTTGACGCCGACGGCCAGCACGATCCGCACGATATTGCAGCTATGCTCAAGCCCGTGGAGGAGGGGAGGGCGGACATTGTGTTTGCCAATCGCTTCGGTCAGCGCAACAGCATCCCCCTCATCCGGCGTCTGGCCAATGCCGCGGGAAACCTGATCACGTTTGCGGCAACGGGGCGTTGGGTGCATGACAGTCAATGCGGGTTTAAAGTCTTTGGGCCGCGCGCAGTGCGGCAACTCACTATCCGCATGAGTGGTTTTGAGTTCTGCACCGAGATCGTGCGCGAGTCCGTGCAGCATCGCTGGCGCATCGCACAGGTGCCCACGAAAGTTCTCTACTCTCCGTATACCATGGCCAAAGGGCAATCGTTTGCGAAAGGTATTGAAACCGCGTTGAAGATTCTCCTGCGGTCTTTTCTGCGCTGATCTAGTCCTTTACGAGTATGAAGTATGTAGTATGCAGTATTGGGGGAATTTTCCCTCCATACTTCATACTCGATACTCTATACATCTCTGATGTACACTCTGTCTGGCATGCCCGTGACCCCGTACCAAATTCTGGCTCCTCTCGTTGCGCTCCTCGCCATCTCCTACGCGTGGAACTTGGTGTTCCGTCAGAAGAAAACCATCTGGGAGGCGCTCCTGTGGTCCGTGTTCTGGGGGTTCATTGCCGCCATCGCGCTCTTCCCCGATCTCATGTCGTACCTGACGACAGTAACAGGGATCAAGAATCGGGAGAATGCTGTCTTCATCACGTTTTTCGGGATGCTCTTCTTTGTGGTCTTCTACCTCGTGATGCGCGTGGAAGACCTCGAGCAGCGCCAAACGCGGATCGTGCGCAAGGTCGCGCTGCGGGATTCGGACTTGAATGGAGAGAACGATCCGCATTCGTAATTTCCTCACTACTATGTCGTCGCCTGAATTTGCCCCAAAAGAAGAAGATGTAGGTGCCCTCCTCCATATGATCGTGTGCGCTCATGACGTGCCTCGAACGTGCCCTAAACTACAGACGCGGGTAGCGCGCGATGGTATGCGTAGGATTCTCGAGGATCTCAATGCTGGCCGCATCCCCCTCACTACTCCTCATCCTCCATCCAGAGAATAACGGTCTTCCTTAGCTGCTTTGTGCCTGGAACTGATCTACTATCTTTGCGATGAAGACGCTTCTTCTCGTGAGCCCGTACTGGAAAGAGCCGCACCGTTGGATGGTGAGTTCTTGCGTGGAAGGCAAACCTACGGTTTTCCTTCCACGGGCCATCCTTTCCCTTCAAGGAGTGGCTCCAGCGCGGGA
>PFDV01000012.1:7610-29190 GCA_002772745.1 Candidatus Peregrinibacteria bacterium CG10_big_fil_rev_8_21_14_0_10_55_24 | reverse complement strand
CTGGACGTTCGATGGAGATTTACGTGATCGATCAACGAGCGGCAATACCTTTACGAATAATGGAGGAGCGGGGTTTGTTACGGATGTTCCCGAGGTGAGAGCGGCGGAAAAAGAGGTGGTGGGCTTGTCCGGCGAAGCTTTAGCGGCGGTGGATGCGGTATTTGCGGAGATTGGCAGTGCTCCGGAAGGACCAGGAGTTTCGTACATTCTGGAGAATCCGCTCGCCAATCCGCCGCCCGGCTCGTCCCCCCTAACCACCGAAGGGACACAGGAGGAAGTTCCCATCGAGCCCAAGATGGTGGTGAGTGTTGAAGGAACGACGATCACCGTGCGTTTCTCCTCGCCGCGGGACGGTTCCGTTCTCGTCGTGGGACGGAGCATGGGGAATACGAGCAACGTCTGCAACGGACCCGACCAGGCGGCCATCGTGGAGCACAGCGGAGGGACGACGGACACAACGGCAACATTCCAGATGCGTCCGGATTGGAAGGAATCCGGGGTGCTCCCCGTACAGCTTCAAGATACAGAGACAAGAGAGATCCTCCTGGAGGTTCCCGTACAGTGGGATTACGCCATGCAGACACTCACGCTCGTTGGAGCGCAGGAGGAGTGGGAGAAGACGGGTACGGGAGGTCAGGAAAGTTTGGAAGGCTTGCCCGGCGAAGTCCGCCGCAGGCGGACGGAGTCGGGTGCGGAACGTTCCTCCATCCCCTACTCGCGCTGCTCCGTGGAGGGGTTTGCAGGATCGGGGGGAACGGAGGTGAGCCTGCGGTACGCTACGAATGAAGAGGCTGTAGGGTTTCGCCTCATGGTGGACGGGGAGGAGAAGGGGTACCAGGATCGCGGGAAGTTCGTGAAGAGCCCCGAAGGGTTCTTTACGGTGAACGTGCCCAGAGAGTACCTGGGAACGGAAGCGAAGAGCCCCACGAAGCAGTTCACCATCGAGATGGTGAGTGAGGATGGCAGGGTGCTCGACATCGTTCGGCTCAATGGCAGAGGAGAGGTCTTGAGCGCTCCTGAGGATTGGGAGCACTGGGAGGAGGGACGCTCATGCGAGAATCCGGTGGAACCCAGAGTTTCCGTGATGAAGATCTTGGGAGCACAGGTACTCGTCAACGTTGAGAGTCCATACGATGCAAGTTTCGTGGAAGTGGAGGGCGGAGGTTCCTGGAGCGCAACCACCCTCGCGCACACTGGTGGAAGCTACGTCTCCACGGGAATGCTCACCTTCAACACAGCGGCTGCGAGCGGCACCTACCACGTACGGCTCTGGAACGCGCCTAAGGAGATGCTCCTCGCTGAAATAGATCTCCTGTGGAACAAGGAGACGGGAAAACTCTCCACCGTGCGTGAGGAGGATTGTTGGACCGCCAGGAGCAGCCAGCTGCAGATGCTCGCCATGAGCGCAGATGCCCCGCTCTCCGCGCGCGTAACGCAGGAACTCATCGCAGAGGCGCACGCGCAAACCGTTGCCGATGAGGCAACGCTCTTCGCGCAGAAGGTTGCCACGCTCTCCTCGCTTGATGTCTCCTTCCAGAATCTGGCAACCGTCCAGGGCCAAGAACTCTGGAAAGCTTCGCGCTACTACATCAACCGGGATACGGACTTAAAGCCCGCCATGGAGCGCGCACTTTCTCACCTCTCCCCCACGGCAATGCAACAGTTCATCGCGGAGGCGGTTGCGCGGGGAGAGTCTCCCGCCGCAGCGCAGCAGTACTTCATTACAAGCCTGGTGATGCCGCAACTTGGAGCGCTCAATGATTGCCTGGCGGACTACGGGGACGCGACGGGCGGGCTCCTTACGCAGGCCGTGGAGTTCCACATCGAGCTCATGAAGGGAACCCCAGAGCAGGAACTGAGGACAGGGCTGCAGACATCCCTCAGCCAAGCGCAGATCGGCAGGAGGATCATCGAACTTGCGTCTTCTACCAATTTCGGCCGTCCGCTCTTCCCCACCTTAGACGAGCTCATTGCGGAGGGGAGAGCGCTCCTGCAGACGCAGATAAATGAGCTCTTGCAGAACCAGGAATTGAGCGCGCTCTCCGTAAGGATCCAGAACCAGCGTGCAGAGAATGAAATGTATCAGAGGACAGTCCTGGGGCAGGGAGACCCTGTACAGGTGACGGTTGCGGGGCTTTCTCACGGAGCAGATCGCAGGGTAACCCGAGCAATCAAATTGAGGGATATGGCCATTGAGAATGCCCTCGCCGGCCGAGGGTACGTGGATCCCCGTGTAGCAGCAGTCGTTGCCTCCCGCATAGACACCACACAGGTCGCCGCTGTGGTGGACCGTGCGCTTACGGCAACCAACAACGACGCTGTGGGCACGGGCGTGATTGTGAGCAGTGAACTCACGGTCATGGCTCAGCAGGCGGTGAGGGATGTGGAGGTGGAAGGAATATTGCAGCAGGAGGCAACGGAAGCTGCTACAAAGGAAGCCTTACAAAACACCATCCAGGAACGTGTCGCAGCCCGATTGAATGAGCGGCTGCAAGCCATGACACCAGAAGAGCGTGCTAATGCGCGAGGACTGCTACGGTTACAAGAAGATGGAAAGTTAGATGAATACTTTGCCTCGCTATTCTCCGGTACCACCAGCGAAGCGATTGATGCTGAGCTGAGCGGTGCAGGGGAATACAGCGTGTACTACTTGCTCGACACAGATGTGCTTGCCGGTGCTGGGCATGCAGCCGTGATTATGGGTTCTGATAATGAGGGGTGGTATTTCTTTTCTTTTGGCTCTGGAAACTCAGATCAAGGTATAAGCCTGATCTTTACATCAAATGGAAATATGGATGCTGGTTTCTTTTTAACTCTTAAAGAAGCGAAAGAAGCCTTGGACCGATATGACTGCTATCTGCGCTGGAATGTTACAGATGCATCTTCAATTAGATCAGCTTTTAGGGAAGCTAGTAGTCATCTAATCGAAGATTACGATCTCTTTATACAAAATTGTGACGATATTGCCTCTACAATTATACGTGCTGCTGGAGTTCAGTTGAACGATGCGTGGCGACCTACGTATACTTTCAACGAAAATGGGCAAGATGCTGATGAAATAGGAAATTGGTATTATTCGATCGGTCAATAACCTCGAAACTATGAATCCGTTTTCCCATCTATGAATTATGCAAAACCGACTGCTCAGTTCGTTATTCGGCATACTCATGGGTCTCTGTGTACCACTCTTTCTTTGGACACTGTTTGCAGAGCATCTGACATTCTTTATTATTTTGCCTATTTTCCCGCTGGTAGGAGCTGTGCTAGGCCTACTGCTAGGCTTGTTTAATAGAATCCCACCACTGAAAATTTGGGTCTCACTTTTAATATTCACGATATTCATCGGGGCTAGCGCCGGATATTCGGAGATACGAGGAATACTCATGCGCACACGGAGAGAACACATAGCCACTCTGCTCTCGATGCAATACCCAGAATCAAAAATTATTGAAAAAAAATATAGCCGCGGTAATGGCATGGAAGTACCTCCGAATGCTTCCATTGTCATGAAAAGTGATAGTCCTTATGAGGAAATTGTAAAATATTACGACGAACAATTTAGAGAAAATGGCTGGCAGAGTAGTCACCCTTGGAAAAAGAATAACTACCAAGTCTTCCTACATAAGGATCAAACAATTGCAGAGAATGGAACAAATTACATACTAAGGGTTGATTTCTTGGGTTCTTGGATGACTCATTTCTCCAAAATTTAAGTTGTTTTCCAATAATTGAAGAATGATGAAACTTACTTCGCTACTCCAACGGCCGCAATTGGCTCGAAGTACTGCAGTGGCTCTGGCCAAAGGTCTCGTGTATCTCGCAAGTTGTCTCTTCGTATTCTTTGCCATTCTGGCAACTCTTGCCGAATTGGAAATGATCTCAACTGCAGATCAATGGGCTGGAATTGCCTACCTTACCGTCTTTGTGGCACCAGTGTCGTTATTAATGATCTCCGTCGGATCACTCATCATCATCCTCATATGCAAAAGAAAGGCCATGCTTTTTGATTGGCTGTTTTTGGTCACCTGGGGAATAAGTACTGGCGTCCTCACATTTATTTCATTCGGTTTTCTGACCGGATTGGGTGTTCTGAGAAAAATAGTGGAGACCGTCCACTATATATTCTGATTTTTGAATCTTCTTCCCTCACCCCCTCGGCAACACCACCGTCACGGTGGTGCCGTCTATGAAGTTGCAGATTGGATTTCGGCCAATCCAGAGTTGGATTTAAGTATCATTAGTTCTGTCTACGTCGATGCTGTCAATCATGAACAATCAACATCTGAAACACGCGTCCCACCAGGAGCTCAATTCCTGCTGAATATTTACCAATCTCAAAATACCCTTCTCCAAGATAAGTGGCTCAATGGCGAAGCGGTTGATGCAAATTCCTCTATCCCACTAATTCAACTTAACTGCGATCAAGTGACTAATCTGCAAACCCACTACAGCATTGATGAATATGCTGTACCATTCATATTGGAACTCCTTACCAAGCAAATCAGCCAATGAACCATTTATTCTCTACTACTGGCACTAAGAAGTACTCAATCCTCTTCGGGCTTGTAGGATTCTTTTGTGGATTACTCATGAGCATCCTGCTGTTGCTCAATACATTTTCTGTCTCTGATACATTCAACATACCAGGGATCGCGACAGTATATTGGTTTCTTGGCCCAGCAATATTGTCGATAATGCTAGACAATCTATTTCATGATGGCCAAACGAGTGAGTTAGTGACAACAATAGTGCTTCCATTCTTCTGGGGGGGAATTTGCTATCTCGTATTTTCGAAGAACTGGATCAAAGTACTGTTCGGAGTGCTCGTCATTTGTCTCCTTGCTTTACTAACTATATATATTGGGCACAATTTTGTCTGATAACTAAGTGAGAATTGCTCACAGCATTCGACAACCAGACGAATATCTAGTTACACAATTGAACTTACCATACCTTGCGCTCGCCACCAGCCGTCAGGCGCAGATGCTCATTGCGCTCAGGGAGACGCCCAATATCCAGCGCGACCGCTGGATCGCCAGCCTGGAGGCCGATGCGCTGGCCAGAGCGGCGGCGCAGGGAGCGGGGGCCATTGTCGCGCGGGAGGAGGATGACATGGGAGCCACTACGGGAGGAGTCGCCACCGTGAGCGATCAGCTCTTGGCGCTCGCCGATATCGCACGGGGGTGGGATGCGGTGGTGGAGGGGGTGCATGCGGCAGGGCACAACCTCGTGGACCTGGGAGAGATCTCCGCAGAAGGGAAACAGGGGGTGCAAACGCTCGATCTCAATCCCGGCAGCGCCGGCGCCATCACCTTCACCATCACAGAACCCATGATGGTGAATCTGTGGGTGGATATGGACATAGCGACCGTGCAGACGATCAACAGAGCCTATGGGCTTGCCATGCCCTCTCTGTACGACCTCTCCCTGGAGCTGAGAGGAGCGAACCTGCCTTCCGCGTACACGTCGCAGAAGACGGATGCGCAGGAGAGGAGCATCCCCTTCGCCGGGGAATCCGTGAGCACAGTGCTCCCCGCGGGCACCTACGTCCTCACGGTGCGCGACCACAGTGCGTACGAAAGCGGGCTCACGGTAGAGACTTTTCCCGCCCCCATTCCGGTGCACCTCAATATCCAGCGCTACACCACACAGAAGATCGAGGGGCAGATCTCCATCGGGGAGAGTAGGGAGACAATGCCGGTGAGTATGAGCGTGGCGGAGTTTTACGAGAATGGGGACCGGAAATTGAATTACGGAGAAGAGAACGGGCCGAAAGCTCTCGATCCCTCCAAACCCGTCTGGGTGGTGGTGCCTGGGAGAGGGGATAACGAAATGAGTGATCCCATGAAGGAGCTTGCTCAGAGTATTTCTCTGCATAACGTACAAGTCGTGACAATAGATTGGAGTGATGCTGCAAAGGATAATTTCCCCGGACAGATCGGATTACAAGGATCAAACTGGATCGAAGCTGTAGGGAAATGGACTGCAAACCAACTGCGGGCGGCAGGATTTCCCGGGGAACAAATCAACATCGTTGGCCATAGTTGGGGCAGTTACGTCGGCTATGAAATAGCGGAGCACGTAGGAGGAGACGGAGTGAATACGGTCGTTGCCCTTGATCCAGCCAAAGATACGATCTTCAGTGGATACAATGAATCGCAGGTGGATTTCTCGCGGTACTCGACAAAGTCCTTCGCACTCCACAGCAGCTTTTACGGTGATGAGGCACGCGCACTTACTGCCGACTATGCCATTCAGGTCGTCGATGACAACATCAGTAGGCCAAGTGTTGAGCACGGGTATGCCGTTACGGCGTTCTCGTCCCTTCTACAGTCTGCACAGAACCCCTACGATCCCGTGGCATCATGGTTTACTCCGCAACAACTTATGCATGCAGGAGGAGCTATACAATCCCATGAAGGATGGGACGGTTTGCTTCGCATCGCTACATGGGAATCGCAGAGGGAGGATGGAACGACATGGCGGAAAGCACTGCCACAGCTATTGGAGTACACTGACGCCAATACTGGTGAACATGTCGTCGGTCACATTATTGGTAATCACACTATCTCGTAATGGAAAGCTTCATCTTCACCATCTACATCATTCTGACAACACCACTCGTGCTCTTGGGGAACGGCGCTCTGTGGGTAATCGGTTACAACATAACGAATGATGCTAAAGGAGCTGCGGAACAGATTGTAGAGGAACAGAAAGAACCAGAAGAATGTTACGACATTCGTTTCTTTACCAATGTATTCGGTCCCACGGTGGACTCTGTGCGCAGAACGTGTGTGTATGAATATGCCAAGCTCACCTCCGATCCCTCTGCCTGCGAGCTTCTGATGCCCAGTGCGTATGGGTTGAGCTGTATTGGAGCGGCATCACCCTCTCCTCGATGTTCGATGGAGTTCGATCGAAGCGTTCGTTGGAATAACCACGGAGGAGAAGCGACCATCGAAGAATGCCAGAAGGAAAATCTTACCCGTCCCGACATTGGAAACATCTGCTGTCATATCGCCTCAGTGTATTTTCTCGAGAACGTGAATGATTGCACCTCGATTGAAAATGCCGAGCTCTTTGATGAATGTACGTTGACCCTTGCCAATAAACTCGCAGATCCGGAGATTTGCCAAGCAATTACCAGCGAAGTATTGAAGGCAGCTTGCATTGTGCGTTCCACTGCTCTCCGGAAATATCCCCAGCTCCGTCGTCGATAACATCTTTCCAGAATCCGCCTTATCGTAACATCTGCCCGAAATGTTGGAGCGATCATCTCTCCATCGTAGATTCCATCGAGAGAGGAGCATCCCCTTCGCCGGGGAATCCGTGAGCACAGTGCTCCCTGCGGGCACCTACGTCCTCACGGTGCGCGACCACAGTGCGTACGAGAGCGGGCTCACGGTAGAGACTTTTCCCTCCCCCATTCCGGTGCACCTCAATATCCAGCGCTACACCACGCAGAAGATCGAGGGGCAGATCTCCATCGGGGAGAGTAGAGAGACAATGCCGGTGAGTATGAGTGTGGCGGAGTTCATAAAGGATTCGCAGGGGAATCTCGTAAGAAATGAGAATTACCATTCCTCTCCTGATGAGGGCGGCGTCAATAAGCTCGACCCCACCAAACCCGTCTGGGTGGTGGTGCATGGAAGGATTAACAGTGAGAACAGTGATGCAATCGTTGAGTTGGCGAGAAGCCTTTCCCTTTCTGGAACGCAGATTGTAACTGTCGATTGGAGTGAAGAGGCAAGGGATAATATTCCCGAATCCGTTGGCCTCCAGGGGGCTAACTGGACGCCGGCAGTCGGGAAGTGGCTTGCTCATCAGTTGCAGGCTGCAGGTTTCTCTGGAGACAACGTTAATATCGTCGGGCCGAGCTGGGGGTCCTATGTCGCCTACTTCGCTGCAAGCGAGATGGGCCAAGTTAATTCGATTGTCGCCCTCGATTCCGCTGCAAACGACCTCGTCATGAACGGTGTCAGGAGCAGCGGCATCGACTTCAGGAGTGTTTCGAAGATGTCCATTGCCATCGAGAGCAGCCCCATTGGCTCGAATGCGAGAGCTGCATCAGCAGATTATGCATTCACTATTGATAGTAGTTTCCTTGAGCGCGCAAGCCTGGATCTAAGAGCACATAACTTCGCCGCTACAACATTCTCTGCCCTGGTAGAGGATGCAATTGTGCGAAGTGTCCCCGGTCAGTCTCTCTTTGACCCCAGATCGTTGGTTGCAGGCAATGCTCCTTCGATGACCACTGCCACAGGAGAGAGTTTGACGCCCGCTCAAGATGCATACTCACTGCTCACGCTTGAGAGTGAATACTGGGGATCCGGCTGGGAAGGTGTTATTAAAGTCGATACGTATAAGACCACAGACTCTACCGGAGCAGACTGGTGGAAAGCCTTGCCACAAGCGGTGGAATTCCATGACAGTGCAGGCCAGACGCGAACGCAGTTGCTTGATTTGCTGCCTGACAGCACCCTCCAGAACCCGTAATATTCTTGAGAACACATGCTGAAGAAATTCCTCATCACCATTGGCATCTTGGTTTCACCCATTGTTCTGCTCATCGTGTTGTTCATCTGTTCAGAGGCTTACGGAGTGGGACTGAGTGCACTCGGCTACTACGTCAATGATACAGGGGAGGAGGTAGCGAGGATCGCAGCAGAGAAGCATGACGTCTCCATCTGTCGCAAGATGCGACAGACGTGGTTTGTCATAGGACCACAAGCCGGAGAACAACGTGCCCTCTGCATCTACACCTACGCCAAGCTCACCTCCGATCCCTCTGCCTGCGAGCTTCTGATGCCCAGTGCGTACGGGTGGAGTTGCTTGGGGGAACTCTCTGGTACTGTTTTCGAAGGCAAACCCTGTAATTACTCGTCCGTGCGAGACGAGGTATATTGCAATAGGAACTTCAGCGAGGGAGAACTTACCATTGAGCAACCTCAAATCGAAGATTGTAATCTCTACTCGCGAACAGATTTACGTGAATGGTGTCACTTTGAACGTACAAAACGTCGCGAAGGAGTTCACGAATGCAACGCCATCAACCATCCTATGGTTCTTGATTATTGCGAGTACAACTACGCAATAAAAATGCGGGACCCTTCCCTCTGTGCCGCAGTGAAGGATGAAGAACGCAGGAGCTTCTGCACCACGTACGTCTCCCTCTCGGTGAAGTATCGTGGGAATTAGGAAGGTTCCCATGCAATGAGCCGTTCAGTTCATTTCCCCCCTCACCCCCTCGGCAGTACCACCGTCACGGTGGTGCCCTTGCCTTCGCGGCTGCTTACGCTAATGCGGCCTCTTGCGCGGGTGACGACCTCGTGGACCACAAAGAGCCCCAGGCCCGTGCCCACGGGCTTCATGCGCGCCGCGTTGGAACCGCGCGTAAAGCGCTGGAAGATGCGCTGGAGATCCTTCCTGGGAATACCGCAGCCCTTGTCGGAAACTTCGATCTGTACCCAATGCCTGCCGCGCAGCTCCACCTGGAGACGGATGGATGCACCCTGTGGCGAAAATGCGCTGGCATTGGCAATGAGCTCGCGCAGAACGCCCATAATGAGTTCACGATCCACCGCAACGCTGGGATCGTCCTCTATGCGCATCTGGAGCTCCTGCGAACGCTCTGCGAGCTCGGGAGCGACCTGCGCATGGAGTTCCTTAAGCACGGTGCGCAGTGGCGTGGGCTTGGAAGGGTGTCCATCGCGGGCTGCGGTCTTCCCCGCGCGGTCGGCCCGCAGCAGCGCATTGTAGATGCGCTGAAGCCAGGCAGTGGCCGTCTTCATGTGCGGGAGCTGTTCCCGGAGTTCCGCTTCCGTGGGTTTGCTCTCCAAAGACTCTAGCATCCAGTTGAGCATGGTCACGGGCTCCCCCACTTCGTGCATAACCAGCTGCAGCATGCCCGCGCGCTCGTTTTCCAGTTGTTCCAAAAGTTTGCGGCGCCGCTCCATGAAGATGAACGCGACGTAGAACCCTCCGATAAGTCCCAGGAGGAGGAGTAAGAGCAGGAGCGCCGAGGGGAAGAGCCGCTCGGTGAGCTCACGGTAATCTCGATCCTGCACGTCAATGCCCAGAATGCCGGCAACCGAGCCGTCGCTACGGAAGATCGGCGCATATCCCGAGATCGTGCGTCCCCATTGGTCTATGACAAAATCCTCATCGGTGACAGTGCCTTCAAATGCCGGCCCCTGCATCATGGGAACATCCGTCGCATCGTAGAATTCACCGGGGAGCGGTATGCGCTCGGTCTCATCGAGCGTACCGTCGCCGCTCTTATCCTGCTCCTCAAAGGTGAGGAGCGCTTCGGCATCGGCGATAAAGACGAGGGCAGAAGGGTCATCCGTACGACGCATCAGGTATGCCGAATCGATGCGATTGTCGGCAAGCATGATGCCGTACAGACGCTCCACCAGATCGCGGTACACGGCCTTGGGGGTGTCGCTCTCATCGCGCACCTGGTCCAGTTCCTCTCCTGTAAAGAGCTCCGCAGAGATACGCACCAACCCGCGCAGGTGCTCTTTGATCTGCCATTCCACGAATTGCCGGCTCTGGTACCACAGCACGCAGCTGATGAGTACGATACATGTGGTGACAACACCAGCGACGAAGGTCAGGCGATAGAGAGGCCGGCGCGCGAAAGTGAGGGAGAGCATGGGTTTATGCAATGGCTTCGACCCACTCGTAGGTCTCTTTGTCGATGGAGCCCTCTTTGAGCAGACGCCGGGCATCCTGTGCAAAGGTGCACATACCCTGCGCACGTCCAGACTGGAGCACGGAGGTGAGCTCCTGGGCGCGGTTCTCGCGGATGATGTTGGCCACGGCAGGCGTGGCGACCAGACACTCGCGCACGGCGATACGGCCGCTCTTCGCCCCGGGGACCAAGCGCTGCGCGACCACGGCGCGCAATGAGAGGGAGAGCTGCGTACGCACCTGCGCTTGCTGGTGCGGCGGGAAAACGTCGATGATGCGGTCTACGGCCTGCACGGCGTTGGGCGTGTGGAGCGTGGCCAGGATCACGTGCCCGGTTTCGGCCAGCGTCAGGGCTGCAGCGATTGTTTCATGGTCGCGCATCTCCCCCACCATCACGATGTTGGGGTCCTGCCGCAGCACGTGCTTGAGCGCCTCGGGGAACGAGAGGAAATCCGCCCCATACTCGCGCTGGCGAATGATGCTCTTACCAGAGGGGAAGAGGAATTCAATGGGATCTTCCAGCGTCACGATATTGGTGGCGCGCGTTGCGTTGACGTGCTGGATCATGGCCGCAAGCGAGGTGGATTTCCCCGCGCCCGTGGGTCCCGTAAAGAGCACGAGCCCCTCGTCGAGCGCACAGAGTTCCATGAGGAGTTCGGTAAATCCCACATCCTCGAGCGAGGGGATTTCCCGCGGAATGACGCGTGCGGCGAGCCCCACGTTGCCGCGCTCGTAGTGGCAGTTCACACGCAGACGCGCACCGCTCTTGAGCGTAAAGGCCGTATCGAGTTCGCGCAGCTCCTTGAGTTTGGCAAATCCCGTCGCTCCCAGCACCGATTTTACAAAACTCTCCGCAGCGCTCTTGGTGACCGTTTGGGTTCCCTGGGGCGCAAGTTCGCCATCAATACGCAGGAGTGGCGGTTGCCCCACGACCACATGGACATCCGATGCGCCCGCAGAGACCGCCTTGGCGAAGAGGGAATCCGGATTCAAAACCATCGGGATATGATAGCAGTTTTTGGCTTTTTTCTCAAGAGAATGCAGTTGGGGAGGTTTGGAAGGTCAGGCACGTCAAGAAGGTTTGGAAGGTTGCCAAACCTCCATAACCTCACGAAATCTGCCAAACTTCCCTGACCTTCCAAACCTCCCTTTCACTCCTCCTCCGGCCCCAGACGCATCACGAGCTTGGCGATTTTATCGATCCCCTGCTCATTCAAACCACGCTCTGCCGCTTCCTCCAGCCAGAAGGAAAGGACCTCGGCTTCGATATCGGCGTCGATTTCCCCGCGGTCGCGTGCATCGGATACCAGTTGGACGCGTTCTTCGAGGAGCTCCAAAATCTTGCCGTCAATATGCTCAAGGAGGGAATGGGTATCAGTCATCGTGGGGGAGAGAAGCATGGACAGCGCGGAATGTCTCGCAACACGCAGGGGAGCGCAATACAAAGTAGTTGCAATAGGGAAAATTTCTGTGCTCATGTGTTTCTGCTTCACGACTCCATCCTCAGCCTGCCGAAGGACTGCCACTGCCTCCTGACTCCTGATTCCTGACCACGGACTCCTCTTCCTCTGGTATCCTGTTCCCATGCAGAAGAAACAGGCTCAAGAGCGCATCGCAAAGCTCAAGCAGGAGATTTGGCGACTCAATCGCGCGTACTTCATTGAGGACAAGAGCCCCGTTTCGGAGGATGTGCGCGATGCTCTAAAACAAGAGCTCATTGCGCTGGAAAAGGAGCATCCGGATCTCACGACGCCCGATTCGCCCACGCAGCGCGTGGGTGCCCCGCTCGACGGGCGCTTACCCAAAGTCCGTCACCTGACACCCAAAGAATCGCTGCAGGACTGCTTTTTGCTCTCGGAGCTTGAGGACTGGGTGGAGCAGATGGAACGCGCGCTGGGGGAGAAAAAGGCGATGGAGTACCTCTGCGAGCTCAAAATTGACGGGCTGAATATCTCGCTCCTGTATCGCAAGCAGAAGGAGGATACGTATCGCTTCATGCGCGCGCTCACGCGCGGCAACGGCATCGAGGGCGAGGACGTGACGCACACTGTGCGCACCATCGAATCCGTTCCGCTCTCCTTCGTCCTCACGAAGAGAAAGCACGCTCCGGAGTTCCTGGAGATTTCCGGCGAGGTGTACCTGCCCAAGGCCGCGCTCAACAAGCTCAACGCGAAGTTATCTAAAGAGGAGCAGTTCGCCAACCCCCGCAACGCGGCGGCCGGATCGGTGCGGCAACTGGATCCTAAGATCGCGGCGAGCCGCGAGCTACAGATGTTCTGCTACGGACTCAACCGGGAAGCGGCCGATGCGCTGGAGATTGCAACGCAGGAAGAGTTGATGTTGTTTTTGCGCGATACGGCCGGCGTGCCGGTCAACCGCGAGATGCGACTGATCAAGGACGTGAAGGAAGCACAGGTGCGCCTGGAATCCTTCCGCAAAAAGCGTGATGCACTGCCTTACGACATCGACGGTCTGGTGCTCAAGGTGAATGACCGCAAGACGCAGCGCGACTTAGGGTCCACTGCCAAGGCCCCGCGCTGGGCGCGCGCGTACAAGTTCCCTGCAGAGCAGAAGACGGCGCAGGTGCTCGATATCCGCCTGCAGGTGGGTCGTACGGGCGCCATCACGCCCGTGGCGATCCTTTCCCCCACGCAGCTTGCCGGCACCACGGTGACGCGCGCGACGCTCCACAATGCGGATGAGATTGAGCGACTGGATGTGCGCATCGGCGACACGGTGATTCTGCAGAAGGCCGGAGACATCATCCCCGAAGTCGTGGAGGTCATGGAGAATCTGCGCCCCAAGAGCGCCAAACCCTTCCGCTTCCCCGCCCGATGTCCCGCGTGTTCCACGGAACTCGTACGCCCCGAGGGCGAAGCGGTGCACCGCTGCCCCAACCGTTCCTGTGCCGGCGCGCGCCAGGAACGCATTGAGCACCTGGTGTCGCGCTACGCATTCAACATTGAGGGATTGGGCAAGGAGACCATCGAGGAACTCATCGCCCAGGGGCTCATCGTGGATGCCGCCGATATCTTCGCGCTGAGCCCGGAAGACTTTGCGACGCTGCCGCTCTTTAAAGAGAAGAAGATCGAGAACGTGACCGAGGCGATTGAGAACGCCAAGCACGTGCCATTGGAGCGGTTCCTCTTCGCGTTGGGGATCCGCCACGTGGGGCGCGAAACGGCGGAGATCCTCGCAAGGCGCATCGCCTGGCCCAGCGCCAAACGCATGGTGAAGCGCGCCATATCTCACGGGCCACAGTCCTCACTCTTCGGAGAGGAGGAGCGTTCACTCACCCTCCACGCCATTGCCCCCAGCGCCATTGCAGAAACCCTCGTGAAGCTCTCCCAAGAGGAACTCTCCGCCATCGACGGCATCGGACCGGTGGTGGCCGAGTCATTGATGACGTGGATGGAGGAAAAGAGCCACCACGCACTCCTCCAGAAAATGGAGGATGCCGGAGTGCTGGCCACCCTCCCCGAGGGGAGTCATGCGCCGCAGACGCTCACGGGGAAAACCTTCGTCCTCACGGGAACCCTGCCGACACTGAGCCGCGAGGAAGCCAAAGCGCTCATCAAGGACCACGGCGGCCGCGTGAGCTCCTCGGTGAGCAAGCAGACCGACTACGTGCTCTGTGGAACGGACCCTGGGAGCAAGGCGCAGAAGGCGGAGGAGCTTGGTGTTCCTGTGATTGAGGAAGAAGGATTCCTCAGACTCCTGGGACGTTGACGGTATGAATGGTGAATAATGAATAGTGAACGGTGCATAGTGAACCCCATTCTTCACCATTCATGCTTCATGCTTCATAATTCATATTCAGACGCTAAACACTACCATGTACCCTCTCTGTTCCCCTATACTGCATCCACCTCTTCTCCCTTCCTTCTTATGGTTACCAAGGATCAGCTCCTCACCGAACTCAACCGCGATCTTGCTTACGAGTACGCGGCGGCCATCCAGTACATCCAGCATGCGGCGACCGTGACGGGTCCCGAGTACCAGACGATCACCGGCGAGCTCCTCGTCCACGTTACAGAGGAGATCGGCCACGCCAATATCCTGGCCGAGCAGATCGCCTACCTGGGCGGGGATCCCACCATGGAAGTGGAGGAGCGCTACACGGACAAGAGTTCCAAGAAAATGCTCGAGCAGGATCTGGAGGGCGAGCGTCTGGCCATCCGCCGCTACCGCGAGCGCATTGAGCAAGCGCAGGAGCTTAAGCTCTACGGGCTCGAACAGGCGCTCAAGGGCATCCTCGCCGATGAAGAGGAGCACGAGCGCGACATCATGCTGGCGCTGGGGATGTAGGGCGCCACGAGTTCGCAAAACTTCGCCGTCACGCTTCTGAGCGCAGAAAACGCCGAGTCGGACGACAGTGTTGGATGTGTCGGGTCATTACGTTAACTTCTTGTACACATCTTTCCTATCTCCTATCGCAACAACCGAGACAGTTACGATCTTCCTATGAATTGAGTACACAACTCTGAATGGCACAACTCGAATGGACCACAGTCCCTTGAGTGGCCCTTGCAGTTTCTTGCCGACAAACGGATCTTTTTCCAGTCCTTCTAGTGCCAGGATTATTCTCTGTTGATTTTTCTTGTTCAGACTCATCAGTGATTTTTCAGCGCCTCTAGATAGTTCGATCGAATACATACTTACATTTTGAGCTTCTTTTTAACGGAAGCCAGACTCGTCTTTTTCCCTGAGCTCAGTTGATTCAGACCATTTTGAATCTGCGCAACTAAGGAAGGATCGGCCAGAATTTCCATGGTTTCTTCCCAACCCTCAAATTCTTCATAGGACATAAGAATAACGTCGGGCAGATCTCTATGCGTGATAGAAATGAAAGATCCGGGTTTTCCGGCCTGCTCAATGAGATCAAACAACTGGCTCCGTGCATTGGTTGCGGAAATACTTTTCATACATGTACATGTTAGCGTACATGTCTGCGTAATGCAAATGTAAAATTCGGCTCTGTAGGGAGTTTCAAGTTACACCTCGTGATTCATGATCAATAACAGACTTCAAAATACGATCCGCTGGGATGTCTTGTATGTTATCGATAGTAGGTTCCATATATGGAATATTTTTAAAGAACACATCAAGATTAATGATTTCAAATAACTTGGGAGTTACTGCATAAGCAATTCCTGTCCTTCCACTTGCCGCAGTAAAAGGTTCCAACAGAAGTAAGCCGTGCTTATTATTTTTTCTCATTTCCAGTAGTGTTACTGTCATATTTTGCTTATTAATTATTACCACAAAATCAAATTTAGCTTCTCTATGAAGAAGCTTAGCATCTTTGGCCACTTGCAATGCTTTGGCTACTACTTCTTGGTGGGCTCTTGGTGGAATGTTTGTGATTAGACACCTACTTTCTCCAATCGTTGGTGAATTCACTAATAAACAATTCTCTCTAATGCATGTACTAACCATTTTGTCATCCAGCACAAACATAATATCTGGTTGCCAATTGCCGCCCGATTTTCCAATCCACAGCCCTGAAAAAGCTCCACCAACACCATGTGTAATTAAATCATCAACAATACCGTATGTTTGAAATATGCCGAGCATTGAAGCAATATGGCGCCTTGGATCATAAATCGTCTCAGGCAAAATCTTGCTCAGTGAAGATCCGGTAAATTTTTTGTAGGGTTCTGGCATACTTCCAGCTTGTACTAAAATTTCATCCGTACGGAATTGACGATCGTCTTGAGAATTAAAGGTTAGTAGGTGCGGGTGATTGCCATCGTGATAACCAATGAGAATAGTAATTTTTTTATCTGTTGATTCTGGATTGTGCATTCCAATCGCCCATTTAAGTGCCTCTATTGGAGAAACCGACTTTTCGATCTCTTCAAAAAACGTGCTAATGGTAGTTATGGCTAACTGAACATTACCAGCGAACGCTACTCCAATTCCATTTCTCAACAATAATTTTTGCATCCTCTCTTCAACAAATTTTTCAGAGCCCCTTAAGTGACCTTCTCCAAAACTCGACTTTGCTCTTCCAGGTGTTTCTTGCGAATTCTTCAAAGTTATAGCTGAATCAGCAGCCAAATAAACTTCGTTCTCAGTTTTCCACCCTAATGCGTAAGTCATACAAATAAGAAACTTACATGTGGTGCCCAGGAGAAGACTCGAACTTCCACGGGATTAAGCTCCCACTAGCCCCTCAAGCTAGCGCGTCTACCAATTTCGCCACCTGGGCATAGGAAACGAAAGAACGGAACCTGCATACGCAGGCCAAGGAAGTGTATCAAGGACTCCTGTAAGCACAATACCGATCCTGCGCGAATTTACTCCTCCTGCGCAGCCGCCACGAATCCCAGTTCTTCTAGTGCATGGCGGACTTTCGAACCATTGTCATCCAAGCCAAGCTCGGCGAGTACTTCATCCTCGTCCCCGAGCGTTCCATCCTCCCCATCAATGAATTCTACATTCCCAAATTCTTCTTCATGCTCTCTATCGAGAGCAATGAGTGCTTCTGCAGCCGGCCCGTATATGCGTACGCCTTTCCTGGGCGTATCAATGGAGCCGCCGCAGTGATCTCCATTACCCCAGACGTCAGGTGTTTCCATAGGAAGAATTGGGAAATTTGCCCCACTCTATAGACCTCCCCCTGTAAGTCAATGGCATAATACTTCTGAAGTAGGTCAAATGCTGATATTTCCCTTCTCCTAGGCCAAAAAACAGTCACCGTGAAGTCAGAATATTCGTCCCTTGAGCCTCTGCTTCTCCTTGGATGGAAGCGGGAGCGTATCGATGAATGCGTCGATGGATTCGTGCGTGACCTGCCGTCCGCGCGTGAGCTTTTTGAGTCGCTCGTACGCATCGCCGATACCGTGCTTCCTTAGGAGCGTCTGGATCGCCTCTGCGCGGACCTCGGGGTGGGCATCAAGCTCGCGCGCGAGGAGCGACTTGTTGAGCGTGAGTTTGGAGAGGCCCTTGAGGAGTGAGGTAAGCGCGATGCGCTGGTAACCAAAGGCGGAGCCGATGCTACGTTGCACCGTGGAATCGGAGAGATCGCGCTGCAGGCGGCTGATGGGGAGCTTCGCCGCAAAGTGCACGAAGAGCGCATTGGCAAGACCGAGGTTGCCCTCCGCGTTCTCGAAATCGATGGGATTGACCTTGTGCGGCATGGTGGAGGAGCCCACTTCGTTGGCCTTCACTTTCTGAGAGAAGACCCCGCGCGAGATGTAGAGCCACAGATCGCGCGCAAGATCCAGGAGGATGGTGTCGATGCGCTCCATCACGTGGCTGAGTTCTGCCAGGTCATCGTGCGGGTTGATCTGCGTCGCCGTCGTGAGAGGAGTAAGCCCCAGCGACCGCACGAACTTGCGACCGAAGACCTCCCACTGCACCTTGGGGTAGGCGGCGCGATGGGCACTGTAGGTGCCCACGGCCCCGCCGAATTTGCCCTGCATGCGTAGCGACTTGAGCGCAAGCATCTGACGTTCCAAACGTTCTGCAAAGACCTGGAATTCCCTGCCGACGGTCGTGGGGGTCGCCGGTTGCCCGTGGGTGAGGGCGAGCATATCAACGCGCCCCCAGCGGCGCGCGCAGGATTTGAGCTCCGTAAGGACTTGGGAGAGCTGTGGACGGGCCACCTCTTTGAGCGCTCCCATGATGAGCATGCCGTAGGCGAGGTTATTCACATCTTCGCTCGTGAGCGCAAAGTGCAGGAATGCCGCGTGCTTCTTGAGGGCCGGAATCTTCTCCAGTTTCTGCCGCAGAAAGTACTCCACCGCTTTGACATCGTGGTTCGTGCGCTTCTCCAGGCGTTTGATCTCCTCTGCATCCGCGGCGGAGAACCGCGCAATGATCTTCATGAGCTGGGCTAAATCCTTGCGCTTGATGCGCGGAAGCTCGCGAATGTCGGGGTTTTGCGCCAGTGCCAGGAACCACGCCACTTCCACCGTGAGACGAGCGCGGATGAGCGCCTCCTCGCTAAAGAAGCGCTGCAGCGGCTCCGTGTGCGCCGCGTAGCGGCCGTCGAGGGGAGAGAGTGCTCTGAGCATGGCGGCATCATAGCACGATGCCGCGTATCAGGTATGGAGTATCACGTATAAGGGGAGGCTGATTCCCCCCTCAATACTCCATACTCGATACTCAATACTCAATACTTTCGTCATTACTTCTTCCCCGCCGCCTTCCCCGTGAACACCTCCAAGAATTCCTCGACGGTCATCGTCTCCTTTTTCAGGAGAATTTCTGAAAGCTCATCGAGTTTGGTGCGGTGCTCCTTGAGCATCCCCTTCGCGCGCGTGTACTGCTCTTCCAGCGTGCGCTGGACGAAGTCGTCAATCTTCTTGGCCTTTTCCTCGGAGAAGTTGCGCGTGTAGTTGGGATCGACCCCCAGGAACATCGTGCCTTCGCGTTCACCGTAAGCCACGGGGCCCAGATCCTTATCGCCCATGCCGTAGCGCATGGCCATGCTGCGCGCGATGTGCGACGCTTTCTCGATGTCACTGGATGCACCGGTAGTGAGCTCATTGAAGATCAGTTCTTCCGCCGCACGTCCCCCCAGCAAGCCGCAGATTTCGTCGAGGAACTTGGAACGGCTGGTGGTGTACTGATCTTCCTGCGGCAGGAACCAGGTGATCCCCAGCGCAGCGCCGCGCGAGACGATGGAAATCTTGTGGAGCGGGTCGCTCTCAGGGCACAGGTGCCCCACGATCGCGTGCCCCAACTCGTGGTAGGCCGTGATCTTCTTCTCCTTCTCTGTGAGCTTGCGGGAGCGCTTTTCGGAACCGATGGTGACCTTTTCCACGGCATCGACAAACTCGCGCTGTGTCGCTGTTTTCTGCTTGCGCTTGGCCGCGAAGATCGCCGCCTCGTTGCAGATGTTCTCCAGATCCGCCCCGGTCAAGCCCACGGTCTGCTTGGCAATGGAGCGCAGATCAATGTTCTTCGCCAGCTTCTTCTTTTCCACGTGGACTTTGAGGATCTGTTCACGGGCATCCAGGTCGGGCTTGTCGATAAAAATGCGCCGGTCAAAGCGCCCGGGACGCAGGAGCGCCACATCGAGCACGTCCGGCCTGTTGGTCGCCGCGATGACGATGACATTGGTCCCCTGCTCAAACCCGTCCATCTCCGTGAGAATCTGGTTGAGCGTCTGCTCGCGCTCATCGTGCCCTCCGCCGAACCCCGCTCCTCCGCGCTGGCGCCCCACGGCGTCGATTTCATCGATGAAGATGATGCAGGGTGCGTTTCTCTTGGCCTTGAGAAAGAGATCGCGTACGCGGCTGGCGCCCACCCCCACGAACATCTCCACAAACTCGGAGCCGGCGATGGAGAAGAACGGCACACCCGCCTCTCCGGCAACCGCACGGGCAAGGAGCGTTTTGCCCGTACCGGGGGCCCCTACCAGGAGTACCCCCTTGGGAATTTTGGCGCCAAGGTTGATGTACTTCTTGGGGTTCTTGAGAAAGTCGACGACCTCTAAGAGGTCTTCCTTGGATTCCTCACACCCGGCGACGTCCTTGAAGCGCGTACGCACCTGCTTGGCATCGGCGACGCGTGCCCGCGACTTGCCGAAGGAGAGCGCCGTGCTCTGGCTGCGTGCAATGCCCCGAAAGAGCCATATCACTCCCGAAATAATGAGGAGGAAGAACAGGAGATCGGGCAGGACGGCAAAGAACATATTCGTCGCCTCGCGATTCTCGATCTCCACGATCGTCGGATTCGTAGGATCGTTCCAGCCCAGAGCGCTCACGCCGTCACGCGAATCCTTGTATGACTGGAGCACCGTGCCGCTCTCTGTGGTTGCGTAGACCTTGTTATCCCGCAGGAGAATGCTCTGAAATTCCCCATCGGCATACCCCTGCGTGATACGGCTTAGGGGCACCTCCTGAGCATCAGTAAATTGCCGTTCCTTTTCCCGCAGAGGGTTGGAAACGGAATAGAGCGAAAGGAAGATGAGCGCACTGAAGATGAGCAGGGACACCAGCCATTGCTGGCGACTGCGCGGTGGGCGGCGCGAGGTGGACATGGGTAGAGGATAGCGCTCCGCACATGAATGGTGAAGTGCGAATGATGAATAATAGAATCACTGTATTCATGCTTTTCGTCTCTTTCGGCGCATCCACCCTATGCCGGCCGCCGCACCGGCCGCCATGACAGCGATGACCGCGGGACCGGTTGCAGGAACCGTCCCCCCGCTTGAGCGCAACGCCTGCAGTGTCGCAAAGACGCGACCGGGATCTTGAGGAGCCGCTTCACCACCTGCCCCCGCAGTCGCGGGTTTTGCCGCTGCCGTCGAGGAGGCGGCGGAGGAAGATATGGGAGCTGCTTGGCGTTCTTGCATCCGGCAGAATTGATCACAGCCATCATTGGAAATGGCGTTGCCGTCGTCGCATGCTTCACCAGGTTCCGTGATACCGTTCCCACAGTACGCAGTGGGCAGGAGGGCGGTTGCTCCAACCGCTTCATACAGGCAGGAGGGCGTGCAACCGTCACCGTAGAGAGTATTTCCGTCATCGCACTGCTCCCCTGCTTCCAGCACATCGTTGCCGCAGCGCTGCTGAGAAGATGTGGTGGAGGATGCCGAAACGGAAGATCCCACGGAGGAACTTGTACTCACCGCGGAAGTTGGCTGTGTAGGCAATACCCGGGTGGAAGAAGAGGAACTCGACGATGCGGGTGGTGAGGGCGGCAGAGGCAGGTGAACAGGCCCCGGCACAACGGAGGATGTGCTGCGTACGGGAGGAGGAAGCGGGGGTTGGGGCGGTCGCGGCAGCGTTGGTTGCGAAGAACTCCTGCTGGAGTAGTAGCTCGACCGTGATGTTGTCGTGGAAGAACGTGCACTCGTCGTAGAGCTCTTTGATGTGCTGGATTTGGAGGAAGAGGTGCTCGACTTCGAAGTAGAGGAGGTGGTGGA
>PFDV01000012.1:0-7581 GCA_002772745.1 Candidatus Peregrinibacteria bacterium CG10_big_fil_rev_8_21_14_0_10_55_24 | reverse complement strand
GTTGCAGAAGACGTGCTGGAAGTGGAAGAGGTTAAGGAAGTACTGGAGGTGGTGGAGGAGGTGGTGGAAGTGCTGGAGGTTGCAGAAGACATGCTGGAAGAGGAAGAGGTTGAGGAAGTACTGGAGGAGGTGGAGGAGGTGGTGGAAGTGCTGGAGGTTGCAGAAGACGTGCTGGAAGTGGAAGAGGTGCTTGAGGAGCTGGACGAAGATTGGCTCGCAATCGTCATCTTCGGATACAGGGCATATGCATCCAGAGGCACATCTGCTCGAACATCGTAGAGGCGCAGGCAATAGGCGGTTCCCGGAGCCGCATGCTCCGTTATGTTGATGGCGTACTCCAGCTCGGTATATGTGCCCGCATCGAGCGGCCCAACGAGCGTGGTTGCATTGGAAGTAGCCGTGACTCCTCTTCCCCCTACGAAGAAGTATCCCTCGCTATCAGCGAGCAACCCCGGCAGAAGAATCTGTCCATCCGTTACCTGATTCGAAAAAGCCATCTGGAGCGCCTCATCCGGCCCATCGGCAGGAACAGGAATCCAGTTGGAAACAACTGAGCACGTGGTGACGCGCGGCGCGAACTGCACCTGGTATTGCCTCCCATCCATCTCCGCATTTTCCGATGCATTTGCCGCCTCAATGCGCAACCGGTATGTCGTTCCTTGATGAGCATCGGTGAGGACAACATCCTCCAGAGCCATCCACCCTCCATCGGTATTGAGCACCGTCGTGTCATCGCGCCAGCGGTAGTGGAGCTGCATGGTGTTGGGTAATTGCAGAGGTGGGCAACAGCAACCGACCGTTGCTTGGGAGACCAACGCATCGCCTGCAAGCCACTGGTCGAAGGAAAGCACACTCGCAAAGAAGCGGAGCATGCGCCCGAAGAGTGAGGCTCGCTGCGCCACCTCAACCGGATAATCCCATGCCCAATCGGGATGTTGCGACACGCATTCCTCCTCCGTCAGTTGCACGCAACCCGCATCGCAGGAAGGCAAACTGTTACACGAACATTCCAAACAATAGTATCCCTCCACACACCCCTGCTGAGGTTCGCCACTTGCATCATCGCACGCTTCGTTGCCCACGATGAGGCCATCGTTGCAGATTTCGGTGCAGCCACCGGTGTCCGGGCATTCCCAACCCTGTTCAACGACACAGAGATCTGAGCATCCGTCGCCGGATACCGCATTACTGTCATCGCACTCCTCGGGGTCTTCACGCACGCTATCCCCACACTCCGGTAGGCATTCGTCGGTGAGTGACGCCAGAAAAACTTTGCGTGTGGGTACGCCGGTGGGATCTTCTCCTCCTACGAGCCATACCTGATTTTGGTAGACAACCGAAGCGTGGTTGGTGGTATTAGTGTGCGGGAGGAGCTCTCTTGGGTCATGCGCATACCAGACAGAACCATCGTGAGTCATTTCACATGCGGCATCGGTGGATGTTCCGCCAATCGCCCAGAGCCGGTTTTGGAACACCTGCGCAGAAAGTCCGGATCGTTCCTCTGTAAGGAGCCCCCCTGCCTGCCTCCAGAAGATGCCGTCATCGCTCCAGTATGCAGCCGCAGACACCGGCCCTGCTTCATCTGTTTCCCGGCCACCAAGCACCCACAGACGTCCGTCGAATACCGCAGATGCGTGGCCTGCAAGAGGCTTGGGGAGCGAATCGATATCCACCTCCTGCCAGGAGTACGCATCGGAAGAGCGCCAGACCTTGCGGCTGAACCCCCCACTGGCCTGTGTCTGGCCTCCGATGACCCATAGATCGCCCTGGTACACCATGGCCGTGTGGCTCCAGAGGGGAACAGGGAGCGATGCAATGGGAGTAAATGCCGTGCCTTCTCCTGCGAGGACAGCATCCGTCGGTTCGCCCTGGGCATCCAATCCACCAAGAACAATGATGGCTCCGTTGAAATCAACCGCAGCTGAATGAGAGAGTCCTGCGGGAAGAACTTCCACGAGCTCTGACCATAGTTCTCCGTCGACCGACCGAAGAACGTTCCGCGAAGCGATTGGCGGACTGCCATCGCCCGAACCTTGCAACCCGCCGATGAGCCACAGCGCATCACCGTATGCCAGAGCGGCGTGGTTACTCAGGGGATAGGGCAGGACATCAGTCCCTGCCTCTTGCCACGTGAGGTAGGCCGTTTTGCATTCTTCAGACCCGTCGAGGGCAGAGAGACATTGAGAATCCGCCCCATAATCGATGCTGCTGTCACCGTCGTTGTCCATGTTGTCACTGCAGACAGGCATCCCGTCGGATTCATCATCGTCACCGGGGTCGGCACATCCCGGATCGTCCGGGTAATCCGCAAGCCCGTCGCCGTCGTTATCCACTCTATCGTCGCACTCAGGAAGCTCCAAGGGGAGGATGGCCAACGTAGATTGCTCAGTATTGTTACCGGGGAGAGGATCAAACGTCGCTGCAGCATCGTGTACGGACGCCTCAATCGTGAGATCCTGCGGAGCTTCTACGTTAAGCGGCAACGCATAGGTGATGCTCACGGATTCCGTGGCGCTCGGCATCATTGTTCCCAGCGAACATTCGACATCACCCGAAGAAACAACCGTACATAGTATATCGGATGCTGATGATTGGAAAATCGGCTGCCAACCTCCCGAAAGCGGATCCACATGAATGACAAGAACCACCGCAGAGGCGGCATCGGGTCCGGCGTTATTGACGGAAACGGTGTACTGAGCGACATCGCCGGGTTGCACCTGGGTAAACCACGGCAAAATCCCAACGGAGAGATCCGCTTCAAGGGGCAGTGGCTCACCGCAGATGGCAACCTCGCCGATCACGAATTCCGTCGATGTCGTCGGTTTCTGAGGATTTGGATGATTGCCAATGGAAAATTCCGGACCGACGTCCGTCAAACTGTAGAGATTCTCTTCCCTGGCAAGGAGGTGTTTGTTCAACGAGAGCTGTTGTTCTTCACCATCCCATGCAATGGCGACGTAGGACCAAAAACCCGGAGCGTATAGCCATTGATCCCCAATTTCAGATACCGTGACTCCATCTTGTTTGGAGTACATGAGTTGGTCGTTATTCAGACTGATATGCTGTGACCACAGACGCAGATGTGCGTTGTTTCCTTCTTCAGAAAAAAAGAATTCGGGATCCGTGGTTTCTTCAGAAGACTGATCATGCAACGGTCGTACTGTCACACAGACGGCTCCGGCCTCCGGATTGATGCGGCGATACGTGGAGAGGAGAATGTGCCCGTTGCCGCTCGGGTAATACCCCGTGTCGCCCGCGCCTTCGACGAATTCGCCCCCATTCTGCTGCCCTGTCGTGGAACCGTCGAGCTCTTCCAGGAAGAGAAGCGGCATCTGGAGCAATTCGCAGCAGTTATCGTAGGTTACGACGGCGTCGCATACATTCACGATATCCGCAACGCACTTGTTGTCCTCACACTTCCCCGCCCAGCACTGCGTCTGATTATCCGGCGCCGCATCTGGAGGATCGTCGAGATACGAACAGTCGCTGTCAGTAACACAGCAATCTGACGGCATGGAACCATCGGGACAAGTATTCTCCTCTGTACAGTATTCCTGTGTGCACGTATCGGGATATTCCCCGCAGGGAACAGGCACGGGCTCATATATGCAACCGGCAGTCTGATCGCACCATTCACCAGTACAGTACGTGCCGTCCCAGCAACTGACCGGAACGTGCGTGCATCCGCCCAATGCAGGATTGCACTCCTGCGAATCCGACGTGCAAGCATTACCATCGTCACAGGATGTCACTTCTGATCCCGGAACGCAGATCCCCGACTGGCACGTGTCTCCCAAGGTACAGGGGTTGAAATCGTTACAAGAAACGCCGTTTGGCAAATGCTGCGCAATGCATCCGCTCGCTTGATCGCATACGCCCACCGTGCACGCGCTGTTGAGGTGAGAGCAATCAAGCGGCGTTCCCGTGCACACGTCGCCAACGCAGTGATCCCCGGTTGTGCAAGTATTCCCATCGCTGCACGGGTCAGTACATGCAGGGGAAGAGGACTCAGAGGAGGACCAGGGATCGGAAGAAGAAGACGACCAGGGATCGGAAGACGATGACCACCATGAACTTGAATCAAATTGAGCGCGGTACTGCGCACTGTGCTCAATACCTAACTGCGCTTGCTGTAACACGACGGCAAGAGTCAACGTGAGGAAGAATCCCAACAGCAACTGGCGCAACGGCATTTGCACAAATGTAGCATTTGCACATGGGTTTTGCCACGAAGCCAATGCCAGATACTACTTCCTCCGTCGCCGCATCATGCCGAAACCGAAGGCCGCCCCTGCAGCGAGTGCGGCAATGGCACCGGGGCCTGTGGCGGCGGATTCGGGCTGCGCCGTGTTGTAAGGCAGCAGAGAGCCTAAGGGGAGGGTTCCGCGCAACGCCTGGGCACTGGGCTCTGTGGGGAAAAGGATATCAGCCCACTCTGAGGGAAAATCAATGACAAGCGCATCTCCGGACGCCGGGAATTCACGTTGACAGCGGTTATCGCAGCCATCCAAACGGAGTCTATTCCCGTCATCGCAGGATTCGTTGGGATCCTGAATCCCGTCACCACACTGAGCCCAAGAGCAGTTCATACGACACGATGCTCCGGGATTCTCGCTGTTCTGCGCTCCTTGGTCGCATGCCTCACCGGGATCAATCCTGCCGTTGCCGCAGAAGAGGGAGTAGAAGCTGCAGTCATTATCGCAGGAGTACAGGAGGGAGGGGTCGTGAAGAGTAGGTTCGCACTGCTCTCCCAAAGCACGTTGAAGGATCCCGTCACCGCAGGTGCCGTTCTCCAGTTGGCAAAGGGAGGAGCAGCCATCGGCGTTGTCGCGGTCGGCATCGTCGCACTCTTCATTGGGATCGAGGGTGCCGTTGCCGCAGAGGGAGAGATCGCGCGGGGTCTCGCTGCGGCAGGAGGAAGTACAACCGTCGTCGGGAACGCCGTTGCCGTCGTCGCACTCCTCGCCGAGATCCAGGATACCGTTGCCGCAGTAGGCAAGAGTGAGGAGGGTGGTGTCATCATCATCATCGTCGTCACCGGTGTCGTTGGTGTCATCATCATCGTCGTCACCGGTGTCATTGTCATCATTGTCGTCATCGTCGTCACCGGTATCGTTGTCATCATCATCGTCGTCACCGGTGTCGTTGTCATCATTGTCGTCATCGTCGTCACCGGTATCGTTGTCATCATTGTCGTCATCGTCGTCACCGGTGTCGTTGTCATCATTGTCGTCATCGTCGTCACCGGTGTCGTTGTCATCATTGTCGTCATCGTCGTCGTCACCACCACATCCTGGGGGGAGGGGCAGGATTTCTATGTTGTAGCAAAATGCATTGAGGCAGCGATCTCGCGTGCAGATGTCGCCATCGTTGCAGTCTTGGTCAACGGTGCATTCGACGTTGTCATCATCGTCATCGTCACCGGTGTCGTTGTCATCATTGTCGTCATCATCGTCACCGGTATCGTTGTCATCATTGTCGTCATCGTCACCGGTGTCGTTGTCATCATTGTCGTCATCGTCACCGGTATCGTCATCGTCGCCCACATCAACGGGAAGTTGGCAGCAACAGAGAGTTTCCTCTTGAGTTTGCTCCTCTTGAGGAATCAGCTGCGCAAAGAAGTGGGACACTTGCGCGAGGAGCCGCTGGGGGAATTGCCAGAATCTCTGCCAAAGACTGGCTTGCGTTGAGGATGCAAAACCGCAGAGACAGCACGTTGGACTGGAAAATCCGGGATTGCAGGTCGGGTTAGTTACTTGCTGACCATCGACGAAGAGGTTGACGTTCCCGCAGTACTCTTCACATGTCTGCCCTGCAGTATCGATACACACGGAGCCAGGAAGAGTTTCTTGGCAAATTGTCGATGGAGTTTCCGTGCTGCAGAGGCAGCAAAGATCGCCCGTGAAGTTGGGGTTGCAGTCGACAATGGTCGCCGTGGGCGTTTGCGCGTCCGGATGGAGTCCTTCCTGTGCGCAGTACTGCGTGCAGGTCTGTGCGCCGGAATTGATGCAGGAAGATCCGGGCAAGACTGCCTCACAGGGGTCAGTACTGCACTGGCAACATTGGCCACGCAGACCGTACGCCGGATTGCAGTCCGCCGGAGCGTAGCCCCCCGGTCCTACAAAGAGCCCCTTGTTTGCACAGAACGCTTGGCAGGATTGCGTGCCAAAATCGATGCACTGGGATCCGGGAACGACCTCTGCACAGATACCCTGCGGTGTCGTTTCGCTGCACTTGCAACAGAGGTCACTCGTGAAGCTGGCACTGCAATCCACCCCTGCAGCGGTCGACTGCGTCGGATCGGGATAGAGTCCGTTCGCCGCGCAGTAGGCAAAGCAGGATTGCGTTGCGGCATTGATGCAGGAGGATCCTAAGAGGGTTGCATCGCAACGCTCGTCGGGGGTTTCTGGCTCACACTTGCAACAGAGATCGTTCTGCGTATCAGGATGACAATTTACCGAGGAGTCCTCTCCTTCCACAAAGCGCTCGCCACAGTACTCTTCGCAAGACTGAACGCTGGAACTGATACACTGCGATCCTGGCAGCGTTTGACCACAGAGCGCATCGGGAGTCTCGTCACTGCATTTGCAGCAAAGCCCGTCGGGATCGTAGTTGGGGTTGCACTGCGCGGAAACCGGATCTTCCTCGGCGCGCATTCTCCCCTGAGAAGCACAGTAGCTGGTGCAGGATTGCGCACGGGCATTGATGCACTGCGAGCCTCCTAAGAGAGCCTCACAGACCTGCCGGGGGGATGTGGTGCTGCACGCGCAGCAGAGATCCTGGGCGTAATTGGGGTTGCAGTCCCTGCTGGAAGAACCGAGGAGGTAGCGTCCTTGCGAGGCACATGCCGCGGAACAGTCCGCTTGCGTGGAATCAACGCAAACAGCCACTTCTGCATCGCAGAGGGGATTCCAGAACATGCCGAAGGGATCGGGATCCTGGTCATTGGAGATCTCGTCGCCATCCATATCGGAATCCTGAGCATTGAGGATTTCATCGCCATCGAGATCCCCCAGGGGGCCAAAGGGGCCTTCGTGAATGGGAACGGCATAGGCGATGACGCTTCCATCGCTCATGCACTCATCCACGGAATCCACCTGCGAGCAGGTGGGAGGACATTCAAGCCCATCGTCGTCATCATCGCCGCACCCTGCGGGGGGAGGATCGATAACTTCGTAGAGGCATGCATTCGCAGCGATATCACAGGAATCTTGCGTGCATTCGTCGGCGTCATTGCAATCTTCGTCGGTAGTACAGCAGTTCTCGATCTCTTCTAGCACACACATGCCTTCGGCGTCACAGAACCCTTCCGTGCAGAGGTCGCTGTCGTCACAGTCTGCGTCGGTGGTGCATTCTCCGCACCCTGCGGGGGGAGGATCGATCTCTTCCTGCACACACATGCCTTCGGCGTCACAGAACCCTTCCGTGCAGAGGTCGCTGTCGTCACAGTCTGCGTCGGTGGTGCATTCTCCGCACCCTGCGGGCGTGGGCACGATCTCCTCGTAGACGCACCGGTTCGTCGAGGTATCGCAGGAATCTTGCGTGCATTCGTCGGCGTCGTTGCAGTCCGCATCGGTGATG
>PFDV01000008.1 GCA_002772745.1 Candidatus Peregrinibacteria bacterium CG10_big_fil_rev_8_21_14_0_10_55_24 | reverse complement strand
CTTCGCCAATTTTTTCCGACTCATCCATGAGAACTATTCTCCTCATTTCTCCCTATTGGAGAGAAGAACACCGCTGGATGGTGAGTTCGGTCAAGCTCGCTGCGCTCTGGCAGCGCATGGGGTACCGGGTAATCGTTGCGTGTATGGGGTCTATGAATGAAGAATGCAGAATGAAGAATGAAGAATGCGGAAGACGCGTGGGGATCGAGAGAGTTTCTGAAACCTTGGAAATACACCGCATGAGGGACTTCTTCCTCCCCGATCCGTGGAATTACGGGATTGCGCTTGGATTCTCGGGGTATGTCCGCCGCTTGGTTCGTACGGAGAAGCCCGACCTCATTATCGTCAACAAGCTCCTCTTCTGGACGTCGCTTGCAACGATTGTGCTCCGGTTGAGCGGAAAGAACGTTCTCCTCCTCACCGATGCGCTCGTCGGTATGACATGGTGGCCGCGGGGACGCATCCCCAAGATCTGCGCGGCGCTCTACGCGTGGACGCTGGGGTGGCTCATCCTCCTCTGCGCAGAACGGGTCGTCACGTACCATCCCCAAACCCAGCGCCTCCTTAGGCGTCTGGGAATCCTCCACAAGACGCGGGTTATCCCGACGGGTATCGATACGACAGAATGGCCCGCGCGCGAGAGCAGGGGGGATCCGAGTGTTACGGTGAGCTACGTGGGTCGCCTGGAATCCGTGAAGGGCGTGGACGATTTTCTCGCTGCCACAATCCCCTTAAAAAAGCAGTACCCCGAACTCACGATCCAGGTTGCGGGGTGGTACCCCGCGGGGCACCCGCTCGTGGAGCGCTACCAGGATGATGTGACGTTCACCGGGCTCGTCGATGATGTGCGTGCGCTTCTCAATGAGACCGATATCTACGTGCTCCCCAGCTACAGCGAGGGACTTAGTAATGCGCTCATGGAAGCCATGAGCACGGGGTGTGCATGCGTGGCTTCGGATGTGGGCGGGAACCGTTTCCTTATCCAGAACGGCATCTCGGGATTCCTCTTCCCCGCAGGGGATCGCGAGGCGTTGCGCGCCCATGTGCGGCGGCTCGTTGATGATCCGGCCAAGCGCATGGCGCTTGGCAGAGCCGCGCGTCGTCAGATTGAGGAGCACTTTGACTGGGAGCACGTTGCCGAACAATACGAAACGCTTTTTGAAGAGTGCCAGAAAACTGCATGAAGCCGCGCATCGTTATCCTCTCGGCATTCCTCACTCCCTTCCGTAGCGGTGCGGAGGCCTGCGCGGAGGAGGTTCCACTCGCTCTTGTCGATCAGTACGACTTCACGATCGTGACGGCGAGGGGACGCAGGAGTTTGCCCAAGCGCGATCGTCTCCAGGGAAAGATTGACGTTGTGCGCGTGGGGTTGGGGTTCGGGTTGGGGATCGACAAGTGGCTCTTCCCCTTCCTGGCGCCCTTCGCCGTGCGGCGCCTGCAACCGCAAATTATCCATGCAGTACTCGAAACGTTTGCCGGGCTTGCCCTCGTCTTCTGTCGATGGACTTTCCCTTCCGCCAAGCGGATGCTCACGCTCCAGACGACGAACAGGAGCTTCCTCAAGGGGATGATCGTGCGCTCTGCGGATCAGGTGACGGCGATCAGCTCAGTACTTATTAACAAAGCGGCGGAACTTGGTCGCAGTGACGCCGTATTGATTCCCAATGGCATTCCCCTTACGGCGATTCATTCTGCAGTTGAGAAAAATAAACGTGTATCGGGGAGAGTTCTTTTTGTTGGTCGGCTTGAAAAGGTGAAGGGAGTGGATGTACTTCTTAAGGCATTCGCAATGACTCTTGATGACCTTAAGAAAGCAAATATTACAAAAGATGCGCTCCTGCGAATTGCAGGAGATGGCTCGCAACGAAGGTCACTCGAAAACCTTGCACGACAACTCAACATTGCCGATCGAGTCACTTTTCTTGGTTACGTCCCTTCTCCTCAAATTTACGATGAGTATGCGCAGGCGGAAATATTCTGTGGACTATCGAGGAGTGAGGCATTCGGCAACGTGTTCCTTGAAGCCCAAGCTGCTGGATGTGTCACAATATTCACTCAAGTGGGTGGTATCTCGGACATCCATACGCATGGTAAAGCTGCGTGGGGTGTACAGCCAGATGATGTGGAGGGAACCAAAGAAGCTTTACGCGCATTCCTTCTTGATGAAGAAGGAATCCGTACGCAATTTGCTGCTAAGGCCCAAAGCCATGCGCAAGCGTATGACTGGCACTCCATCGCAGCGCGCTATGGATCACTCTACGATCGTCTCCTTTCGCGCACGAGCTGAGCGGCGCGGAACAAACTCTCGAATGTTCCCGCATCGAGCCATTCATCGCTGAGTGTTGTTGCGGAAAGTTCTCCCTGTTCCATGTACCACCGACTGACGTCGGTAATCTCCAATTCCCCGCGTGCGGAGGGTTTGAGTGAGCGGATAACCTCAAAGCAGCGGTGATCGAAAAGGTAGCATCCGGTTTGTGCCAGGTTGCTCTTTGGCTCCTTTGGCTTCTCCTCCAACGCAACCACGGTTTCTCCCCTCACTTGCGCAACACCGAAGCGCTGGGGGTCGGGCACTTCCTTGAGGAAGATGTGCCCCCCTTTCTGGAATCCTCGGATTGCAGGGGAGAGATCATCGAAGAAGATGTTGTCCCCCAGGATGGCACACACACTCTCGCCGTTGGCGAACTCCCCGGCGAGTCCCAGTGCCTGGGCAATGCCCTCCGGCTTCTCCTGCACAGCGAAGGTGAATGAGCAGTCGAAGCGCTTCCCGGATCCTAAGAAGCTTGCGATCTGCTCCATGTGGTCGTTCCCCGTCACTACTGCGATCTCTTTGATGCCCGCGTCGAAGAGTACCTGCAGGGGATAGAGGAGCAGAGGCTTGTCGTAGACAGGAAGCAGACTCTTGTTGGTCACTTCCGTGAGGGGCTTGAGCCGTGAGCCCGTGCCGCCGCAGATGAGAACGCCCTTCATGGTGTATGGAGTATGGAGTATGGAGTATGAAGGGGGGAATCGGAAAGTGCCGAAATTCTGTTGGAATCAACATGAGTACGATCTCTTTGGTGATACGATAGGTGCTCATGAATCTCCTCGTCACAGGTGGCGCCGGCTTCATCGGGTCGCACTTCACCCTGCGTCACCGTGCGCAGCACCCCAAGGATCACATCGTCGTCCTCGATAAGCTCACGTACGCGGCGGACAAAGCGTTCCTCGATCCGATTATCGACACCATCACCTTTGTGGAGGGGGATATTGCCGATCAGCCCCTTGCCATGCGGCTTGTGGAAGAACATGCCATCGATGCGATCGTCGATTTTGCGGCGGAAACGCATGTGGATAAGAGCATCCGGGAGACTGCGCCATTCCTCCATACGAACGTGCTTGGCGTACAGAGCCTGATCGAGGTGTGCAAAGCGCATCCGAAGATCCTCTACCTCCACGTTTCCACGGACGAGGTCTACGGCGGGCTTAAAGACGGTGCTCCTGCATGTACACCCGAGTCACCGCTGCATCCGGGGAATCCGTACTCCGCCTCCAAAGCGGCGGGAGATCTCCTCATCCTTGCCGCCGTGCGGACCTACGGTATCCGCGCGCGCATCACGCGGTGCACCAACAACTACGGGCCGCACCAGGCGGATGAGAAGTTCATCCCCACCGTGGTGCGCTGCGCGCTCAAGGGTGAGCCCGTTCCGGTGTATGGCAAAGGCAAGCAGAAGCGCGATTGGCTCTACGTAACCGATCACACGGATGCGACGGAGATCGTGCTCCACAAAGGGGAAGATGGAGAGATCTACCTTATCAGTGCAGATCAGGAGCGCGAGAACATCGAGACTGCTCAGGCGGTGCTCGATGTGCTCCATAAGCCCCATGACCTCCTCTCATTCGTTGAGGATCGTCTTGGCCATGACTGGCGCTACGCGCTGGATTCAAGGAGCACAAAAAAGCTCGGGTGGAAGCCGCAGGTCTCTTTTGAGGAAGGACTCAAGAAGACGGTGGAGTGGTATGAGAAGAAGTTCATATAACGTTCTGCCTTGTGCGAAGTACGGTTGCCTCGCCCTTCTTGCCGTGAGCTTTTTGTGTCGTTGGAGCGAATTTGCACTCAATTCTTAAAAAGGTGATGTATCTTATCGGAGATTCTCTTGCTGTGGTGTGCTACATGGTATACCGGCATGATGAGAGCTATCACGACGGCTGTAGGCAGGGTTGATAAGGCTGGTTCAGCAGATGGTTCTCGTAAATATGGGATGCCGAACTTGTGAATTGTATAACAAATCGCAGTCGTTAGTGCTGCCGGTATGACAACTGGAACAACTTCTGCTGCGAGCGTTTTTACTCTCTTTGCAAGAAGTTCGTGAATCTTCATAAGTGTGGCTGCCGATATCCCGCTGTGGATTATTTGATTGATTGCAGCATTAGTAACTTCATCTAAGCCATGACGAACATTCATGAGACCCGAAACTGCTCCCATCCCCAAAACTCCGGTAGCTGCAATAGCTGCCTTATTTCTAACAATGAAATTACCAATGCGAGATGCATGTGATAATTGAGGGCCCTGTTCAAGCTCAGTATTGTTATTCACAGGAAAGATACTTTAACAGCATCAAGCAAATTCGCTCCAACTAAAAACACAAAATGCGATACGGATATATTAGAGGTTGGAGAACCGTATTTCGGCTAACGTTTGCGCTTAGGTGGAGTTTCATCATGACAAAATTTGTGACGAAGGAGCTCATCATGGTGAAATTTGGGAGAGGAGGGGCGACCTCCTTAGAATCATCAATTGGATCCCTGACGAACCGCATAGTCTTTGTTAGGTGAAGTGAAAAATGCCATCACGTTTACATCTTGCTCATGCACAGTAAAAAATCATCAACCAATGTATCAATGGGGATGTCATAATGCTCTGCGCATGGCTTGGCTGCAGCAATAACTGTATTTCTATCTAGGTCATCTTCTAAAGAATCTGGCTCAATATTAACATCATTAGTGTTTAAGAAACTGTTCAGTATTTGTGCGTGTAACCATTGATCATGTGATACTCCACTATGCATTATGCGTATTACTTTTTTATCGAGTTTTTCATATTCAAGAGCTAGCGCGTTGATTCTTTCTATTGCTTCAAATGAGTAGTGACATGATTCTGATGATGATTCATTCATGCTACATACTGTAGCATCGGGCATTTTTCACTTCACCTAACGTTTCGGGCTATGCGATGTTTTGCAGGTTTACAATTGCCCCTCAGGGCACACCTGCCAAATATGGGAAATTTTTGGCGACTTCCATTAATATCTCAAACGGAGCCAAAACGAACCGCATAGCCCGTGTTATGTGCTGTGCTAAGATCCACTTATATCTTATTTCTGAATGAAAAAAGGAGAACTTTTAGAAAGGGTTGTTGCACACTTTTGTTCCAATATAAAAGGAGCAAAGGTAACACATGATGCAAAAGTTATTGGTAGGGATTCTGGTATAGAAAGACAGGTTGATGTTCTAATTGAAGGTAGATACGGTTTTTGTAGCATTAAAATCCAAATTGAGGCAAAGGATTACAATAGACCAGTCAGCGTAGATCGAGTAGAGGCTTTTGTGACAATGGTGAAGGATACTGGAGTCAATTTGGGTGCTATGGTTAGCACTTCAGGTTTTTCTTCTACTGCAAAATCGATTGCTGCCGCAAATAATATTCAATTATTTGAAGTTGTGTCTGATATATTGGGGAATACCAATCTATTCATACCTTTGAGAATGATAATTCCACAAATTGAGTCGTTCTCAATTCAATTCAGTGGAACTCAGTATTTTTGCATTCCAGGAGATTTATCCAGGATAAGGGTAGAAAAGGAGGGGAAATTTTATGATCTACACCAGAGATTAATTATCGCTTGGAATGAAGAAAAGGTTCCACGATTCGCGGGTGAACATTTAGTATGTCTTGATGCAGTAAAAATATTTGATGTTGAAAATTCTAAGCGGTCGTATTATTGCAATCTGGCTTATAGAGTAAACATCAGAGAGAAATATTATTTGAAATTATATCCTGCAAATTTTATGAGAAATGTTTTAGAGGGTAGAAACTCATACGATTTGAGAGTTGATTTCTATACCAAAGAAGAAGATATGCAAAAACACTGGATTGAATTTTCCAGCTTAGAGGAATTAAACAGTGCTGCTGACATTGAGAATCAACCTGACGATATCAGAGAGTTGGTAATTAGACCCTATTATTCTATGAGACTAGATTCAGAAATAGAACAAAAAGAATAGCATTGCGCATAACGTCAGGGATATGAGAAGTTGCGACCGAAGGGAGCAATTTGGGTGGAGAAGTCTGCAAGACTTCGTAACCTCATATCCCTTGTTATATTCCCCGAAGGGCTGAAATTTAGTGCAACGTCCCGAAGGGAAATTTCAGAGTTGCTCGGCGGCGGCGTTAGAGAATTGGTTTCAATTTTTCAAGAAGCAAGTCAAATTTTGTGTAACCAGCTCTTTTATTGAAATGTCCTGCATTTGGAACAAAATTTAGTTCCGCATTTAACTGTTTTGCGAGGTGTTCGCCATTACCAAGACAAACATAGGGATCATCATCAGATTGGAACACTAAAAAGTGTTTTGCTTTGTTTATAATATTGTTCCAATCAAAATCAAAACCACTAAAGCTACTATCTCTATCATAATTCAAAATAGGGCGAACACCGACAGGAGTACCGACAAAAATTCCAGCTTTAACAGAATGTTCCAATTTCTCCAATAAACGAAGAGTAAAAATTCCACCAAGACTATGACTAATAAGAATAGTATCTTCGTTTATGTATTGTTCATAATCTTTGAGAACATCAAACCACTCAGATATTTTTGCTGGAATTTTTGGAGGGGAAGGAAAATGTGGCACGTGGACTTGATAACCTAACTCCTCTAAATTTTGTTTTAACCAAGGAAACCAATTCTCTTCTGGATACCCCTCAGTTCCGTGAAATATAAATGCATTCTTCATAAGATTAAATATTTGAACTGAATTATATAAGTTTTTCGTAGCCGCCGCCGAGCAATTGAATATAACTCGTTCTTATGCGGAGTTTTTACTTGATAACAAATTAAATGTGCATATTATGAGGAATCCTATGCAGGTTTTATTGAACAAAACACGCGATGAGCTGAAGTTGCGCAATATGAGCCCCCGTACCGTGCAGAGTTATCTTTCCGCTCTTACGTCGTATTTTACTTATAAAGGCGGTGATTTGGCGCGAGTGGATGTGGAGAATATTCGGAAATTCATCCTGCAAAAACTCGATCACGGAGCTGCAGCGCAAACCGCAAATCTCTTCCTCAACGCCATCAAGTTTTTTTATCGCGATGTTATGCGCAGCACAATTCCCATTGATGTGCGTTTTGCTAAAACGCCAAGTGCGCTGCCGGTGGTACTCTCGCGCAAGGAGATTGAGCGGATACTCGGGGCTGTTACCAATACAAAACACAGAGTATTGCTGTCGCTCTCGTATGGTGCCGGCTTACGCGTGAGCGAGGCTGTTCATTTACGCGTGAAAGATGTGGATCTTGATGAAAAGATCGTGCATATCAAGCAGGCAAAAGGGAAGAAAGATCGCATCACTTTGATTCCGCAGCGGCTTATGGACGATCTTCGGCAATGCATCATCGGTCGGGATGGCAATGCGTACGTGTTCGAAAGTCAGCGTGGAGGATGTCTTACGACGAGTACTGCACAAAAAGTATTTGCGATGGCCTGTCAAAAGGCCGGGATCCAAAAGGATGCTACGTTTCATAGCTTGCGCCATAGCTTTGCAACACACCTCCTGGAAAACGGTACGGACATTCGGTACGTGCAAGCGTTACTCGGCCATGCGAATATCCGTACGACCCAGCGCTATACGCAGGTGACTAATCCAATGTTGAAGAATATTCGGAGTCCGCTTGTTTAGAAGGTATTCTTCATACACGTCCTCGAAGCGATTCTATGAAAATCCTCCTCGCTACTGGCATCTATCCTCCGGATATCGGCGGGCCGGCGACGTATGTCCGCAATCTTGCCGAAGGGCTCGTGCGTGAAGGTGTGCAGGTCACGGTGGTGACCTATGCACAGGAACCAGGAGATAGAAGTCAGGGATCAGGAGCATGGGATATTGTTCATGTGCGTAAGGGGATGCCGATCCTGCGCTGGGTGCAGTTTGCCCGGGCGCTTAAAAAGCATGGGAAGGATGCCGATGTTGTCTATGCGTTCTCCTCGGTAAGTTGCGGAGTGCCACTCCTTTTTGCGCGATTGAAAAAGCCCAAGAAGGTTCTGCGTCTTGGTGGGGATTTCCTCTGGGAACGCTTTACCGATCGCGGAGGGATGCTCAGTCTCCGTGCGTACTACACACAGCATCCGCGTTTGCGGCGCTTTATGCAGCGGCTCCTCAAGTCCTTTGATCACCTTGTGTTCTCCACGCGGTTCCAGCAGGAGCTCTACAAAGAGCACTACACGGGATTACCTCGCAATTCCGTGATCGAAAACGCTCTGCCCAACGCAGTGCCCGAGCATCATCAAGTGCACCAGCCATTGCGTTTGCTCTTCTTAGGTCGGTTGGTGCGCTTCAAAAACCTGGAATTACTGCTGCAGGCAATGGTGCGTTTGCCTCTTGTGCGATTGACCATCGTCGGCAGCGGGCCGGAAGGCAAACGTTTGCAATCCCTGAGCGAAGAGCTCCACATAGAAAGCAGGGTGTTCTTCGTCGCGCCGACGCATGGACAAGAAAAAACACAAATCTTCACCGGTCACGATCTCCTGGTTCTCCCCTCGCTCACGGAGATCAGCCCCCACACCGCGCTGGAGGCCCGGGCAGCGGGCCTTCCGGTGCTCCTTACCCAGGAAACAGGGCTCAGTGAAGCACTGCGCTCTGGTATGGTATGTGCCGACCTCTCCGGCGTGGAGCAGATCGTTGCTGCCGTTGCGAATGTGCGCAGCAGCTACCAGGCCATTGCTCAGGAGTGTGTTGCTTCCTTAGAAGAGCGTCCGTGGTCACAGGTTGTCCATGAGCACGTAGAGCTCTTCTCTTCCCTCTGATCTCGCATGCGCTTACTCATGATTTCGGGCGATCGGTCGATTCTCCAGCGCAAGCAGGGGGCATTCTGGTACACGTTGCAGGAACTTAGGAAGCACTGGGATCGCATCGACGTGATTTGTCCTCGTATTCCGCGCCCGAAAAACGACAACGGAGATTCTCCATCGGAAGTGTTTCCCAATGGAACGGTCGTGTTCCACCCGTGTCCGTGGGGGCTCTTCTGGCAGTCGCTGTGGATTGCGCGTAAAGGGCGCGAGCTTCTGGAGGAGCATCACCACGACGTGATGACGGTGCACGAGTATCCGCCGTTCTACAACGGCGTGGGCGCGGCACGGATCGCACGCACGCTGCGATTGCCCTATGCACTGGAGATCCACCATCTGGTGGGGTATCCGCATCCGGCCACGCCATCCGAGTGGATTGGTCGCATGCTCTCGCGGTTGTACCTTCCGCACGATGCCAAGCGTGCCCGTGCGGTGCGTGTCGTGAATGAGACAACAGGAGAACAGCTTGTGCGCTGGGGGATTCCCCGTGAGAAGATTCATGTTGTTTCTTCGTTCTACCTGGATCCAACGGTACTGCGCGGCAAGATCCGTCCGCCCGTCATTTACGATGTGGCGTTCTGCGCACGGTTGGTTCCCAACAAGGGCCTGAAGAATCTCATCCGTGCGATTGCGAAGATCCCGCAAGCGCGTCTGCTCGTTATCGGAGACGGGCCGCAGCGCCTGAAGTGTGAGAAGCTTGCAGCGGCGCTCGGTATAGAGAACCGCACGGCGTTCCTTGGATGGTTGCCGACGTTCGAAGCCGTCATCAGCGCAATCGGCACCGCGCGCATGTTCGTCGTGAACTCGTTGAGCGAGGGCGGGCCGCGCACGGGTTTGGAAGCCATGGCGTACGGCATGCCCGTGATCACGACGCGCGTCGGCGTGATGCCGGAGGTAGTGCAGGATGGCGTGAACGGGCTCTTTACGGACGGCACTCCCGACGATCTGGAACGCAAGATCCGCACGCTTCTCGCGGACGAAGCGTTGTGTGATCGCATGGGGAAAGCGGCAACCTCCGTGCTCGATCGCTTTGAACGCACAAAGCTCATTGCAGAGTATGCAGAATTCCTGCAGTCGTTGGTGCAGCCTTCCTCTCCTCCCGCGTGAAACTCCTGATTGTCACTCAGAAGGTCGATCGCACGGATCCCATCCTCGGGTTCTTCCGGCGCTGGATTGAGGAGTTTGCAAAACACTGTGAGCACCTCACGGTCATCGGCCAGTACGTTGCGGAACGCGACTTCGGGCCAAACGTTACGGTTGTCTCGCTGAGGAAAGAAGACGGAGGAGCTCGCGCCGTGCAAGTGCTTCGCTTCTGGCGCCGGCAGTGGTCGCTCAGGAAGCAGTACGACCGTGTTCTTGTGCACATGACTCCCGTTTGGATTCTCCTCGGAGCTCCGCTCTGGCTCCTCCTGCACAAGAGAATGTACCTGTGGTACGAGATCAAACGTGGCAGTTGGAAACTCTCGCTCGCGCTCCTCTTCGTGCGCAAGGTCTTCACGGGGACACAGCGGGGGATTCCCCGTGCGCACCGCAAGCAGGTTGTTGTCGGGCATGCGGTCGATACGGAGAAGTTCTCCCCGGATCCGCGCAAGTGCAAGAGCGGACTCATCGTTTCCATCGGGCGCATTACGCGTTCCAAGCATTTCGATGTTGTCCTGCGTGCATTTGCCCAGCTCCCCGATTCCTGTCGCCTGTTCATCGCCGGAGGGACGATCACCGCGAAGGACAGAACGGAACTCGCCAGCCTCCGCGCACTCATGGCAAAACTTCGCATTGCGGAACGTGTCTCGATTGCGTGGGTGCCCCCGGACAAGATTCCTGCGCTCCTCCAGCGGGCGGATTTGTTCCTCCATGCGTGCATTGGCGGACTGGACAAAGTTGTTCTGGAATCCATGGCGTGCGGATGTCCCATCGTGACAAGCAGCGCGCTTGCCGAAGGAATCCTCCCTCCCATTTGTCTTGTCACAGAGGAGTCGATGGCTCACCATGCCCGAGAGCTCCTTGCGCTGAGCACTGAGGATCGCAGCGCTCTCGTGCGCGATTTGCGTTCGCGCGTTGAGCGGAATCACTCCCTCCCTCACCTCATCCGTCGCATGGTGAGCGCAATGGAGTAAACCTCTATGGATACGCCTCGACTCAGCATCGTCATGCCCGTGTACAACGAGGAGCGTACGCTCCGGCAGATCATCGAGCGCGTTTTTGGAGCGTGCGCAGACAGTGCGGAAGTCGTGTTCGTCGATGATGGCTCGAAGGACAATTCCCTTACGATTCTTCGTTCGATGGCTCGCCCCCAGGACATGGTGCTCACCAAAGAAAACGGTGGAAAGGGCTCCGCCGTACGCATGGGATACCAGCATGCGCGCGGTCGTTACACCATCGTGCAGGATGCGGATCTTGAATACAGTCCCGAGGAAATCCCGGAGCTCCTGCGCTATGCCGAGAGTCGCGATCTGCCTGCACTCTTCGGTTCGCGCAGACTCAAGAAACAGAAGCAGTTCGTCCATCTCACGTTCTTCCTGGGCGGCACCCTGCTTACGTACTACTGCAATCTGCTCTACGGGACCAAGCTCACCGACCAGCCAACATGTTACAAGATGGTTCGCACGGACATTCTCAAGACGCTCCCGCTCAAAGAAAACGATTTTCGTTTCGATCCGGAGCTCACGGTGATGCTGGCGCGCAGAGGCGTCCCCATCGCCGAACAGCCGATCAGCTACCATCCGCGTTCCCTGGAGGAGGGGAAGAAAATCTGCTGGAAGGACTGGTTTAAGTGGGTCTGGGTCTTTACGGTGTTGCGCTTTGCGCCCTCGCGCGCGTTTACTGTATGACGATGCGAACGCTTCGTTCCCTCTCCTCTCCTACAGTGTGGCTGGCGGCAATCTGTCTGCTCTTCGTCCTCCTTGCCCTGCCCGGTTTCCGCTATCCGATTGTCAGCGACACCATCATCTACGCGCTCACCGGAGAGAGCATGTGGACGCACGGGCAGTACGTGCTCCTCGGCCAACCCTATGCAAAGCACATGCCACTCCACGGGGTTCTCTCGTACCCTTTGGTTTCCGTGCTTGGTTACCAGATCGGTATGAAACTGAGCGCGCTCTTGGCCGGTTGCGGAGTGCTCGTCGTCACCTATGCGCTCCTCAAGAGATGTTTTAGGGTAGGAGTAGCACTCCTCTCGGTTGCGCTGCTCGCGATCCATCACGGGTTTTTGTTCACCGTGGTGACCGCGGGATCCGATCCGCTCTTTACCATGCTCTTCCTCCTCGCGGTTCTTCTCTTCGCCAAGGCAGAGCACGATGAACGATGGTACCTGGGTACCGGCGTTGCCCTGGGGCTCGCGTGCCTCACGCGCTACAACGGAGCGCCGCTCTTCCCCGTCTTCCTACTCGTCGTGGCACTGCAGCGCAGGAAACACCTGCGCTCTGCGTGGTTCTGGGGCGGGATGGGCGTGGGTGCAGCGCTCTTCGGCCTGTGGTTCGCGCGCAATGCTCTCACATTCGGCAATCCGTTCGCAACGGAGTACACGGGGGAACTCGCAGAGCGCTCCTCCGGGTTCCTTGCGCAGGTGTGGGCGAACACGCTCTTCTACGCGAATCCTCTCCACAACGTTCTGCTCCTCTTCCCGTTCGCGCTCTACGGCATCGTGCGCCAGGGGAGGAAGCAGATGCTCCTTCTTCTGAGCATGCTCAGTGCGTGGGCGCTCACGTCATTCTGGTACGTGCCGGGGATGCGCTTCGCCATGGCGGGGTACCCGATCCTCATCGGGTTTGGCGTATGGGGATTGCTCGATCTCCTGTGCTCTGTTCCCAGGCTGCGCACGGTCCTCATCTCCCTGATTTTTCTCGTGCACATCGCTGCACTCAGTCTCTACGCCTTTGGCTCGGTCAACGCGTTCTTCGACCGCACACTGGGGTGGTTGCCCAAGGATCTGGGCCTCTCTTCCGAGGGGTTCTACTCCTGGGATCAGGCACGTGACTTTGTGAACGCCAACGCCCAAACAGGTGCCACCGTGCATGTGGATGTACTCCGTGCACATGCATGGAATGGTCAGGGCATCTTCCGCTGCGATCTGCACCTGCGCGCCGATACGCAGGGCGCATGTCCGGTGTACGCAATCCGTCGCACCGTGCGGGAAGGGGACGAGGTCCTCTACCGCACACCCGATGCGCCGCAGGAACTGGTGCTCTTAGAGCCGTGTCCGTAGGGTCTCGCTCACCGTGTCTACCCACGCAAAGCTTTGGCCTTCGCGCAGGAACTGCTCGTGGTCAGAGCGAATTTTCTCCAGTGCCGTGCGAGAGGGGAGCGACGCAAGAGGGTACGTTTTTCCCCGGATGCGCTCAGCCAATTCCGTTATGGTACAGATCGCGAGCATGGCCGAAAGGAGGCCGTAGAGCATGTTTCCTCTCCAGCGCTCCTTTGGGGGTGTGAGGAAGAAGTCGAGCGTCTGCTGAGGCTTGGTGAAGTACGCAAGGAGCATCACAGCACCACTCAAGCCGCTGAATCCCGTGACGTACGTTTCGCGTTCCTCTTCGGGCACGATGGCGCAACGGTACCCTTTCTTCAGCAGGATCTCGTTCGCCTTATCGCATGTATCGTAGCGCTCCGGGTGTTTATTCTGTCCGATGGGCGGGTGCGTGTTCCCATCGCAGGGCTTGAGGGAGAGATGTTCCTTCTCAACGAAGATTTCCCTGTTGTAGGCGATGCAGTAGCTGCTGCTCACCGGATGGCGTTTTCCATCAATATCGAATTCCCACCAGTGTCGCGGGCGGAAGCTCACCGACGCCGTGTTGGGTACGGCGAGCTCATGCTCCACCACATCCACAGCTTTTCCATTGATGATGAACATATCATCATCACACAGCCATCCGATGCGCCGGTTCCTGGCAATGGAACGCAGGAATTTCTCCGATTTCGTCGCGGCGTAGAGGTTGAGGAACTTCTGTACGCGCGCGCCGGGGAATTCGCTCGGGTCCAGTTTTCCGGAACTATCGAAGATGACGACATCGACACGGTCTTTGAGTTCCTTGCGCACGAAGTGGTGCCACACCGTCATCATCGGCGGCAGGATGTTCATGGTGAAGAGCGCCGGTTTCGCGCTCGGCGCAAGAGCCCAGCGTGCGAGTTCGTACTGCAGTGTGGGTATGCCGGTCTTGAGCGCCCTCAAGAGAGAGAAACGCTTGAAGGCGTAGGGGACGATCTGGTCATAGGTGCGCGGCACGGCGTCAGTATAGAGTATCTGGTATCCAGTGTTCTGGAGATTTTCCTCCTCGATACTCGCTACTGAATACTTCATACTCTCCCCATGCGCCGCGGCCACGTGGTTCGGCCAAAGCTCACCATACAAAGGGCCGCTGCTTGAGATAATTTACACTCAAGAGCACCTGTTCCCTGGTGCGGCGCTCAAGGGATATTTTGGCTAGAAGAAGAGAAAAATTCTCGTGTATATGAACAGTACCTAGCTATTGTTCCTGCACGTGCCGACGATGAGCGCATTCCCAAACATGTAGGGGGTGTCGTAGGAGGCGAGGAACGCATCCGCCGTCGTGCACTCTACCCAGCGGTTATCTTTGGATACCCTCTTTATGTATCGCTGCTCGTCGAAGATTTTCCCCTCCTGCAAGAAGCGGTCCATGTGCGGGTTGTAGGCAACCGGAACGGTGGCAAGGAGATATCCTCCCGCGGCGAGCATTCCTCTTAGGCGCTGCATCGCTGCAAAAATCTTCTGCGGATCTCCGTTGTCTTCGTCGAATCCCACATGCTCCAACGTGGAAATGGAGACAATGAGGTCGTACGGATGATCAGGGCGGAAGTCCACGATGTCTTGGGTGATGACACTCTCTCCCGCTTCGTACTTATCAATGATATCCCATGCTGGCTTGGCATAGTGCGAGAGGACGTTCCCCACCTCCAAGATCCGTTTCCCCTGCGCGTCCTTGATCGCAGCGAGGGCAAGAGAGATTTCCACGGCCCGTTCGTTGTCGAACGTCGTGTTGTACCAATGGCAGAAATAGGGGTACTGCCTGCCTGCGAATTGAAACACTCTCTTCCGTCGGAGAATCCTGATGACCGGTGTGGAAAGGACGCGGAGGATCAGTGTGGTGAATGCGACGGCAGCGGCGATGATTCCGTCCTTCTTCGCGTCTTCCCTCAGCCTTCGCAGCACGATGCCTAACGTCCCCGTGACTTGTCGGTATTTCATTGAAGAAATGATAACAAGGTGCACTTGCTGTCATCAATATGGAAAACGAGGGAAGAGCGTTTTTGTGCAGGAACGCATTTGTCCATCCAAGGAGCGCTGCGATTGTCGGTCCGTTGCCAATCCCTCTCTTCTCCATAATCCTCTATGCTATTCCCATGCTGTCTTCTCCTTCCACCAGCCGCTCTCTTGCGCGCTATGTTCCGGAAATCGTTCTCGGGTGTTTTGCTCTCTTCTTTTTCCTGCGGGAGCTGGGGACTTTTCCTGCCGCATGGACGGATGACAGCCTTTTCATGATGGTGGCGCGAGAGGTCGCGGACGGCCGGGGCTATGCGATCCCCCTCCTCGACTCTCGTTGGACATACCCGTACTTCCTCGCGGTTGGCCCGACCCTCATTCTCCCCTCGGCACTCACGATCAAGCTCTTCGGATTCTCCGTCGCCGCTGCGCGGATCTCCATGGTGTTCTTCCTGGCGGCAACCGCCGTCGTTTCCTACGTATTCACAAAAAAAATCTTTGGTATTGGGGCAGCACGTTGGTCGCTCGCACTCCTCGTCAGTCTCTCTGCGTTCGTAAATACGGGGAAGCCCGTTCTCGGTGAAATCCCCGCCTTCCTTTTCCTGCTCCTTGGCTTGCTGTTCATGCAACACTGGCAGAGGGGATGGCGGTATAGCGTTGTTGCGGGAATGTTCTTCGGTCTCTCGGTCATGACGAAACTGACGTACGGGATGATCTTCCCCACGCTTGGCTTCCTCCTGTTTCTCTCCATTCTCCAAAGGAGATGGCGTGAAAGCACAGCACTCTCCGTCATGCTCCTCTCGTCAGTTCTCACGTACCTCCCCTGGCGGCTCCTTGAGATGTCCACACGCGGTGGTTTTGCACAGGAGATCGTGGAATACCTCAGTAGCGGTATCCAGAATGACACGGTGCCCTTCAATGTCTTGGTCAAAACCCCGGAGCTTCTCCTGCGCGTTCCCTTCCTTGCTTTCGGCGTGTTCCTGCTCCTGGGGAGCGTCGGCTTGTGGCAGGCGCGTGGAAAGCTCACGCATCTTCCCGTTCTCACAATTCTCATTCTTGTTGTCCTCTTCATCCTCTACTTCCTTGATCTCTACGGTTGGTACCGTTATCTCCTCCCTGCGCATCTCCTCCTCCTGCCGTTCGTATCCGCAGGAGCGAGAACGTTGCTCGGGCGCAGGCTGGCTACGATTGTTCTGAGTCTCATCATTATCGCCCAGGCGCAGTGGCAATTCACCCACAAAGGCGCATCGAGCAGCACGGAGGCGGCAGAGGCGGCAGCCTTCGTAGAGGAACACTACCAAGAGAAGGAACTGCTGGTGAATAGCCCCGAGGTCTTCGTCCGTCTCTCCCGCAACCCCCACTGGCGTTTTCTCATTCCCAAGGAAATCTCTCCCACTGTTCCTCAGGAGTACTACACCGTTACGTCCTCTCTTCGTTGTATACCTATTCTTCGCAAGCTCCAGGTTGACCAGCAAGAACCCTACGGGGATACCCTGGTAAAGGCCGGCGGTCGTTACATGATTCTGCCTGTTCCTAACGATTGTCCGATGCGCCGTTGATTATTCACTCGTTTCTCCATGGTTCGCTCCCCTTGGTTTTGGCTCCTCCTTGGCACTGCATTCTCCATTGCGTTCCTCATGCAGGTGCCGCAGCTCCTTCACATGAGCGATTTGCGCTACCAAGGGGTGCTCGTTCACCTCAATTCCGATGAGTACGCGTACTTGGCGCGTGTGGAAGAGGCGCTCACCGGAAGGCCCGAACAGGCTGCAGAAGCCATCATCGGTGATCCATCCGTTCCCGGGGCGCAATCGGCATTCCTTGAACGATTCTACGGAACGCTCTTCCAGTGGACCGGGTGGCGTGCAGCGACTCTCTTGCAGGTGATGGATTCCGTCGTACCGCCGCTCCTCTTCCTCGCGGTGTGGATCTTCTTATTCTTGAGCGGCTTCACACGATTCCAGGCGTTCCTTGGGGCGCTCCTCTTCGTCTTCTTGAGCCTCTACAACCTCAACCGCCCGCTCTACCAGCGAGCGAGCACGCTCCTCACACTCCTCAGCATGAGTGGGCTGCTCCTGGGACTCAAAGGGCATCGATGGACCGGCATTGCCGGTGCGATTCTCTTGGGGACTCTGGTCGGGACATACTTCTGGAGCTGGACGTACGCTCTGGTGTGGTGCGGTCTCCTTTTTGCATGGTTCCTCCTTCGTTCCCTTCGCGGCGAGGCGTCTCTTCGACGGTTGCTCATCCTCCTCTGCGGATTTGGCGCCATTGCGCTCGTAGCCGCTCTCCCATTCCTCGTCGAACTCTGGCGCGTGGCACAACATCCTCTCTACGACCAGGCGGCACAGCGCAGCGGCATGCATCCCGGACGCCTGCCGGAATCCTGGGGATACACGGGAGCGTTCCTCCTGATGTTCCTGGGTCTCAGCGGTGCATTCCTAGCAAAGCCGCAGGAACTCAAGCGCTTTGGAATTGTCTTCATCACGCTTGCAGCGAGCGTCATCGTCATACACCAGCAACTCATCCATGGCGTTGTCTTTAACTACGTTTCGCACAGTCTCTTCCTCCTCGAAATCAGCGCGATTGGTGTCCTTCTCTTGAGCTGCTCGCTGCGTTCCCGTTGGCTCCTCTTCTCCCTTGTCGGTGCCGTAGTGTACCTGGCTGCCATCGGCTACGACGGACGCCACGTGTTCGATCAGTTCCGCAGGGATGCTGGGAGTTACTCCGAGCAGCATTTTGCTTCTCTCTTGCCCGTGCTCGACAAACTCCCGCGTTCCACGATTCTCAGCGATCCACAGACAGAGATGTTTCTGGCGGGAAGTACGCACCATGATGTTGTGACTTCCCTGTACCTTAAGAACGTGCTTTTGAGCAACGAAGAGCTTGCTCAGCGTCTCTGTCTTGCTTTGGTGCCACTCCCTGAGGAGGAGTGGAACATTGCGCAGAGGGAGTACCTCATTCATCCCGATGCCTCCGCGGCATTCGGTTCTTCCGTGCGTGATCAGGAAGTCGCCCTCGTTACATCCGTCTGTGCGCAGGTGCAAGCGGATGTTCCGGATTGGGTCTCACGCTTCGGCGTTGCCTACATTCTCTGGGACGAAGAACGCCAGCCCGCGTGGGATCCGCTGCGTTTGCGGGTTCCTCTTACATTCATGGAACGTGGTGAGGGGTGGTCGCTGTGGTCCATTCACGATGCCGGTTTCCAGGCACGTACCAGGTAATTCCACTCGGGGTCGTGCATGCCGATGTCCATCGGGATGTGCTCAGCTTGCTTGAATCCGATGGCATGGAGCTCCTCTATGAGCGCGGGGGCGGGATAGAACCATTTATGGAGGTCGAGATCCTCCGTTTGCTCACCTTTGAATTTGCCGAAGAGGTGCTGGTTGATGATCTCCAGATCTCCGCTGGAAAGTACCGCCTTTGCAATCGCCTCGATATCCGGCGTGGAGATACGCAGAGTGCCGTTGGGCTTGAGAATCCGGAAGAACTCACGCAGGACGTGATCAACGTGCGGGCGTCGCAGATGCTCCAATGTGGCAATGGAGACGATGTCCGCAATGACCCCGTCGGGGATGGGGAATCGCTTGGTAATATCAAAGACGAGATCCACCTGGGGAAGGGGAACAAGGTCAACATTCAGGTACTCCCCGGGGCGGAAGGGATTTCTCCCTCCACATACGTCGAGTTTTGCGCCTCTAAATCCCCGATCGCGCCATACCTGTGCATGGCGAGAGCATGCTCTGCGCGTTTGCGCGTCTTTGGCCCATCCATAGAGGAAGCGCAACGGCCGGATGTGCCGGTAGATACGATCGATGAATGTCATGGTCTCGGCTCGGTGTGTGATAGGGGACAGGTGGCCACAACGAGTTTCCATCCGTACCAAAATCGCAGAAACTCATGCGTAAGCGGTAGACGTTTGCCTTGGTGCGGCAGCAGCCAGATCCACAGGATACGTACAAGAGCAATCAAGCGGGAGCGCAGGGTGTGAAGCACGCGGTGCCGAAGCCAATGGCCCCAACTGCATCCGTGCGAGCGCAGGGCTTCGATGCGGATGTACTGCAGATTCTTGGTTTTGAATTCCTCGATGGTCGGCATGGGAGCCAAACTCGCCCCTTTGAGGTGATACACGGGCGTTCCCTCCTTCAATTCCACGCGTTCGTGCACAGGCTTGATCCACTGCACAACGGCATCCCGATGGAAGAAGTACAAGTGCTCGTTTGGGTAGGTACTCGCGTGGGCGATCACGGTACCGTCGGATTCTACGTAACGCCGAGGAAGAAGGTAGGCAGCTGGTTGTGTTTGGTGCGCAATGCTTGCGATCTCTTCCCAGAGGGCTGGGCTGATCACTTCGTCGCTATCGAGGACCAGGATCCACGGTTGTGTTGTATGAGCCAGTCCTCTGTTGCGGGCAGCGGCGAAATCTCCAAGCGGTTTCCCCTGCTCGTTTGGAGACCGTTGTTCGATGGTGCGCGCTCCGTACTCCTGTCCGATAACGAGCGTGTCATCGGTACTCCCTCCATCAATGAGGAGTATTTCTGCGCAGTCGCGCACGCTCGTGAGTGCCCGACGCAGCGTAGCTGCCGAGTTGAATGTGAGTATATGAACACTGATAGGTGGCTTCTCTGCCATGGCATTGATTGTCTCACATCAAACAAAAACGAGGAACTTACAGATGAAGAAGTTCCAGAGAACGACGCTGCCCATAGCAAGGATTTTGGCAAGTTCCTCCCCAATTCCCACCCATTCCACCAAGGCGTAGAGGATGCCCGTTGTGAGAACGATATTCAGGAGATCTGCCAAAAGGTACCCCACAAGGTGTCGTGCCGTGCGGTCTCGTTTCTTAAAAACCACATATTTATGCATGAGGAATGCTGTTAGAAACCCCAGTGCGCTCCCCGCTACGGATGCAGCGATGTACCAAGTATCCAGTGTCAGGAGCAGCATGTAACTCCCGTAATCCACTACGGCTGCAGTGGCTCCACTCGCGATGTAAAAGGCAAACTGGATGAACATGCGTTGCATGGGTGGAGTATGCATCATGCACCATGAATATTGAACCGATCATTCGCCCATTTTCGCGAAGGAATTCTGGTGTTAGCACGTATTGCGACTGCGAAGCGTCCCTGCCATACGTAGAATGGTGCGCGAAAGATCCTGAGGATCTCCCGGGTTGCAGAGAATTACTTCTCTGCCATCTACAAAGCGCTCCAGAATTGCCGGACTGCGTGCCGTAATCACCGGCACACCGCACGCGACAGCATCGTAGACCTTGTGGGGAATTACACGTTGGGCCTTACCGCTGGTTCCAAAGATGCCCAAGCAGATATCCGCGTTCCGGATACGCTGGGGGAGCGCTTCGTATGCGATGCACTCCTCAAAGCGCAGATTCCGGAGCTTTTTCTCCTGCGCGCGCGCTTCCATCTCCTTGCGCGTTTGTCCCGATCCAATGAGCGTGAAGTGAATCTCCGGGTGGTTGTTCTGCAGGATCGCCGCTGCGTCGATAATATGCTCGATACCCTGCAGAGGGATGAATGTTCCGTAGAAGAGTATTTCGATGGATGCATCCGTGCGCGAGCAGGATGTTCCTCGTGGGGCGAAAAGGTCTTCGCGCGTGCCCAAGTAGATCACGCGGATACGGTTGGGATTAAGAAAAAATCGTTTGGCGAAAAAGTGCTTGTGCGCTTCGGTATCGATGAGGATCTCGTCCGCCAAGTGGTAGCTCATATACTCTGCAAAGAAGAGCATCCATGCGATGGGGTTGTACCAAGAGAGCCGCTTGCGATCGGAGACCAACGTGTCCGTGAGCGAAATGAATGCGTCGAAAAGAAGCCTTTTTCGCGGAAGGCGTGTCAGTAACCACGCGAGGGGGACCAGGTGATGCCCCGGGAATGTGACGAGAAGGGCAGTCGTTTCGCGACGTACGTTCCAATATTGGCGTGTCAGGTCCATGCACTTGCGCAGGAATCCTCGTGTCGTTGTATGGCATTCGATGATGTTCCACCCCTCAGACCGCAATAACCGGCACATGTTGGTATGTCGGGGTGCCGATTGATTGTGGTAGCCGAATGAGGCGATAGTACGTTTTTGCATGGAGTGATTGTTCTTCGACATGGGCAATTGTACGCTGATCCCATGCGCATCGCCTATGTTACCCACACGCGCTTCCCTACGGAGAAAGCGCACGGCTACCAGGTCGCACAGGTCTGTGATGCTCTTGTTTCCCTGGGAAACCAGGTGACGTTAGTTGCACCGACGGTTCGGCGCAATGCAGCCAAAGGAGATCCCTTCCGATTCTATGGCATGCAGCCATCGTTTTCCTTTGAATACCTTACGAATTTCGATGCGCTCACCTCTCCGTTTATTCCGGGGAAAATCGCGTTTTCCGTGAGTATGTGGTCCTATCGACGGCGGTTACGCCAATTTCTTGCTTCCCACTCCTTCGATCTTCTCTACGCACGTTCGCCCGTGGTGCTCCAGCCACTCATCGACTCCGGAAGGCCGGTTATTCTTGAACTCCACGCACTTCCGCGGCGTGATCGAAGGCATTTTAAAGCCCTGTGTAATCGGTGTCAGCGCGTCGTCGCACTCACGTATCCCATGCGTGATGCGCTTGTTGCACTGGGCGTGGAATCGGCGCTTGTGGTGGTGGAGGGTGACGCCGTTGACCCCGAACGCTTTCGCAAGACATTGTCTTCACCTGGAGCCAAGCGTCACTGGAATTTGCCGCAGGAGATTCCTGTTGTGGGTTACGTAGGATCGCTTGCGACATATGATCGTATTCAGAAGGGTGTCGACGTGCTCATCCATGCGCTTGCTTCCCTCAAAAAGAGTGGCTTCCCCGTTTTTGGATGGATTGTGGGGGGGCCTAAGCACTGGGAAGACCACTATCGTCGGCTTGCCTACTCCCATGGGCTTACAGAAGGGGATATTCGTTTCCAGGGACAGGTGCGTGCGCGAGAAATCCCCGATGCATTGGCAGCATGTGATGTCTGCGCCTACCCGGCACCGCACTCCAAACACGCCTTCTTCCAGCGGGATACTTCGCCGCTCAAGCTCTTTGAGTACCTGGCTGCCAGTCGCCCGGTTGTCTGTGCCGATATTCCCCCCGTGCGAGATATTGTCGATGATCGCTCCGTGCGATTCTTTCATCCCGGGGATCATCGTTCCATGGCTGGGGCTATCCGGCAGGTTCTCGAGCATCCACGGGAAGCCACCGCACGCAAGCGTGCCGGCCTCAGCGTTGTTGAAGGACATACGTGGAAAGAGCGTATGCGGCGTATTTTCAAAGGAATCCGAATTACGAACACGTAGCGCGTTTATCTTGTGATTGTTTCCAGTACAATATCCCCATGAGTACGGTGAACACTGTTTCGAAGGCAGGGCGCACGTATGCGATTTTCGTTCACAGCGGTGTTCCCATAGAAGGGACGCGTTTCTTCACCCAGAACGAAGATCTGTTCCAGGTGGGTATGTTTGAGCGCCCTATGGGTTATAGTGTGCGACCGCACCAACACACAGAACAGGACGTGCAGATCCACACTTTTGCCGAGTTTCTCTACATCGAGCGCGGCAAGGTGCGTGTGACGGTATTCGATGACGCGTGGGAGGTGCTTGCGGAGGAGGACATGGAAGCTGGTAGTTTCCTTCTCTTCCTCAGTGGTGGTCATGCACTCACCGTTTTGGAACCCGCGCGGATTCTTGAGGTGAAGCAGGGGCCGTACCCCGGAGACGGAGACGCGAAAATTTTCCGCGATGCGCCATGAGAGTTCCCGTGAATGAGCCCGTCATCACGGACGAGGCAAAGCGCAATGTGCTCTCCGCCCTGGAAACGGGTTGGATTTCTTCCGCTGGCGCGTACATCGGTGAGTTTGAAAACGCATTTGCGTCCTATTTGGGAGTGAAGCATGCGATTGCCACCACCAGCGGCACGACAGCGCTCCACGTGGCACTCGCCGCTTTGGACATCGGGCCGGGTGACGAGGTGATCGTTCCCGATTTTACAATGATTGCCTCGGTCTACGCTGTGCTCTATACCGGAGCAACACCTGTATTCATCGATGCGGAACCCGAAACGTTCTGTCTTGATACTACAAAACTCCCTTCTCTCATCACCGAACGGACGAAAGCGATCATGCCGGTGCACCTCTTCGGTCACCCTGCGGATATGGACCCTGTCCTCACACTTGCGCAGGAGCGAGGAATTGCCGTTGTCGAAGATGCCGCCGAGGTGCACGGTGCTCTGTACAAGGGTCGCCTCTGCGGTTCCATGGGGGATTTGGGATGTTTCAGTTTTTACGGCAACAAGATCATCACCACGGGAGAAGGGGGCATGGTGGTAACCAATGACGATGCACTCGCCCGGCGAGTGCGTTCCCTCAAAGATCTTGCTCATGTTCCGGGCAAGCGCTTTACCCACGAAGCCGTTGGATTCAACTATCGCATGACCAATCTTCAGGCAGGCTTAGGTCTTGGGCAACTCCAACATATTGATGCGTTCCTTGCACACAAGCGCTGGATGGGAGAGACGTACACACAATGTCTTAAGGAAATTCGGGGATTGAGGACGCCGATAACCAAAGTCTACGCTACCAATGTGTACTGGATGTATGCGCTGCTTGTGGAGGATGAATTTGGCATCTCCCGCGACGCGCTCTGCGAGCGCCTTAAGGAGCGCGAAATCGATACGCGGGACTTCTTCCTTTCTTCAGCCAAGCAGCCCTCCATCCGTGCGCTGGGGATTGAGCAGGGGCCGTTCCCTGTCAGCGAAGATCTCGCGCGCAGAGGTTTCTATCTTCCTTCCGGCCTTGCGCTCACTCAGGAGCAGCTTGACTACGTCTGCGCGAGCATTGAGGCTATAGCGCATGATGTCCACCATTGATTGGATCTCCGTTATCCTCCCCGTCCTTTGGCTGGCTTAGGATCGGTTTTCCCCTGTTCGTTCTTCGCACGTATGTCTATGAACGTTTCCGTCATCCTTCCAACGTACAACGAGGTAGAGAATATTCTGCCGTTGATTGATGCGGTCGACGCCGCCATCGTGCATCCGCACGAAATCATCGTCGTGGATGACAACTCGCCGGATGGCACATCACAAGCGGTACAGGGACTCATCGACTCTCAGCGCATATCCAACGTGCGTTTGAAAACCCGGTTCACAGATCGCGGCCTCACCAAGAGTCTTTGGGAGGGCATCACCCTCGCACGGGGAGATACCATTGTCTGGATGGACTGTGACTTTTCCATGCCGCCAGAGCTCATTCCGAGTCTGCTTGCGCACATCGAGGAGGGAAAGGACATCGCGGTCGGATCGCGTTTTGTAAAAGGTGGCGCTCAGAAGGCTGTCGATCCGGGTGAGTCGCTTCTTGCAATCTACCTCAGCAGTTTTTTGAACATTGTGCTGCGCTGGAGTTTGTTCCCGAGTTTCCATGATTACACAAGTGGCTTCATTGCCGTACGGCGTTCGCTCTTCACCCATATCAAACTCCGAGGTGATTACGGCGAGTACTTCATGGACCTGATGTTTCGGGCAATTCTTCTGGAGTACATGTTTGTCGAAGTTCCGTTTGAGAGCGTAGGGCGCAGGGCGGGAAAATCGAAGACTGCGCCGAACCTTCGTACGCTCTTTAAGCGTGGGATCAAGTACCTTGCAACACTCGTGCGATTGCAGGGAGTGCGCGTACAGAAGCTTCTGGGGATGTCGATTGAGGATGTACATGCCCTGGATGCTCTTTAGTATCCGGTAGCTCTCAGGAGCTCTTCTACTGCGGGTTTGAGGAATGCGGCGGCCTCCACAATGGTGTCGGGGTGAGGATGTACGGTATCCCAAGCCAGTGTGCGTGCTTCGTTGCCGAAGCGTTCGTAGAGATCAATGACTTCAAAGCCATTCGCTTCGGCGATCTCTTTGAGCTTTGGCCTACTCTCCGTGTGGAGCAACTTATCCGGCCAGATCACAAAGAGACGCGGCAGGTCGCCGAGTGTTGCGGTGAATGCTTGTAACTGTGCTGCGTACCGCGTGAGTTCCTCCTCCGTCACGGGGTCCTTTGCATCCGGCTCTCGCGCCTCTTCGCGCTGTATGCGCAGGTCTTCCTGCCCCTGGCGCATGGCGACGAACTTCTTCGCCGCAACGTAGAGCGCGCTGTGCCGGTCCAGCCAGCAGCGTCCCGGGATGTACCCCAGTATTCCCTCCTCAATCGGACGGCAGTCGGGTTCTTCTTCTGGGGTCCAGCCGGGTTCGCGGAGATTGCCCTCCCCATCGAGCACCGCCGGTTCGTGCCAGTGCAGATCATTGAAGTAGAAGACGAGGATGAGTGCTTGGGGCTTGAGCGGTGCCACCTTGTCTTCGTAGAAGGCTGTTTCCTGCGGCAGCTCGTATCCCGGAACGCCGGCGTTGAGGAACCGGAAAGAAGGGAAAAGTTCCTGGAGGCGCGCGGGGAGTGTCTCGGAATCCTCGACGCCGTACCCGAAGGTGAACGAATCACCCAGCACGGCGATGGCGCGAGCGGTTTCATCGGGGTTTTCTCCCACGTGCGTGCGCAACCCTACACTGTTTGTTGTCACTGTCGTGCGGAATGCGCGCTCACGGATGGAGGGCCTGAGCTCATATCCCAATCGGGAATCGGCGCTCACCTGGTAAATCTGCGGAGGCGTGGGTTTAACGGAGACGAGTCCGGTCACGCGTATGGCAATTTCCATCCCAGCGAAGAGCAGGAAGAGCGTTGCGAAGAGGAGGCCGACGTTGATGAGTGTCGCGCGAATGCGCATACCCTAGCAGGAGCGCGCGATGTTCGTTAGGAGGAGACTCACGATTTTTCCTGCAATAGAGGTTTCTGGCCCACAAGTACAAAGAGGCCCCCCTCTCTTCCTATGGAGAACATCCACGAGAGTTGGTGCAGGATGTGCCCGATAGGCGTTGCGCGCGGGTGCGGCATGAAGAGCTTTTTCTGCCCGTCCTTCTCCTCCGGTACATCTTGGGCAATCGCCGGTACGCCGCTCATAAACTTCACATGTGTTTCATCAAACCACCGCAGGACTTCGTCGACGCTATGCCAGCTTTCGTGCGGATTTCTGTACTGATCCGCGAACCAAATTTCCTTCTTCCTTGCATCAACGTCGCGGCGACGCATGTGGTAGTCCACCTTTCGCAGGGCCTTCCCCGTCACATGGAACAGCATTTTGCGCAGACCCAGGGGGATGCGCGCGTACGTGTTGTAGAGGCCGATCACGATGTATCCGCCAGGTTTAACGCGCTTGAGGAGTTCACGGTATCCGCCCTGAGGATCGGGCGTATGGTGCAGCACGCCGGAGCAGATGAGGACATCGGCGCACTCCTCGCGGATCGGGAGCGCGAAGATGTTCCCCTGCAGGAAGTGCACGTTCGTCAGTCGGTGCTGCGTTGCAAAGCGGTTCCCCAACGTGAGCGATGCAATGCTCATGTCTACACCTAAGACCGTCCGCGTGCTCACAAGTCCCAGGAAATTCGTCATCTGCCCAGTGCCGCACCCCACCTCCACCACCGTTGCCAGCGGAGGGATCGCCTGGTCCAGCCACAGTCCAAAACCGCTGCGCTTTGCCTTTTCACTCAGGACAGACGGATCATCGATCCCGTCGTAGCCGGGGAACGTAAACGTTTCGTAGAAGCGCTGCATGCGCTGGCGGGCTTCCTCCTCCTTCACGCTCTTTGTCGGAGTGAGGAGCTGTGCAATATCCTCGATGATCGGGTACTGCGTTCCCTCCTTGTTCACCAGTGCGCCTGCCTGTCGCATAAGAGCTGCCCCTGTGGCAGGGCACCTCAGGAGCGGAAGAACGGTGTCGAGAGTATCCATTCAATCGAGCGTAAATTGCTTTAAGTAGGCTTTCTGCGATTCCTGGCTGGTACTCTTCATGGTCTCTTTGGACAGGAGGGAGTTCCCCAGCACCAGATAGTCCATGTGCGTGTGCAGGAAGCAGTTCACTGCATCCTGAGGCGAGCGCACGATAGGCTCTCCGCGCACGTTGAACGATGTGTTGATGATCACGGGGCATCCGGTGCGCTGTGCAAATGCCTTGATCAGATCGTAGTAGCGCTGATTCTGTTCGCGGTTGATGGTCTGGATGCGCGCGGAACCGTCGACGTGCGTCACGGCGGGGATTTTCTCGCGCTTATCCGGATGGACATCCGCCACCAGGAGCATGTACGGACTCTCACGGTCGAGGTCGAAGTACTCCCCGACACGTTCTTCCAGCACGGTTGGCGCAAACGGACGGAACGATTCGCGGAACTTGATCTTGAGGTTCACCTTCTGCCAGTTCTCCTTGTTCCTGGCATCGGCGATGATAGAACGATTTCCCAGTGCGCGCGGGCCGTACTCCATGCGTCCCTGGAACCACCCGATGACATTCTCTCCCTCCAGGAGCCCCGAGACCCGTTCGATCAATGCATGGTCATCCAGGGTTTCGTGGGGGAGCCCCTGTTCTTTGAGGAACATCTCAATCTCTTCCTGAGAGAACTCGTCGCCCAGGTACACCTGCTCCATACGAGGAAGACGCCTGCCCCCGTAGATGCGATGCCAGATCAGGAGCGCCGCACCCAGGGCTCCTCCTGCATCACCAGATGCCGGTTGAACGAAGATATCCTTAAAGAGACCGGAGCGCAGAATCTTTCCATTTGCCACGCAGTTGAGTGCGACACCTCCCGCAAGGCAGAGATATTGCGACGGACACACACGCTGCGCATGTGTGACGATCTTGAGCATCACCTCCTCCGTAAGATCCTGCAGCGATCGCGCCACATCTTTATGAAACTGCTCAAGCGGCGCTTCCGGCTTGCGTCGGGGGTGACCGAAGAGCCCCTCAAACTTCTTTCCGGTCATCCTCAGACCGTATTCGTAGGTGAAGTACTTCATGTTGAGCGCAAAGCTCCCGTCCTCCTTGACGTCGATGAGCTTGCGCATGGCATCCATGTACTTGGGTTCCCCGTAGGGGGCGAGTCCCATCACCTTGTACTCGGCACTGTTCACTTTGAATCCCAGGTAGTACGTCACGGCGGAGTAGAGCAAGCCCAACGAATGGGGGAAGTGGATTTCCTTCTCCAGTTTGAGGTCCGTTCCTTCACCTTTTCCGAATGTGGCCGTTGCCCACTCGCCGACGCCGTCCACCGTCACGATGGTGGCATCGGGGAATCCCGAACAGAAGAAACTCGATGCTGCATGGGCTTCGTGGTGGGGGACGAAGAACACCTCGCCGTTGTACTTCAGTTCCTTCTTGATGTGGTGGGGGATCCAGAGTTTCCGCACCATCCACTCCTGCATGGCGTGATGGTAGGAGAAGAGCCCCCGCGGCCATACCCTGAAGTACGTCTGCAGAATGCGGTCGAAGAACTTGAGCAGAGGTTTTTCGTAGAATCCCACCGCACTCACGTCCTCCATGGTGATCCCCGCGTATTTCAGTGCGGCTTCCACGGCATTCTTGGGGATATCTTCGTCGTGCTTCTTGCGGGTATAACGCTCCTCCTGCGCCGCGAAGACGATCTCCCCGTCCTTCATAAGCACTGCCGCGGAATCGTGGTAGAAGAACGAGAGGCCCAGAATGTACACAGGTTTCTCCATATCAGAATTGGTGGCGCATAGCCTCAGGTGGTTGAGGGAAGGGGTCCACCCAGTAGGTATGTGGTGCACTCTTGGGTTTGAGCAGATTCACAATGTTCACGATGATGCCGTATATCCCAAAGATCGTGAGCCACACGACCGTGAGGATGATCCAGCTCATCACTCTTCCCAATGCATGGCTAAACGCCATCCAGCCTTGGTAGATCCAGCGGAGGGGCGCAGGAAACTTCATACGATTGTGTAGATGAACGGGGCAAGCGCCGATCCTTGGGCAAAGATCAGGATGAGGCCCAAGAGCGTGAGGGTGATGATGATGGGCAGAAGCCACCACTTCTTGCGCACGCGCATGAATGCCCAAATTTCACCGAAGATGGCGAGTTTGCTCATGGGACGAGTGTAGCAGAGGCAAAGGAGCACACGGAAAAGTATTCTGTATAAAGTATTGAGTATGCAGGGGGTGGTACCAGTGTCCTTCCTGGCTAGAAGATCGTGTAGATGAATGGCGCGAGCGCCGACCCCTGAGCGAAGACCAGTACCAATCCAAGGAAGGTCAGCATGATGACAATCGGGAAGAGCCACCACTTCTTGCGCACGCGCATGAATGCCCAAATTTCACCGAAGATGGCGAGCTTACTCATGGGGCAGAGTGTAGCAGAGACGGAGGGAAACCCGGAAAAGTATTCCGTATATAGTATCGAGTATTGAGTATTCAGTATCCAGCTTCCTTATACTAGATACTTCATACTTCATACTTCATACTCACCCCCCTACAGCATTCATCAGGGCAACCACCGGTCCCACAATGCCCATGATCCATCCGAAGAGGATGGGGATATTGAGAAGCTGGTCTGCGATGAGGAGCAGCAGGAGAATAAACGGTCCGCGCCGCATGAATTCCACGTACGCATCCTCATAACGTAGCGGGATGAACATATGGAGAACTTTCGATCCATCCAGCGGGGCGATGGGAAGCAGGTTGAACGCCATCAGCGCCAGGTTGATGAAGATCGTGTCGCGCAGGATCTGTTCGATGACCAGGACAATGCCTCCCGTGGACCCCGTTCTGATGATGCCCAGGAGCGAAGGGTTCAGCTGTGAGGTGCCAAGCAGCACGAGTCCGCTAAAGCCGATCCAAGCGAGGAGCAGATTGCTCACTGGTCCCGCGAGTGACACCAGTGCGGTGTCGCGCTTGGGGTGGCGGAAGTAAAGGGGATTCACGGGAACAGGTTTCCCCCAACCGAATCCTACAAAGAGGAACATGAGTGTCCCCAAAGGATCGAGATGTGCCAGGGGATTGAGGGTGAGTCTTCCCTCTGTCTCGGCGGTGGGGTCACCCAGGCGTCGTGCCACGAGGCCGTGTGCGAATTCATGGACGGAAAGCGCGATCAAAATGGCGATGACGAAGGGGGCGAACTCGCCGATGTTGGAGAAGAGTGCCATGGGTGAGGTGCGAGTGTAGCGCAGGTGCAGGAGGTGTGGAAGGTTTGGGAGGTTAGGAAGGTTTGGCAGGTGCGGAAGGTGCTGGAGGTGCAGAAGGTGAACAGCGGCTCGATTGCTTTTGCGTTTCGTACATCCCGCAGCTTCTGCACTGCCCGCACTTCTCCCGCGAAATCGTTGACGATTTTTCCGTCAGTGAGTACTCTCTGCAGGCTCTATGGCACGCAAGTGCGTCAAGACCGGCAGAAAGACCGCCGTGGGGAATACCCGCAGCCACTCACTGAGGCACACACGCCGCACGTTTCGTCCTAATCTGCAGAAGAAGCGTGTCTGGGATCCTGCCACGGGCACCTTTAAAACAATGAAAGTTTCTGCGGCGTACCTGCGCACGCTCTCCAAGCGTCTGCAGGAGGGGAAGAGGGTGTAGGTGTCGATCGAAGATTCCTCCTAGTTTCTGGTGTGGTCGGGTTCTGTGAAGACAACAATGTTGTGTATTTTTCCGCTGCTGCTGTCTGCGGAGCCGAACGCGGAAACGAGCTTGACGCCGTTTTTCTCTGCAATGGACTGGGCGATGGCATCAGCTTCACGGATGATTTTCGATGATACGGTTTGTGAGCATGGGCATTGGGCCGCATTATTTGCACTCTTTCTGGCAGTTCGTGCACGAGGAGCACTCAGGAGCCGCCGCAGTCTGCTTCCACACTCGCTGCACGCTGCGCCGATGAGCATGCCGGATTCCACTCCCTGCGCGAATTCCTCTACCGGTTCGTTGAATTTGCTGCAACCACTGTTGATACATGCGCCGTCATAGAGAATACCTATTGTGCGTGAGGAATTGGTTAAAGGTGCGCATTGTATGCACTTTCACGCCAGGGGCAATAATTTTGTAGAATTTTTCAGTGCTCTTCCTCCATCCACTCATGGAGTTTTTTCACCCGTTGGTCTTTGATTGTGCTCCTCTTGTGTTTTTCCTTGAGCATTTTCTCCTTGCCCCTGCGTGACCGACGGGCTTTCTGTTTACGGATCTTAAACTGCTCTTGAGCGTGTTTAGATTCCTCGCCTTTTATGCGCTCCTCAATCTTCCTGATGAGGAGTTTGTAGGCGCTGATCCTGTTCCTGCTCTGTTCGCGGTGCTTCTGCACACGCACAACAATTTTCGTAGGAAGATGCGTCAGTTCCACACAGCTCGCCGTCTTGTTGATCTTCTGCCCGCCGGGGCCGCCCCCTCTGGTGAAGTGCTCCTCGATGTCCTCAGGGCGAATAGAGAGCTCCCGTGCCAGGGTTAGCTCTTCCTGTGGGAGTTCAATGGGGAAGTCCATAGGGATAGTATGAAGGATTGTACGTAGCGGATGCATGTGTTGTCCCCTCCACTCTCCTTTGGAGAGTTCTGGGGACACAGGATCTTCGGCTTCATCCTTCGCCTCGCTACGCGAGGCTTGGATTCAGCTCGAATTCAACTGTGGCGGAGGGAGAGGGATTCGAACCCTCGAGACCCAGAGGGTCTACACGATTTCGAGTCGTGCGCTTTCGACCACTCAGCCATCCCTCCACGGGAGATTGTAACGGCTGAGCTCTGCTTGCCACAGAGATTTTGTACTGATCCTTTCCCAGGTATGTCTCTCCTCTGTCTTCTGTCTTTTTGCTTCTATCCTATCAATTGTCAATTGACGATCCTGATTCCTTCCTCTTGAGATTTTTCTCTCAGGGGCTTGCAGGGGGGCAATTACTCTGCGTAGAATCCGCCCTGCACTTTACTTCATTCCCCCGTACCCCCATGAGTTACGTTGTTGCATCCAAGGTCAAGGACCTCATCAAGGCCAAGAACATGATGTCCTCTGGCGATCTGTCCGATGCTGCGAGCAAGATGCTTGAGGAGGCCCTCACGAAGGCCGTGAAGCGTGCTCAGGCCAATGGCCGCAAAACCGTTCGCCCCGAGGACCTTTAGTTTAAGGATTACTCTCGAACCGAAAGAGGTGCCCGGTGGCACCTTTTTTCGTTGTCAGTGTTGTTCTAGAGCATCCTTGCGTAACAGGACGAGTGCCTTGAGTCGTGTTTGTACTAGCACTTGTCCCAGGACGGTCTTCGGCGAGAAAAGCTGGTGTAGGTTCGCATCAACAAAACGTTGGAGATGCGAGGTTCTCCTTGGTGTGAGCAGGCAGTTTGTTTGGTGAGCATCAGTGTCTTCTTCAAGGTCCATGACATCGTCGGCGATTTGCAGGAGTTCCCCAAGCGCATTGAGTGGGATGTTTGTCTTTGTAAGATCTTCGCGGATACCCATGACCATTGCGATGTACTCCAGCGCCATTGTTCCGCGTTCCAATCCGTCATGTGCCAGGGTGTTCTGGTGGTCCTTCTCTAGGAGATCCACGACAATCTTCTGTGCTTCAGGTGGTGCAGTGTTGACGATGCGCAGGAGTTCTTCTATCGACGTCGGGGCAAATCCTTTCCAGTCCGTTGCCACGTCATACGCTGCTGAAGCGAGTGCTGCCTGCGTAGCTCTGTGCGTTGTTTGGAAGGACTGTTTTGGCACCAGGCCTCTGTAACAGAGTGCGAGATTCGTAACCTTACCGGCAAACGTTCTCCGCTCTTCTGGTTGTAGACCGAGTGCTTTCCCATGCTGCATTGCGTAGATCCGTGCCTGTGTCATTGTTTGAATCATGGCAACGGGAGTGCGGATTGCAGTGCGGTTCAAGGCAGAAACATGCATGCCATTGATCCGGTTTAATTCCTTCAGGAAAAACTCCCGCGCTTCTCGCTCATACCCGATCCACAGAGTGATTTGTGTAGTGGTCTTGAGCCCAAGCGAGTGAACGTTTGTTCTGTGGCGATCAAGGAGATTGAGGCCGCATGCGAGTTGTTCCTCGTACCATGCCCGGATACCTGGATGCGCCAATCCTTCGTCCAGATCAGCGGGCACGATGCCGAAGCGCTGAGCATCTTCTTGTGAAATATTTACCAGGTTTGCCTCAATATCCGCGACAAAATCGCGGAGGGTGTACTGGATGCGTACGGCTTGTGCGAGGTTTCGTAGGTGTGGTTCGTTACTTAGAGGTTCCTTGGCGACCTTTAAACATCCGCGCACTGTGCCGACGACATCCAACATATCGTAGTTCTCATCCAGTTCTCTCTGAGGATAGAGCATTCGCTGCCGACGTCGTTCTGCATCGAAGAGGATAGAAGAGATGATGGAGATTGCCTCCCCGCGAAAATCTTCCCCAAACTCCTCAGCCAATGCGAGACAGTGAGCAAGGAGGCGTTGCGTATGTGTTTTGGGTTCTTGTTGAGTTTCCTCGTGCCAGGATGTGTGCACAAAAACAATATCGTTCTTCAGGAACTCTGCAGCAGACGTGGCGCCTTCTGGCAGTGGTCTATCGCCATCGCCAATGTCGTCTTCCTCTCGCATGATGGCGTAGAAGAGCCCTAGGAATGCTCTCCGAGTTTCTCCATCTGGCATTCCCATAGTCATGACCCGGTTCAATATGGCCATGTTACGGAAGAACTTCCTATACTTTGGACCTCGTGGGGATGTTAAGAGTTCCTCCTTGCGGTATCGTATGAACTCTTGGGCGTTCTCCTGTTCATTCAACGTCTCGTCCCAGGCCCATGTATGTCCGTTCTCGGTAGTTTCTGGCGAGTAGCGCATAGGCAAAGGGGTCTAGTTTGCCACTACTAGTTGCCCTTTGCGAGGCTTTTCAGCTGCGCATCGATGAACTCCTGCAAATCCCCATCCAGTACGCCTGTCGTATCGCTCGTCTCCACGTCGGTCCGCAAGTCCTTTACCATCTGATACGGGTGGAGAACATAGCTCCTGATCTGCTGTCCGAAATCCGCGCTCTTTGTGGCTCCTTTCAGTGAGCTCTTTTTTTTGGCCTCCTCCTCGCGTTCGCGCTCCAGCAATTTCGCACGCAGCATGTTCATGGCCTGAGCGCGGTTCTGCTGTTGGCTGCGCTCATTCTGACAGGCCACGACTATTCCCGAGGGCAGATGGGTGATGCGCACGGCGCTGTCGGTCTTGTTCACGTGCTGCCCTCCCGCGCCGCTGGAACGGTAGGTATCTATGCGCAAGTCTTTGTCGTCAACCTCCACCTCTGCCGTCTGCGGAATCTCCGGCAGTACCTCCACGAGCGCGAAGCTCGTCTGTCTCAGGTTCTTCGCATTGAAGGGCGAAAGGCGTACTAGGCGGTGCGTTCCACGCTCGCACTTGAGGTATCCGTATGCCGGTGATCCTGCGATGTAGAGCGTCACGGATTTGATGCCGGCCTCCTGACCGTCGGTCTTCTCCAGAATGTCAGTTTTCCATCCCTGGCGCTCGCAGTAGCGCGTGTACATCCTCAGGAGCATTTGCGACCAGTCCTGTGCTTCTGTGCCGCCAGCACCTGCGCTGATCGTCAGGTAGCAATGTTGCATATCGAATTCCCCTGCGAGGTAGAGCTGCGTCTCCAGTTTCTCCCACTGCTCTGCAAGTTTCTGTGCTTCCTCCGCCAAACTCGGTTCGTCTTCCGGTTTGGCCTGCTCTGTTAGCTCTAACAGGCTTTGTACTTCCTCTGTGAGGCTCTCCACAGGTTCCCATTGCTTCTTGAATCCTCTGAGTTCTGCAAAAAGAGCATTCGCTGCTCGTTGATCGTTCCAGATATCGGGGGCTTGAGATCGCTTTTCAAGCTCCGCAATGCGCTTTGGGACTCCACGTGCCTCAAAGAGAGTCCTTCCCCGTGTTGACGGCGGAACTCAATTCCCGAAGTTTTTGCAGGAGTTCTTCCACGGAGAAGGGAGGAGGATGCATGGAGAGGGTAGCTCTTTCGCTCCCGGATGAGAACAGGAACGTATTGATGAATACAACACTTCTTTAAAAAAAGACAAATACTCCTGCGTGGTTCACTGCGAAGAATTCCGCTATAATATGAGGAAAACGCAATGACATATTCGGCTCTCCAATTTCCGGCATCCCCGCGTCTCAGTGCAGTGTTCCAACGTGTTGCGCTGCCATTTCTCCTCTTCAGTGCAGTACTGCTGAGTTTACTAGGTCTCTCTGCTGCGCTTCTCCTGCCACAACTGACGCAGGTAACCATTCTTGGAGAGGAGCGCAGTGCTTTGGAGCTTCGAGCATCACTCAAGAATCTTCAGGCGAATGTTGTTGCCATGGAACAGCAACGTGCCGCACTGGTGACCCCGCTTCATGATGGCATGTATGCCCGGGCCAAAGCCAGAAAGTTCGCTCGTCCGACGTTCTTGGCGCTGCGCACGCTTGTTCTGGATGCGGCGAATGGGACAGTTCCCGACCAGCCCGATGCCATTCGCCTTACACGTGTTTCCTATACGGCCGATGATGGCCGCATGATTCTGGATGGCACTGTTGAGGGCGTGGGAGCACGGAGCATGACGGTGCTTGCGCAATTCGTAGACACTCTCAAGCGTTCGCCGCATGTTTCGGAGCTTTCCATGCCTCGTTTTACCCGGGAATCCACAGGAAACGGGGAAACCGTCTCGCCATTCCATTTTGATTTTCTTGCACAATGACTCTGCGTGTTCTCCTCCAACGGCCGATTATGCTCATAGCGAGTTTCCTCTGCGGTGGCGTATGTCTTGTGCTCTCGGGAATGCTGCTCATTGAGCATGCACGGGTTGTTCGTGAGGTTCGCGACGTTTCGCTTCCTCTCGTCGCACAGATCACCACACTGGAAACACGCTCGAAAGTTCTCAAGGAACAGGTAGATCTTTCTCAACTGCAATCCGCGGTCAGCGTGGGGTCCCTCGGTGAAAAACTGGAGGTCTTCGTTTTCCCCAGTGATCCTGCCGTTGATCGGGCAGTCGCATTCTTTGATCTTGTGGGGGACGCACTCTTCGCACATGGTTATGCAACGCCGTTTGAAGATATCGCCGTCGAGACATCTCCCGTAGCGCACGAAGACGGACTCGCCGCATTCCCGCTCACGTTAAAAACATCTCTTTCTACTGAGGGACTCGAGACACTTTTGCGCATGGTGGATCTCCTCGGTCTTCTCACAGTGGGAGACGCACTCACCAGCGATGATATTGCCCTGCTCTTCCTGGGCTCCGAAGAGGAAAACCCCGCAGGTATTGTTGCACTGGAACAATTTCTTTCGCAGGATCTCCTTCGTTATGCGCTCGATCCGCGATCCACAGAGGAGCAGCTGCGGCGCTCTTTTGTGAGCCCGACGTTTTCGAGCGCACTGCAAACAACTCTGCAGTCTTCCCTCCTGCGTGATGCACGGCGTTTACTGGGGGGAGATCTGGGGCAAGTGCTCCTGGAGCGCAACATCTGGCCTCAGCAATTCTTGACCGTGGAACACGTTCGACTTACCCAAGGGCAGGCACCGGGATGGTATGCAGCGGAGCTCACCGTGTTCCTGTGGGGACGGGAATACACAGAGTGATCAGCAGTCAACAATCAGGAGTCCATGGATGGGGGAATTGTTCCAGATACTTTTGGTTGTCTCTTGTCATGCGTATGGGGCTCGTTCTACCATCTACTCAATTTCCCTTTCCCCCACTTTTCCCCTGCAAAAACGACGCACGTATCTGGGTTACCAGAAGAAGGAACGACGTCCACGGATTAATGAGCAGATTCGCGCCCAAGAGGTGCTGCTTGTTTCTGAGGACGGTAAAGCGGAACAACTCTCTCTTGCGGAGGCACTTGTGCGCGCCCAGCAAGAAGAACTCGATCTCATTGAAGTGTCTCCGAAGGCTAATCCTCCCGTGGTGAAGATCGGGGAATTCGGCCAGTACCTCTACCAAATTCAAAAGAAGGAGCGCAAGCAGCGTGCCCATACCAAGCAAACAGAAGTGAAGACATTGCGCTTTGGATTCCGCACAGACAAGCATGATATCGAGCGCCTGACGGATCGGGCGCGAGAGTTTTTCGCTGAACGGCATATGGTCAAGTTCGTCGTGCGCCTGCGCGGCAGAGAGATGACGAACAAGGGGTACGCACGCCAAAAGCTCAATGGTATTGTGCAGGAGCTGGCAGACTGTTGCGAGGTTGAGCGTGAGATCAAACCGCAGGGCAACCAATTCATCGTGATTCTCCGGGGCAAACGAGGGGGAGCGGAAAAGAAGTCGGAATAGGAGGAGGAATTTCCTCCTTTTTCTTTTGCCTCTCGGGGGAAACTGGCTATACTGCAGCGTCTGCCTCTTGCAGGCTTTCCTTTGCGCTAATCATGCCGAAGCTCAAGTCCCACAGCGGTGCCAAAAAGCGGGTCCGTCGTACCGGATCCGGTCGTCTGGCTGTGCGGCGCGCCGGGCGCAATCATCTGCTCCTGCAGAAGAGCAAGCGCCAGAAGAAACTCAATCGAACGCTTCTCCCTTCGGCGACCGAGCGCAGATCCATTGAAACGCTTCTCCCTTACCTTTGATTTTCCCCCTCGTTCATGCGCGTTAAGCGCGGCATAGTCCGTCACCGCCGGCATTCAAAAATCCGCAAGCTTGCCAAGGGATTTAGCGGCATGAACCGGACAACCTTCGTCAAGGCGAACGAGACCGTGATGAAGGCCGGTCAGCACGCCTACCGCGATCGGCGTCGCAAGAAGCGGCTCTTTAGAGCACTGTGGATTACGCGTCTGAATGCCGCGATGCGCGAACGAGGAGTTCCCTACAGTCGTTTTGTTGCCGCTCTGAAGGCAAAGAACATCACTCTCGATCGCCAGACGCTCTCCGAGCTTGCCATTCACGAGCCTGCGGTCTTCAACAAAGTTGTGGAGACGACAGGCATAACGGGCAATCGTGCCTAGAAGAGCATGTGCAGGTACATGCTGTGGGGGAAGATGAATATATGTACCAAGAGCCAGGTGAGCGATCCCAATCGAGCGGGGATCACTGTGCGCGGCCACCGGTTCGCGATTGCATATCCGATGATGAGCATGAGAGGATCGGCAATAATCCTGTTGGCCCAGAATTCCACCCCCTGGAACCAGTACTGTACGGTAAAACCAGCGAGGCCAGTCTCTAGGTAATGTTCGATTGTTTCCCAGCAGTACGCCAAAAACAGCACTCCTGTCATGGCGAAGTACCATGAGTGGAGCGCATGATCTTTGCAAAGAATCTTCTTGAGCACATTGTGGTTGCGCTTCTTCACTGCGCGTCCGACGGAGATGCCACTCAGGACATGTTCAATGGTCCACACGTCGAAGATCGCTTGTGTTTTGAGTCCCCAGAGCACAGTAAGGATGCTATCCATAGCGACTCCATGCTACTCGAAGTTGTCTCCGTAAATCCACACCACACTACTTTTCCTGCTTCTCCAGGCTTGCCTTGATCCGCATGGTGGCGATGATGCCGGCGCGTTCGGCTTCGCCGAGTTTCATGGTGATGTACTTCACCGTTTCCTTGAGGTCGGGGATCATCTTATGTTCCAGCGCATTTACGCGTCTGCGGGTCGTCTCGAGCTCGATAGCCATGCTCTCCGCCTGTTTCTCGATTTGTGCGAGTTCGATGAGTACGGTGAAGAGTTCGTCAAACGCCCGGATAGCGTGGTCGAGCAGAGCATTCGTACCCGAAAAACCATAGCTCAGCGGGTTGCCCTCCTTTTCGATGGTGAACAGTGGAATGCGAACACTCATCACGTTCTTTGTCTGAACCTGCAGGCGGATCTTTGCCTGGGGACTGGCAAGCGCGTTTTTAAGCTCCGTGTCTGTCAGCCAGACCGAAGCCATGAGGAAGGCGCGAAATGCTTCACCTACCTGCGTTTCCACTTTTTCTCTTACATCCTTTGCCGTACGGATGATACTCATGAATTGCTGCATGAGCCCGTCCTGTTTGTCCTTGAGCAGCTTATGGCCTCGCTGCGCCGACTTGGTGCGGCGCTTGAGGTCCATGAGGACCATACGGGTGGGACTGACGCGAAGGAGAGCCATGGGGTTTACGCAGAGGGGGAAGTTTTCTTCAGCTCGTTATAGAGCAGAATCATCGAAATAGTGAAGAGCACGAGGACGATGGCAAAAAGTCCGCTATCAATCACCGCAGTAGCGACAAGTAGCCGTGGATCCAAACGCTGGGCGATCGTGTCGAGAATGCTCGCAATCATGATCACAGGAAAGAACAACACCACGCTCAATCCAAGCATCGCACCCAAAGCCTTCCAGGTGGCCCCACGCACAATCTGGGAACTCCTCTGCAGGGCGGAGCGGTACGGATGACCTTCGCAGACGAGAGCGACGTGGTAGAACATCGTTCGGATGTAGTAGATCACGCCCGGTACGATGAAGAGCAACGCCCACAAAAATGTGAAACAGCTCCGTAGGATTGATGTGAGGAGGAGAGGGAGAATGAATGCGACAGCTTCCTTGCGTACTGTCTTGAGCGAGGAACGCGTTCGGCCCGCCCTGTTCACCGTGAGCCGCTTTCCCACCAAGAGTATGCAGGCGATTCCCCAGAGCATGACAAGCGACAGGAGAATCTCGATGACGATATAGGCGAGGAGTGGGCGAAAATCCGTTTCTCCTAAGATAACGCCACGGTTTGTAATATCCTGAAATACCGGAAATGCCTCTGTGGCCATGTCGATGAGTGTCATGGCCATCATCGGTAGGGCGATGAACCAAAGAAGCACGCCGTTGAGAACGGGTTGCTTACGGAAGAAGTCCCAGGAGGTGCCGATGAGGGAGAAGAGATTGGGGATAGTCACAAGTGTTAGGATTGCTTCTTGAGGTACTGTTCGATGTGCTGAGGTTTCACCCGTTTGAGCTCCTCCTTCGGGAGTTCTGTAAGGAGATCCCATCCAATCGCAAGTGACAGGAAAATGGAACGATTCTCCTGCTCGCCCTGTGTGATGAATTCCTTCTCGAAGCGATCAGCGAATTTCAGGTACGTCTTATCTACCTCATTGAGCGATGACTCACCGAGAATCACCGCAAGTTCGCGCACCTCGGATCCACGTGCGTAGGCGGCAGTAAGCTGAGCATCCAATCCGCTGTGGTCCGCTCGCGTTTTGCCCTCTCCTTGGGCTTTTCCCTTGAGGCGAGAGAGCGATCCCATCGGAATAACCGGCGGGAAGATGCCCTTCTGGTGTAGGCCGCGGTCCAAACGGATCTGCCCTTCGGTGATGTAGCCTGTCAGGTCCGGAATGGGATGCGTCACATCGTCCTCTGGCATCGTAAGGATCGGGATCTGCGTGATGGATCCCTCCTTTCCGCGGATACGTCCCGCACGTTCGTAGATCGTTGCAAGGTCGGTGTAGAGGTAGCCGGGATAGCCGCGACGGCCGGGGACCTCTTTGCGGGCGGCGGAAACTTCTCGCAACGCCTCGCAGTAGTTGGTCATATCCGTAAGAATCACGGTCACGTGGTAGCCTTTCTCGAAAGCCAGGTATTCCGCAGTCGTGAGCGCCAAACGCGGGGTGGCAATGCGTTCGACGACCGGATTATCGGCCGTGTTTACAAAGAGAACGGCACGTGCGAGAGCGCCGGTACGCTCGAATTCTTGTTGAAAGTACTGCGCTTCCTCGAAGGTCACACCCATAGCTGCGAAGACCACTGCGAATTTCTCTCCGCTCTCCTTTGCGCCTTCGTTCCCTTCCGCCGCCTTGCCACTCTCCACTTCCTCGCGATTGAGCACGCGGGCCTGGCGTGCGATCATGGCAGCGAGCTGGTTATGGGGGAGGCCCGCTCCGGAGAAGATAGGCAGTTTCTGTCCGCGTACGAGCGTATTGAGAACATCGATGGTAGAGATGCCCGTTTGGATGAAGTCATCCGGGTACTCGCGTGTGAATGGATTGATGGGAACTCCGTTAATGTCGAGCCTTTTCTCGGGGACGATGTCCGGGCCTCCATCGATGGGGCGGCCCGATCCGGAGAACACACGACCAAGGATGTCCTCGGAAACGCCGATTTGGAACGCGCGCGCCAAAAATCGAACCTTGGTGCCCTCCGTTGCCGCACCCTGTGCGGATTCAAAGAGTTGCACTACGGCAACGCCCTCGCGGGATTCAAGCACCTTCCCGAGGATCTTGCGGCCGCTTACGAGTTCTACCTCGCAGAGCTCGTCGTACGTTACGCCTTCCACTCCATCAACCATGAGGAGCGGCCCGGCGATATCGGTGACAGTCTTGTAAGCAGTGGACATGAGTGAAAGGGTTAAGGGCTAGGGTCAGGCGGAAACGGAAGAGAATTCGCGATCATCGGAGGACCGCATTGTTCCCATTTTCTGGATGCGCAACGTGGCGGCTTGCTTGCGGATTTTCTCCTCTAGGGCATCGAACTTCTCCTCGACTTCCTTTTCGGCAATGAAGTGTGCCTTACTGATCTCCTCTTTTACCGGCATCTGTTGCAGTTTGGAGAATTCAAAATCCTCCTGCTCAATGACAGGTTTTGCCGCATCCATGAAGGTGAGGATTGCTCTTAAAATGCGGTATTGCTTCCGCAGCGACGTGTAGGCATCTACGCGGTCAAAGGCGTTCTGGAAGAGGAAATCCTCGCGGATCATCTTTGCGGTTTCCAATGTGAGTTGCTCCTTGGGAGAGAGCGCATCCGTTCCTACCAGACGCACGATTTCCTCCAGCTTACTTTCCTCCTGCAGGATGCCCATGGCTCTGTTGCGATTCTGGGAGAAGTCACTCGCAATTTCCTTCGAATAGTAACTTCCTAAGTTGTCTGCGTAGAGCGAGTAACTCTGCAGCCAGTTAATGGAAGGGAAGTGTCGCTTGTAGGCGAGTTTTGCGTCCAGTGCCCAGAACACTTTGGTGACGCGCAGCGTGTTCTGCGTCACGGGTTCCGAAAAGTCTCCCCCCGGAGGTGACACGGCACCGATGACCGTGAGCGAGCCTTTGCGTTGATCATCACCCAGACATTGAACGGAGCCCGCACGCTCATAGAAGCCGGCGGTGCGAGATCCAAGGTACGCGGGATAACCTTCCTCGCCGGGCATCTCCTCCAGGCGGCCGGACATTTCGCGCATGGCTTCCGCCCAGCGTGACGTGGAGTCGGCCATCAGGGCGACGTCGTACCCCATATCACGGTAGTACTCCGCGATAGTGATTCCCGTGTAGACGCTCGCTTCGCGGGCGGCAACGGGCATGTTGCTCGTATTTGCAATGAGCACTGTGCGTTTCATGAGCGGTTCGCCGGAGTTCGGGTCCTCAAGTTCCGGGAACTCCTTGAGTACGTCGGTCATCTCGTTGCCGCGCTCGCCGCAACCGATGTAGACAATCACCTTCGCATCGCAGAACTTTGCCAAGCTCTGTTGCGTCACGGTCTTCCCCGCTCCAAAGGGGCCGGGGATAGCTCCTGCTCCTCCACGGGCGACAGGGAAGAGTGTGTCGAGGATACGGGTCCCCGTAACGAGCGGTTCCGTTGGGATGAGTTTCTTCTTACAGGGACGCGGAATGCGGATCGGCCAGCGTTGCAGCATGGTGATCTCCTTCTTGCCCTGGGGGGTATCCAGAACGGCGATGATGTCTTCAATGACGAAAGAACCGGAAACGATAGTCTTCACCGTTCCGCGCACTCCCGGAGGCACCATGATCTTGTGCTCAATGAGCGTCGTTTCCTGCACGGTTCCTAGAATGTCTCCTTCCTCCATCGTGTCCCCCGGTTTCGCAACTGCCTTAAACTCCCATCGGCGCGTTCGGTCTAAACCCGGCACGTTGATACCGCGAGTGATGTACGGACTCTTCGCTTCCTGCTCAATCAGTTCCAAGGGGCGCTGGATGCCGTCGTAGAAGGACATGAGGAGTCCGGGTGCGAGTTCCACCGAGAGCGTTTCGCCGGTGCATTTGATCGGTTCCCCCGGGCCAATGCCACTTGTTTCCTCGTAGACCTGAATGGAAGCGCGGTCGCCGTGCAGCTCGACCACCTCGCCAATGAGGTTTTCCTTCGAGACGCGCACGACTTCGTACATCTTGGCATCCTTCATGCCTTTGGCGACGACGAGTGGGCCGGCGACCTTGACGATAGTGGGATGAGTGGACATGGTGGACTGGGGAATGGAGTACTTGGGGTTGGGGAATTACTTCAGGATGTCCGATCCAACGGCGCGTTCCACGATACGTTTGAGTCTGGAGAGACCGTAGCCCGTGGAGCCGCGGTGGGAAGGGAGGGGAATGATAGCGGGCAAGGCCCCGCGAGCGAGCTTCTTCTCATCTTCCGGAGAAATCCCGCTCGCGAGGTCTTCACTGATAAAAACAATGGCATACGTGTTGCGCTCCACACCGACTTCGTCCTTTGTCAGCTCCCTCTTCAGACGAAAGAGTTCCTCCACAGCTTGCTGCGGGCCGATGACCGGCACGACGTCCACTCCCAGGAGGGCGAAGCCCGCAACGGTATCACGGGAACCGATGATGGCGATGCGATACTGCATTAGAGGAAGCGCGTGGCGGAAATGAAGGGGGGGAGCATGCGTTTGATCTCTTGCGGCCCGATGGCATTTGCCTTGGCGATGAGGATGGTCCGTACGAGTCGGAGATGTGAAAGTGTCATTGCTGCAAAAGCAAACAGAGGTTCAATCGAGAGCGGCACATTCCACATGGCGGAGATATCGGCAGCCATGATGTGGGCGGCGGCTTGCTCGAAGGCGATGGGGTCTGCAAAAGTTTCCGAAGAATCCGCAGGCAGAGAAAACCCCATGGGCGAGCGCGCGATCGCCGTTGCGATCTCCTTCTCGTTACCCGCAAGCCCTGTACGCGAGACGGTTCCCCCTGCAAGGAGGTAGGGGAGCGACGCCTTGCGGTCCTCATCCCTAAGGCGCAGGGCAGTGCGGATATTCATAAGATCGATCTGGTGCGTCACGAAGCGTCGAATTGCAAAAGAGCCGCTTGCGCGGGCCAGGCGGAGCTGGAGATTGGCAATGTAATTTGCAATGGCAGTATCCACCGTGCGAGGGGATGGCTGGTCGAACGCTTTCACCTGTTCCACAAACGCAACGAGATGTGAGGGGAGCGTGCCACTCACGCCTTTGTGGACCAGTGTCTGCAGGGCAACAGGATCATAGGCACTGATGCCGATCGTAGGCTCCTCCGTGCGTTCTCTCGTAAGGTTGTGATGCTGTTTGAGTAAGAGTGCGAGCAGTGGTGCATCTTCCTGGAGCCATAGGATGTGGAATATCACTCGGTGGATGGGATGCGACATGACTTCCACTTCCCTGCGCATCCAGGCGCCGATGGCCTCGAGCATACTGTGGCCATCACTGATGCCTTGGTCGATGATGTCCGTGAGTTTGAGTTCTGTGAGGATATTCTCCGTTTCTTTCAGGGAGTGTGCCCCCAGCAGGCGGTCGACATCCGCTTGTGTAAGGAGCATATGGCGCAGCACGCCCATGCGTCCGTGCGCAAAGGCGAAATGCTGGCCGATGAGGGAACGCAATTCTTGCACTTACGCTGCGGTGAAGAGCGAACGGGAAACCTCGAGTTCCGTCTGCGGACGCAGAACTTCGGAAATCAAATGCTCAAACGTGCAATCCTGTTCCTGTTTTAGGGAGGAAAATAAGAATCCTCCGGCTGCGTCGATCGGTTCGCCCATGGAGAACTGAGCGGAGTCTGCCAAGCGCTTGAGCAGATCGGCGTGCTTGCGTGCAGGGTGAATGATCCCCTTCCCTCTGATGGATTTCAGGCAAGCACGTAAAAGCGGCTCTACGGTGTTTGGCGGAAGGGCGGAGAGCTTCTCGGTGACAGCGGCGTAGGTGCTATCCAAAAGTTCGCGCTTCTTTCTAAGGAGCGCATTCCTCTTCACCATCGCTGCATGATTCTCTGCTTTGGCTTTCAGCTGATTCTTGCGCTGCTCCTTCTGCTGGGCAATGGATTGCTTCTTCCCGGCAATCGCTCGCTCGCTCGCCTCGCGCAACTGCGTGAGGTGTTTCTGATGGACGGTCCGCGCCTCTGCGATACGCTGGTCTGCGTGTGATGAGATTGCGACGAGAATGTCTGCAAGAGCCATGGGAACGGAGGGAACGAGAGGGGGAAAGCAATTAGCCGATGATGCCAGCCCGGAAACTGTTCATCATGAAGAAAGAGATCAGGAATCCGAGCAGTGCGTATGTTTCCACGAGAGCGGCCATCGTGATCACGCGACCGGCGAGCTTGTCGTCGCGAGCGAGCATATGGAGACCCGCAGCACAGACTTTGGATTGGTAGGGTCCTGATGTGAGACAGGTGATGGCAACGGGCAAGCAGGCCATGAGGAGGATGAATCCCTGACTCACGCTGATGGAAACTTCGCCCGAGATTACCGGGCCGTAATTGAAGATGAAGAGCAGGGAAATCACCATGCCGTAGAGTCCCTGGGAGCCGGGAAGCACCATGAGGGTGATGACCTTGCCGGCAAGATCCGGCTTTTCGGTAAGGAGACCGGCACCGGCCTGACCCATGGCACCGACGCCAAGAATGGAGCCAAGACAGGCAAGGAATGTCGCAAGGGCGGCACCGAGGAATGCGAGGCCAAGGCCCCACTGGATTGCTCCTGCATGCGTGACCACCTCGGCAGCTGCCGGTTCTTGCGCCAGCGCGACGAGCGGAGCGAGGGTGCCTGCTGCTATGAGGACGGGAACCATTCGACGCAGCTCATGGCGGGGAGAAATAAAGCGTTTCATGGGATGAGGAAAGGAAGAAAATAAACGCAGAGTCAAAGACGTACCGAACGGCGGAACGGGGAGAACGGACGACCGCCACCTTCAAAGAATTGACTGAAGAATTCGATGAATTGCAGGCGGCCTGAGTGGATGAAGCTGCCCAGTGTATTGAGGGCGATACTCACCAGATGTCCGCCGAGGAAGATTACGACGATCACCGGAACACCGATCCATACGGGGAACAATTTTCCCATCTCCACGGCGACCTGGTTCACGGCCATGGCGATTGCTCCAGTGACGAGTCCCAGTGCCAGGATGCGCAGGTAGCTTAGGCTGTTGCTCAGGAGTCCGATGGAGAGATTCATCACGCCCAGCGCACCTATGATCGGACGAAGGAACCACTTCGTTCCGTATCCTTTACCCCAAACCAGGAGAGCGACTGCTCCATAGAGCACGTAGCGGGCTGTATCCTTCATTTCGGCAGGGGCAAAAACCAGAAAGAGCACGCTCCCTAAGAGCAGGTGCGGGGTGAAGTTTGTCCAGAGGGCCTCAGCTTTTTTCCCGTGGATCCATTTGTGGTAGCCGGCAAGGAACATTCCGAAGAACAGGTGGGTGATACCGAGGATCAGTGAAAGGTTTTGCAGGAACGTAATACCGCTCTGCGTGTTCAAGTTCCAAACCTGTCCTCGGAAGAAGAGGCTGCCATCCGCAGTGGTTTTTGTGAGGAAGGATGGAACTTGCTCCGGCGCCAAACCGAACCATCCGCCGAAGGGAATACTCACGAAGAACGTGAGTATACCCACAAGAAAGAGGAGCCAAAGAAGACGCGCTTCGGCAATGCTCTTCTTGGTCTTCCACAACACCGTTCCAAAGACGATGGCAAGCACGGCCCCATAGCCGGAATCTGTCAGACAGAGCGCAAAGTAGAGAGCGAAAAATGGCAGAAGGGCCAGTGTGGGATCACTCTCTCCGTAGAGAGGAAGACCGTAGAGATTTGTAACGCTTTCAAAGGGGGTCGCAAACCGTGGGTTTTTGAGGAGCACGGGAGCGTCCTCTCCCTCGTCGGGTTTGACCTTGAGCACTGCAATGGCAGGAGAAACACGATGTAAACGATCCTCCAAAAGGACCAGAGAATCGCGTGGGATCCAACCGAGCAGTGTAACGGTGTCCATCGTGGGGGACATGGCTTCGCGGGCGGATTGTTTCTCATCCAACCAGTGCAGGAACTGTCGCACTTTCACAAGATTGGGGAGTTCTACCGACAGACGAGCGCGTGCTTCGGTGTTGCGTCGCCGGATGCTCTCCATTTCCTTTACTCCCATCAGCGCTTGTTCATGGAGGACACGGGGAGGGGCATCAAGGGAAGGCAGCTCCACATCGGTCCATCCTTCTGTCGTTGCAATCTGCATGAAGCGTTCAACATCCTCTTTCCACACGTGTGCGACCAGGGAGAACAGGTTGGAAGATTGCTGTATTTCTTCAAGCTCTGTGCGGGGGAGCTCCGCGGAGAGCAGTGAACGCAGAGCAGGGAGGCGCTCTACGGCCAATGTGCCGAAAATTCGTACGGTCCACTGTGTGGATCGAGGAACGGAAAGCGGACACGAAAGTGCTGTCCAGGGTTCCAGTTTCTGAGCGAGAATTTGCGCTTCTCTGCGATGGTGCTCCGCTTCGGTGTCCTCCTCCTCTAATCGGTGGAGTTCATCAATGATGCCGCGCGTATCGGTGTGCTGTGTTGCGAACAGGACTTGGTCGAAGGTCGTCGGCTTTTCCACGGCTTTCTGCGTTTCCTTCGATGCGAAATTCTTGAGAATATCGATGGCGAATGTAAGCTCGGCAGAGCGAAAATTAACTTCTGTGTGGTCGACGGGCACGGGATGTTTTGTCTCAGAGAGCTCCATGGCTCCCTCGCGATGCAGGGCCTCAATCAGATCCTCACGCGCCGATGCGTGAGCGATGACGGCCACTTTTTGCATCGGTACGACTGCCATACCTATACGTCAGGAAAGAGGGAAGCATCAGGACGAACCATTCCTGTAACCAATTCCTTCACCTGTTCTTCTGTATGTTTGGCCGAACGCTCTGCAAGTTGAGAGCACTCTCGCTCCGCTTCGATTTCCGCAGTTTTCAGAATGAAGGAAAGCTCGGAGTCCTTGTACTTCTGGAGGTCCTCACGCGCTTCCTTCCGGAGCGACTCCTCCGCTTGTATCTCCTTCTCTGCAATCGCCTTTTCCACTTCCTCTCGTTCGCGTTGCATCGCGTCGAGTTCCTGTTTGACACGTTTCGCTTCTTGTTCCTCTGTATCCATGATGGCTGTAAATGGTGTTGCAGATGTCATTTTTTGGCTTATGGAAGAGGATTGTGCGCGTTTCATTGTAAGGAGGGTCAAAGCGCGCGGACTCTACCTGCGCACTTCTCAAAAATCAAGGCTCCTTGAGCAAACTCTCTGTAGTTTTCCGGAGTCTGCATGGCTTCCTTGTCATTGACAGGATTTCCAACGGCATTGGAAGAGCTACTTCGACCGTTTCACACGTACGAAACCGGAGAATTCTTGCACAGTGAGCATTTTCTCTTCTTTAACCAGCCGGTCGAGGAGGAGGTTTAAGCCGATGGAGTCCGAGGCAATGTGGCTGCACTGGATGACATTCACGTGGTGTTCCTTTGCTTTTTCCAGCGCTTTCTCCGTTGCGTGCATCGTCAGGATGGTTCCCACGCCGGCGCGTCCCTGCGATTCGATGAACTCCTCCGGGCCGTTGGTGCCGCCCGTGAATTCGGTGGCAACCACTTTCCCCGGTCGGCTGTATTTGGCGCCGTTGACGATAATGGGAGGATTACCGCGTCGTGCGTACTCCTTGTATTCGGGGATCTCGAGGAGTGCCTTGAGAATTTCACCGAGGGTGTCGAATCGCTTTGTGCAGATCGTTTTCTCAATGAACCTCCAGACGAAGTTATCCGATGGCGTGTGGCAGTTGAATGCCGTGATCTTCAGGAGCTCGGCTGCGCGTTGCGAGCGAAACAGGTTGTCGGCATGAATGGCGCGCCAGACGCGTTCCATGCGGGGCCTGAGTTGTCCTTCGGCGATATTTTCCGGAACTCCCACACTATGGAGGATGTCAATCTGCATGGGGAGAACTTTCTCCAGGTCGGCGAGCGCTCGTCCTTCCGGATGGTGCATCATCACGGCGTCAATCTTCATTCCTCCACGCATGAGGTGATCCACCAGCATCAACTCGGGGGTTTCCACGTCGATTCCCACAATGAGGGACTTCACCTCTTCCGTTCCTTTTCCGTGCAAAATGCGCGAGTCGCTGTACGGATTCCACAGGCGCTCGTCGTCGAAGAGCTCCTTCTCATTGCCTTCAAGTTTCTTCTTATGCTCGGCATGCTTTCTGAGAATGTTCTCAATCTCCTTCTTTGGGCGGGGGTCTGCTTCGATTCCCAGTTCCACAATGCGGCGAAAGAGTTTGGAGAGTTGCATGGTGGGGAAAGGGTATCGGTTTCCTCTTTTCCCTGCAAATGGTCTGGCCGCTACAATGACTGTATCCATGGTTTCACTTACCGCCATCTACGCTACCTCCACCGGTCATACGGAGTACGTGCTCCAGGCGCTTGTTCCTGTACTTGCCAAGCAGGGGATCACGGTGACCCTCCGCCGTGCGGAGACGTGTGCCCCCGAAGATCTGCTTGTTGGGGATGCACTCCTGCTTGCCAGTGGCACATGGAATACAGGGGGGAGTGAAGGGCAACTTCACGTGCATATGGATGCATTGCTCAACCATCGTGCAAAGGACATAGAACTCCGTGAGAAACCTTGTGTACTCATCGCACTGGGTGACGATCGTTACTACTATTCCTGTCGTGCGACGGAGCGCCTGATGCAGTTCGTGCTCCACCACGGGGGGAAACCTCTTGGCTCGCCACTCCTCATGGTTAACGAACCGTATGGTCAAGAGGAGAAAGTGCGCAAGTGGGGGGAAAAACTCGCTATCCTCCTCCTTGCTGCGTGATCACTCTCTTTCCTTGGTATGGCTAATCGTATCGCTTTCAAGATCGTCGGCGCCCAAGGCCAGGGAGTGAACTCCGTGGGGGAGATGGTGGCAAAGGGTCTCAAGCGTGCGGGGTACTGCGTGTTCGGCAATCGTGAGTATGCATCGTTGATCAAGGGCGGACATAGCAGTTACCAACTGGATGTCAGTGACAGTCTGGTTCGCAGTTCCTCTGCACTCGTAGATGTTGTTGTTTCTTTTAACCACCATGGCATCCTTTTCAATCTCCATGATCTCAAGCCGGGGGGCGTGCTGCTCCACCAGACGCTCCAATGGACCTTTGAGCGTCCAGAAGATCAAGAGTACCTCAGAGACCGGGAGATTTCCGTCCTCTACCTGCCGACGGAGGAAATTCTCGCAAAGCTTCATGCCAAGCCGATCTTAGGGAATGTGCTCATTACGGCGGTGGTGTGGGCCATTCTCGGTCGTGCCAAGGAGGAACTCTTCGCGCTCGTTCAGGAACGTTTTGGACACAAGAAGGATCTGCTTGCACAGAACCTTGCATGTATCGATGCGGGATGGGCGTTTGCTCAGGAGCAGGCGGAAGCATTGCGGCTTTCACTCCCAAAGCCCGATGATCGTTGGAAAAATCAACTGCTCCTCACAGGGAGTCAGGCTATGGGTTTGGGGATGGTGCACGCGGGATGCAGATTCTTCGCGGGGTATCCCATGACCCCTGCATCGCCGCTCCTCTCCTTCCTTGCCGATATTCAGAAGCAATCCGGCATGGTAATCAAGCAGGCCGAGGACGAGATCACTGCGGTGCAGATGACCGTGGGTGCGATGCACGCCGGAACGCGCGCGGCAACGGCCACCTCGGGCGGTGGCTACGACCTGATGACAGAAACCGTATCGATGTGCGGTATTTCTGAGACACCCCTTGTCATTGTGCTCGCGCAGCGTCCCGGTCCTGGGACGGGACTCCCCACGTGGACAGCACAGGGGGACTTACTCCTTGCGGTTGGGAGTGGCCACGGAGAGTTTCCGCGCGTCGTGCTTTCCGTGAGCGATGCCGTGGACGCATTTTCCCTGATGCCGGAAGCATTCAACTTGGCCGAAGAGTGGCAGCTCCCCGTGATTGTTCTCACGGACAAACACACCGCGGAGGCCATCTCGGTCGTGGAGCACTTTCCCATGGATCGCACTCAGCTGCGCCGTGGTGCGCTCGTGACGGATGCTCGCAAGCTCGCCAGTCTCACCTCTGCCGATCGCTACGCGACGGATGAGGAGAACGGCGTCTCGCCTCGCTGGCTCCCCGGGACGAAGGCGGCGACATACTGCGCGCAGAGCTACGAGCACGCGCCCGATGGGTCCTTCGAAGAATCGGCGCAGAATGCCAAGGCGCAGATGGAGAAACGCATGCGTAAGATGAAAGTGTTGCAGCAATCATTGCCTGGTCCGGAGTTGTGGGTGGCGAGAGATGGGGAGATTGGGTTGGAAGGTGCGGAAAGTGCAGGAAGTCAAATAGATCTCCTTGTCGTGGGTTGGGGGAGTACGAAGGGCGCAGCCCTTGATGCTCTGGAAGAGTTGACCGCGACGCATGTTTCCTCGGTTATCGGATATCTTCACTACACATATCTCTGGCCACTCAAAACAGAACGGGTCCGTGCGCTTGCTGCTCGTGCAAAACGCAGAGTGCTCGTTGAGGGGAATCAGCAAGGCCAACTCCATATGCTTCTTGCCATGCATGGTATAACGACGATCAACGATCGCATTCTTGCGTATGATGGTCGGGCGTTTTCCTCCACAGACCTGGTTGTCCGTCTTACTTCTCTGCTCTCCTAAGTTATGGTGCGCATGTTCCTCCTCATCAGTTTTCTCTTCTGGGCACTTCCCGCATCTGCGGCGTATCCGGATGTTTCTCCAGGGCATGCCTACGCACGATCTATCGGGTATTTGCAGGAAGAAGGGGTGATGAGCGGATATCCCGACGGCACGTTCCGTCCCGATACAAAAGTTAACCGCGCAGAGCTCATGAAACTCTTTGTGAGTATCAGCGGAAGACAACTCAGTCCGCAGGAATACCATGATTGTTTTCCCGATGTGCATACGGAGTGGTTCGCACCCGCCGTGTGCTTTGCGGCTCAGCAAGGGTGGGTGCAGGGGTACGCCGACGGAATGTTCCGGCCCGGCGATCCTGTCAACCTTGTCGAGGCACTGAAGATGCTTGTGAAGGCTCGTGGCTACGATGCTGTGCAGTTGGGAGATACCGGACTCTATGATCCGGAAGCATGGTTCGCCCCGTACCTCGATGCCGCGATTGCACGAAACATTCTTCCTCCGGGTGCCCTGACGTCTTCTTCGGGTGTGCGTTTGGATGCTCCGGTGCCCCGTAAAGATATTGCCGCGTACCTCTACCAAGCTCTCGTATCCCAGGATGCAGTCTCCTCTATTCTCTCCGGTGACGACTGTGCCGATCGCGAGATTGCTTCCGTGCGGTTGCAGACCGATGCAGTCGGCATGCAAACGCTCTTGGGCATTATGCCGGCTGACGATGAAGGGATTGCAGACAGCACATGCGTCCTGAGCACAGATGCCAATCCGTACCGGCAGGTATCCCCATTCATCGAGGGTGCGTTGGCTCTCCTTGTCCCCGAAACATTTGATGACGGAGAGAAAGCCCCTGTCGTGGATGGTCATGTATTCCTCCGGCAAGCGTCCCGTAGCGGTGATACAGGATCAGAACTCTGGGTGTTCAATGTGGCCGAGAGGCAACTGCAACAAGTCGCCCATGTGGAGACCGCGCAGGATTCCGGATGGATCCTCCCCGGCTACCAGGCCTTTGTCTTCCTCTCCGCGGACGGGAGTCGTATCGAACTCTTGGAACTGCGTACGCGGCAAATACACACCGTTGCGTACGCTGCTTCTGGAGAGACATTCGCTTCTGCCCCCAGCTACGGTGCGGCCCTCTTTGCAGGGGATATGCACCTGTCTTCCGATGGCCAATTGAGCGTTGCCGTGCATCGACTGCAAGAAGGGGTTTCGCTTTTTCCCGTCATTCGCACGGAGACGTACGACCTTTCCCCTTGGCTTCCCTGATGGTGGATCGCATTCCTCTCTCCGGCCCGGCTATGCGCGCCTACACGAGTGATCACCCGTGTACCTGGTGTGACGGATGTGGCAACTACGGCATCTGGTCCGCGCTCAAGCGCGCGCTTGTTGAGCTTGGAATTGATCCGTGGAACGTGCTTCTCTGCTTCGATGTGGGGTGTCACGGGAATATGAGTGACAAGATCCTCGGGTACCGCTTCCACGGACTCCATGGAAGGGTTATCCCGCTGGCTGCCGGAGCCAAGATCGCCAATCCGGAATTAACAGTCATTGCGCTGGGGGGAGATGGTGCCAGCTTCTCCGAGGGCATCGGGCATTTGGTACACGGCATCCGCAGTAACTATGACATCACGTTCATTCTCCATAACAACGCCAACTACGGACTGACCACGGGGCAGGCGAGCGCTCTCACTCCCCAGGGACAACCAATGAACTCTTCGCCTGAAGGTATTCCTGAACGTACGCTCAACAGCATGGATTTCGTCTTCAGCCTGGAACCCACGTTCGTCGCGCGGGGATTCAGCGGTGCCATTCCGCAACTTACGACCATCTTCAAAGCCGCAATCGAACATCGCGGATTCTCCTACGTGGATGTGCTGCAGGCGTGTCCCACGTACAACCGCTTCGCAACGCACGAGTATCTGATGGAGCGCTGCTTCGATATTGCAGGAGAGAAGTACGATGCTGCGGATCTCTCCCGGGCGCGCGCACTGGCTGTGGATACCACGGGGCGTATCGTGACCGGTGTGCTCTACTGTCAATCCGCGGTTCCTTCCTTCATGCACCAGCTTGCTACGCGCCGCGCCGCGCAGACGACTCTCGTGGAGGAGGTGGGTCTTCGGGATGTTGCTTCCCTGTGCTCCGTATTCCAATAAAGGGAATCGTCGCGGGTCCATGACATAGGATCTGTTCCATCTCTTTGCGGAAGGCATCGATTTGCTCTCGTGTTCGCAGCGTAATGACGTGGTCTGTCCCCGGAAAGGAGAAGACGAGCGAGCCGTCTACGCTGCGGTAGCAGTAGGGTTTCTGCCCTACACAGGCAGCCAGTCTAGTGAAGGCTGCAATGCGCCCCGGGGAATCTGCGTCGTTAGCGGGCATGAAGGGGTCATCAATGGTTCCGGTGCCCGTGATGTGCGATGGGCGGCGGACAGGAACGCCCTCCACCCATACAAGTCTTTCGGGATTCTTGATGGAGTCTGGATGTCTGCGCATACGCTGTGCTTCAGCATAGCGGGGCTGTCAAGAGATCAGCAGATTCTGCGATTCCCTCATGTATCCCGTACGATCGTTCCTGCGATGAAGTCGTGGATACAGCGGCGGTCTTCTCGGAAGATGAGGAGCACATCCACCAAGAAATAAACGCCGCTCGAGTTTAAGCACGAGTTGAGCCAGGTTCTCAGGAGCAGCGAGCGTACGACTGTGGGGATCTTATGCGTTCGTGCGTCCACGATGCGGATATGCATGAGTATCTTCCCAATCGTCTGACCCCGCATGGCGATGAGGATCCACTGCGCGGCGTTGAGCAGGAAGAGCGCAATGACCGCAATGGCGACGACGAGCACAAGCCAGGGCATGTCTGCGATATCCACCATGGCGAATCCCACGGTCATGATAGAGAGCGCAATGATCATGATGAGCATAATCACTCCATTCAGTGCCCAGTCGATGAGCTTGGCGTACAGGCGCAAATCCCTGCTTGCAAGTTTGTGCTTAGAGAACATGGTTCCAGTGTGGGTTTTGTGTGCAAGCGCATCAAGTGCGCGAATCCACGAAGTGTTTTCTGGCGCAAGTTCCTTGACTGTGAAGCGCATCTTTCTAGAATTGCGCTCTCGTTTTTCCCATTCTCAACAGGTCCCAATGGAACGTAGGTTTCCACCCGTCATCGATGACAAGCTCCCGCCTCCATCTCTGGCGCGGCTCCTGGAGTACTATGTGCGTGGCATTGAGGATCGCCGTCGTGGCAAATCGAATGCGCTCACACGGAGGGAAAGCGATGAGAGTCAAGCATTCTACCGAGCAGAACTCCTGCGAAGCGAGTTCCATAATCGCTTGCTGCGTTGTCTGGGGGAAGACGATGCAACGTACGATAATCTCCTCAGCCGCTCGGTGAGTGCCGGTGCGTACCTGCGTTCGGAACCCGATCATACGGGGGTCGATTCCGATCAGGAAGGTTCTGCCGATGCCGTGGAGAGCATTGCCCAGCGGTTGGAATGGGCTCTGTTCCTTCTGTATAACGCAGAACAGAATGGCCAAACCAAAAAGCGTCGCGCGGGTTTTCGTGCCTCGGTTCGTCTTGTCCGTGAAGATCTTGATCGCGTTGAGTGTGAGGAGCGGTTTGGGGGCGACAGAGACGCCTGGGCTTTTGGCAGTACTTTTGCGGATTTGCGCGTCCGTGTGCGTGATGCATTAGGCGAGGGTCCCGTGAAAGAATTTCCTGCGGGGGCGCGGTTTTCGCAGGGTGAGAAGCGGCGCTTCGGGGATCACGTCAACGGTTCCTGTCGGATTGTCCGGGGAGGACGACGTCGTTAGGCTTTCGATGCGTTCTTGCGCTGTACCTGCCACAGCGTGTGCAGGGCGACAAGGGGGTGGCGCAAACAGAACCGCTTGAGCGCGCCGGCACCGCGCAGAGTGATCGTGTCCCCGCGGTCGCGTTTGCCACGGTATTTTTGAGCCATCTCTTGGAACTGTTTCACCTGGGCGCGCAGCGCCGCTCTTTTGCGCTCCCCGGAGGGGAGCGCATCGATATATTGCTGGAGCATGCGGAAGCGGTCGAAGAGCCCCTGTCCCTGTTCGCGATTTTGGGCAGTCGCCCCTTCGCTATGCACGCGGAACGTGCCGCACAACTCAGGGACAAAGTACCAGTTTGTGTGCCGGAGCGCGCGTACCCAGTACTCGGCGTCCAGCGACTGAGGCATCTCTTCGTGAAAGGCGCCGGTTTCTTCGATGAGACTCCTGCGCATGACGACGAAATCCGGCTCACCGATGATGTTCGGCCTGAGCCCGCGTTCCACCCATTGTTCGAGGAACGCTCGTCCTTCTTGCCTGCCTGGAGTGAGCTCGCGTTTGCGTAGCTCCTCAAGCTCCCGGTATTCCTGCGCAGTGACGATGTCATCCTCAATAGCGTAGTGGTGTGCGAGCGCGGCGATTCCGATATCCTCGTGCTTCCGAAAGACCGCGAGTGCGCGTTCCAGGTACTCCGGTTCCCACCAGTCGTCTTGGAATAGGAATGCAACGATCGGTTCTTGAGACTGCGCTACGCACGCATTCCAGTTTCCGCCGATCCCCAGGCGTTTCTCGGAATGTCGGAACGTCATTCGCGGATCGCTCAGGTACGGTTCGACCATTGCTCGGACATCGACATTCGACGCATCGTCATGGACCAACGCTTGCCACCGTGTCTCCGTTTGCGCGCGCAAGCGTTCAAGCGCCTGGCGCAGGTGCTCCGGGCGTGGGTTGAACGTGGGAATGAGAACGGAAAACATGGCTTTCTCCATGGGGTCCTACTCTATACTGATTCCGCATGCGCATCGACATCTTGACGCTGTTCCCAGGCATGTTCACAGGGCCCCTGACCGAGAGCATTCTCAAGCGGGCGCAGGAGGAGGGGCGGATTTCCATCCATTGCCACGACTTGCGGCAGTGGGGTTTGGGTCGCTACCGCCAAGTCGACGACCGGCCGTACGGGGGCGGGGCGGGTATGGTTCTCAGAGCGGATGTGGTGGTGCGGGCGATTGAGGAGGTGAGTGGGGAAGGTGCTGGAGGTGCAGAAGGTTCGGCAGGTAAGGAAGGTAAGGGAAGTGCGGGAAGCGCGGAGCGTCCGCACAGGATTTTCCTCTCCCCGCGTGGTAAGCGTCTTACGCAAACGCGCGTTGAGCGCATGGCTCGATCGTACGATCATCTGCTCCTGCTCTGCGGACACTACGAAGGCATTGATCAGCGCGTCATCGACGGCGGGTGGATCGATGAGGAGATTTCGATCGGCGACTACGTACTCACGGGCGGGGAACTCCCCGCCATGGTGCTCATTGATGCCGTGGCACGGCAGATTCCTGGGGTGCTGGGGAAGGATGAATCCGCTCACGAGGAGAGCTTCTCTGCATGTCTCAAGCGCAAGCGGGAATACCCCCACTACACGCGCCCGGAGAAATTTGAGGAATTCGCAGTTCCTGATGTGCTCCTCAACGGCAATCACGCCGAAATAGAGCGATGGAGGAGAGAACATGTGCTGTAGTACGCTGCGTGTTAGGCGCTTTAAGCTTTTCTTGGTAGTGGGTGGCTAGTGACATAGATGGTGAATTGTGCTATTCTGAAAGGAAATTCCTTTAGTTTATGACAGAGAAGATATCCGAAGTAAATCCGTACAAATCGCCAGAAGTTGGAAACCCAGATGAAGTTCTTGAGTCTTGTGATAGGTATCCATCGAAAGCTTTTAAAATACATGGTATTCCCGTATCGGTAATTATTCAGGAGTGCGGCAATCAAAATGGAATTGGTTCAGGAACTTTATCGGGGTGTTTCTATGATGACATCGTTGTTGGTAAAAAACTCGGAGCTACAACGCTTGGTCAAAGAGAGTACGTATTCGATGGTCGCAAGACATATTTGAGCCAGTACGGATGTGGTGGTCCGACGCTTTGGAATTACGGCAAGAAAACGTATGATTCTCCTGTTTCAAAGATTGATGTCATGGGCGACAATAGCGTCAGAGTAACGCTCGAAAACGGAAAAATATTTCGGATTGAGCATCCAACGCCGCTTCCATTGCTCCATGCGGGAAAGGTTACAGAACTTGTCGCATGGTTTGGTCACCTTCTCAACAAAATAAATTAGTGGACACCAAGAAAAGCTTAAATCGGAAAAAGCATAAATGAAAAGTTATTCGATTTCCTATACTGTCTCCTTCGCTCTTTGCCACTGTGGGAAGACATCTGTCTCGCTTGGAGCGCGGCAGATTCGTCCGTCAAACTTCTGAAAGGAGGTCAAGGATGTCCTGCGATCAGGGTGATGCTCCCCGGCAGGAAGACGCCGATTCCTACGAGTCGGGCTTCCATGCTGGGAAACAGGATGGGTGGCTCGGACGGTGGGCCCCGCCAGAGAAGGGGGAACCTTTCTTCGGCAATGAGGCCTACTTGAGGGGCTACCGGGTCGGCTGGTCCGAGGGCCGGAGCAATCCCAAGCCCAGAGGCCAGTTGCCGCCATCCTCGTAGCAAGGGCGAAGGGGCTCCTCCGTGGCTTGCGCCGCAGAGGAGCCCCGATTCTTCGGGGCAGATGTCTTCACACGCGGTTCATCGTTGACTTCGCTCAGGAATTCTGCGATAACGTAATCAATGGTTTGTTCTCTCTTCGATCCTCAGAAGGCTGCGCAGGCATTCGTTGACGAGCATGCACAACTGCCAGACGTCATAGAAATGTCGCAGATTCTCCAGGACCAGCCACGGGAACTTCGGAGCATGTTGAGCATTCATGTGTGGAGAGCATGTGAGCGGTTGCTCCAAGCTCGAGAGGGGCATAACCCTCTCTCACCGCGCGTGCGCTAATCACTATGCTCCAGCCGTACCGTGATATGTTGGCAGAGGATGGTAGAGTGCAATTCACCGTCCGCACGGTTCCCTCTGCGGCCAAGACGCGCGTCATGGAGATCATGGCCGATGAGAGCGTGAAGATTGCCGTTGCCGCTCCTGCGGAAAGGGGGAAGGCGAATGCGGAACTCATTCACTTTCTCGCGGAGGAGCTCCATGTTCCCCGTGCGAACGTCGAAATCGTCGCGGGCAAGACTGCGCGCCTCAAACTCGTGCGCGTGTGCAACCGGACTCCTTGAGATCCGCCTTATTCACTTACTTGTTCCCCGATCATCCCCTTGAGGTCGGCGTAGTAGGGGAGCCCCACGAGTTTCTCTCCATTGAGGAAGAACGTGGGGACAAGCGAAACTGCCAGTGAGTGTGACCACGTGCGTTGCTGCTCCAGGACGAGTGCAGTTCCCTCATCTGCAAGGCACTCGTCGAAGAGTTCCATATCGAGCTTGAGCTCCTCTGCGTAGTGCCGGGGCTCTAAACGTTCGCGATCGAGCTTGTCACTCAAAATGTCATGGAGGTCGAAGCCGCGTTCTTGTTCTGCCGCACAGAGAAGGGCTGCTGCCGCTGTCTGTGATTGGGGATACTTCTTGAGCGGCAGGATCACCACCTGCAGCCGGAGGACCCCTGGTTCAACGAATTCCTCCACCAAACGTGGCATCATGTCGCGCTGGAACTCGCGGCAGTACCGTGCGTGGTGTTCGGTGAAGAGCAGCAAGGTGAGCGGGGCGTTCGCTTCTCCGATTTCCAGAATGCCGGTGGCAAGCAATCGTTCTGCAACCGTGCTCCCGGTTGCGGCAGGGGGGGCAACCACTTCGTCCTCCCCTGTTTCCTCCATCCGTGGTTGCAAAGCTGCAGATGAGGATTCCTGCCCTGTCGCCATAGGAGGGGTTTCCTTCACCGTCGTACAGGCGGTGAGTATGCAGCTTACAAGCAGGATGAGAAATTTCTGCATGCGCGCACTATACAGAATGCTGCACAGGAGTGACAGCCGCGCTACGATAGCCTCGATGCCACAACGTGTGACCCTGCTCGGTGTTCCCATTGATGCCCTTAGGCGAGAGGAAGCAATCGAATGTTTGCTCGCCATGCTCCATACGGGAGGCCTGCGCCGCGCGGTGCCTCTCGGTGGGCATCACCATGTGATGACACCCAACAGCGAAATGCTGGTGGAGGCGGCGCGCAATCCCGTGTTCCGTGAACTCCTCTCCCGCACGAATCTCAACATCCCCGACAGTGTGGGGCTCCTCTTTATGGCGCGGCTCACCGGGCAATACCTGCCTGAGCGCGTAACGGGCGTGGATACCGTCACTGCATTCTGCGCCCGGCTAGGACCCGAGCATCCAGTCTTCCTTCTTGGCAGTGCACCCGGTGTTGCGGAGAGGGCGGCGCAGGAGCTCAAGAAGCGCAATACCAATCTCATCGTCGTCGGTACTTGTGCGGGGAGCCCCCGCACAGAAGATGCGCCTGCTATCCTCGAACAAATCCGCAATGCGAAACCCCATGTGCTCTTTGTCGCGTTCGGCGCACCGGAGCAGGACTTCTGGATCGATCGTCACCTCAAAGATCTTCCCTCCGTGTGCATTGCGATGGGCGTGGGTGGAACGTTCGACTTCCTCACCGGAGTGCAGCGGCGTGCACCGCGCTTCCTGCGTACTCTCGGATTCGAATGGCTCTGGAGGCTTCTTAAAGAACCCAAACGCATCCGGCGTATCTGGAATGCGGTGGCTGTGTTCCCTTTCCTCGTGCTCTTCCGTCACGAGAGAAGCTAGTTGTTCTGCAGTTCGGAAGGATATTCCGCCTCTTCACCTCGGTGGGCCTCTCGGATCAGTGCGAGGAGTTTTCGACGCAAACGCTCGCGTGCCGCATTGAGCGTCTCTCGCTCCATCAGGCTGAAAATATCCGGGTTTGTGATGGTCAGGTACTCTTGTTCTGCTTGGGAAAAACGTTCGTTGAAATCCACATCCATTTTGTACAATTCCCCTCGTGCTTCCGCGACGAGATCGGAGAGTTCGTCGCGCTGTTCAGGGGGGAGAGCAATCATGGGGGATTCACAGGGATATTACTCTCGCAGCTCCTCCACTTCCGCCACGTACCACTGTTTCTCTCCGCGCTTGAGGATGACGAGCTTGGGGCCGTCCTTCGTTTCGGCGTAGTAGTGACGCTCGTCCTTTTCTTCTCGCAAGAGTTTGAGTTGTCCGATCTTCTCCTCCGGGAGCAGCAGATAGACCGCGAGGTCGGGCTTGGAGGTGACCGCTGCGGTGAGGTTGTAGCTGGCGCGCCCGAGCGTTGCGAGCACGGAAACAATGAGCATGCTTCCGAGAATCGCAAGGAGCACGGTTTGTGTGTAGCGTCTGCGTGAGATAGTTGTGATCTCCATTTCCTTTCATTGTAGCACTTCTTTGGCGTGCATGGTAGGTTAATCGCAATGCCGCGCTGTGCACTCATTATCATCGACGGGTTCGGCGTTGCCCCTCCGGGCCCGGGTAATGCGCGCAGTCTAGCCAAGCTCCCAACAATCACGCGTCTGGAGCAGGAGGTTCCCCATGTGCTCATGCAGGCTTCCGGCAATGCCGCAGGTCTTCCTGAGGGGCAGCAGGGTGCCAGCGAACCGGGGCACCTGACGATCGGCGCGGGGCGGATCGTGTGGCAACCCCTCGAGGAGATCAATATCGCCATCCGTTCCGGTGCGCTCCTGCACAATGCGGTGCTTGTCCATGCCTGTCAGCGAGCCGCGGCGCGCAATGTGCCGCTGCACCTTATGGGTGTTTTTTCCTACGGTGGCGTACACGGACACATCGATCATTGGAAGGCGCTCATCGAATTGGCGGAGCAGCACAACGTTGAGCACATTCTCCTCCATCTGGTTGGCGATGGCCGCGATGTCCCCAAGCAACAGTTCTGCCAGGATTATGCTACGTTCGTCACATTCCTCAAGGATCATCCTTCAACAAAAGTCGCATCGCTTGTCGGTCGTTACTACGCCATGGACCGCGACCGGCAGTACAGAGATCGCACCAAGATTGCTTACGATCTCTTTGCGCAAGGGGTAGGTGAAGAGGTCGGCGATCTCTGTACAGGTGTGCAGGAGTGGTACGCAAAGGCACCGGAGAAAGAGCAAACCGATTACTACATCAGGCCACTCAAGACAGCGGATTTCGAGCAGATGGAGCCTGATGCAGTGGTGGTCTGCGTCAACTTCCGTTCAGATCGGATGATCCAGATTGTGCTGGCGCTTGAGGATAAAGATTTCGCGGAGTTCCCGCGGCAGGAGCGGATCAAAGACGTCGTTTGCGTGGGGCCCTACTCCGATCATTTGCCGGTGGCCTTCCCCCCGCCGGAGGTGCATAACACCTTGGGTGAAGTCGTTTCCAATGCAGGGCTCAAACAACTGCGCATCGCGGAGACCGATAAGATGGCGCACGTCACGTTTTTCTTCAACGCACAGAAGCATGAGCCATTCCCCGGCGAGGACCGTATTCTCGTGGAATCGCCCAAGGTTCCCAACTTTGCAACGGTGCCAGAAATGAGTGCCGACGAGCTCACGGACAGGCTCCTTGAGCAGGTGGAGACAGAGAAGTACGGTCTCATTGTCGCGAACTACGCCAACCCCGATCTCGTGGGTCACGGCGCAAACATTCCGGCGGCCGTCATCGCCTGCGAAACCGTTGATCGCAATCTCCAAAGGCTCCTTCCGATATTGGAAGAGTACGGGTATGAGTGGATTGTCACGGCGGACCACGGCCACATTGAGGACATGCTCCTTCCGGATGGCAGTGTTTCTCCCAGTCATACGACAAATCCCGTGCAGACATTCGTGCATTCCCCGAAGTATCCCAACAATCATTCCCTTGCGAAATTCACGGGCATCAAGGACATTGCTCGTCTGTGTCTCACGATCATGGAACTGCCTATCCCCAAAGAGATGCAGTAACACGCAGGAGTTATACCTCTGCCGACGCTGGAACAAATCCTCTATTGAATGCTGGGAGAGCGCTCGTTGGCAGAGGCCTGTGCTTCGTGTAGCGATCGTCATGTTTGTCGACGACCGTAAGAGCCAGGGCCTGAATTTGCTCACGCACTTGAGCGCTTACGTGTGGGATAGTGACGAAGAATCTCCCTTCGTCATCGGGGTGGCCGATGAAGTATTTTCCCCATAGCTCGAGTTGCGCCATCGCTCGGTTCGCCACGTCCATGTGGCTTTCATGCGGGTCTGCGTGGAGTTGGACGATTGCCTCGTCCGATTGTGGTTGGTCGAGATGTTCTGTCATGTGCTCATCGTATCTTGCGCAAATCCAACTTCAATGTTCTCAAGCACTTCGCATCCTGCTGGGCTTCCCTGCCCGTCCCATTGTTTCAGTTCCGGCAGCGATGGAACGTATTCTTGACATGTCCTGAGAAGGTTCCCCTGTGGTTCTCTCGCTGGTGCGAAAGTTTCGTTGAGTGCTCTGGGCGAGGCGGCCGGGAGAACGACTGTATAGACATTGTATATACACGCCCTTATGGGAGGACTTTCCCCGCTTTCTCATGGCGCGATATTGATGCATTGCGCTACCGTAGTGCGGATGCAGGAGATAACGTACCGCTCTCCTCGGTTCTATGATGATCTTGCGGATCAGTCTGATCGGCACGTTCATCTGATTCTCATTGCGACGAAGCCCGATATCATCAAGCAGGTGCCGCTCTACATGGAACTCAAGAAGCGCGGTCATTTGGTGGTGCTCGGGCACACAGGGCAGCACTACGATGAGAATCTGAGCGGAGGGATGCTCAAGGAGTTTGGCGTGGAGCCGGATTTTAACCTCAATGTGCGCGGCGCGATGCATGAGGTCGTGAGCCAGATCATCGGACGGCTCGGGTATGTGATCGGTGAGCTTAAAGAGCGCGGAAAGATCGTCATCCCGTATGTGCACGGTGACACAACCACTGCCATGGCGGCGAGTAACGCCGGCTTCTGCCACGCGTTCTCCTCCGTTCACGTGGAGGCGGGCATCCGGACGCTGACACCAGACTTTGGAGAGCTTCCGAAAGTACTTTCTCAATCTGGCACCATCGATTGGGAGGAAGTGGATATTGCTGATTGGCGAAAATTTCTCATGGAGCGTAAGAATTGGAAGCGTGGATCGATGGAACCTTATCCGGAGCAGTTCAACACGCGGTGCGCCGAGTGTGCGACCGGCATTCACCTTGCGCCGGTGGAGCTTGACCGTGAGTTCATGTTAAGCGAAGGATTTCCGGATGACCGGATCTTCGTCGTGGGGAACTCCGTGGTCGATGCCACGCAGGATGCACTCGCGCGTGCAGCATCTTCAGGCATATTTGAGCGCTACCCACAGCTTGCGGACGGAAATTTCGTGCGCTTCTGCATTCACCGACGGGAGAATTGCATTGCTGGAGATCGCTTCCGCGCCATCTACGGTGCGATGAAGGCACTCATCGAGGAGGGGAGGATGGTGCTCCTCATTTCGATGATCCAGACGAAGAAGGCCTTCGAGCGCTTCGGGCTCACGGAGGAAGTGGAGAAGCTTGCACAGACACACGAGAACTTCGTGCTCTCCGAGGTGTGGCCCGAGTACACCGACGTTATTGCAGCGATGTCCAAGGCCGCGGTCTGCGCGACGGATTCCGGTTCCATGCAGGAGGAGATGAACGTGTTGGGTGTGCCCTGTGTGACTTTGAGATTCGGGTCTGATCGTTCGGAATCGATTATCGGAGGCGGAAATATTCTCGCCGGTCCAACGGAGAGTGATTCAATCAAGAAGATCATCGAGTTTGCGTGGGACAACCAGGAGATGCGCAAGGCACCCAAACTCTACGGGGAAAACGTGAGTACCAAGTGCATCGACGCAGTGGAAGGGGTGCTCAAAGAGGGGGGCGTCTTCCGGACGGAGGAACAACGGTTGCAGATGTTCCCTCGTCTATCTCGTACATTCCATGGCTGATAGAATGGCGTCCATGCTTCAGCGCACCCGCGAAACACTCACGCTCGTTCTCCTCGTTCTCCTTCCCTTCCATGCGCTCTTCGTGACGGTGGGGACACGGGTGCTTGAGGGACCGGGCAATGCACCGCTTGCAATGTTAGCCTTGTGGAAGGAGACGCTCCTCGCATTGGCACTCCTCATTGCGTTCATCGAATGGCTTAAGAGTTCCGATCGGTGGCGTTTCGACCTTCTCGATGGGCTGCTCATCGCGTTTGCCGCTCTCGCGCTTGCGGTGAGTCTCCTCCTGCATACGGAATTGCGGATGCTTGCTCTTGGTATCAAGTACGACCTCGTACCCCTGGGGGTGTTCTTCCTCCTGCGGCGCGTTCCTTGGTCAGAGAAGTTTCTTCCTCGCGCGCTTGCGGCGCTCTTCGTCGTGGGTGGCGTCGTAGCCGGATACGGTGTGCTCACGCTCTTCCTCCCACAGGGGTTCTTCTCTTTCCTCGGGTACTCCGACCTCCACTCCCTCTACCTCCCCGACGGTTCCCTCGCAGCATTCCAGCGCATCGAAGGTCTCCCACTCAAGCGTATCCAGTCAACACTGAGTGGCCCCAATCAACTGGGATTGTGGCTGCTCATTCCGTGGGCTGCGGGGGTTACCGGCCTTCTCACAACGTTCTGTTCGTCGCCACTCAATGGTGGAATTCTCAGACGCAGGAAGCGTTGCTGGATGCAGGGCTGCCTCCTCGTTCTCCTCGCGCTGGCACTCCTCTTCTCATTCTCTCGCAGTGCATGGATCGCCGCAGGTGTTATCACCATTGTTGCTCTCTATGACCTGCTCCCGCGCGAGGCATTCCGTCGGGCACTTACGCGCATTGCTGGTCTTGCGGTGGTTGCCGCACTCCTCCTTGCGTTCCTTGCCCCCAGTCTCATTACCCGTGCCACCTCCACGCGCGGTCACCTCACACGGCCGCTCGCTGCGTTCAAGGTCATGGCTCAGCATCCTCTGGGTTTGGGGTTGGGGAGCGCCGGTCCCGCCAGTAATCGCGTAAGCGATGCGTGCGTGTTTCTGGAGGAGGGTGCGGATGCGCTGTGGGCGGCGGACCGTCCGAATCTCTGCGTGTTCGTCGGATCGCAGCAGGTGCAGCCCACGGATCGAGCGTGCTCCTGCCCGCTCCTGCCGGAGAACTGGTATTTGCAGGTGGGGGTGGAGCTCGGAGTTGCGGGGTTTCTCCTCTTTCTCGCCATTGTCTTCTTGCTCCTGCGTTGCCTGCGTTCCTATGAAGATGGTGGGGAACTCTTCCTCATGTTCCTCGGTCTCGCGGTTGCTGCGCTCTTCCTCCACGCATGGGAGGAAAGCGCCGTGGCGTACAGCGTGTGGCTGCTCGCCGCTGTGTGTTGTCCTCCTCAGAAGAACGCGTAGGGTGTCACTCCTGTTCTTCCAATTGTCTCAGGAAATCCTGCGGCGTGTCCGCCGATGACTGTTGCGGAGGATCTGCATCTTCCTCTGGCGTGTCGTCGAGGATGATGACCGGTTGGCTCCTGCGTCTTTCTGATCGTTGTCTGCGCAACTCAGGAATCGTATTCATGATGAGTTCTCCCGCGCGCATCTCGGACCAGTGATGTGCCGTCCTCTCGCAGAGGTTATTGATTCTCCTCCGGTCATCCTCGCTGGTTTCGAAGGTATTGCTGAAGAGTGCATGCCATGCACCCATCATTTCCGGGACGCGCGTATCGGTGCGCTCTGCCGCCCTTTTGCCAAGGATCATGCGTTCCTCAGCGGGGAGGCGCTGTGCGACGACCAGGAGCGGGCGATGTCCCAAGATCATTCCTTCTGCGAAGGAGCGGCATTCGCGGATAGCGGATCGCAGGTCCAGGTTCAGTTCCTGTATTTTGTGTGCGAGCACCCCCTCCGTCTGCATGCGTGCTTTTGCGAACAGTGCCTTAAGTGTCAAAGGATCAAGTTCCCGGTCTTCCCCCTGCAGCATTTCGCTGCGCTCTGTGAGGATCTGCATTCGCGCGCGTGCGAAGCCGATATGTTTTGCAATGAAGAGCGCGGTTTCATCGTTGCCTTCAATGATGTCCTCCGGCAACTGATGCACGATTGCCGAAGTGAACTGTGCCGCAAGTTCGTGTCTGCGCTGCATTTCCTGCGGATTCATCACAACATCACGGCGCCCGTGGCCATCGTCCTCTTGCCGAGTTCCTGCCAGCAGGGCTTCCAATCCGTAGCGAAACCCGTTTATTGCCAGAGAGAAGAAGTGCTGTCGCTCCTGTGACGGGCGATCACGCGCAGCAGAATCCATACGGGGAACAACCTGTCCGCATTCACGTACTGCCTGAGCAAACACCATGTGGAGGGTGCTCTGTTGTCCCATTAAATGTATTTTTGTATCATCATTATTTTTTGTCAACAACTTGCCGATCCATGTACTCTATGCGTATGGAGCACCCCCAGAGCATCGTTATCCTCGACTTCGGGGGTCAGTACGCGCACCTTATCGCAAGTCGTGTTCGGCGCTTTGGCGCATATGCGCAGATCCTCCCGCCCGAAACTCCGGCTTCGGCGCTCCAGGGTGCAGCCGGAATCATTCTCTCCGGAGGTCCCCAAAGCGTGTACGAGTCGGGGAGCCCTCAGGCTGACCCCAAAATCTTCGATTTGAAAATTCCTATCTTGGGGCTCTGTTACGGACTCCACTGGATGACGCAGGCACTGGATGGAACGGTGATGCAGGGGAAAGTGAAGGAGTACGGGCGGACGCGGATTCGGGTTGAGGGTTCGGGCTCGTGTCAACGATCAATGCTTTTCCATGCGTGCCCGGAAGAGTTCGTCGTCTGGATGTCGCATGGAGACGAGGCCACAGAGCTTCCTGCCGGATTTGTGCGTACTGCCACCTCCGATGCCTGTGCGAATGCCGCGTTCGAAGATCCAAAGCGCAAGCTCTTCGCGCTGCAGTTCCACCCCGAAGTCACGCACACGCAGCATGGAAACGACATCCTCCGGAGTTTCGTGGAGCTCTGTAACCCCGCACCCTGGTCGGTGAAGAGTTACGCCGCGCACATCGGCGACGTCATCCGCAGCGAAGTCGAGGATCATAAAGTCTTCATGCTCGTCTCTGGTGGAGTGGATTCCACGGTTGCCTTCACCCTCCTCGATTCCATCCTCGGTACTGATCGCGTGCAGGGGTTGCTCGTCGATACCGGACTCATGCGCAAGGATGAAGTGCGGCAAATCGAGGAAGCACTGGGCAAGCTCAAGCTTCCCAACTTGCGTGTCGAAGATGCCTCCGAAGAATTCTTCGCCAACCTCACCGGCGTCTACGAGCCCGAAGCGAAGCGCAAAGTCATCGGTGATACATTCGTTGCCGTGCAGCAGCGCGTCAGCGCTGAAATGGGACTCACCGCGGAGCAAGGGTGGATGCTGGGGCAGGGGACGATTTATCCCGATACCATCGAAACGGGAGGCACCAAGCATGCCGATCAGATCAAGACGCACCATAACCGAGTGCAAATGATTCAGGAGATGATCGACAAAGGTCTCGTGGTGGAGCCGCTCAAGGATCTTTACAAGGATGAGGTGCGCAAGCTCGGCGAGGAACTGGGATTGCCACATGATTTGGTATGGCGCCATCCCTTTCCGGGTCCGGGCTTGGGCGTGCGCATCCTCTGTGCAGAGAAGCCCGACGTTGTTGATGTACCTTCGGTCGAAAATCAGAAGCCAGGAATCAGAAGCCAGGTGTTGCCAGTGAAGTCCGTTGGTGTACAGGGCGACGGGCGTACCTATCGCCATGCGCTCGCGCTCTTCTGTGAAGATCCCTTTTCCGTTCCTCCCGAGGTGGAACGTTTGGCGACGGAGATCCCCAACACCACGCCGCAGATCAATCGCGTGCTCCTCAGTATGTCGCATGCGGAGCCCGTTCCCTTTGTCTTCACCCCGGGGTTCCTTAGCCGCGAGCGCGCGAACCTCCTGCGGGAGGCCGATGCCATGGTGATGGAAGAGGTACGCAAAGCCGGGCTCTATGAGGCCATTTGGCAGTTCCCCGTGGTACTCCTCCCGTTTGGCACGCGTACGGGCGGACAATCGATTGTCCTGCGCCCCATCGAATCTACCGATGCCATGACGGCCGATGCCGCTCACCTTCCGGAGTCGGCGTTGCGTGCCATGATAGAGCGCATCATGACGCTCTCTGGTATCGACATGGTCTTCCTCGATCTCACGAGTAAGCCTCCGGCGACGATCGAGTGGGAGTGAGGAGGGGTGTGAAAGTGCGGGAAGTGCTGAAGGTGTGGGAGAAACAAGAGGTTTGGCAGGTAAGGGAGGTACAGGAGATTTGGGAGGCTTACGGCAACTCCCTGACCTGACGAAACCTTCTTAACCGACCAAAACCTCTTTTCCGTGCCCCGTTCTGCTATACTGCCCACCTCATGCCGTCGCCGGAGCTCGATCCCGCGGCGATCTCCCGCCTCGTCGCACAGGCACAGGAGGGAGACACCGCCGCCTTTGGCCGCATCTACGATCACTTCTTCCCGTCCGTCTATCGGTACGCGGCGTTACGTGCGCCAAGTGCGGCTGCAGAAGATCTGACGGAAGAAATCTTCGTGAAAGCCTGGGAAAAGCTTTACACATACAAGCCCCGTGCAAATGTCCCCTTTGGGGCGTGGCTCTTCCGCATTGCGCGTCATGAGGTGATTGATGCGTACCGGACCACGCGTACATGGGAAGAAGTCCCCGAAGAATTGTGCGATACCGATGAGTTCAACCAAGCGGATACGCGCGTCAAACGCGCACACCTCCTGGCGGTTGTAAGAAAAACTCTTGCCGTGCTCCCTCGGCGCTATCGTGAAGTTTTGGAACTCTCGTACCTCTCCGGCCTTTCCACGGCAGAGGTTGCCAAAGTCCTCAAAACCTCCGAAGGCTCCATTCGTGTCCTCAAATTTCGTGCCCTCAAGCGGTTCCGCGACGCCCTCCCACCGGAATTCGCAGAAAACATGTAACGGAAGCCACTTTTATTCGTTATAAGGCATGCCAGTGACCCCCGAAGAACTCCTCTGCCGGCTCCAGCAAGATCTGACGCCTTCCGCGGAAGCACACTCACGTGTCCGTAGCCGTTTGGAGCGCAGGATCGAATCCTCGGCGGCACTCCTGCGTGTTCGAGAAAAACTCGCTCCCACTGCAGTGCAGGGGCGGAAGATCTGGGATCGTATCCTTGCGCGCATCGGCGTGGAGCATGAGCTTGCACTCTTTACACGTCTGTGCGAACTCCTCACGCCGTCGCGGGGATTGACGGAGCATCTCAAACAGCGATTGTGGCCTCGACTCGTCCCCGTGCAGGCGGTCGCGGTGCGGCAAATTGCCTTTAAGTGGGTCGCTGCGTTTGTCCTCGTCGCGCTCTGTGCCAAGGCGGGACCGCAACTCTTCCTGGCACCGCGCACGGTGGCCGAGAGTGCAACGACGCTGCTGCCCACGCGCGGTGAGGTCACCATCTCTATCGGTGGTTTGTGGCAGCCCGTAGAAGAAGAGATTGTGTTGGAATCCGGTATGGTTTTGCGGACCCATGACGGGGAGGCGAGCATCCTCCTGCGTGATGACGGCGTGATTCGCATGGATGCGTTCACGTCTCTGCGTCTCAACGATACGAGTGATCGTACACATGAATCTGCTCAGGATGTTGCTGCAACCGTTACGCTCTTCACCGGCCGCATCTGGGTGCAGGGGCTCACCCCCTCGCAACTCCGGGGCATCTCGGTACAGACAGAATACGGAACGGTTGTGGTCCACGAGGGGAGTGTGTCCATCGCCGAAGGCGAGACGGTTACCGTGAATGTGTGGGATCGCCGTGCTGAGGTTGCCACCTCCAAAGAGCAAACGTACTTGGTAGCCGGCGAGTGGACGGATCTCAACGAAGACGGAATCATCGTTGTGAAGAAGTTACCGGAGGAAGGGTACGAGCGTCCTTGGGTGGACCAGAACCTCCGCCGCGATGCCGTGCACCGCCAATCCATTGCGCAGCTCCAACAGGAGCGCCGCGCCGCGCGCGCCGGCATTCTGCCGACTTCACCGCTCTATCCAGTAAAGCGTATTGCCGAAACTGTTGACGTGCTCCTTACCTTCGGTGATGAGGCGCGCACGCAGAAGCGTGTGGAACAGGTGTCCGTGCGTCTGGATGAGGCGGCAGTGTTGCTGGCAGAAGGCGAAGTTGAGGCGGGCAAAGTTTCCCTCGTTGCGTACCGTGATTCACTCCTGGCACTCGCCACCGGTTCGGGTGATACCCTTGTGCAAGCGTTGCTCTCGCAGGCCATTGCCGAGGAAACTTCCCGAGTCGTCGCCATCCTGCCGAATGACACGTCCTATATCATCAAACAGGCGGTACTGGAGGCCAGCGCCTCCGTTCCGGACGGTTCTGTGGATACCGTGGATGTGCGTGGAGTGATTCTCATCGATACCATCGCGGCGCTTCTCGATGCAGTGGATGAGCATGATGCGCAGAGTATTGGGACCATCTGGTCCGATCTTCAGGCTCAACTGAGCATACTTGATGACGAGGGTGCCCTGCGCCCCGAGGTTCGTCGCGAAGCCAAAGTCCTCCTCTCCGAGTTCGCATTTGCCGTTGTGCAGGCTGGAGAAGCCGGCGACGGTGTGTCGCCGGATCTCGTCGCGCAAGTGCAACCGTACCTGCCGCCTGCGGAGGATTCCACTCTCCCCACACTCACCGAGGATCAGCTTGCGGCAATCGTCCAAGGGATTCGCGATCGTATCTTCGTGTATCACATGCAGCGTTCGCGAGTGAATCAACTCGTCGTCGAGCTCAATGCGCTCGCGGGGCACCCCGATCAGGGGAGTATCCTGCGTCGGCTCTACTATGCGCTTCCCGATGGCCCAGAAGAGTTGCCACTGAGGGTGCGCAAGGAGATTATTCGTCTGCAGTGGCAGAAGTCGGCGGAGTAGGGCATTCGGGTTAGGATTAGGGTTCGGGTTGGGTTTTTACACTTCCTCTCTTGACCGTGCGCAACACCATCAGCACACTCTGTCATCATGTACGTCCTCACAGAGCTCAAGCCCGGCAGGGCCATTCAGATCGATGGGATCCCATATCTCATTGTTGCGTCGCAATTCGGTCGCAAGAGCCAGTCCAAGGCCAACATGCAGTGTAAGCTCAAAAACCTGAAGACCGGTGCGGTGGTTGCGAAGAACTTTCAGGGAAGCGAGCTCATTGAGCCGGCCGATATCGGCTACCGTCGTTGCCAGTATCTCTACCGCAGCGGTGAGGAGCACACGTTCATGGATCTTAAAACCTACGATCAATTCCCGCTCTCCACGGAGACTATCGGCGATGCACTCCAGTACCTTGTCGAAGGTGGTGAGGTGGATGCTCTCGTATTCGAGGAACAACCCATCGGTGTTCAGCTTCCTGCCACGGTTGATCTCAAGGTCACCGAAACTATTCCCGGTGTGAAGGGTGACACGGCCACAGGCGGTACCAAGCCGGCTCTGCTGGAATCCGGCCTCACGGTCTCCGTTCCGCTCTTCATCGGCGAAGGGGACACGATTAAAGTGAACACCGAGACGGGGACGTACATGGGGAGGGTGTAAGGTTCAGGACTCGGAAGATGCTTGAGAGAGTTTTTTGAGCAGTAGGTCATTCACCTTTTTGGGGTCTGCCTGTCCTTTTGTCTCCTTCATCACCCAGCCGACGATGGCGCCAAGTGCGGCTCCCTTTCCACTCGTATACGATTCCACTGCCTGGGGATTTGCTTCAATCGCCTTTGCGACAAGCTCCTCGATTGCCGTGTCATCAGAGATCTGCTGCATGCCCTCCTCCTCAATGATTGCTGAGGGGTTCTTGCCGCTTGCGACCATTTTTTCCAGAACGTCTTTTCCTGCGTTTGCCGAGATTGTTCCCTCATCAATCTTCGTGACGAGTTCAAGTAACGCCTCGGGTGCGGGGGCATCGCCTAATGCTTTTCCATGGGCGTTGAGGAATCCCAGGAGCTGCGTGAGGACAAGCGCGACTGCACGCTTTGAATCTCCGGTCTTCTCCCGCACGACATCGAAGAGCGCTCTGAGCTGCGGTACATCGGTGAGCTGCAGCACCTGTGCGTCGGTAAGGCCCAATCCGGCATACTGCTTGCGCAGTTCCTGCGGGAGCGTGGGCAATGCACTGCGGGTCTTCGCAATTTCCTTCTCACTAAAGACGAGCGGCGGAATATCCGGCTCCGGGAAGTAGCGGTAATCCATGGCGGTTTCCTTATCCCTTAGGAGTCGTGTCTTCTCCTCCTCATCCATCCAGCCCACAGTGATGTCGTTCGGGAGCGGTCCTGAGGATTCCTCCCAGAGCTTTGTAAGGCGCTTCGTCTCGTACGTCAGGGCTTTCTCGAGAGCTTTGAAGGAGTTGAGATTCTTGATCTCGCTCCTGGGGTTGAGTTTCTGCGTCCCCTTTTCGCGTAAGGAAATAGAGGCGTCGAACCGCATCATGCCCTTGAACATATCGGCTTCGCTCGCGCCCACGGCAATCAGAATGCGTCTGAGCTCCTGCGCGAATGCCACGGCTTCCTGCGCCGAGCGCAGGTCGGGTTCCGTCACGATCTCCATGAGTGGTGTTCCAGCACGATTGAAGTCGCAGAGTGTTTTGTTGCCATGGTGTGTCAACTTTCCCGCATCGTTCTCCATGTGGAGGCGCGTGATACGGCATTCCCGTTCGCCGCCTATCGCCTTGCCGCTCGCATCCACGACCGAAAAGTGCACCATTCCCGCTTTGGCCAGTGGGAAATCGTACTGGCTGATCTGGAATCCCGCGGGGAGATCGGGATAGAAGTAGTGCTTGCGGTCAAAATGGTTCTCGCGCTGGATCGTGCAATTAAGCGCCAGCGAGGCCACGAGCGCTTTCTGTATTGCCTCGGCGTTGGGTGCCGGGAGCGTTCCGGGATGCCCCATGCAGACGGGGCAGACGGTGGTATTTGGCGCTTTGCCAAATGCGTCGTTGTCGCACGGACAGAACATCTTGGAGCGCGTATTCATCTGCGCATGCACCTCCAATCCAATGACGGCTTCAAGCTGGGGCATAACAGAGGAGAGCGTAGCGGCGCATGACGCCTATCTGCAAATGGAAGCGAGCGATTGACTCAATGGGAAAAGTGGGTAGATTCTCTCCATGGAGCTTGCCGTTTGCCGTCCCTCTTCCGTAGATCCGCAGGATGCCAGTGATGAGGATCTGCTCTTGGCCTACCATAACACAGGAGACGAGGGCGTATTCACGGAACTTGTGCATCGCTACAAGAGCGAATTGTACAACTACCTCCGCCAGTATCTTAAGGATCAAACGTTGGCAGAGGATGCGTTCCAGGAGACGTTCCTCCAGCTGCATCTGAAGTGCGGTTCCTTTACACCTGGTCGCAAAGTGCGTCCGTGGCTCTATAGCATTGCTACAAACAAGGCTATTGATCTCGTTCGGAAGCAGAAGAGGCATTCTCTATGGAGCATTGACCATCTGCACTCCACGGGGGGAGACGAGGATGCTATCGCAGATGTGCTTGAGTATTATCCCGTAGAGAGGAGGGAAGGGTTGTATCATCTCTTGGCGGAGAATGTTCCTGCGGTTGCAGATCACCAATCTCCCAGCTGTGTATTGGCGCAGCGCCAGGACTGTGATGCGCTCGTTGACGCTGTTCTCAAGCTCGATACAATTTTTCGTGTTGTCATCCAGCTTCGTTATATGCGAGAGATGCCCTACCGTGAGATTGGCGAGGCACTGGCTATCCCAGTTGGCACAGTGAAATCGCGTCTCCATGCGGCTGTGGGAAAGTTGCGCAAGGCCTTTGGGGTTGTTCTCCATACGTAGCATCGTGCAATATCTTTCTCCGTTCCTTCCCGTGTCATGCTTTCATACAATCGTGACAGGGGCGCGGTGTTCGTTGGTCGCTGGACTGGACAAGTAATCCACGATGAGCACTCCGTTTAAGTGGTCCATCTCGTGCTGCACCACACGCGCATCCATGTCCTTCAGCCTGCGTTCTTCCTCCATTCCCTTGCGGTTGCGGTAACGCACGACGATTTCCCTGGGGCGCATGACGGCAACAACGATGTTCGGGAGGCTCAAGCAACCTTCTTCTTCGGTGTCAGCCTCTTTGCTGCGCCAAGTGATCTCAGGATTCACCAGCACCTGCACTTTACCTCCGATCTGTGCCAGGCAGATCTGGAGTGACTCTCCGACTTGTGGGGCTGCGAGGCCCAAACCTCCTTCATCTTTTAGTGTTTCCTCCATGTCCTTGATCAAGGCCAGAATTGTCTTGGTGACCTGAGGGACATTCTTACTCACCGTGCGCAGCACAGGGGTGGTGTCACCGGTGACGATGGGGAGAACGGCCATCGGCAGGATTGTACGCAGGAAGCGCTCCGTACGGAATCGTTTTTGCTCCTCTTCTAGCGTGTAGCAGGTTGCAGCAGAGAGGCTTTGCAACGCAGATCCTCAAGAGATGCAATGTTGCCTTTTTCGATCATCTTCAGCAGTGCCTGTGCAGTGAGCAAGACATCAGGAAGCGCACGATGGCGATCTGCGGGGAGCGTCAGGCCTACCCGCAACCCCACAACATCCAAGCTGTGGCGGAATTCGCGGGGAAAGATCGACTGACTTAAGCGCATGGTGCACAGACATTCGGGCAGGTCCACGTATCCCCAGCACAACTCCTTCTCTATACGCAGGAAGCCCATGTCAAATTCCGCGTTGTGCGCAACAAGAATTGATCCGGTCGCAAAGGAAAGGAAATCCGGCAGTACGTGGTCAATGGTCGGTGCTTCGCGCACATCTTCGGAACGGATCTTGTTGATTTGCGCAGCTTCCGGGGGGATAGGCCGTTCGGGATTTACCAACGATGCAAAGTGCGGTTCGAGAATCTTGCCGCCCTCTATACGTACTCCGGCAATTTCGATGATTTTGTGGCCGCGGCGCGGATCAAGACCTGTCGTCTCGACATCAAAAACGGTGAAGGGTGGGAGTGAGGACACGGGGTTGGACTATACCCGATCACCCCAGTCGATCCAGAGCAGTTTCCTTGACGTCCCCCCATGCGTCATACTGCTCATCCCATGGAAAAACGGACGAAGCACATGAGCATTTCTCATCTCCTGCGCACCCTGGAGGGGCTCTACGATCCTCCCCGGTCATTCCTGCGGTGGAAAACGCCGCTTGATCTTACCATCGCAACACTCCTGAGCGCGCAGTGCACCGATGTGCGGACGAATATCGTCACACGAGAGCTCTTTCGCCGCTGTCGCACTGCGCAGGACTACGTGCGCTTGGCACAGAGCGAACTTGAGCGTCTCATTCACTCCTGCGGCACGTTTCGCCTAAAAGCAAAGCGCATCGAGGCGCTCTGCTCCCTTCTTATCACACGCCACGGGGGCAAGGTGCCGCGTACGATGGAGGAACTCATTGCACTCCCAGGGATAGGCCGCAAGACCGCAGCCATCATCCTCTTTGCGGCGTTTGGAAAGAACGAAGGTATCGCCGTCGATACGCATGTCATGCGTCTTTCCCGGCGCCTTGGGCTCACCCAGGCGAAAACTCCGGACAAGATCGCCGCCGATCTTGAATGCCAGACCCCGCGGGAGCAGTGGGGAAGGCTCAATACGCTCTTCATCAGTCATGGGCGCGCTGTCTGCACCGCTCGGAGCAGGAAGTGTGAGCAGTGCGCATTCAAGGATCGGTGTCCTTCATCGCGTATTCACGGAGAGCCGGATAGAGCAAGAATCCCTCAGGGGAAGCGGAAAACAGTGACTGCAAAGCAGCATCGCTGATACACTGTACTCTCCACCCCTCCGTGTTCGCGCAGTATGAGTTTATACGTCATTCTCTTCGCTGCAGGAGTCTTCACCATTCTGCTCCCCTGCATTCTGCCGCTCGTCCCCATTGTCGTGGGAGTGAGCGTTACCGGGCGCAGTCCATGGCGTCCACTCCTCACGGTGCTGGGTATGCTCGTGAGTTTTGTCGGACTCACGTTCCTGCTCCTTGTATTCCTGGAGAATTTTGTGAGCTTGGACCAGATCCTGCGTACAGGAACGTATTACGTTCTCTTTCTCTTCGGTGTCGGATTCCTCTCAGAGAACAGAGTGGTGCGTATGGCGGGGGCTCTTGTAGGATCGTTCCTCTTCCTGCGTTGGGGTGTTTGGGGTGTTAGTTTGGGTGCTATAGCCGGTGTGATCGCCGTGCTTGTCGGAGGGAGAATCGCCGCTGCTCTCCAGCAATTCGGTGCCCGCGTTCAGGGTGGGGCACGCCAGGAATTCGGTGAAGGCAACCCTCTGACTGCATTCCTCATCGGTCTTACACTGGGGCTTGTCTGGGTACCATGTGCCGGTCCGGCACTCGCGTTTGCATTCACGTTGGTGCGTGAGCAACCGGGGCTCCAGGCCCTGGGTCTCCTCACGGCGTACGGTACAGGGACGGCTCTTCCACTTCTTCTTGTTGGGTACGGCGGGCAGGCGATCGTCAGTCGCGTGCATACGCTCAATCGGTGGAGTGGTACTCTAGAACGTGGAGCTGGCGTTCTCCTCATTGCAACCGCGCTTCTCCTCGCCTTTGGCTGGTTTACAGATCTCCAGACGTGGTTTGCGGAGAAGACACCCTTCGGTTCGATTGGAACTCAGCTTGAGGAGCGTTTCTTTGCTAAAGATCTTGAGCAAGCCTTCGGCGTAACCTCTTCTCCCTCTCCATCCATGTTATTTGATACACTCCCTGTCCTCAGTCGCGCACCGGAGTTTCGCGGACTTGATCCGTGGCACAACAGCAAACCCTTGGCACTTGAAAGTCTCCGAGGAAAGGTCATTCTCGTCGATTTCTGGACCTACAGTTGCATCAACTGTATCCGTACACTGCCGCACATTCAGGCACTATGGGAGAAGTATCAAAGCAAGCCGTTCGTACTTATTGGGGTGCATACGCCTGAGTTTGTCTTTGAGAAGGATCCACAGAACGTCGCCAAGGCTATCGAGAAGCACGGGCTCACATATCCTGTTGCTCAAGATAACGACTATGAGACATGGAAAGCTTTTGCCAATCGCTACTGGCCTGCGAAGTACTTAATTGATGCCGAAGGGAACATCCGCTACACGCATTTCGGCGAAGGAGCGTACGACGAGACCGATGAGGCAGTGCAAACGCTCCTTATGGAGATCGGGGTTTTGGAAGAAATGCATGATGTTCCCGAGGTTGTTTCCGATCTTCGCCGCGACCAAACGCCGGAGACATACATGGGCGTGCGCAGTTGGCCAGCGCTTGCCAACGGATCAACTGTGCCCATGCGAGGAATCATCTCTTACACGGCACCCGCATCCCTCTCGCTCCACCGCTACGCGCTCGTTGGCGATTGGCAACTCATTGATGAAGAGCAACAGGTTTTGCGCTCTAATCAAGGGGAGATTCGCCTGCACTTCCTAGGTTCCGAAGCCAACCTCGTTCTTGGCACAGAAGAGGAAGGCACTTCTGCGAGCATACGTGTCATTGTGGACGGAGAGGAAATGGAGAGCATCACCGTGGATCACCACGATCTCTATCAGCTCTACAGAGGAGAGTACGGGGAGCACGAGATAGTCCTGCGCATTACTGGGAAGGGGCTTGCAGGCTACGCATTCACATTCGGATCGCAGTGACTTGTCGTTGAGGACCTGGAGCTTGTAGCATGATGCACCCATGCAGCAGTACCTCACGCTCCTCCGTCGGCTCGTCAACGAAGGTCAACGCAAAGATGATCGTACGGGCACGGGAACGCTCTCGATCTTCGGAACGCAGACGCGCTACGATCTCACCAAGGGGTTCCCGCTCCTCACGACGAAGAAGGTCTTTACCAAGGGGATCATTCATGAGCTCCTGTGGTTCCTCCAAGGTGATACGAACATCAAGTATCTGGTGGATCGAGGGGTCAAGATCTGGAACGAGTGGCCCTACGAGGGATACAAGGCGAGTAGTGCCTTTCGGGGCGAAACGTTGGAGGAATTCGTGGAGAAGATCCGTACCGACAATGTCTTTGCGCAGGAGTGGGGGGATCTGGGTCCCGTGTACGGCAAGCAGTGGATCCGATGGCAAGGCTCCGATGGTCGGGAGATTAACCAGATTCACAATGTTGTGGAGGAGATCAAGCGCAATCCCGACTCGCGGAGGCTGATCGTGAGCGGCTGGAATGTGGCGGATATCCAGGGTTTAATCTCCGGCAAGCGCTCCGCTCCGCCGCTCTGTCATACGATGTTCCAGTTCTACGTCCTCAATGGACGTTTAAGTTGCCAGCTCTACCAGCGTTCGGCGGATTTCTTCCTCGGCGTCCCCTTTAACATTGCTTCCTACAGTCTGCTCACACACATGATCGCGCAGGTGACGGGGCTCCAAGTCGGTGAGTTCATCCACACGATTGGAGACACGCATCTCTATCTCAATCACATGGAGCAGGCGCTCGAGCAGCTTGAGCGCGAGCCGCGAGAGTTTGCGCAGATCAAGTTGAATCCGGCGGTAAAGAACATTTTCAATTTTACCTTCGAGGATATTGAGATTTTGAATTACAATCCGCATCCGGCGATCAAGGCACCGATTGCTGTGTAGAATATCCTCATGAACATCACGCTTATTGCAGCGGCCTCTGAGAACAGTGTTATTGGGCGAAAGGGCGCGATTCCGTGGAAGCTCCCGGAAGATTTCCGTCACTTCCATGTGGTGACCACAGGTAAGCCCATCATCATGGGGAGGAAGACGCACGAATCCATCGGGCGCGTGCTCCCCGGGCGGCGCAACATCGTCGTAACGCGCCAGGATATGGAGATCGACGGTTGCGAGGTGGTGCATTCCATTGAGGAAGCTATTGCTCTGCTCGAACGGGATGGTGTGGAAGAAGCGTGTGTTATCGGCGGAGGAGAGATCTACGCGCAGGCGTTGCCGTTCGCCACGCACATCGATCTTACGCGTGTGCACATGGATGTTCCCAACGGCGACGCGTTCTTCCCTGCATTCTCCGGCACAGAGTGGCGCGAGGTCAGTCGTCAGCGGCACGAGGCGGATGAGGAACATGCCGTGCCTTTTACCTTTCTTCTCTACGAGAAGAAGTAGGGATCGATAGACGTATTTTTTTTGCTTCATACAGCCATTTTTCTAAATCTCCGGCATTTTCTCCGTCTTCGGACTATCTCATTGGCAGCTCTTCCATGACACTATCCACACCATGGTTTCCATCGCAGAGAACATCGTCGAGCGCAGCGTGGAGGAAGAGCAGGAGGAACTCTCCGGCGAGCTCAGTGTGCACGCCTTCGCTGAGCATGTTCGTGAACACGCTCGGGAACATGTTGAAGCTCAGTGCGAACAGTGTGGCGATGATATCCACACACTCATCGGAGAAACCATGGCGCAAGCGCAGGGGTATCAGCGGCGCCTTACATCACTCATCGGCTCTGAGAATTTCGTAGGGCATACCGAGGAGCAGGATGCGGCCGGCCTCACACACATGGAGAGCCGGCGTGTGGTTTTGAGCACACAGGCAGCAGATTTTGCCCCGGAGAATCGCGGGTACTGGCAGCGTGTTCGTGAGCACGAGCACATCCACAAGTGGAAGCAGGCGGGGCACTACAACCTCGACCGTATCCGCTATGCGAACCGCAATCGACTGGAAACAGTCACTGTTCACGCTCTTGCCGAGTGGCAGCCCAGCACCCAAGCTAATCAGTCCGGCGATCTTACCGCCGAGTACAAGGGGTTCGTAGACCAAGGGAATGCGCTCGCCGACGCCATCGGCGGTGACGGTGATGCCCTCATTGAGGACGCGCTCAGAACAGGGGATATGCAGAGCCTACAGGCGGAGATCATCCGCAGGCATCGTGAAAACTTCGCGGAACAAAACTAGCGTTTGCCGATGAGCGTCAGGAACTCCTGACGCGTGCGTGCGTCACGCTTGAAGAGCCCGCGCATGTGGCTGGTGACGGCGATGGAATGCTGCTTTTCCACGCCGCGCATCATCATGCAGAAGTGGCTCGCCTCGATGACGACGCCCACCCCCTTTGGTTTGAGGATTTCCTGAAGTGCGTCGCAGATCTGTTGACCCAGTTGCTCCTGAATCTGGAGTCTGCGTGCGAAAACATCCACGATGCGTGGGATCTTGCTGAGCCCTATCACGTGCTTTTGCGGGATGTACCCCACATGCACCTTGCCCACGAAGGGGAGCAGATGGTGCTCGCAGAGAGAATAACACTCAATGTCTTTCATAATGATCATTTCGTCCATCTCCGCTTCGAACAGGGCTCCGTTCACAATCTCTTCCAGGTTCTGGTTGTACCCTGAGGTCAGAAAGCGCATTGCGTCGCTGCAGCGCTTGGGTGTGCGCCGCAAACCCGGACGTTCAGGATCTTCCCCGATGGTCGTGAGGATGGTGCGGAACTGCTCCTCCATATGGCGCGACTCTATCGGTGGCCAGCTCTGCGCTCCAGTGGTTTACGAGGATTTCTCCAGCCGAAGCGTGATACATTCGCAGCGTTGCTCCGCGGTCTCATCCAGGAGCTCTCTCCACGACACAGCGAGCCGGGGATGTTGCTCCTCCGGGTCTATGAGCTCGCAGAGCGGTTCCAAGACGAAGCGCCGTTCGTGCATGCGCGGATGGGGAAGTATCAGTGTGCTGCTCTCGAGCACACGATTGTCGTAGAGTAAGAGATCCAGGTCGATCGTACGGGGGCCAAAACGGAAGGGGAGATTTTTTCCGAGAGCCCGCTCTATTTCCACGAGTATTCGCAGAACTTCCTCCGGGTTCTGCATTGTTTCTATGAGCGCAACGGCATTGAGGAAATCTTCCTGCTCCTCATACTCGCGTGCAGTGCTGCGGTATACCGAGGAGAACCGCGTTCCGGGCCACGTTTTCAGCAGCAATCCTGCCGTTGCCAAGAGATGCTCCTCTGCCGCTATGTTTGAGCCGATACCAACGAAGACGCGCGCTATGGGCGGGTAAGGGTGAGCACGACGGATTTCGCATCAGGGAGAGCTTTCTTTTTTACGGATACCGATACCGACGGTACCTTAAAATCAGTGAGAAGGAGGTTGGCAACGTCCTGAGCCAAGCGCTCAATGGTGTGCCGGGGGGTTCGGGCCAGTGCACGCAGAGCCACGGCGATACGCTCGTAGTCCTGGTGTTCCACGGGTTTATCCTCCTTGGCGGTGCTCCGGGCGTCGGTTTCCCACTGTATGCTCAAGAGGAGCTGCTGCGGAACCTTGCGTTCCTCATCGGTCACGCCGATGCACGTCGTGAACTCCAGATCTTCAATGGAGAGACAATCGCTCATGGCGTGTTCATTCTGCGGACTCCGAAGAGAGAAGTCTTTTCTGCGAGTGGAGTTTTGGCGATGCGGCGCAGAAACCAGTGGGTCACAACAATCGCCGAGAACATCGAGATGACCACACCCATGCCGAGGGTCACGGCAAAGCCGCGCACAACAGATGTGCCAACAGCGAAGAGGATGACGCAGGTGATCACCGTCGACACGTTGCCGTCGCGGATACTGGGCCAAGCACGTAAGAAGCCGGTTTCCACGGCGGTCTTGAAGAGTTTGCCTTTGCGCAGTTCCTCCTTGATGCGCTCGAAGATGAGCACGTTGGCGTCCACGGCCATGCCGATGGAGAGGATGATACCCGCCATACCGGCGAGCGTGAGAACAATGTACTGGCTGGAAAAGAGGAAAAGCGGGAGCTTGAGAACGGCGAAGAAGAGCGCCGCGTACACGAGGAGTGCGAGGTTGGCAAAGACACCCAAGAGCCGGTAGATGAGCACCATATAGAGCATGAGGACAACGATGCCGATCAGTGCGGCCTTCAGAGAATTTTCGAGAGCCTGTGCCCCCAGAGTTGCTTCCACCGTGTGTTGTCCTGCTAGGTAGATGGGCGCCGGAATCGCTCCCGTATTCAAGTCCGTGGCGAGTGTCTTGGCTTCCTCGAAGTTCTGGCTCCCCGTGATGACCGCAATGCCGCCGGCAATTTCTGTCTGCACGGTTGGAGCGGAAACCAGCTCTCCTCCAACGAAGATGGCGATGCGCTTTCCTACGTTCATTTTCGTGAGTTCCTGGAAGAGGCGGGCCCCCTCTGCATCGAAGGTAATCTGCACGAGCGGAAGATTGGTCGTGGGGTCTAAGGTGACGGTAGCCGAACGGAAATGTTTCCCGTCGAGTGTCGTATCCTTCCAGCCTGTGGGGAGCAGCGAAAAGAAGATGGCGCGGATGGTTGTGAACTCTTCCTGGCGTTCCACGGAGCCGCTTTTCACCTGTTCTGCGATGGTGGCAGCGCGGGAAATGGCGTCGTCTCCCGACACGGTTAACGTATCGTACGAGACGGTGTCGGGAGAGCGCTGGACACCCTGTTCCACGCGGATAATGTGGTACCCGAATTGGGTTTCCACGGGGTCGCTTACCGAGCCAGAGGGGAGCGCAAAGGCGACGTCTTCGAATGCGGGAACCATCGTCCCGCGACCGAAGGTGCCCAGCGTGCCGCCCTCCTCACCCGAAGGACCGTCGGAATAGGCACGTGCAAGATTGACGTAATCTTCTCCTCCATCAATGCGTTCTTTAAGCTCCTGAGCGAGAGAAAGTGCTTCCTCCTTTGTTCTTGTCACGCTCTCATCGGAGGAGAGCGCTCCCTTGTAGGAAATCAGGATATGGCTGGCCTCCACCTGTTCGGTGCCCAGCGTGCGGGAACGCAGGATGACCACCATTGTTCCTTGGGGGGTGGTGACCGTACGTACGTCATTGGGAGCCATCTCTCGCAGTGCTTGTGTCAGTTCATCCTGTGCGTCGGTGAGCTGTGTATTCTCCTGCGTTTTTAACGAGAGTGTGCGATCGGAGGAAGCCAAGTACTCCAGGGCCATTGCCTGATCCTCCAGTATTCGTCCTGTTTCGGTACGCGTCTGCGTGATTTCCGCGAGGTAAATGCCGGGAATGTCCTGAGCGTAGACCTGGCCGTCATCACCGCGAGAGGGGATTTGCAGGGTTCCTTCCACCTCACGCACTCCGGTCTTGGGAGTAAGATTCCAGAGGGTGTCCAGGCCTTCCGGGAGCTGATCTTTAAAGAAGGGGTGTGCATCGATGTAGTACACGCCCAGATCGTCACTCATGTCCTCGCCAATGACAGCCAAGGTGTCTCCACTCTGTGTCATGCGACGCTGGATGGAGCGCACGCGGTCATGCACGCTCTGCTCAAATTCCTCCGTAGGTTCGGTGAATTCTTCCTTGAATTCAAGCTGGATGGTTTTCCCCACGATATTGATGCAGTCCTGGGTCTCCACGATACCGGGGCATTCCACCAGCAGATGTTTCTCCTCTCCGACGTACGAGGGAGTGATCACTGCTTCGCTCACACCCAACGAGTTGATCCTCCGCTCCAGGACTGTGCGAATCGCTTCGACGATGCCGCGTTGCTGATCCTCAATGGCGATGAGTTGTGCTTGCAGTAAGTTCATATCCTCAACAGAACCGTTCTGGTTTTCCAACGCGGCCAGTTCTTCCTTCAATCTCTGCGCCTGATCGCGCATCTCCTGCTCGGAAATGCGGAAATCCAACTGCGTTCCTCCCACCAGATCCAGCCCGTAGTGGAGCTGAGCTCCCCCCAGAATCCCGGGAGCCCACTGTCTCATGTGTTGGGGGAGTGCCACGATGATCACGATTGCCGCAACGACAACAGTGAGGATGGGCCAGGCATAGGGACGACGTGCATGCATGAGATTAGGGGATCGAAGTGAATGTCACGTAGGTGCCGACATTCACGTCGTCGGCAAAGATTTGTGCAAGATCGCTCGAAGGGATTCCTGTGATGACGATGTTGTCCTTATCATCCTCTCCTTCCCGGATGACGTATGTCGATACCAGGCCGCCGTGCACAAAAAGCCCCAGGCGCTTTCCTGCGTTTTTCTCGAATAAGGGCTTAAGGAGCGTGACACCCTCCGGTGTGAAGGTGATCGAAATGGTCCCTTTGCTCTCTTGTTCCCCTGCATATACCCAGTCGATCACTGTTTCCGTGATACCGGTATCCGAGAACGATCCGAACTCTTCGCTCGTGAGGTCGGGTTCTTCCCCTTCGGCGGTTTCGATCATGAGGCGGAAACCCAGGGGAGCCGTAAGCTGTGCTGCAAGAATTTCCTTACTCTCCTTCTCATCAACGGGTACGGTGACGCGAGCGCTCTCTCCCTCTCCGCGTATGATCGTGTCCGGGATCGTGCCCTCAATGGCGTATACACGACGTTCCAGCACACGTTCCAGTGCGGCGATCACCTGTGCCTTACGGCCGGAATCCTCGGTGCGGAAGTGAGCAGTCATGGCAAGCGTCTGCGATCCAATACAGGCGGTGAGGAACAGGAGGCCGGAGAGCGCGAGAATACGTTTTCTCATAGTTCTACGCAAATCGGGCTGAGTGTAGGGAAGGGGGGTATCGGACGCAATGGAACACCTGTGTTTCTGCAAAGTATTCTGCGTGAAACACGGGGTGCAGTGTGAGCCATGATCGTCGCACCTTGCCCGCAAAGAGTTGTTCGTTGCCATTATCCATTTTCCATGCTCCATTTCGCATGTTCAGTGTCTCACCAGCCGGGAGTTTTCTCTCAACATCTTGCCCGTCAGGTCTATGCCCTCCAGGTGGCAGTGACGGTCGAGGATGCAGTTCTCCAGCACGCAATCGCGCACCGTGCATCCCTCGAACAGTACCACGTTCTTAAGGGAGCTCTCCTCAACGTGGGAGTTTTTACCAATAACGACGCTCCCCCGCGTCTCCACATTCTTCAGTATCGCCGTACTCTCGGAGAGCATGTGATCGCCCACCAGTGCCTGCGTTGCTTCCAGGTAGGCTTCAAATGAGCCGATGTCGAACCAGTGTTCGGTAAAGGTAAAACACTCAACGGGGTCTCCCCGTCGCAGAAGTTCTTCGAAAATCCCTCCTACATTATCGGGATGATGTTTAGCAAATTCCATGAGGGTGGGAAGAGCGGATTTGGGGAGCAGTGAGCACCCCGTACTCACCAGCGACGTTCGCGGCGAAAGCGGTTTCTCCTCAAATGCCTCAATGGTTCGGTGGTCCGGGCCCAGGATGACCGTTCCGAATGCGCGTGCGCGTTCACGATCTCCTACATCGTGTGCGGCAAGGAGTGCCGGTCCCTGTGCGCAGCGCAGGAACGCACTGAGATCAAAGCCGAAGTAGTTATCTCCCGTGAGGAGCAAGATGTCCTCATCAACGTGGTGTTCCCGTATCCACTGGCGCACGGCACCCAGTGCGCCGAGTTTCTGATCATCGTTGCGGGTGTCCTCAATCAGGATCTCGAGGGGGCGTTCACATGTTTTCTCCCAGGAACGGAATCCCTCCTCCAGCACGGCATTCGTGGAAATGGTCACGGGAATATCCGCGGGAATTTGCTCCACAATAGAGGAGAGAATCGGCTTGCCGGCGAGGGGGAGCAGCGGCTTAGCCCTGCGTTCCGTGAGTGGCCAGAGACGCGTGGCGAAGCCACCGGCGAGGATGAAGGCGCGCATCGGGGATAGTGTACGTGGTTCTGAGCGTATGGGAGAGAAAAAAGAGGAAAAGGAAGCAGAGGAAGAAAGGGGGCAAAGAAGCCGGAGAGCAGGATGGTTGTTCCTCTTGCTCCTCTTTTTCACTCATGCTTCTCCCCTCTCTTTTAAAAGAACCAGTTCCACCAGTGACGCTGGGGACTCACCATGGTCACGGGGAGTCCCTCGAGCGATTCCACGCGCTCGTCGCGTTCTACAATGCCCAGCAGGGAGGGGAGGAGCAGGTAGGTGATCTGCCGCTGGCGACAGGCGGAAAGCAAGTTCATGGATTGCTCGAGGTCACTGCATTGAATGAGGTGCGTGATGCGATAGTTCTCCAGTGTTTCTTCCAACTTATTGAGTTTTCCCAGCACCGGCACGCCGGAAATCTCTTTCTCGTTTGCACCTCGTCCGTCGAGGATGGCCACGGGGTGCAGGGGGTTGTGACGTTGTTGGAGCATGGTGATGAGCCGCTTGGATTCGCGCGTGACGCCGATGATCAGTGTGGGGAAGCGCGGGGGATCCCAGAGGAGAATACGACGCTGCAGTGTTTGGAACACCACATGCCAAGCCAGAGTGATCACCGTGGAAAGCATGAGGGCTTCCAAGAGGAGGAGCCGGCTGAAGAACGTGGTGTAGCGGAAGTAGTACGTCAGGACGAAGAGCGCAACGCCCACGAGTGCTGCATAGACAATGTACGCCGCGTTGCGCAGCGTGCGCTGATTGCGCGTGAGGTGGAACGTCCTCGTCGTTGCGAGGACGACCAGCCAGAACGGTGCAACGAGCAGGGCGGTTGTCAGGAATCGATCAAAGGGGAAGTCGGTGGAAAAGATCCATCCAACCCGCAGGAAGTACGCCAGTGCGTAACTTCCCACGAAGAGCGCCATATCACAGGCGAGCCAAATCCAGAGGAGCACGCGCGAACGCATGGGAATAGCGTACAAGAACTGCAGAAGGTTTGGGAGGCCCCATCTGCGGCTTATTTCAGCGAGAGGCGAGCCACGCGTACCCGAGTTTCGTCACATCCCAGGGGACGGTGCCTGTCCAGCGGTGTGTTCCAGTTGCCACTGCGGTGTCCTGTTGGAAGATATGTGTTTCCATCCAAGCGAATTTCTCCGCGAGCGCTGTGTTCTCCTCTGCGCGCATCGCGAATGCATCGCGCTGGAGCACGTAGTACGCGAACGTTTCTGCAAAGTCCTCAAACGGGTCCCAGCTGGCGTACCCGGATACGAAGTCTTCATCCTGCGTGCCGGAAACTTTCGTCCTGCTTGAGGTCCAGGAGATTTGGTAGAAGCCTACGCTTGGGTCGTTTGCGTAAATCGTTTCCGTTCCATCCCGGAACCCGCTCGGCGCGCTGGCGTTGGCACCAGTCAAACATCCAAGATCTGTGATGTGCCCGAATTCGTGGATGAGGAGCGCACGGAATTCACTGTCCGGGACGCTGCCATCCAGAATGATTGAGTTTTTCCCCGCAAGTCCACGCTGATCCGGATTGTCGTAGCGCACATAGAGGCGCTTGAGTGCGGACAGGCACTGTGTGGGGAGCGCGCGTAGCACCTCGTTGGCGATCTCTTGGTGGTGCGCGCGAATATCTGTGTGATCGACTGCTTCCAGGAGTGTTGGTTTTGCCTGTGGCTCTCTCTCTTTTGTTGCGATGAGCACCGGTGCGATTGTTTGCGCTGGCTTTGACGATCCGTGTACCACAGGCACGGTTTGAGGTCGCTTGCGGGGGTTCTGGGGAGCGGAAACGGATGCCCGGATTGTTGTTGGTGTTGTTGCGGAAGCGCGCGGTTCTGCTACACTGTACTCAAGGACAGCGACACTGAGGTTGCAGGTCAGGAGAATGACGCCGGAGGTGATGAAGAGGGAACGCGTCCGCATAGTGCTAGAAAGTTGCAATTTATAACGTATTTATTACCTAATGTCAAGTATTGAGAGGGCTGAGATCCACCCGGGTCAAGAGCTCACCGTCATCATCGAAAAACTTGCATATGGCGGCGCAGGGCTTGCTACGGTCGAAGGTGCAAAAATCTTCGTTCCGGGCACGATTCCTGGCCAACAGGCGCTCATTGTGGTCACCAAGCGCAGGGACGGTTACTACGAGGCAAAACTCACAAAGGTTCTGCGTCGTTCCAAGGACGAGATTCCTTCGCGTTGCAGTCATTGTCATGATTGTGGGGGGTGTGTGTGGCAGAATCTCTCCTACGATAAGCAGATCCGCTACAAAGAGGAGATTGTCCGCGAGACCCTGGAGCACCTGGTTCCCGTGGAACCTGCTCTCAGAAAACAGCTGCCCGGCCGCGTGCTCAAAATCATCCCCAGTCCGCAAATTTTCCACTATCGCAATAAGTTGGAGCTGAGTTTTGGGTACGAGCGCATGGGTAGCGAGGAGCGCGATGGACGTCGCATGTACTTTGATGAGAACCCGACGATTGGATTCCACCAACCGGGCAACTGGTCCACGGTGCTTCCCATTGGCGAGTGCCACCTCTACGATGAGCAGTTAGGTTTGCTCCTTTCCGATGTCCGACGATTCCTCGCTGAGACACAAATTCCCGTGTACAACCCCAAAACGCACAAGGGCATACTGCGTACGCTTCTCCTGCGTCGCGGGGTGCAAACCGGCGAGCATATGATCGCTTTCACAGTGAAGGCACGGAAGAAAGAACTCGAACCGCTCTTCCAACACTTCATGCGTTTTGGCGGCCGATCGCAGCTTACGTCGCTCCTTGTCATCGAGAATCTTGGCATGAACGACAAGCCGGAAAACCCCAAGGTCTACCCACTCATCGGCCAGCCTTTTATCAGCGAACGACTCTTTGATCTTCTGTTTGAGATTTCGCCGTTTTCCTTCTTCCAAACCAATACACTGGGAGCGGAAAAGCTCTACCAGGCCGTTGTCGAAGGCGCGGATATCGGTGCGAGAGATACCGTGCTCGACGCGTACTGCGGCATGGGAACCATCGGACAGTACGTCGCTCGGTTCTGCGAAAAAGTCGTAGGCATCGAGAGTCATCCTACGGCGATAGAAGACGCGCTGAAAAGCGCGGGGAAAAACCGTATCGGCAACATCAGTTTCTACAAGGGACGTGCCGAGCAGGTGCTCCACGATCAACTCAAGCCCGGTGGCAAGTACGCGTTCACTACCATCATTGTCGATCCGCCGCGCGCAGGATTGCACCCCAAAGCGCGCGAAGCAGTATTGCTCCATGCTCCGAAGAAACTCATCTACGTCTCATGTAACGTGGCCACGTTCGCACGAGATCTCGGTGAATTCCTCAAGGGGGGATATGAGCTCCGGTCCGTGCAGCCGGTCGACATGTTCCCGCACACGAGTTACATCGAAACCGTGGCGGTACTGCAGAGGAAGTAGTCCGGCTTCACTTTGCAATGCCGTGACAAATAGGGTTCGGGTTGGGGTTCGGGTTCGGGTAGCATGTTCTCATGCAGAGGATAACGGTGCTCTGCGTCGGCGCGCTCAAATCCTCGTGGCTTACTGAGGGTTGCTCGGTGTACCTGGCGCGACTGCCGCACGTTGTCGTACGCGAAATCCCTGCGAGTCGCAGTAAGGATCCTCACAAGCAAGTGGAGGATGAATCGAAGCGTCTCTTTGAGGTTCTCCGGAAAGAACGCGGCGTTGTGTGGGTGCTCGATGAGCGTGGGAAGGGGCTCTCATCCCAGGCACTCGCGAAAGCATTGGGCGCACTGCGCGATCGGGGAGTTTCCCTCACACTCGTCATTGGCGGGGCGTACGGACTCAGCGATGCCGTGCGCGAACGTGCCGACCGGCTCATCGCGCTCAGTGCGATGACACTGCCCCATGAGCTTTGTAGGTTGTTGCTCCTGGAGCAGCTATTTCGCAGTGAAACACTCCTGCGGGGCACGGGGTATCACCATTGACAAATAATAAAATATGCATAGAATTAGCTTCTATGGCGAAACGTTTCACGCTCACACCATCGGAAGAATGTGCTGTTGTTGCTGGCGGAGAAGGCGGCGAATTTTTCCTAATCCGCCCCTACCACGTGCCGCAGGCGGATGTCGACAATGCGGAGGAAGTCGAGTTGCTGTGTAGCAACGGTACGGTACTTGCGCAGGCCACGGCTCAGCGATGCACTCAGGCTATCGGCCGCGAATGTCTCTCTGGCAGTAGTTTCGTTTCGCTGTTCTTACAACGTGCACGTGCAGCGTTCATTGCTCTTGGACTGTGCGAGGGATTTCCGGAGGCATCCGCGGGCGATGATGCCGTAGATCAATTGCTCGGTGTCACGCACCTGCGCATTTCCTGCATTCTGCAGTCCGGCGGTGGTACATCCACTCAGGAGTAGTCCTACGCTTGCCTCGTCGTGTTCTTGAGGTACTGATTCTCTGTGAAGTCCATTGCGAGGTACTCTTTGGCGTCGTCGGTGTACTCAGCATTGAAGTGCAAGTCCTGATCCAACCAGAGTCGCGTGAACTCGGTGACATCCACGGCACCGTCGTACCCGTTGCTCTTATTCTGCACGACACCGCTCTTACAAATCTTGTACGTCCAGTGCAGGTGCGGTCCTGTGCACTGTCCTGTCGCGCCGCTCTTCCCCACGGGGTTGCCCTGGTACACGAACTGTCCATTTGTAACGTCAACATTGGAGAGGTGTGCGAGTACGCTCTTCCTCTTCTCATCGCTGATCACAAGGTGCAACCCGTACCCGCTTGCTCCGTCGTTGCGCACCTCGGCGGTGCCATCGTGAGGCGCGTAGATAATCGTGCCTTCCGGCACACCGAAGTCGATGCCGTTGTGTCCTTGATATCCATATGTGCTGTAGACATCGGGGTTCTGCCCAAAGCCTTGGGTGATGAGCGGCGTTCCGGGGAGTGGAGAGAAGATCATGAGGGGAGTGTAGGGCGGAGGGTGGGGGAGAGGAAGGTACGGAAAGTCAGGAAGGTGCGGAAGGTGCGGGAGGTGCAGAAAGTGCGGGAGGCTCGTCCGGCGTAGTTCCGGCGCAGCGAGAGCGGAGCCGGACGGAGTCGGGTGCAAAATGGGGAGATGGTTGTCGCTCCTCTATCGTGCTAGGCTGCACATGCAATGACAAAGCGTGGACCCGAATCTCCCATAGGGTCACGGGAGTCTCCTCAAGGAGCTCCCCAGAGCATCCTTGAGATTGCGAACGGAGTGAGTAAGCAACTGCGTTTTGAATCCGGTAAGTACTACAAAGTCGTGTTCCCTGCAGAGGGAGAGGTCCCCCTCCAATCCTTCACCGTTCAAGCGGTCGGGGAAGGCGCAATTGACCTCAAGCGTACCGGGAACCAGCTGACGCTCATGATGGCCAAACCCAAGGAGCGCATGACTCCCGGCGAAGAGTACACCACCATTCGTGCGTACAAGTTCGGACCCAAGGGGCATATGGAGCTCCACATCGGACCTGAGACACCTATCACACTCGAAGGTATGCAAGGCAGTACCGTGCGGCTCGAAGGCAAACACATGGTATTTGACGTCACAGTACCGACCACCCTGGTGGGGATGACCAGACCTGACGAGGTGCCCGCAGGTGTTCTTCTTCAAAAAGACGTAGGCGTGAACGTCCATCCGGAATGGTATGGCCGCATCATGACGACACGCAGCAGGCCCGATGAGGAATGAAGGTTTTCTCCTGCTCTTCGCCATATTTTGTTGTTTGCCAAGCCACGTCACTTGCAAGCGGCGGAAGAAGTTTCACAATGAGCAGTAATACCAAGGTTTCCCTCTCATCGTGCTGTCCACGCAACGACCTTCAGCATCGCATATCCGCTTTCGACTCTCACTCTTGCCGGTGCTCGTGGTGCTCACGCTCATCGTTGCCGTGGAATTGCAGCGCATGGAACAGGTGCCGGTCGACGATGTCCCCGCGAGCATTCTTGCTGCGGTGGACAGTTCCAGCCCGCCGGTTCTCTACGGGTATGGATTCTGTTGCCAGCTCAACGGTAGTACGATTTTCGCGCGTGTTGCCTGCGAAGAAGTGGAGGGAGATCCGCCCGTGTGTGACGCAGGTGCACTCTCGGGTCCGTACGATTCGGTTAATGCATGCAACAGTTCCTGCCCGGTTGGAAAGGCGGAAAGGACATGCTGCCGTGCAACTGGGCCTGATGCGGGCACATGCTTCACCGCTATTCTCGATGTCGATAATGGCGAGACATGCGCGAGTAAACCGAATACAACGGGCGTCACATACAACAACGCCAATCTTTGTTCACTCGGTTGCAGTGCGCCTACCAAGTATTGCTGTGCACAACTATCTGGCGAGGAGCACTTCGGGTGCAGCGAGGCATCCGCCGATGTCACATCGTGTTCTGGTCCCTATACCACGGTCTACGATTCTTTGGAGGCGTGTAATGCGAGTCCTCCTGCAGGATGTCCCACCACCAACCGACAGCGGTACTGCTGCAGTCGCGATCCTTCGCCCAGTTGCTCACTCAAAGTGCTCCAGCAGGGGCAAGGCTGTTCCAGTTTCCCCGGGTATGAACCGGTGGAGTTCGATACCGACGAGCAGGCAGCGTGCAACGCGTACTGCAACAATGAGTGCGGTGACGGTACCGTACAGTGGGGGGTGGAGGAGTGTGAGCCGGGGAACTTGAGCCAGTGTGCGTACCACCACGGGGAACAGACGGGATTCTTCTGCCGCGAGCCGGATACGGAGGGTGAGTGTACCTGCGGGTGGTGTGGCGATGGGGCGCGGCATTCTGCGGAAGCATGTGAAGGCACCGATGTGGGCGGTTGTGGGACGCCTCCATCAGGCAAAGTGTATGTCTGTCAGAACGATTGCTCATGTAAGCTCTGTGCGGCAGATAGTGATAAGTGCGCCTCAAATGCAGATTGTGAGGAGGGCCTTTGCAATCTTGAGACGTGTAATTGTGGTGCAGAGTGTGGTGATGGGGAATTCGATGCAGCACAAGAGGAGTGTGATGGCAGTTCCGAAGGGCATGGTGATGCCTATTGCGAAGTGAGTGTTGGAGAGGACGCATACTGTATTATGGGTGAGATAGGACTCTATGAGGAACTCAACTGCACCTGCAGTCGCTGCGGCAACAACAGCCTCGATTCCGGCGAAGAGTGCGAGTATTCCATCACAGGCAATCCTAGCTACGATGGCGATGCCGTGTGTGCGCAAGCGCATCCGTCGCTCTCCGAGGATCTCGGCGCGTCGTACTGCGACGAATGCAAGTGTTTCTATTGCGGAGACTCGCGCGTGGATACTTTCAATGGAGAGGAGTGCGAAACGGCCCAGGATTGCGCCGCGGCATACCCCGATTTGGATACGAGTACGGCACAGTGCGAGGGATGTCTCTGTACGCACATATGCGGGAACTATATTACGGAGGATGAGGAGCAGTGCGATATCGGCGGCTCCAGCAACTTGGGAATTTTTCCTTGGAGCGCTGAGGAATGCCGTGAGATATATTCGTCAGCGTTCTGGACTGCATGTACCGCGGATTGCGTGTGCCTCGGATGCGGGGACGGCACTGTGCAGGGTGGGCAGGATGGATCGCAGAACCTCTATGAAGAGTGCGATGATGGAACGGAAAACTCCGATACCGCCCCTAACGCCTGTCGCGCGAATTGCAAGGAAGCTTGGTGCGGAGATGGCGTGACTGATACCGGGCAACCCCAGAGCGAGAAATGCGATGAGGGTGAGGAGAACAGTGATGCCTCCATCAGGAGCGCAGGCGGATCGTTGTGTCGTACTGATTGCAGACCAGCAGGCTGCGGGGACGGCATCCAGGACCCCGGACTTGGGGAACTCTGCGATTACGGTGACGATTGTTCGCAGGGTGTTTGCAACCGGGATTTCCCCCCACAAGGGTATTCCAACTGGTGCAAGACCAACTGCCAGCCGTACTCCCTTGGCACGTGCTGCACGAAAACGGTTCCTCCAGGCACAACAAATGACTGGCAATGCCTTTCCATGACGCAGGAGCAGTGTGACGAGTACACGGGGTACCATTGGTATGGCAACAATTACGGTTGTTACCTCAATTGCCACGCATCCAATCAGCAATCGCCACCCGGGTACCAGCTCGCCATTGGCGTACGGAGCGGAGAGCAGGCTCTCTCTCCTCTGCGTAGGTTCTTCGCGTTCCTCGCTCAGGTGTTCGGTGGTGGATCGTCACTGCGCATCGGTGAGATCACTATTCTCTTCGATCAAACAGAGCCGCCAATCTTCGTGGAAGACGGAGGCTACGTTCGTGCGGTGCTCCACTTCCCCATAGGGGACGAGACGTACGTCTCCTCCTTTGTTCTTCCTCAGGGGGATGAGGAAATCTCAGTCATCCTCTCCACGGGTGATCGGGGGATCAGCGCCATCGAACACCAGTCGGGTGACGAGTATGTGGTCACCGTGTCGGACGGCGAAAACGAGCAGCAGATCCTGGCGATGTTCACCATCGAACTCTGTTTGAATGCCGATGGTGATTCCTCTAACGACTGCCCGCGCTCACCGGAGCCAACGATCATCGTGCACACCGAAGCAGAGGGGGCCGAAGGATTTGATCTTGCTCCTGTGACTGCAGATGGCGCCTCCATCTTCCACTACTTCCGCTGCGGCGGAGTGGGCGAGTTCCCTCTGGGGTCTGCGCTCAGTTCCCCGCACCTCTCCGCGCTCCTCTACGCGTTCGATGCAAGCGATGTGAATGTCTTTACAGGCCGGGGTCGTTACTTCTTCACGCAGACGTACTACGACGCAGCTCATTCCGACGTTCAGGAGATTCTCCGTTCGTTGCTGCTCTTCTCCACCTTCGAGCGCACGCATCAGTTTTACTACCTCACCTTCACTCTTGCTCCCGCGTTCCGGGATCGGACACTGCACTTTGACTGCGTGAGCGGATTCTCATTCAGCCAAGCACCGGTTTGCGGTGACGGTATCGTCAGCACCTTCGAAGCCTGTGATGACGGGAACCTGATTGGTGAAGACGGGTGTTCTCCTCTCTGCACCGTGGAGTTCCCCTGGCAGTGCGTGACTGGACCCACTGGGCGCAGTGTTTGTTCGCTCCTCATTCCGGAACTTCGTTAGAGGTGATTGCAGGAAGAATAGGTGGAGTGCCTTTTCACTCTCCGTGAGGGCCGTAGAGGAATGAGGATTGATCCTCAAGGAACTCATCAAAGTCCGGATTCTCCTCACTCAAGGATGTTCACTGAGCGATATACGCCTATGCTATGCTCCCGGCGCATGGAGATTGATCCCCTCGCACGCGCGCTCAATGAAACGCTCACACGCGAAGCTCCCACAGTTTTTGCGCTCCTCTCGGAGCGCGGGAAGCGCCTATTCTTCCCAGTGGAAGGAATTCTTGGACAGACGAGTGAGGCGAAGGGGAGCGCGATGAACGCAACCATTGGCATTGGTTTCGATGACGTGGGTGCACCACTTGCCCTCCCCTCACTCCTCAAGAGCTTCAACCTTCCCCCGGAGGATGTCCTGCCCTACGCGCCGAGCTTCGGCCTCCCTCAACTTCGTGAGCGCTGGGGGGCGATGCTTCGGGAGAAGAATTCCTCTCTTTCCGTCCGTCTCTCCCTCCCCGTGGTCACCGCTGGCATCACGCACGCACTCGATGTGGCGGCTGCGCTCTTTGTGGATCCCAATGACAGCGTGATCCTGCCCGATCCTGCGTGGGATAACTACGCGCTCACATTCTCCAGTCTGTACGGCGCATCGCTCTCCTCCTACCCCGCGTTCCGGGGGGCGCAGTACAACCTTGCAGCGCTGGAAGAGACGATTGCACGCTCTCCCGGTTCTAAGAAAATCGTTCTCCTCAACTTCCCTCACAATCCCAGCGGTTACACGCTCACCGTGAAGGAGGCTCAGGATCTGGCGCAACTCCTGCGCAGGCGAGCGGAGTCCGGCGACACGCTCCTTGTCCTCCTGGACGATGCGTACTTCGGACTCGTGTACGAAGAGGGGATACTGCGCGAGTCCCTCCTCTCCATACTTTCTAACCTCCACGAGCGTATCCTCATTGCCAAGATTGACGGCGCCTCCAAGGAGGATTGCGCATGGGGATTGAGGATCGGTTTTCTCACATTTGCTCAACGGGGGATGACAGATGCGGTTGCCACGGCATTGGAGCACAAGGCTGCGGGGGCAGTGCGTGCGAGTGTTTCCAACGCGTGCAGAGCGTCGCAGGCAGCGCTCCTCTCCCTCTACAATTCGCCATCCTACGATGCAGAGAAGGTGCGCACCTTCTCTTTGCTTCACGAGCGTTACCGCGAGGTGCGGCGTGCGCTCACGGATTCTGAGATTGCAAACGCGCTTCAGTTCCTCCCGTTCAACTCCGGGTACTTCTTCTGCGTCGCGCTTCCCACATGGTGCAATGCGGACGTCGTGCGTCGTGCGCTCCTGCGTGATCACAGCATCGGGGTGATCGCCATGGGGAACCTCCTGCGCATTGCATACTCCTCCCTGCCACGTAAGCACATTGAGCCCGTTCTGCAGACAATTGCGCAGGTGTGCCGATCGCAGAATCCCCCTGAGAATCGTTGACAGAGTGCGCAATCCTACGTAAGCTGAAGCGTGTCAGGACTCCTTCAAGAGGAACACATACTTGAGAAGGAAACTGTACACTCTCTATTCTTTTTTTCCTTCTCTTTTATGCCGGATCAGGAGCTAACGTGCCGCGATTGCGGTGCAACGTTCACCTTCACGGAAGGCGAACAGGAGTTCTACGCCAGCAAGGACCTCTCGGCGCCTCAGCGCTGCAAGGCCTGCCGCCAGGCGCGCAAGTCCCAGCGCAGCGGACCCCGCGAGATGCACGCCGCCGTGTGTGCACAGTGCGGTGCCGCTTGCGAGGTGCCCTTCAAGCCACGTCCAGTGGAGGAGGGTGGTAAGCCCGTTCTCTGTCAGGCGTGCTTTGCCGCCTCACGCGGTGCTTGAGGAGCTTGCAACAAGATCGCTCCTAAAAACCCCGGACTTTCGCCCGGGGTTTTTATATGCATCCCAACCACAGTGCGAGGTACAGTGTCTCCGTGCAAGATCGTGTCATCATCGTGCACGGTTGGGACGGTTACCCCGAAGAGGGCTGGTTTCCGTGGCTTAAAGACACACTCAGTGGGCGGGGGGTTCGGGTTTCCGTTCCTCAAATGCCCCATCCCGATGCGCCGGAGATTTCGACGTGGGTCGCGCACTTGGCTGCGGTAGTGGAGGAGCCAACCGAGCGCACCTTCCTCGTCGGCCACAGCATCGGATGCCAGACGATTCTTCGATACCTTGCGTCTCTTTCCGAGAGTGCGCGTATTGGCGGCGCACTCTTCGTTGCGGGATTCTTCACCATGACGAACATCGGCGGCGAGGAAGAGGAGCGCATTGCGCGACCGTGGCTTTCAGAGCCCATTGACGATGCCGCAGTGCAAGCGCATGTGGGGAGGATGACTGCAATTTTTTCCGATGATGACCCGTACGTTCCCCTAGAGAACGCGCAGATGTTCGAGAAGCGCTACCACCTCAAAATGCTCGTGGAACACCACCAGGGGCACTTTAGCGGGAGTCAGGGGGTGACGGAGCTTCCCATGGTCCTGCGTGAGCTCCTGCTCCTCATGGGAAAGTGAAACTTTTTCTGTGAGTAACTGTGTCAAGCACCTGTACATTCTCTTCCCTTTCCCATGCGCACGTTTCATCTCTCCTCATTCCTCGTCGGTGTTGCCGGAGGTGTTCTCATCCTCCTCATTTTCTTCGGCGGTCGTTCGCTCTTCTCTTCTCCGCAGAATGGAGCAAGGGGTGCGCTTCCCATGCAGGAACGCAGCGCAGACTCCGGTCCGCCAGAGGGTGGATTTCTCGATGAGAACCGTCTAGGGCGTATAGCGGACCAGATGGGAATGACTGTTGAGGAACTGCAAGCGGAGATGGATGCAGGAAAGACGATTCCTGAGATCGCTCAGGAACGCGGTGTGGAACTCGGCGGCGGAATGCGCACGGGTTCCGGTGGTGGGATGCGTCTGCAGGGCACCGCTTCCGGTGCCGCAGTCGGTACGGGATCTGCGATTCCTCCTCCGCCTGATGGACCTCCTCCCGCTGCACTCCAGTAACCCCTGTGCCATGGATATCATCCACCTCCCCTCACTGCTTGCCGGCATCGTTACTGCGGTCCTGATTGGGACGCTTCTTTTCAACGTGATGCATTGGCGCGGATCGGCCGGTCGGCATGATGCCGTGCCGCATCCCGCAGCGCAGGAGATGCGCAGAGATATCGCTGAGCAACTCGGCCTCACGCGCGAAGAGCTCCTCGATGAGCTTGCGCGGGGAAAATCTATGGCGGACATTGCCCGCGAACGCGGGATCGAGCTTGCGCTTCCTCCGCGCTGGATGCGTGACGAAGATCGCCAAATCTTCCTAGAGCGCATGGCGGATCGTCTCGGTCTTTCCATGGACGAACTCAAAGAAGAACTCTCCTCCGGCAAGCAATTGCTCGATATTGCGCAAGAGCGTGGTGTTGAACTCGTCTTCCCCAAGGATGATGCTGTGCCTCCCCAATGATTTCTCCATGATGTTCCTCTCTCTCCTTCGCCGGCCCACATTCTCTCACGTTGCGGCGCTCTGCTCGACTCTGCGCTGGAAGAGTGCCTTCCTCGGTTTCACTCTTCCCATCGTGCTCGTCGGCGGATACCAGTTGGTATGGGGCAGCAACGGCTCTGATCAAACCATTACCGGCGAAATTGTTACCGTGGGGCAGCGCGACATCGCTCTCACCATCAAGGCGCTGGGCACGGTGACATTGGCCAATGAGCAGCAGCTCAGGTTCAATGTGCTGGGGACCGTGGACAAGATCCACGTAGAAGAGGGTGCTACAGTGAAAAAGGATGACCTCATTGCGGAGCTGCAGAAGACCGACCCTCTGGCCGACATCCGGCAGGCGGAACTCTCTGTGAACGAGGCCTGGCTCCAGGTGCAGGATTTGGAAGCTTCCAAGGGCGAGCAGATTCTCACGGCGCAGAATTCCGTGCGCTCGCTGGAACGCCAGCTGGAGGAAGCGTACGGCGACGTTGTTTCGGGGCAGCAGGAAGTGGAGAACACCCTCGAACAGGCGCGCAGGACAGTGCTGGAAAAGGAAGCGGCAACTGAAAAAGCGCAGAAAGACATGGCTTCCGCCATTGGGAAGGCCATCACCGATGCCGATGATCTCCTGGATTCCATCGTCGAGGTGCTCAACGGTGACGATGTGGTACGCGGAGCCACGCGATACGATGTCTTTGAAATCGCTTTCCAGTACAATGACTATTCCCTGAAGAACGATGTTGAGTTCGCCTACTACGATGCCAACAACGCGTATAACGCTCTGCGTGAGAAGTATCCTTCGATTGCCAACGAGACCGATGTTCACACGCTGCGTTCGGCGCTTGCCGCTACGATCGAGGTTGTGCAGGAAATCAAGAATCTTGCGGACATCTCGTATGATTTCCTCAAGACAGCTGTTCCTTCCAATGATTACACGGATGCGGAAATCAACACGCTCAAGGGAACAATGAATACGGCGCGGCAGTCTGCTATCACACTGATAGGGACGCTCAACACGCAGCAGGCAACGCTCACGACGCAGGGGGTCACTACCACGCAACAGGCACTGGAAAAAGCCCGTGAGGATTTGGCCATCCTTGAGGAACAGAAGGTCAACAAGGTCACTTCGGCCGATACGCAGCAGCGTACGGTTTCCAACCTCAACGACGATCTGCGCGCCAAGCAAGCCAATCTGGAGCAAACCCAAACGAGTTTGGACGTCCAGATTAGCCAGAAACGCAACACGCTCGCGCAACGCACGGTCTCTCTGGAAAAAGCACGCCGTGCATTGGAGGACTACGAACTGCGCGCTCCCTTCGACGGCATCGTGCGCAGGATCGACTTCCAGGTGGGGGATAAGTTGCTTGCCGATGCCAGCGAGACCAAGTACATCGTCCTGGAGAATCCCGACTACTTCATTATCACCGTGGAGCTTGATCAGGTGGACGTGGTCAACGTCAAAGTCGGGCAGAAGGCCTCCATTACTCTCGATGCCATTGCCAACGAGGTTTTTGAAGGTACGGTGGACATGATCGACACGACGCCCGTCACCACTTCCGGCGTTGTTTCCTACGAGGTCAAGATTCTCCTGCAGCCGCCGGAGGGCCGCACTATCCTTTCGGGCATGACGGCAACGGTCAAGATTGAGGTGGATGCGCGCAGTGCAGTTGTTGCCGTGCCGAACCTGGCGCTCCACACACAGGGGAGTCGTTCCTATGTTCTGGGAGAGGATGGCAGCAGCATGTTCGTGGAGACGGGCCTCACCGACGGTTCGTATACGGAAATCACAGAAGGACTTTCCGTCGGAGACCGCATCCAGTCCGTGAATGTCTCTCTCAATACGGGATCGACAACACAGAGCGAGAGGCAACAGAGTTCGCGCAGGAGTTCGCTTGTTCCCGGTATGGGAGGAGGAGGTCCTCCGCCCGGCGCTCTCTGATTCTCGTCTCCGTTCATGATCGAGCTTAAAGACATCGTCAAGACCTACACGCTGGGCACCCAGTCGCTCACGGTGCTCCACAGTGTTTCTGTTACCATCAAGGACGGCGAATTCGTCGCCATTATGGGGCCTTCGGGCTCCGGAAAATCCACGCTCATGAACATCATCGGTCTGCTCGATACGCCCTCTACGGGTTCGTACCATCTGGAGCGGAAGGAGGTGAGTGCGCTCACAGATTCGCAGCAAGCCGAGGTGCGCAGCAGGCGCATTGGCTTTATCTTCCAGGCCTTCAACCTGCTCCCGCGCATGAACGCGCTGCGCCAGGTGATGCAGCCGCTCCTCTATCAGGGCGTGCATCGCCGCGAGGCAACCACCCGGGCGCAGGAAGCCCTCAGCGCCGTCGGGCTCAGTGATCGCATGCACCATATGCCCAACGAACTTTCGGGAGGGCAGCGCCAGCGCGTGGCCATTGCGCGTTCCATCGTGACCAAGCCCGCACTCATCCTTGCCGATGAGCCAACCGGGGCACTGGATTCCAAAACCGGCGAGGAGATCATGGCGCTCCTTGAGGCACTCAATACGAACGGCGTTACCATCGCCATGGTGACGCACGAGCCGCACATCGCTAACCACGCCAGTCGCACGATCCATATCCTCGACGGAAACATCGTCTCTCCATAACTCTATGCTCGAACTCCTCGAGAACATCCGCAGCGCCCTCGATGCCATCCGGAGCAACAAGCTCAGGTCGGGCCTGACGATGCTCGGTGTCATCATCGGGGTTGCCTCGGTGATCCTGATGGTTGCCGTGGGGCGCGGGGCGCAGAAGCAAATTACGGAACGCATCGAAAGCCTGGGCACCAACCTGCTTATTGTGCAATCGGGCAGCCCCAGCCAGAGCGATGTGCGCTCCTTATTCCGCCGCAGCGGGAGTTCTACGAGCACCCTCACTTCCGATGACGTCGTCGCCATTAAGGAGAACGTCACGGGATTGCGCGGCGTGTCACCGGAACTCAAGGGAAACATGCAGGTGATCGTGGGGAACCAGAACATGCAGACGACTGTTGCAGGCGTGGCTCCCGACTACCCTCAGGTCAATAATTTCGTCGTAGAGTACGGCAGCTTCATCACCCAGGAGCACATCGACAGAATGGAGAAAGTCGTCGTGCTGGGGCAGGAAATCGTCACGACACTCTTCCCCAATCAGAACCCCATCGGACAGGATATCCGCCTGCAGTCGCACATCTTCCAGGTGATCGGGATCATGGCCAGCAAAGGCCAGCAAGGGGTTACCAACTACGATGACATGGCCTTCATTCCGCTCACGACCATGCAGGAGCGCGTACAGGGGACCAAGACTTTAAGCACCATCAACGTTTCGGTGGAGGATCAGGCTGCCATGGAGCAGACCTCGGCACTCCTGACTGCCGTGCTCCTCAACACGCACCGTAAGAGCGCGGAGGATCAGGACTTCAACATTCTCAACCAAGCCGAAACGGTGGAGACCCTCAACGAGGTGACCCAGACCTTCACGTATCTCCTGGGCGGCATCGCGGCGATTTCGCTCCTTGTGGGCGGTATCGGCGTGATGAACATCATGCTGGTTTCCGTTACCGAGCGCACGCGGGAGATCGGCATCCGCAAAGCGATCGGTGCCAAGAAGCGCGACATCCTGCAGCAGTTTTTGGTGGAATCCATGGTCCTTTCTGTACTGGGAGGGCTCGTTGGGATTCTCTCCAGCTCTTTGGGTTCCTGGCTCCTCAACACGTTCTCCTCGCTCTCGGCGATTATTTCCATCAATTCCGTCATTCTCGCCTGCGCGTTCTCCATCGGGGTCGGGGTGCTCTTTGGCATCCTGCCTGCGCTCAAGGCAGCCACACTCAAGCCGATCGACGCGCTGCGGTACGAATGAGAACGCAGCGACGTGCGGTGCAGCAGCGGTGCTCTCAGGACTTGTTCGGCGATGCGTCCTGCGTACAGGGCGATTTTGCCGGCAAATTTCCTTGCTTTTGGGAACGGTCTCGTTAGCATGCAACCCCTGTTTTCCTCCCTAATACTTATGGAACAAAGCGACTCTGCGGCAGAGAGGCCGGAAGCCGGCTCAAAGAACACTGATGGTGTTCAGCAGTTGTGCGATATCGTGTTCGCCTTGCCCCAAGAGACCCTTGCCAATGATGTGCGGAAGTTTCTTGCTTCAGTCCTCGCATTCCATGACGCATCGGTCGATAGCGCCGCCAGGTGGTTGACCGCTCCGAATACTGCATTTGGAGGAGTGCCGGCTGTTCTGATTCGCGAAGGGAAAACGAGGCAACTACTCGGTAAGTGGCAGGAGCTAGCAACAGTTCATGGCTATTGATCTATCTATTCATTCAATGTACAGTGTCATTACAAATGATTGTCAGTTCCCTCCCGCTCGGCACAACCAAGAAGCTCAAGAAGCAGACGAAGATGTCTCGCCACGGAGGACTGATGGAACAGTAACCTGTAACTTGAACTCGTAATCCATCCCCTCCCACAAAGAGGGGTTTTCATTCTATGAACGAACGTCGCTTACCAACCAATGGCCCAGAAGCACTCGATGCCGCCGAGACCTACGTCACGAAAATTGGCGGAGATAACGCAGGCAAGCTGGCGTTCAATGCAGACAATATCGCTGCGAGAAGCCGTCAGGGCAAAGAGCAGATACTCGCGGTTTCCGCACTGAGAAGCTCGGATGGATGTTACACAGAACTCGCCGACGCCGCCGTGGCAGATTTCACTCCCGACGGGAGGCGCAAACCGGGTTTCAACACGACGTCTCACCTCATTGCCATTGCCCAGCGTCTCCGCGAAGGCGATCCCGACGCGCTCGCTCACGCTGAGCGTATGGTGGGCACCATTGCCTCATTCACCCGTGAGCTCGTTCACAGTGAGGTTGCTCGCGATGCGAATATTCCCGATAAAGACGAAGCATTCCGGCAGTTGGATGGAATGATTCTGGAGCACATCGATGACGCGCAGGATCCCCGTTCGCTCATCAGCAGGATCAGGCGCTGGAAGGATCCACTGGCTGCATTCAAGTTTGGCGTAGATTGGGTTATACACAGCGATGATGAATACCTTTCTGTCACGGGGATTGGAGAACGTCTTGCGCAGTATTTGTATCTTACGTACTTGCGGATCCGCGGCGTTGTGTCGTTGCCGATGAGCATCGAACCGGCCTACCAAAGTATCTTCCGCAACATTGATCGCGATGCCGATTCTTCCGCGACGATCGAATACATGCGCGATCTCATCAGCAGACAGATTGCAGCGCATTTGGAGACCGGCGGCGTGGTCGTTGCCGGGGGGTATCTCCCTCTCCTGGGGAGTCAGCGTGGCTACAGTGACAAAACGGGAGCGCTTCTTGCCAGCGCGACTCAACGGACGGGAAGGGATGTGGTGTATCTTGTTGAGAAGGAGTTCCCCCTCATGAGTGCGGATCCCAAGCGGGTTCCGGGCGCGCAAACTGTGCGGCGCATGACGCATTTTCTCGCCCGCGAGCTCTTCGGCGATAACCGAGGGGCGAAGAGCGGAGCATTGCACCCGGAGGCGCTCGACATGCTAGCCCAACAGAAAATACCCGTTGTTGTCATGAATCCGGAACAACCTGTGTTGGAGAACAACACCACCCTCATCCAAGATTTCGATGCGCAACCCGACGGCGTCGAAATTGTCACCAGCAAGGACGTGCCGTTCGCGTTGCAGATCGCTGACTCTGCTCTCGTGGGGAATCCTGTTTTCGATGCGGACATGATGCATTTCTTCAGCCGGCATGGGGCTGCCATTCAACACATCGCCACAAGCGAAGGAACAGTATCGTTCACGTTCCACGAGGGAGAGTTCGGCGAACCTCTCCGTAAGGCGCTAGACGAGCATCTTGCGGTACATTACGGCATTTCCGATCCACATGTGATCCAATCGCGCAAAGATCTTGCTCTGATTTATTGTCTCGGTAACAACATGCAGCGACCCGGTCAGGCGGCAAAAGCGACAACGGCCTTTGAGCTTGCGGGAATTGATATCCAATTCATCACGCAAGGTTTGAATGAAGCAGTAATGACATTCTTGGTTCGCAAGGAAGATGCCGATGCCGCCGTGCAAATGTTGCACAGTGTTTTTATTTCCGTAGATGACGCGGAATACGATCAGGCCAAAGCACGATTTTACCGCGCAATAACCGCATTGATTGCAAGGCGCAAGCATGATCCTCGACAACTCCCACATGAGTAATAATCCCGATACAACATTGGTATATTCCGGTAAACGGAGACCGGGTTTTACGGAGAACGGTACCTACGATCGTCTGCTCTTCGACAACGAGCACGAGCGGCTTGAACGAGACGATGACGTCATAGATCTAGGTCTCCAGTGTATCGAGCGTTTCCGCGAAAGCGAACGGAGCCGGCTCGTTGCCCGTCTCAGGGCATCGTGCGCGATTGATGTCCACAATATCCGTGATCGGCTTTTTCAGGAAGCAGCCTGTGAAACAGCGGTGCGTCCGGATATAGATCGAAACAATCTGCACATTACGATCGGTGCGAATACTGCTGATCGCGCGGTCGAGTGTGACAGTATTCCATTGATGCAGAAGCACATCCGCGACAAAATGCGGCAACGTTCTGCGCTTCCATTTGAAGAAGACGCCATCGCGTTGTTGAGAGCGCATCGTGCGCAGGGCATGACGTTTGACGGAGCACCGACCGCCGAAGATATCTTTGGCCTGTGGCGGCACTCCTTTGGCTGGACAGAGGAGCAGTGCAGAAATTACGCGGAATCCAGAGGAGTGAATGATCGATTATTTGTCTTACGTAGTGCCGAAGGGCGCGCCATTTCCGGCGTGTTGGTTGCTGATGGAGAAAGTACGGAGTGGTCAACACTGCCGGAATACCAGCGGCAAGGTCATATTGTTCCTCTGTTGATCTACTCGAACTGCGCACTCTTGAGAGACAGAATCTCCTCTGTGTACGCAGAATTGCGATGGGATAGATCCATCACACCGGCATTGCAGAGCGGATTTGTCGTTGACTCAAACAGTATGGGTCCTTGGATGCTCACGAATCACGTCAGTATCGGCGATGATACCCAACAAGATCCTCCTGATCCGTGGAATGCGCATAAGCCGATGTTCGGAGATACCACCAAGGGGCGATTCCTCCGGTCGTTCGCCGTCGCTCATCTTGAGCCGGAGAGTATTACTGATAGAATTATGGACGCTTACCTCGATTCATGATGGTGTCGCGATCCGGTACTTCGCAGACCGCTTCCAGCTTCTCCCCCGTACTGGGGTCTCTCCAGCAACACGCGCCATTTATTCTGGATCTGAGTGACCAAACGCCGCTCTCATCTGCCACATTGAACGATCAAGCGCAGTTGCAACAGTACATAGAGACGACATTCTATCCCGCATACCAGTGGGGCGTGGCAACGTATCTCGAATACCGCTCGTCACTCCTGAGCCGCTTTCCTCAAATGGCGGCGGAGAAGCGCTACTACCATTTGGGTGTTGACATCATCGCGCCCCTCCACACGAACGTGCATGCCCCCGCAGCTGGCAGCGTCTTTTTTTCTGGTTACGAAGAAGGAGAGGGGAATTATGGGGGGCTCGTAGTCCTGCAACACCGCGATGCAAGCGGCACGCCGTACTACAGTCTGTACGGGCACCTTGATAAGGAAAGGCTTCCCCAAGAAGGCGAGCACATTGAACAGGGGGCGCTCTTTGCGCGTATGGGTGACCTGACTTGCAACGGTCACTGGTTCTTTCATACACACGTCCAACTCCTCACCCAGAAGGCGATCGATGAGGGGTGGATACACCGCGGCTATTGCACCAAGGAACAGCTCTCCACCCTTGATGCGTACTGCCCATCTCCGCTCCCTTTTTGCAGTGTCAGGACGGAGGCGTAGCTCCGAATGCGCGCATGTCAACGGCATTTGATTTGCAGGCGGCACACTCGTAGAGTGGTCGCCTCTCTTTACCTTTTCTTTTGCCTATCTTGTCAAGCGGTGGTTCACGTTACGGCGGAGACTCGGGCGATGCAGACGTGCGTGCGTATTTGAGCAGAGCACAGGAGCAATTGGACAATCGAGATGTTCAGGGAGCAATAGCGAGCGCGAATAGTGCGATCCAGTTGGATTGCCGCAGCGCAATTGCCCATGCGTTTTTGGGATACATACATATGCTGCAAGGCAATTTTCCTGAGGCACATCAGCAATTAACAGCCGCTATTGATCTGGACGGAACCAATGCGCTTGATTACCACAACAGAGGATCTGCGCAGTTGAAGCTTGGGGAATACGACAAAGCCATTGAGGATTTCTCTCGTGCAATTGACCTGCGACCGGATTTGAAGGATACCCTTCTCACCAGAGGGAGAGCTTATAGTCGTTTGCACCGATTTCTAGCCGCAGTAGATGATTTTTCTCGGGTTATCGATCTTGATCCGCAAAACTGCGATGCATATCTTGAGCGCGGTTATGCACTGTATTACGTTTCGCGGTTGCGCGAGGCGATACGTGATCTGAGCCAGGTGTTGCAAATGAAACCGGATGATGCCGATGTGCTGCTCAAGCGCGCAGAAATGTTCATGCAAACGGGAAATCCGGCTGCCGCAGCGCGAGATATCAAGAAAGTTGTCGCGATGCAGCCCGACAAGGTCGATGCCCTTGTGAGGCTGGCAATCGTTTTGACTCAGCTGGGCAAACCGGAAGAAGCGATTGCTGTATTCGATACGTGTATTGCATTGGAGCCGAACATGGCATTGCTGCATCACAATCGCGCTTTGAATTTACAAGGACTTTGCAGGGACGAAGAAGCGGTACAAGGTTTTTCGACAGCCATAGATGCCTGCGCAGATCCTATTGATGATCGGCCCGTGATCATCAATGCGCACATTTATCGTGGCATTTCAATAGGGAGACTCGGAGACCATGAAGCTGCGCATGCAGATTTCACCAAAGCGATTGAGGAGAGCCCTGATAACGGTTTCGCATACACAATGCGCGGTTGTTCGAGTCTTGAGCGAGGCGAGGTAGATGCAGCGCGCGCAGATTTTGAAGCGGCGCTGCGCATTGATCCTCAAAACAAAGTGGCTTTGTACCAAAGGGCATTCATTAACTTCGAAGATCGGGATTTTCGCAGGGCCGTTGAGGATTGTGATGCAATCCTTGCCATTGACCCGACTATGAAAATGGCACGGGAGCTTCGCGCACGCGCTCTTCGCGAGGGAAATACGTAGAAGCGCCACAGGAAGCTCGTCCCAGGGGAAGCATGAAAAACTTGACCAATCCTTGACCAATCCTGTTTTGTGGGGGAAACTCTCGCTCCTATGTCAACAACCCCTTCGTCAGAAAAACCGTTCAACATCGCTGTTCTTGGCCAAGGGGCCGTGGGGTCCGAAGTCATTACCACTCTCCATGGAGATGCATCGCATCTGGAAGAACGAGCCGGTCGTTCGCTGCGATTGGCGGCAATCTTCCGTCGTCAGCCGGAACTTGCGGGTACGTTCTATGAGGCAAACCCTGAGCTCTACCGGTCCCTGGATGCCATATTGGATGATCCCGACATTGATCTCGTGTGCGAACTCATGGGAGGGATGGATACGGCTAGGAGAGCAATCGAAGGCGCGTTGGCGCGAGGGAAGCATGTCGTTTCCGCCAATAAAAAGCTCCTGGCTTATTCTTGGCCGGAATTGCTGGCGCAGGCGGAGAAACAGGACGTGCAGATGCGGTTCGAGGCGGCAGTGGCCGGGGGCATCCCCATACTCAACAGCATGGCATCGGGGACGCACGGCGAACGGATGCATGAGATGCGAGGTGTCATCAACGGGACGACGAACTACATTCTCACGCAGATGGAGGGAAAACACCTGGAGTACGGTCAGTGTTTGCAGATGGCGAAGCAGGCGAAGTATGCAGAATCGGATCCCTCCGATGATATTCTGGGAAGAGATGCGTGCCAGAAGTTATCCCTGCTCATCGCGTACGCGTTCGGCAAGCACATCAGTCCGGATCAAATACCCACGACGGGCATCGTCGATGTTGCCCTAAAGGACATTGAACATGCCGGTTCCATGAATCCGCCCATGAGAGTCAAACTCGTGGCGCGCGCCGAGGTTGTCGACGGTCAGATTATCGCCCGCGTGGGGCCTGAGTTGGTACTCGCCAGCTCACCGATTGGGCAGATACCTGCGAATCTGAACGCGATTGAGCTGAGGAGCGATCTCAATGCCAAAGGTAATTTCTTCCAGGGGGAAGGTGCAGGGGGCAAGCCGACGGCGGCTTCGGTATTGTCCGATATCGTGAACATCGCCCGTACGAGCGAGCAAGGATACGTGTCGCCGTTTGGTCGACCGGTTCAGGAGGGTCACAATCAACCCGATAAGAGGCCGCACACGTTCTACGTGCGTTTCGTCATTCACGACGCCGTCGGCGTGGTGCACGACATGACTGCGGTTTTGAAGCGGCACGGCATCAATCTCAACTCGATTGTCCAGCTCCCATACGCCGAGAAAATGCTGGATAACTTGCCATTTTTCATTACGGTGGAGGATACGGACGAAGCAACGTTGCAACGTGCGTTGGGGGAAATCGCCGCATTGCCGTTCAATGCCGAGACGCCGCAGTACATACGGTTTGAGAGGGACGATCTGTGGCGCAAGAAAGAGGATGATAGGGGGGCGGCGCAGGACGAAGCTGAAACGGCGTAATGTTTCGTTGGTTTTCCGCTTAACCCCTTTATGCAATACATCGGTAACATCGATGTCTCCGGCCAGCAGGATGCCGCATATGAGGAGATGTTCGGTGAGTACTATCGGAAACGGAAGCGACTCGCTGAGGCCGGCGTGCCGGTGTCGCCAGAACGATTCGACCGTACGTTGACGGCGCAACAACTGCGGGACATGGCAGACGCTCTCACCGCCGCCCGCGATGCGGGCCAAATGCCGGAGGAGATCCATGCCTGTGCCGGGAGAATAGCCAATATTCGTGAGCATAAGAGGAGCACGTTCATCGACTTAATCGAGGGGACGGGGAGGGTCCAAACGCTTGTCGATCGCCAGAAGCTCGAAGGTACGCAACAGGTTATTTATGAGAATCTCGACAGGGGTGATTTTCTCGGCGTACGGGGATTCCCATTTGCAACACGAACCGGTGAGCCCACTATTCGCGCGCAGGAACTTGTGTTCTTGGGAAAGACCCTGCGCGATGTGCCGGACATCGGCACTCCTCTGGATGTAGAAACGCAATATCGACAGAGGTATCTCGATCTTGTTGTCAATCCGGAAGCCACCAAGCGGTTTGTATTGCGTAGCCGCTGCATCTCCGCCATTCGCCGATTCATGGAAGAGAACAGTTTCATGGAGGTGGAAACACCAATCGTCGATTCCTTGGCGACAGGGGCGCTGGCCAAGCCGTTCGGTACGCACCACAATGCCCTAGATATCGATTGCCAGCTCCGTATTGCGCCAGAGATACCACTCAAGAAGCTCATAATCGGTGGGTTTGAGCGTGTGTTCGAAATCGGCAAGCAATTCCGTAACGAAGGCATGAGTCCTGAGCACATGCAGGAATTTACGACGATGGAATTCTACTGGGCATATACGAACTATCGGCAGCTCATGGATTTTACGGAAGAGTGGTTTAGACAGGTCGTCGGCAGGACTCTGGGGAGCACGCAGTTCGCGTACGAGGAAAACACCATCGATCTTAGCGGACCATGGGCAAGGAAAACATTCCAAGAGCTCATCCTGGATCACGTAGGCATTGATGTGGATATGTATCCGGAACAAGCCGCTCTTGAGGTGGCTGCGAACGCGAAAACGGGTGGAGATTACACGGGGAAAAGCACAAGGGGAGGAACCATTGATTTGCTCTACAAGAAGCACGTACGTGGTAATTTGGTCCAACCGACCTTTATTCTGGGACACACCGCTGATGAATCTCCCCTCGCGCGGAGAAATGACGATAATCCCACGCTCGTCGATCGTTTCCAGGTTGTCATGGGGGGGACGGAGGTGGTGAATGCATACAGCGAGCTTGTGGATCCGATTGATCAGCGGATTCGTTTCGAGGAGCAGGCGAGAGCGAAGGCTGCGGGCGATGAAGAAGCACACGCCATTGATCGCGAGTACCTCCGCGCCATGGAGCACGGCATGCCGCCGATCGCGGGATGGGGAGTGGGTGTCGATCGCCTCATCATGATGATGACGCAGCAGCAGAACATCAGAGATGTCGTGCTGTTCCCCATCATGCGGCCGCGAGATCTTGTGTGAATTCATCAATGCGCTGCGGTACGAGTAGTGGGCCTATTCCATTGCATGGATTGCATCATTGATCCCTGTGTTTTTTCAGCCGAGGCTAACACTGATCTCCGTCACGGATGAGAAGCCCCTCCTTCTCCTCCTTTTTCCACCGCTTCACCTGCGCCTCGCGCCTGCGTGCTTCTTGGAGCGTGGCGCATTCCTCTGCATAGACAATCTTCACCGGTCGCCGCGAGCGCGTGTACTTGGCGCCCGTGCCTTGGTTGTGCTTCTCCTCCCGCGCAGCAAGGTCCATGCAAGTGCCGCAGTAGAGCGATCCGTCACTGCACCGTGCAAGATAGACGAAGTGAGACATGCAGACTGCAGTGTACATCGTGTCATGGTGAGCGGAGTCGAACCATGACACAGAGGCCCGTTTCGGGGTGACACAAAGAACTGATCAGAATGGCGCGATGCATTTCTGCCTTCGCCACTCTGCTCAATACCTGCGGCGCGGACGGAAGTTTTTTCGTTGCGTGCCGTGCCGTGGTGCGCCACTGCGTGGCGGGAAGGAGCGCGGAGACGATCGGCGCTGAGGGCGCTTGTCACTTCTCCCTTCCTCCAGAGGAAGCTGTGGCACCGAGGCGTGAGACCTGCGCCGCAACGGTGCGCGAATGAGTCTCTCAATCTCCCGAATGTGTTGCGCCTGACTGGGCGTGGCAAAGGAGATCGCCCGACCCTCGCGGTCGGCCCGGCCCGTGCGGCCGATGCGATGCACGTAATCCCCCGCGTCATCGGGCAGGTCGTAGTTGATGACGACCTCGATGCCTGTAACGTCGATGCCGCGCGAAGCGATGTCCGTGGCAACCAGGATGCGGTACTTACCCGTCTTAAATCCCTGGAGCGCAGCGCGGCGTTGCCCGAGAGATCGGTTTGCATGAATCTCCGCCGCCGGAAAACCTTGGTCATTCAGCAGGCGTGTGATCTTTTTCGCGCCGTGCTTGGTGCGGGAGAACACGAGCACCGACCCGTGGTAATCGCGCAGCAGAGACTGCAGGAGCATGCCCTTGTTCACCTGTTGTACGATGATGAGCTCCTGCTCCACTTTTGCCGCTGTCGTTCCCGAAGGGGCGACTTCTATACGCAGGGGCAGGCGCATCTGCGCGGAAGCCAGTTGCATGATTTCCTTGGGCATGGTCGCCGAAAAGAGCAGCGTTTGTCGTTCGCGCGGGACATGCGCCAGGATGCGGTCAATCTGCGGTTTGAATCCCATATCCAGCATCCGGTCCGCTTCGTCGAGCACCAGGATCCGCACTTCCCGCAGGGTGACCGTCTTCTTTTCCAGGTGATCATTGAGGCGACCGGGTGTCGCGACCAGTATCCGTGGGTTGTTCCTGAGCATCCGGCGCTGCAGATGCATGGAGGCTCCTCCGATGAAGACCGCGATACCGATGCGGTAGAGTGAAGCAAGAGGAGCAAGTGCTTCCTCGATCTGCTGCGCAAGCTCGCGCGTGGGGACAATGATGAGCGCCCTCCCTTTTTCGTGCGCCATGCTCTGGAGCATGGGGAGACCAAAGGCGTACGTCTTGCCTGTGCCCGTCTGCGCGATGCCGACCAAATCCTTTCCCTGGAGTATCGCGGGGATCGCCTGGTGCTGAATGGGCGTGGGCACGGTAATACCGTGCTTTTCGAGCACGGAAACGAACGGAGGTTCCACTCCAATTTGCGTAAAACTGGACTGAATGCTGGACGGGGGATCGGATTGCATGCAGGATGATGGTACTCTTCCTTCTCCGCTTCACCATTCCAAAAAGACGTGAAATTTGCTCGATGAAAGGGTGTGGCAAAGCTTCTCATGGCAAACAGTACTGCGCCCACCACATGAATATTGCCGTGCGCAGACAATTGCCGGGGGAACTGAGGGCTGCCATTCGCTCCGATTGCTGCAATGCGAAGTGCGTCAGCGGCAAGCCCCATGAGAACGGGGAGCAGTACTGCACCAAATGCAAACAGCCGTGTTGTTGGAAGATGGGGTGAGATGGCAGCCCGTGGTAAGCGCAATTAGAACCTGTTCCGCGTATCCAAATCAGGATCATGGAAGAAGAATGGTGCCTTTTTATATTCACAGTCTGGTGACATCAACCGCTTGCCTGCGTAATCTTCTGAAGCTCTAAATGCCATCATAATCAATTCCGCTCGGTTTACTGGATCAGCAGGTCTGACTAACGTAGTACCTTCGTCACCCTGAAGAATACAAAGACTAGCGGCAGTATTGATGTGAGATGAAAACCATTGGCCTACAGAAGCATCACTAAATGAGACAGGAGAGCCGTTCGAAACTAAGCCGAACGCTCTAATGATAATTGCAGCAGCTTCAGCTCTATTAATTGGATCATTTGGTCTCGCATTACATGGATGCCCCCCCACGCAGTTATTGTCTCCCGAAATCCATCCATTGATCTTAGCCTTTTCAAAGAATACCTCTAGATAGTCTGGAACATCGTCGAATGTAGGATTGCTATGGAGCTGCGGCATCTCCTCTGTTTCAATCATATTTACAAGTAACTTAATTAGTTCTCCTCTTGTAGCTTTGTCAGCTGGTCTAAAGGGGTCATCCATCATTCCTCCTAGAAAATTCATTGCAGCCAGTTCGTAAGCAAACCACGCACTACTTGGCACATCTGAGGGTAACAATTGTTCGATTGTCACATGTAAGCACTCGTTGCGCCATTTGTCTGAAGTTTCAGTAGCAAAATTGGTATATATATCTACGGCTGCACGTCCATCAGGTGAGGAGTAAAAGCTATCCATATCCATAATGAATTCGGCTAAACCCACTGCCTCATCTTTGGTAACTTGTAGTAAGGCACAATAATTCACTAATCCTGTAGACCTAAGATCTTCTGCAAGTTGCGTGTAAAAAACGACCGTATCCAGTGCACCTTGATACGCACTGTGACCTTCTCTGATTGTTTTTTCCTGTGTAGCTTGGGACCGTCCGGCAAATGAAATATCCCCTCCGGCAAATTGTGAGATGATGGTAGAGGGGATAATGAGTCCAATAGTTTCTTGTGACGGATCCATTTGTCCGAATGAATTTGTTAAATAAGTGAATGCCGTAACAATGCCAGTCAACTTTCCATTGTTACCAATTACAGGCCCACCCGATGTTCCAGAAATAATCTTCGCGTCTGTTTTTAGCAATTGTATTCCTCCATTATTCCCAGAAACTCTTCCTGCTATCTGCCCTCTTGTAACTGTTAGATTCAATCCTCCAACAGCAATAGCTGGATAACCAAGGACTTGAATATCTGTGCCAGTCGGTGGTAATACTGTATCGAGCTGGATCCCATGTACTGAACATGGCAGAGCATTGTCTGGCTCAAGGAGTGCCAAATCAACATCAACATTGCTTCTAAACGAACCAATGAACCATGAACATGATGTACTTGGTTGCTCTCTTTCATCCGTAGGAAGAACGACAATAGAATCTGCGCCCTCTACAACATGATGATTTGTAATTACAGTGCCGTCCTCGGAAATGATCACCCCGCTACCTCGTGCGAGTAGTTTACCCGAGGTATCAAAGGTCAGTATCATTACTGTGCTCGATATTGCATTTTTTGATATTGGTGCAGAGTAAACTGTTACCGAATTTGCAATAAACAGAAAGACTATTCCAATTGATAGGAAGCGATAATGGATTCCCATGAGGTTAGTATTCTCTTCCTAGGATTTTCTGTCCATGACAACACACACATGAATAATCTCCTAAAATCTCAATTGATTTCAAGAATTTGAGGTTATGAGCCTACCCCTCAGGAGAGGAGTGGTGTAATGTGAGATATACGGTTCCAGTGAGTTTTTCTTCCTGTCGATATTAGGGGAAGCGGTATTGGTTCCTAATACCTCTACACTCGAATCTCCGCTTCATCTGCAGAAATGGCAAAAGATGGACATCTTGGGTTTGAAATTTACTATCTCTATCAAGGAATGGTGTACATCTACTACCCAGACTATCTCATTCGCTTCGAGGATGGCCGCACGCTCGTTTTGGAAGTAAAAGGCAAGGGGAGGATGACAAAGTAAAGGCAAAGCACGCTGTAGCGGAAGAATGGGTACGTGCTGTGAATTCCCTTAAGTCATTCGGAAAATGGGAGTTCAAAGTTCTATGGAATCCGAAGGATTTTTTTTGAGGTCGTGAAGTAGTTAACTTTGGAGAATCAGCTTAGCTATAGATGATTTCTCTTGCTGGCACATATATCCTCCCCTTCGTTTGAGCGAGTTCAACTTTCTTTGAAAGAAGATCGGGCAACGAAATAAGCTCTTCAAGAACATGAATCAAATCCGACCCGTCGACCAGAAAGATGTTTGGCGTGTTGTTTTTGCAGATCGCGTCAACTGCGCTCACAGAAAAACCATTGACCGAAATGAAAGCGCCCCGAGGGTATAGAGTTTTTGTCTGCACTTTATATGCAAATTGATACAGTCCTTCTGTAGTAGAAAGCTCGTCTTTCCATCGAGCTTCACAGATATAGCTGTTATCTCCTTGAAGTCTGAAAGACCCATCAATTTGCTCGCCAGTTAACTTGAAAGGTTTATCTAATCGAACTGTAAAATATCCAAATAGCTCTCGAAGAAATCTCTCAAATTCATAACCGCGTTGTTGTGCTTCACTGTTCATAGCCATCAATTTTCTGAAAGATTCCAATAGATTTATGAGAGTAAGTTTTTTAAGTCTTTGCGCTTCTATGTCGGCTTTCCTTCTATTCAATT
>PFDV01000006.1:31003-43806 GCA_002772745.1 Candidatus Peregrinibacteria bacterium CG10_big_fil_rev_8_21_14_0_10_55_24 | reverse complement strand
GACCTGTTTCGATGACCTGGCTTTCGTTACCCACGCCCACATTAATAAGGAGTCCGCCGGTCATGGTGTCTCCTGCAACGCGGACATAACGAGTATCTGCAGAATCGAAGTTGAGGCCGCTGCCTCCGTCATTATCGTCCGTTGCCCAGGTGAGTTGTCCCGCTCCGTCGGTCTTGAGCACCTTTCCCGATGCACTCCCGTCCCCGTAGGGGAACATGTAGGCAACGCCGTTCAAAGTCACCGTCTGTCCTTCCTCAACTACGAGTGCTCCGGAAGTGCTCAAAAGATCCTGTGCAAAGAGTGAACCTCCCGAAATCGTTCCCACTACTTCAAGTTTGGTTGATGGGGAAGAAGTGCCGATACCGACATTTCCAGAGACTGCTGCATACTCATCATTGCCGCTCACGGTCCAGTCCGAGTCGCCGACGGTTTGCGTTACCGTTGTGGTAGTTGTGCTCGTGTCGCTGCCTCCTCCAAAACTCCTGCCACCACCACCACGACGCTCAACAGGCTTGCGCCCTTCACCAAGATCGGGGTTGCCGATATTGGATGTCACGTCGCGCCACGTCGGTTTGCCGTTGACGATGGTGAGGATCTGTCCATCCGTGCCCGGTCCGATGATGTCCCAGAGGCTTCGAGGTTGATCTGTAACATCCCAGACGTTCGAGGAGGAATCCTGCCAAGCCCACTCACTACTGGAACTGGGAGCGGATCCATGAAATGGCGAGGTGGAAGGCCGTGCAGCAAGCCGCTTCTGTCGGCGATCTTCGATGCGCTGAGCGAATGCGAATGCAGCAGAATTTGCCTGGGTTCTGCGCAGGTACGTCTCAAACGCCTGTGTTTCCCCGGACTCCTGTGGTTCTATAGCATGTGCAGTGTCGGCGAGTGCCAGCACGCTCTGCATACCGATGAGCGGTGCGTCAGTTTCTACGGCGCTTTCCACGGTTGGTATGGTTGTTGCACGTGTTACTGAACGCGGTACCGCGTTCATCTTGCGTTCAAGAATACTTGGAGAAGAGGCCAACGTTGTGCGTTGGATCGCAGTGGATCCAACGCGCTGTACCTGCTGCGCGACGGCAAGGAGAGGATGTACATCCTCGGTCTCAGGATCCACAGTACCAACCGTGCTCTTGTGCACCGCCGTATTCCGCTCAGTGGGGAGAGACGTGTCCGAAACCGCCGTCGAGAGGATGTCGCCCGTCAGGAATTGGAGGCCATCTCCCGGTGCTGCAAGGGAGGATCCCACGAGGAGCAAGAGTGCCAGGAGCGTTCCTGTGAGGAATGCCCAGCGACCGGCTGTATCCTTAGGCTCATCCGGCATTGCAACAACCTCTTGTCGAACAGTGTGCTGTCGGTGCTTGGTGATGTAACGGGCGATCTGAGCGCGCGAGTAGCCCGTAGTTGTTTGGAGGTATTGTCGTACCACGCCCTTGTCTTCACGTCCCAGAGTTTCGTACTGGATATGGTTGAGTACGGTATCGATGAACACGCCTGCGTCTGTCTTGGAAATCTTTCCCTCCACCTCCGTAGCCGCCGCGAGGGCGAGCTTCATCTCCTGCACCGAGAGGGAAGAGGACAAGTGGGACATGGTTGTTTGTGTCGTGAGCCTGAAGCTCAAAAATCATGTTAGTATAGCATAAGATTCCTTCGGAAGGAAGGGGGCTTTCTCCTGGGAAATTATGGTTTATATACGGTTCAATTGTTCGATGAAATTCATGAGCCCTGTGTCCGCAGCAGGGACATGATTTCGCGGACCCTGCGGTGGGGGTGGGGGACCAGGGGGATGATGGGGCCCTTATCCGTGGAGGTTCCCCCCGTGTCAAACCACAGGGTGCCGTAACCCAGAATGTTCTGGATAATCCCTCGCTTCTTCGCCTCCACAGCCAGGATGCGATCCAACGAAATCTCGTGTGTGTCGTCTGAGAGAAACAAGTTGCATCGCAGGAACATAAACCGCTTTGTGGTGACGACAATATCCATCATGTACTCACTCAAAATCCGGTGGAAGTACCAATGATGGATGCCTACTAGGAGTGCGAACGTGAAGAAGTACGCCACTGCGCCGGAAGCGTGAGAGTACCCTGTAAGGAATTGCGAGAAAACGAAGAGCAGAACAATGATGAGCATGAGGAGCACGTACACAAACGTGGGAGTCACGTACTTCATCCAGTGCGTTCCGAATGAATCAATGAGCCGCTCGTTGGGTGAGGTAATCGACATCCGTTGCTAGTGCAGGAATATGAACGTAGAGAATGCAGTAATTATGAGTGTAAATATCACGTACACAATTCCCAATATGCGAGATTCAAAGCATCGATAAGCCACTTTATGGCTTTGAAGCGACTGGAGAACCTCGATGCGCCTTCCATGGATGAGGGCAAATTGGAGCAGAAGGGCGATCATGAACAGCAAAGATACCAGTTGGAGGATGATGAAGCTGATCGTGAACGATGTGGTGGCCACTGCGGATACGGAGGCATTCATTTGCACTGAATACCGGGAAGATCGCAAACGAGCTGAGGGGGACGAACGACGTGCTCCGGGGTCTTGCCATCCCTCCACTGCTCAATGGATTCGAAGCAGTCATCGTACATGTTGCGCATGCTGTCGTCCGCGTAGAAAGCGATGTGCGGTGTCGTGATGGCATTGGGATGCGCGATGAGTGCCGCGTCCTTCCCGGTTTCTTTTTCGTGCTCAAGAACATCCAGAAGCGCATAGGAGACTTTTCCGCTCTCCAGAGCGTCAAGCAGCGCGGAGGAGTCGATCAACGTTCCGCGCGCGGTATTGATGATGACGACGCCGTTTTTCATCTGTTGAATCGTCTTGGCATTGATCATGTGCTGCGTTTCTTCGGTGGCGGGGACATGTAAGGAGAGAATATCGCTCCTGGCCAAGGCCTCTTCCAAAAGGACGTACTGCACATGCAGGAGCTCCTCCAGCTCTATGTTGCGGCAGCGGTCAACCGCGATGATCTTCATGCCGAAGCCGTTGGCAATCTGGGCGACGCGGCAACCGATTTTCCCAGTTCCCACGATGCCGAGCGTTTTGCCGCGCAGTGTTTTACCCCTCAGCCCTCGGTAATCAAATGCGCCGCTTTCCACGCGATCATCCCCCTCGGGGATGTGGCGGAGTGCGGAGAGGAGAAGGGCAAAAACGTGCTCGGCGATGACGTGTGCGCCGTAATCGGGGACGTTGCAAACCATCACGCCGCGCTTCTGACATGCCGCGAGGTCGATATGGTCGTACCCCACGGAACGTGTGCAGAGCAACTTGAGCCTGGGAAGAGCCTTAAGCTCGCGTTCGCCAACAGTCGAATAAATGAAGACGGAGAGGACTTCGGCATCCTTACATTGCTCAAGAAGATTCTCTTCCTGAAGATTTTTTGCGCTCTGGAGCGCATCGGGAAAGCTACGGAGAATCTGTTCTCCATCCTCTGGGGCGACTACCTCCAGGAAGGCTACGGTAGGCATAGGCGCATTGTACTGCAATTCCCAGCCAAAGGAAGCACGTTCATTTATGCGGCCAAGCCCAGGAATCCGTGGAGTAAGACCCCAACGCCGTAGGCAACCGCCGCGCTTAAAGCCCCGACGAGGAATACTTCCATTGCTCCCCGAATGCGCCGTTCGCGGGTGAGAGTGCTGCGCGTGATTCCAAGGAGAATAAGGGCGATCCCTGTGGAGACGATGGCAACAGGGAAACGCCAGGAGAGAGCGATGCCAAAGAGATAGGGGATCAGGGGAATGCTTCCGAATATGACGAATGCCATGAAGGTAGAGATACCATGAACCACCGGATTCGCGGTGTACTGGCGCGTCATCCCGTGCTCTTCACACATCATGACGTCTGCCCAGCGGTTTTTGTTCGCTGTGATGGTAGCGACAACCCGTTCCAGGTCTTCTCCTGTAAACCCCTTCTGCAAAAAAGCCTGACGGACCTCCTCGCGCTCTATTTCGGGATCATCCTCAATTTCCTGGAGTTCCTCCTTGCGCAGTCGCTCGAAGGTATCGCGCTGCGCATGCAGGGAAAGGTACGCACCGGTTGCCATGGAAAGTCCATCCGCGAGCAAGTTTGCCAGTCCCAGGACGATAATGACTGCGTGAGGGAACTCGGCACCCACGGTGCCAGCGACGACAGCAAAGGTCGTCACGACGCCGTCGTTGCCTCCATACACAATGTTCTGTACGTAGGATTTGATCGGATGCCCATGAATGGCTTCCTCCCGGTGTGTCTCAAGCGCCTTTGCCAGGTTCCGCACGGTGTGCATGAGAGCACATGCTACCATGTGTCGGGTTCAGTTGCAGCAAGCTACGAGTGCGCTACAATGGAGCACGATGAGTCGCATTCGCCAACGCGAGATCCATGCCCGTCGTATTCGTCAGCGCAAGCTGGCCCATTTGCGCGAGCAGTATTCCGCAGCCAAATCCTCGACGGAAAAGAGCAAAATCATTGATCGGGTTGCCAAGATTGCCCCCTCTCTCACGAAGGAGGCGTTCCAGGCGATGGTGAAGAGCATGAGCGCGTAAGTTGTCGCGTGTGCACTTGCTCTGCTCCATGTGCTCCGTTCTTTCCTCTTCTGAGCATCTCTGCGATTTCTTGCAGGTGTTCTGGAGGATTGATGGCATGGATGATGGCATCGTGATGCTGCTGAATGGCTTTTTCGATGATCGTGGGATCACTGCGCAAGCGATCCGAAGCGTGGTGTAGCGCGTGCCCGTCCAGTGCAACGTATGCGGAAACGACGTCAAGAGTGTCACGGACATTCTCAGGATATGCTTTGAGGAGCCATCCCGGAACGCCACGCCGTGCCGCCTCGAGAGCAAATTCCGGCGTGAGGAGATCCTGCACCGCAGAGTGCACCCGAAGGAGTTCATGTCCGCTGGAGAGTACGGTTGCGGTCATGAGAGCCTCGGGATCGCGTTGTATATCTCTGGGGAGCGCATGGAGTACGCAGCCGAAACGCTCAACCACAAGCGCCCGTGCATCCTCAAGGGTTTCTGGCATGTAGTCACCCCCGAGTATGTCGGTGATTTTGGCATCCTGCTGCCAGTGGTAGGAACCGCCCTCGAAGATGCCAGGCTCGTATTCCTTTATGGGTTGTGAGGATGACGAAGTTTCCATAATGGTAGGCAGGAGGAAAAAAGGGGAAAATGATTAGACGTAAAAATCTGGATTAGGAGAAGATTGCTTCTCATGTCTGCGGTACTGAGCAAGCGCACGCGGGTCGGCGATATCGAAGAGATGTTCGAGTTGCGCATCCACTGCATACTGTTCCCAATGCAACATCTCTGCCGGATCAGTGGGGTCCCTATCGTCTGCATTCTGTAGTGCCGACGGCGGGGCAAAGAGATCGAGGCATGCCAAGCGTTCGCGGCGCTCTTCCAGTGCCCGAATACGTTCCAGAATTGCTTTCTGATCCTGTGATGTATCGCAGTGTGCGGCTCCCGTGAGTGCGCGCATCGTCTGTGCAAAGGCAGATGTATCCCGCGCGATGGCGCCGGCCTCTTGCGATTCAATCGGTCTGCCGTGTACTTCGCAGAAGGCTCGTTGGAGCACCGTGAGCCGATAGCCCGAAGAGCCAGGAGATTCTGCACATGGTGTTTCCATGAGAGAGGAGAGAGAAGACAAATACAAAAACCAACCCCGCCGCGAGGAAGGGGGGTTCGTGCTCTAGGAGAACATGTACTTATGCACGCAACCCGCCTTCCGCCGTAAGGAGGAGGAGGCTCAGGCCGAGCAGAAGGCTGCTCTGGTGCATAGGTGCGCGCAGTATATTCACCTACTCGGTATTGTCAAGTTCGCTCAGGATTCACGGAAAGAGTTTCGCCATTTCCTGCGGTGATGCGGATCATTGGATCGGCGGTGATGGTGCCGGCAATGCGTGCCTCTCGCCCCGCTTTCTTGAGGAGTTCTACGGCGCGCTGTGCTTCCTTTTGGGGTAGGACCACCAGCATGCCGTTGCCCATGTTCCACGTGCGATACGCCTCCTCGGTTGGAACCTTGCCCAAACTCACGAGATCTGTAACTGCCGGGTGCGGCGGCCAAAGATCCGTGAGGTCTGCGCCGGTACCTGTGGGCTTAAGAATGCGTCGCAATTTGCCGGGAATGCCACCGCCCGTGATATGGGCGATACCCTTCACGTTGATGGCTCTCTCTTCCCCAAAACGCCCAATGAGTCTGAGGATCGCATCGCCGAAAATGATGCTGGGGGTCAAAAGGACCTCCCCCCAGGATGTGCCTTTCTTCCACTCCTCCCGGTACCACGCCTCCCCGTAGAGGTCTGTGAGGATCTTGCGAGCCAGAGAGAATCCATTACTGCGCAGGACGGCGGACCGCAGGGCGATCACCGCGTCTCCGGCCTCGATGGTCTGAGGCTTGAGCACCCTGTCCTTCGCTACGATTCCCACGACCGTGGCGCTCCAAACGGCGTGCTGTACGGCGCCGGGCACCTCGGCAATTTCCCCTGCGGGAATGACGATACGCTGTTCAGTGCATGCTCGCGCGAGTCCTTTGAGGAGTCCGTCGACGACGTGCGATTCGATCCTGGGAACATCGAGTGTATTGGAAATACTAATGGGCTCCGCTCCCGTGCAGACCGCATCGTCGGCCACCATGGCGGCAAGGTCGTATCCCAAAGTGTCGTAACGCTCCATGGCGAAGGCAAGATCGATTTTCGTCCCTGTGGAATCGTCACTCTGCACCAGGTAGTAGTCACCCATATCCAGGAATCCCGCGAAGCCATCCTCTTCAAAGACGGGTGCACCGATGCGCCCCTTGCGCGAAGCGAATGTGGAAGCAGCATGGGCGTAGGCCATGCGCGAGGCACGGTCTCCCTGATGGATATTGACGCCGGAATCTGCATAGCTCGTCATGTTGTGGAGGCAAGCATAGCTCAAACTGTGCAGGACGTGTACGCTTACGGCATGAATTCCTCCACCCGTCTTCTGCGCGTCACCCTGGCATTTACCTTCGTCGTCACGATCTTCTTCGCCTACGTGATGCTCATCGATTTAGGAACATTCATGGATATCTACGCGCTCCAAGTGCTCGACCCCATGCATCGGTATCTCGTGATGATCATGGGCGGAACGCTCCTCACGCTCGCCATCGGGATGGGACTTGCGTTCCTTCAACCCGTGAAGTACGCGAGCATCGTCCTCCTCATCGTGCTCTATCACTTTGCCCGCTTCATCGTGGATGTGGTGCTCCTGGCGCAGGGTGCACTCTCCGTATCGATACTGCTGCCCGAGATGGCGTACTTCCTCATTATTTCCATTGCACTGGTGCGGTCGTTCCCCGTGCAGGAGAAGAATAAGAACATTCCCCCTGCCCCGGAGAAGGCGCCGCCTGCCCCCTCTGCCATTTAAGATCCGATTGCCGTGATGCGTACCTTCCTGCGGGCGCCTGCGGCAGTCTTGGGCCGCTTTTCAGGTTGTTCTTCGAGAATTTGGTGAGTTTGCCCTTTGTGCTCGCGGTAACTGCCGCGACTGTCACGCACGATTTTCCCGTCATCCAGCGTGATGACGCGGGTTTGGAGCACGTCCACGAGGGCCGCATCATGCGTGGCAAGCACCACCGTGGTGCCCTTCTTGTTGATGCCTAAGAAGAGCTTGAGGATTTTCTCAGATTGTTCTGGGTCCAGGTTGCCCGTCGGTTCGTCGGCAAAGAGAATCATGGGTTCGTGCGCGAGCGCACGGGCGATAGCCGTGCGTGCCTGTTCACCTCCTGAAAGTTCGCGAGGCAGCGCATCGGCCTTCCGCGTGAGTTTGAGCTCGGTAAGGAGTTCACCGACTCGCTTTACGATGGCGGCCTGGGGAGCGCCGCAGACTTCCAACGGATAGCCGATGTTCTCGCGTACGGTGTAGTGGGAGAGCAGCTTGTAATCCTGAAACACCACGCCAACGCGTTGACGGAAAAGTCGCATGGCAATCGGCGGTACGGCGCGCAAATCAACGCCGTCCACCTCAATGCGCCCGCTCGACGCCTCTTCCACGCCGGCGAGCAGGTGGATGAGCGTGGACTTTCCGGTGCCGCTTAATCCTGTAATGCACACAAACTCTCCTGGATCGACCTGAAGGGAAATATCCGTGAGCACCCGCTTACGGTGGTACGACTTGCTGACGTTCTTAAGGGCGATCATGGATGCAATTGTACCCAGGCTTCGTGCTGGGTGCACACTGCTCACCTTGCGGGATGTTCGCGGTGACGCGTGTTGGATATCGCAATGATGTAGATCTCCTTGCTGCGGTCCCTGCTCGCATGCGCATGTGCGGTTCTCACCGTGCTCCATTGTGCCTTAAGCTCACGCAGGAACGCGTCGAAATCCGCACCGCGAAAGACTTTCATCACACACGTGCCACCAGGACTGAGGACACGCTCGGCGACTTCCAAAACACTCTGATTAAGCTCAATGGATCGCCACTGATCAATGTCCTTGATGCCGCTTGTGGAGGGAGCCAAATCCGAAAGTATCAAATCCACATGATCAATATTGAGTGCAGCCAGGGCTTTGAGTACACCCGCGGTATCGGTGATGTCCTGGATGACGGTCGTTGTTCCCTCAATGGGCTCAATCGCTTGCAGATCCATGCCGATCACTCTTCCCTTCGGCCCGACATTCGTGACCGCGTACTGCATCCAGCTGCCCGGAGCGGCGCCCAAATCGAGCACGGTCATCCCCGGTGTAAGCAGGTGGAACCGTTCGTCGAGTTCCATGAGCTTAAAAACCGACCGTGCGCGGAATCCCTCGCGCTGTGCGCGCTGGCTCCACTTATCGTTGGGGGTGTAGGGCTTGGGCAAGTATGGGGATTGGGGATTGGAGTACTGGGGATTTGGGGCAGAGAAGAGAGTACATGAACCCGTTACGGAAAAGTTACATGAGGGGTTTCTTCTTCGGGATGCCCACGGCACGCGGGTACTTCTCTTGTGTTGTGAAACGCTTTTGGAAGATGAGGAGCTGACGTTTTCCCCGGTTGTCAGGCAAGACGTACTCGTAGGGGTTCGTGAGCTGGCAGGAGAGCTCGGCGCGTGCGAGGAGCGAATCCTTGAGTTCTTTTTCGATGCGTACGCTCTTCCAGAGCACGACGTGCCCTCCTACTTTAGCGAATGGCGCCGTGAGTTCCAGCAGCGTATGGAGAGGAGCGACGGCACGGGAGAGCACCAAATCGTACCGTTCTCGGTGTGCGGGGTCTCGTGCAACCTCCTCAGAGCGCCCGGTAATCAGAGTGACGTTCCGGAGTTCCATTGCATGGGCAATGCGCTCTACGGCGGAGATTTTCTTCGCGGTTGCGTCCAGACCGACAAAGGTGCATCCGGGAACACACAGTGCAAGGGGGAGGAGCGGAAATCCTCCGCCGGTGCCCAAGTCGAGAATCTTCTTCTGCGCGCTTAGCGGAGAGAGGAGGGGAGTGGAGAGGATCGAGAGCGCATCGAGAATGTTTCCTGTCCAGCTCAACTCCTGCGTGCGCAATGCGGAGAGATTGAGGTTTCTGTTCTCCTCCAGGAAGACCTGGTTGAGGCGCTTGAGCCGCTCCTGACACTCTTCGGGGATCATGGGGATTGCAGGGGAGAGTGTACGCATGGTAGCGTTCAAGTGACACCGTTCCCCCTCGCTTTCATGCCCCATGGCCGACGCATTGCTGAGCTCCTCATCAATATCGGTGCCGTTCGGCTCTCCATTGATCCGCCGTTTACGTGGGTGAGCGGGATCAAATCACCGATCTACTGCGACAATCGCATGCTCTACAGCCATCCCGAGGCGCGCGATTTCGTGGTACAGGCACTGGTGGAACGGGTGAAATCCCTGCATGTAGAACCGGATGTCATTGCCGGGACGGCGACTGCGGCCATCGGCTGGGCGGCGCTTGTGGCCGATCGTATGGGACTCCCTTTCGTTTACGTGCGTTCCAAGGCCAAGGACCACGGAACGCAGAAGCGCATCGAAGGAGACCTGCTTCCGGGAAAAGATGTGGTGCTCATTGAAGATCTCATCTCCACGGGCGGGAGCTCCATCGCCTCGGTCGAGGCACTGCGTGAGGAGGGTCAGGCAACGGTATCCGATATTGTTGCGATCTTTACCTACGAGCTCCCCGCGTCGTCGGAAAAAGCCCAACAGTTCGCTGTGCGATTCCATCCGCTTTCCGATTTCACGACTCTCCTCAACGTGGCGGTGGAGCAGGGGAGGCTCACGCGGGAAGATCTCACCACTGCGGCAAACTTCGCCAGAGATCCGCAGCGCTGGGGAGTATGACAGGAGGTGCCTGTTTTCTGCCGTCAACATTGTCTCAAGGATCGCATCCTTCGACTGCACTCAGGATGCTCGTAGAAGCGCTCTTTCGGAGTGTTGGAACGTCAGAATTGTCTCAGAAATCGCACATCCCCGGGGAAGAGCGAACGGATGTCGGGGATTTGGTGGCGGATCATCGCCATGCGGTCCGCGCCGAAGCCGAAGGCGAACCCCTGCCACTCCTCGGGGTCCAATCCGCCGTTCCTTAGGACCGTGGGGTGCACCATGCCGCAGCCGACGATTTCCAGCCAGTCGCCTTCCTTGGTTTTGTCCTCACCCTGCCAGCGGACATCCAGCTCCAGTCCCGGTTCCACAAAAGGGAAGTACCCCGTGCGGAAGCGGAACTCCACTTCGCCGGGAATGAGCTGAGTGATCGCGGCGATCATGACGGCTTTCATGTTGGCGAGCGTGATGTCTTTGCCCACCATGAAACCCTCGAACTGGTGGAACATGGGCGAATGGGTGGCATCGGCATCTTTGCGGTACACCTTGCCCGGGAAGATCGCGCGAAAAGGCGGCTTGTGCGTGCGCATGTAGCGGATTTGCACAGGGGACGTATGGGTCCGCAGGACCAGACGGTCTTTCCCTTTTTTCGCGCTCTTTATCCAGAACGTATCTTGAGCATCACGAGCAGGGTGGCTCTCCGGGATATTGAGCATGGTGAAGTTGAGCTCCTCGGTCTCGACTTCCGGACCCGTAGCCACATCAAATCCCATGCGTCCGAATACTTCCTCCACGTGTCGCAAGAACTCCTGGATGGGGTGCAGGTGGCCGCGTTCGCGCTCCGGCAAATCCAGCGTTACGTCTAACGTATCATGGGACGCGAGCACAGTATCTGCGGGGATCGTCAGTCTGGCTGCAGCCTCTTCGAGCGCCTGGGAGAGCTTCTGCTTCCAGGTATTGAGCTCCTTGGCGTACTTAGGCCGTTCCTCAGGTGAGATTGCCTGGAGCTCCTTCATCTTGAGTGTCATCACGCCGCTCTTGCGGCCGAAGAGCTCATGCTCAATCCTCAAGAGTTCCTCGCGGGACTCTGCGTGCTCTATGCGTTCCAGAAACGCTTTCCACGATGGATCGGCCATAGCCATGCTTGCATTGTACAAGTTCCTCCTGTTTGCAGCTACAACGAAGTATCGAGTATTACGTTTTACGTATGAAGCAAGGCAACCTGCATACTCGATACTCCATACGTGATACTCATCAATGTTCCAGTGCCAACTCAACGAGGACGACCACGGCGTAGATCATCACGGCAATCCACCAGGTAAGCAGATTGAGCAAATGGAAGAGGAGGACGACTGCCGTCGCCACACCGACGAAGATTCCCTGCCGCAGGGCGGTACTCGTGAGTTTCCCCATATCCCAGGTGTGGATCGGCAAGAGCTTCCAGAGAGCGATGAAGACGAGTGTTGCCACGGTGCTCACGCTCAAAAGCAAACTTACAAAGAACGCCGGGACAGCTTGCTGTGGAGCTGTGAGCGGACTCACCCGAAGGAGCACCACCAAAAGTGATGTGAGAGAGAAAAGCGCCGAGATGATGATGCCAAAGAGGAGAGTATTCATAGCGGCGACCGGAGGCTATTTGGCGTCAGCGGACTGTTGCTGATCGAGAAAGCTCTTGAGATTTAGGAAGTCGTCGAAGAGCGATTGACGCAGATTGCCGTTGTGGAGCGCTGCGGCCGGATGGTAAATGGGGAAGACGGTCACCGTATCGGTTAATTTTTGCGGCTTGCCGTGTGCGGAGGTTATGGAGAGCTTCTGGAAGAAGTGTGCCAGGGCGTGCCGGCCAAGCGGGACGATGACCCGCGGTTTGATGAGCGCAATCTCCAGCATCAACCATGGCATGCACTGTTCCTTCTCCTCGGGCAGGGGATCGCGATTATTCGGGGGGCGGTACTTGACCACGTTGGAGATGTATACGTCTTCGCGCTTGAGGCTGATGGAGGCGAGGAGCTCGTCCAGGAACTGCCCTGCGGGCCCCACAAAGGGGCGTCCAAGTTCGTCCTCCTTCTGCCCAGGCGCTTCGCCGATGAACATAATCTCTGCATGGGGATTCCCTTCGCCGAGCACGGCGTTGGCGGTTTTTGAGAGCGCGCAGCCCTTCCACACCTTGATCTTCTCCTGCAGTTGAGGGATGGTGAGTTCCATCCTCCACAGTATGTCGTATGGAGGTCGCGCGGACAAATCGTGCGTGCTCTATTCGCGATCCGGTTGGGTTTCCTGTGATTGTGAGAGCGCTGTGAGGGCTTCACTGAGCTTCATTCTGAACTGGTAGATGAATGCACTCGGTGTTCCTCTGTGCGTTGGCAGCTGCGTGACAATGTCCCGTGCAGTATCGCGCACCTGCAGGGCGGCGAGAGCGCCATGCGGAGAGAGGAGAAATGGCCCGTTGTCGCAGAGATCATCCCAAGCTGCCAGGATGCGCCGTGCGTCCTCACGAGGTGCATCGCGGAGCTCTTTGATAAGCTGAGGATCCACTCCTGAAGCATGCTCGACGTTCTCGCGATTCATGAGCGCGCGTTGG
>PFDV01000006.1:0-30996 GCA_002772745.1 Candidatus Peregrinibacteria bacterium CG10_big_fil_rev_8_21_14_0_10_55_24 | reverse complement strand
TGCTCGACGTTCTCGCGATTCATGAGCGCGCGTTGGAGCTGGGGTCCCAGCGTTTCGTGGATGAGCCGGAAGAACTCAGAGGTTTCCATAGGAAGTGAGCACACCATGCTAGTACTCAGCCGCCTCTGGCTCAATCGTCTTGCGGACTTTCTCCGGGGTGCTCCGGCAGGGCAAGGAGCGCCTGATTGAGCAATCTCCTGCGTTGTTCCCTGAGCCAATCAGGGTCCTGCGCGCGTGTGACATCGTAGCCTCGTTGAAACGTTTCCACTGCAGTGCGGGCTGTGCGGTACTCCGCCGCATCGTGTTTGCTGAGGGGCGCAATGGGAGCACCGAGGAATGCTGCGCACAGCCGGTCGACCTCTATGCGCGCATCTACGCGGATGCCCAAAAGCTCCTCCGATGGAGCATCCTGAGCCGCTTCGTGCTCGGCAAGTGAGCCGATGCTGCGGCAGAGCGTGCGCAGAATCTGGCGCAGTGGTCTGGTTTCCTCTGAGCAAGACATGGGGGTATCAGTATTGCTCTTTCATGCGCTTGATGTACTCACGGACACGTTCTTGCAAAGCTGGATCGCTCTCGGCAAGGATACGCACGGCCGCGAGCGCGGCGTTCTTGGGGTGGAGTACCGTCATCACAGGGACATCGCCGGGCATCCGCAAACTGGAATGGAGGTCCACCTGGTACTCCTCCAGGCTCTGGGCCGGCGGGCACGTGATCACAGGATGAGCGGAACTTCCGGCGACCACGCCTCCCAGGCCGTTACTCATCCCTGCAATCGTGATGATGACCTGCGGCTCCTTCTCTGCGTTGAGCTCCTCTACGATCTCCATCACCTTCTCGGGAACTTTATGGGCGGAAGCGACGAGGATGTGCGAAGGGACGGAGAATTCCTTGAGGATCGCCGCAATCTTCTGCGCATGCTCGGTATCGGTTTTTGAGCCCAGGAGCAGGGTTACTTTCATGCTTCTATTGTAGCGAAATGTGACCGGGAGCGCGAGAAGAGATCTGCGCTCCCGGTCGGACCGACGTGGCGGTGTTTTGCAGCGTTCTGCGTTGCACGCAGCGTGCCGCTCACACTCCTGTCGGCACGGACAGTATACCTAAAAAGCCACCGTGTAGCTTGTTGTGCAGATGTTCGGTTGAATGGAACAGGCGGAATTGGTGGAGCTAGCGAGATTCGAACTCGCGACCCCTTGCATGCCATGCAAGTGCTCTAGCCAGCTGAGCTATAGCCCCACAATGAATGATGGTGCGCCCGACAGGATTTGAACCTGTGGCCTCCTGGACCGCAACCAGACGCTCTATCCAGACTGAGCTACGGGCGCACGTGAGTGGGAATGAACGGGAATGCGGCCAGCGCGTCAGACGGCATTACGATCACAGCCAGACTGAAGCTAGGGCGCATGGGCACGGCAAAGAACCAAATGCCGCCAGAGCGTAGCATTGCGCCATCCGCGATACAACGACTTCCACTCAAACTCTGGTCAGTGGAATTTCCCCTCGTTTTTGTGTACAACTATGCGCATGGTCTGGTTCTTCAAACACCACGAGCCTTCACTCCTCGAAGCGAGCAAGCACGAGCAGGCGGAGGCCGTTGAGCACCTCATCGCACAAGAAACGCTCCATAGCGGGTACTACCTCTTGGTCCTGCTCGCCACGCTCATTATCACGCCGGGGCTCCTCATCAATAACGTCTCCGTGATCATCGGCGGGATGATCCTGGCGCCGCTCATGGTGCCCATCCTCTCGCTGGCGCTCTCGCTCATTTCCGGAAATCTGCACGGCGTCCTGCGCTCGCTCAAAATTCTCGCCCTTTCGGCGGTGATTTCCCTCGCGACCGCAGCGGCAATTACTCTCGTCATGGCGCGGGCCTACCACGTGGTGAGCTGGATTCCAGAGGAGATCACGCCGGGTATCTACATTTTCATCGCGTTCTGCAGCGGCATCGCGGGCGCATTCGCCTGGGTCAAGGAGAACCTGGCATCCTCCATCGCCGGCGTGGCCATTGCCGTATCGCTCATGCCGCCGCTCTGTGCTGCGGGAATAGGCATGGCGCTTCTGCAGCCGCTCCTTGTGAAGAATTCCCTCATTATCCTGGGGGCCAACGTGGTGGGGATCTGCGTTGCCGCGATTCTCGTCTTCTGGGTTCTGGGATTCCTGGGCGCGGGTGATGTGGAAGAAAAGGCGATTCATCGTAATTCCAAGGAATAAAAAACGGGCATCTGCCCTAGGGGCAGATGCCCTACCTCCCTGAATCGTACGAGAGGGCGTACGGCCCGTGTGTGTTTGTGATGTAACCCGAGTGCTCGGGTATCGGCCCGCCTGATGGTGCCCGGCGGCGGCGTTGTGTGTTTGTGTCAGGGGCGGCAGGTGCCGTCCCAAGGTTACAGGGAGGGGTGAGAAGTGACTTTATACATGGGCCACGAGGGTCCACGCCTGGAGCAGTGCTCCAGGGAGGGGACCATGTTTGTATGAGAATGCTGAGCGAGAAGCCTTGCAAACCGTACGCACATGGCGTCACTTCTCACATCTCCCTGCAGGGGAAGGTTTTAAGGAACGAATCTCACCATTGTAGCACAACAATACTTGTGAGACCAGGACATCAGGAACGGGGAGTGAAAGGAAATCAAAGTAGACAAGGAGTACAAGGATTCCTCGTTGTACTCCTTGTACTCTTCGTATTCCCTGTATTCTTTGGTTTCGCTCATACTCAAACAGTATCAGTCTCCCTTCTCTCTTCTCGTATGCTGTTATACTCCCCGCGATGGTGCAGCACTCTCATGGCAAGCTCGTTCTCCTCATTGGCCCCAGCGGCGTGGGGAAGAGCGTGATTCTGCGCGCTCTCATGGAACGTCATCCCGAGGTGCATATCCCGCGCAGCGCAACGACGCGCGCACGGCGGCCCAGGGAGGATGATCACCTCTACCGCTTTGTCACAGAGGAAGCATTCGATGCGCTCATCGAAGACGGCGCCATGATCGAATGGGCTGTTGTCCATGGAGGCGCGCGGTACGGAACACTGGTTGAGGAGATTATCCCCTTCATCGAAAACGGGGATGTTGTGTTGAGAGAGGTCGATGTCCAGGGGTTCGACAGCATCCGCAGCCACCGGTATTTCCGTGATGGCGGTTCCTATGCGCTCGAGTCCGTGTTCATCCTCCCTCAGAGCAAGGAGCAGCTCATTGAGCGGATCAAGAACCGCGCTCCCATCAGTGCCGACGAACTTGAGCGCAGAGTGGCAAGCATGGAGCAGGAACTCACCTACGCGCACCTCTGCGACTACCAAATCGTCAACAGGGAAGGAGCGCTCTCTTCCACGGTAAAAGAAATAGAGAAAGCGCTTGGCCTCTTTAAACCCCTTCGGTAGAGTCCACACATGCCAAGGCCGAGAATCGCTCTGCTCTACGTGGGAGGCTCCATTGGAATGAAGGTCAACCAGAAGACTGGTCGCATTGAACCCATTGAATCTCTCAACGAGATTCACCGATTTCTTCCGGAGCTCCAGCGCGAGGTCGCGCTCAAGTTTTTTACGCTCGCGAATGTCGGCTCCTCCGAGGTCACACCAGAGAACTGGGTGGAGATTGCCAGGGCCATAGAGGGGCTCTATGAAGATTTTGAGGGTTTTGTAGTGGTGCATGGAACCAATACGATGAGCTACACGGCCAGTGCGTTGAGTTTCGCGCTCCAGGGCTTAAGCAAGCCCGTTATCCTCACGGGGGCGATCCATCCCATCAACGATCTCGCGGGGGACGGCCGCATGAACCTGATTTACGCCATTCGGGCAGCGCAGCTCGACATCGCGGAGGTCTGCATTGTGCTGGGACCGCGGGTACTGCGCGGTTGCCGTGCGAAGAAAGTCGACCAATCGCTCATGCGCACGTTCGATACGCCCACGTGTCCTGCTCTTGCGGAATTTAATTTTGAGGTCCACCTGGCGCCGCATCGCGTTGTACGGCGAAAGCGGACGCTCAAGTGTCGCCCGACGTTCGATTCGCACATTGCGCTCGTTACGCTGCACCCCGGCATGACCGATGCCATGCTCAATGCCATTCTGGCGGCACAGCCGCACGGTATCGTTCTGCGGAGCTACGGTCAGGGAATGCTCCCCGAACACCTCTTCGATTGGCTGAGAGAAGTCACGCATCGGGGGGTGCCGGTTCTCATTACGTCACAGGCTCTGCGCGTGAAAGTCGATCTGCATCGCTACAGGAAACAGCTCACGTTGGAGCGATTGGGGATCATCTCCGGAAGGGACATCACCTACGAGTGCGCTGCAACCAAACTCATGTGGGCCCTGGGCCAGACGCGCAATCCGGCGAAGCTGCGCGATCTGCTCAGCAGGTCTCTTGTTGGAGAGATGGGAGAATAGAGTTACAACGTGTCGTCCGCTGACTCCTGAGCCTCATCCAAGTCCTCTTCCTCATCCTCTTCGGAGAGTTTTTTCCCCAAGGTATAGCTGATGGCGCTGCCGATTATAAAGCCGGCAACGATGCGCTCAAGCGATCGCTTTACCACGCTGACCGGTTTCTTGCGGCGGAAGGGCCACATCCTGCCCAGTATACACCAATTTCCGGTTTTGTGGAGGGGCTTTGGGGGGATAACGAGGAGTACGGGGAGATCGAAGAAGACAAGGAGTACGAAGATTCCTCCTTGTACTCTTTGTACTCCTCGAACGCATTCCAAACTATAGCTCGAGTTCCGGATACGTCTGCAGATGCTTAAGGACGATCTCTTGCACCTGGGAAAGTTTCTCGGGAGAGCGCGCCTCCATGCAAACGGACAGACGCGGTGACGTGTTGCTCTGACGGATGCCGACCCACGCGCCAGAGCCGAAGTCGATGCGCGCACCGTCGAGCGTATGCACGGAATACCCCTCATCTTGGAAGTGTTTGACCACGCTTTCCACCACAGCTCCCTTGCGATTGTCGGGGCAGTGCGGGCGCAGCTCCGGAGTCTGGAATACCTGAGGAAACTCTGCGAAGAGGGCAGAGAGAGGCGCAGAACTCTTTTGCAGAATCGTGAGTACGCGCAGGGCTGCCACGAGTGCATCATCGAATGCGTAGTAGTCCTCTGCGCAGAAGAAGTGTCCGGACTGTTCACCGCCCAAAGATGCATGATGTTCACGCATGGCATGTTCCACAAACGAGTGTCCCACCTTGCACATCACGGGCTTCCCGCCCCATCGGGGGATCTCCGTTTGGAGCACTCCGGAGTTGCTCACCGTGAAGATGACGGGTGCTCCCGGATTGCGACGTAAATGATCCTTGGCCAGGAGCAGCAAGATAGAATCCGCACTGCAGATTGCTCCCTTCTCATCCACGACGCCGACACGGTCGCCGTCCCCGTCGAATGCGATACCGATGTTCGCTTTCTGCTTGAGGACTGCAGCGGAAAGGTCCGTGAGCGTCTCGTGCTGGCTGGGATCAGCCAGGTGGTTGGGGAACGTTCCATCCGGCTCGCTGAAGAGCTCCGTAAGGGTGCAACCGCATTGCCGGAGGATGGCGTTGTACACGGGACCGCTCACGCCATTGCCGTTATCGACAACAACCTTCAGTCCTTGCAGGGTGTTGAAGAGCTCTGTGAGTTTCTCTGTGTAGGGAGTGATCGCATCGTACGCTTCGCGTGATCCTTCTCCCGTTAAGAAGTCTCCTTGTTCGATGCGCCTGAAAAGGATCTGTAAGTCTTCTCCTGCAAATGCCTCTGCTTCCCGCACCTGGAGCTTGAGCCCGTTGTACTCAGCTTCATTGTGGCTGGCGGTGATCTGGATGCTCCCGTCGAACTTCTGCGCGCAGATCGTGAAGTAATTCACGGGGCTGGGTGTCTGTCCAATATCGAGTACTGAGCAGCCGGTTTCCACCAATCCTTCTGCCGCGGCCTCCAGTAGACCCGGGCTGTGGCTGCGCATGTCACGACCCAGAGCGATCCGCGGATGCTCGATGGCATAGCGCTCACGCACGATTGACCCGAATGCGCGGGCGATGGCGCGGCATCCTTCCTCCGTGAGCTGCGTGCCTGCAATCCCGCGGATGTCGTATGCACGGAAGATGTGGGGGTCCAGAATGGGCATGTGCAGGGGAAGGGTATGGAAGTACGGGGGGAGCGGCAAGCGCGAAGAGTACAACGACTACGGGGAGCACAAAGAGAACTACGAGTACAAAGAGTACAAGGAGAACTACGAGTACAAAGAGAAATCCTCGTACTCCTTGCAATCTTTGTTCTCCTTGTATTCTTTGATTTCTTTGCATTCTTCTCTTTCGTTGGTTTCTTGCAGTCATCCTATAGGTGCATTAACACAAAAATTATGGTATAATAATTCTGTGAAACAAAAACCGCTCACCGTAGCCTACTTCTCCATGGAAATCGGCCTGGATGCCTCCATGCCCACGTATGCGGGCGGTTTGGGTATGCTGGCTGCGGACCTCATGCGTTCTGCAGCGGATAAGGGAGTGGCAGCCGCGTGCGTCACGATATGTTGGCAGCACGGCTATATGCGCCAGCACATCCGCGCGGACGGAACACAATCATACGAGAATGTGGACTGGAATCCCTCCGATCACCTGCACAAGCTTGAGCCTGTGGTTTCTGTGACGATTGAGGGAAAAGAGGTGAAGGTTGGCGTATGGGAGTATCGCATTGATTCTGCAGAGCACTCTGTCCCCGTGTATTTCCTGGATACGAATATCGAAGGCAACACGCCTGAAGATTGCGCGATCACTGAGCACCTCTACGGCGGGGATGGCGTGATGCGTTTGAAACAGGAGGTGGTCCTGGGTATCGCCGGTGTGCGCATGCTCAGGGCGCTGGGATACGAAGATGTCCGCACGTACCACATGAACGAAGGGCACGCGGCCTTCCTCACGCTCGAACTCCTCAAAGAGCGTGAGTACAAAAACGAGAACGTACGTTCTTCCTGCGCGTTCACCACACACACGCCCGTTGCAGCCGGACATGACGTTTTTCCGTACGACATGGCTCAGCGCGTGGTGGGAGACATGCTCCCGTGGCACATCCGCGATCTCGCCGGTCAAGATGCGCTCAACATGACACTGCTTGCGATGCACCTCAGCCGGTATACCTGTGGCGTGTCCAGAATTCACGGCGCCATTTCGCGCCGCATGTTCCCCGGTGAATCCATCGACTACATCACCAATGGTATTCATCCTGCAACATGGGCATGTCCGGAAATGCAGCACCTCTTCGACCGGGTGATGCCCGGGTGGAGAGAACATCCGCTCCTCTTGGAACAGAAGTGCAGGGACTTGCCGCCGGAAGAGCTGTGGCATGCGCATCAGGAGGCGAAATCGCGCCTGATTGCATACGTCAACCAGCACACGGATCGGCCATTCTCCCAAGATGTGCTCACCATTGCCACCGCGCGCAGGGTGGTGCCCTACAAGAGGCCGGAGCTTTTGTACACCAATCTCGACCGGCTCCGTGAAGTCTGTGGAGGTCGCGTGCAAATCATCCATGCGGGCAACGCACACCCCAACGATCCCTTCTCCCAGGAGGTCATCCAGCGCATCGTCGAGCGCGCCAAGGAACTTAAGGACAGCGTTAATGTCGTGTATCTGGAGAACTACAACCCAACGCTTGCCAAGATGCTCGTCTCCGGTACGGATGTGTGGCTCAACACGCCCACGCGGCAGCACGAGGCCTCCGGCACCAGCGGGATGAAAGCATGCCTCAATGGCGTGCTCAACCTTTCCTCACTCGACGGATGGTGGATCGAAGCCTTTGATATTGATCCGGAAGCAGGCTGGCGTATCGGTCCGCTTGCCGAGGCACTGGGTCCCGAGGAGTACCGCAAGATCGATGCCGAAGACCTCTACACGCAACTGCAGTACGAAGTGATCCACGAGTACTACTACAAAGAGCGCAAGCGTTGGATCCGCTGCATGATGCGCGCCATCGGTCTCATCGGTCGCTTTAACACCCACCGCTGCATTGACGAGTACCTGGAGAAGGCGTGGAAGCGATAGAGCTCACGACTTCTTCCCTCCGTGCAGCTTTGCGCGCCGTGCGGCAACGGAGGGATCTACGGAGACAACGCCATATGCTGCATTGAGTTTTCCCGTGCGTTGAGCAGCAAGTCTGGCCATTCGTTGTTGTTTCTCAAGAAGCTGTGTGCGATCTCCCTCTTCCATATTGGCAAATACAGGGTTTGTCGCTGCACGTTGGAATGTCTGCAGGAGGAGCCCGATTCGTTGCTCATCCGGTTTCCCACCCTGAACGCAAGCGGCTGACAACTCTCGGTCAGGGATGTGCGATCTTGCGAGGAGTCTGATGGCATCCTTACGCTGATCGGGGGAAACGTTGGTGTTAGCCGGATCAAGACGTTGCATAATGCGCTGGATATTGAGTGCCACGCCACCGCCTCCCACGCCGCCGAGTTGTTCCTTGGCTTCTTCGATGAGCTTGGCTGCCCACTTCTTACATGCGTCCACGGCGGATGTAGGGCCCGCAACGGTCGAGCCTCCAAATGAGAGGGATCGAAGATACTCAAGTGCTGATCTTGCGAGCGGGAGCTTATCACTCTCATCGTATTGACCGGTAAGGACAATGCGCAGAGCGCCAAACGCTGTTGTTGGGTCAGCGGGAGAAGGATCTTCCTTTGCAAGTGCAGCAAGGAGCCGAACAGCGAATCCGGGATTTCCGGCTGCTCTCTCGCTTTGAGCCTGGGTTTGTAGAAGAGTGAAAAGTTGCCTGTTTTCTTCGTCCGAGGGCTTGGTGTCTTCTTCTCCCCACGCTTTGCGGTGCGCCCCCTCGGGCATGAAACGCTGAAGGACACGCGCGGCGAGATCTGCAGCACTTTCTGAAATAGCACCGGCGGCATCACCGGTAGTGGTTTTAGGGAGCGGTGGTGGTGTTGTCGCAGTTCTATGGACAGCAGTCACAGCCTCTGGCGATGCGTGCATTTCCACTGTTTCGGACGCATTGAACGGCAGAGGATCCTGAGGAGCACGGGGGAGGGGAGGGAGTTCGATGCGTAGCTTCCCCACTCTGGCTCCTACAAACGGGACGTCGAGTACGACGCCTTCGTCCATGATCATCCTCACCTTGAGCCGTGTGACAACCTGTTCTCTGTGGAGCACTGCTCCCTCGGCGTCCACGAAGCGCAGCGCGCACGGTTTGATCTCCAGAGAGAATTCGCCATCGGGATCGAGTTTCGATCCGGGCTGTGCCAACGCGGCTTGGATGCGTGCGATAATATCTTCAACGTTGTCTACGAGAGTATAGCCAGCGCTATCCACGCGCACAGTGCGTTCCTGCAGAGTGGTCTGGGCAGCCGATTCTTGATTTGCTGACGGCACTATCTTCGTAGTGAATCAGAAGACAGCTCCTCAATGCAAGATTCCAAGGTAGTCGAAGTGCTATGAATGGCAGGAGATCGCTTTCTACTGCGGATTTCTCAATACTTCCTATCTCGGGCAATGCACACTGCTACAATCGGATGGTGCCTTTTACTCGCATTGTCGGCGTCCTCAACGTCACGCCGGATTCATACTACGACGGCGGTCAGGCGGCGACTCTCGATGCAGCCGTTGCGCGTGTGGGGGCCATGCTCGATGAGGGGGCGGACATCATCGAAGTCGGCGGAGAATCCACGGGACCGGGTTCCACAGACATCACGCTTGAGGAGGAACTCCAGCGCACGATGCCGGTACTTGAGGCGCTGCGGGAGCGCTTTCCTCAGGCAGAGCTCTCCATCGATACGTGGCGTTCGCAGGTTGCAGAGCGGGCCGTGGAGCATGGGGTCGCGCTCGTCAACGATGTCACGGCGGGTAGAGGTGATCCGAAGATGTTCTCCGTTTTGGCTCCTCTCTCCGCCAAGCTCGTCCTCATGTACGCCAAGGATCCAACACCACGCACGATGGTACGCGCAGTCGACTACGATGATGTCATCGCAACGGTCCGTACATTCTTGGAGGAGCGGATGCAGGCGGCGCAAGAGCAGGGGATAGCACACGGGCGCATCATCCTCGACCCGGGAATGGGGCATTTCGTCTCAAGCTCTGCGCGGTACTCCTTTGAAATCCTCGCGCGCTTAGAGGAACTCCGTGATCTCACATGCCCGCTCCTCGTGAGCCCATCGCGCAAATCCTTCCTGGCGCTCGCCGAAAATCTTCCTCCCGCAGAGCGCCTTCCCGGGACCATTGCCGCTTCGGCGATTGCCGTGCTCCACGGTGCGCAGTACATCCGCACGCACGATGTTCGTGCCGTCAAACAGGCCTGTAGAGTCGCAGAGCAGATACTCTCCGAATGTTCAGAGGTTACACCGTTACCAAGAAGACCCCGATAATCGCGCTGCTCATGAGGATGATGAGTATCCCCAGGATGACACGCACTACAATGCCGCGTGCGCGCTGATAGCGTTCGTCGTTGCCTAAGTTGACCACCATCATGAGGCCAGCAATGATAAGTACGATAACAGCCAGCAGCGTGACGAATCCCAGGACGAGGGCAATGATCGGGACGATTTCTGCGATCAGGCCATCAGGTCTGTAGTTCACGGCGAATGCATTGGCAAAGGCTCCTTTAGTGATGATGAAGAAGATGCCCAGGAGTACGGAGATAAGGGTTCTGCGCACATGCGTGACCCCGTCATCACTCCCGTAACTCAAGACCGCGCGGATGCCACTGACGATGATCATTGTCACCGCGATGACGGCGAGCGGTACCTCAATCCAGTTTACCAATCCTGCCATTTCTTCCTTGAGAACACTCACCGTGTTACTTGGCGAAGTGACGATGGTGATGAGCCCGCTACTCAGTACGCCTGCCAGGTTAATGACGAAGACGGCGACAATGGCACTGATGAGCGACCGTTTGAACTGAGAAAGTTCGCTCTCACTTTGTTCCAGAATGAGCAAAAGTGCAGCGCGCACAACAACGAGCGCGGCAACGAAATACGTAAGAGGGATCAGTGCGCTGATTACACCCTCGAATATCTGGCCAAATGTCGAACCAACGCCCGTAGAGGGCAGCGAAGATGCAACCTGTTGCACGGCGGCATCGGGCGAGCCTGTGTACGCGAGTACACAGAGAGGCGTTGCACTCAGTGCGAGGAGTAGGCCGGAACGGAGGCAAAAGCATCGCATGAGTTCAGGTGATGAGTACCGTCACCAAGCCGTAGGCCATCAGGACGACGATGATGGCAACAATGCTTGCGGTAATGATTTTCTTCGCCTTGTCCTTGAGCGAATCCTGCACCGAGACAACCAGCATGATGCCGCCGACGATCAGCGCAATCACGGCCAGCGTGCCGAATATCGTGGCGAGAAAGCGCGCGATGCCGGCGATTTCCTCTGCGAGGATGCTCGATCCGCCGTGAGGCGTTGCGATGGCGTCGATGATTTGATCGGCAACCGCGATGACCACGGCACCGATCAGGCCTTCGATAAAACGTTTGCGCGCTGCGCTCGCCTGACTCTCGTCCTCGGAGATAATCAGGCGGATGCCCTGAAAGGTAATCGTCACGATGAGAGCGGTTCCCACCAGGCCGACAATAGCCTGCTTGAGCGGTATTAAAATGCCCGTGTTGATCGCCGAGGCGTCAATGATGTTCGAATTATCGACAATGCTTGAGGTAATCAGATAGGTGCTGGTTACGAGGACGATGCCGAAAATCGAGTATTGGAACGCATAACGGATCTCGGTTTGCGCATTGTCATCCCCGGTGGTGATGAGCAATCGAATGCCGTAGAACACGAACATCGCCACGAGAAATCCGCCGAAGGCCGCCAATGCCGGTTGGGCGATTGTCGTGTTGACAACGGTGGGGAGATCGCCACAGGGGATTCCTGGGATAGGGCACGGATCTATGCCAACAGCATGGCAGACCTGGGGCAGGACTGCGGTCAACCATCCGGTGGCGAGGGCAAGAACAGATCTGCGCATAAATCGTACTATTGTACCACAAGAAAGGCTAATGAACCAGGCCGCACAACGGGGGTTCGGGTTGGGGTTCGGCTTGGTCCGATCCCGAACCCCAACCCGAATTCTCTTCCTGAGGTGTTTCTGCTATCCTCTTTTCGCTATGGATCCATCATTCTCTCCGGCTTCGGCCCATCCGATTACACTCTCTCGCAGCGCCGAATCCCAGGTGTACATGCTCTTTGCCGTGGCTATGGGCATTACCGTCCTCGGCGTGTACATCGGCATGCTCGCGGCACCGATGCTCCTCACGAGCGGTGTCCATTTCGTTCTTCTCATCGGGGAACTCGCACTTATTTTTACGGCACGGTGGTGGATGGGGACAAGTCCGCTCAATGTGTTCCTCTTTGCGCTCTTTCCACTCCTCTCGGGCATCACGGTGACACCCTACATCCTCTTTGTCCTTGCGGGGTATGCCAATGGCGCATCCATCCTCCTCAATGCCGTTGGCGCGACCGTGTTCATGGCGCTGGCTGCCGCAGTCTTCGCACGTACAACCAGTTTCGATCTTTCGGTGCTTGGCCGTGCGCTTCTCATGGGTCTCATCGGCCTCCTCCTACTGGGCATTGCGCAGGTGTTTGTTCCGGCACTGCGTTCCACACAGATGGAACTCCTGATCTCCGCTGCAGGTATTGTGCTCTTTGCCGGGTTTACGGCGTACGATATCCAGAGAATACAAACGCTCGCGCGTACAGGAGCGCACCCGATGCTCCTGGCTTTGAGCTTGTACCTGGATATCTTCAATCTGTTCCTCTCCATCCTGCGATTCATGGTGGCGCTCTCCGGAGAGAGGCGCTAGAAAACGCCTGGTAATACGGGTGTGAAAATGCCCTCTTTTTCTTTACTTCTCGCCACTCTTCCCATACCCTTCGCCTTCGTATGGCCAAGCGACCCACCCCTAAAAAACGGCGAGCAAAGAGCGCGGGACGAAGACAGCAGAGCGTCTACGAGGCAAAGCAGATACGTAAACTCCTCAATCGCCAAGCATCGCCTTTTGCAGTGCGGGCAACACCTAAGAAGAGCGCTAAGAAGGCGTTGAAGGGTATTACGCGTATCAAGGCGTAATGAGGCAGGGCAGAGCGGCGTTCTCGTGTGACGGAGCGTTGCATTAGAGCCCCATTGAACTATCTTAGGTACTCTAGAATTCCTCTCTTCCGTCCCATGGCTCGACGCCGCCACCTTTCCAGGATCGCCGTCATGCAGGTGCTCTTTGAGTTGGAACGACGTCCCGCGCGCGATACGCAGGCATCGCTTCGGCGTGTCTTGAGCGAATTGAACGAAGCAGACGAGGCTTTTGCACAGGAACTCCTTACAGGCGTTTTGGATCACCGAGATCACCTCAGGGAGGTTATCCAGATTCATGCGCCCGGATGGAGCATGGAACGTATGGACCCCATTTCACGCTGCGTGCTCACCATCGGTTGTTACGAATTGCTCCACCGGTCGGATGTGCCTCCGGCGGTGGTCATGGACGAAGCCATTGATATCGCCAAAGAGTACGGGAGCGCCGAGGGCGGAAAATTCGTCAATGGTGTGCTCAATGCGATTGCTAAAGGAGCGCATTGAACCACGATTGTGCCTCCTCTTCCTCTGCAGGTACACTGGTTCCAATGGAACGTTCATCTTTCTCTTTCGTGGCTCTCGAAAAGACTATCGGCATCCGTTTCCGTGACAAAGAATTGCTCATGCAAGCACTGACGCACCGCAGTGCGACCCGTGGTCATGCAGGACGATCTCATAACGAACGCCTCGAGTTTCTGGGTGATGCCGTTCTCGAGCTTGTCGTAACCGAGTATCTCTTTCAATTTGAGGAGAAGGACGAGGGAGAACTCACCAACTGGAGAGCAGCTCTGGTAAAAGGAGAACACTTGGCCTCCATTGCGAGAGAGATTAAATTGGGTGAGTACCTTCTGCTGAGCAGGGGGGAAGAGGCGAGTGGCGGCCGCGAGAAAGATTCCACACTCGCCAATGCGCTCGAGGCGCTTATCGGGGCGATCTACATCGATCAGGGATTCGATGCCTCCAAGGCGTTCTGCGATGGTTTCATCATGATTCGCCTACAGCACATTCTTGCCCAGGGCAAAGATCGTGACGAGAAGAGCGTTTTTCAGGAGAAGGCGCAAGAACTCTTGGGGGTGACGCCCCACTACAAGGTGATTGAGGAGAGCGGCCCGGATCATCAGAAAGAGTTCACCTGTGCGGCATTCCTGGGGGAGGAGAAGGTGGCGGAAGGTTCGGGGAACAGCAAGCAGCGTGCCGAGCAAGAAGCCGCCAGATCGGCACTGAAGGCGAAGAGGTGGAGGTGAAGAAGGGTGAATATTGAATAATGAATGCTGAACGGAGGATAGAACATCCTGCATTCACCATGTATCCGGTCATCCCATCTTAATCTCAATATCCACACCGGAAGGAAGACTCAAGTTCTGAAGGCTTTCGATGGTCTTGAACGTCGTTTCCGTGAGGTCGATGAGTCTCCTATGCGTGCGCATCTCAAACTGGTCGCGAGCATCCTTGTGAACGAAGGTCGAGCGGTTCACGGTGAACTTGCGGATTTTGGTGGGCAGGGGGATCGGGCCATGGACCACGGCGCCGCTGCGCTCGGCGGTATCCACGATCTTCGCTGCGGCTTCGTCGAGGACCACGTGATCAAAAGCGCTCAAGCGAATACGAATGGAGGAGATGCTCTGCTCGGGCTTCTTTGCAGCAGAGGCTTTGGTCTTCGGGGTAGGATCCTCAATGGAGGAGGGCGCTTGCTTCTTGATTGGTTTGGCTTTCTTTGGCTTTGGTAACGGTTTCTTCCCCGCCTCAGAGGATGGTTTTTGCGCACTCTTCTTGGAGGTTTTCTTCGTCGTCTTGGAGGGGGGATTCATGAGCGGAGAGGGAGAAAGAGCAAGAGTGAGAGAAGGAGAAGGGGGCGCGAAGCGCCCCCAATCCTTAAGAAAATCTTTATTCGATCACCTTCGTCACCACGCCTGCACCAACGGTGCGGCCACCTTCGCGGATGGCAAAGCGGGTGCCTTCTTCCATGGCGATAGGACAGCCCAGGGTAACGGTGAACTTCACGTCATCACCAGGCATGACCATTTCCACATTTGCGGCAAGTTCCACGGAACCAGTAACGTCGGTTGTGCGGATGTAGAACTGCGGCTTGTATCCCTTGAAGAATGGGGTGTGACGTCCGCCTTCATCTTTGGTAAGCACGTAGACCTGGGAATCAAACTTCGTATGCGGAGTAATGGAACCGGGCTTCGCAAGCACCTGGCCGCGTTCAATCTCTTCGCGCTCAATACCGCGAAGGAGCAAGCCGACGTTGTCTCCTGCAAGACCTTCATCAAGAAGTTTGTGGAACATCTCCACGCCTGTGACAACCACCTTGCGTGTATCGCGGATACCCACAATCTCCACTTCGTCGTTCACTTTCACCTTGCCCTGGTCGATACGGCCCGTAGCCACCGTTCCTCGGCCCTTGATAGAGAAGACATCTTCCACGGACATGAGGAAAGGCTTCTCCACCTCACGCTTGGGATCGGGAATGTAAGAATCAAGCGTGTCGAGCAACTCCTTGAGCTTGGCGATCTGTTCAGCATCGCCCTCAAGGGCCTTGAGAGCAGATCCCTTGATGATGGGGGTCTTGTCTCCGGGGAACTCGTACTTGTTGAGAAGCTCACGAATTTCTACCTCTACAAGTTCAAGAAGCTCAGGATCAGTCACCATGTCCACCTTGTTCAGGAAGACAACGATATACGGAACGTTCACCTGACGTGCGAGCAGAATGTGCTCGCGAGTCTGCGGCATCGGGCCATCGGCGGCCGAGACCACCAGGATTGCCGCGTCCATTTGTGCCGCGCCCGTGATCATGTTCTTCACGTAGTCGGCGTGGCCGGGACAGTCAACGTGCGCGTAGTGGCGCTTGGAACTCTCGTATTCCACGTGGGAAGTAGCGATCGTAATCCCGCGTTCACGCTCCTCTGGAGCATTGTCGATCTGTGAGAAGTCCTTCTTCTCCCCTTCGGGAGAGAAGTTAAGGGAGAGAGCCGCGGTGAGCGTCGTCTTCCCGTGGTCAACGTGACCGATCGTTCCGACGTTCACGTGCGTCTTAGAGCGGTCGAACTTCTTGTCTGCCATGCGAGAAAGGGGAAAAGAGGGATAAATTCCGAATAGTCCAAAACAGAATAGCTGTAACCAGCCGCGAAAGTCTAGGGAGATTGGCTAATTGAGTCAACAACTTTGCAGGGGAACGTCTGGGTGTTTTAAGAGGAAATTCCCTCGGAGCCTTTAGGTGTCGGCGGGGAGGAGCTCCCTTATACTGTGGGCATGCAACGTACGGAGCGCATCGAGGGGTTCATTCGCGAAATCTGGCGGTGGTACGACCGTCATAAGCGCGTGCTCCCGTGGCGCGATATGGAGTGCATGAATGAGGATGAGCGGGCGTATCGTGTGCTTGTTTCGGAAGTAATGCTCCAGCAGACACAGGTCTCAAGGACCAAGGTGATCTTCCGCACGTTTCTGGAGCAGTTTCCTTCGATAGATGTCCTCGCGGCGGCTTCCAACAAAGACGTGCTCCTGATGTGGCGAGGCATGGGGTACAACAATCGTGCGCTCAGGCTGCGTGATGCTGCAAAGGTGATCATAGAGCAGTACAATGGCGTATTCCCGCGTGGTATGAAGGAGCTCCAGGCACTCCCTGGGCTGGGGCATTACACCGCTGCGGCAGTCCGCAATTTCGCATTTGATCTTCCTACACCGTGTCTTGATACGAACATCCGCCGCATTCTGCACCGTGTCTTCGTCGGGCCGGAACGCCAGGACGGCACATGGCTCAAGAATGATCGCTACCTCCTCAGCATCGCAGAGCAGGCACTTGTCGTTGCGCTTTCATCTTCGGGTCGTACTGCGGCCGATTGGCACGCTGCGCTCATGGATTACGGCTCCATCGTGTGTACCCGTCGTAATCCTCAGTGGGGAGTATGTCCTCTCACGCGCGCCGGTCTCATGAAAGCTGCGTACCGGACTCCATCCATTATCAAGGCGCGCCGTCGCTGCGAACCCGGGCGCGCGATGGCCGGGCGATTTATTCCCAATAGGATTTTCCGCGGCAAAATTGTTGAGGAGCTGCGCGATGCTCCGGCGGGCCTTGCTCTCAACGAATTGGGGTCCCGTGTAAGTATCGACTGGTCACCGCGGGAACACTGCGCATGGCTCCGCTCCATTCTCAGTTCGTTGATTGCCGATCGCCTCCTTATGGAGCGTCGAGGGAAGTACGTTCTCTGTGAGTAACACAAAACCCACCCAGTCTCTTTAAAGAAACAGGGTGGGAGTGAGGACAAAAAGTTAACCGTCGTAGCGAGTACTCTCTATGGTAGTGGTATCAAGATCCAGCCAGTAGAAGGTCTGGGCGGACACTGTATCCTTGTCCTGCCACGAGAAATGGGCGTTGCTGGCCGAAGAGTTGGGATCGGAGAAACCAGTCAGGGAGATCTGCAGGCGCGAGGGGGCGCCGGAGGTGCTGATGTTTGGGTCGACGATCGTCCCCATGAGTCCCAGCCTCAGGCCCGATGCACTCGGGATTGCCAAATTGAGCAGGGAAGCATCGCAACGCACCAGGAAATTGCCGGCAATGACGACATCCTGGATGGGAGAACCGTCACTGTAGAGAGCGGTGCAATTCGCCGTCCTACTCGTATCACTCAATTCGTACAGCAAGAATTTAGATTTGTTGGAGGTGGGATCCTTCGTTTGCATGGCGACGTTGGTGGCGTCCACGGAGAAGACGATCTGCTGAGGGGCGACGACATTGGATCCGTTGAAAGTGTTTGTAGAGGCGGCAGAGGAAAGCGTGAAGCGCGCGATGGTAGCAATTCCCGTTGGCACGGAGGAACCGTCGGGGTCAGGGTTTGCATTCTCAATTTTCATAATCTTGGAGAGCGCACTCATGCTTGTTGGACCTAGAAGAGGTTCATCAGGAGCAGGGAAGCTGGTGCCGATGAAGAGTTCCCCCTCTGCAACTCCGTCGCCATCATTGGTCAAGAGGAAGTTATTCGAAATGAGGCCCGTCGCGGTGACGGAGCTCAGAGCAGATGACGGTGTAGCAGAGGAGAACAGGAGGAGCTGCACCGGTACTCCGGAAACACCGCCCGATTGGTCACTCTTCATGCGGGGGCGCACGATCACTTCTACAGATTCCTGCTCAGGGACGACAAGCTGGCGATTGAACAAGTGAGCGCAGAAGAGGTTTATACCCTGGGGGATGCTGATTCCTGAGCACCCGGAGGTCGTTGCGACGGCGAAGGAAACAGATTCGCCGGGTCGAAAGAGCTCGAGCCGATCCACAGGTTGGTTTTGCGTGGTCGTGAGGGCAAGGCGCAAACCAGTAACTTCAACATCCTCACCATCAGCGCGCAGTTGCAAACGCAAGATTGGCTCTGCGAGCGTTCCTCCCAGCAGGAAGCGCGGAGCAACAGGCGTTGGTGAAAGAGTGACAAAGAGGTTGCCATGGCTCAGGAGTTGCCAGCGGGTGGAAGTCCTCGTGAAGACGGCAATGTCGCACGAGTTCTGCGGAAAAGAGCACGCGTTATCCACGGCAATGCCTTCCAGTGGAACTCCATTTGCGTTTTCCTCTGCCCGCACGAATGTCGTATACGAGGTGTCAAACGCAAGTTGAAGTTCGTTGCTGCTAAGGGAATCGGCAACGTCACAGTGCACTTCGAACATCACGGGTTCCGTTGAGGGGAGGACGTAGCCACCACCAGCAAGATCATCGAAGCTCACACGCTCCTGGAAGCCTGCAACACCGTCTTGGAGCATCTGGTCCACCACGCCGTCTCCGGATGTATCCACCCACAGCGTGTAGTTCTGACCATTGAAGAGTGAGCTGGGAGCTTCTGCAGAACGGAAGGCGACGGAAGTCAGGAGAAGATCGGTGTCGGCGGCGTACGCCTCAAAACGCAGAAGAGTGATGTCTTGCTCCCGTTCGGTAGCGGTGTCAGTCGATGGGAGAGCCTGTTGCGAGATCGTGAGCGCGTTGGTTGCTCCGGGTAGTGTGGGAATCAGAACCTCGCAAACGCTTGGGGACCCTTCGCAGCGCCAGCCCGGCTCAACAGCACAGGAGGCATTACACCCATCTTCGTCCGACGTATTTGCGTCGTCACATCCTTCGGTGTTTTCCACCGTGCCGTTGCCACACTCCGGGAGTACACAACCCGGGGGTGGGGGATCGAGGAAGTTATGCTGACAAGCGCCCTCTTCACAGAAGTCCTGGGTGCAGATGTCGCTGTCGTCGCAGTCTGCATCAGTCTGACAAATCATTGCACACATATCCTCCCTGCTTCCATTCACTAAAAGGTCTGTAGCAATACATTCTGCATCGTCTTCTTTAACGCAATTATCCTTGTTAATGTCGAATGCGATGTTATACGCGCTGCCCCCGACGCATCGGTCTTGAAGTACGGGGGTGTTGTAAATGCGATTTGCAATGAGTAGCAGGTCCTGAGGGGAAACCCAGCCGTCTTTGTTAACATCGTGGCAACTGGCGTCGCAACCGCCGCAGCCAGGAATCGCGTCAAACGCACAGACAGCGTCTATGCAGGAATCATTCGTACATGTATTGCCATCGTCGCAATCCGCATCCATTGCACACGCCTGACAGTTGGGAATCAGCTCAAAGGCACACATGCCCTCAAGACAGAGATTTTCGGTACACGGGTCACCGTCATCTTCACAATCCGTTGCCGTTACACAGGTTGCAGTACCCGAACAGGAGCAGCACATGTCATCGAGGTAGTCGGCACTGCAGTTCACTTCGGCAAGTTCGGTCATCCCCTCTGCGAATCCCTGGGCCTGACAGAATTCTGTGCACGAATTCCACTCATTGCCATTGGCACACACACCATCTTCCTGTCCGCCGCCGCACCAAAGGTTCAACCCTCTGGAGCACTGCACATGGAGATCCACCTCACTCATCAGGTAGTACGTGCGGTCTTGGTGCATTTCCGTGATCATGCCGTTGCGTGACAGGAGTTGTCGGTACGCCTCGCGCGTTGCCTCATCCACGGCATTGAACTCTCCTGCAGAAATATAGAACCTGCCGAGGAATGGAGGCTCCGTTCCGGTGTACTCGTAGAGCCAATACCGTGTCGTGGTGTCGTCAGCCAGGCGAGATCCGTCTTCGCCTTCCTCCTCCAGCAAGTACACAGGGAACGTATCCTGACCGTTGCAGCGCAGTATGTTGTGCCAGTCTCCTCTGACGATTGCCCCTTGCTGGCCTTCGCTGCCCGTGATGATATTGATGGGGACATTCTGCACCTGTCCTGCTAGGGGAGAATTCCCCGGGAGCGTGGGAAGCGGGGGAATATTTGGGTTGAGCTTTTGGAATGCAACTGCAGCAATGGCAAGGAGCACAAGCCCGGCCACTCCGATGCGCAGTCCGCTGTGCTTGAGGAGATCCATGGCGTGAGGGGGTGAAGCGAAGTGGAAATTACCGTTCATCGTAAGATTTTTCGCGATCTTGCGCAAATTGTGGGATAACAAGATCTTGACGAAAACGCCTTCATCAGTGCGTAGCGCAAATTGTGATTCTGCGACTTGGCTACTCTATCCACTTACACCTTTGTTCCATTTTTCACTGTTGCGGCGCAGAATCCGTGGGAGGTAGCGGATTCTGAGGCGGGAGTTCCTGCGGAGCTTGCTGTGGAGAAGGAACTGGTTCAACGGGGAGGACAGGAGCCTGATCCGTGCGTTGTTTCGTCTGCTGCTCTTCGGAACGCATGGAACTTAAAGCCTGTGCGAGGCGGGCAGAGCTCTCCTGCGGCTCAACGGTTTCACCCGGTTGCATCTGATTGGTTGCCAGGGAATGCGCCTGCTGGATCGTCTGTATTTTGCGACGAGAAGAGCCACGCATAAGCATCCATACCGTTCCCCCGGCAACGAGCAAGAGAACACCGGCGGCGATGGGGAGAATGGGCAGACCGGAACGTGTGGCGGCAATTGCCTCTGGTTCCTGAGTGACTTCGGGGATGGAAACTTCCTGTTGCAATGTATCTTCCGGCTGGGATTCGGTCTCATCGGGTTCCTCCATGGCATCGGGGAGTTCCTCCGAAGGCAGGATCTCTGCAGGGGATTCCTCTGCGGCGGGATGGCTCATTTCGATGACTTTGCCGTTGCGATAGAACACCGGTGTACTTGGAGAAGTGGACGACTCTTCTACCGCTTGCTGCGGTTCCATTACGGTTCCTGTTGCCTCAAGGGGGACAGTACTATCCTCTTCCATTACGGTGCCGCTCTGCGACGGTTGCTCCTCGCCATCTTGCGCAGTTGCGGTCTGGGGGAGAGTAGGGATAGCAACTTCGGCTGCATCCTGTGAGGGGGAACCTGACTCCTGCGATCCGTTGCCCACGTCTTGCGTCGGAGTCTCTGTAAGCGCATCGGGGGGAGGGAGTTCCTCTTGAGGGCCAGAACCGATGCCGACATCGAAGACCTCACCGGGAGTCAAATATGCACGAACGGTGAGCGTCGTGCTCCCCACGAAAGCAATGCTCCCAAGGAGAATGGCCAATCGGAAATGCGTGCTCAAGCGGTTCATAGACTTGGTGTGAATGTTCACTGAATATTGTACCACAGAACATTGAAAGACTCAACTCATCAGACGCAGCAAGAAGATGCACAAGCGCAGACACGGTTGTCACTGGTCGGCTTGTCACTCGTCTGTCGAGTCGTGACGAGTGACAAGTGACAAGCGACACATGTTCCTACTGCGCGTTGACCTCCACTCTCCGTTCCCGGATGACGTTCACCCTTCGGCTGCGCTCAGGGTGAACGTCTTATGACGGTTGGAGCTACTGCGCGTTGACCTCCACTCTCCGTTCCCGGATGACGTTCACCTTAATGACACCGGGGTACGTAAGCTCCTCTTCAATTTTCTTACTGATGTCCTTCGCGAGTGCTTCCTGTTGGAGATCATCCACTTTCTGCGTATCAACGTACACGCGGATCTCGCGCCCGGCGGAGATGGCGAATGCACGCTGCACTCCCTCAAATCCCTTGGCAATCTCCTCAAGTTCCTTGAGTCGTTTGAGGTACGCCTCGAAGGATTCCCTGCGCGAGCCGGGCCGGGCACCGGAGACGGCATCCGCGGCCGCAACGATGAAGGCCTCGGGGGTTTCGATGGGTACATCTTCATGGTGCGCGGCGACACAGTGGAGTACCTCAGGCCGCACTTTGAAACGCTTGCAGATCTCCACGCCGATCTCGACGTGGGTACCGGCGACTTCGTGGTCAAGCGCCTTGCCGATGTCGTGGAGCAGACATCCCTCCACCACCGTGCGCGCATCTGCCCCGATCTCTTCGGCGAGCATTCTGCCGATATTCGCCATCTCCACGGAGTGCTTGAGAATATTCTGTCCATAACTGGTGCGGAAACGCAGGCGACCGATGATCTTGAGGAAATCCTGCGAGTATCCGGTGATGTGCAGTTCCTCCGTGGCACGCTTGCCGAATTCCAGCATCATCTTACCGACTTGTTCCTTCATTTTGGCCACGACTTCCTCAATACGAGCAGGCTGAATGCGGCCATCCTTGATGAGTTTCTCCATCGCCAGCTTCGCAACGTAGCGTCGTGCCAGATCGTAACCGGAAATGACGATGGCTCCCGGTGTGTCGTCGATGATGATGTCGACGCCGGTCGCTTGTTCAAAGGCGATGATGTTGCGCCCCTCCTTACCGATGATCTTTCCCTTCACGTCATCGGAGGGGAGTTGCACGATAGTCGCGGTCGATTCTGTGGCTACTTCCGACGCGTAGCGTTGCATGGCTTCTGCCAGCAGATTCTTGGCTTGTTCTTCCACTTCTCCTTCCATGTTCTCCTTCAGCTGCTTGATGTTGAGAGCAAAGTGCTCTGCGTACTCGGTTTTAAGCTCTTCCCAAAGCTGTTGCTTGGCTTCCTCCTCCGAGAGACGCGCAACTTTTTCCAAAGCGATTCTGTGCTGCGCGCTCGCGTCGGAGAGTTCCTGCTTGAGTGCAGAAACTTCCTGTTGCTCCTTTGCTAGTTGCTGCCGCTGAGTTTCGATTGACCGGGTTTTCTCGTCGAGAACTTTTTCCTTCTCTTCCAGGCGGCCGGTTTCCTTCTCCAATTTCGCCTCCATCTCGCTGGCTTTCAGTTTGGCCTCGGAGAGAATTTCACGCGCGGAAGCACGGGCCTCGACTTCAGCCGCTTTGGCGCGGCCCTCGGTTTCGGCAATCTTGTTCTCGATCTTTTCAAGTTCACGCTGGCGTTGCGTGATTTCCGCTTGGAGACGCGCAGAAATGCGTTTGCCTTGCGAGAACCAGAACCATCCGGCAAGAAGTCCTAAAAGCGTCCCCGCAAGAAGTGCGAGGAAGACGATGAAGTAATATTCCATAGATCATTGGGGCAGAAGTCGTATAAGAAATGGGGTTCTTCTGCCGCTCTCTCATGTACAGATCAGGACACGCAAAGCACGCGGAAACGCAAGTGCTCGGCAAGGGTCCGGGGGGATATCAGGGGAAGGTAAGGGGAAAGAGACGTAGGAAGATTCTGAGAAGCGTAAAGAGAGAGTGTCGGAAGAATCCGTACACAGTATAGGGGAGGAATGCGTCGGTGTGAATGGGCAAAGAATGGCTTTCTCTAGGGATCTTCACGATTTTTAGCTCAAAAGTGGCATTGACGCTTTCGGTGCTTCTATCGCGCGGTGACGTTCCATGTCTCCGTGGAACGGCGCTGATGGCTTCATCAAGCAAAAAAGTTCTTGTCATCGCTTCAAAGTACGGGGCGGGCGGACGATGCGGGACATACGGCATGGTTCAATGAGTCCTTTCTTTGGCTCTATGTATCGAGTTTTTGCACCCCGTATGCTCCTCATCTGCGTTGCATGTTGCGCGTTCTTCTCTCTGCGGGGAAGAGCGCATGCACAAGTTGTCATCAGCGAGGTGCACTGGGCGGGCAGCGACCTGAGCACCGCCGATGAGTGGCTGGAGCTCGTCAATGCGACCAATGAATCTGTGGACGTGAGCGGATGGAAAATCACTGTGCGCAAGAACGGGGAAGACGCAGTGATGATCGAGTTGCCTGAGGACACGTTCATCGAAGCCGGTGCATACTTTTTAGTGAGCAACTACGCTGCAGACGAATCACGCCTGGCCCGCGATCCGGATCTTGTCACCACCGCGGTGAGCCTCCCCAACACGCAGCTCTCCCTTACACTCCTCACGGCGAGCGGTGTCACTGTGGACAGAGTCGACGATGGCTCGGGAGCTCCCTTTGCCGGAGAGAATGCGACTGGTACGGGCACGCGTGCGAGCATGGAGCGCATCGATCTTTTGGGACTGGGAACCGATCCCAAGAATTGGCGTACAGCTACGCTCTCCGCCGGGTTCGATCCCGGAGCGCCGATGCGCGGTACGCCGGGGACTGCGAACGGAAACGCTCCTGCGGGGGACGACGATGACGATGACGATCCTGTGCAATGTGAGAGTGGTGTGCGCATCGGCGAAGTGCTCGCTGATCCCAGTGGCAAAGACGACCAAGAGTGGATTGAACTCACGAACGCGGGAACGGAAACCGTGCTCATGCAAGGGTGGGGCGTACGCGTGGGGAAGATTGCGTACGCCATCGATACTCCCGTGCTCCTCAGGCCAGGTGCATACATGTCGCTGAGGAAAACGCAGACCGCACTCACGCTCCCCAACAACGGAGCGACCGTCGAACTCCTCTGCAGCGGTACGGTCATCGATGCGCTGTCATATCCGCTCACGGGTGAGGAGGTGAGCTACGGTCGCGACCCCGATGCGCCGGATACGCTCACGGCATTCTGTATTCCCAGTGAGGCCAGCCCTAACACGAGTCGTCTTCCCGATGCGCACATTCTCCTCCAGTCGGGGTACACGCAGGGTGAAGTGCCCCACACGATCAACGTCGACACCGAACTGCGCGGCGGGTCGCTCAGCGATGCGCAGTGCCGGTGGGACTACGGTGACGGGGGAGGGAGTGACAAGTGCAATCCGCCCGCGTACACGTATGAGTTACCCGACGAATTCACGCTGCGCTTGGACGTACTCACGCTCTGCGGTCGGTTGGAGGAGAGGACGATGCGGATGGTGGTGAAAGGTGAAGCAAGTCAGGAAGGTTTGGAAGGCTTGCCCGGCGGAGTGTCAGCGGAGTCGGGTCAGGAAGGTCAAGGAGGTTCAGGAGCGTTGCTTGGCGTAGCCACCGAAAGGGCGGAGTCGGGTGCAGAGTGCGAGCCGTGGGCGGGAACGGGAGTGAGTATCACCGAGGTCTTCCCCAGTCCCAGCGAGGACGAGGAATGGATCGAACTCTTCAACGCGGGCGAACACGATGCGCATTTGTGCGGATGGATCCTCGATGACCTGCGTGAGGGCGGGAGCAAACCCCGTGTTCTCGGAGAAGACATAATCGTGCCCGCCCGAAATTTTGCGATCCTCACCCGGGAACAGACGCGCATTGCACTCAACAATAGCGGAGATGAGGTGTGGCTGCTTGATCCGGAAGGCAACACGCGTTCATTTGTTGCGTTTCCCAAGGTGAAATCGGACTGGTCCTACGCATACGATGCTGATACCAAACAGTGGTGTCTGACTTCCAATCCAACCCCGCTTGCAGCGCAGAGTTGCCCCAGCGTTGTGAGTGCTACATCGTCATCGTCACAGGCCGCAGTTGCATCTGAGGCAAGGAGCAAGTCTACGAAGGGTACGTCGTCGAAGGGGTTTTTGCCCGTCCGTTACCGCAGCGTAATTGCCGCAGAGGATCCCAATGATTCTGCCATGGAAGCGACATCGGGATTTGTTCAAGAACTCGCGATGCAAACAGTTTCTGCTCCAGCGACATCTCTCCAGAATGTGTCCGCAGAGAGCATCAGTATTGTTGAGTTGGGTATTCTCCTCGGTGGCTTCCTGAGCGCGGGAACTTTTGGGATTGTAGGAGTGAGGCGCAACCGCGTCAGGAGACGGATCAGCACTACCGTGCCCAGAGCAGAGCTTCCCCTCCCAGCGGGAGGGGATGTGAGGAGAGGGGGTCAATCTCAGTGAGAAGAACCGTCGAGTGCCAGCTCAATGCCTTCAATAATGCTGTTGAGCTCGTGAACAGCTTTTGCGTTACTGAAGCGAAGAATATCGAAGCCCAGCTTACGAAAGTATTGCTCTCTCTCCATATCACGTTTTTCCACTCCTGGTTCGCTGTGGGTGTCTGCATCAATCTCGATGAAGAGCCTTTTCTCTACACAGAGAAAGCATGATGATGTTCATGATACTCCACATCCCCTCTCCTCACTCCTCCACCGTCGGGGAAGGAAGACCTCTCTCATGCCAACTGCTTTCAGATTTCTTGTGCAAATTTTGCCTTCCCTCAAAGCCCCAGGACTCATGTCAAAACCCCTACACACGGGGAGGGAAATCTGCTACAATACTTTGATGCCTCCAAGAGAAGACAAACAGAAAGACGATGCCAAAATTGCGAAGGGGGATGACGCCCCGGCTGAAGCCGGAGAGGGCATGGCGAGTAACGCATCCGAAATGACTCCGGTTTCCTCGCCGGAGAGCTCTTCGCAGCAGCGCGAAGTGGTGGAAGCTACCGTGCAGCACATGGCGAAAGATACCCATGCCAAAATCGCACTGCTCATGAGCATGCCGGAGGCGGAGGTTAGAAAGAAACTCAAGAGCAGCAAGGAAGCACCGGCGTTCCGCGAACAAATCGTCGACCGCATTCTCGATACGCGTGCGCCGATCGGGCAGCTCCTGGCACCCATCAAGAACCCCGCCAAGCACCGCATGGTCGTGATGCTGGGGAAGAAGAAGGTCACCATGCCTGCGTTTACAGAGCTCGTACGCAACCCCAACTCTCCCGAGGCGCTCAAGCTCATCCACTACTTTGAGCATGTCGCCAACGACGCAAACTTGCGCTGGATCTTCGACAATCTGATGGACGAAGGGCAGAAGCGCGCGTTGCAGACGGTTATGGAAATTCGCAAAGTTCACGACAGTCTGTTGGAACAGAAGGATCTCCACGGCATTGGCGCGCGTCGTGCGGAAGCGGAAGCAGGCCAAGGCAAAGCGCAGAGGGAGTTGGATGCACTGCGCAACGCGGATGCCGCAAAGGCCCGCGCTCTCAGTTCCGAATTGCCGGAATTGCGCAAGGAGCGTGCAGAAGCAACGAAGACACTCACTGATCTGCAGGAAAAGCGCTCTAAGCTCAGGAGTGAATTGCAGAAAATCGAAGGGTTGGTGGGCGCGCTCGGCGTGAAGAAGGCCGTGAAATTTACGGACAGCGACATCGATACCTTTGGCCCAAAGACCGTTCCCCAAAAACTCAGCGCCATCGCTCTCGCCTTCGGCCCCAAGCGCAAGGATACTGCGGCGACGTTGGGAACATGGATCAGTGATCCCGCGCGCCGCCGCAGAGGAGATCTTCTCCTCCAGCACGCGCGCTACGCGCGGCCGGGAAAACCCCTGCCCGCCGATGTGCTCCTTGCAGATCTCGTCAAGGAACACCTGCGCGATCCGCAGAACCGCGAACTCACCGAAGCGCAACTCACGGAAGTCGGTGCCGAAGTGCGCAAGCGCATGGAAGCAGGCGAGATGCCCTCGGCAGCCTCTGCCGAGTCTGCTGGAGAAGCAGAAGGGCAAGCGGTATCCGAAGGAGGAGAAGCATCTCCTGACAAAGAGCAGAAACCCACTCCACATTCAATCATCAGCCGAACGCGCCGTGCCATTAGCGGCACTCTCGGATATGTCGGCGACATTGTCAATCCATCGATTCTCTTCCAATAGAGCGAAACTCCATGCATTCCTCAGAATCATTCTCGGCCTGGAACACGCATGACTTCGCAGGAGAACGGCGTCTCTGCAGGAAGCAGGGAGGTGCGGTTCCCGGGGTTTCCATGGAGATCGACCACGAAGTTGAGCGTCGCCAGATGGTGCTCTCTACAGGGTCCGCCTTCGATCGCTTGGTCATGGAGAAGATGGAGACCAAGGCCAAAGAGCCCGGGTGGCTGGAACGCTTCCGCGGCAAGGAAAAAACTCCCGAGGCTGCGTACAGGCAGCTCCTCGACGAGGATGCATGGCTCTCGGTATTTCAGTTCAACTTTGATGCCCCATCTGTGCCGACAGAGTCCGGTGAGATTGTTCTCTCGCTGTGGTCGGTGCTCTCGCCCAAGGAACGGGCCGACTTACTCCGTCTCTTTGTCGAGGAGCACTTCGGTCGCGATGGTGATGAGCTTCTCAGGGATGCGGAACTCACGCAGGCGTACCGTTCACTCAAGGCGGTAAAGACCGAAGAAGATCTCAAGACGGCATCGAAGGGTGCGCGCTTACTCGTCACGCTGCGCCGCGCGCAGCGGGGGAGTGCCCGCACGCGTGATGATTTCAATGCAAAACGCCATCAGTGGAATCACAGCGAGCTCGGTGACAAGCAGTGGGACGTGGTGCGCCAGAGCGCGTACCACCGCTACATTACGCAGGGCAAGCTCACGCACCGTGCGTACAGCGAGTTCCTGAATCTGCTTTCGACCAATCGTGACGCATGCGATGCGGTGAACGCGCTCCCCGAGTACACCAATACCGAGCTCTGGCGCGTAGCTCTTGCTCTGCCTGAATCCACTCTGCGCGGAGCCTTTGTCACCGGGGCTGTCGATCTGGAACACCTCGGCGAGCTTGCCCGCCTCTACCGCAGTCGCGAAGAGGAACGTACCCAAATGCAGGGCCAAGTGAAGCAGAGCCTGGCCAAGTATCGCTCTGAACTCGAGCAGCAATCGCCCGCGATTGCGCAGGCTGGTAAGGAGGCTCCGGCACAAACTGCAGCCACCCCGGAGTTTTTCTCCGATAGTGTCATCGGCAAGTTCAAGGAAGGATGGGGTAAACTCAATGGCTGGCAGAAAATTCTCTTTGGCGCAGCCGGTCTCTATGTGGGATGGAAGGTCGTGAGCAAGCTCGGACGCATGGCGTTGTGGGGAGGTGATGGAAAAGACAAAGCGAGCGGGTGGGTGTACCGCGCTGGCGCTCTCCTCGGCTTGGGCTTAGGCGCCTATGCCTTGGGTGGTGACAAATTGCTTCATGGGTTAACGGGGGGCAAGGGTGTCTCGGAAATAGGATCGGACATGTGGTCCTGGACCCGCAAGGGCGGTGCTGAGGCCGCTACCCAGGGGAAAGGCAACCGCGATCTTTCCATGCGTTTTGCAGAGCGTTTGGCCGAGGATGGTCAGGAGGACTTCGGTCCGGTGGCGATCCTGGGGGAGATGCCGCTCTCTATGGTCGCGGCGGGATTCACGCTCAAAGAGAGCGAAAAGAGCGGAGTGATCACGGTGACCAAGGAGATGCGCGCATTCATCGCACGGCGCATCCCCGATAAGGATCTGGCTGAGAAGATCATCCGCCGCATTGATGGCAGGGGAGTGGGCAGCGAAAAGTGGGGCGGACCGCTCTCCCACGTCTTCTACCTCTACGGACTCCATAAGTGCCCGCGTGCGCTGGAGTACCAGCAGAGTCACGTGCGGGTTGTGGAACCCGCGCTCCAACGTCTGACAGGTTCCGTGGATCGCTCTGACCCCTTCGCGTTCCTCAATCATTACGACCAAATCAATAATCCGCAGGCAAAGAGCCTGTACCGGCAGGTGGTGGCCGATGCGTGGCAGCACGCGATCGATGCAGGTGAGTCCATGTCGCTTGCCGCATTCCTTGCGAGTGTCGGGGGATTAGAACAAACAGAGCGTCCAAACGAGAGCCTGCCTCCCGTGCCGGATGGCTACATGCTCGCGAAGGTTCCCGAAGGATTCTCCTTGGTCCCGCTTCCACGCGGCTACTCCTCACGCGAACTCGATCCCGTGTTCCTCACTTCGTACCCGGGGTACGACATTCCTCCGGGATACGCGCTCGTCGAGCGGCGCAAGGACACCATGCGCGTCGCGGGACTCCGTCTCCTTCCCGAGGCGGCGGTCGGTGGCCCCAACCTCAAGCGCACGGGCAACGTTGCTCACGTGCCCAAGGAATGGCTGCCGGCGAAGTTCGTTTCTCCTTATAAGAGTGCGTCCAAGATCCCCAACCATGTGGATATCCCCTTGAGCGCCATGGGCTCTACGCCCCCGTACCCGCGTCATAAAGGAGCGAGCGGACTCATCGCGTTCCCCAAAGACAAGCTCGGTGCGCGCCAGCCCGACGGTACCTGGGTGGGCGAAGTCGGCGACAAGGTGATCTATGCAGTGCCGCGATCGCTCCTTACAGGCATGGAGAACATGCCGCAACCAACGGACATCATTGGTCGGCACGTCGTTGTTTCCCTGGGCGAGGTCGGCGGACACTTCTACACACTCGATGACAGGATGAAGGCGCTCATGGTTCCCACGACGAACGTGGGTCCAAATCTCCCCAACGGATACGCATTCGAGGGCACCGATACGGTATGGGTGCCCAAGGAGACCGTTCCCGAAGCCGCACGAGGGGCAAAAATAAATGAGAAAGACGGCAAGCTCCAGATGCCCACCAGGCCGGGGCATATCCCCGTGTGGGTGGAAGAGGGGAAAACACTTCTCCCCAGCAAGGGAGAAGGATTGGTGCCGGTGATCTTTGAAAAGGGGAGCGCTCCGATTGCGGTTCCCCCCGATTACACGCCTGTTCCTCTGGAGCCCAACACCGTGCCGATGCATGTTCCGGAAGGCTGGACCTACGTGCGAGAGCCCCAAGGGTGGGAGCTCGCGCGTGCGCCCGAAGGCTACCGTGCCCCGCGTTACACGATTGATCCGCCGCAAGGGTACATGTACGTCAAACGCCCCGACGCAAAGACCTTCCGTCTGCCGGCGGGCAACTACGAAGTGGTCCCCAAAAATCCGCGCCCTGATCGCTCCGGCCCTCCTATCTCCGCGGACATTGCGCCGCCGGTGATGCCGGAAGCGGAGGTTGCACCGGAAGCAGAGGCGATACCGATGCCGGAGGTGGAGGAGGAGGGGGAAGTCAGTGCTCCTGATGCAGGCCCCGTAGATGCTACACCTCCCGATGCTCTTCCTGATGCAGGCCCCGTAGATGCTACACCTCCCGATGCTCTTCCTGATGCAGGCC
>PFDV01000002.1 GCA_002772745.1 Candidatus Peregrinibacteria bacterium CG10_big_fil_rev_8_21_14_0_10_55_24 | reverse complement strand
AAGTCTCCGGAGAGATCGAGCCCCTGCTGCGCGCTGTCCGCAAGGGAGAGGTACTCTCCTCCCGTGCGTTCCAGATGGATTGCCCCGGCAATCTGATCGGCGATGGAATCCTGAATGGTATCCTCTGCGCTCACGACCGCATCCCCGCTCAATTCGTTGATTGCCGCATCCACCGCCGCTAAAGCTTCGCTGGACACGTCTGATGCCATCATGCGCCGGGGTTCGAATGTGCGGGTACGCAAGCTGCGTTCTGTGGATCGTCTTTTCTCCATGAGCTCGTTGGGGGGAAACGTACATCCCCAGTACACCTCTTCCTCTTCCTCAGAGGGAGGAGCCTTTCCTGATCCCATCGTTCCATGTTTCTACCCTTGGCTTACAAAAGCCAAAAAAGAAGTTCCATGAGCCTGTGGAACGGGGGGGGTGGACCTCACCCCCGGCCCGCACTCCTCGTCGCAGGAGAGGTGTTTGGGGTGAGGTTGGAAAGCGCACACAACAACCACAGTATTCTCCTCCCAAGTGCCGCAGGGGAGAGGCAAATAGTTCATGCTATTGATACCCTTTTGCCTGCAGGCTGAAGAGCTCTGCGTACACACCGTTCTTCCGCATCAATTCTTCATGCGATCCCTGTTCGAAGAGTCTGCCATCGTTGATAACGACAATGCGATCTGCCATCCGCACTGTAGAGAAACGGTGTGAGATCAATACGACAGTTTTGTCTTTACTCAGTTCTTCGACGCGCCGGAAAATCTCCGCTTCTGCTTTCGCGTCGATTGCCGCAGTCGGCTCATCGAGAATGAGCACAGGCGCATTGCGGAAATACGCTCGTGCAAGTGCAATTTTCTGCCATTGGCCCGCGGAGAGCTCCGCGCCGGACTCGAACATGCGCCCGAGCATCTGATCGTATCCTTTCTCCAGAATATCAATCACTGCCTTCGCACCTGCATCGGTTGCCGCTCTCTTAATATCCTCCATATCCAAATTCTGCAACACATTGCCGAAGTAGATGTTCTGCTTCGCGGTATCCTCATAGCGGTTGAAATCCTGGAAGAGAATAGCCAGTTGCTTGTGCCAACTATCGAGTTCCAACTCGCGAAGATCTGTGCCATTCATGAGAATACGGCCCCGCGTCGGATCATAGAACCGTGCGAGCAACTTGATAATCGTGGTCTTGCCTGCGCCGTTCTCCCCGACGAACGCGATTTTCTCTCGGGGAGCGATATCCAGGCAGAAATCACTCAGAACGTCATGGTCCGTTCCCGGGTACCGGAACGATACATGATCAAAGGAAATGGATGGCGGCTGCGATAAATTGAGCACGGTTGTCCCCTTTGCCGCATGCATGACCACCGGGGTATCAAGAATTTCGAAGAAGCTCTTTACGTACAAGCTTGCCTCGAACACGTCGTTCATATTGCGAAGCAACCCGCCTAAGCCGTTCTGGAAGTTGCTCACAACCTGCGTGTAGAAGCTAATGTCGCCGACCGTAACCCTTCGTGCGAAGGCGAGCACGATGACGTAGACTTCTATGCCGACGAAGACGATGGTCGAAAGAGCGTTGAACACGAGGCGGAATAGGTAGGCGCGCATCGAAAGACTCTTGTTATCCTGGAAAAACTCTTCCTGAACAGCAGTCGCTTCCCGCACAAAAAGCGGGGCAAGCTGGAAAATACGCATTTCTTTGATACTCTGTGCGTCTTGGAGCAGATGTGATAAATAGGAATACCGCTTCTTGCGCGGGCTGTGCCAGTCCCATATCGACCAGGCGGATTGTGATTCGTAGAGCCGGTAGAGAAATTCAGGAATGGCGATCAGCGCAATGGGCAGTACGAGCATCCAATTCAGCGTGAGCATCGCAACGAAAGCGATAACGAATTGCACAAGACTTTGGAGCGCGAAGAGTATGCCCGTAATGAGATTCTGCGGTCGGTACCATGAATCCCGCACTTTCTCCAGCCGATCGCGAAATGCCGGATCTTCGAAGTTCTCGATGTCCAGTTTCGCTATGTGGCCGAAGAGCATTTTGTTCAAGTGAATTGGAAACTTAGTCCACAGCAACCGTTCCACGTAGCCCTGTGTACTGAACGCGGCGTCCTGCACAAAGTACGTTATTACACGTGCAATGAGCAGCATGACGAAATGCTGCACATCAATCGTAACAGGATTCTCAAGCCCGGCGATGATCGCATCAATAACCAGTTTATAGATGTAAGCATTCACAAAGGGGATGATGCTTGGTACAAGTGCGCTCGCTGCAGCGGCTGTAAGCAGGCGCTTGTCCATATCCCAGATCATCCCTACAAGTCGTTTGCAGATTGCCATTGTTTCAAACGCATGTTGACGCCGTTGTTTACTGAGGAAGGCGAATTGCACAGCTAAGAATACTGTAGCGCAAATAAACGGAGCGAGGCCACGGGGACCTCGCTCCTTACTCTGCGTGCATGTGCCGCACCTAAGGCCGGCTAGAGTTTATGTGCCAGCACATGGATCAGAGCAGATTTGTCATGACAGCAACGGAGCTGCTGTCAGTCTACCGGCAGGCGTTCTTCGAGTGCTTACCGTTGCACTCGTAGACGCGTGCCGCGTTCCGCGTGACACGGGTCCTGGAGAAAGACTTCATGCGAAGCCTCCTTTCGGGTTAGGGTCATTCAACGTGAAGAAATGAACGACATCACACTTGTGTCTAGCCGGCCGAGTGTGAGTGCCGTTCTCCAATAGTGCGATGCCAACACAGCTGTCGCAGTACTCTCGGACTCTGCAGTCAAGGCATTGAGCCATATCTGCCATCCGGAACCTGCTCATGATTTTCCGCCGTGTCTCGGCAGAGAGAAGCGTGTGGACATCGCCATGCCTTACGTTGCCGATATTGATGGGGAGGTCCAGACAAGGGTACAGGTTCCCCAGCGGATCCATGGCAACCTGTGTGATGCCTGCAGTACAGGGATGTATGCAGGTTATACAGTCGCGGTACGGTTCCAGCTTGGAGAAGCTGCCTGTTCGTTGTAGAAACGGAAGAAGCTTCTCCTGCATTTCCTTTGCAGAAAGCCGAAGCGCAATCCCATCATCCGTGCCGGAACGTCGTGGCGTGATGTACGGCGAGTAAAAAATGGCGATGTCAGCGATGCGTTTGAGCGCGTCGTGGATTTCGTCCAATCGGTCCACGTTGTGCTTGCCGACGGTGACGGAGAGAGTCAGTGGCACCTGGCACGAGACAAGCTGCTTAATACTGTCTTCCACACGAGTGAAGGGATACAGCCTCTGTGTAGTTGCAGAGAATCCCTCAGCGATGTCGTAGATTGATATCTGCATGTCGAAGATGGGCAGTTGTGCCAGCGTCGCTATTTTCGCAGAGTCCAGCAGCGTACCGTTGGATTTGATATCGAGCATGAAGTTCAAATCCGCAAACAACTGCAGGACATCCATCGCGTCAGGCCGCAAAAAGAGCTCGCCGCCCGTCAGTGACGTAAAAATCACACCAGCATTTCGTAGTGCTGATCCAATTCGTTGCAGCTCCTCAAGTTGTAAACCGTGATTCTCGTACGATGCGAGGTAGCAAAACCTACAGCGACAATTGCACAAATGCGTCAGTTCGATGTCTGCACTGGTAAGTTGCCAATTCGCTCTTGCGTATGTTTTGAGTCTTACGAGGGATATATCCTCGGCTTGCTTAATGGAGCTGGCATCGTCTCGAACTTGAGCGGGAGGACTATTTCCGGCGAGAAATTGCACAATCTCATCTCGCAAGCACGAGCAGTCAGCTACGATGTCTGGCCAACAACTGGGGTCGTACTCCGGGAAGTCTTCTCGAAGAGGTACATAGCCCGGGTCGGTCATGAGTTGCTGAGCAATGCGACAGGAACCTCCTTCGAGGAAGAGCATGTCCTTGGAGTCAGTCTTCATCGCAAAGAAGGCGTCGTCAAACGTTCGGGAGACAATCGTTTTCATAAGTCTTTCTCCAGTGATTTGAAAGGTCAGCGAAACGCCGTAAGGCTGAAATCTCACGGCTTGCGTACGTTACAGCAACAAGTGGATGCGCAGAGAAACGGTCAAGTACACAAATGCAAGAGAAGATGTGTTTTCCTCTCCACAAAGTCCCTAAACACGTTCCATGAGCCTGTGGAACGGGGGGGTGGACCTCACCCCCGGCCCGCACTCCTCGTCGCAGGAGAGGGGAGTTGTAGGTGTACTGTTCTGTTTGTTGTCTCCTCTATTTACAAAACAACATACACAAACATTTCCCCTCTCCTTCGCAGAGGAGAGGGGTGAGGCCTGCCTGCCGGCAGGCAGGGGTGAGGTTGGAACACAAAAACACATACAAGTACTTTCCCTTCTCCATGGCCGCAGGGGAGATAGGCAGGGGTGAGGTCGTTACGCATGGTGGACACCCCCTTGCCAAAGTACTCTTTACATTGTATAAAAATAGTGTAGAGTACGGGTTTGCAATGACTTGCCTCCATTCAAGGAATGGCTTTTCTAAGGCATGCTCCGTCATTCCGGCGACCCATGCCGGTGGCAGTTCCTCTGTTCGATCCCTATGACCGGTCTCCCCGCCAGTATCGAGCAGTACCTTAAAGACAGCGGGTTTTCTGCAACCGAACTCCTGGTACTCCAAAAGCTCTTCGATGGTGAGGCACTGACGCTCCGTGAACTTGCCGCCAAGACCGGCAAATCCACGGGAGTGCTCGATCAGGCGGCCAAGAAGCTCCTCAGGCGAGGCGTTCTGCACCGCGAAATCATCAACGGAAGTCCGAGGTTTACGGTGAACTCCCTCGCAGGTATCAGCACGTGGGTGGAGAAGGACATGGAACGCAAGCACACGCACCTCACGCGCCAGCAGCGCGACTTTGAATCCTTCCTTTCCTCGGTCAAGCGGGAGCAAGCGCGTCCGGAGATGGAACACTTCGATGGGGAAGAGGGGATTAAAAGGGCGTACACAAAACTTCTGACTCTCGCCGAAAAGGAGCTCCTTTTTTACGTGCCGGTCGAATACAGGGAAGAGGAAGATCCTCTGCGCGCCTTTCGCGTGCAGCACTTCCGCTCCCGCCATCGTCTTGGAATCTTCTCGCGCGTGCTGGCTCCCGATACCCCGCTCAGTCGCCGCTACCAACACCGCGATGCCTTTGAGTACCGTGAGACAGAGATTCTCCCCAAAGAAGACTTCCCCGTGGATTTTGAGAAGGTGATCACCGACCGCGCGATCGCGTGCTTCAACCACCATGAGCAACGTGCCTGCCTGCTCCACTACCCCGAAATGGCGCAGACCGAACGCAATGTTTTTGAGCTTCTGTGGAGGCAGGCAACAGAGAGAGATGAGCAGGAAAGCCCGGTTCCTGAGCCCAAGCAGCCGTCCATTTCCTTTGATACCAGAACTCTCTCGTCATTGAGGGAGTTCTTTGTGAGCAGGAAGAGTATCGCGCTCTTCTTTGTGTGCGCCATGTTGGCGGCGAGTATTACATTTGGGCTGTATCGGCACAATTACAATTTGAATCAGAAACGAGTCATGGAACGAGCAATGGCAATCGCAGCGACTGCAGCGATGGAGTTTGATACCGAGGATATAGATCAGCTACATACAGTAGAGGATGTAGAGAAACCGGAATTCATGAAGCTCGTGGAACATCTGCGGCTTATCAAACAGAGGAACGAAAACATTCTGTTTGTGTACATAGACCGCCCAACAGGCATGGAAAATCCATCATGGGAAGTCGTTGCCGATGCGGATTACGGCACGCCTGATGAGGATCTCAACGACGATGGAATCATTGAGGAGTTTGAACAACTCACGATGCCCGGCCAGAAATATCCTCATGCCGATCCTCTTCTTAAGGAGAGATTGCAAAAACCGACAGCCGAATTCCTTAAGGACGAGTGGGGAGAGTATTGCGACGCTTCAGCTCCAATTTTCGATACCGAAGGAAATACAGTTGCTGCCCTGTTTGTTGATGTTGATACACAAGAGGTACGCGATCTTACGAGGCAATCCTTCAAGGTGGCATATTACTTCTTTGGGTTCTTCTTCCTCTTTGTCCTCATCCGTCTTGCAGCCTTCAATCGGCCACTTTTCTTTTGGCTTCTTAGGTGTTTGCGATCACGGAAGGTGCTCACAGTGATCGGCTCTTGCGCCCTGGTTGCTCTGGGGGTCACCTATGGAATGTATCGCTATACGCTAGGCCTGATGCAGGAGGAGATTGGCCAAAGGTTAATGGCCATTGCGGCGACTGCAGCGCCGGAAATTGATGCAGAAGATCTGGATGCACTGCATATGGCAAAGGATATGAAGACGGAAGAGTATCAGAGGGTGTTTAGGAAGTTGAATGAGGTAAAAGCCCAGAACGAAAATATAATGTGGGCTTACATTTTGCGACCGACAGAAGAGAAAGACATCTGGGAGTGGGTGGCGGATGCAGATTCCAATTTCAACATCCCCTTTTCTGATATTGATTATAATCAAGACAGCATTATAGATGAGCAAGACGAGGGAATATCACCAGGGGTAAGGTATTTTTCCGAGGGTCGAAAATATTCAAATGAAGGCCTACTGTACCCACTGGTGGATGGTCTGAGTACAGATCAATGGGGTACATTTTTGACGGCGACTGCACCCATACACGACGATTTAGGAAGATCAGTGGCCATATTGGCCATAGATATGGAAATTGATGATTTCTATGCTTATGTTCAGCAAAAATTTATGCCGTATTTTTGGTTTTTATCAGTGTTTTTGGTGCTTCTCGTTGGTTGGGAAGAATTATTGTTTAGATTCCTCCGCAAAAACCTCGGAGTCAGCCGGAGAATGAAGTCCTTCTGGCGTCTTTTCGTTTGTTTTAAGATTCCTTTCATAAAATCCGCATTCAAAAAGCAATCCAATTAGCAAGGGCTAATAATACATTTTTAACAAATAATCCATCAAAGCTCCTTTTTCTCTATAAAATTCCTGCATTTCATGTGGAAGGCTTTGGAAATCTCCAATAAGTTTTCTACAATTAGGACTTCCGCATTTGCATGACATTTGCCAATTCAGGTCATCAGCAGTAGAAGAGTAATCGACAGTTATTTCTTCTCCTGGATTGATTGCACGCAACGCAAAAAGCACTCCTCGATTTCGCATTCCAGCGTTCGGGGCGCAAGAATGATTGAAGAAAATATAGGGTTCAGAGAGTTCGATATAGGTTTCAGTGTCGATTTGAAGTAAGTCATCGCAGTTGTTTCCAAATTTTTCACTAAATTGTTTATAGGTGATCTCAACGCCGTGCATTTTACAAATAATCTCACCCTCGACGATATTTTGTGTTGCTATACATGCCCTGCCAAGGGCAGTCCCATCTACTACTTTGAACTTCAAAGGGATGAAATGTTTCATAACTAGTCAATGTTATTTGAATTTTTATCAAAATCAACCATGTTGTTTTCATTGTCTATGTATGACATAATGCTTAGATGGGAAAGGAAAAGTTTGATACTGGCCGCACAGGGGCTATGACGAGCTACGCTCTATTGCTTCTTTGTGCTGTACTTACCTCAGTATCTGCGTTTTTTGTATACAAAAATACTGAGACCTTATTGGAGGAACGCCTTAAACAAAGACTCATATCAATTGTTGCTACTGCTACGCTGCAGTTTGACACATCGGATATTCAAGATATCTGGGATGAATCGGATGTGGATACCATCCCATTTATTCGTGTTACGAACCAACTAATCGATATTCGGAATGCCAATGAGGATATTAAATATGCTTATATACTTAGGGCGACTGAAAACAAAAACATATTCAAATTCGTTGCAGATGCCGACTCAATGGATCCCTATGCCGAGATTGATCTCAACGGTGACGGAGTTTTGAATGATGACGATGCATTGGTAATTCCGGGTGATGAGTATGATGCGGCTGATTACCCTATTCTTGTAGAGCAAGCAGGAAAACATCCATCAGTCGATGATGAGCTCATTCCGGATCAATGGGGACTGATTTTGGCAGCGTATGCACCTATAAAAGACAAAAAAGGTGAAACGGCAGCAATTTTAGGTATTGATGTTGATGTTACGGAGTACATCCAGAGGATTCGTGCAACAGCAATTCCATTTCTACTTCTAATTGCATTCCTATTACTTATCCTCACGGTTCTAACCGTATCTCTCGTTAAAATGTGGGGATCACGCGTTGATCTCCTCAAAGAACTCGACCGCCAGAAAGACGAACTTATCAGTATCGTAAGTCATCAGCTTGCCACGCCTGCAACTTCTGTGAAGTGGTACATAGAGATGCTCCTTGATGGAGATGCGGGAGAATTAACAGAAAACCAGAAGAAAGAGCTCAAGACCGTACAGGGGGTAACGGCAGATCTGGTGGACCTGATTGGCATGATATTGGATGTTTCACGTATCCAGCTTGGTCGCATGAAGGTGGACCGCGGGGAATTGGACCTCGGCGAATTCTTTACCGATGTGCTGGCGGTGATCGAGCCAAAGGCGAAACTCAAAAAGCAGCAGTTTATCAAAGCGATCCCCAAGTCGCTCCCCGTGGCTTCACTCGACAAACGTCTGATGCGCATGACTTTGGAAAACCTGCTCTCCAATGCCGTAAAGTACACGCCGGATGGCGGCAAGGTGGAGCTCAATGTAACGGTCAAGGACCACACGCTCCGCTATGAGGTCAAGGATACGGGCTGCGGTATCCCCAAAGAGGATCAGGAAAAGATTTTCGGCAAATTGTTCCGCGCCACCAACGTGCGCAATACGGAGGGTAATGGCCTGGGGCTCTTTGCCGCCAAGGGCGCCGCAGAGGCGCAAGGGGGCAAGGTCTGGTTTACCAGTGCAGCGGGCAAAGGCACCACGTTCTTTGTGGAAGTGCCGATTGCAGGGTGGAACGAGAAGACGGAGAAGCAATCGTAAATATGGGGTGTTTACAACGTGTCACGAGCCAAAGTGGTTTGTTGGCAGAGCCCGTCCATATCCATCCACAGGTTTACTCATGCCTTCGCCTTTTCCTCCTCGATCATTTTCAATATGCTCGCAAACCACTGCTTTGTAGATTCCTCATCGGGGAAGTAGCGGTTGTAATTTGTCACAATGTATTGCCATGGGAAGGGGCTGAGCTTGAGATATGCTTTCCCTTGGACGAGTGCGTCTGCGCTTTCCTCGGGCAATCTGCGGACGTATTCCCTTATGTTTTCTTCGTCCGAACCAAAGTCTCTAACCTCAGGATTGAGCCACCCCCCTAGACCACCCAAGGCAGGATGTTCCTTGAATGGCACCAACGCATATCCACGCGAGTATTTGTCCATATCATTGGATGGGGTAAGCAGTCTTTATAGCATAGCCACCACTATCAAGCTTTACGAGCCAAACCTCAATGCTGGTCAGTTCTTTGAGCTGTTCATCACCACGTGCAATCCCTCTGCCAATAATTTCTGTCGAGTGAAATGTAAATGGTTTTGTTGATCCAACGTGTGCACTCTTCTCCCACTCAGCAATCTCATCGGCATTCTCGTTCAGTGTTTGCATGATCACATTCCATGCCGTTCGCTCGTCTGTAAATGTGCTTGCAGCGGTGATCGTCGTATCACTTTCCAGGCGCTTGAGCAGATCCGCATCTGTAAGTCCCATATGTTTCTCAAGTACGTGACCTACCTGCTTCTCCCACCCTGTGATGAGTGCGTCACCGATTTCGTCTTGGGTTTTCCCCACCAACCTCACGACCTCACTCTCGCCGCTCCTCAAGAGCACATGCACCTCATCTCCATACTTGAGCGCGCCGACCACCGGCAGGAATGCGACGCCGTCGAGGGCCGTTTGTCCCAGGTGTCCCCACCGCCACTCCCAGTGCGTGATATCGTAGATGATATCGCGAATATCCGCAGGGAGGTCGACTCCCGTGAATCCCAACGCGATTTGCCCGGCCGTCCCTGCCGCCGTGACCGAGTCGCTGTAATTCCCCAGGATGACCTGCTTGAGCGATCGCAGGGCGTAGTCTCCCATGGCATCATTCTGTTCCTCTGAGTTTGTGGAGAAGGAGAGCGTCGATCCCTGGCCGGTTACGGGTGACAGATCCCCGTTGGCAAGACGCTCCGTGACGCTCACTGCATCAGCGGCAGTTCCTTGCGTCACCGACCACACGCCCTGCGCGACCTTCACATAGCTCTCCACCGTAGCCTGTGCTTGGATGCCCTCTAACATGCCTTGGAATCCTTGGACAAGATTCGTCGCATGCATGGCGAGGTACTGCGCAAGCTCCTCCCCAAACGTAAGCTGTTCGCCCTCTCGCACCCCCTCCACCACCGCATCCCACCCCCGTGCGATATCGGCGAGCGCCAAGAGCTGATCGCTCACGGTGGCGACTCCTCCCGTGGGGGCTCCCATGTCATCCTCCTCCCGCGCGACAATGGCCCCCGCTCCCTGCGCCGCCGCCCTGGCCAGTGCATCGGCATCCAGGCTGGCGATCCAGCGGTCGCGCTGGATATTGGGCGTCTCCCTGAGAGCAATGAGCATCTGCGCCTGACGGCTGGTGGCGAGCGCAAGCACTTCATCAGTCTTCCTGGCAATGCGCGCAAGCCTGCGCGCCTCGCTCTCGCTCACGTTCCCTTGATAACCGTTCTCCGCTGTTCCCGCAGGAGTCGAATCATGCTCGATGCCTTCCTGTCCTAAGACATTGATCTGGTACGCAGGATCCTGCGCGCGCAACTCTCCGATCCTCTGCAGGCGCAGAGCCTCGCTCTGGTAGAACGCGAAGGTATTGAGCGCCTCTTCGCTCTCAAAGAGCGTGAGACCTTCGCAGAGCGCTTCCTCCCGCGTTGGGAGCCTCAACCCCGTATCCGCCGTCATCTCGCAGATGTACCGCGACGTCGCGTACCGGGTGATCACCGCATCGAGCGCGGCAATGGCTGCTTCCTGCGATCCCCCCTGCGCTGCAGAGCGGTAGACGTCCACGGCCGACTGGAGGATGGTCCCCACCCCCTCGATGTAACTGCCCATGTTCTGCTGCCAGATGCCCTCTGCCGTCTCCTTTACGGTCTCCTCGCTCGCCGTGGGGTAACGCTGACGCACGCGGTTGTACACTTCCGAAAACTCCACTCTCCACTGCGATGCTTCGTAGAGCTCGGCCGTCTGCTTGGTCTGGAGCATAGCGTCCCCCTCCACGGCGGTGTACCCCAGCGCGGCCTGTGCCTTGCTCAATTGCAGTGCTGCCTGCGCGGTCGTCACCTGCTCTGTGAGCGAGGCCGTCGATGCAGATTGCCGCGCGAGTACCGTTTCCATGGTTGCTTCTGCGCTCCATCGGTCTGTCTTCTCCTGAAGCACCAACGTCTCTCCGTTCCATACGAGCGCGACGGAGGAGAGTTCCCGACGATCCGCATCGAACAATCGCAGGCAGTAGATGCCGGGCTTGTTCTCTGCGCGGAAGATCACGGTACCCATCGTGAGCTCCGTGCCTCCTGCGTGCTCAATCGTTCTCCCGCTCAAAAGCCCGTCGCCGTCGAGTATCACCCGGCTCACGTCATGCGAGTTCTGCAGCGCGAAGAGCACTGCGGTTCCCCGGATCTCTGCAACGGAGACCTTCGGTTCGATGGGCCGATCCACGCAAAGCCCCTCCTCCCGGTGCTCCCAATCCTCAGGGGCGCTCAGGACATCTCCGCCACCATTGAGCCGAACGATGTCGAGCACCCGGCCATCCGTGCTCACCATCTCAATCGTGAACTGCTTCGTGGGGCTCTTCGCTTCCGTTCCCAGGTACTCCCTGGGCACGTTCACGGTAAAGAACCCTTCGGATGTGCTCACGAACTTCCCGCGGTCCTGGTACAGCTTCTCCTCCCCGTCCACCATAATCCTAAATCCCACAGCCTCTTCATTCGTAGCGTACCGCAGCAATACCTCCGTTCCCCCCGATCCTGCAAACCCCTCCACGGAGCAGCGCGAGTAGGGGATGGAGGTTTGCTCGACTCCCGCCTCCGGTTCCTGGATGGGAACTTCCTCCTGTGCCCCTTCGGTGGTTAGGGGGGACAAGCCGGGCGGCGGATTGGCGAGCGGATTCTCCAGAATGTACGAAACTCCCGGTCCTTCCGGAGCACTGCCAATCTCCGCGAACACCGCGTCCAGCGCCGCGAGAGCTTCGCCGGACAGGTCTGCCACCTCTTCTTGCGCCGTTCTCACTTCGGGAACGTCCGTGACGAATCCAGCTCCTCCATTATTCGTAAAGGTATTGCCGCTCGTTGATCGATCACGTAAATCTCCATCGAACGTCCAGTGAGCCACGAGCCCCTCCTCGTT